>NZ_JHXD01000001.1 GCF_000687715.1 Xylanibacter ruminicola Ga6B6
CCTCAGGAGATTTCTCCTCTTTCTTTTTACGTGCCATATCTTCAAGCGGTTTGGTATCCGCCTGCAAAGATACAACATTTTTTGATTTTCTGTACCGGCTTACCCAACATCTTATCGTACTTGGTTCAACATTGTAGTACTTTCCCAACTCTTCATAACTGTTGGTACCATTCAAATAAGCAGAAATAATCTCCGCTTTCTTCTCTTCTGGAATCCTTGGATTTAAAATTCTCATAAGTCTAACACATTTATTAAGTTTCTAAATGTGTCAACCTATATCAGTATAAGACATACAGCAATCTGTGGCCTAAATCGTGCTGCTGACAAATGGTGACGATTTGCTGGATGAGCTGGTCCATCTTGGGTACTTGGGCTACATAGTAGGTGGGATAATCGGGACAGAGCACCACCAAGTTCATTGCCTTTACCTTAATGCCGTAATGGCGCTCTAACATATAACGATACAGATTCTGCTGAATGCAATAATGGTAGAACGAGGTATCGGGCAGACTGATGCCGTTATGGCTCATCTTGCCACGAAAACCCTCGACGATGGGTTGGCCTTGGGCGTTTACAACCTTCGACGAACGCTTCCAATCATAGATGGTAAACTCACCATCATCATCCTTACAGATCAAGTCGATGGTGCCGGCAATGTTCAAATCCTTATCGTAAACGGGCCACTCCTGGCGATAGGGCTCGATATCGTAGTCGCGGATAAAACGCAGAAAGTGCAGTTTTTCCTGCTCTACGCTCACCACTTCAGTGTCGTTACCAAACTGCAGCTGGCACTCGGTCTCGAAGAAACCGCGCTGAAAATAGTTCTCTGTCTGCAGATGTACAAAGGTACCCACCTCGCTGGCTGTACGACCAGCGCGCTCCCACTTATCCAAGCTCTCCTCTACGGGTATGCCTTTAAACCGCATCTGGTTTTCGGCCTGTGACAGAGCCTGGAATTCATCAAAGAAATAGGCAATGAGCGAACTGACAGGCAGCATACGCTTTATACCTTTATATATATATATATGTTCGCAGGGCTCGAAATCGATATCAGCATCCTGCTCGTAATGGCCTGCATCGCGAAAGGTGGCCATTTTTTCGCGCATATCATCGGTTTTGTCGAAGGGCTTAACCTGCTGCTTACAATCCAACTCGGCGGCATCGAGGGCATATCTATCGGTTATCCATTGCTTATCTTCGCCAACCACATTCTGCCAGTAGGCCATTTTTAACGCATCGTTACGACTCCAAGGCTCAACAGGTGTGGGCACCGATGCAAATTGGTGCTGCTGGATGGATGCACTATCAGCCATCATACAAGTAACCAACTCTACCAAATAATCGGCACAGATACCAGGCTCCTGGGCGATTTGCTGAGCGGCCAAACGCACTACTACCCATCCATGACGATTGAGCAGATGATCACGAAACACATCGCCACACGACTGGTAGTGGATGGGCTCGCGGGTAGCCTTACGGTAAGGCTCATCTATCTCTACATCGATACGGATGCCGGGGGTTCCAGCTACCACCAGCGCCAAATCGGGATAATATGGCGGCTGCTTGTCGGTAGTGATGATACAGGCGTTTAACAGGCACTCAACACCAGCGGGCAACTTAGCCAAAAGCTCGCGGGCAAGCTTCTGCTCAAGCATGCCTGGGGTTACAAGTGGATGACGACGAAAGGGATACAAAATGGTTCCCCTTTCAGGGAACCTTATGATGGGATATGTTTGTTTCATGCTGTTTCTTCTTGCTTGCTTTGTAGGGTCATCACGAATCGTGCGCCTCCAGTATAGGTGGTGTCGAGAACGATGTCACCACCCAGTCGGCGCGCCAAGCTACGCGCTATCGAGAGTCCGATGCCTGTTCCATCGCTGTACTCGTCTAACTGCACAAACTCGTCGAATATACGCTCGGCCTGATATACGGGTATGGATGTGCCTGTATCTTCGACCACAAAGTACGCCTGCCCCTCGTGATTACTTATTTGTAATGTTACTTGTCCTTGTTCCGTAAATTTCTTGGCATTATCGAGCAACTGCTGCAAAGCCAGAACAGCCGATCGCAGATGGGTATCGAATATCTGCTCAGCCCCAACCAACTTTACAAGCTTGAATTGGACATGCGATGCCTTGTTGATGCCTGCCGCCTTGATGGCCTCCTGAGCAATGACAGCAGCCGACGTATGATCTTCGCGCTCCAGTACAACGCTACTGTTAATTTCGGCAAGTGCCAGCATCTTGTTGACCAAGCCTGTGATACGTTCGGCATTATCGATAATCTGCACCGACATATCGCGTTTCTCCGCCTTATCCAATTCGGCATCTGTAGTTGTCAACACCTGTGTAAAACCACATATAATATTTAATGGTGTACGGATTTCGTGCGAGATCTGCTTGATGAAGTTGCTCTTCATACGTGTACTCTCCTCGGCTCTGGCTGTAGCTAACTGCAGGGCTTTATTGTTTTGCTGCAACTGTGCGTTGGCACTCTGCAAACGGCGATTGTAGCGGTTCTTGTTAACCACATAAACCACCATAAACAAAAATACCAAGCCAGTAAGCAACCACCAAACCCACATGGGAATCTTGATATCGCCAAAGCGTTCGACCACTTCCTGACCATATATCTCGTCGACGATGCCCTCGGCCTCCATCTTCTTTAGTTCGGCATTGATGGCATCAATCAAGCGTTTATCGTGACTGGCATAACAATATTCGCGAGGCTCTAACGACAAATCATCTGCCTGCAACTGATCTGACAAGTGCAGGAGTCCGATATTATATTTTGCCTGGAAACGATAGCAGATTACACCATCGTACTTTCCGTTTGCAAGGTCAACAATAGCCTCATTCAGATCGGTTATCGGATAGCCATCGGCCCCTTCGTCCTTCAGCATCAAGCCTATAGGGCGCGATTTCATATAGGCAATACGCTTGCCTTTAAGATGACGGAAATCAAACTCTGCAAAGTCTTTTTTTCTGTAAACCACCTGATAATACATGCGGAATACAGCATCGGAATAGTTGGTTGTATCTTTACGATACGCCGAATAAACCAACATACCCATATCGTACTTTCCACCAATAATACCTGGCGACATTTTGTCCCAATGGTTTGGCGAGAAAGTGTAAGGAATGCCCATACGCGTCAACAGCTTCTTGGTGAACTCCACGTCGTAACCTGTGGGCAAACCCTGACTGTTTACATATTGCAAAGGGGCATAACTGGTATTCATACCCATTACCAACGGACGGTCCTTGCTAAAACCAAGCTCCGTAGCCAATGGGCTTAAGTTAGGTTCATCATCAAACGCCTGCATGAATTCGCTAACATCGTTTTTACACGAAAACAGCACTACAGCCAACAAAATGGCTATAACCCACACACGTTTGATAATGAACCCTATAGTTTGCATGAAATTTATTCTGGCTTGAAATTCTCCTTGCCTACACCACAAACTGGGCATACCCAATCATCGGGGATATCCTCAAAAGCTGTTCCTGGAGCGATGCCACCATCGGGATCGCCTTCTGCGGGGTCGTAAACGTAACCGCACACTTCACAAATGTACTTCATAAGCGTTCTAGTTTTTAGTTATTAATAAGGGTTACTATTCTGTCAACAATCCGCTCGGGCGGAATGTTTTGCAGACATGCATAATCGCCACGCTGACAAGGCTTATTGCCATAAATACTGCAGGGGCGGCACTCCAGATCGATCTGGATAGCATTTTCGGGGTCCTGATTATAACCCAGGAAACCTGCCATGGGGTGTGTTGCGCCCCAAACGCTTACCACAGGTACGCCTGTGAGCGATGCCAGGTGCATATTGGCCGAATCCATCGAGAGCATCACGTTGAGATGGCTCATCAGGATGAGCTCCTGATACATACCCTCGCAATGCTTGGCTACCGAAGTACATTGGCGATACTGTGCACACCACAGCTGGAAGAACTTCTCCTCTTCCTCGCCACGACCAAACAGGAATATACGACCATTAGGATACTGCTGAATAAGACGGAAGATTATCTGCTCCATCAGGCGTGGTGGATACACCTTGCCCTCGTGGGCGGCAAATGGTGCAATACCAATCCACTGTTCGAAACTCTTCTTGGGTCCGAAGATGGCGGGCAACAGGTTCAGATTTCCACCCTCGGCAGGGAAGATGGAACGGAAATTCTTGATATCAACCGGATAGCCCAGACGCTCGAACACAGCGGCATAATTCTCGAACGATGATGGCAATGGCACGCGCTTATCGTGCTTGCCCGAAACCAGTTTACGACGCTGACTGCGGTTCTTGATCAGGTGCTCTACACGATATCGGCCCAGATTGAATCGTAGGCGCAGATACTCTGAGCGCAGAACATTATGCAAATCGGCCACCTTGGTAAACTGCTTGGCAACCAATCGGCGATAAAGTGCGTTAAGTCCGCGCACACCATGATACTCCTTGGTGAGATCGGCCTCCATGAAATTAACATTGGGCGCCAAATCATCGAACAAGGGGCGGGCAAACTTACGGCTAAGCACCGTGATGCGTATATCAGGATACTGCTGAGCCAGCGACCAGACTACAGGCACCATCATGGCCACATCGCCAAGAGCTGAGAATCTGATGACCAGTATATGCTCTTTTCTCATCAGCCTTTGTTTTTACTTCTGATTATATAAGATAGGATTAGTTGCGGGATCGTTATACATCTTCATCTGGCGATACACCTTCATGTACTTGCGGCCAGCCTCGATGTCCTCGAGTAACTGATCGATAGCCAGAGAAAGGTCAACCTGCTGTTCGAGCAGCACATCGAGCTTTGCCTTGCACTTGGCAATGTGCTCTGGCTCGGCATCAGTACGGTTAACCTGCTCCTGCATGTGATAAATCTTAAGTGCCAGAATGCTTAAACGGTCGATAGCCCAAGCTGGGCTCTCGGTATTAAGGCGTGCATCGGCCTGTGGAACAACCTGACTGTAATGCTGGCGGAACCAAGAGTCGATTTCCTCAACCAAATCGGTACGGTCCTGATTACTGCGGTCGATACGACGCTTCAGGGCAAGTGCCTCAACCGGATCGATATGAGGATCGCGGATAATATCTTCATAATGCCACTGAACAGTATCAATCCAACATTTCTTATATAGACTATACTGGATACTGTCTTTCTGATATGGATTTTTCAAGGGCGTGTCGACATCGTCGAAAACATGATAATCATTTATTGCCCTTTCAAAAATTTGATTAGCTTCTTTTGTAAATGTCATATTTGTATTCGTTTTATTTTGCAAAACTACAGAAAGTTTTTCAAATATCCAACTAAAATTGAATAAAATCGCCATATTTTGTATTATTATAGTATTAGTCATACCTAAAAAGGGCATATTTTTGCACAAATGCCCCTATAATGTGCAAACGAAAGTAAGTTTTTCTTAAAAAAATTTGCGTAAGTGAAAGAAATTGTGTTACTTTGCACCCGATTTCGGCGTAATGCCGTCAAAAATTTCAAGATAGCAACATCATTATTAACAATTAAATTATTACAATTATGTCAGAAATTGAAAGCAAAGTAAAGGCAATTATCGTAGACAAACTCGGTGTAGATGAGGCTGAAGTAAAGGCTGAGGCTAGCTTCACAAACGACCTGGGTGCAGACTCACTGGATACCGTAGAGCTGATCATGGAGTTCGAGAAGGAGTTTGGTATCTCAATTCCCGATGATAAGGCTGAGAAGATCGGTACCGTTGGCGACGCCATCGCTTACATCGAGGAGAACGCAAAATAAATTTGTTCACAACATAATGGTTGCTTTCTAACACTTAGAAGCAACCATTATGCTTTAATTTAAGCTTATGGAATTAAAAAGAGTAGTTGTAACAGGTCTTGGCGCAGTTACGCCAGTGGGCAACACTCCTGAAGAGATGTGGAATAACCTGCTCAACGGAGTTAGCGGCGCAGCACCTATTACAAGTTTCGATACAACAAATTTTAAGACTAAGTTCGCTTGTGAGGTGAAGAACCTCAACGTGAACGATTTCCTGGACCGCAAAGAGGCACGTAAGATGGACCGCTACACTCAGCTGGCCCTGATTGCTGCTAAGCAGGCTGTTGAAGACAGCGGCATGGATCTGGAGACAGAAGACAAGAACCGTATCGGCGTGGTTTACGGCGTAGGTATCGGTGGAATTAAGACCTTCGAGGACGAGGTAAAGTACTATGGTGTTCACGAGGCCGATGGTCCTAAGTTCAACCCCTTCTTCATCCCCAAGATGATTGCTGATATCGCAGCAGGTCAGATTTCTATTATGTATGGCTTCCATGGCCCCAACTATATTACAGCTTCAGCTTGTGCATCTTCATCAAACGCACTGGCCGACGCCTTCAACCTGATTCGCTTGGGTAAGGCTAACGCCATCGTAGCTGGTGGTGCCGAGGCTGCTATCTGCGCTACTGGTGTAGGTGGTTTCAATGCCATGCACGCACTTTCAACCCGTAACGACGAGCCCGAGAAGGCCAGCCGCCCATTCAGCGCAAGCCGCGATGGATTTATCATGGCCGAGGGTTCTGGTTGCTTGATTCTCGAGGAACTGGAGCATGCTAAGGCTCGTGGTGCTAAGATCTACGCAGAGATGGTAGGTGCTGGTATGAGCGCCGATGCTCACCACATCACCGCTTCTCACCCCGAGGGTCTGGGCGCTAAGCTCGTTATGCAGAATGCTCTTGAGGACGCAGGTTTGAATCCTGAGGACATCGATTATATCAACGTTCACGGCACATCAACTCACGTTGGTGATATCTCTGAGGCCAAGGCCATCAAGGAGGTATTCGGCGATGCAGCCTTCAAGCTCAACATTTCTTCTACCAAGTCGATGACTGGTCACCTGCTGGGTGCCGCTGGCGCTGTAGAGGCAATGGTAACTGTCCTGGCTGTGAAGAACGATATCGTTCCTCCAACAATTAACCACGAGGAGGGCGACGAGGATCCTGAGATTGATTACAACCTGAACTTCACATTCAACAAGGCTCAGAAGCGCGAGGTACGTGCTGGACTCAGCAACACCTTCGGCTTTGGTGGTCACAACGCATGTGTAGTATTCAAGAAGTATGAGGCTTAATAACATCATAGATAGAATAAAGCTCCCTTTCCGTCAGGAGAAGGAGCTTTTTTCTTCTCTTTATGAGATATTGGGATTCTACCCCCACAATATCGAGTATTACAAGATGGCGCTGATGCACAAAAGCATCCGCAAGCGCAACGACAAGGGCAAGCCGCTGAACAACGAGCGACTGGAGTTCCTGGGTGATGCTATACTCGACGCTGCTGTGGGTTTCATTGTTTACCGCCATTACGAAGGTAAGCGCGAAGGATTCCTCACCAATACACGATCGAAACTCGTAAGCCGCGAAACGCTTGGAAAGCTTGCTACCGAGATGCGATTGAGCAATCTGCTGATATCAGCAGGTCATTCAACCTCGCACAACAGCTATGTTGAGGGCAATGCTTTCGAGGCGTTGGTAGGTGCCATTTATCTGGATCGTGGCTACGAGGCTTGCCTGTGGTTCTTCGAGCATCAGGTACTGGGCAAGTTTATTGATATTGACAAAGTTGCATTCAAGGAAGTAAACTTCAAGTCGAAACTCCTTGAGTGGAGCCAGAAGAATCGTGTACGTTTGGAGTACAAACTCACAAAGCAGAAAAAAGATGAGAACGGCAGTCCTGTATTTACCTATATGGTAATTATTGAGGGCGTTAACGGCGAGAGCGGTTCGGGCTACTCAAAGAAAGAGGCCCAGCAGAAGGCATCGAAAGACACCCTGCAGCGCCTGAAGCGCGAACCACAGTTTGTTGATGCCGTTTTTGCCGCCAAGACTGCCCGCACACAGATGGAAGAAGAGCCAGCAATGGCTGTACCCGATCCTGAAAAGGAGCAACAGAGCTTTATCATCGAGCAGCCAGCAGAAACAGAACAGGTTGAAGAGCAGTTGGTAAAACAACCAGCCCCACAACCTTCGAAGAAGCCAGCAATAGATTTTTCAGATAAGGAATTCGACCTCTCGGACATCTCTCATAAAGAGAAATCGCGCGAAGATATCATTGCCGAAGCTGAAGCTGCAGCATTCGCAGACGATTAAATAAAAAAGAGGTTTTTCCAACCTCTTTTTTTATTTTCCTGTAAACTTTCCTACAAAGAGAATCACTCCTGATGACTGTTCGCGAATCACGTAAACAAAAGGTTTGTTTGCGTGGAAAGTAGCCTTAGGATAAACTGGCGGCTCTGACGGATAAGTAGTAGTAAATTTTTCACCAACGATGGTTACAGCAGCGGCCTCCGATCCTTCTTCGCTCACCTTAATCTTTGCCTTCTGGCGCATCATACTTATATATAGGTTGCCATTCTCGCACATATTGGGGATTTGGGAGAAATCACGGTCGAAAGCCAGATGGATGCCCAGGTTCTGCATCAACGGGATGAGTCCGCCAACCTCCTTACTATCTGTATCCGATTCCGTTTCGTAGCGAGGCAGCTTCAGATCAACCTCGTAGGGCTCAAACACGCCGCCCATCGTTCCGCAGAAACTCTCCACATCGGCAAAACCCACTTTCGACAGATGCTCGATGACGTCATCAATGGTTTTGCCTTCCTCGGGCAGCATCACCGTCATGTTCCAATAGCCATTGCCGTAAGGCATCTTGATGGCTGAGTAGAGCCCGTTGTTCACATACGATATCAGCACGTTCTGGTGCATCATGGGCACCTTGCCTTTGCCGTCGAACAACTCATCCTTGGTGTTCTTCGCATCAAACTTCGAAGCCCAGTCGGCCTTGAAGTAGATAGCGTTCAGCAGATAGGATACTGCCGTAGGTTCTGTCTCGTCGATGATGCCTTTTATCATACCGTTGGTCTTGTCGTTGCACCAATTGTTGATAACGTCGGCCGATTTCTTTGTCTCTGCAAAGTTCAGCGCCTCGGCCTTAGCATCGTAATAGTCGGCGACATCCTTCTCGAATTGCTTTTTCAGCTTATATTTCTCGTTCAGAAAAATGGCGTTAGCGATGTTAAGCGTTACCTTGTCATCAACCTTTGGCAGATTATCGATAAGATTCTTGCAGTAGTCGTTCACGGCCTTGATGCCTCCCTGGTGGAAACCTAAGGTTTGCTCCAGCTCTTCTTCCGTCTTTCCGATAGCTGCATCGTTCACCATTCCTAAGGCGTAGGTGATGCTGAGTGGCGAGTAAATAAAGCTCTTACTGCTACGATCCGTTTCGTTAACGGTTTTCAGGAAGTTCAGCGTAAACTGGTTGTTGTCGTTTACAAACACACTCTGCTCCTGAGTTAGCTGTATAGGCTTTGATTCACCCAGCATGTTTACAATTTGCTTGGGTTCGAGCTGCTCAATCTCTTCTGACGAGCTGCATGAAAGGAGGCTCGAAAGGATGACTCCACTCAGCATAATTGCTGATAATAAAAAGAACTTTTTCTTCATATTCATACTATTTTTAGGTTCATTTCGCTATAATAATGCAGTATTTAAGCGATTCTTGTATAGAAAAATGTTAAAGAATTAAAAAACTTGCCGTTCTCATACAAGATTTAAGTACTTTTGAATTCTAATAATAGAACGCGAGCAAAAAATGGTCAAACAAATCGTTGAACGCATACGGAATAAAGACCAGCGGGCGATGAGTGAGCTCTACCAAATGTATATTGGTGAGCTTTCATCGGTCTGCTACCGATATATTCCCAATGCCGACGATGCAAAGGACGTGCTGCAGAACAGTTTTGTGAAGATTTTCACGGCTATCCCAATGATGGAGTATCGTAGCGATGAAGCGTTTAAAGGTTGGCTGATGAGGGTTGTAGCAAACGAGGCGCTGATGTTCCTAAGGACCAAGAAGAAACTGCTGTTTGTAGAGCAGGACGAGATAAAACAGAAGCAAGCGGATATAGCAGACGACACCCCTGCAACAGAGCAGATTTCGGCCGACCAGTTGCACCAGCTGATAAGCGAACTGCCTGATGGATACAGAACGGTACTGAATCTGTATGTATTTGAAGACTACTCGCATCGGCAGATAGCCGAACTACTAGGTATCAAGGAGAGCACATCGGCCTCTCAACTCTATTACGCCAAGCAATGGCTGGCGCGCAGAATAAAGGAATTAATAATCGACAAGGGATGAAAGAGGATTGGACGAAACAAATGAAACAAAAACTGGAGGGGCACCAGATGACCCCACCAGCCGGACTTTGGGAGAGCATCAGTAACGAGATGCAGCTCCAGACAGAGTCTGCCCCTGTTTCAGCCCCTACCAAGACTGTTAACATGCGCCGCTGGTATTGGGTGGCTGCAGCAGCTATCCTGGTAGTTGCAGGTTTCTTTGCCGTTTATCAGTTTGATACCAAAGAGCCCCAATTAACGGCGAAAAGTGAGAAAGTGATGGCACCAAAAGCCTCGGCAGATAAGCCATCGATGCTAACAGAAGAACCAATACTTCTGGCCCAGGCAACAAATGAAAATAAGGTAGAAAAGGCTGCAGAAATTGAGCGTCACCCCAAAGCCCAGGTTTACGAACAGCAAGTTCCCACAGGCGACAACCTGCAGGAGGTAGCAGACAATAACTTACAAGAGACCTCAAACGACAACAAGCCAGATACTACAGACGATCATCAGCAGGTATCAGAAGATACCAAAATTATTGCATCTCAGGAAAAGAAACAAACCTATCTGCCTGATGTTATCAATCCAAGTGAAACCCATTCTAAATCTAGCGATACAGATAAATGGACCATCGGCCTGAATGGTTCGAACGGTTTGTTAATGGCTAGTAATAATTTAGGAAACACTATGGGTGGACAATTCTTGAATAGCGATGCGAATTACGCAGTTAACAGCGATGTTGATTTGGGCAAAAACGGCGGTACTATTGTTACCGACTACATCAAGTTCGGCGAAACTTCTTCGTTTACCAATATGTACACTCTGCCCGATGTAGTTTCGAAGCACAAACTGCCTGTAAGATTCGGACTCTCGTTACAGTACCAACTTAGCAACCGTATCGCTTTGTATAGTGGTATCAGCTATACCTATCTCGAGTCGGAGTTTATCACACCTATTACCAACAGTAATAATTACATCCAGAAACTCAGATACTTAGGTATTCCCGTAGGCGCATCGTGGAACATATGGAGCACTGGTAATCTTAATGTTTATCTAGCGGGTAACGCCTTGCTTGAGAAATGTATCGATGCCCAAGTATCCGATGGCGATATCGACCAACGCCCTTGGCAGTTCTCACTTAATGCCGCTGCTGGTGCCGAATATAATATCACACGCCAGTTCGGACTTTACCTTGAGCCTGCGCTGGGTTATTACTTTAACGACGGAACCTCTTTGCAGCATTATTACAAAGAGCATCCGCTGGCACCATCTATCCAGTTTGGATTAAGATTACATCTTAAATGATAAAAAAACGAAAAATATTCCCCCTTTACAACGGAATTGCGTAATTTTGCAGGCAGATTGCGCAATTATTAACATGAGTATAACAAAGATTGTAAGAAAAGTATTCGAGCCTAGACAAAAGGAACTCGAGAAACACTTCAACCAAGGCAAAGCACTCCAGGAAGCTGTGCTGGGCCGGCTGGTGGCTGAAGCTAAAGATACGGAATACGGACGAAATCATGCCTTTTCATCAGTAAAAGGTTACGATGATTTTGCCAAACACATCCCCGTAAATACCTACGAAGAACTCAAAGAATCGATAGATCGCATGCGTCATGGCGAAACAGATGTGCTGTGGCCAGGCCGCGTAAAATGGTATGCCAAATCATCGGGCACTACCAACGATAAGTCGAAATTCATCCCTGTAAGCAAAGAGGGACTGAAACACATACATTATCGTGGCGGATTTGATGCTGTAGCCATGTATCTGCAAAACAATCCCAAGTCGCGCATGTTCGATGGTAAGGGACTGATTCTTGGTGGTAGTCATGCGCCGAATTATAATCTGAAAGACTCTCTGGTTGGTGATTTGAGCGCCATCCTTATCGAGAATATCAACCCGTTGGCCAATCTGGTTCGTGTGCCGAAGAAACAGACAGCTCTGCTTTCTGACTTCGAGATAAAGCGCGACCGTATTGCCCGTGAGGCTATGAACAAAAACGTAACCAATCTCTCAGGTGTGCCCTCGTGGATGCTCTCTGTGCTTACACGCATGATGGAGATAACAGGAAAAACACATCTTGAAGAGGTTTGGCCTAACATAGAAGTGTTCTTCCATGGTGGTGTAGCCTTTACGCCTTATCGCAAACAGTACGAACAGCTCATTACCTCGCCCAACATGCACTATATGGAAACATATAATGCCAGCGAGGGATTCTTCGGCCTGCAGAACGACCCATCGGATAAGTCGATGCTGCTGATGCTCGACTACGATGTGTTCTACGAGTTCATCCCTATGGACGAAATAGGTAAGGAGAATCCAACCATCGTACCATTGTGGGGTGTAGAAACAGGTAAGAACTACGCTATGGTCATCTCAACCAGCTGTGGTTTGTGGCGTTATGAAATCGGCGACACCATCCAGTTTACATCTACCAATCCGTACAAGTTTATCATCTCTGGTCGCACCAAGCATTTTATTAATGCCTTTGGCGAGGAGCTGATAGTAGATAATGCCGAAAAGGGACTGGCCTATGCATGCGAACAGACAGGTGCTGAGGTTTCGGAATATACCGCTGCCCCTGTGTTTATGGACCAGAACGCCAAGTGCCGCCATCAGTGGCTCATCGAGTTCAAGAAGCGCCCTGCCGATCTGCAGCAGTTCAGCGACCTGCTTGATAAGCATCTGCAGGAAATCAACAGCGATTACGAAGCTAAACGTTATAAGGATATTACGCTGCAGCACCTTGAGATTATTGAAGCACGCGAGAATCTGTTTAACGACTGGCTGAAACTGAAAGGCAAGTTAGGCGGACAGCACAAGGTGCCTCGCCTTAGCAACTCTCGCGAACATATCGAACAATTATTGAAGTTGAACGCATGAAGAAACTCCTCTATATCTGCTGCATAGCCTTAGCTATGATTGGTTGCGCCCGCATGGGACAGCCCGATGGCGGTTGGTATGATGACGACCCACCAAAGGTTCTGAGCGCCACGCCTGCCGATCAGGCCACCAACGTAAACACCAAGAAGATTACCATCCTGTTTGATGAATTTATCAAACTTACCGATGCAACCAACAAGGTGATTGTGTCGCCTCCACAGCTGGAAGTACCTGACATCAAGGCTGCGGGCAAAAAGATTGTGGTAGAACTGCAGGACTCGCTGATGGCGAATACCACCTATACCATCGACTTTAGCGATGCCATTAGCGACAACAACGAAGGTAACCCTATGGGCAGCTATACTTATAGTTTCTCAACAGGCGAAAAGATTGATACCTTCGAGGTATCGGGCTATGTGCTCGATGCCAGTAATCTCGAACCCATCAAGGGCATTATGGTAGGTTTGTATAACGATCTGGCCGATTCTGCCTTCCAAGCCAAGCCCATGCTGCGTGTGTCGCGTACCGACAGTCGCGGACACTTTGTAGTAAAAGGAGTGGCTCCTGGCACTTATCGCGCTTATGCCCTACAGGATGCCGATGGCGACTTCCGCTTTACACAGAAGAGCGAGATGATTGCCTTTAACCAACAGACATTCGAACCAGGTTCAAAGCCTGATGTACGTACCGACACCGTTTGGCGCGACTCGCTACATATCGATGCGCTGATAAAAGTGCCTTACACACACTTCCTCCCCGATGATATCACGTTGTTGGCATTCACCCACGTGCTTACCGATCGTTTCCTTATCAAGACAGAACGTGTAGAGGCCAATAAGTTCTCTATGTACTTCAGCTATGGTCATCCTGAACTGCCTGTTATAAACGGTCTGAACTTCGACAGTAACGATGCTTTTGTAATCGAGACGAACGAGAAACAAGATACTATCCATTACTGGTTGCGCGATACAACTCTAATTAATCAGGATACCTTACGTATGGAAATCAACTATCAGATTTCCGACTCTACAGGTATGCTCATTAACCAAACGGATACCATCGAATCGCTTGCCAAAACTCCGTATGCCAAGCGACAGAAGGAAAAGGCCAAGGAGATTGACCAATGGATGAAGGAACAGGAAAAGAAAAAGAAACGCGATATGCCTTACGATTCTGTATGGCACGAGAAACCTTTGGAGCCCAAGTTCGATGTTCCATCTCAGATGGATCCAGATAAGGTAGTTAAGGTTGATATGCCTACACCTCTGCAACATTGCGACACAGCAGCGGTTCATCTCTATTCGATGATCGACTCTGTATGGTACGAGTCAGATTGCCGCATGGAACCTATCCCTCATCAGATCAGAAGTTACCAGATTCTGGCCGATTGGCGCCCAGGCATAGAGTATAGTCTTGAGATAGATTCTGCAGCCTTCGTGGATATCTACGGCAAAGTATCTAACGCCTATAAACAAGGCATCAAGGTTAAGGGCGAAGACGAATACGGTACGCTGAAACTGAACATCTCTGGTATAGAAGATTCTGCCATGGTGGTTCAGTTGCTTAATGGTTCGGATAAAGTCGTAAAACTGGCCCGTGTAAATAACCATGTGGCCAAGTTTGAATACCTTAAACCCGAGAAGTATTACGTAAGTGCCTTTATCGATAGTAATGGTAACGGCATCTGGGATACAGGAGACTATGCCGAAGGCCGACAGGCAGAGGCCGTTTACTACTATCCCAAAGAGATAGAAGGCAAAGCCAAATGGGATTTGAATCTTAACTGGAATGTAACGGCTGTACCCGTGTACAAACAAAAGCCAGAGAAGATTACCAAACAGAAACCAGAGGCTGCCAAGAAACTAAAGAACAGAAATGTAGAACGCGCCCGCCAAATGGGTATAGAATACCTGAAGGATAAGGGCATAAATGTAGATAGCAAGAAATGAAGAAGATAATTCTTTCGCTGATGATTATGCTTGGCACAGGCCTCTCGGCCCATGCCCAGTGTGGAATTGCCAACACCGCCTTTAAGAGCGGCGAGAGCCTGGAGTACGACCTTTACTTTAACTGGCAGTTTATTTGGGTAAAGGTTGGATCGGCCCAGATGGATACTAAGATGACCAAGTTTGAGGGCAAGGATGCGTGGAAATCGTACCTGATTACACGTGGAAACTCTAAGCTCGACAAGTACTTCACCATGCGTGATACTTTGCTGTCGTACTGCAATCCCGATCTTTCGCCAATGTATTTCCGCAAAGGCGCCCGTGAAGGTAGCAGATACTATGTAGATGAGATATGGTACACCTATCCTAACGGCAACTGCCAGCTGAAAAAGCACCGTATTGATGCCGACGGCGAACAGCATTGGAAAACCAGCACCTATCGTAACTGTATTTACGATATGATGTCTATTTTCCTGCGTGCCCGTAACTTCGATGCCACCAAACTGAAAAAGGGCCAGGTCATCCCCACCCCTATCAGCGATGCACGTAACTTGTCTAACTCGTGGTTGGAATTCCGTGGTCGCGAAACCTTCAAGATGAATGGTTCAAAGGAGAAGTTCCGTTGTTTGGTAATGTCGTTCTATGAGCGCGAAGACGGAAAAAGCCATGAGCTTATCCGTTTCTATATCACCGACGATCAGAATCATATACCAGTACGCCTCGACATGTTCCTTTCGTTCGGAAGTGCCAAGGCATACCTGAATAATTATAAAGGTGTTCGCAGCGCGATGACCTCGAAAATCAAATAGGGTTATATCTCTGTTTCGAGATAATCAATAAAGTCAGAAAAGCTATATTGATTGGGAGAGGTGCCTGTTACGTTTAAGCCTGCCTCCTCAGCGCATCGTGTGGTGTAGGGACCAAACGAGTAGATAGGCACGTTAACAGGCTGGCCCTGTGTTTCGGCAAATTTCATAATTCTTGATAATACGTAGGCCTCGCCACCACTGGTGAGGGCTACAGCGCTTATATTACCGCTGCGTAGGGCATCGGCTGTTTCGGCATAGTACTCATCGCTCATAGCTGTGGTGCGATAGCAATATACATATGATACGTCGGCACCTGTTGCGCTTAGGGCATTCTGGAAATTGGTGATCGTTGGCGGAACAGGCAGTCCGCTATATTTAGGCCACAGCACAGCAATACGCTTCGACTGTAGTGACTGTTCGCTTTCCAAAGCCTCGATAATCCCCATCAAACTGGGTTTGGCATGTGGTAATGCCACTGTAACACCCAGAAGCTCCTGCACGACTTTCTGATCTTTACCTATGGCTACTACCTTACCATCAATAAGCGATCTGTCGACACCAGCAGAGGAAAGTGCCCTGACGGCCATGATGCTTGTACTGATAATATAATCGTACGATGCCAACTGATTACAGAACGGCAGGAAAGTGCCACCAGGGGGCAGTAAGGTACTGCTGATAAAAGGCACAAACATGGGATGGAAGCTGCATGTGGGGCGTTTGCCAAAAGCCTCGTGCAAACTTACATGATAGGTGTCGGGAGCTGTAAATAAAATACGTTTTACCATTTGGCCAGCATCTGATTAGGTTTAAACACACAAATTACATAAATCAGGCTTACGAGCGCAATGCCTAACTCGATGAGATAGAGGCCACGATAGTCGAGCCACTCACCAACGCCACCTGATATAATCGAGATGAGCGACGAACTGAGATGAACCACTACCACCTGAATGGTAAAATCGGTTCCCTCGCGCCCCTCACGCACACAGTCCATCGCTGTGGTATAAACCACAATCGACGCAAAGGCGTGACACGTTTTTACCAACAGTAAGCCACCTACCAGCATGGACAGTGTGGGCGTCGGCAAAAAGGTGAGCAGCAGGAAATATAGCGGAGCTGTAACAATCATAAAGGCCACCATCAAGCGGGCTCGATACATGCCGATACGACGGATAAACACATGGGCCACCCAAGCCATCACAAACGATGTAGCTGTACCCACCATACCAAACCACACACCAATCTCCTTCATGTTATAGCCCAAGTCAACCATATAAGGGCGCACATTGGCAATAATACCGATGATGCCCATAAAGTAGAGCAACAGGAAGATCACGTGGGGGATAATTGCCTTACGCGAGAAGAACCACATAAAATCCATCAGCTTGGCACGCTGTTTTGGCGAACGTGGCTCGATATGTATCTTCTTATTAAACTGCAAAGGCACCACCATGAACCAGGCCACCAATCCCAACAGCGGGAAAACAACACTCCAACCAAAATGGTCGAGCATCACAATAAAGATACCACTACCCAAGAAAGCACCAGCGTAACGTCCCATCGACTGCATGCTGTTCACAGCGCTATGATCGCCCTTGCCAAAAGCCCTCACCGCCAAACCATCGGTAGCAATATCCTGTGTGGCCGATGCAAACATCGATATAAACACCAACACAAAGATGAAGTAGATATCGGCAGAGATATCCAAGAATCCGATACACATGATTGACAGGGCATAAACCGACTCCATAAGCAGGATGAAACGACGGTAGCTGGCCAGATGCGAACACTGGCGATCTACCATAGGGGCCCAAAGAAACTTAACGAGCCAGGGGATATGCACTAAGTGTAGCAGGCCAATAGTGGCCAGACCGTAATTGGCCTGGCGCATACTTACCTGCATGGCAGTGGTGATAAACGTTGAGGGGATGAACTGCGCTATGTAGAGACAGAAAAACGTGGCGAGATTCAGTCTCCTTACATTATCTACGCTGGTGGTTGTTGCCATGAAACTATTGTTGATTTAGAAATTTAACTCGATAGTGGTACCAAACATAAAAGGCTTACCTGCCTGGGCATAGTTTCCTGTTGACGACTTAAAGCCGTAAGCCATATAGTTGGTATCTGTCAGGTTCTTGCCCCATACCTCCCAGGTAACAATACCCTTGGTAAGAGCGACCTTAGCGTTGAGTGTGGTATAGAAATCCTGACTTACCAGATTATCCTCGGCCCAGTAGATACGACCCAAGCCGCGCAAACCTACGTTGAACATCACGCGATCTAACCAACCTGTAGGGTTGATGGTGTAGTTGGCATCAAGACTCAGCGTATGGTTAGGCACCATGGGCAGGCGATTATTAGTATAATCTACCGTTGCACTCTTTACATAAGAGAGGAAACGGGCATAAGTATATCCATAGTTAGCTGTGAACTGCAGGCCCTCAACAGGACGCACGATTACATTCAGCTCAGCTCCCTTACTATCTGTATGACCAGCATTGGTGGTAATATTACCCACACCTGTAATGGTTGAGGTAATCTGCATGTGGCGCCAATCGATATAGAACAGGTCGGCACTCAGGGTAAGCAGGTTGTTCAGCAGGTTAACACTGGCACCCACCTCGTAGTTCCAACTGTATTCAGGCTCGTACGAACGCTCATCAAATGTAGAGAACGACTTATTGAAACCGCCTGGCTTGTAGCCACGGGTAACAGATACATAATAGAGGTTGTCCTCAGTAGTAAGATACTGGAGCGTGAACTTTGGTGTTACCTGCGTAAAGTCCTTACTACTTTCGAAAGATTCACCTGTGGCCGATGGCATCTGACTGGGATCTACTAAAGTAAAACCACCATCAGACAATGGCGAGGCTTTTACTTTTAGATTATCATAGTTAGTCTTAGCATGCTCATAATCGAAACGAATACCTGCTGTAGCCGAAAGCCCCTGCCAGATGTTGTAGGTACTCTGGTGATACAGGGCCAACGAACTGGTTGGAACACAATAGTTGGTATGACTGAGCGAGCCTGCTGATGGTGAGAAGTTATCAACTGTACGATCCACATGCTCCATCATGCCAAAGGCACCAACCACCCACTGGTAACGGCTATCGTTATTCGACTTGAGAGTAAACTCCTGCGACACCATATTCTGGTGGCGGGCATTCTCTACAAACGACTTGTCGTTAACAGTAAAGTCCTGATCGATAGCCTGCTTTGAGTTGATATACTGGAACGATGTCTGGCTATTAAAGCTAACCACAGGACCATTATAGGTAATACCCAGACCATTGGTGCTGATAAGGCGACGGAATGAGCTATAACGGTTGTAGTTGACATCCTGCAACGTATTGGTTTCAACATTCACTGGGGCATAGGGATAACCTCCCTGATCGCTGTAAGTAAAATGGCTGGTAAGGCGTATCAACCAATTATCAGATGGCTTATAATACAATCCTATACGCTCCTCGGTCTCGTTCATCTTATCTACCTTTTCGTTCAGATAGCTATTACGGAAGGCGCCATCGTTATGATGATAGAGTGCACCAAAGGTAAAACCGAACTTATCCGATACCTTGGTGTAATTAGATATCTGCGTGCGCAAATCGTTATATTTACCATAGCCCAGACGAACACGGGTGTTCTGATACTCCAATGGGTTACGGGTACTGATGTTTACAATACCACCGATGGCATTTCTACCATACAATGTACCCTGCGGACCACGTAGCACCTCAACCGAGGCCACATCGCCCAGATCGCAATCAAACGAGAGGGGCTCGTAGAAAGGCATACCATCTACATAAAAACCGATACCTGTTCCATCCGACTTATTACCCACACCGCGTACAAACACGGGGCAACTGGCTCTCGAACCATAGTCGGGCATATAGAAATTGGGAATAACGGCAGTTAACTCCTTAAGGCCGGTTATCTGCTGATTACTGAGCTGGCGAGCCGACAAAGCCGAACGCGATGCAGGCACCAACTCATATTTGTTTGTTTTAAACGCACTAACCACCACTTCGTCGAGCTTGTACGAGCGGGCTGTGGTTGTGTCGGCGGGTGTAACCTCTGGTCCTTCAACCACCAACATAGTTGATAATAGTAATCCTAAAAACATACCTTTTGTTAATTTATAATGATTATTTTTGTGTTTGTCTGAACCATTCGGTTACGAACTGTACATTCTCCAATGGCGTATCCTTGTGAACGCCATGTCCCAAATTAAAGATATAATTGGGATGCTCTCGGAAGAAAGCCAGATACTGCTGCAAATGCTGCTCGATAACAGCCTGAGGGGCAAACAGTATACGTGGATCCATATTGCCATGAAGACCTATGGCCGGATTAACCAGATGGCGAGCCACTAACAAGGGGGTCTGCCAATCGATACTTACAAAATCGCAATCCTCAGGGGTTAGCATTTGCAGACCTGCCCCAAATCCCTTGGGAAAGTAGATTACAGGCAAGCCATGCTGCCTTACAGCAGCTGTGATACGACGCACAAACGGCATAATCATATCCTGATAAAGCTCGGCTGATATCACACCAGCAAACGACTCGAATATCTGGAAGGTATCGATACCATGAGCTGCTTGCAGATGCACATAAGTCTCGCTGGCACAGGTGATGGCATCGAGCAACTGGAGCGACTCCTCGCGATGGCTATAGAGATAGCGCACCACATCGGTAAACTGCATGGTTTTATCGCGACCTCCCAGCATGTAACACAGGCATGTAAGCGGTCCGCCACAAAAACCTATCACAGGTATATCGGCGTTCTTCTGGTGCGTAATCTCATCCAGCGTATCAGCCACATGATTAAGATGCGAGGGGTTAAAACTTAATCCTGCTGCAGGATGCTCTACATCCATCAGCGGATGGGGGAAAGCAGGCCCTTCGCTGGTCCATTCTACCTCTACACCCAATGCCTCTGGAATTACTAAAATGTCGCTAAACAATATGGCGGCATCCATACCCATATCATCAATTGGCATCAGGCTAACCTCGGCAGCCAGATTGGCATACGACATGATGGTACGGAAAGACAGCATCTTGGTAAGCTGGCGATAACGGGGTAATACGCGACCAGCCTGTCGCATCATCCATACAGGAGGGCGACAGGCTGGTTGGTGATTGATAACCGCAAAGAAGGGATTGCTATGCATATATTATTATTTTTTGTGTTCCTAAACACCTTTAACTTATTTCGGGTGCAAAGGTACGACAAATCAAAAAGCTGTGCAATCCCTATAAATATGGATTTTAACAGATGTTACTTGTTTTCTGCTTCAAAGGCGGCAATCTTGTTTTTATAATATGTGCGTAGTTCCTGCCAGTTGTAGTAGGGCCACTGGTAGGTCTTGATAGGCAGATAGGCCTCACGCTCGTTCAGCAGGGCTTTTACAAGAATATCGCCAGTCTTTCCCTTTTTGGGACGATAGAATATCAGCTGGATATTACAGCCCATGGGGAAGATACGATAGTTACGCCAATACTTATCGAGTTCGTCGAGATTGTTCACAACCATACCGCAGTTGTCCAATTCCAACAAACAAGCCAGCGGCATTACACAAACCTCGTGTCCAAATCGCAAAGTGGCCTGTGTCTGGGTAACGGTGTCGGCTGTAGCTATGATATTCTTCAGCAGGTTAAGCTGACTGAAAGGCATCTTACCACCCGAAACTGGTGATGCACCATAGTCGAGATACCAACCTACATTCTTCTGGCGCCACTGGTCGTAAACCTCCTCATCGGTAAACAGCGAGAAGAGTTCCAGATCGGTATCGTGACTCTGCATATTGCAAGCCACATGGAACAGCTGGCGCATCAGCGAGCCTGCATTCACATTATTATATACGTAAGCCTCGTCGTTGAACAACGCTTTCATCAAGCGCTCCGGGTGAGTGTACTTATAGGCATATTCGCGCTCTTCCTTGTCGCCAGTGGTGCGTCCAAGTTTTGCTACCAGTCCGTCCCAAGGCTGGTTGAGATAGTACTGCAGACTCTCGCTTACATCGTTATGTATCTGAGCAGTAGGATTTGCAGCAGCCAGCTCCTCGCACTCAGCAATCATCGACAGAATACAACGGTTCACCGTGGTGCTACGGGCATCTATCTTCAGATTCTTGGTTTTGAAAATCTCAGGAAAATGCTGCACCATACGCTTTCCGATACCATGATGCTGACGTTCGCCAACGGTGGTCAAGTCGCCCAAACGTTTGTGAGCTGTGGCATAGATGGCTTCAATAGTTGCGAGTGTTTTCTCGCCTAATGGCGTAAGTTTTCCTTGCTCCTTGGCAGCCTTCAGCGTTGCAAGGGGTTTTGAGTAATTGCCATCGCTGATGAGCCAACGCGAACCATGACGACCATAATGACTCATATAGTAAGGTTCGTAATTCTTAGGAGCGGGCGTCAGCGCCTTGTCAGTAAGCTGACGATCGTAATCCAAATAGTTACTACCTGCCAAAAAACGATTTGTTGCAATCTCATCTTTAGCCGAAGTCTCAAAAACAGGTGCATTCATCCCTGAGCCTTGCTCGCCTACCCGTAGCCCTTGCGCCTGCAAAGTCATCGAAAAACCGATGGCCAGAATTAATAGTTTTCGTTTCATAATCCTTTATTGTTTGATATTGATGTGCAAAGATAATCAAATATTCGGAAAAAAGCGTTTTTATTTGGTTTTTTACGCAGTTATTTGTAATTTTGCAGCCAAATATTATTAAATAGGTATAGCATGATACAATCGATGACAGGCTACGGCAAGGCGGTCGTGGCATTTAAGGAGAAGAAAATTCACGTAGAAATCAAGTCGCTGAACTCAAAGCAGCTCGACTTGAACACACGTATCGCACCTCTCTATCGTGAGAAAGAGATGGAGATGCGCCAGATGGTGGCAGAGGCTCTGATTCGCGGAAAAGTGGACATGAGCGTTTGGGTTGAGAAGGATACATCGGTAGATCCAACCCCTATCAACGCACAGCTGGTTGAGAACTACTACCAGCAGATTAAGGCCATCGCCGACAAGACTGGTATTCCAACTCCTGAGGATTGGTTCTATACCCTGCTCCGCATGCCAGACGTAATGACTAAGACTGATGTTGAAGAGCTGGACGACGAGGAGTGGAAGGTAGTGAAAGGCGGCGTAGCCGAGGCCCTGAAGAACCTGGTTGACTTCCGTACTCAGGAGGGTGCTGCCTTGCAGAAGAAGTTTACTGAGAAGATTGACAATATTGCAAAGCTGATGGGCGAGATTGAGCCATTCGAGAAGAGTCGCGTTGAGAAGATCAGAGCGCGTATCGTAGATGGCTTGCAGCAGATTCCAACAGCCGACTATGATAAGAACCGCTTGGAGCAGGAGCTGATTTACTATATTGAGAAGCTGGACATCAGCGAGGAGAAGCAGCGACTGACCAACCACCTGAAGTACTTCCGCGATACCATGAACGAGCCTGCCGGACAGGGAAAGAAGCTGGGCTTTATCGCTCAGGAGATGGGTCGTGAGATTAACACAACCGGTTCGAAGAGTAATCAGGCCGAAATGCAGAACATCGTGGTTAAGATGAAGGACGAACTGGAGCAGATTAAGGAACAGGTTCTTAACGCACTTTAAACGATGGCAAAAGGTAAATTAATTATCATATCGGCTCCATCGGGCACAGGCAAGAGTACTATCATCTCGTGGCTGATGAGAGAGCATAAGGAACTGAATCTGGCCTACTCTATCTCGTGCACATCGCGAGCTCCTCGCGGTACAGAGCAGAACGGAGTAGACTATTTCTTCCTGACACCAGAGGAATTCCGCCAGCGTATTGAGAACGACGAATTCCTAGAGTACGAGGAGGTATATACCGACCGCTTTTACGGCACGCTGAAATCGCAGGTTGAGAACCAGTTGGAAGCTGGACAGAACGTGGTGTTCGACGTTGACGTTAAAGGTGGCGTAAACATCAAGAAATTCTACGGCGACAAGGCACTTAGCCTGTTTATCCAGCCCCCATCTATCAACGAATTGCGTAAACGACTCGAAGGTCGTGCTACTGATGCCCCCGAGGTTATCGATCAGCGTATTGCCCGTGCCGAGTTCGAACTCTCGTTTGCCGATAAGTTCGATAAGATTGTTATCAACGACATGTTGGAATATGCCGAGGCTGATGCTTTGGAAATAATCAAGGATTTTTTAGATATCGAATGATAAGAACGGGGATTTTTGGCGGATCGTTCAATCCCATTCATAACGGTCACATTTCGTTGGCTCGTCAGCTTCGTGAAAAAGCTGGGCTCGACGAAGTGTGGCTGATGGTTTCACCACAGAATCCCCTGAAAGCCCAAGCCGATTTGCTGGACGACCAGATACGCATGGAGATGGCCCGATTGGCTGTTGAAGGCGAAACAGGCATCATTGCCAGCGACTACGAGATGAATTTGCCCAAACCTTCGTACACCTGGAACACACTCGAGGCCCTGAAGCGTGATTATCCCGACCGCGAGTTTGTGTTGATGATTGGTGGCGACAACTGGGCGCTGTTTGATAAGTGGTATCGTGCCGATGATATCCGAAATCAGTACCAGATTATCGTTTATCCACGTAGAGGTTGCGAAGGTGGTATTGACGGACTCGACCTCATCGACATTTCGAGCACCGAAATACGCGATTGTATCAAGGCAGGCAAGACCATCGATCATCTGGTACCAAAGGCTGTGGCTGAATACATAAAGGAACACGAACTCTATGCTTAAAGGACTGAAAATAAACCCATTAAAATGGATTGGGGCCCTATTTATGCCCATCCAGAAAAACAGCGCATTCTTTGTGTTCATGTTTGCGCTGGGAATGATTTGTACACAACTGGAACTGATGCCTGTCTACCTGATAGGCAAAGGTGCCGAACCATACCAGTTATCCGAACCCGAGTTGTTTCTGGATATCTACGTCGTATGCGTAGTGCTTACGTTGATACCCCGAAAGGTTCGTTATTGGGTGCGAGCGCTGCTCTACATCCTGCTCTACACCACAGCCATTGTGGATATGTACTGCTATGTACGCTTTGAATCAACTCTTACCCCCACCATGCTCATGCTAGCTAACGAAACCACAGGTCAGGAGGCCAGCGAGTTTCTGCGTGGCTACATTACATGGGATGTAGTCACATCAAAGGTAGGATGGGTATTGCTTCTGGCGCTGATACACATCGCTTGGACGGTTATTCGCCGAACAACCAGACATATCAGCAACAGATTGATTCTGCCCAAGATGAACCCCATTGTTATCGAGGGTTACAACGCCATTGTAGGTGTAATCGTAGCTTGGGCACTCTGCTCTTGTATAACACTTGTTTGGCCTAACAAAGAGGCTATGCACCGCATGTTTACCCACACCACCGTGGGCCAAATGGAGCACGAGCTTACGCGTAAGGATAAGGCCGAATTCTATGTACCTATCTACCGATTGGTATTCAGCATGTACGCCAACCACCTGGCCGACAACCAGTTGGTACAGCTCGAAGCTGCCAGCGAGAAGGTGCAGATAGATAGCTGTAGTTATCGTGTGCCCAACATCGTTCTGATTATCGGCGAGAGCTATAACAAGCACCACTCGCAACTATATGGCTATAACATGCCAACCACACCTAAGCAGAAGGCTTTGGCACAGGAAGGCACGCTGGTACCATTTACCGATGTGGTAGCACCTTGGAATCTTACCAGTTTTGTTTTCAAGAACATCCTGTCGCTGCAGGCCATCGGCGAAAAGGAAGAATGGTGCGATAAGCCACTCTTCCCAGAAGTATTCCGTAAGGCAGGCTATCACGTTACATTTATCACCAACCAGTTCCAGTCGAAGGCTAACGAGGCTGTTTACGACTTCAGCGGAGGTTTCTTCCTGAACAATCCTGATCTGAGCAAAAAGCTGTTTGATACACGTAACACCCGCCTTTATCCCTACGACGAGGGCGTACTGCAGGAGTACGACCGCTTGAAGAAGGAAGATAAGGAGCATAATCTGATTATTCTGCATCTGATGGGTTCGCACCTGATGTACAAGTCGCGTTATCCTCAGAATGCTACCCATAAGTATCTGAAAGAGGATATGTACAATCGTCCTGAACTCACCAAGAAACAGCGTATGATTCTGGCCGATTACGACAACTCTGTACGTTATAACGACTCGATTGTGTGGGCTGTTACACAGCGCTTTGCCGATAAGGATGCTGTAGTAATCTACATGCCCGACCATGCCGAGGAGATATTTGATGGCGAACCATATATGTACGGACGTATGCATGGTGCCAACATCGATTACCGCCTGGCCCGTAACGAGATGGAGATTCCGTTCTGGATATGGGGTTCGCCCAAGTATCGCGAAAACCACCCATACGGCTGGGCTGCTATCCAGGAGGCCAGAAACCGTCCGATGATGACAGATGTGCTGCCACACCTGCTGATGTACTTTGGCGGTATTGCCTCGCCACTCTACCACGAGCAGTATAACATCGTGAGTCCGGCTTACGACACCAAACGCCCACGTATCCTGAAAGGCGTAACAGATTATAACCAGTTAAAGAAACAATGAAAGAACTGTTATCAAGAAAAGAGTGTTCTGCCATGCGTGGTGTTGCCATCCTGGCCATCATGCTGCACAACTATTGCCACTGGCTCAGGGGCATTGTGAGAGAGAACGAATACACCTGGCAACAATTCAAGTTCGATGAGCTGTGGCGCCTCACTCTTAATCCCGATGAACAGTTACCCATGCATCTGGTGTCGTTCTTTGGACACTATGGTGTGCCCGTATTCCTCTTTCTGAGTGGCTACGGACTGGTTAAGAAATACGAACAGGGCAAGTTACCTGAGATAGGTTTGTGGCGATTTGTACGCTACAACTATCTTAAGTTGTTCCGCATTTTTATCGTAGGCTTTGTGGCCTTTATCCTGCTCGATGCCATCACCCCAGGCATGCACCGCTATGCTTGGACTGAGGTAGTAGGTATGCTGGGCATGTTTGCCAACCTGTTCGAGGATCCCTCGCATGTGGTTTGGCCTGGTCCTTACTGGTACTTCAGCATTACCTTGCAGCTTTACATTTTCTATCGATTAGTGCTTTATCGCTGGCGCCATTGGGGTGTAGTTGCAGGTATGATAGTTCTGTGCTGGTTGTGGCAACTCTCCTGCCAGGACGATGCTGTTTTGCTGGAGCGATTACGATATAATCTGATTGGCGGCGTGCTGCCCTTTGGCTTAGGCTTGCTGGCAGCTAGAATACCAACAATTATTCCCACGTTGGGAACAAAACATTCCCACGTTGGGAACAAAATATTCCCTAACTGGGAATATATTATAGCCTTATTACTCGCTGTTGCCCTCATCGTAGCTTTGAGTTCAAACTTCCAAGGCTGGCTATGGGTGCCTGCATTTATCGTTGTTGGCACCATTGCGCTTGTAAAAGTAATGCCCGAGTGGATGCTGTCGTACAGCGTTTGGCTGGGCGGTATCTCGTCAGCCATCTTTGTGGCCCATCCGCTGATTCGAAAAATCATTGTGCGACCTTATATTTATGATGATATGTATGCAGGGTTGCTGCTCTACGTGGTTGCAACGCTGTTCCTCTCGTGGTTATTCAAGAAGCTGATAGACCAACTGCCAAGTCCCAAACTGTGAAGATAAAGGATATAGAACTGGCCAACATTAGCCGTTATCGCGCTGAATTGATGGGAGCAGCTATGCTGTTCATCATCCTGTTCCACGTGCCGCTGGCTCGTAGTAACGAGTTCTTCGGCCTGAGGCGATGCGGTAATGTGGGTGTAGATATGTTCCTGTTCCTGAGCGGTATCGGTCTTTGGTTCTCGTGGGTAAAGAATCCTGCTTTGTGGCAGTTCTACAAGCGCCGCCTGCTGCGTATTTATCCTGCCTGGCTGGTGATGGCATCGCTCTTCTATCTGCCACGATTCGACTGGACAAATGGCGATTATATCGACCTGATTGGCGACATCGCCATTAACTGGGACTTCTGGTTGCACGACGAACTCACCTTCTGGTATATCCCAGCCATTATGATGCTCTACCTCTGGGCCCCACCCTACATGCGATTGATTCAGCACCATACCGTTTACCGATGGATGCCTGTAGTTATGATTCTATGGTGCATCTGGGTGCAATGGATAGCCCCTTTGCATCAGGCTGTAGGACATATCGAGATATTCTGGAGCCGCGTGCCCATCTTCTTTATCGGCATAAACTGCGGCGAACTGGTACGTAAACAAACCAAGATAGATGGAGCCGGCATATGGATGATACTTACTATCTTTCTGACCACCTTCAGTTCGTGTGTGTATCTGGAGCAGATTTCGCACGGACGATTTCCCCTGTTTGTAGAGCGTATGATATACATTCCATTTACCATCACGCTGATTATGATGCTGAACCGTGTGTTCCGTCGCACACCGCGATGGTTCAACAGCTTCTGCGCTTTCTTTGGCGCCCTCAGTCTGGAGGCCTATCTGATACACGATCACTTTGTGATGACCTACCTCATCCCCTACCATCTGGGATACTGGCTTACGGCCTTACTCACCATCGTGATTACCATCCCTTTGGCATGGGCACTACAAAAGATACTGAAACTCATCGTTAGAGTATGAAGAAGATATACGCTTTCGATTTCGACGGAACGCTGACAACCAAGGATACGTTGATAGAGTTTATCCGTTATGCCAAGGGCACAATGGCCTTTGGATGGGGCTTTGCACGCTATGCCCATCTGCTGGTGCTGATGAAACTGGGGCTCTATCCTAACTGGAAAGCCAAACAAAAGGTGTTTACTTATTTCTTCAAGGATATGAAGCTCGAGGATTTTAACGCCCTCTGCCAAGCCTTTGCAGCCTCATCCAGGCATCTACTGCGCCCTGCAGGCATCAAGGCCATACAGCAGGCCCAGAACAAAGGCTCGGAGGTGCTGATAGTAAGTGCGTCTATCGATAACTGGGTGCAGCCTTTCTTTGCTGATGTAAAAGTGCTGGGCACACAGATTGAAGTGATTGATGGTAAGCTGACAGGACGCTTTCTTACCAAGAACTGCTATGGTCAGGAGAAGGTGAACCGTATCCTGACCCTCTTTCCCGACAGAAAGGATTATCACCTGACTGCCTTTGGCGATAGTCGTGGCGATAAAGAAATGCTGGCATTTGCCGATGAATCATATTTTAAACCATTCAGACAATGAGAAATCCACTTAAGATATTCAAGATTAAACCTGAAGAGCGCTGGCAGTCAGCAATTGCTCTCATGGTTATCATAGCCCTCAACGCTATGTTTATCTTCCGCATGCACGAATTGTTTATGCAGCCAGGTTTCGGCCCCTATTGGAAGGCTTTCGAACACGAGCTGCATCTGTCGGGCTACGACCCGCTTACCTATCTTGGCGTAACCAACTGGGATGTGGTATATCAGGTGTACCGCCATCCGTTGCTTTCGTTTATGATATGGCCGCTGTGGGTTATTAACGAGGGACTCACTTGGCTGTTTGGCGTTAACTGCGTGCAGTATCTGGTAGCAGCATTCCTTATTTTCTGCACCTATTATTCGTATATCTTCCTGTATCGCATTCATCGCGAGGTGATAGAGTTAGAGCGCAAGGATGCTACATTGCTCACGGCTTACTTCTTCTCGATGGCTTATATCCTGATGGCTGCCATCGTACCCGATCACTTTACCATATCGATGTTTCTGTTGCTCATCACCCTATATATCTCAGGTGTGTGTATTAAGAAACGTCGCGAGTTTAAGTGGTGGCAATCGGCCATTCTGTTCTACATCACAGCAGGTGTTACTCTGAGCAATGGCGTGAAGGTTTTCCTATCAGGATTCTTTGTGAATCTGCGCGATTTCTTCCGTCCTAAATATCTGTTGTTGGCTGTTATCCTGCCAGCTGCCTTGCTGTGGGGGACAGCACAATGGGAGTATCGCACGTATGTGCTGCCCAAAGAAAAGGCACGCGCAGAACAGAAAGCAAAGAAAGCAGAACAGCAAAAGGCACGTGTGGCCCAGATGACTGCTGAACAGAAAGAGCAGTACGAGGCCAAGAAAGCCCGTCGCGATAAGGTATTGCAGCGCCAGGCAGCCAAGACTGGTAAGCCTATGGAGAATTACGGCTTCCTGAAGTGGACAGACATCTCTACATCGCGCTGGCAATCTACCTACGAGAACCTGTTTGGCGAGTCGCTGCAGTTCCATCAGGATTATTTCTTAGAAGATGTGCTGGTTCATCGTCCTGTATTTGTACGTTACAACTGGGCATTCAGCTATATCATCGAAGCACTTATACTGCTGTTCTTTGTGATAGGCGTGTGGATGGGGCGTAAAAGCCGTTTCCTTTGGCTCTGCCTGTCTGGTTTTGCCTTCGACATGCTGATACACATCGGCTTAGGTTTCGGCCTTAACGAGATATATATCATGACGCCACACTGGGCATTTGTACTGCCCATTGCTACAGCCTATCTGTTTAAAACTGTACAAACAAGCTGGCTAAGATGGATAGTGGCAGCTATGACTATATACCTATTAATATATAATGGCTACCTGCTGACCAATTTCCTGTTATCGCCTATCAAAGCTATCATATAACGAAAAAAGTATGCCTCAATATCAGGCATGCTTTTCTGTTCCTAACCACTTTCGGATGCGGCGTGTAAAAGCTTTCGAGATATTGCCAAACTGGCCGTATCGGATATTAAGCCACAACTCCTCTAACGAATAGCTGATTTTGGTTAAAGGATGGCGCCATGCAAGAATCTTGTACAGCCTATCCTTATAACCTACATTCTCAATCACATATCTGGGGTGTTTAAGCGGAAACTCCAACTCATAACGCTTCATGGTAAAGATTTTAAGGAAGCGCTTGGGTGTGGTCTTGGCCGAAGCGGTGAAATGCGTAGAATCGGCCATCAAACCCAGATTATTTATCTGGTTCTTTGAAGGCAGAATAGCCAGACCAGAATTAAACAGCATGGATGCCCAGAAAATACTCTCGTAGTACTCCTTGCCAGTAGCACGATGATTGGTGAACATCTTAATCATATCCTTTCTGTATTTGCGCTGCTCGGCCAAAGCCTTTAGCTGTGCCATATTATACGCATCGTCGAGGAATGAATACTGACCGTCCCATTGATCGATAACGCGTCGCCACGATGCCCAGCCCCAAATGCCAAACGTTGAGGTAAAGAAGTAATCGTAAGGACAATCCTCAGTAACCTCATCGATATTAAAGCCCGAAATCATACTGATACGCTCATCGTTCTCGTACTTATCAAGCATCTCCTTACAGAAAGGGAAAAACGACTGTGAAGGCACATCATCGTCCTCAAGCACCATGCACTTATCTACGATAGAGAAAGCCCATTTCTGCGAGATATACTCAGAAGGATCGCAGCCATAGTTTTTTTCCTGATACATACGATGCACCTCGCATTCCCAGTCGATGTTCTCATCGCTCACAATCGCACGACAAGCCTCTATGCCAGCCATATCACGCTCGCCACGAGAACCATCCTGATAGAGAAACAGCTTTGAGGGGCGAGCCTCCTTAACCGCCTCGAAAACCTGGCGGAAAGTATCTGCACGATTAAAGAACAGCAGCAGAACAGCAATATCAGTCTTAGCGGGTTGTTTCATATTAGTTCGGGCATAATGAATACAGAATGAATCTTTTGCTTCTCTTTGGGCGGAATCTCCATGTAGTTACGATAAAGATCGCTCAGGTAAGCATCAGAATTGCATGGCGCACTAAATGATTTCCCCTCGAAGTTAATAGTACCCAATGGGAAAACAGAATCCTGGCGATGCATAATGCCATAACCATTATTAATCAGGATATTCGACAGATACACGTTCTTAGGACGAACGGCGCAAAGCAAACTCCAAAGGCACTTATTAACGGCATATTTGGCACCAAACCAGAAGAACTCAGCAAATGCATTAAATGAATAATAATGCGACTTGTGCAGGATAGAATAACTCTTTGAAATACCCAATGTAATACGCTTAACCCACTTTTTGGGCAGCGTAGGATAATCTACCATTGGGAATATATCAACATAAAGACCTTTCTGATAGTCGGCCGCAAAGTTGTCTGAACCTTCAACATAGAATGAATTCAGATCGCGAACCTTTACGATAGGCTCTTTAGATTGCGGTTCAATCTGTGGTGTCTGCAGGAATAAACCTTCACGAAGTTCGGATGGTGCCACACTCACAAAACGGTCCAGATCCTCCTGACGCATGGCAATATCGATATCGTCATCCCAGGGAATAAAGCCCCCATGGCGAACAGCACCTAATAGTGTACCACCATCAAGCCAATAGCCAATCTGATGCTTCTTACAGATACGGTCGATCTCTTCGAGAATAGACAACTGCTTCAGCTGGCAGGCACGCAGTTGCTGTTCCTTGAACTTCTGCAGATAAGGATTATTCATGACTTTAATATTGATAATGTACGACACACAGCATCCTTCATCGCATACTGAGGATGCCAATTCAATCCTTTCAGGCGGCTGTTATCAAGTACGGCACGCATTGCAATCGAAAAGCCCTTCTGTTCTGTTTCTGAAGGCAACTCGAATACCACCTGCTTATCGGCCCACTCAGCACATAGCTGAGCAAAGTCCTTTAAACGCACATTGCAGGCCTCGTTAGCAATATTATAAGCTACACCCTCCTCGCCATGCAGCAACACATGCAGCATAGCTCCTACAGCATCAGCCACATAGGTGTAAGAGAATAGCTGTTCGCCTTTACTCTTCAGTACGATATTCTCGCCAGCCAAAGCCTTCTGGATAAACTGCGACGAGGCTTTACTATCGCTCATCAGCATGGTAGGACCAAACACACGGCTCAGTCTTACAATCTTAACCTGAGCACCACGTTCAGCAATATACGACTGACAGAGAGCTTCACTCAGTCGCTTTGACTCTGTGTAGCAGGCACGCGAAGTAGCTAAGTTCAGCATTCCAGTGTAATCCTCAGTAAAATCATCATCACCACGAGCATTACCATACACCTCGACTGTTGATGGATAGAGCACCATCGCATTACAAGCCAAAGCTTTCTCGAGCGCCTGTTCAGCACCTTTCACATTAATATTGATAGTCTCGATGGGATACTTTGAATAAGCTAATGGATGGGTGTTAGATGCCAAAGGAATAATTACATCAACCTTGGGCAACTCTAAAAGCGACTCTGAGGCTTCGCGCTCCACAAAGTGGAAATTGTTATCCTCAAAATATTCACCAAGCCGCAAGGCCGCTTTTTCGCGACTACGCCCCAAGGCATAAATAGTAATGTTAGCGCCTTTCTTATTCAGATGCATCAAAGCATCTATCAAGCAAACGCCTATCAAACCTGTAGCACCAGAAATCATAAACGATTTGCCATAGAGACGGTTGATATCACCCAACTGAGTGATACGTTCCAAATCCTCCTGATAAAGAGGATGCTGCTTATACATTGATGTTACTTCAGCCATGTGTCCTTATCCATTTTCATATAACCCTTGAACATTTCCAGATCATCCTTGGTGGTAAGTTTGATGTTCTTATCCGAACCTGCAGCAAAATGCAGCGTCTCACCCAATTCTACCATCATGGTATTTGTATAAGACGAGCCATGAATACCTATGCCTTTTTCGAAAGCCTCGTGATAGGCAGCATCAAGCTTCTTGAACTGATAGGCCTGAGGTGTAGATACACGTCGCAAGGTTTCGCGAGGAATATACTGCTTAGTGGTTGTTTGATCGTTAGGATTTACAATGAATATCTGTTCATTATAAGGCAACGATGTTACACCATTACCATACTGCATAGCCTTCTGGATAACATCAGTAAGTACGGTATCATCCACCAGGGGCCGGATACCATCGTGGATAATGATGATGTCATCGTCAGAAGCCTTGCTCTCTAAGTCGTACACACCATTACGAATGCTCTCCTGAGCACTGTTTCCACCAGCTACAACAGCCTGAAGCTTGGTAATATTAAACTGGCGAGCATAGGCCCAAAGCACCTCATGCCAGCCATCAAGACAAACTACTTCGATAGCATCTACCATAGGATGACGCTGAAAACTCTCCAATGTATAGATGAGTACAGGCTTATCGTAAACGTTGATAAACTGCTTGGGAATATCCTGTCCCATTCTGTTTCCAGAGCCGCCGGCAATAATCAAAGCATAGTTCATATCTTATTGTTTTTTAATTTTGTTCATCATAAAATCTGTAGTCTCCTTCAGTATCTGCGCACCAGCCAGGCGCATCACAGCATAATAGAGTACAGCTGCCAATATACATCTGCTGATGAGTAGTAGCACCAAGTTTCCAATATACGAGGTGATATAACCAGTAGCAAACATCACACCTGCAGCAGCCAACGCAAAAGGCATGATATCCTTCAGCATCAGCAACAAAGTATAGCTGGTGTTCCTACAGGCAAAGAAAAACCACACAAACAGCCAAGCCAAATTAAGTACTACGTAAGTCTTAACCATCGTGGCAATACCATAGGGGTAAAGCGTTAGCATGGCTACAATCTGAAGCAAACCCAACGCTAACGTACAGCCCATAAACGTACCTGACTTACCTCTACTTATCAGGAAATCTGCCATTAAAGTACTGATAGGTAGCACAGCACCACACACACATATCCACTGCAGATATTGTGCTGATATGAGCCACTTCTCGCCAATGGCCAGCACAATAAACTCTTTAGCTACCAAGCCGAATCCCAACAACAAAGGGAACGAGATAAATGCAGCAAAACGTACCATCTTGCGCAGTACAGCCAGTTGGCGCTCGCGATCATCCCTTACGCTTACCAGCACCGTCTGATCTACCTGCTTTACCATACCTTGGATAAGCGATGTACACTTGTTGTTCCACTGATAGGCCTGGTTATAGTTGCCAGTATCATGTGCGCTAAAGTAACGACCCAGCAACATGTTCATCACGTTGTTATTAACTTGTGTCAGTACATCGCTAATCAGAATCTTTACGCTGAACGGAAATGCCTTACGGATAAACGAAAAATCAACCTTCAGCGTAGGGCGCCAATCGCTATAATGCCAGCGCAGCAGGGTAGATATCAAAATAAAGAGGTTAGTTTGAGTGGCCAAGCTCCAATAAGAAAAACCTTGCCAAGCCATCACAGCAGCCACACTACTGGATAGGATGGTAGCCGTAATGCTGGCCTTGGCCAGTTGTTGGGCTCTGAGATTCTTATAAAGATAAGCTGCCTGCGCTACACCACTACAACTGAATAACAGCCCAATAAAGGCATAACGACATAAAGCAACCAATCTGGGCTCATCATAGTAATCAGCTATTAATGGTGCTGAGAAGAAAAGCGTTAAGTAGATAACGCCACCCATAAAAATATTGAACCAAAAGACAGCATTATAGTCACTGTCTTTTGGTTCTTTTTCGTTAACCAGCGCTGTAGAGAAACCACTATTCTGCAAAGCGGTTGCTATCAGCGAAAAGATGGTAATCATAGCTATAAGACCATAGTCGGAAGGATTAAGCAAACGACCCAGAATGATACCAAAGATGAGGCCGAGCAATTGCTGAACGCCATTGTTCATTCCACCCCAAAACAGGCCCTTAGCTGTTTTTTCCTTCAATGATTCCATCCATTGAACAGATATTATCCTACCTGGCTTCCTGGCTTTACATCCTTAGTGGTTGTAACCACACTCAGACTCTCGTCGGCATCAACGGCACTCAGAATCATACCCTGACTCTCGATACCCATCATGTTACGTGGAGCAAAGTTGGCCACAAAGAGGATACGCTTACCAATTAATTCCTCAGGATTCTCGTAGAAGGCAGCAATACCCGAGCAGATGGTACGATCGGTACCAGAACCATCGTCGATGGTGAACTGCAGGAGTTTCTTGCTCTTCTTAACCTTCTGACAATCCTTAACCAGACCTACACGGATGTCGAGCTTCTCAAACTCCTCGAAGCTAACGGTATCCTTGACTGGAGCAGCCTTGTAGGCGGCAGCCTCGTTGGCTTTCTTGGTAGCCTCCAGCTTATCCAGCTGCTTCTGGATTACCTCGTCCTCAATCTTCTCGAACAGCAGAGCAGGCTCGCCCAGCTGATGACCAGCCTCCAGGAGATCGGTAGAACCCAGCTGCTCCCACTCGAAGTTGCTGATGTTCAGCATCTCGCGAAGCTTCTTACTGCTGAATGGCAGGAATGGCTCAAAAGCGATAGCGAGGTTAGCAGTCAACTGCAAGCAGATGTTCAGGATAGTCTCGCAACGCTTTGGATCAGTCTTCCAAACCTTCCAAGGCTCGCACTCTGTGATATAGCGGTTACCAATACGAGCCAGGTTCATAGCCTCGAACTGAGCATCGCGGAACTTGAACTGTTCCAGCAGAGCCTCAACCTTAGCCTTAACATCCTTGAACTCCTCAAGGGCCTGCTTATCTACATCCTGCAACTCGCCACAAGCAGGAACCACACCGTTCCAGTACTTCTTGGTGAGCTGGAGGGCACGGTTTACGAAGTTACCGTAAACAGCTACGAGTTCGTTGTTATTGCGATCCTGGAAATCCTTCCAAGTGAAGTTATTATCCTTTGTCTCAGGTGCATTGGCTGTCAGTACATAGCGCAATACATCCTGCTTACCAGGCATATCAACCAGATACTCGTGGAGCCATACAGCCCAGTTACGAGAGGTTGAAATCTTATCGTTCTCAAGGTTCAGGAACTCGTTGGCAGGTACGTTATCAGGCATGATATACTTACCGTGAGCCTTCATCATTACAGGGAAGATGATACAGTGGAACACGATGTTGTCCTTACCGATGAAGTGAACCAGACGAGTATCCTCATCCTGCCACCACTTCTCCCAGTTGCCCCACTTCTCGGGCTCCTTCTCACAAAGCTCCTTGGTGTTTGATACATAGCCGATAGGTGCATCGAACCAAACATAGAGTACTTTTCCTTCTGCATCCTTTACAGGTACGGGGATACCCCAATCCAAGTCGCGAGTCATAGCACGTGGCTGCAAGTCCATATCGAGCCAACTCTTACACTGACCATATACGTTGGGACGCCACTCTTTGTGCTCCTCCAGAATCCACTGCTTCAACCAATCCTGATACTCGTTCAAAGGCAGATACCAGTTCTTGGTCTTCTTCAGTACAGGAGTAGAACCAGAGATTGTTGACTTTGGATTAATCAGCTCTGTTGGCGAAAGGTCGCGTCCGCACTTCTCACACTGGTCACCATAGGCACCCTCGTTGTGGCAATGAGGACATTCACCAGTTACATAGCGGTCGGCCAGGAACTGCTTAGCCTCCTCGTCGTACAGCTGCTCAGTAGTCTCCTCAGTCAGCTTGCCCTCGTCGTAGAGTTTCTTAAACCACTCGGCAGCAAACTTATGATGAGTCTCACTGGTAGTACGGCTATAGATATCGAACGAGATACCAAACTCCTCGAACGAATCCTTAATCATCTTATGATAGCGGTCAACTACATCCTGAGGAGTGATACCCTCTTTACGGGCACGAACGGTAATGGGCACACCATGCTCATCACTTCCGCCGATGAACAATACCTCGCGCTTCTTCAGACGAAGATAACGCACATAGATATCAGCAGGTACATATACACCAGCCAGGTGTCCGATATGTACGCCGCCATTAGCGTATGGTAGCGCCGACGTTACAGTCGTACGCTTGTAAGTCTTGTTTTCCATTTCCTTAAATACGTATTTATTATTTTGGCTGCAAAATTACGAAAAATCCCACAGAAAACAAAACTTCTGTGGGATTTCTTTGTTATTATTACCTAAACAGCATCAGAAATATACGCCAAACGATACGGGGTGGAAATTAATACCATCGCCATAGGTAGAATTCAAAATTGTCATTGGTGAGTATTTGGCATAGATGCTAATCCAGTTATGGATACTTACCTCGCCCATGATATCCACTGTGATAGGACGCTGGTGAATCTGCTTATATACATCCTTGTGTTTATTGCCATCAGCATCGCGATATTTATTCTTAATGCTGGCATAGGTATTGAAATTGATGACAGGACCTAAGCCAAAAGTTGTTTTCTTGGTACGATACTTCCACATCACAGGAATCTGCAGACTGAACACCTTTATACGCGAGAAATCGGCCTCATAGCCTGCAGGATAGTTCTGCTCTGACAGCATACCATCATTGGCTTTGTAAAAATACTGACGACCATCGATACGAAAATTACGCCAATCAACACCAAAGCCTATTGAGAATCCATTGTGCTGTCCGTACTTAAATTTCTCCCACTCCATAATGGTCCACATGATTTCCCATGAGCTGCCTACCGACTGTGAACTGTTGTATTTTGCATTTGCACCATAAGTAAGACCAACAGCTAAACGCATACTGGCATTATTAGTTTTTAATGGATAACCTGTACCTCTGCTATGTTTCTTTACAAAATCAAAGTTCCAGGTATCTTTATTAATACTGGTCTCGCTCACATAGTTAGAGTCAACCAACAGAATTTTACTTTCGTAGGTGTACTTACCATCATTCTCACGTCCGTAAACTTTTACTTTCTGGATTGAATCACCAGTGATGATACGTACCTTCTGAGGTTTAAGAATGGTCAGGGTGTCGTTATCTGCAACTGTAGTTGCATTTACTGTGGCCGAAACAGCCAAGAGGAAAAGAATAAATAGCTTTTTCATATCGTTATATCTTTATTTAATTAATTCTCGTAATGTATCCAGCGAATTAAGCGTACCTTCCATATAGATAACCGTAACCTCCTCGTTATTTCGTTTATAGCATAGAAAACGGTTGTGGTTGCCCTCTTTGGACAGTTGTAGCATCAAGGTTTCCTTTGAACGACTCTTGGTACTTGAGTAGTTATCAGAATAGATATTGCTAGGATACTTTTTCTTATCCAGTTCTATCAGATCGTGCACACGAGCTATCTCCTGCTTAGTGTTGGCATTGAAACGCACACTACGGAAGAGAGTGAGCTGATATTTGGAGAGCATCTTTCCTTTTACCCTCGTTTCTACCATTCGCTGCTGGGGGATGATTTTCCCCTCGAAGAGTGGTGCTATGTGCAGTCCACTCTGCGCCTCGACGGAGATCAGCATCGAAAAACACGCTGTGATAATCATCAATACTCGTTTCATATCTCTTAATTGCTAAATAAATCGTTCAACTGTTGTTCTATCTCATTCTGAGTATTATCCTCAGTCATTTCGCCCATCGTTCTCTTCATCTCAGCCAAAACAGTCTGCTGGTCGGTATATTTCTTACCATATACATAAGCCACACATTCATCGCTGCTTTCTACTTTCAGCACATGAACTGTTACCATCGATATGCCTATCAGTAACGATGCGGCTGCGAATATAGCTATCAAGCGTTTACGTACCATCGATCTGGCTCTACTCAGCGTTTTACGCACAGCCACCTCGGTTGAGCCAAGCACGATAGCAATCTCCTTGGTTTTCATACCTTGTAGATGATGCATACGCAGAATGGTTCGCTGTGTAGAAGGAAGTGTGTCGATAACGCGTAGCATCTGTTCTATCTGCTCGCCATCATCGCTCAGATCATCTTCGCAAGATAATTGGGTGATATCTACTGTGGGATGCTTTCTGCGCAGACAATCGATACATAGGTTGCGAGTAACCATGCAGGCAAAAGCTGAAATAGGCGATTTCAATTGTTCGCGCATCAGCCAGAGCTTCACCATCGTATCCTGTACGATGTCCTCAGCCTCATCAGTAGTGCCCAGATATTTCTGAGCCACACTGATTAATTGAAGCCTAAGCCCTTCTGCCTGTTGTTTAAACTCGTCAGTTGTCATTCTTTTTCTTTGTTGCTTTTATCATTAATACGCAGAAAGTTTAGAAATGTGACATCAAAGCAACAACTTTTTTACTAAAGAATGATATTTTTTGCAAAATGCCAGATGATGATGCCACCTGTTACTGATACATTCATGGAGTGTTTGGTACCAAACTGAGGTATTTCTAAACAACCATCCGAAGCATCGATGACTTCCTGATGAACACCTTTTACCTCGTTGCCTAACACCACAGCATACTTCTTATTATTAATAGGTGTAAAGTTCTGAAGCATGGTTGAACCATGAGCTTGTTCAACAGAATAAACTTCATAGCCTTCAGCCTTTAATGTCTCAACTGCCTCAAGTGCCGTATCGAAGTATTTCCATGTTACACTATCCTCGGCGCCAAGAGCTGTTTTATGAATCTCGGCCATAGGTGGTGTACTGGTAATACCACAAAGATAAACGGCCTCGATACGGAAAGCATCACCCGTACGGAAAACACTACCCACATTATGCATTGATCGCACATCATCTAACACCACAATGAGTGGCAACTTGTCTGCCTGCTTAAACTCGTCAACAGTCAGACGCTCCATTTCTATTGTACGTAATTTCTTCATTCTGCCTGCAAAGTTACTACATAGAAAACAAACTACCAAATAATTGTGGAAAAACCTGTTGATAAGTGTGTGGATAACCATGTTAATAACTTGTTAATTATACCCTCCACCCTTACATTTGAGGATATCCACAGGTTTATTACGTATATTTTCGCAAGTTTTCCACACTTTTATGCCGAAATAAATAATAAACTTATTAATTTTGCACCGAAATTGGAAATTGTGGATAAGTATGCTTAGTGGTTCATTATCAGACAGAAAGAATTAACAGTAATGGTTAATAAGTGATTTTTTGTAGTTAATAGTCAATTATACAATAAAAACGCTAAAAAGTTATCAAGATATTCACGGCATATCATACTACTTATTCTATTTTTAAGAAATAAATAAAAAAAGAAATATAAAAATAATATGGTGTTGACAACAAAGGAGCTGAAAGCTGAGATTCGTAAGATGTGTGAGGAGAAGGATGCCATTATCCTGGCTCACTATTATACGATTGGTGATATTCAGGATATCGCCGATTTTGTAGGTGACTCGTTGGCTTTGGCGCGTAAGGCAGCAGAGACTGATGCGAAAGTAATGGTTATGTGTGGTGTGCACTTTATGGCCGAAACCTGTAAGCTGCTATCGCCCGATAAGATTGTGCTTTGTCCTGATCTGGCAGCTGGATGTTCGCTGGCCGACAGTTGTAAGGCCGAAGACCTGAAGAAGTTTAAGGATGAGCATCCTGGTTATCAGGTTATAAGTTATGTAAATACCACAGCAGCTGTTAAAGCATTAACTGATGTGGTAGTAACCAGTGGAAATGCTAAGAAGGTAGTTGATCAGTTACCAAAGGATGCTAAGCTGATATTTGGTCCAGACTATAATCTTGGAAACTATATCAATGAGGTAACAGGTCGACAGATGTTGCTTTGGAATGGTGGTTGCCATGTGCACGAGCGTTTCTCAGTATCTAAGATTCTGGAACTTAAGAAGCAATATCCCGATGCAGTAGTGATGGCACACTTGGAGTGCAAGGCACCTGTATTGGCTGTGGCCGAAGTAAAGGGAAGTACAGCTACGATGCTGAACTATGCCCAGCAGAGCGATAAAAAGCAGTTTATTGTGGCTACAGAGGCTGGTATTCTGCACGAGATGCAACGTACTTGTCCTGATAAGGAATTTATCCCTGTGCCTCCAGAAATAAGCGAGAGTGGCTTAGAATGCAGTTGTAATGAGTGTAATTACATGAAATTGAATACACTCGAAAAGGTTTATAACTGTTTAAAGACTATGAGCCCTCAGATTGAGGTTGATCCTGAGATAGCTAAAGAAGCTGTTAAGCCAATTAATAGAATGCTGGAGTTGAGTTAATTAACTCCAGTATTTTTTTTAATTGATAACGGCTATTTTACAAACGGTACCTTTCTTACCATCCGATGTAGCTGTTATCACCATATAAACACCGCTTGCTACGCGTTTTCCTTGCTTGTTACAGCAGTCCCAGTTAAACATACCGCCATTACTACGTCCTTCGGCTACAATGGCGCCTGTAGCTGTTGTAATCTTCACATCAGCATCGTAGCTTAAACCTGTGATAGTAACCAAGCCTGTAAAATCGGGTGTAACAGGGTTTGGATAAACTATCACGTTATCTTTAGTCATCTGCTCGTTTGGTTCTACTGCATTACTCTGGTACGAACATAAGCCGTTATCCGATAAGAAGAATACTTCACCAGATTGGTGGTTGATAGCGATAGATGAGATGTTGTTATACAGCAGCTTTGAATTATTGGTAGTAAAGCTCTGTTCCTGCATCAAATTATCTGACGAAATTAGAAAAACACCAGCGCTTTCGGTACCAAACCATTTACGATTTCCACCATCTATAGCTATACTGCTGATGCTAATACCATTCAATAAATAGTCAGCAAAATTCGTACCGTCGTTACGTGGAACTTTAACCTGATAGAAGGTTACTGATGACTGTCCAATCTCTGACTTCTGAATCATAAACGGGCCAACATCTGTACCTATCCATATATTACCTTCTTTATCTTCGGTAATGCAGTTGGTATGGTAGATAGTGTATTTGGTATCGTCTTGGTTCACAATCTGGTCGTATTTCAGCATCACATCCTGATTGGTATCGTAGCAGAATACTGATGGATTCTCCCAAAAATTATTTGTAAACCAAAGCAGTCCACGACTATCAAACATCATATTTGATAGTCCTGATACTGTTATGCCATTCTCATCGGTAAGTTCTTTATGGTGATGATTTATCCATTGATGATCTGATGTAAGTTCCAGTAAGCTTACTCCGTTAGCTAAACTGTTAAGCACCCAAAGATGGCCTTGGGCATCGAACTTAATACCTAATATTAACAGGTAATCGTTATCAAGCTGATTACCTCTGTCTAAGGCTGCCATCAAAGGACTATTATCCTTATTATAATAGGTAATAAGCTTGCCGTTCTTAAATTCGTAGAGTCCGCATCTACCTCCAGCAAACACATGTTCTGGGTCGTTAGGGTCGGCATCAATACAGCAGATATCCACATAAGCATAACCTGTTATCTCGTTTATCTGCTCCTGATACAGCTTCCAGTTGTTACCATCATACACCTGAATGGTGCCAGGAAGTTCATTATCGGGCATTGCAGGCAGGAAATAACCACCTGTGGTATATAGCTTGCCATTAATGAATTTCGACTGGTAGAAGCGGTTATAAGCCGGTCCTCCTGGGTTGAGGGTTGATACGGTAGCGATATACTTATCGTAATCATCCTGATAAGGTTGTAGATCGTGTGGATAATCGGGATGATTCTTGGTATAAGTATCCGATATCTCAGCCTTCAACATGTTTACTTTAATAATAGCGAAGCTGGTGGTGAGATAAGCATACACATCATCGATAGAGACAGCTGTTACTGTTTTATCCTCGGTTATCGATTTGGTATAGAGAGCTGAAATATTAATAATGTCGCCATCGGGTTCTATCAAGTCGATATTCGAGTTTTCGTAAACGGCTATCAATCGCTTGGCTTTTTGGTTCCAGGCTATATGAGTGATGCGGGTATCACTTAACCCGTTTACTTTATCGTAGGTAGTGATACTCGCATCATCAATATTATACAGGTAAAGATCGTTCGATGCCAGCACAAACAGCTCGTTGTTAGCCTTGCATATCTGCTGAACATCATGGTAGGCCAGATAGTTGCGCCATGTACCTATTTGCGCTGTTGCCAAGTAGCAATAGCATACTGTAAATACGATGGCAAGCAACCTCTTCATACACTACCTTTTTAATAGATAATCGGCCAGTTTCTGCACGGCTTTGGCGCGATGACTGATGTTATTCTTAATACCCGTACCCAGCTCGGCAAATGTTTTGTTATAACCTTCTGGCATAAAGATAGGATCGTATCCAAAACCTTCGCCACCTCGTTTGCCTTCGGTGATAACACCGTTTACAATACCATCAAAGGTGGTTACCTTTCCATCGATGATGAGGGCGATAACTGTGCGGAATCGGGCTTTACGATTATCGTTGTTCTCGAGTTCGGAGAGCAGCTTTTTCATATTTGCCTCAGAGTCGTGGCCTACGCCGCCGGCATATCTGGCGCTGTATACACCAGGTGCACCTCCAAGTGCATCAACCTCCAAGCCCGTATCGTCGGCAAAGCAGTTAACATGATACTTATCGTAAACCCACTGAGCTTTTATCAGGGCATTATCCTTCAGTGTCTGACCTTTTTCAGGGATGTCGTCGTGACAGCCTATCTCGCCAAGCGACAGTACTTCGAACTTGTTACCAAGAATCTTTCTAACCTCGCTGAGTTTATTCAGATTATTGGTGGCAAATACTATTTTCATCTTTTTCTTTTCTTCGATATTCTTGATTTTTACTTTCATCTCATCGAATCCCTCGCCATATACACCGATTACGCTCGACTGTGATACAAAGGCGTTGGGGTCTATCATCTTGATGAGTCGGAACATGTTTACACTCTCGTTCTTCTTGGCCAGGATGCAGAGCACTTTCATCTGTTTACCAGTGTACCATCCATGACCATCAAGAATAGTCACACCATGATTCATCTGGGTGCCGATAGCGTTGGCTATCTCTTGCCATTTGCGAGAGAATATAAAGAACTGTACCGACTGCCTGCGGGCATTCATGACATAGTCGAGTACGTAGTTCTCCATGGCCATCACACAGAAACCGAACATCACCTTATGAGCACGCTCCAGATAGGTGCCGAACTGTGGGAAGAACATACAAGAACCGATAATACAGAAGTCGGCTGCTATCAGTACAGAGCCCAAAGACACGTTGTGATACTTGTTGACTGATGCTGCGATGATATCCGTGCCACCAGTTGAACCGTTATGCAAGAATACGGTGGCCAGGGCGATACCTGTGATAACACAGCCGATGATCATCGACATGAAATCCTGTCCTTCACCCATGAGCTTGAATGGCAAGCCATTATCCTGCTTTGGGATGATGTCTTGCGCAAATCGCAGCATGAAGTAAAGCGTAAAAATGGCAAAAATGGTCTTCATCAGGAACTTATAGCCTAATATCTTCAGGGCTACCAACAGCAGAATGCCGTTGATAATGATATAGGTATTCTCCAGATGGAAACCTGTAGCGTAGTAAATAATAGCTGATAAACCAGTTACACCTCCAGCAACAATCTGATAGGGCATCAGGAATACTGTGAAGGCGATGGTATAGAGAAAAAGGCCAAGGGCTATAAACATATAGTCCTTGACCTCATTCCAAATAATCTTATGATCGATAGTCATTATTTCTTTAAAACAATGTTCACCATACGCTTAGGGACGATGATAACCTTTGCTATCTGGAAACCTTCGATATACTTCTTGGCACGCTCATCGGCCAGTACAGCCTCCTCGATGGTCTTATTGTCGGCGTCAGCAGGGAATGTCATATCAAAGCGAGTCTTACCGTTAAAGGCAACACCAAGCTTGGCCTCGCTCTCAACCAGATATTTCTCTTCCCACTTTGGCCACTGTGAGTCGCATACACTACCCTGCTCACCCAGCATCTCCCAAAGCTCTTCGGCCATATGGGGTGCAAATGGAGCAATCAGTATAACAAGAGTCTTCAGCATCTCCTTGTTCTTACACTTCTGCTGGCCCAGCTCGTTCACGCAAATCATGAAGGCCGAGATAGATGTGTTATAGCTGAATGTCTCGATATCGGTAGATACTTTCTTGATAAGTTTGTGTACGCTCTTCAGGTTCTCGGGTGTAGCAGCGCCCTCGTCGAATCCATTCTGGAAGAGGTTCCAGAACTTCTTCAGGAAGCGGTGACAGCCATCGATACCGTTGGTATCCCAAGGCTTACTCTGCTCAACAGGACCCAGGAACATTTCGTAAAGACGCAGGGTGTCGGCACCATACTTCTCTACAATCATATCGGGATTAACCACATTGAACATCGACTTCGACATCTTCTCGATAGCCCAACCACAGATGTATTTGCCATCTTCGAGGATGAACTCAGCATTGTTATAATCTGGGCGCCAAGCCTTAAAGGCCTCAATGTCCAGAATATCAGCCGCTACGATGTTTACATCTACGTGGATAGGAGTGGTTTCCTTATAGTTACCTCTCAGGTTCAAGCTTACAAACTTACCCTTATCGGCACCCTCGTCCTCAATACGATATACGAAGTTAGAACGACCCTGAATCATACCCTGGTTAACCAGCTTCTTGAATGGCTCGTCCTCGCAGCTGTAACCTGAATCGAAGAGGAACTTGTTCCAGAAACGTGAGTAAATCAGGTGACCTGTAGCGTGCTCGGTACCACCTACGTACAGATCTACGTTACGCCAGTACTCATCGGCATCCTTGCTAACAAGCGCCTGCTCGTTCTTGGGGTCCATATAGCGCAGATAGTAGGCTGATGAACCTGCGAAACCAGGCATGGTGTTCAGCTCGAGTGGGAATACGGTCTTGTTGTCGATCTCGTCCTTTGATACCACCTTGTCGGTCTTAGTATCCCAAGCCCACATCTTAGCACGTCCCAATGGTGGCTCACCAGTCTCGGTTGGCTTGTACTCATCAATTTCAGGCAACTCGAGAGGCAGACATTCCTTGGGAATCATGTAAGGCATGTCGTCCTTATAGTAAACAGGGAATGGCTCACCCCAGTAGCGCTGACGTGAGAAGATGGCATCGCGCAAACGGTAGTTAACCTTTACACGACCCAAGCCCTGCTCGGTAACATATTTCTTGGTGGCAGCGATGGCCTCCTTAACAGTCAAGCCATTCAAGCTGAACTTAGCTGATGACGAGTTGCAAACAATACCCTCCTTGGCATCGTAGCTCTCCTCGCTTACGTCAGCACCCTCGATCAGTGGGATGATGGGCAGATTGAAGTGCTTGGCAAAGGCGTAGTCGCGACTATCGTGAGCAGGTACAGCCATGATGGCACCTGTACCATAGCCTGCCAGTACATATTCTGAAATCCAGATGGGGATCTTTTCGTCGGTAAATGGATTGATGGCGTAGCTACCCGAGAACACACCTGTTACCTTGTGGTCCATCTGGCGCTCACGCTCTGTGCGCTTCTTTACATAAGCCAGATACTCATCTACTGCAGCCTTCTGGTCGGCGGTTGTCAGCTCGGCTACGAGATCTGATTCAGGAGCCAGCACCATGAAGGTTACACCAAACATCGTATCGGCACGAGTGGTAAAGATGGTAAAGTGCTTGTCGCTGTCGGCAACGTTAAATTCAACCTCGGTACCCTCTGAACGTCCAATCCAGTTGCGCTGAGTTTCTTTCAGCGAGTCGGTCCAGTCGATAGTATCAAGTCCGTCAAGCAGTCGCTGTGCGTAAGCCGATACACGCAGACACCACTGGCGCATCTTCTTCTGCTCTACAGGATAACCACCACGTTCTGATACACCGTTAATCACCTCGTCGTTGGCCAATACGGTACCAAGTGCAGGACACCAGTTAACCATTGTCTCGGCCAGATAGGCTATACGGTAGTTCATCAGTACCTCCTGCTTTTTCTTCTCCGAGAAGGCGTTCCACTCGGCAGCAGTAAAGTGCAGCTCCTCTGTACCAAGGGCATTACAGTTCTCTGTACCCATCAGCTCAAAGTGCTCAATCAGCTTGATGGTTGGCTGTGCCTTGTGCGATGAAGTGCTGAAGTAGCTCTTGAACATGCGCTGGAAAGCCCACTGAGTCCACTTATAGTAGATAGGATCACAAGTACGAACCTCGCGCTCCCAGTCGAAACTGAAACCGATTTTATCCAGTTGCGAGCGGTAACGGTTAATGTTCTCGAAAGTGGTCTTCTCAGGGTGCTGACCGGTCTGGATAGCGTACTGCTCGGCGGGCAGTCCGTAAGCATCGTAACCCATGGGGTTCAGTACGTTATATCCCTGCTGACGCTTGTAGCGGGCATAGATATCACTGGCGATATAGCCAAGTGGGTGACCTACGTGCAAACCTGCTCCTGATGGGTAGGGGAACATGTTCAGTACATAGAATTTCTTCTTGTTCTTGTCTTCCACCACACGATAGGTTCCATTCTCAACCCATCGCTTCTGCCATTTCTGTTCGATGTCTCTGAAATTGTAATCCATTGTATCTTTTAATTTTAATTGTTTCCGTACATAATAAATACGGGTGCAAAGATACAAATTAGTAAGCAGAACACCAAATTTAAAAGCCAAAAATTATATACTACAATATATATAGAACGTATAGGAATGCCAAAGCAGCAAAAATACCTGCCAATAAGATAGCCATCAAAAACAATAGCACAAATGATAGTGCAACCTTAAAGAATGTCTTGATATAGCTGTAACCATATAGCTGTTTCAGGGGTACGATGCTCGCGGCGCCAGCTACTATACTCATTAAGACGTTTCCAGGAGAGAAAAAGTCTCCAACAATACTGATGAGTGTCATTAAATTTGTGATGTAAACCATCGAGACAAAGAACTCAGAGTAGTGTATGTCTGGAATTTTTTTATTGTGGCGGAAAAGAAGGTACATTGGGGCCGACAAAACGAGTAGTAAAAGGAACTGAGAAGCTGTCTGGTTGTCTGTGATCCAATGGAAAAACTTCTGGAGAGTTTCTGCGAATTTCAAACCGAAATATTTCCCATTCACTTTTATGGAATTGCCATCTTCGCCTTTCTCGATAGCTAATTTTTTTTCGTTAATTTGTATGGTGTCAGGTGGAGCGGCTTCGCTCATGTTGTCGGCCATTTTGTCAAGGTTGCTGGATGTTTCGTCAAGGTTTTGCGTAATTACTTCCTTGCTCTGACTGATGACATTCTCCATCCTGATATTCAGGCCCGACTGTACAAGTACCAATAAGGCTATGGACAGGAAGAACATCTTGAACGGAGGGAAATACGCCATCTGCATGCCACTCAGATAGTCGCGAATCATGTAACCTGGACGCAACAGCAAGTCGCGAATGGTTCGGAACATACCTCGGTTGCCTAATCCCCACACATCAAGAAACAGCAGAAAAGCCGACTTGAACGAGTAGCGACCGATGGCAGCTTTCTGTCCGCATCTGGGGCAGTAGTTGCCATGAAACTCTGTGCCGCAAGTGGCACAAACATGCTTCTCGGCCGATAGCTTCACCACCTCGTGAGGCTTTATCTGCCAAGCCTTAAAACTTTCGTATTTGTCTCTTAACTGTTCCATTGCGTTTGCAAAGATAACAAAAATATATTTTAAATGTATCATCCTTATATTATAAATGTATCATCGGCTGTTATTTTTTCTAAAATTCTTTGTGATTTCGGGATTAAGTTATAACTTTGTGGCTTGAAACGAAAATCATTACTTTATTAACAAACTCATTTTAATATGAACAACGTACCTAAAATTAAAGTTGGAATCGTCGCTGTATCTCGCGACTGTTTTCCTGAGTCATTAGCTGTTAACCGTCGTAAGGCTGTTATCGCTGCGTATGAGAAGAAATTCGGTAAGGATGGCATCTACGAGTGCCCTATCTGCATTGTTGAGAGCGAAATCCACATGCAGCAGGCCCTCGAGGATATCAATAAGGCAGGATGTAATGCACTCTGTGTATATCTTGGTAACTTCGGTCCTGAGATTTCTGAGACCATGCTGGCTAAGTATTTCAATGGCCCAGCTATGTTCTGTGCTGCTGCCGAGGAAACTCAGAACGACCTGATTGATGGTCGTGGTGATGCTTACTGTGGTATGCTGAATGCCAGCCACGCTCTGTCTCTGCGTAAGACTCGTGCTTATATCCCAGAGGAGCCAGTTGGTGATGCTGACCACTGCGCTGAGCTCATCCACGAGTTCCTGCCCATCGCTCGCGCTATCGTTGGTCTGCAGAACCTGAAGATTATCAGCTTCGGTCCTCGTCCAAACAACTTCCTGGCTTGTAACGCTCCTATCCGTGCCCTGTATGATCTCGACGTTGAAATCGAGGAGAACTCAGAGCTCGACCTGCTCGAGTCGTTCCAGAAGCATCAGGGCGATCCACGTATCGACGATGTAGTGAAGGATATGGCTAATGAGCTGGGTGCTGGCAACAAGATTCCTTCTGTTCTGCCTAAGCTCGCTCAGTATGAGCTCACTCTGACCGACTGGATCGAGGCTCACAAGGGCTGCCGCCAGTTCGTATCACTCACCACCAAGTGCTGGCCTGCATTCCAGACCATGTTTGGTTTCGTTCCTTGCTACGTAAACAGCCGTCTCACCAGCCGCGGTATCCCCGTTAGCTGCGAGGTTGATATCTACGGAACACTGTCTGAGTTCATCGGTACTTGCATCACAGAGGATGCCGTTACGCTGCTCGATATCAATAACACCGTTCCTAACGATATGTACGAAGAGAGCATCAAGGGCAAGAAGTTCCTGTGCGACGAGTACACAGACAAGGAGATCTTCATGGGCTTCCACTGTGGTAACACCGCTTCTTCTAAGGTTTGCAACTGCAGCATGTGCTTCCAGCGCATCATGGCACGCGCTCTGCCTGTAGAGGTAACAAACGGTACTCTCGAGGGCGACATCAAGCCAGGCAAAGCTACTATCTATCGTCTGCAGAGCACAGCCGACACCAAGCTCCGCGCTTACATCGCTCAGGGTGAGGTTATTCCTGTAGCTACACGCTCATTCGGTTCTATCGGTATCTTCGGTGTTAAGAACATGAGCCGCTTCTATCGTCACGTGCTCATCGAGAAGCACTACCCACACCACTGCGCTGTGATGTTCGATCACGCTGGTAAGTACCTGTGGGAGGTTCTCAAGTACATGGGCATCCCCGTTGAGGAGATCGACTACAACTTCCCCAAGGGCGATTTCTACCCAACAGAGAATCCATTCGCTTAAGTCGAATTCATTCCCTAAATACCAAGCCGCAGCCCATTTCCGGGTTGCGGCTTATTTTATATCGGCAAGAAAGTTCCAGTACTTCCTTTGGAGGACTCGAGTACTTTAGTAAGCGTACTGCAGTACTTCCTAAGGCGTACTGCAGTCTTCTCTAATAAGTACTCTTGCCAACATTAATGGTGGCATGATTTTTTTTGCAAAAACCTCTCAACCTCTCACTCAATACGCTTGAAGCCCTTATATACAAAGCATTTCAGCCACATGAGAGGTTGCTCCAACCTCTCACCTAACCTCTCACTCAACCTCCCCCTATAACCAATTCCTGCATACGTATATCTCTGATAAAAAAGTGAGAGGTATAGTGAGAGGTACAGTGAGGGGTTTGCTAAACCTCTCATCCTCCTCTATCCCCAGTATTTATGCATGTTTCAGAAGATTTGAGTGAGAGGTTGAGAGATTTCGCAATTATCACCTTAAAATAAGTTGTGATATAATGGTTATACAAAAATGAGGGCTGGTATCCGTGTGGAGGAATACCAGCCCTTGATGTTTCATGGTAGTATAGATGTTTTATTTACTTCGAAAATGTGACCTTGGTGAGCTTGTAACCGTAACCTACGAGGAGCATTCCGCCACGCTCATCTACAATAGCCTTGTTGGCTTTGGTGTAGGTAAAGTCGTATGGGTTAGCGGTGTCGGCTGTGACGTCGAACTGGGCTACAATCTGGTCCTCGGCATTATCGCCCCACCAAGGTGTGGTGATACGCATGGCGTGATAGCCCTCAGGCATATCGGCCATCTGGTAGTAAACATGCACGGTAGCGCCAACAGGCACAGCAGCCATATCGTCGGCCGAGATGTTTACGTTTGCATCGCCCCAGTTAATCTCTATGCCGCCTTCCCAAAGGGTGGTCTCGGCAGGAGCTACATTCTCTACAGCAATCACCTTGGTAAGCTTGTAACCATAACCTACGATGAGCATACCACCACGCTCGTCGACGATTGCCTTGTTGGCAGCGGTGTAGGTGAACTCGAATGGGTTTGGTGTGTCGGCTGTGAGGTCGAACTGAGCAACAATCTGATCCTCGGCATTATCGCCCCACCAAGGTGTGGTGATACGCAAAGCGTGATAGCCATCAGGCATATCGGCCATTTCGTAAACCAAACGGATGGTAGCGCCTACAGGCACATTAGCCATATCGGCAGTTGAGACAGTAACGTTTGCATCGCCCCAGTTAATCTCGGTGCTGCCCTCCCAGAGTACGGTCTCCTTTACGCCTGGATCAACATATTCTGTGTTGCTAACTGTGAACACACCGCAACCATAACGTGCGCCATCGGCCTCGATAACAACAGTGTACTCGCCCTCGGCCATGCTGGGAATAGTAAAGGTAAGTTTTCCGTTTGCAAACGATACGTTGCTAGCCTCCTGCTTGCCCACGAACACCTTGGTTACGTTAGCAGCATTGGTGCAATCGATAGTTTTGGTGCTACCGATAGTGAGCCAACGTGATTTGCCGTCGCCGGCCAGTGAGGGATCACCCTCGGCAGGCAGAACAACGAGCTTGCAGGTACGTGAGGTTTCAAGACCCTTAGTGGTAGCTGCTACGATCTTTACGATGTGCTCGCCAGCCAGTACAGGTGTGTCGATAGACAAACCTTCGGCCACCTGCTCATCGTCGATAAGCCAGGTAACGGTGGTGTACTTAACAGGAGTAACCATCACGTCGAACTGGAAGTTCTGGGTGCGCTCAATGGTCATGAGCACGCCAGGCTCGCCACCTTTACCTTCGGGGATATCCGTATTCAGAATACGGGGATAATCGTCCTCGCCAGCCGTGAAGAACGGATCCTCATCAGATGTGCAAGCTGTATTAGCAGACATGCCGCAAACCATGAAGAACATGGCGAGATATTTTGATATATTCTTAGTAATCATAATGCAATTATTTCTTTAAAATTATTACTCGACATTGATATCGCTTGTGTCCCACCAGAGACGCTTGTGCCAATCGTCCTTTCCACCCATGCGCTCGATGGCAGCCTTGTAGTTCTCGCTGTTGTACTGGTTCTCCAGGATGGGGTAACGCAGGCGATTAGGTGTTGACAGATTAGCATCGTCGTAAGTAAAGTCGGGACGGATAGCCAGCTTTGTACGATCGGCCAGTACAGGATAGTCAGAACGACGCAGGTTAGCCCAAGCTTCAGCAGGGTTCATCATGTGCAGGATGTAAGCCTGAGTGTTGATGGCCTCCTTAGCATTGGCAGTAAGCACGCCAGCGTTCATCAAACCATCGATGTAGGCATCGATATCGGCATCGGCAATCTTATCCTTGTTCTGCAGATAGTGGTTGTTCATCCAGGCCATCGAAGCCTTGATACCAGCCTTGAAGTGCTCCTCAACAGTACCGTTGACATTCCATCCCTTGAGCTGTGCCTCGGCCAGTAGGAACTCTACCTCGGCTGAGTTGATGAGTGTACCAGGACATTCGGGCATCTCAAAGTCGATAGAGAGGAATGGACGAATCATACGTGCATTGAAGTTGTTCTGATCGAAACCAGCCTCGGGATACATTTTTACATACTTCTCGAGTGTAGGAATCTCAGAGTTAGCAGGTGCATTTACCCAATCGCTCCACCAGGCAGCACCTGGTACACAAGCGGTATAGGTATCAACCTTGTCGAGATAAGCTCTAACCTCGTCAGTAACATCGATGTTCCACTCACGGTCGGGCTTAATCTCCGAACGGTTGGTGTTGATGTAGTGACGGCAAATGCGATAAAGACGTGGGTCGTTGTTATCCTTTAAGATATTGAAGAATGTGGAGCAGATAAATGTAGGCGAAGTAGGATCCTGACCATACAGAATCTCGCCAAGTGCGTTTACACGGAAATCAAGGTCGCGTGAGCCGTCGTAGAGAGTGAATGGGCTGTCAGTATAGATGATGTAAGCATCATCAGACTCAGAAGCGATATAACCACCATTGGCCGAGAGAGCTTTTTCGAACTCCTGCTGAGCCTTAGTTGGGTTAGCATCGCTAATGCGCATGGCAAAACGCAGGCGCAGGGCATTGGCATACTTACGCCAAGCTGCAGGATCGCCATACAGGCTGGTTACGTCGCCACCAATATTATCGGTGCCAGTACCAAGCTGATCTACACAAGCAGCCAACTCATCGAAGAAGAAGTTATAAATCTCCTCCTGAGTATCGTACTTAGGATTAGAAATACCTTTAACAAAGCCTAAACCAGCCTCGGTACAAGGAATATCGCCATAGGTATCGGTAAGAACCGACATGAGGTAAACACGGTGAATGCGCAGAGCGGCATTGGTGTTTGGCATATCCTCAGAATTTGCAATGGCATCTACAATATTCTTGATAGCCACAGCATAGTACTGGTCCCAAATCAGGCGCATCTGATCGTCCTGTGCATGTACGCTACCAGCATAGTTGCTAACGTTCCATCCACCTGCGAAGTGCTGTGTAAAACCAGTAATGTAGCTACGATAGGTGTCCATCAGTCCGAAGTCGCCATAGGTCTGCAGCAATGCTGTAGTGAGCTGGGCGCTTGGAGCAATCGATGACGCCTTGGTCTCGTCGGTATTGAGCTCCTCCATGTAACTATCGCTGCAAGATGCAGTAGCCAGGAAGGTACAGCCAACCATACCAGCGAAAAGGGTTTTCTTAATATATTTGGTAATCATAATAACTGATACTCATTAAAATTTAACATTAACATTGATACCATAACTGCGGCGTGAGGGCAGTGAACCATACTCTAATCCAAGTCCTGAGGTGTTGTAACCAGAGTCAGGATCGATGTTAGGAATGTTCTTCCATACGATGAATGGGTTACGAGCTACGAACGAAACGTTGAGGCCCTTCACGGTCTTACCCAGCCACTTCTCAGGGAATGTGTAGCCGAAGGTGATTTCGCGGCACTTTACATACGAGTTATCGTAGATAAACATTGAAGGTGCATTCTCGGTAGCAGTCTTCCAGTACGACTCTGGATTAACGGCAATGTCGTTCTGACGGTAGGTACCATCGCCATTGTCGATAACACCAGGAACAATAAGTCCCTCGCACTTGCCGGCAGCACGCCACTCGTCAAGTGTCATATTAGCCTGCTTACGGAGCTCCTCAGAGCGGTACCACTCCTCACGGCCCTCGAGTGTGCCACTGGCTTTACCTGTAGCATAAGCCGAACGCATTGACATTGAGAAGAGATCGGCACCAACCTTAACGTCGAAGCCTGCAGAGAGGCGGAAGTTCTTATAAGTAAAGGTAGAATAGAAACCACCAGTCCAATCCCATGAAGCGTTACCTAGAGTGTGAGTCTGATCATCAACCTCGGGCAGACCGCTCTCGGCATTGATAATTACCTGTCCGTCGGCTGTGCGCTTAAAGTCCTTACCAATAATCGAACCGTAGTTCTTACCAACCTCGGCACCTACGCTAACACCACACCAGGTAGCCTTCTCAAGCTCGAAGTAGTCCATACCATCGATGAGCGACTTAACCTTATTGGTATTCTTTGAGAAGTTTGCACCAGCATCCCATGCGAAATCCTTAATCTGTAGCACGCGACCGTTGAGTGCAATCTCGATACCTTTGTTCTGAATCTCACCAGCGTTGATGAGGCGATAGTTATAACCAGAAGTTGACGAAGAAGCCAGACCGATAATCTGATCCTTTGACAACTGGTTGTAGTAAGTTACATCCAGACCCAGACGGCCCTTGAAGAACTTCATCTCCAATCCCAGCTCAAAGCTGTTGGTGCGGGTTGGCTTCAGGTCCTTGTTAGGCTGGGTGTTATTGTTAATCATACCAATTACGTAACCGCCGTAAGAGTACTTACCTGTGGTGTAGTTCAGTGCCAGCTGATAAGGATCGGTATCGCTACCTACCTGTGCCCACGAAGCACGAATCTTACCATAGTTAATCAGGCTCTTGTTCTTGATGAACTCAGAGAACACTACGCTACCCGAGAACGAAGGATAGATATATACATTATTATTAATAGGCAGAGTAGATGACTTATCGCCACGTACGGTAGCCTCGAGATAGTAGGTGTGCTGATAACCTACGCTTGCCGAACCGAAGATAGAGTTAATCTGCTTCTTGTAAGTATTCTGCTGAATGCTCTGCTCGGCATAGTTCATGATAGCAATGATATCCTTCATCTGCTGGTCGGTACCAGTAAAGATATCAGTCTTATTGTTTACCTTGAAGATGTTACCACCAAGGGTAGCGTTTACATCGAAATCGCCAAACTGGTTGTTATAGAGAGCCAACAGCTCAGCATTCAAAGTGCGGTTTGTGAACTTTTGGTTCTGCAGCTGTCCAGCCTGCTTACCAGGAGTGGTGCGGCAGATGAAGTCCTGGAACGACATGAAGTTCATATCAGTACCGATGGTACCCTGCAACTTCAAGTGGTCAGTGATATTCCAGATGGCCTTACCGGTAAGACGGAAAACATCCTTACCAGTGGTGTTCTCGTTCTTGTACAGATCCCAATAAGGGTTCTTGTTATACTGGTCGTTACCATTCCAGTTGGCATAGTCGCCGTCCTCAGTCTGATAGTGCTTCAGCCAAGCCTGGTTGTAGGTACCAGCCAAAGTCATCAGGTTCTTACCAATATTGCTCTGAGAGTCACCCAGTGCAGGACGGTTCTTAACATCCTCGCGAGTGTAGTTGGCTGTGAAGTCGAGATCAACAGGACCAGCTGAAGTGTTTACACGCAGGTTGAAGTTATCACGACTCATGTGTGTATTAGGCAGAATGTCCTTGTTACGCATATCGGTAACGCTGAAACGAACACCTGTCTTACCTGAGTTAACAGACAGGATAGCTGTGTTCTGTGTAGTCATACCAGTACGGAAGAACTCGCTGGTATTGTTAGGATACATCAGGAATGGGCGCTTTACGTGATCGAAATACTCAATCTCCAGGTCGTCGGCCTTAGCACCCCAGCTTGAGTTGGTGCCCGAAGTAGCTGTGGGGCTGTAAGCACCACTGTAACCCATACCATAAACCTGCTGAATATCGTCCCACTTAGCCAGCTGCTGGTCGAAAGTGAGTGAACCGTTATACTCAACGCTAACCTTATCCTTATCGGCCTTCTTGGTAGTGATCAGAATCACACCATGCGATGCACGGCTACCATAAAGGGCTGAAGCGGCAGGACCTTTCAGTACGGTCATGTTCTCGATATCATCGGGGTTGATAGCTGAGATACCATCACCCAAATCGTATCCGCCCTCAGTGCCTGCGCTACCAAAGTTGGTATTGTCGAGGGGCACACCATCGATAACGTAGAGAGGCTGGTTGTTACCACTGATTTCGGTGTTACCACGCAGCAGTACGCGGGTAGAACCAGAAGCACCACCTGCGGTATTCTGAACTACCAGACCTGCAACCTTACCCGAAAGTGAGTTGATAACATTGGTTTCCTTGGCCTTTGTAAGCTCCTCGCCCTTTACCTCAGAGAGGGCGTAACCCAGAGCCTTACGATCGCGCTTGATACCCAGGGCGGTAACTACAACCTCGTCGAGCAGGGTCTTGTCTTCCTCCATCAGGATCTTCATGCCCTGCTTGGCCTTTACCTGCTTTGTAGCAAAGCCGATGTAGCTGATTTCGAGCATATCACCTGGCTTGCACTTAACCTTAAAGTTACCATCGATATCGGTAACAGTTCCTGCAGAACTACCAACCACCTTAACAGTGGCTCCAATCATTGGGCCATTGGCATCCTCTACGGTACCAGAAATTGTCTGGTCGTCGGGGGCTACAGAAGTAGCATGACCGTTAGTTGTAACGGCACCTGCTGTCAATGGCATCCACATCATGCCTGCAAAAAGCAGACTAAGAAGCGTTTTTGATTTCTTCATGTGCATTGTTTAATTAGTTAAATTATAATTGGAAATTATTTATTATTTCTTGCCATCCAAAATACCTTGAAGCACCCATGGCGCTTTAACCTTCATGCCTGCATTGCGATCGAAAATACCGAAATGCTCAGAACCACTGCCAAAGCTATTATTGTCCCAGATAAAGGTTGAGAAGCCGCGCTTCTTAGCCTCGCTAACCAGGAATTGGCAATAGTAGGTCATGTTTTCGTGAATCAAGTCGGTTTGTCCACTCTTCTGGCGATCGGTAACACCCCACTCGCCTATAACTACTCCTAAACCCTGATTACTCCAGGTGTTAACCACTTTATCGAAAAACTCGCTCATGGTCTTTTCGTCGTTAGGTGAGGCTTCGCCTTTGGTCTTATAAGGCTCACCCCAGAAATTATACTTGCACTCGCCAGCATAATCCCAGGGCGTATAGTAATGGAACTCAACACTCATATAATCGTTGCCATTACCCTCGATATCAGTAGGCACAATGAAATCGCCGTTATAAAGACCGAAGTCGGGGTTGCAAACATACGTTTGTACCAACAGATGACGTTTGGCATTATTGCCACCCGTAGCACGTACCACATCAACAAAAGTTTGATTGTAGGAGTTCTGTACAGCCAGATTCTCAGCTTCGGGCTTACCCCAGTTGTCCTTAATGTGTACTTCATTAGTTCCGGCAAAGGCTACGCGGTAGTCGTAATTGGCAAACTCGCTGGCAATATTCAGCCAAAGCAGAGCTAGCTTCTGGTTGTTCTCGTCTTTGTATTGGTTGGTGGGGCGCCCCTCAAGCCACTTATCGTGGTGTGCATTGATAATCACTTTCAAATCGTTGCTCAAGCACCAGTTTACCACCTCCTTTACACGAGCCAGCCAAGCCTTATCGATACTCATGGCTGTAGGATTAGTGATGTGACACTGCCAACGGATAGGAATACGTACGGCATTAAAACCTGCCTCTTTTACTGCCTTGATGGTTTTCTTGGTTACCACTGGATTACCCCAGGCGGTTTCGGCCTTGATACTGTTATCGGCCATACCGATGGCCATTGATTCACCATCTTGTCCTGGAGCCGAACACTCAAACTGGTTACCCAGGTTCCAACCAACTACATCTTTGTTCCACTCCTTTGCCGTAGGCTGTGCCTTAGCAGGCGCAGCCATTACACAGCAAAGAAAACTACTAACTAATAACTCAAAAATCATTTTTAATTATCTGATTGTTTTATTTGGTTTGCAAAGTTATGCAAACCTATTCTGATAGTGGTTTGATGCTACGCAAAAAAGGTTTCATTGCTATTTTCTGATAGCTTTGAAACCTTTTTAGACAGAATTCAAACCTTATTTACTGGTATTTTGAAGGCGATACACCGAAGTATTTCTTAAATACTGTACTGAAATACTTGGCATTCTCGAATCCTGCAAGTGTAGCTGCATCAGATACACTACGTCCGTTTCTCAGCATCTGGGCTGCACGCTCCAGACGAATGATACGGATAAAGTCCTGAGGCGACTTGCCAGTAAACGACTTCAGCTTTACGTAGAACAGCGTACGGCTCATAGCCATCTCTCGACAAAGACTGTCAATAGAATAATCTGTGTCGCTAAGATGTTCGGATATCAGTTGGGTAGCCTTATCTACAAAGTCGGATTCTGCCTCATCGCTATCTGTAATCTGCACCTCTTCAGGCTCGTCGGTAGCGGGTACTGATGTAGGTGTAGAAGCATTGATGGCTTTCAGATGGTCGATAGTCAGGCGCATATACTTTTCGTGCAGTTTATATACCTGCCAAGCGATATAGAATGCCAACAATACCAGAGCGATGTAAATGCACCGCATCCACCAAGAGTTCCACCAAGGCTGAGCAATTGTAATAATAAGCGTTTTGGAGTCGAGAACTGTACCCGTTGTACGACTGAGGCATTGTAGCGTTAGCTGATGCTCACCTGGCTCGAGATTAACAAAACGTATATACTGCTGGTCGGTAGGCTTACTCCACTCGCCACGTCCCATCTTATAACGGTAAACGATATCGAAGTGGTTGCGCATGTTCACACTTTCGAATTGGAGATCGAACGTGCGCTGACGATAAGAAAGACTCAACCTGCCTTGGTTAAGCAGATTAAACACCTTAATATTCTGCAGTTTATCCGAATCAACATCGCAGTTAACGCCAACGAAAGTGATGCTGGCCGTATAATTAAGGGACTGCACATTCTCAGGATGGATTATGATGGCACCCGTAGTTGAACCAAATATAATATCGCCATCGGGTAGCACCTGAGCCGCTCCACGCGAATACTCTCGGTTAAATCCATAACAGTAATTGGCATTAATAACTTTGTCGCCTTCCCCCGACTTTACAAAAGCCAGACCTTCGTCGGTAGCAATCCATATACGTCCATCACGGCTTTTAACCAAACTACGTACATAGTTAGATGGAAGGCCGTTGGCCGTAGTTATCTGTCGACTGATGTGTTTGCCAAGATGGTAAACATAAACACCACCACCATCGGTTCCTATCCACAACTCCATGCCCGAAGCCAACAGATGTGTAACAAAGGGGTTCACATCTGTAACACCAGCTGGTGTGTAGTCTAACTCCTTAACCTCAGCGCTACCAGGCGTAATCAGCTTAAGACCAAAGGCTGTACCAACCACAATCTGTCCAGAGGTGAGCTGTGTAATGGCTTGAACATCGTGTACTGGATAGTAGTGGCATTCTGACTTTTTATTACTGATTTGTGATACAGGACTATACACCAGATCGCCATTCAGCGAGCCTACCCACAAACCACCATCCTTATCATACAGGGTGGCATAAACGTGGTCGTCTTTCAGAAAACTTTTGTCTTTTGTATATATCTGACGAACATTGGCACGACAATCAATCTCGATAACGCCCTTACCATAGGTTGAAACCAATACACTACCATCGGCCTTTTTGCTGGCGTTAAGCACAACTGTACCCTGGCAACAATGCTGCCATTGCCCTGTAATAAGGCTCTTAATGCTGATACCATTATCAGTACCCATCAGCAACATGTCTGCCGAAAGTGGCATTACCATATTCACATTATCGTTGAGCAGACTCTGCTGGTTGTTAGCCAGATGCTGATAGATAGCTGTGGTTGTACTGATGGGACGGGCAATATCTATACCTCCAGAGTAGGTACCTATTACGATGTTCTTCCAACTATCTACCAGCATGGCATAAACGCCGTTGCCATGTAGTACGCTATGTTCCGACTCGTTGGCATCGAAGAGTAAAGAGCAACCGCCCCTACCATCACGACTAATCTGATAAACACCTTGTCCATCAATGCCGATCAGCATGGTATCATCGTCGTAAGGACAAATGCTACGGATAGGATTACGATACAGATTCTGATCAGATATACGCACAAACTCATCGGAAGTAATCTTGCCATTCTGACTAATGGTTACCATATGAAGACCATTCTCGTAACCTCCAATCCATAAGCGGCCCGACATTTCATCGTAGTAGCCGTACTCCGTGTTATAGGGTAACAGGCGCTGGCCTCGTTCATTGTATACACCATCGCGGGCACAGAACAGCAGATGGCCCATCATAGGTACAATCTGGTTTACATAAGTGTCCTTCAATACCTGTGTCAGCGTGGTATCTTTTAACACATACACACCATCGTGCAAAGCTAAGAACAGCTTGCTATCCTTTACATAGATATCGTTCAATCCTACCTCGTGGCCTAACTTCTTGGATATGCTGGCAACAGGTTTAAAACCATCAAGAACTGACTGGAAAAGATAGATGGAACCGCGATTATCGAAAGCATAAATCGCTTTATCGTTAGTGGCCATCTTAATAACACGTCCGCCAAGATGAGCAAATGGTGTACCATCGTCGAGCCGGTATATTCTTACTTTTGAGCCATTATAGCGACCTACGCCTTTCATAGACGACCACCAAATGGCACCAGATGTGGTTTGGCAAACAGAAAATATACGCTGATTATCCACACCATCAGCTATACCCAGATGTGAATAAGTAAAATGCTTCACATCTAAGGCGTGTAATTGCATGGCAAAAAGCATGAATAGCGTAATCAGCCAATGTTCTAATCTTCGTTGTAGTTCCATTCGGCTGCAAATATACGAAAAAAAGCGCAATATACATCCTATTTTAATGAAAAGAATGTATATTGCGCCTTTTTCTTAGCCTAAGTTACTGTGCCTCAAGCAACAACACACGACTGCTCCAATCATTTTTCTTGCTCCATTCGGGCTCGTTACGATAAGGCATTTCAAGGCCGTGATTCATCAGATAGGCACCACTGAACACCTTACCCTCGACATCCATCGGATGCAGGTCGATACGGTTTAACTCGTGAATCTTATAATTCTTCGAGGCATCGAGGCCTGCCATTTTTACACGTGGCAGATGCTCGTTCTGGAACGATTCGGTTTTCCACCAGAAGAATACTGACTTCGACTTCTGCTCATCTACATACATGAGTGATGCCAAGCCCTGCTTATCATAAGGCGAAACCAGACGATAAATGTCGCCAAACTGTACGATAGGACGAATCTGCTTGTACTCGGCAATGGCCTTGCGGCAGAGCTCTTTCTCATCGTCGGTCATATTCTTAGGCTGGATTTCCATACCCAAACGACCGCTCATAGCCACATCAACACGATATTTGAGTGCTGTAGTGCGGAAAACTGTGTGGTTAGGTGTGGCCGAGATGTGCGATGCCATAGCGATGGCAGGGAAGAAATAGCTTGTACCCCACTGCATATAGATACGCTGCAGAGCATCGGTATTATCGCTTACCCAGAACTCATCAAAATAAGGCAGCACGCCCCAGTTGGCACGACCGCCACCAGAAGCACAGGCCTGAATGGTAAGGTCGGGATACTTGGCACGAACACGCTGACAAACCTTCTCGAAACCACGATGATATTCAATATAGAGATGGCACTGATCGTTCATGGTAAGATACTGTGAGCCATGATTTATAATGGGCATGTTGGCATCCCATTTGATATAGTCGATTTCTGGATATTTTGTCATCAGATTATCAACAATAGAGAACACAAAGTCCTGTACCTTGGGGTTGGCCAGATCGAGTACCAGCTGCGTGCCGCCACGACCTTTCACTACCTCACGCTTGGGGGCTTTCACAACCCAGTCGGGGTGAGCATCATAGAGTTCGGATACTGAGTTGGTCATCTCTGGCTCAATCCAGATGCCGAACTTAATGCCATGCTTTTTGGCATCGCGAAGAAGACCTTCGATACCCTCGGGTAGCTTGTTTTTATCAACCTCCCAGTCGCCAAGAGCACAGTTATCGGTCTTACGAGGATATTTTACGCCAAACCAGCCATCGTCCATCACAAAGAGTTCACCACCCATCGAGGCAATATCGCCCATCATCTGGTCCATACCCTGCTGGTTGATGTCGAAGTAAACACCCTCCCAAGAGTTGAGCAGTATCTTACGCTCCTTATTGCCGTGAGCCAGCATATATTTGCGGCCCCACTTGTGGAAATTGCGCGATACACCTGAGAGACCACACTTTGAGAAGCTGAATGCCACCTTTGGCGTGGTGAATGTCTCACCTTTCTTAAGATGATAGGCCGAGTTATCGGGGTTGATGCCAGCAAAGAAGTAGTGGTACTCTGTGTCATCGGTCTCAACTTTCAGCTGATAGTTGCCTGAGTAGCAGAGGGCGGCACCAATCACATCGCCGCTGTTCTCCCGGCCTTTACCATCGAGCGAGAACATCACTTCGGCATGATCGGTATGTGCATTGCGTACACCATCCTTATTCTTAATCACCTTCTGTCCAAGCTGGATAGGCTCCTCAATCAAGCGAGCCTCGTTGCCCCACGAACCGCCAAAGTGCGAAAGCCATACGTTTCCGCGACGGATGGGCAGTGAACAAGAGGCAAATTGCGTAAGAGTGATGGGTTTGGCCTCGCCGTTTTTGATTTCTGTCCAGGTTTCAATCATATCTTCATCGAAACGTGCCTGATAGCACAGCACTACCTGAACAGGGTATTTGGGATCTTTTAACGTAATCTGAGTAACAGAGCCTTGTGTGGTTACATCTGTTGCAAAAAGCTCTGTCGACATATTGCCATCGGCATGGGTCATGGCTACAGCTGCTTCAGCAGTACAGTTCATGCCATAAGCAGGATAAGCATCCATACGTCCGTCACGAGGGGATTGCAGATTCTGCAAATCGTAGTCGCTTAGTTTTGCACCATAATACACATACTGTGGTTGTTTACCCGTTTCTACATCAAGCACCATCGTGGTGTTCTTGGTTTGGATAACAACCTGTTTTGCCCAAGCCGTAGAGGCCGAGACCATAAGGAACGCTAGAAAAAGAATCTTCTTCATTTTTTTGAATCGGTTATTAGTTAAAAAATCTGAGCGCAAAGGTAATAAAAAATTTGTTTATCTCAAAAAAAAGTTGTTATTTTGCAAGCTAAAGTATAAGAAAGAGCAAAATATTATCATGAACTCGCTGGATATATGGATGTTAGCCGTTGCATTGGCTATGGATTGCTTCACGGTTTCGATTGTGAGCGGTGTTATCGTTCGCCGTTGGTTGTGGGCGATGATTCTGCGTATGGCTTTTCTTTTCGGACTTTTCCAGGCCGTGATGCCACTGATAGGCTGGCTGACTACCAATCACTTTAGTGAGCAATTGGAAGCCATCGACCACTGGATAGCCTTTGGATTGCTGGCATTCTTAGGTGGAAAAATGATTCGCGAATCGTTCTCGGACGAGGAAGAACAGCAGTTTAATCCTAAGAACCTGCGTACCCAGCTGGTACTGGCTGTTGCTACAAGTATTGATGCACTGGCCATCGGTATATCGTTTGCTTGCACAGGCTATCGCGCCTTTGCGCAGATTGCCTATCCGCTGTTAATTATTGGACTGGTATCTTTCATGTTCAGTTTTGTAGGCTACAGGTTGGGCGTAAGGTTCGGCAAGTCGATAGCCCGCAAGCTAAAACCAGAACTGTTAGGTGGCATAATTCTGATAGTAATAGGTATAAAAATACTGATTACTCACTTGATGGCTTAAGATAAAACTCGCCAAAAGAAAAAAGTTTGCAAATTTTGATACTGTTTCCAAACTTTTTACTATCTTTGCACCATGAAGACGACGGGCGAAACTATAGAGCTGCGCAATCTAAGCATCGGCTACCAGACAAAACACGGTATTAAAACGGTGGCTACGGGTATCGATGGTACCATCAAAAGCGGTGAACTTACTTGTCTGCTGGGTGCTAATGGTGTAGGAAAATCAACGCTACTAAAAACCCTATCTTCATTCCAACCAAAAACAGGTGGCGAGATACTGTTAGAAGGTCGCGAACTCTCAGAGTACAGCGATAAACAGCTGAGCCGCCTGATAGGAGTGGTGCTGACCGAAAAGCCCGATGTGAGGAATATGACCGTTCGCGAGCTGGTATCGTTGGGGCGATCGCCCTACACAGGGTTTTGGGGCACTTATTCGAAAGACGACCTGCAGGTGGTTGACGAGGCTATTGCAATGGTGGGCATAGAGCCGCTAAAGAAGCGTATGGTGCACACGCTGAGCGATGGCGAACGCCAGAAGGTGATGATAGCCAAAGCACTGGCCCAACAAACACCTGTGATTTATCTTGACGAGCCAACGGCTTTTCTCGATTATCCCAGCAAAGTTGAGGTATTGCAGCTATTGTGTCGCATTAGTCGTGAGGCTGACAAAGTAATTTTTTTATCCACGCACGATGTGGAACTGGCCCTGCAGATGGCCGATACCATCTGGCTGATGACTCAAGGCGAGTCTGTAGCTATCGGATCGCCCAAAACGCTTGCTGAACAAGGGGCATTAGGCAGGTTTATAGAACGGGAGGGTATAGCCTTCGATCCCAAGACCATGACAATAAAAGTAACAAAACAGGTATAAATATCTATTAAGCTTATGATATACGGGCACGGTGACGATGTGTTTCGCTATGGCGACAAGGTGAAGATAAATTTCAGCTCGAATGTGTATAGTCAGGCCGACTACACAGAGTTGAAAGAACACCTGATGCAGCATTTTGATGTGGTGGGTCACTACCCAGAGCCCGATGCCCATACTTTAGAATGCCTGTTGGCCGAAAAACTGGGTGTAAAAGAGAACACCGTGATGGTTACCAGCGGCGCTAACGAGGCTATCTATCTGATAGCACAATTGTACAAGGGTTGGTCGTCTATCATTCCGCATCCCACTTTTAGCGAATACGAGGATGCTTGCCGCATGTTTAACCATATTATTTCGTACGACGTTAAGGACGAGTTTGATGTACTTCCCAAGGACCGTATTTATTGGATTTGTAACCCTAATAACCCTACAGGCAACGTGCTGGTAAAGGGTATGATAAACCATATCGTTCGCAATCATCCACGCTATCTGTATGTCATCGATCAGTCGTATGCAGATTATACCTTAGCGCCTATGCTGGAGCCCAAGGAGATGACAGATGTGTTCAACTTGATGCTGGTTCACTCGCTTTCCAAGACATTCTGCATACCAGGTCTGCGTTTGGGTTATATCGTGGCCTCACCTATTATTATAGGTAGACTGAAACAGATACGTCAGCCCTGGACGATTAACGCCCTGGCTATCGAGGCTGGTAAATATATGCTTGAGAACAATCTGCAGATGATTCCCGACCTGAAAGGCTATCTGCAGGAGACGATGCGACTGCACGCAAACTTATCGGCTATCGACGGACTGAAAGTGATGAAGACGGATACCAACTTTATGCTGGTATCCATAAATAATAGTACATCGATAGAGTTGAAACGATGGCTGATGGACAACTACGGTATATTGATTCGTGATGCCTCGAACATTCGCGGATTAGATAATAACTACTTCCGCATAACTACCCAACAGCCCGAGGAAAACGATCTGTTGGTAGAAGCTATCACGGCGTATGTAGGCCATCTGAACGAGGTTAGCGACTAACCTCTTTAAAATAGCGCATCGAGGCCATCGTATCCAGTTCGGGATGCAGAATATGGATAAAATCGCCCAATAGTCTTTCTGGATGGAAAGGTGATTCCTCGTAGAACAACGAACGCTCTACATCACAACCATAAGCTGTTTGGTTCTTAAAGGCCTTAAACTGATTATAGCCATGATGTTCGCTCAGCAGTTCATCATAGGTAATATCGTGATCGCCACTATATCTGAAGAGCCACACATCAGCATCGCCAGCACGTTCTAAAACCGTTTCGAAAGGCAATGAGATAGAACCGCTGTGTTCATCGTCAGCCCACGCATATTGAGCGTTAGCATCCCTAATCATCTGGCCAATGGTGCTTTTGCCACCAGGCACATACCACACGCTACCTGTTACCTTATCAACCACGACCGATGGCTTTGTTTTAGCCTTTGCTGCCAATGCCTTAAGTTGGTGGTAGCTGTTATCTACACTCTGAAACAGCATATCGGCACGCTCTTCGCAACCAAACAGCATGCCATAGAAACGTAGCCACTCGGCACGAGCCAAAGGCGAGGCTTCCATATAGTCGGCACATTCTATGATGGGGATGTTAATCTCTTCGAGTTTACCATAGCCACCGCTGTTTTCGAAAGGCGACAGGAATAGGGCATCAGGATGTTCGTCGATAATTTTCTCGATAACAGGACTCATACCATCGCCAACATCGCTTATCTTGCCTTTGGCCACCTGCTCCTGAATCCAAGGTATCTTAATGTACTTCAAGTCGGCCACACCCGATATGCAATTCTGTTTGCCAAACTCCATCAGCATAGCGCAATGCACGGTGGTAAACATCACGGCACGTTTTAATGGTGTGCGTACTACAGTACCGCTGGGAATATGGTTGGGTATTTCCTGGTCGGCAGGTATCAGCACATAACGGTGCAGCGTCATACCCTCCTTCCAGGGATTCTTGATGGTAGCCACCGTATAGCCATCAAACTTCTCGACGCTAATCTGTGTGGCATATTTGAATGTAACAGCATCGCCCTCAGCTTGCTGAAGTGCGTTTTTCTTCGCACCTCCGCAGGCTGTGAGCAATACTGCTATGATTAATAGTTGAATGTATCTCATTAATACTCAAACTCGATATCGTCGATACACATGTAAGTAGGAGTTGTTGGACCGTAGTCGTTCTTCTTAGTGCTATCGAATGCAAAGCTCAGTTTGGTAACTTTCTCTAAACTCTGGAAATCGCAGAACTGCCAATCCTTTACATACTCACCATCCTTAGCCAGGAAAACCTCAACATCCTTGGTTGAACCATCAGACAGTGTTGCAGTAACTGTGCACTTAAACCAGTCGTCCTTCTCAAACTTACCAGGAGACATTCCATCGCCATTCAGGATGGCATCAACAGCCCATGCCTCGTTGGTGAACCAGAAGCCCTTCAGGGTAACGGCACGACCGAAATCGATTTCCTCGCCATAGGTATATACTACACAGAAGTTGTTACCGCTCTTGGCAGCACCTACAGCACTATTGAACTGATCGGGATTCTGCTCCTTATAAGTAGTCTCTGTGCGATTTGAGATAGCAAAACCAGTCCAGCTGGCCCATGAGGGTGTGTAGTTTACTGGGAAGGTTACACCCTTTTCCTTATACTGGCAGGCGAAGGCCTCTGATCCCCAGTTATCAAACTTAGTACCAGTTTCATCACCACGCCAATAGCCATCAGCGCCAAGCTTCTTGTTCTCGAAAGAAACTGTAGCCTGTCTCTTACCACCAACAGGATTGTCATCATTAGTACATGATGTGAACGACAGTGCGAAACCGCACGCAAGGACTGCAAGTCCGAAAATTTTGTTTGTCTTCATAATTTTTTTGTTTTAAGTGAATAATAAGAGGTTATTTAATAACAACTTTTTTCTTGTTCTGAATATAAACGCCTTTCTTGGTTGGAGTAACCTTTCGACCCTGCAGGTCGTAGAAAGGACTTGATGAAGATGCTTCCTGCTGGATGGCATGAATGCCGCTTAAAGCATTCTCGATAGCTTGGAGCGAGGCATCGAGATGGATGTCCTCGGCACCAGCAAACTCTGTAGAGGTTTCGCCCCACCACTCGGGCTGGGGACATTTCTGATTCAAACCCGTATAAACACGCACAAAGTCGATGAAATCGAGATTTACAGGCTGACGGTTCTCATCCACAGCCCATGAGATATCAATACCGCAGCCCTCATAATTATAAGAGGTGGCATCGGCATTATCGCTAAAGTTGGGTAGATTGTCGGCATAGCCATAGAGGAAACCTACCAGCACGTAATAGTAGGGACTGAACGATTCCTCTACCTGATTAGACAGATTCAGCATATTATCGGGCAGTCGGGTGCCGTTGAAGGTGAGATTATCTGGCAACCACTGGGGGTAATACTCCTGGGTGTGGTAGTGATTACGATCGATGGTGCCGCTATTGCCTTGGTTATCTGTCCAGGGAATATCGCCCATAGGGTTCTGACGGTAGGTTATCTCGTAACCATAAATTACCTTTCCTGCGCTATCCACATCGCAACTGCCGCTGATTTCGTACCAAGGGTCGTCGGGCTTTCCGTTGCCGTTTACATCCTTAGATACCATCACTACGCCAGCCTCGTTCATACCACCAAACACCAGATTCTTCATTTCCTGATAGGCGTTTCCCCATACGGCAAAGTCGCGCTCGCCAGGCACGTTGGCGATAGAATGATCGAAGTGGAACGTAATATAACCGCCCCAGCCGCCCAGTGCCACCAAATGAGAGTCGATGGGGCCAAGCCCGGCCAGATTATTGTTACACTTCTTAATCATATCGGCCTCGGTATCGCCAGCTTCGTATTCAGGCACATCGTTTACATACTGTCCTGGGGCTGGGCGATATTCATCTACTGCCTGGATGTATTTGGAGTGCACAGTTACATCGTCCATGCGCTGAGCGTGGATATTACCGGTAGTAATTGCGGCTATTAATAGTAACAATATCTTCTTCATTTCTTTACTGTTTTAAATAAAAATGCTGCGTGGGCAGGTATATCGCCTGTGCTTACCTTCCAGTCGAAGGTGCCATCGGGCAGGAAGTGCAGCAACTCGCCACTCGATACATAGTTCTTGGCATCCATCAGATAAAAATCGCGATGGATGGGGTTTACAATGATGCCATAAGGCATGCGTATCTTGCTAATCTCGGGTGCACTCGACAGACTGGTGCTTACCACCTGATGCGTTTTTACGTTGATGATACCATAGGTGATGGTATTACTCATCGACACCTCGCTCCACTGAGAGCCGTAGAAATAGAGCGAATCGCCCACAATACAAAGGTCGCTTACAGGTTGATCGATGTATCCGCCAACCTTCATTTTGCCGCTTTCGTCAGGTGCCAACCACCAGATGCTCGATGCCTCAGTCATATAGTCGCCACGAGCTGTTACCCACAGCTGATTGTACTTATCGGCCTTCAGATGATGTAGGTTGGGGGCTACCTCTATCTTGCTGGTTTCTTGCATGGTAGCCATATCTATCACGCTGACTGTACTCTCATAACCTTGGCCTGTCATACCTTGATAGCCACCACTGTTGGCCACGTAAAGCTGGTTGCCGATAATGGCCATCTCCTCGGGCTGATAGCCTACACTACAAGAGTCGACCTTTTGCAAGGTGAGTGTATCTACCTTATACACACTACCTAGCGGACTGTTGCTCGAAGCATAAACCGTTCCCACATACGATGACACGTAAGCATATCGATCGTTAAACGTCACGTATCGGCAGTTAGGAATGTTTACCTTACCTATTCTGATAGCCGAATCGGCACGGGCCACCTCAACCTTGTTTGAGCAGTTGATAACCAGCCACAGACGTGAACCATATATCTGACAATCGTTACCCACATCGCCCAGCGACATTACAGTACTTGGGTTTCGCTGCGAGTAGATGTTGCGATAATAGTGGGCTGTAGAATCAGACAGGTCGAGATAGTCGAGCGACGACTTGTTTGATCCCATATTACCCTCATTCAGCAGATACATGCCAACGATATCGCCCTGCTGCGTTTTGCCGCCTGGATCGCTTTTCTCCATCGGCACTATCATCACATCCTGGCGACAGGCCGAAAGGAGCAACAGGGTTAATATGTAGTATGCTAGCTGCTTCATATCTCAACGCTTAATGTTAGTGCATAGTTGCGACCAGGCATGGGGTAATTTACGATTACCTCGTAATCCTGACCTAACAGATTGTTCACATCCAAGTGTGCTTTCATCAGCACACTATTTAGTTTCCACCAAACTCCCAGACTCAGGTCGCTGGTGTACCAAGGTTCCATGTGGTTATAGATAATGTTTTCCTGCTCGTCGTAGCGTTCGCCTGCATAGATAAACGAGTAGTTCAGGTTCCAGTTCTTATAGGTAAGACCTAGAATGGCCGAACCAGAGTGCCAGGGGATGTAGGGTATCTGATGCTTGTAATACGAGGTTTCGGCATCGGTAACATCGCGTGCATCCTGATAGGTGTACTGGGCACGAGTGGTAGCTATCAGATCCTTACCAATCTTGAAATCGGCCTCGGCCTCAACATCAATTCCCTTGATGTGAACCTTGCCTAAGTTCAGCATCGTCCAACGGAACTGCTGCCCCTTGGGGTAAGCCACAATTTTATCGTGTACTGTATTATAATAGGCATCGAAATGCATCTCGGCATGGCGAATGATACCATGCTCAAAGTGCTTGTTAAGCGCAAAGCCGGCATCGTACTGCAAGGCGCTCTCGGGCACCAGGTTGGCATTACCCATATCGGTATAATATAGGTCGTTGAAGGTCGGCATGCGGAAACTCTTTTTTACGTAGGCTCGCATAGAGAAAAAGGTGCCGCGGAAGGGATATACATTTACAAACAGCGCTGGCGTGAGTTTAGATAGCGAATGACTGCTGTTTAAGCCTGCGAACTCGCCTCTGCGGTGGCTTTTGTCGTGGATAAAGGTAGCCAGGATTGAGCCCTGCGCCTTCAGGTGTTTGTAGTCGATAGCTGTAGCTAAGCTTACCAGATTAGAAATGCGTGTGGGGTAAGCAAAGTTGTAGATATTGGCATTCAGTTTGTTCCATTTAAAGTCGTAGGCCAGCGATGCACTCCAATTGGGTAGCAGCTCCAGTACATTGGCTGTAGAAAGATAGAACTCCTGCTGCTTGTAACGATTGTCAACAGGTAGCTGGGTGGTATCCTTGTTTACGTAGTGGGTGTTGTAATAGGCATACTTGGCCAGCCATCGGGTGCTGAAACCATCGCCTATGTTCTTATTATAATCGGCTTGTACAAAGGTGTTCAAATCCTGCTGGCGCTCACCACGTCGCCACACGTTGTTTACGATGGCACCAGGAATGCCTCGTGCTGAGTTATACAGATAACCCTTAATCTGCCAACTGCCCTGCTCCAATCGGCCAAACAGGTTAGCTTCGATACGTTCGGCATGTATATCGCCATTCTGTCGCACAGCCGTTGTGTCCCAAGCCGTTTGTCCGTTAGGATACTTGCGCTCGTAATGGAACTTATACTTACCGCTGGCTGTTAAGAAACCGGCACTTACCGACGAGCTGATGGTTGATGACAGTTTCTGCTCCCAAAGGGTAGAAAAGCGGAACATATCGCTCGACCCGTACTGGGTTTTAAATCGCAGATGGGTATTCTCGCCTTTCTTGAAATCAGGCGCTTTGGTACGGATATAGATAGAACCGGCGTTTCCAAAATCGCTGGCGGGTTGGAAGATGGCACTCTTCTGGCCGTTATAAAGCGTGATATCCTCTACGTTATCAAGAGAGAACTGGCCCAAGTCAATCTGTCCGTTCTGCGCATTACCTAACTGTACACCATCGTAGCTGATGCCTAAGTGGTGCGTACCCATCGAGCGGATGTTTACTGTTTTAATGCCGCCCACGCCGCCATAATCCTTTAGTTGGATACCAGAGAAATAGCGTAACGCATCGGCCACAGAGTGCGTGTTCAGTTGTTCCAGCAGTTCGCCCTTCAGTTTCTGACTGGGCACCACCTCGCGCATGGCTGGCTTCGACACAACAATTATCTCCCGCACATGCTGCACGGAATCTAACTTGCTTTGTGCTGCCGTTGTCATCGCCAACACGCAAGCCATTGCCAATGTGAATGCTCGATTCATCATCTTTTTTTTCTGCCTTCGCCATCTAACCCCAGAGATAGGCAAGCGGCTCGAGTTTCATCGGCAGGTCTTCTGACTTATCGTCTGGCAGCAAACGTCTTCCCAAAAAACTCAGTGACATACATGTTTGCGCCTCATAAAGGACGACTTACAGCAGCGGGAAAGGCCACGGGTAGGTGCCTTTCGGCGGGATTCTGTTCAGGATTCTCACCCGATTCCCTATTAATCTCCACATCTGGAGAACCGATTACTGCTGCAAAGATACAATAATTATTCTCAAAATAAATAGTTTTACTCAGTTTTTTTGTTTTTATGCTCCCCCTTGCCATCTAAAGCACGATATTTTTTCCCAACTTGGGAATGTTTGATTCCCAGTTTGGGAACATTTCATTCCCAACGTGGGAACAAAATGTTCCACTAATGGGAATTATTAATATTGTAGCACTACCTCATCGGGGGTTACTTCTAATGTGGCTTTGGTGCCTGTTAGGAGGGGGAAGTTTTTTAGGTGGGCGTGACCTACTGGAAAGTTGTAGCATACGGGGATGTGCCAATGCTGTAGATACTCGTTGAGCAGGGCATACATGTCGTCGAAACCGTTTTCGGGGTGTTTGTATTTGTTGAACTGCCCAACAATAATGGCTCGGATGTGTTTCTGTAAGCCACGTATCTCGATGTTATGCAGCATGCGGTCTACTTTACTCATGCCCTCGCCTGTATCTTCAATAAAAAGCACGATTCCATCGATAAACAGCGGATCAAAATCAGAGCCTGCCAAGTCGTTGAAAACACTCATATTACCACCAACGACGATGCCTTCGGCCTTACCTGTAATGTTTAAGGGATGGGGAGCAATGTGATAGGTTGGCAAATGACCTGCAAGCATATGGCGTAATGCCTGACTCACGGTATCGCTGCCCTCGTAAGTATTCAGCGCATAACACATCGAACCATGAATACCCTTTACGCCTGCCCTAGCCTGAGCACACAGCAACGCCGTCACATCGCTGAATCCGATAATCATCTTTGGATACTGCTGGAGTGTATCTAATGAGATACGGGAAAGCAGATGGGCAGCCCCATCGCCGCCTCGCGAACACATGATGGCCTTGATGGATGGTGTGCGTAAAGCCCACAGCAAATCGCTAAGTCGCTCATCGATAGTGCCTGCAAAACCATGATAATTGGCCAGTGCATGGGGCGCCACGATGCATGGATAGCCCCACTTCTCTAAGGTTCGTATGCCGCCATTAATGGTGGCGGTATCGGTAGCACTCGAAGGCGAGATTATAGCGATGGTGTCGCCCGAATTTAGGAATTGGGCTGAAAGCGACAGCACCCAGCAAAGCATCAGCGATATGATAACGAGTTTCTTCATCTTGCTGGCAAAGATACAAATAAACGGGAACATAACAATTATTTAAGAAGAAAATTTTGCTGTTTGCGAAAAAAGGAGTAACTTTGCCGCTCAGATTTAAAATTAGGTAGTTATGGCAAAAACAGCGGGGAAAGAACTAACCCCTATGATGAAACAGTTCTTTGATTTGAAGGCGAAACACCCAGATGCAGTCATGTTATTCAGGTGTGGCGACTTTTATGAAACCTATTGCGAAGACGCTATTACTGCCTCAAAGATATTAGGTATTACCTTAACACATCGTAGTAACGGTGCTGGTGGAAAAGGCGATGAGATGGCTGGTTTTCCCCATCACGCCTTGGATACCTATCTGCCTAAGCTGATTCGTGCTGGCAAACGTGTGGCCATCTGCGACCAGCTGGAGGACCCCAAACTCACTAAAAAGCTTGTTAAGCGTGGCATTACAGAGTTGGTTACACCTGGTGTGGCCATGAGCGATAACGTGCTGAATTACAAGGAGAATAACTTTTTAGCGGCTATCCATTTTGGTAAGTCGAGCTTTGGTGTGGCTTTCCTTGATATCTCTACAGGTGAGTTTCTGACAGGTGAGGGAACTGCCGATTATGTAGAGAAACTGCTGGGCAACTTTTCGCCCAAAGAGGTGCTTTACGATCGTAATCGCAAACAGGATTTTGAACGCCACTTTGGTACTAAATATTTCACGTTCCAGCTGGATGATTGGGTTTTTACCGATCAGACAGGTAAGCAGAAGCTGTTGCAGCACTTTAACGTTAAGAACCTGAAAGGCTTTGGTGTAGATCATCTGCAGTCGGGTGTTATCGCTGCAGGTGCCATTCTGCAGTATCTCGAGCAAACACAGCACACCCAGATAGGTCATATCACCTCTATCTCTCGTATCGAAGAGGATAAGTACGTGCGACTGGATAAGTTTACCATCCGTAGCTTGGAGTTGGTTTACCCCATGCAAGAGGATGGAAAGTCGCTGCTGGATGTTATTGATAAGACGGTGAGCCCCATGGGTGGTCGATTACTGCGCCGCTGGTTAGTATTCCCTTTGAAGGATGAGAAGCCTATTAACGAGCGACTGGATGTGGTAGAGTATTACTATCGCGAACCAGAGTTCCGTGAATGTATCGACGATCAGATACATCGCATAGGCGACTTGGAGCGTATTATCTCGAAAGCAGCAGTTGGTAGAGTATCGCCTCGCGAGGTGGTGCAGCTTAAGACAGCCCTGCAGGCCATTCAGCCCATTAAAACGGCTTGTTTGTATGCCAAGAACCCAACGCTGAACCGTATTGGCGAGCAGTTGAACCTTTGCGAATCGCTGCGCGACCGCATAGAAAAGGAGATTCAGAACGATCCCCCACAGCTGGTGGCAAAGGGAGGCGTGATTCGCGATGGTGTGAATGCCGAACTCGATGAGTTGCGTAGCATTGCCTATAGCGGTAAGGATTATCTGCTGAAGATACAGGAGCGTGAGGCTCAGGAAACTGGTATTCAGAGCTTGAAGATAGGTTATAACAACGTGTTTGGCTACTATCTTGAGGTGCGTAATACCTATAAGGATCTTGTTCCCCCAGAGTGGGTCCGTAAGCAGACACTGGCCCAGGCCGAGCGCTATATTACCCAGGAACTAAAGGAGTACGAAGAGAAGATTTTGGGTGCTGAGGATAAGATTCTGTCGTTAGAGGGCAAGCTCTTCAACGATTTGATTATGAGCATGCAGGAGTTTATCCCACAGATTCAGATCAACGCTAATATCGTTGCCCGTTTGGATTGCTTGCTTAGCTTTGCCAAGGCGGCTGAGGAGAACAAGTATATCCGTCCCGTTATCGATTCATCGGAGGTGATTGATATCAAACAAGGTCGCCATCCTGTAATCGAACAGGAACTGCCCCTTGGCGAGTATTATGTGCCCAACGATATATTGTTGGACAACGAACGTCAGCAGATTATCATTATCACTGGTCCGAATATGGCTGGTAAATCGGCCCTGCTGCGCCAAACGGCATTGATTGTGCTGCTGGCCCAGATAGGTTGCTTTGTGCCCGCAGAGGCTGCCAGAATCGGTCTGGTAGATAAAATCTTTACCCGTGTAGGTGCCAGCGATAACATCTCGTTGGGTGAATCAACCTTTATGGTAGAGATGACGGAGGCTTCGAATATTCTGAATAATGTTTCTTCGCGTTCGCTGGTACTCTTCGACGAGTTAGGTCGAGGCACCAGTACTTACGATGGTATCTCAATAGCATGGGCGATAGTAGAATATCTGCACGAGAATGCCAAAGGTCATCCTCGCACCTTGTTTGCTACCCACTACCACGAGTTGAACGAGATGGAGAAGAATTTTTCGCGCATCAAGAACTATAACGTATCGGTAAAAGAGGTTGATGGCAAGGTGATATTCCTGCGTAAACTGGAGCGTGGTGGCTCTGAGCACTCGTTTGGTATCCATGTAGCCGAGATTGCTGGTATGCCTCGCTCAATCGTCAAGCGAGCCAATGTGATTCTGAAGCAGCTTGAATCGGATAATGCCCAGGTAGGCACCGCTGGTAAGCCTACTAAGGAGATTGCAGGTTCGCGTGAGGGTATGCAGTTGAGTTTCTTCCAACTTGATGACCCTGTGCTCTGTCAGGTTCGTGACGAAATCTTAGGCCTTGATGTGAATAATCTCACCCCGTTAGAGGCTCTCAATAAACTTAACGACATCAAAAAAATCGTCTCAGGAAAGTGAGACGATTTCTTTTTTATGCTATTTTCTTTGCTCTGATCATGCAATAAGCGCCTAGGATGATAAAGGGGATACTGAGTATCTGCCCCATATCGATAGGTAATGATGCTTCGAAAGCTTCCTGTATCTCCTTGGTGTATTCGATGAAGAATCGGAAGGTGAAGATATACGTAAGGCAGAAGCCGAAATACCAGCCTGTACCAATCTTCTCAGGCTTCTTTTTATGCAGAGTCCACATGATGACAAACAGGATGGCGTAGGCGATGGCCTCATACAGTTGTCCTGGATGGCGTGGAACGGCATCAACCTTCTCGAAGATGAATGCCCAGGGCACATCAGTTATCTTGCCGATAATCTCTGAATTCATCAGGTTCCCCAAGCGGATAAAACAGGCTGTGGAACCTGTGGCAATCGCTATATTATCGAGCACCGTCCAAATGCTCAGTTTGGTCTTGCGTACATACATCCAAAGGGCAATCATCAAGCCTAATGTTCCGCCATGTGAGGCCAAGCCTGCATAACCTATCACTTTCCAACCGCCTTCGGGCAGGAATCGGATAGGCAGAATCATCTCTATCAGTCCTTTGCTTGAGGTAAGGAAATAATCGGGCTCGTAGAATAAGCAATGGCCCAGACGAGCACCTATCAGGATACCGAAGAAGCAGTAGAATGCAAGCGGGTCGAAATATTCGTCCTTAATCTTCTGCTCCTTATAGAGGCGCTGAACCAAGAGGTAGGCCAGAACCAATCCGATGACCCACATCAGTCCGTACCAGCGAACTGAAATAGGGCCCAAGTGGAACGCTTCGATGTCGGGCTGCCAAACGATATAATTGAGAAGATTCATCATACGTTGAAACGGAAATGCATAATGTCGCCATCCTGTACTACGTACTCCTTACCCTCAACGGCCAGCTTACCAGCCTCGCGTACAGCTGCCTCAGAGCCATACTGGATATAGTCGTCGTACTTGATTACCTCGGCACGGATAAAGCCCTTCTCAAAGTCGGTGTGGATAACACCTGCACACTGTGGAGCCTTCCAGCCCTTCTTGTAGGTCCAGGCCTTCACCTCCATCTCACCAGCGGTGATAAAGGTTTCGAGGTTCAACAGCGCATAAGCCTTCTTAATCAGGCGGTTTACACCACTCTCTTCCAAGCCCAGCTCTTCCAAGAACATCTGCTTGTCCTCGTAGCTCTCCAGCTCAGCGATATCCTCTTCGGTCTTAGCGGCAATAACCATGGTTTCTGCGCCCTCTTCCTTAGCCAGCTCCTCTACCTTCTTGGTAAAGGCATTTCCTGATTTTGCATCAGTTTCGCCTACGTTACAAACGTAAAGCACAGGCTTTGAAGTGAGCAGGAACAGATTGCGAGCGCAATCCTGCTCGTCCTTACTCTCGAACTCTACGATACGGGCATTCTTACCCTGCTCCAGCACTTCTTTATAAGCGTGGAGTACGGTTGCCTCGATCTTAGCGTCCTTATTACCAGCAGCTGCAGCCTTCTCGGTTTTAGCCAAGCGGCTCTCGATTGTCTCAAGGTCCTTCAGCTGAAGCTCTGTATCGATAATCTCCTTATCGCGGATGGGGTCGATAGTGCCATCAACGTGAGTGATATTCTCGTCCTCGAAACAACGCAGCACGTGGATGATAGCATCGGTTTCGCGGATATTTCCAAGGAATTTATTGCCTAATCCTTCGCCCTTAGAGGCGCCTTTTACAAGGCCTGCAATATCAACGATTTCACAGGTAGCAGGAACGATACGTCCTGGGTGAACCAACTCAGCGAGTTTGGTCAGTCTTTCATCAGGTACAGTGATTACACCCACATTGGGTTCGATTGTACAAAAAGGGAAATTTGCTGCCTGAGCTTTGGCACTCGACAGACAATTAAACAAGGTAGACTTGCCCACATTTGGCAGTCCTACAATACCACATTTTAATGCCATTTTCTTTTATAAACGTTTATTTCGGGTGCAAAGGTACTGCAAATTAGGCAATTAACCAAATTTTCTACACTTTTTATACTTCTGGGCCCTCTGGGTTGCGCTTCAAGCTCTCAATCATTTCATCAATCTTTGCCAGTTCGCGTGGAATGCGAATGCTTTGTGGACAATGAGGCTCACACTGGCCGCACTGGATGCAATGATCGGGCTGACGATCGCGAGGAACTACCCTATCCAGCGAAATGAGATACTGGCGACGATGCTTGCGATACTCAGCATCGCCCACACCCATAGGCAGCGAACCTTCGTTCTTACACTTGTTGTAGTGTACAAAGATGGCTGGAATATCCACACCGTAAGGACAAGGCATGCAGTACTTACAATCGTTGCAAGGAATGTTTTCTAGACCTACAATCTTCTGGGCGATATCCTTGTCAAGGAATCGCATCTCCTCTTCGGTAAGCGGTTTCAGCGGACAGTACGAGAGCAGGTTATCCTTCAGGTGCTCCATATAAGTCATACCGCTTAATACGGTAAGTACCCCCTCGTTTGTACCTGCATAGCGGAAAGCCCATGATGCCACACTGCGTTCTGGGTCGCGACTCTTCAACTCTGTCATCAGATACTGTGGCAGGTTGGCCAATCGGCCTCCTAACAGCGGCTCCATAATAACTGCTGGAATGCCTTTCTTCTGCAGTTCGGTATAAAGGTAGCTGGCATCTACGTTGCTTTTACTAATCTCGTTGGCATAATCCCAATCCAGATAGTTCAGCTCAATCTGTACAAAGTCCCAATGGTACTTCTCGTCGAGAGCCAACACCTCGTCGAACACTTCCTGCTTACCGTGGAACGAGAATCCCAGGTTACGAATGCGGCCGGCCTCGCGTTCCTTCAGCAGATAGCCCATAATGCCATTATCCACATAGCGTCCGTTAAACTCCTCCATGCTGCCACCTACGGCATGCAGCAGGTAGTAGTCGATGTAATCAACTTGCAGCTCCTTCATAGAGTTGTGGTACATCTCCTTCGATTTCTCGAATGACCAGTAGTCGTGGTTGAAGTTAGAGAGTTTGGTGGCCACAAAGTACTCGCTACGTTTGTGGCGGCTCAGGGCGATACCTGTGCAGCGCTCCGACTTTCCCTGACAATATACAGGTGATGTATCGATGTAGTTCAGGCCATGTGCCAAGGCATAATCGATTTGCTTGTTAATCATGTCCTGATCAAACTCATCGCTGTTATCCACCTTAGATGGCAGGCGCATCATACCATAGCCCAGAATAGAAACCTTGTCCTTATTCTTTGGGTTAACGCGATAGGTCATCTGACCAACAGGTGGTTCAACCTGGTTTCTATATTCTTGTTTTGCCTGACTACCAGCCTTATTGCCACTTTTGCATCCTGCAAGACTAGCGGCTGTAGCTACTGATCCTGCTCCAAAGAGCTTAAGGAACGCACGGCGTGTTATATTCTTCTTTTCCATAAATTATCCTCCTTAAATCTTCTTGTGAACTTCGTGTCCCTCAACATAGATAGCTGAGAATGGACGAGCCGGACAAACATACTCGCAGGCACCGCAGCCAATACAAGCAGCCTCGTTGATTGCAGGAACCATTGGTGATTCCTCATCGTTCTCATCGAGTGGAACCATTTCGATAGCACCCGAAGGACAGTGGCGGGCACAGTTGCCACACTCTACCCCATCGGTAATGGGTACGCAGTTCTTCTTAATCCAAACGGCATGACCAATCTGAATGGCTGTTTTCTCCTCCTTATCAACCTTCTGGATGGCACCTGCAGGACAAACTTCAGAGCAACGCGTACACTCTGGGCGACAATAGCCGTGCTCGTACGACATGGTGGGCTGCATCAGGTGCATTAAATCGCTACTAGGACGCAACACCTGGTTAGGGCACTCTGAAACACAAAGCTGGCAGCCTGTGCATCGTGTGGCCAGATTCTGGAACGAAAGCGAACCTGGAGGTGTTAGCGGTGTCTGGCGCTCAGGAGCTACTTTATCTTCCAGTTCTGCCAGTCCGCCATCCATCAGCTTCTCTTTCTTTTTCTGAGCCAGAGCGGCTGTAGATACCAAGGCAGTAGCCAACAGGAACGAGCGCTTTGAGGTATCGATGGGGTTGGCATCGGTAGCTTTATTTGTCTTTTTTGACGGGCCGGCAGCTGTGTACTTCAGCGCACCAAACTTACAACTATCGATACAGTTACCACAAACCACGCAGCGGGTATAGTCGATACTATGTGTCTTAAAATCGATACAAGCTGCTTTACAGTTCTTTGAACAGAGTGAGCAGTTCTTGCACTTATCTTCGTCGAATCGGATTTTAAGCCATGAGAAACGGGCAAAGAACGACAGGATGGTACCTACTGGGCAGATAGTGTTACAATAGGTACGTCCGCCTCGCCAAGCCAAGATGAATATTACTACCAGGGTAACAGCAGCAATCACGAATACAGGCATTGAGCGCATCCATGTGTCAACGCTGTAGAAAGCGTAACTGTCGGCGCGCTCAGCCAGTTCGGCAAGGATGTTGTTGCTCATCTTCCAAACAGGCTGGAATATCATGTTGGCAATACGTCCGTAGCTGCTATAAGGAGCTAACAACTGGAATATAGAGCCGATGCCAGCTACACCTGCAATGATAAACACCACAAGTACTGGATAACGCAACCAGCGAACCTCTTTCGAATAGCTGTATTTATTCTTTTTCCTGTTCAGTCGGGCCAGTATGTCCTGAAATACGCCCATAGGACAGATGATGGAGCAGTAAGTGCGACCACAAATAAGTGTAATAAGCAAAAATGCTGCTACCACTACCACATTTAGCGCCATCACGGCAGGCAAGAACTGAATCTTTGCACACCATGAAAGCCAATGGTGTAATGTTCCTGTAAAGTCGAGGAACAGCAGGGTGATCAGTACAAACATCACCGCTGCAAGGATGGTTCTGATTTTACGAAGCATAAGTCTATTATATAAGTATTTGTTTTTATTCAGTTATTTTTACTATCACAATGCTCAGTTCGTAGAGCAGCCAGATGGGCAATGCTACTACCATGAGCGTAAAGGCATCAGTAGTTGGGGTGATTATCGCTGCTACAACCAGTATCGCTACTACTGCATGCCGGCGTATGCTTTGCATTATCGCTGCGTTGATCAGGCCCATCTTGCCTAACAGCCAACTTACAACAGGCAGCTCGAATACAATGCCCATTACCAGGTTCATCATTAGCAACGTATCCATGTACGACTGCAATGTGAGCATATTTGCCACATCGGGACTAACCTGATAAGTGCCAAGGAACTTGACGGTAAGTGGGAATATCAGCAGATAGTTGAGCGCTGTACCCAGCATAAACATCAGGTAGCCGCTTAAGCAGAGCAGAGTGGCATATTTCCTTTCGTTGTCATAGAGCGCTGGTGAAACAAAGCGGAAGAGTTGGTAGATGATATAAGGCGAAGCCACCAGAACGCCTGCATAGAAGGCTGTTTTAAGGTGAACCATGAATTGCTCTGTGAGGCCGATGTTCATCAGATGAACACAGAATGGTTCTACGCCCAATAGTTGGTAGGTGATGAAATCGCTGGAGCGTGGTGCCAGTACGATGGCAAAGAGTTCATCCTTTAAGCAGAAGGCAACTGAAGCTCCAATGACTGTTACCACCATCACTCTGACTATCACTCCACGCAGTTCGTCGAGATGATCCCAGAACGTCATTGTGGAGGTATCACGCATCCTTCTTCTCGTCCTTTTCTACCTCTTCTTTCAAGTCTGTAACCTCGTTCATTCCCTCCTTGAAGCTCTTTACGCCCTTACCCAAGCCACGCATCAGTTCGGGAATCTTCTTGCCGCCAAAGAGCAGCAATACTATCAGTGCAATAACCAGTATCTCCTGGAATCCTAATCCAAACATCTTTCAAAAGTTTTTTAGTTTATTTTGCAAATATACAACTTTTCCATGAATCAGCTATCATTCGCTATGATTTATTAACATATCAGTACGCAACATAGGGCGTAAGACGCTTAATAGCTTCAGGCGTAAAGTCTTTAATGAGTCGTAATTCGTTTAATGATTTGATGGTGCCATGCAGGCGTCGATAATCGGTGATGGCCTTAGCCATATAAAAGTTGATGTATGGATGGCGTCTTAGTTCGTTGAGCGATAGTTGGTTGATGTTCAGTTTCTTAGGTGTAGGATTGTTTATCACCAGATATTGTTTGGCTTCTGTCGGGAAATTGTCGATTTCATCGAGTTGTTCTACGCTTACGTAACCTCCTAGCCTATTGCCGTATTGTATAATGCGGCGAGCGTAGTAAGGGCCGATACCAGGAATGGTTGTCAGCGCTGTGCTATCAGCAGTATTCAGCACAATATGTTCTGTTGCTTTTATCTTCATGGGACGCTGATAGACAACTACTGTATCCTTGGTTGTTTTCGGACTATAGTTGGCCCTCTCCTTAACCAGCGTAGATGCTGGCAGGTAATCGCTGGAGATACGGATGTAAGGCTCCAGTTCGCGATATTGCTTAACGGTTAGCCCATAAAGCTTGGCAAAATCAATAGGCTGGCGATAAATGCCCCCAGCAGCGCGATATTTATAGATGTTACGTACCTGCCAAGGTTGCAAGCCCAAACGCAGCAGTTGGGTGCTATCAGCCGTATTAGGATCGAAAGTAAATCGCTCTACCTTCTTTGGGCTGCTGGCATAGTAATAGTTTTTGCGGGCTGCTGAACGGGGCGGATTCTTTTGTGTGGTGGCTGTCGATGTATCATTTCCACCAGTCAGACATATCATGGTGAATACTGATACGATGACAACCAATAGCGAAAGTATGACTTTACGGTCGGACTTTTGCAGATAAAAGAATTCGCGTATCATATGATGTTGAACTGATGCAGGAATATTAATAGGATACAGAGAGGTACAATGAACTTTACTGAGAACAGATAGGCGCTAAAGAAGGTGGCCTTTAGTGAGCCATTGTTAGTAAACTCATTGAGTACCAGTTTGCGCTCAACAAACCATCCGATAAGTATGCTGGTAAAGAAGGCGCCAGTGGGAAGCATGATTTGTGCTGTAAGTGAGTCGCAGAAGTCCATCAGCGACATACCAAATACCTGTATCTGACTATACGCACCTACAGATAGTGAGCAGAATATAGCTATCAAACCACAAACGGTAGTCAGTATCCATGCTGCCTTGTTTCTTGGCAGATGCAGCTCTTCGTGGAAGAATGCTGTTCCAATCTCGTGCATGGAGATGGTTGATGTCAAGGCAGCAAACACCAGCAAGGCATAGAACAGAATGGCGATTACGAATCCAACGATAGGCATGCCTATAAAAGCCTGACGGAACACATTGGGCAATGTGATGAAAATGAGCGATGGACCGCTATCTGGCTGTACACCAACCGAGAAGGCGGCAGGGAATATCATCAAGCCTGCTAAGATGGCTATCATCGAGTCGAGTAAGGCTATCTGAGTGGCAGATTTAACAAGGTTGGTATCTTTCTTAAAGTACGAAGCATAAGTACACAAGCAAGCTGTGCCCAAGCTTAACGAGAAGAAGGCCTGACCTAAAGCCTCGAGGAATACATTGCTGCTTACCTTCGAGAAATCAGGTTTCAGCAGGAATTCTATACCTTTCGAAGCGCCCGGAAGCAGGCACGACGCAATAACAATGATAACCAGCAGTATGAGCAAAAGCGGCATGAGCAGCTTAGATGCTCGTTCTATTCCTTCGTTGACGCCTTTTGCCACCACATAGTGAGTAATCAATATAAAGCCAACGCCCCACAAGCAAGGGCGGATAGGGTCGCTCGAGAAGTTTTTAAAGTATTCGATGATATAGCTGGTATCGCCAATCAGTTTACCAGTTATCGAGGCATACAGGTATTGCAAGCACCAGCCAGCCACAACGGCATAGAAGCCGAGAATGATGGTGGATGTAAGAATACCCAAATAGCCAATATACTTGGCGCGCCTGAATCCTACGTTGCCATAAGCTCTGGCAGCATTGGTTTGTGAATAGCGACCTACTACAAATTCACTAATCATACCTGGTATGCCTAATATCAGCACACATCCCAGATAAATAAGTATGAATGCGGCACCGCCATTCTGACCCGTCATGAATGGGAAGCGCCATATGTTTCCTAATCCTACGGCCGATCCTGCTGTAGTTAGGATAATGGCCAGTTTGCTGCCAAATGTACCTCTGTTTTCCATTTACAATAGTCCGAATTGGTGAAGGAATATAAACAGTATGCAGATAGGGCACACATACTTTACAAGGAAGATGTAGCTATGAAACAGATGCTCATTGCGCAAGGTGCCCATATTGGTAAACTCATCGCGTACTACCTTGTGTGGCACATACCAGCCGATAAAGATACAGGTAAGGAAGCCTACGATAGGCAGGAACAACTGTCCAGTTACAAAGTCGAATAGGTCGAAGATAGTCATGTCGAACAATTTAAAGTTCTGCCAAGGACCGAGCGACAGTGAGCAGACGGTACCAACTAGAATGCTGCCGATGGTTACGAACATAGCCGCACGTTTGCGGGTGGTACCAAGCTCTTCCTCAAGGAATGCTGTGCTTACCTCGTGCAGCGACATGAGCGATGTAAGTGCTGCCATCGAGAGTAAGGTATAAAACAGTACTGAAATAATGTATCCTAAGCTTGCAATATTGCCAAATGCCTGGTGGAATACGTTTGGTAGCGTGATAAATATGAGCGATGGACCACTATCGGGATTAACTCCAACAGAAAATGCTGCGGGGAAAATAATCAGTCCGGCCAACAAGGCTACCATGAAATCGATGACGCTGATGTTAACTGCCGAAGCTGTGAGATTGGTTTGCTTAGAATAGTAGCTGGCATAGGTGCAGATACATCCCATAGCAATGCTCAACGAATAGAACGATTGGCCTAAGGCTGCCAGGAACACATCGCTGTTTAGTTTCGAAATATCTGGCTTAAATAAGAACTCGATACCCTTTTCGGCATTTGGCAGCATGCATGATGCTACAACAATGATGAGCAGCAGGATGAACAATATGGGCATCATAAGTTTTGATGCCTTCTCGATACCGTTGCGTACGCCATTCTCAATAATAATATAGGTGGCCAACAGAATGATAAACGTCCAGAATACAGGCTTGATAGGATCCTGAGAGAACGTGACGAAGTACGATTGGATATAGTCGGGATTGCCTAACAGTTTACCTGAAAGCGAGGCCCATACGTACTCGAGGCACCATCCGGATACCACAGCATAATAGCCTGAGATAAGAAAACCTGTAAGCACTCCCATATAGCCAATGAGCGACCAGATGGTGTCGCCTGACATGATGCGGAATGCGCGAGCTGTGTTGGCCTGTCCATGTCGACCAATAATGAACTCGCTGATCATACAGGGAATGCCCAGTAACAGGATACAGAATACATAGATAATAATGAAAATGGCGCCACCATTCTGTCCTGTCATATACGGAAAGCGCCATATGTTGCCTAAGCCAACAGCAGAACCTGCTGTGGCCAGAATAACACCTAATTTACTACCAAAACTTGCCCTTTCAAGTTGTGACATATACACTTTTCTTTTAATTTGATTGCAAAAGTATAAATAATTTCTTAATTTTGCACCTAAATTGCAAGTAAATATGAGTTTTTTGTTTCATTTCTTAAGAAAGTACCCTTTTTCAATGGTCTGTATCGCAATGATATGGATTCTTTCATTGGTTCCCTTTTTTCCAGAGACGCCACTCGACAATGTGGAGTTTGCCGATAAATGGGTGCATATTCTGATGTATGGCTGTACATTTATCGTTGTATGGATAGAGTATACCTGCAAGCATAAGCAGGCAGATTACGAGAAGCTGTTCTTTTGGGCTTGGCTGGCTCCAATCGTTATGAGTGGTGTGTTGGAGCTGTTACAAGAATACTGTACGTTTGGGCATCGCAGTGGCGATTGGCTGGATTTGGCGGCTAATGCTACTGGCGTTAGTTCGGCAGTTGTAATTGGAGCATTTATTTGGTGTTTTCGTCCCAAGAAGTAAAGGGCTTTTTAAGCAGACAAGAATTGTAGTATCTGCGATCGCCTGTTACTTCTTCGCCGATGAAATCAGGCTTTTCAAAGGTTTCGTTTTCAGAACCAAGTTCTACCTCGGCCATCACTAAGCCTTCGTTCTCGCCATAGAACTCGTCTACCTCGAAGGTATGCTTACCGCAAGGCACAAGATAACGTGTCTTGTCTATCTTGCCAGGTTCGCAGATGTCCATTAGATGCTGGGCTTCGTCGAGCGAAATCTCCTTTTCGAATTCATAGCGTGCAAGACCATCGTTGTTCGAAGGACCTTTAATAGTTAAATATCCGCGGCTATCACGGATACGTACCCTGACGGTACGCCCGCGATCGCTGCAGATATAACCTTGACAAATGCGACTGCTACTGGTAGCCTGTCGCTTGTAGTCGTTGTTTTTTACAAGAAATTTGCGTTCTATTTCCAGTCCGCTCATTTACGATACAATGAAAATAGAGTAAACTACAAACAGTACTGCAAGAATAAGTAATGCGCCGAAGATGTACTCCAGCACTTTCTTGCCACCTTCTTCTTGTTTCTTCTGATAAGCCTCCTTCTTCTGGGTAGACTTTGATGATTTTGCAATTTGAGCCATAGTTTTAATGATTTTTATTTGTTATTCGTTATTGTTCGTCGTCATTAACGGGGAATTCCATCAGGTAGGCCTTGATGAAATCATCGATCTTTCCGTCCATCACACCATCCACATCGGTAGTCTGATAGTTGGTACGATGGTCTTTTACGCGGCGGTCGTCGAACACGTAGCTACGTATCTGACTACCCCACTCTATCTTCTTCTTGCCAGCCTCGATCTTAGCCTGAGCCTCCAAGCGCTTCTTCATGGCGCGATCGTAGAGTTGCGACTTAAGCAGCGTCATAGCGCGCTCCTTGTTCTTTGGCTGGTCGCGGGTTTCTGTATTTTCGATGAGGATTTCTTCTTCCTCGCCTGTATCAGGATCGGTATACCAATAGCGCAAGCGTACACCTGATTCTACCTTGTTTACGTTCTGACCACCAGCACCACTACTGCGGAAAGTATCCCAAGAGAGCTTGGCAGGATCGACATAGACCTCGATGGTATCATCAACCAGAGGTGATACGAATACAGATGCAAACGATGTCATACGTTTACCCTGAGCGTTGAATGGCGATACACGTACCAAGCGGTGAACGCCGTTCTCGCTCTTCAGATAGCCGTAAGCATAATCGCCACCTTCGAGCTGCATGGTAACACTCTTAATACCAGCTTCATCACCGTCAAGCAGGTTCGAGATGGTTACCTTATAACCGTGAGCCTCGGCCCAGCGCATATACATTCGCATCAACATCGAAGCCCAGTCCTGAGCCTCAGTACCACCAGCGCCGCTGTTAATCTTAAGCACAGCTTCCATGGGGTCTTCTTTCTGGCGGAGCATATTCTTAAGCTCCAGATCCTCGATGGCCTTTATGGCTTTTGCATAGGTATCTTCCACCTCCTCTTCAGTCACCATCTCGTCCTTGAAGAAGTCGAAGGCCAATTGCAGCTCATCGGCCAAGGTGCGAACCTCTTTATAGCCATCCAGCCATTTCTTAATGCCTTTCACCTTCTTCATCTGCTCTTCGGCACGCTTGCGGTCCTCCCAGAAGTCAGGAGCTTGCGTACGAAGATCTTCCTCCTCGTATTCTATCTTTTTCTTGTCTATTTCCAGATAGCGATGCAGCGCATCGGCTCTCTCTAAAACGTCTTTCAGCTGATCCTGAGTAATCATATATCTTATTCTGCGTACATCGCGTCTATCTCCTTCTTGTAGTTCTCGTTCAGTACGCGACGCTTGATTTTTAATGTATTTGTGAGTTCGCCCTTCTCCATGGTGAAATGGTTAGGCAGCATTGTGAATCGCTTAATCTGCTCGTAGTGAGCCAGCGACTGCTGCAGCGTATCAATACGCTCCTTCATCATCTGGTTAATCTGTGGGTCCTTGCAAAGTTGCTCTCTGTTCTCGAATGGAATCTTATGCTCGCGGGCATATTCCTCCAACAGGGCATATACAGGGATAATCAGAGCCGAAACAAACTTACGCTGGTCGGCAATGATAGCAATCTGATCGATATACTTATCAACCAACAGCTTAGATTCAATCATCTGTGGGGCAATATACTTTCCGTTCGAAGTCTTGAAGAGGTCCTTAATACGCTCTTTCAGGAACAGCTCGCCATCCTTCAGATAACCTGAGTCGCCTGTCTTAAAGTAACCATCCTCGGTAAAGGCGGTCTTGGTAAGATCCTCGCGGTTGTAATAGCCTCGGGTGATAGTTGGGCCTTTCAGCAGTACCTCGCCCTCTTCGCTGATCTTGATATCGATACCCTCGATGGGGATACCAACACCACCAACGGTGTAAGGCTTGCCAAGGTGATTGCAGCTAACGGTGGCCAGACTCTCAGTCAAACCGTAGCCTACAATCATGTTAATGCCGATAGAGTGAACAAACTCCTCTACCTTAGGATTGACGGTAGCGCCTGCTGTTGGGAAGAAATGGGCATTCTCTAAGCCCAGCTCCTTACGTACCAGCGAGAATACGGTTTTATTCAGGAACTCGTACTCCATATGCAGGAGCAATGGTGGACGCTTGCCTTTAGAAACGTAGTCGATGTTGTGTTTCTTGCCTACAGCTTCAGCGTGGCGGAACAGTTTGCGCTTGGCCATACCCGATTTCTCAATCTGCTCCTGAACACCCATATATACCTTCTCCCAGAAACGTGGAACGGAACTCATACAGGTGGGGTGTGTCTCCTTCATCGACTGCTGAACCTCTTGTGGATAAGTGTTTACAATGAGTGTAGCGCCCTCGGTAAGGCACAGAATCTTCCAACCCTTCTCAAAGATATGGGTGAATGGCAGGAAGTTAAGTACTCTGTCGTTCTCGCCTACGGGTACACACTTGTCATTGGCAATCATAGCGGCATTATACTGACCGCAGGTAAGGATAACACCCTTAGAATCGCCAGTTGTTCCGCTGGTATAAAGGATGTTGGCAATATCGTCCATCGAAGCCTGAGCCTGAAGCGACTCAACTTCGGTCTGACGGGGATAGTTCTCGCCCAACTTCAGGAAATCATCGAAATACATCGAGCTGAGGTCGAGTGACGAGATATGTACGTTCTTATCGAATACAATGATACGCTCGAGTGTAGGACAGGTGGCGAAAATCCGACGTGCTTTGTCGTACTGCTCCTGTTCGCCTACAAAGAGGAATCTGATTTTAGCATCGCTAATCATGAACTGGATTTGCTGCTCTGAGCTGGTGGCATAGAATGGGATAGTTACGGCACGAACTCCCCATGCACCAAAGTCGCAGAACAGATACTGTACAGAGTTCTGAGAGAATATTCCCAGATTTTCCTGTACCTTTACACCCAGATTGAGTAAGGCATTAGATACTTTCTTGACCATATCCGAGAACTGATTCCACGAATATGATTTCCACTCTGACCCGCCAAAGTCCTTGTAGATCAAAACCTCACGGTCGCCATACTTCTTGGCCTGGTCATGAATTAATCGCGATAAATGACTTTTCGTCTGCATAAGCATTTGAATATGTTATAATTCGCTGCAAAAGTACGAAAAACGTGGCAGATAGCCAAATTATATTGCAAAAAACCGCTCAAATAGGGCGATTATCTGTCATTCGTTTCCATTTTTTGTAGCCAAAAATGGCAATAACCACATAAAGTGCATAAAGACAAGCCTTGAAAGGAATGTCCTTATAGAAGTAAAGAACACAGGTTACAACATCGACAGCAATCCAGATAAACCACTGTTCCAGGTATTTATGAGCCAAGGCCCAGATACCTACAATGCTGAGGGCTGTTGTAAAGCTGTCGGCGGCTGGTACGTTACTGTTGGTAAAGGTAATTAGCAGCCAATAAATAATGCCCCAGATGGCCAAAATTACAGCCAGCCAGGGAATAATCAGTCGGCGTGGGAATCGCGTGATAGGCAGCACTTTCTTCTCGGCCGAACCGTGCACCCATTTCCAATAGCCGTAAACGGTCATCGAAAGATAATAGAACTCCATGCCGCAATCGGCATAGAGTCCTTTTTGATAGTATAGCACAATGCCTAAGGCCTGCATCAGGAATCCTACAAACCAAAGCCATACGCTGGCGCGATACTCGAACAGGATATAGAGCAGTCCGAGTAATGTGGTAGTGATGTCGAGCCAGTGTGCTGAAATAAATTCTGTCATTAGAATCGGAGTGTTACGTTACCCATCATCGTAAAGCCTGCCATAGGAATGAATCCAATCTGATAGTAGCGGTTCTCGTTGGGATGACCGTATTCCTCAACAATGCTTGAGTATACCCAGCCATTGGCGGCATAGCGACGATTGAAGATGTTGTTGAAGTTCAATCCGAAGATGCACTCCTTGATGCCTTTATTGGGCTTCCAGGTGTAGCTGATGTTAGCGTCAGAGGCAGAATAACAAGGCAGCGAACGATCAGCATTCTCTGTGTTGTCAAGATATTGACGACTGACGAAGTTTGTGTGCCAAACAGCCTGCAAACCATTCCAATGCAGGTTTACAAAACCATTCAGGATGGTTGAGGGCGAGTAAGCAAGTGTAGAGTTGTCGTAGTGGATAGTGCGGAACGACTCTTCCCAGTTTACGCTGGCCACCTCGTCGAAGTCTTTGATTTTATTTTGGCTGAGTGAAGCATTACCCTCAATGCTGAGCCAAGAGGTAACATCTACCCCACCCTGGATTTCTACGCCCATACGGTATGAGTCTTTGATGTTTGTGGTAAGATCCTCGCCAATATCACTCTTCTCGCCAGTCTGTACAAACTGGTTGGTGTAGTCCATGTAATAAAGGTTTACACCAAAGCGGAAGATGTCGTTGTTAAAGGTGTAACCCAACTCGTAATCTAACAGGCTTTCGGCCTTAGGGAATGGCTTTGCACCATTATCTGTAAAGTTATTTCGTTCTGGTTCGCGGTGGCTAAGTGCTACCGATCCGTAAACGCGGTGATTGTTCAGATTCCAAGAGAAACCGGCCTTGGGATTCAGGAAACGATACTTCTGATCGATATCGAGGCGCTGGTTGTAATAGCTGCTACCCTCTTCGTAGAACTTATCGTTAATACCGTTACTTTCGTACTGTACGTAGCGATACTGCAGGTCGCCGAAGATATCCCATTGCTCGTTGATGTGGTAAGCAGCCTTTACAAAGGCACTACCGTCAAACTTGGTGGCATCAGAATCGTAGTATTTGTAGTCGCCATTAGACATGTACTTCTTTCGTACATCATCGTTGGCAATATAGGTAACATAACCAAAGTGATTGCCGTCGAACTCCTGAAGCGACATGCCGCCGATAACGTCCCACGAATCATTCTTATAGTTGGCGTTCCAGATAAAGCCATAAGTGTTCTGGCTCAGTCCTTTCTGACGCACAAAGTCGGTCTTTTTCACGCCACTATAGGTCATGCCAAACTTCTTCAGCTTGTTCTGAGGACGGAACTCGTTATAATAGCCGTAGCCGTAAGTATAGTGCAGCGAACCTGAAATACTCCAGTTGTCGTTGATGTCGTAAGCGGCTGAAAGGATGTTGTGGTTCTGCCAGAAGTTATCGGTGGTTTTGTTCCAATAGCTACCGTCGTTCAGCTGATAGCGCGCTGTGGGATAGTTGCCGTTGGCATCTTTTTCGTAGCCAGTCAGGTATTCGTACAGCGAGTTGTACTTGCCGAGACCGGCGTTCCACATGTCCTTATAGGTCTTGATGCCAGAATTGATACCGTAGGTGCCATCCATCAGGCTCATATCGTTGTCGCCTGCTGTTACGCCGTTCCAAGCCTGACCGGTTTTTTCAAAGTTACCGATGTTCTTATAGCGAATCTGGAACTTGTTGCCAATCCAGGTTAGTCCACCATAGTAAGAACCGCTGCGTCCGCTGGTTCCGTGAATAAATCCGTCAGTATTGGTTTCGTGGTAAGCACCATCAAAAATCAGATGGTTCCACAGCAAACCTGTTGAGAACTTTCCACCTACATTGAAGGTGTTAAACGAGCCATATGATACCGACACCTCTCCCCCAGCCTTCTGGTTTGGAATGGCTGAAGCGAGTGCTACAGTTCCGCCAAAGGCGCCATCGCCGTTGGTTGATGTGCCTACGCCGCGCTGAATCTGTACACTACCTAACAGTGAACCGTATGAGTTCATGTTGGCCCAGAAAACACACTGATCTTCAGGCGAATTCAAGGGAACGCCATCCAGCGTTACGTTGATGCGCGAATCACCAGCACCGCGAATGCGCATATAAGTAGTACCTGTGCCCAGTCCGTTCTCGCTCCAAGCCAGTACACCTGGGGTCTGCGAAAAGAGGAAAGGCAATTCTTTACCTGTGTTCGAGAAAGCGTTAAGTTCCTTTTTCTTGATGTTTGCTACTGCAAATGGTGCATTTTTCTGTGTCCTGACACCTTTTACTACAATTTCGTTCAGCGCTTCTACCTGTGTAGAATCGTAGAGGGCTGCTTTACGCTGTGCGTTTGCGCCTGCTGCACACACTAATGCAGCCATTCCTAAAACAAATCTTTTCATACTACAATAGTATCAATATTAATAATGTTAAGGGGGTGTTTGTTGTCTACTATCCATCCCTACGCTGGCATCATCCAGATCAGGTTAGAGGGTATCATCTCAGCCTACACTCGTAGGCACCCCTTGATAATTGACTGCAAAGGTAATGATATTTTCTATAATAGCCATACTTTTATGGCATATTTTTATGTTTTGCCAGTTGGAAAGGATGGTTTTCTTATAAAGAAACTGCCAGTTCCCGCCTGAGGAACTGACAGTTTCTGCCTTTGAAACCAATCGTTGTCGGATTGTTGCCTATCTAAGGCCCATTCTAGCCTCAACTACGTTAACTACATAGTCGCCAAGCTTCTCACACTCGTTAATCAGGTCCATATAAATGGTACCAACGGCGTAAGTGTACTCGCGGTTGTTAACATCGTTGATGTTCTGCGACTTGAGCTGGTCGCGGAAGTTATTGATTTCGTGCTCGATATTGAAAGTACGGTTTACATCGAACGACTCCTTGCGGCCCATCATCAGTCGATTCATCTGCGAGAGCGACTGATCGGTGAGTTCCATCATCTGATGGATGTGGTCGTACTGTTTCTCGTTAAAGTGATCCTGTTTGCCATTGTACTTTCTCGAAATGGTACGAGCCATATTGAAACAGGCATCGCCGATACTCTCTAACTCGCTGATTTCGCGCAACATAGCACGAATCTTAGCCTTTGAGTCGTCTGAAAGGTGAGCGTCACTCACGGAGTTAAGATAGTTGGCAATCTCAATCTCCATGTTATCGCTGATGCCTTCGTATTTCTCGATGCGGGTGTATAGTTTGTTAAACTCAGAGTCGCGATTATCCTTCTTATTGCTTGAGCTTGATGAGAGGGTGAGCAGTTCGCGAACCATATTGAACATACGCTGCATACGATCGGAGAATGATTGGATTTCCTTCTGTGCCTCAAGTACCGAAAGCTCTGGGGTTTTCATGAAGCCGGCAGTAATAAAGTGCAGGCGGAAATCCTCTTCCTCGTCAACCTTCTTAGGCTTGATAACCCAGCATACAAAGCGCTCGATCTGTGGGATAAACCAAATAAGAATAAAGGTGTTAGCCACGTTAAAGCAGGTATGAAAGGCTGCCAGCACAAAGCTCAGTTTGGCGGCGTTAGCTAAGAATACGCTTGTTGTAACGGCATCTTTAGTCATGTTTACATCGTAGCCCACCATGCCGCAAACGGCATCGATGAACGGACGGAATACAAACAGAATCCAAACCACACCGAACACGTTGAAGAACATGTGGGCGAGGGCAGCTCTACGGGCCTGAGTATTGGCCGATAGGGCAGCAAGGTTTGAGGTAATGGTGGTTCCGATATTCTCACCCATAACCAATGCGATACCCTGATAGATAGGCAGAGCGCCACTAGAACAGAGAATCATGGTGATGGCCATAACGGCTGCCGACGATTGTACGCAGAAGGTAAGTACGCCGCCTAAGAACAGGAATATCAGGGTAGTGAAGAACGAATCGGGATCGAACGACGCAAAGAAGTCGAGTAGAGCTTGGTTTTCGCCCAGATGCATCTCTGTGCCCGTGATTCTCAGCGTGCCCAGACCCATCAGCAGGAACGATAGTCCGAACAGGAAATCGCCGATATAGCGGTATCTCTTCTGATAAATCAGTATAATGCCCAGGAAGAATGCCGGATAAACAGCGCTGGTAATATCAAACGACATACCGGCCGACATAATCCAGGCGGTAAGGGTGGTTCCGATGTTGGCACCCATGATAACCGAAATTGCTTGTGCTAAGGTTAACAAGCCCGCGTTAACAAACGAAACAGTCATCACAGTGGTGGCTGTTGATGACTGTACTGAAGCTGTAACAAGCATACCTGTAAGCATGCCGGTAAAGCGATTGGTTGTCATCGCACCTAACACATGGCGTAATTGTGGACCCGCCATCTTCTGCAATGCCTCACTCATCGACTTCATACCGAACATCAACAGCGCAAGCGATCCCAGAAGTTTGAAAATAATCCAGATTGACATAAAAATCGTATCTATATTTAGTAATTCGGGGACAAAGATAAAAAAAAACTCTGAAATGTATGTTAAGATTTAAGAAAAATGTTATCTTTGCAGACAAAATAATTAAAAACTCAATTTAAGGCTTATGGAGAAGTTAGTAAAAATACATATTGTAAATAACGATAAAGATGTAGAGGTTCCTGTAGGATCTACTATCGAGGATGTATATGCTTTGTCGGGTGTAGAGATTGAGCACGGCCCCATCTCGGCACATGTGAATAATAAGGTAGAGGGTATGCACTACCGCTTGTACAAGCAGAAACAGGTAGAGTTTCTGGATATCTGCTCGTCGAGTGGTTCGCGTGCTTATACTCGCAGTTTGTTCTTTGTGCTTTGCAAGGCTGTGCACGATTTGTTTACGCCCTGTAAGGTGGCTATTGATATACCAGTTAGCAATGGTTACTTTGTAAATCTGAATATTGGTCGTCCGATAACGCTTGATGACGTTGGTGCTATCCGTCGTCGTATGCAGGAGATTATCGATGCAGGTTATCCTATCCATCGCCATGAGACATCTACCAAGGAGGCTATCGAACTATTTGATAATTTGCACAATCGTTCGAAAGTGAAATTGTTGAAGAGTACTGGACGATTATACACAACCTATTATGACATAGATGGTTACGTGGATTACTACTATGGTGCTTTGCTCACGAACACTAAACAACTTTACTTGTTCGGACTTGAGAAATATTTTGATGGTTTGCTGTTGCGTTTGCCATCGCGCGAGCATCCTAACGAGTTAGGAGAGATGTTGCATCAGGATAAGATGTTCGGCATCTTTAAGGAGCACCATCAGTGGCAGGATATCTTGGGCTTGCGCACTATCGGCGATCTGAACGAGACCATTATGAACGGTCATTCGTCGGAACTTATACAGATTAGCGAGGCGCTCCAGGAAAAGAAGATTGCAAATATTGCCGATGAGATTGCTCAGCGTAAGGGCGTAAAACTGGTGCTGATAGCTGGTCCTTCGTCGTCGGGTAAAACCACTACTTGTAAGCGTCTTAGCGTGCAGCTGGCCGTAAATGGTATCCATCCCGTTGGTATCTCGCTGGATGATTATTTCCTCGACCGCGAGCAAACGCCAAAAGATGATAAGGGCGATTACGATTTTGAGCACCTGCATGCCTTGAATCTGCCGTTGCTTAACGAGCAGCTTTCGGCATTGTTCAGAGGCGAGGAGGTAGAGTTGCCTCGCTATAACTTTCAGAAAGGAAAGAGCGAGTGGAGTGGTAAGAAACTGCAGTTGAAGGGTAACGAAGTGCTGGTGGTTGAGGGTATACACGCCTTGAATCCAGAGCTGACTTCGGAGATTCCTGGCGATCAGATTTTCCGCGTTTATGCTTCGGCGCTTACTACCATTCTGCTTGATAATCACAACTATATCCCAACTACCGATAACCGTTTGCTGCGTCGTATTATTCGCGACTATAAGTATCGTGGTGTGAGTGCTCAGGAGAGCATTCGCAGATGGCCAAGTGTTAGGGCAGGGGAGAACAAGTGGATTTTCCCGTTCCAGGAGAATGCCGATGCGATGTTTAACACAGCTATGCTGTTCGAGTTGGCTGTGATTAAGAGTCAGGCTGAGCCACTGTTAGAGCAGGTTCCAGAAAATTCGAAGGAACATGCAGAGGCTTATCGCCTGCTGAAGTTCCTTCGCTATATCCGTCCCATTCCTGAGACTCAGATTCCACCAACATCGCTGCTGCGCGAGTTCCTTGGCGGATCATCGTTTAATTACTAATTAGTGCGCCTCGAGCCAGTTTTTGCCAAAGCCAGAATCGGCTACGAGAGGAACACTCAGGTTGAGAGCATTCTGCATTTCTTCTAGCACGATGCTCTCAACTTTTTCTTTCTCTTCTGGGAATACAGAGAAGTTTAATTCGTCGTGTACCTGCAGAATCATTTTAGAGCGTATTCCTTCGGCTTTAAAACGGTTGTAGATGCGAATCATGGCCACCTTGATAATATCGGCAGCAGTGCCCTGAATCGGGGCGTTAATGGCGTTTCGCTCAGCAAAACCACGAACGGTAGCGTTGTGGCTGTTGATGTCTGGCAGATAGCGGCGGCGACCGAATAGGGTGGTGACGTAACCTTTCTCACGAGCCACTTCTTTAGATTTTTCCATATAATTGTGCACCTGTGGGAAGGTGTCAAAGTAGCCGTCTATCAGCATCTTAGCCTCGTCGCGTGGGATGTCTAGTCGCTCTGCCAATCCAAACACTGTGATACCATATATGATACCAAAGTTGGCGCGTTTTGATTTCGTTCGTTCGTCGCGCGTTACCTCTTCTATAGGCTTCTTATAGATGTTGGCAGCTGTGGCTGCATGCAAATCCTTACCCTCGCTGAACACTTTTATCATTTCTGTATCCTGCGAGAGATGAGCCATTACACGCAGTTCAATCTGGCTGTAGTCGGCTGAAAAGAACAGACAACCTGGCTCTGGAATGAATGCCTTGCGGATTTCCTTGCCATCCTCGCCACGAATGGGAATATTCTGCAGGTTGGGATCGGACGACGATAAACGGCCGGTAGCTGTAATCGTTTGGTTAAACGAGGTGTGGATATGACCAGTTTTTGGATTAATCAGCTTGGGTAGGGCATCAATATAGGTGCCTATCAGCTTCTTTAATCCTCTGTGTTCCAATATGTCAGCTACTATCTCGTGCTTGTTTCGGAGCTGCTGCAAGACCTCTTCGGATGTAACGTATTGTCCTGTCTTGGTTTTCTTGGCCTTCTCTACAATCTTAAGCTTGTCGAAGAGTATTTCGCCAACTTGTTTGGGTGATGCAATGTTAAAACGTTCACCTGCCAACTCGTAGATACGGGCTTCGATTTCGTTCATGCGGTTGGTGAATTGTTTTGACGTTTCGGCCAACGATGCTGTGTCCAGGCAAACACCATTCATCTCCATTTCTGCCAGTACAGGCATCAGTGGCATCTCTATATTATAGAACAGGTCTTCGCATTCGGCCTTCTTCAGTTCTGGTTCCAATTTATTCTTTAGTCGCAATGTGATATCGGCATCCTCAGCGGCATACTCGTATACTTGCGAGGGTAGGAGAGAGCGCATCGATTTCTGATTCTTACCTTTCGGTCCGATGAGTTCTTCAATATGGATGGTCTGATAGTTCAGGTAGATCTCAGCCATGTAATCCATATTGTGATGCAGTTCGGGTTGGATAAGATAGTGGGCAATCATGGTGTCCCACTTTTTTCCTTTCAGTTCGATGCCGTAGTTGCGAAGCACCTCAAGATCGTACTTCAAATTCTGGCCGACTTTTAAGATTTCTGGGTTCTCGTAGACGGGTTTAAAGATATTAACAATTTGCAACGCTTCTTCACGATTGGCTGGAACGGGCACGTAAAACGCCTCGAATTCCTTCACGGCGAAGCTCAAACCAACCAATTCTGCTTCGATTGCAGAGGTTGAAGTGGTCTCCGTGTCTAGACTGAGAATTTTGTTTGTCAAGAAATAGTCACAAAGTTTTTTCAAATCTTCCTGATTATCAACGAGTTTGTAGTTGTGAGATGTTGTTTTTAACGTCTCAAAACTCGTGTTTTCGTTCACAGCTTGCCCGTCGGCCGCAAATTCTGCAAAGAGATCGAGTTGCTGATTTATGACTTTTTGCGGTTTTTTATCTTTTTTAAGAACTCTGTCTGCGAAGCTTTTCATCTCCAGTTCGAGCAGCAATTTGCCGAGTTCGTCCTCGTTTGGTTCCACGAGTTTTAAATTCTCCATATCGAGCTCGATGGGTACATCGGTTTTGATGGTTGCCAGGAAGTAACTCATCTTGATGTCCTCAACATGCGCTTCTACTTTTTCACGAAGCTTACCTTTTATTTCTGATGAACGTGCCAGCAGCTGTTCAATACTTCCGAATTCATCGATAAGTTTAGCGGCAGTTTTTTCTCCCACACCAGGACAGCCTGGGAAATTATCTGCCGAATCGCCCATCAGTGCCAACAGGTCGATCACCGCCATAGGCGAGGGGATGTTATATTTCTCGCAAACCTCCTTTGGTCCCATCGTCTCGTATCCGCCTCCATGACGTGGACGATAGATGAAAACATTGTCGCGTACCAGCTGTCCGTAGTCCTTATCTGGGGTTAGCATATAGGTTTCAACACCGATGGAACCGGCTTTTTCGGCCAAAGTGCCAATCACGTCGTCGGCCTCGAAACCATCAACCTGCAGGATGGGTATGCGATATGCTTTAAGCAGATCTTTAATGATAGGAACTGCCTTTCGGATGTCTTCGGGAGTTTCCTCGCGTTGGGCTTTATAGGCAGGGAAAGCCTCGCTGCGGAACGTAGGACCATGAGGGTCGAATGCCACGCCGATATGGGTTGGTTTCTCTTTGGTGAGCACCTCGTTCAGCGTGTTCAGGAATCCCATAATGGCACTCGTATTCAAGCCCTTCGAGTTGATTCGCGGGTTTTTAATAAACGCATAATAGCTGCGATAAATGAGCGCGTAAGCGTCTAAAAGGAACAATTTCTGCATAACTTTCTTAATTTTCGCCTCAAAATTACCAAATTATTTTTTAATAACGGAATTATTTGTTATTTTTGTGCCAAAATTCTGATAATGATGGATTATTTATCGACTATTAGAAAGCCAATCGATGGCGATATGGACAACTTTGTTGAGTTGTTCAAGCAAAGTTTGACTCATGGAGATGGTATGCTTGAGCATATCTTGAAGCATATCCGCGAAAGGGGAGGGAAGCGTATGCGCCCCATGTTGGTTTTCTTGATGGCAAGAAACCTTGGCGAGGTATCGGATGTTACACAGAACGCAGCACTTGGATTGGAGTTGCTGCATACTGCCAGTTTGGTTCACGACGATGTGGTGGATGAGAGTTCAGAGCGTCGTGGTCAGCCTTCGGTAAACGCTGCTTATAATAATAAGGTGGCTGTGTTGGTAGGCGATTATATCCTGTCGACAGCCTTGTTACGTGTAGCTCTTTCTGATAATCATAGAATCGTACAACATCTGGCAGAACTCGGACGTAAGTTGGCTGCGGGCGAGGTGCTTCAGCTGTCGAATATTTCGAATCAGGAAATCTCGGAAGATGTTTATTATCAGGTAATTGACCAGAAAACAGCTGTACTTTTCGAGTCGTGCTGTATCCTTGGCGCCATCTCTGTAGGCGCATCTGAAGAGATGATTGAGAAGGCTGCAAAATTCGGACATAATGTGGGTATGATATTCCAGATTCGCGACGATATTTTTGATTATTACGATTCTGCCGAAATTGGTAAGCCAACGGGTAACGATATGCTCGAGGGAAAGCTTACTCTGCCTATCATCTATTCGCTTACACACTATTCTTCTTCTGCGATGTTAACGCTGGCTAAGAAGGTGAAGGAAGGTTCGATTAATAAGGACGAGATTGCTGTACTTATCGAGTTTGCCAAGCAGTATGGCGGTATTAAATATGCCGAAAGAAAGATGGAAGAGTTTGCCCGCGAGGCTCGTAGTTTTATCGATGAGTGCGTGAAACCTGAGCTTCAGGATTCGTTCAAGGCTTATCTCGACTACGTTATTCAGCGAAATAAGTAGGGTAGTACGCTCTTAATCCTTATACGAAAGTACTCCAGTCCTTACCTTAAAGGACTGGAGTACTTTGGTTAAAGGACTGCAGTCCTCCCGTAGAAGGACTGAGTCTATCCCTAATTAGAAAAATTTTACTTCCTCGCCGATAACCTCGCTCAACAGCAGGTTTGCCAGGCGTGATGTACCCATGCGGAACATCTGGTTGGTAAGCCATTTCTCGCCCAGAACCTCTTTTACGATGGTGTAGTATATCAGTGCGTCCATCACGCTGTTAAGGCCTCCAGCGGGCTTAAAACCAATCATAATGCCTGTCTGATCGTAGTACTCCTTGATAGCCTGACACATAACGTATGCAGCCTCGGGTGTAGCGGCGGGCTCAAGCTTACCTGTTGAGGTCTTAATATAGTCGGCGCCGGCATACATAGCCAGGATCGATGCGGTCTTGATGTTTGCTGCGGTCTTCAGGCAGCCGGTTTCCAGGATTACCTTCAGTTTCTTGTCGCCGCAAGCCTCTTTTATCTGCTGAATCTCGTCGATACAGGTCTCGTAATCGCCTGAAAGGAATGCACCTACGCTCAGTACCATGTCAATCTCGGTAGCGCCATCCTTTACGGCCAAACCAGTCTCGATTGTCTTTACTTCGATAAGTGCCTGTGATGAGGGGAATGATCCAGATACGCAAGCTACCTCGACGCCCTCGATCTCAAGTGTCTCAGAAACTACTTTTGCAAAGCGTGGATATACGCAGATGGTAGCTACGTGGGGTAGGTGAGGGTACTGTTCCTCGAACTGGTTTACGCGCTCGGTAAAGGCCAGTACGCTCTCGTCGCTATCGGTGGTTTTCAGAGTGGTAAGCTCAACGCTACCCATCAGGAATTTCTTCACTTCGAGGGTGTCGTTCTCGGCTACTTTCTCGGCAATGATTGTCTTCACTGCTTCCTTCACTTCCTCGTCGGTAATGTCAAGGTTGTACTTACTCAGAGCCTCTTCCATGCGGCTCTTCTGAGGCATCTCAAAGTGGTGATGATGCTCGTGCTCGTGATTGTGTTCTGCCATAATTGCTTGTTGTTATATTGTTAAAACTGTTATGCTTTTAATTTCTCGTTGTGTATGTGGCGAAGCGAGTCGCGCTGCGTTTTCTTTTCGAGCGATTTCTCGAGTTCAGCTGTGAGGTCAACGCCTGTTTGATTGGCCAGACAGAGCAGTACCCAAAGGATATCTGCCATCTCTTCGCCCAGATTGTCTTTCTCGCCTGGCTTAAAACTCTGATCGCCGTATTTGCGGGCCATCACACGGGCCAGTTCGCCTACTTCTTCGGTCAGAACAGCCATATTCGTCAGTTCTGAAAAGTAGCGTACGCCATATTCCTTTATCCAGCGGTCAACCGCCTCTTGTGCTTCTTTTATCGTCATTTTGCCATTACCATTTGAATGATTAGTAAGAAGATGCAGATAAGCAATATTACGATGTACTGCTTGTTTTCGCGCTCGTATTCCTTCCAATGAAAGGCTTTATAAAGAAATACTGCTAGGAACATCAGTAACCCCATGCCGCAAGGCCAGGCTCCGATGGTGTAGCTTTTTACCATCCCCAGCACTACGCCGATAATCAGTAGTAGGGCACTCGCCAGTTCTATTTCTTTTAGATATCTCTTCATCTGTTATTCCTTGTTCTTCGTGTCCATGCAGATGGTTACGGGACCATCGTTCAGCAGTTCTACTTTCATGTCGGCACCGAATTCGCCTGTGGCTACTTGCTTGCCAATGGCCTCAGATAGTTGTGCGATGAAGGACTGGTAGAGTGGGATAGAGTGCTCGTGAGAGCCGGCTCGGAACCATGATGGGCGATTGCCCTTTTTGTAGCTTGCGTACAGTGTGAACTGACTGACTACTAAGCAGTTACCATTAACATCGAGTATCGAACGGTTCATTACGTCGTTCTCGTCTCCAAACACACGCAGGTTGGCTATCTTTTTTACCAGCCAATCCACATCTTCCATTGAGTCTTCATCGCAAATGCCCAACAGAATCAGGTAGCCCTGGTCTATCTGTCCATTTACTTTTCCATCTATGGTAACGCTGGCGTGGGTAACGCGTTGTATTACTGCTCTCATTTCTTTTCTTTATTTTGCCGCAAAGATACGATAATATTTTTAAACTACCAAATTCAAAGGCTTATAAACGCTTGTTTTTTTTACTTCTTATTAAATTGTGACAATGACGGATGACAACATGACATTAAGGTAGTTGGAGAAGTTTTTTGTTACAATTGAATGTTAAAATTATATAATATTATATTATTATATTATTATTACTTTGGTATAATCTTTGTTTATTCTGGTTAATGTCATTTTGTCATTTGTCATCGTCACTTTTCCGTAATACGTGCCGGATTTTGCTACTATTAATACTTTTAATTGCTACTATTAATACTTGCAGATCAGTCTTTATTTTCAGGGTGGAAATGCTTGTATATAATCTGCGCTTTGGCGGGGCCGATAATATCGGATAGGGTAGGTAGTTCAGCCTCGCGTATCTTTTTAACCGATTTGAGGGCATTTAGAAGCTCGTCACGCGTTTTTGGGCCGATGCCCTTGATATCATCCAGCTCAGAGTGTAAAGCACGCTTAGAACGCTTGTCTCGATGGAAAGTGATAGCAAAGCGATGCACCTCGTCCTGTATCTGCGTGAGTACATGAAATAGTTCTGATTCTACTTTCAAGGCAATCTTCATGGGAGGGAATCCGTATAGGAGTTCGTTGGTGCGATGGCGATCATCCTTGGCAAGTCCTGCGATGGGAATATCCAGGTTCAGTTCGTCCTGTATAACCTCTCTGATTACCTCCATCTGCCCTTTACCACCATCGGCGATTATCAGGTCGGGTAGGGGCTGTTCTTCTTCAATCAATCGCGAATATCTACGATGTACTACCTCCTTCATCGATGCATAGTCATCAGGACCCACTACGGTTTTTATGTTATAACGTTTATAATCGCTCTTCGAGGGCTTCATTTTCTTGAAAACAATGCATGCTGCAACAGCATCTGTACCTGATATGTTCGAGTTGTCGAAGCATTCAATCTGGTAAGGTAGAGAAGGAAGATGCAGCTTGTCCTGCAGTTCTTTCATCAGTCGCGTTTGTTTCTGTTCAGGATTTAGTTTTTCGGCCTGCTTTAAACGGTCGAATTTATACTCCTTACAGTTCATAATCGATAGATCGAGCAGCGTTTTTTTATCGCCTAATTTTGGTACGGTAAACTTCACGCCTTCGAGTTCTACATCCACCTCTTTCTGAACGATGATTTCCTTTGAATCGCTTTTGAAACGTTCTCTGATTTCTACGATACCTAATTGCAGCAGTTCTTCGTCGGTTTCGTTCAGCTTCTTTTTATATTCGATAGTAAAGCTCTGGTTAATGCTACCGTTCGAAACGTGAATGTAGTTGATGAATGCCATCTTTTCGTCGGATGTAATCGAGAAAACGTCCACTTTATCGATGGTTTGACTAACCACCTGACTCTTGCTAACAAAGCCATCAAGAGCCAGATATTTGCGTTTTACTTCTTCGGCTTCTTCAAATCTTAGCTCTTCCGAGAGTCGGAGCATTTCGTCTTTTAAATCCCTCAATACTTCGCGTGTATTTCCTTTCAGGATTTCTCGAGCTTGAGCGATGTTCTTTTGGTAATCCTCGTAGGTTTGTTTGCCCACGCAAGGACCCTTACATTTCTTGATATGATAGTCTAAACAAACGCGATATCTTCCGCTTTCAACACCCTCTTTAGTGATTGGCTGGCGACATGTGCGTGGCTGATACAGTTCTTTTATCAGGTTCAGCACATCGTACATAGCATTTACTTTTGCGTAAGGTCCGTAATATGACCCCCAATGTTTGTTGATGGTACGTGTTTTAAATATGCGAGGGAAGAATTCGTTTGTGATGACGATAGAAGGGTAGGTTTTGCCGTCCTTCAGCAGAACGTTGTAGCGTGGATTGTATTTTTTGATGAGCGAATTCTCCAAGAGTAGGGCATCCTCTTCGGTATTAACAACGGTGTAGCTGATATCGAATATCTTGCTGACGAGCACCTTCGTTTTGAATCTATCTACTTCGGTGTGAAAGTAGCTGGAAACTCTGTTCTTTAAACTTTTCGCCTTTCCTACGTAGATGATGGTATGTTCCTCGTCGTAAAATTGGTAGCTGCCAGGTTTGTCTGGCAACCTACGTACGATACCCTTCAAATATTCAAGTCGCTTTTCGTTTTCTTCCTTCGTCATCTTTGTTTGCGCGTTTTGTTTTGTGTACCATTTTAATTTAGCAGTCCCGCGAATCCTTTGTGTTTAAAGGTGTTTCGCGGGACTGTGTTTCACGTGGAACAATTATTAGATGGTGAGTAACGTTGTCAGGTCAATGCCTTTGAACTCGTCTCTTCCATGTAAACCTTCGTCTGTAATTTCAATTATAAAATTGATGAATACCTTCTTGGGGTGGAAGTGTTGTACAAGTTTGTAAGCAGCCTTAGCAGTTCCGCCTGTTGCTAACAAGTCGTCGTGAATCAGAACTACATCGTCTGGCTCGATAGAATCGATGTGCATCTCGATAGTATCTACACCGTATTCCTTCGAGAACGATTCTTTAATAACAGTAGCGGGCAGTTTTCCGGGCTTTCTTGCCATTACGAATCCGCAACCTAATCTGGCGGCAAGGGCAGCGCCTAGGATGAAACCGCGACTTTCGATACCAACGATCTTGGTGATGCCCTTATCTTTGTAAAGCTCCACCAATTCATCCATCATGATCTTCATGCACTCGGCATTCTTGTAGAGTGTAGTAACATCTCTGAAGTTGATGCCCTTCTTGGGGAAATCTGGTATGCAACGCAGATTGTCAATCAATGTTTTGTTGTTCATAATCAGTGAGTTATGCTTGTTTGTTCTATTCTTTTGTTTCACGTGGAACATTATCTGCCCATCAGCACCAACAGTACATTAATGTCGCTGGGAGATACACCTGGGATGCGACTGGCTTGTGCTAACGTATCGGGCTGAATTTTCTGCAGCTTCTGTCGGCATTCGGTAGAAAGCCCATGCAATTCTTCGTAGTTAAAGCGTCCTTTTATTCGGATGTTCTCCAAACGGTGCATCTTGTCGGCTACCAGTCGTTCGCGCTCGATATAACCTTTATATTTCATACGAATCTCTGCAGCTTCGGCTATCTCTTCTTTACGATTAGATGGGCGATCAAGTGCTTCTTTCAGCGATGGAATCACTTCTGAGAGGTTCTTGAGGTTCAGCTGCGGACGGTTTACCAAATCTGAGAGCTTGCAGCCAAACTGGAGTGGGGTAGTACCAAGAGCTTCGAGTGATGAGTTAATCAGTCGAGGTTTGATGGCAAAGTTCTGACAGAAAGCTTCGATTTCTTCGATAGCTTGCTTTTTCTGTAGCCACCAGTCGTAGCGGTCCTTCTTTACAATACCTAATTCGTAGGCCTTTTCTGTGAGTCGTGCATCGGCATCATCCTGTCGCAACAGAATACGATATTCGGCTCTTGAGGTAAACATGCGGTAAGGCTCATCTACGCCTTTGGTTACTAAATCGTCGATTAATACGCCAATATATGCTTCGTCGCGATGCAGCACAAACTGCTTGTTGGCTGTATCACTACCAGCACAGCCTGCTTTAAGTGCTGCGTTAATGCCCGCTAAGGTGCCTTGTCCGCCAGCTTCCTCGTAACCGGTAGTTCCGTTTACCTGTCCGGCCATGAATAATCCATCTATAATCTTCGATTCCAACGAATGATTCAGTTGGGTAGGATCGAAGAAATCATATTCGATGGCGTAGCCAGGACGATATACCTTTACGTCTCTGAATGCTGGCATTTTCTTCAGTGCCTCTATCTGTACATCCATCGGCAGCGACGATGAGAAACCATTCAGATACATTTCGTTGGTATCCTCGCCCTCCGGCTCCAGGAATAACGGATGCTTATCGCGGTCGGGGAAGGTCACAAGCTTTGTCTCGATCGAAGGACAATAACGCGGTCCTATCGATTGAATCTGACCGTTATATAGCGGTGAATCTGCCAATCCGCTCTTCAGAATCTCATGTACTTCAGCGTTGGTGTTTACTGTCCAGCAAGGCAGCTGCTTTAATGCACCACCTTTATTCATATAGCTGAACTGATAGGGGCGTGTTTCACCTGGCTGGACTTCCAGATCTTCGAAATGAACCGAACGCTTATCAATACGTACAGGTGTGCCCGTCTTCATACGAGCAGCTGTTATGCCGTGACGGGTGATACTCTCGGTGAAATGGGGAACGGCAGGTTCGGCTATACGACCGCCTGGTACCATCTTTCTTCCGATATGCATCAAACCGTTCAGAAACGTTCCTGCGGTGATTACAATGCTCTTGGCGTAGATTTCTGTGCCCCAGATGGTACGTACTCCAACGGCACGGATATCGCCGCTCTCAGAGCCAGAAATGGGCTCTGTAAGTAATTCGTCGGCCTGATCCTGCCACACATCCAGATTATCGGTTTCATCGATTGTCTTGCGCCACTCCCAGATAAACTTGCCGCGATCGCATTGAGCACGAGGACTCCAAACAGCGGGCCCCTTACCTACGTTCAGCATGCGGAACTGGATGGAAGTAGCATCGGTTACCAATCCCATCTGACCTCCTAAGGCATCTATCTCTCTGACTATCTGTCCTTTAGCAATGCCGCCTATAGCTGGATTGCACGACATTTGTGCAATCTTGTTCATATCCATCGTTACCAGACAGGTCTTCGCGCCCATGTTGGCCGAAGCACAAGCGGCCTCGCATCCTGCGTGACCGCCTCCGATAACAATTACATCGTATTTTAATATCATATTCTTATTTTACCGTCTCCTTCTCGGCCTCTTTCCAAGCCGTTATGCCGCCTTTAAGGTTCAGTACCTTGTAACCTTTGGTTGCCAATTTTCCTGCTGCCATGCTGCTACGATGACCAGTACGGCAATAAACCATGATGGTCTTTTCCTTAGGCAGCACGTCTGTAGCATTCTTCATGAAATTCAGACTATCTTTCACATCGATGTTGATAGCGCCTTTCAGGTGTTCTGCATTATATTCCTCCGGAGTGCGTACATCTACCAGCACGCAGTCGTTGGCGCAGTTCTCGAGTGTTTTTTGGAATTCATCTACGTCAATTGATTTAAACGCATTGTTGTTGGCATTCTGTGCCCATCCCAGTACTCCTGCGGCCATGAGCATCATCGATAAAAACAGTTTTTTCATGATCAGTCCTTTCCTTTATGTTAGTTATTATTAGCAATGACTTCAAGTGCGCGCTTTACCATTGCGTTTTCCTCGTTGAAAACAGAGAAATACTCACTCATATCCCAAATATCACGAGCTATGAGAGCCTTCAATTGTAGACGCAGATAGGGCAGTGTTTTTTCGAGTTCTGCCTGATCCTTGGGCTTGATATTCTGTTTCTCACCATTCTTTAGAATGGTGTCTATCAAATCCTGTGGTACCTCATACTTTTCTTTGAACTCAGCGAACGATGGCCAGGCTTTCTTCAGCTGCTTGCGATGATTATCTACATAGCGCAGATTCTGCTGCAGAATGATGCTTTTGGCAGCCAGTTCGCGATGGAACTTGGTATAGATGGTAGTATCCAGCGGACAGTATTCGTCGGGCATGATGCCTCCACCGCCGTAAACTGTACGATGCTCGCGTAATGTCTGATATTTCAGCGAGTCGGCAAAGTGGATACTGTCTGCATTTGTCAGCTCGCCGCTTTTCAGTCGGTTAATTACATCCATTGCATAGTCGCGGTTCTCGCCTTTGGTGTAGGGCTTCTGAATACAACGACCTGATGGAGTGTAGTAATGTGCGATGGTGAGACGAATCATAGAGCCATCGGGCAGATCGAGTGGACGCTGAACAAGACCTTTACCGAATGTACGGCGTCCTACCACAATACCGCGGTCCTGATCCTGTATCGCTCCGGTTACAATTTCGGCCGCTGAAGCCGTATAACTGTCTACGAGTACAATTACCTTACCCTGACGGAAAACGCCGCTTCCATCGGCTTTATATTCGGTCCTGGGCACCTTTCTGCCCTCGGTGTACACAATCAAATCGTTTTTCTGCAGAAATTCGTTGGCAATATCCACCGCTGCCTTCAGATAGCCGCCGCCATTCTCCTGTAAATCCAGAATGAGGTGTTGCATACCCTGGTCGCGTAGCATTTTCAATCCCTCCAAGAACTCCTGATGGGTTGTAGCGCCGAAATTACCAATGCGGATATAGCCTATCTGTGGTCGAATCATATAAATGGCATCTACCGATTTTACGGGGATTTTATCACGTGTAACGGTAAATGTCAGACGGTCTTTGATGCCTTGGCGGATAACACCAAGTTTTACTTTTGTGCCCTTTGGACCGCGCAGACGTTTCATAATCTCCTCTTTCGACATTTTTACGCCAGCGATAGCCGAATCGTTTACCGATATGATTCTATCGCCAGCGATGATGCCTACCTTTTCTGAAGGACCATTTGTGACGGGCTGAATAACCAGCAGCGTGTCCTCGATAAGGTTAAACTGTACGCCGATACCCTCAAAATTGCCTGCAAGCGGCTCGTTGGCATCTTTCACCTCCTTGGGTGTGAGATACGAAGAGTGGGGGTCCAGCTTATCTAGCATGCCTCTGATACCGTCTTCAACCAGTTTTTTCTCGTCTACACTATCTACATAGAGGTTGCTGATGGCTATCTCGGCAAACTGCAGCTTGCGTAGAGGTGAGTCATCGCTGTTGTTGATACGGAACTGCGCGTGGGCATTCATCGATGCCATACACAGCAGCAAAGAGGCAAATGTCTTATTCATAAATGTCTTCTTCAGGGCGGTCTTCCTCAACCACCAGATTATCAATAATAAAGTTCTGGCGTTCCATGGTGTTCTTACCCATGTAGTATTCCAGCAACTTGGCTACTTGGTCGGTTTTGTGCAGTGTTACCTGCTCCAGACGCATGTCGGGACCGATAAAACCAGCGAATTCATCGGGCGAAATCTCGCCAAGACCTTTGAATCGGGTAATCTCAGGATCGGGCCCTAACTCCTCAATGGCCTTCTGTCGCTCTTCGTCGCTATAGCAGTAACGTGTGATGAAATCGCTCTTTTTGTCTGATTTAGCGTCCGCTTCGGCGATGGTCTTCTTGTTCTTAATCTTTGTGCGACGGTTACGAACGCGAAACAACGGTGTTTGCAGCACGTAAACGTGGCCTTTCTTGATGAGTTCGGGGAAGAACTGCAGGAAGAATGTGATGATGAGCAGGCGGATATGCATACCGTCCACATCGGCATCGGTGGCTACAATGACCTTGTTATATCTCAGTGTGTCCAGGCTCTCTTCGATGTCGAGAGCTGCCTGTAACAGATTGAATTCTTCGTTCTCGTAAACCACTTTTTTGGTTAATCCAAAGCAGTTCAGGGGCTTTCCACGCAATGAGAATACAGCCTGCGTGTTTACATCGCGGCTTTTGGTGATGCTTCCGCTGGCTGAGTCACCCTCGGTGATAAAGATGCACGACTCCTCCTTGCGGTCGTTCTTAACGTCGCTGAAGTGGATACGGCAATCGCGCAGTTTGCGGTTGTGCAGATTAGCTTTCTTGGCACGTTCGCGGGCCAGTTTTGTTACACCAGCCATTGCCTTGCGGTCGCGCTCGCTCTCTTTAATCTTATTCTCAAGTACCTCTGCCACATCCTGATGGATATGCAGGTAGTTGTCAACCTCAGTCTTGATAAAGTCGCCTACGTATTTGTTGATGCTCACACCGCCATCGGGCGACATAGTGAGCGAACCCAGCTTAATCTTGGTCTGGCTCTCGAACAGCGGCTCCTCTACGTTGATGGCGATGGCAGCTACGATACCTGTGCGGATATCGCCGTATTCGTATTTTCCGTAGAACTCCTTGATTGTACGGGCAATATGCTCCTTAAAGGCGCTCTGATGTGTTCCGCCCTGGGTGGTATGCTGTCCGTTTACAAATGAGTAATACTCCTCACCATACTGGTTAGCATGGGTAAAAGCTATCTCGATATCCTCGCCCTGCAGGTGAACAATCGGATAGAGTGCATCGCTGGTCATGCGGTCTTTCAGCAGATCCTCAAGTCCGTGACGTGACAGAATGCGGCGACCATTGTACATAATGGTCAGTCCGATGTTCAGATACGTATAGTTGCGAAGCATGTTTTCTACGATTTCATCGTGGAACTGGTAGTTGATGAACTTCGTAGCATCGGGCTCAAAGTAGATATATGTACCGTTCTCGTCCTGCGAAGGTTCGGTTACGTCGCTAATCAGTTTACCGCATTCAAAAACGGCCTTACGCACCTTACCATCGCGGTAGCTGTGCACCTCAAAATGACTGCTCAACGCATTTACGGCTTTCACACCCACACCATTCAGTCCGATTGACTTCTTAAAGGCCTTAGAATCGAACTTACCACTGGTGTTCAGAATGCTTACCGATTCAATCAGTTTTCCTTGTGGAATGCCTCGACCGTAGTCGCGTACCGAAATACGCAGGTTATCCTCTACGTTTACTTCGATTCTATCGCCGGCTTTCATCTTGAATTCGTCGATAGAGTTATCAAACACTTCCTTCAGCAGTACATAGATACCGTCTTCTGCTGATGTTCCGTCGCCCAATCGGCCGATATACATACCTGGGCGCAAACGGATATGCTCCAAACCTGTAAGGGTCTGGATATTACCTTCGTCGTAATTGACGGTTTCGGGATTAATCAGGTTGTTATCTTCGTTCATAGATTCTTTTTGAAACATCTTCTGCGTTTATGTTGAGTGTGCTCCAGATACTGCCACTGGCTCTGCACTTTCTCGTTTGTCTCCATTTCAACGTTGGTTTCACCCCACTTGAAGCCGTATTTCTGGTAGCGTGGGATGAGGTCGTAGAACAACAGTGCGTTAGCGCCCTTCTGCTGATATTCGGGCAGGATGCCTACCAGCATCAGGTCTACACACTCGGCCTTGTGGAACTTGAGTGCTCTCAAGCAATGCCACCATCCGAATGGCCACAAACGACCGCGACGACACTTCTGCAGCGCGCGGGTCATGGAGGTGATTGAGATGCCCACACCAACGATGTCGTGGTTAGGTGTGTTCCAGTCTTCAATCAAGCAAATCAAGTTCATATCCAGCATGGGGAAGTACATCTTCAGATACTCATCTATCTGAGCCTCAGTCATTTGTGAGTAACCGTAAAGATGTCCGAAGGTTTTGTTTACCACGTCGAGTACCTTGCGACCAATCTGTTCCTTACCAAACACCTGACTACGTTTGGGGTGTGCTGGGTGCAGGTTATAGCGCTTCATCACCAGCTCGGCAATCTTCTTGAACTTCTCGGGGATACCTTCTTTTGGCACGATGAGCTTGAACTCAACGTAGTCGTTATCTTTCTCCCAGCCGCCTAACTGCTCCAGATGCTTGGGGTAGTAGGGGTAGTTGTAGATAGTGGCCATGGTACCCATCTGGTCGTAGCCTTCAATCAGCATGCCCTCTGGGTCCATATCCGTAAAGCCTAACGGACCAATAATCTCTGTCATGCCTTTCTCGCGGCCCCATTGCTCTGCGGCATCAAATAATGCCTTGCTCACCTCTAAATCGTCGATGAAATCTATCCAACCAAAGCGCAAGCTCTTGCGGTTCCATGCGTCGTTGGCACGATGATTAATGATGGCGGCTATACGTCCAGCAACTTTACCATCCTTGTAAGCCAGGAAATACTCGGCCTCGCAAAACTCGAAGGCGGCATTCTTGTCTTTACTCAGGGTGTGCAAATCGTCGCTGAACAAATTGGGCGCATCGTACTGATTGCCCTTGTACAAGTCGTAATGGAAGTCGATAAAAGCCTCAAGACTTTTTTTATCTGTGACTTTTCTAATTTCTACTGCTGACATATTCTCTCTTTGTTCGTTAAGCTTAAAAACGATGCAAAGATAACAAAAAAGTGGCAAATAACAAAAAATATTATGATATTTTTCGGCAAACCAGCAGCAGATGGCCCTTCTCGGCACTTGTTGTGGCGAAAATATATACCTCGCCGCCGTCTTTCAGCTTCAGTCGCTTTCTCAGGTTGGCTACTGATAACGGGAAATTCCTTACGGCGATATTTGCTTGGGTAATGCCTGCCAAGCCTGTTTTCAGCTCTCGTTTGTTCATTGTGCATGTGCGTTCGATCACAAATCCGCGTCCAGGAAAATCGGGTATGATCTGCTCCGAGAGAAACAAATGACTGTTCTTATCGGGCTGACTGATGCCGAAACGTTGTGCTATGAGTTGGAAGCATCCGGCCTTCATCACCGATGCGTTGGGTTCGTACAGATATTGGGGATTTGATGGCTGCTGATAAAAATTGCGGATTTCATCGTTCGATGTGTAGCTGAATACCTGCCCGTCGTTTGCGCAGAACACCTTTAGATGATGGGTTTCTCGGTCGACGACCAAGAGCAGTTCTTTACACTCGTTGGCTACCGAAACGATATGAACTTCGCTTACATTTCCGATGTCCGAAACAGCCTTCTGCCAATCGAGCATGGGCGATAGTTTTATCATTACACGATCGGCTTTTTCAAGCATTTCATCGATAAGTTCCAGCACGTTTGGTGTGCAATCGGCAATGCCGTAGGTACGCCCGCCATGCTCATTGCGTCGGGCTGGGTCGATGAATATCAGATCGGCATGCTCCATCTGGTGCAGATAGGCCACACCATCGTTGCAAACTACGTTGATATGCTGTAAGCCTAAACTCACATAGTTAGCCGATGAAATGGCGCATAATGCTGCCTGCTGCTCTACGTGTACCGCTTCGGCAAAGTTGGTCGACATAAATGCCATATCAACGCCAAAACCAGCGGTTAAATCTACTATTCTCAGTCCTTTGCCGGCTATTTGGGCTTTATAGCGGGCTGTGGCCTCGCTCGAGCATTGCTCCATCGACAGGTGAGGCGGATACACAATGCCGTCGTTAGCCGCCCATGATGGTATTTTTACGCGCGCTTTTTGCCGGCCTGCTATCTGGTCGAGTGCGTACGTCATATCTACCTCAGGGTTCTTCTTGCCTTGAAGTGCCAGTTGCCGTACGTCGTCGTTAGCGTGACTACGGATGAATGCGAGCGTGGCCTCGTTCATTGTTTATAATGATGCGATAAAATCTTCGAACAGCTTGCGGTTCTTTCCAGGTGTGATAATGTGATGATTACCAATGGGGTGGGTCAGGAAGTATGAAGTCTGCTCATTATCAGTCAGTTGTATTACCTGTTGCGTGCGACAGAGGTCAGGTTTGGCCTGATTTCTAACCAACTCACCCTCGGCTACGAAACTGCGCTTCAGATCGCCTGAAACCTTGAATACTGTAACAGCTCCTTCCTTCATAAAACCTCTGATTCCAACGCCAATTCCTGACTCAAAATGTGTATCCAGCTCGTAGCGCTCAACCATATTTAATGGTATGGTGCAATGTGCAAACAACATCTCACCTGTTTCGGGGTTAATCTGCGATGGATTGGCTTGGAAACCTGATACACCCAACAAGGCATTGGTGATAGCCATCGATAACATGGCTGGTACATCGCCTTCGCAGCCGGCTACGATACCTTCGGCATTCAGCTTAGCCAAAGCCCAGCAACCAGTATTATGAACAGCCGTCAGCAAGTCGAAGCAACGCAGCGTAAAGCCCTGCAGATTATGCTTGGTAACAATGGCTTTCAGAGCCTGGTAGATACGATCGGGCATCTCGCCTTCGGTTACCTTGTCGATACCTTCTAAAAGCTCCGAAATGGGAACTTCTACCAACTCGATACCTAACTTGGTTTTTACGGCTTTGGGATCGGCTGCGCTTGAAATCAGCCAGTCGGAAGGTTCGCCGATAATGCCCAAGCGTGCACCATTCAGCTTGCGTTTGGCCTCCTGAACCTTCTGCAATGTCTGCAGTCGGCGTGCGATGTAATCGGCACTTCCGTGAATTATCTCGCCCTGCATGTAGTTCTGCTGCAGATACGAAAGAATCTCCATCGATGCCGCCAGCGAGTTGCTTTTACCTGATGTGAGCAGATAGAAAGGTGCTTGTGACTGCTGACGCAGCTGGGGCAGCAAACGCTTGAAAATGCCCTCGGTACCACCTGTGCGCACATAGATAACCGACAGTGTGTGACTGCCGTAATCGCTGTAATCGTTGCCTTTCAGCGTGTATTCAATCCCTAAGCTACCCAGAAACTCCTGAGTAACTGCTCCTACAGCCGCCTCGTCGTGCAGCTCCGAAGTGAGTGTATAAATAGCTATATCCATAGGCTTTTAGCACCAGAATTAGTGCTTAGAATAGTAATCCAATCCTAATTGTACGTTCTCGATAACAGCTTTCGATGAGTAGGTGGCACCTGTTACGGCATCAACCTTCATCTTCTTGGCATCCTTTATCTTTACGCCGTTCCACTTGTCCAGCAGGTTCTTCTTCACTTTCAGGAAGTATTTGGGCGTCTCCTGGTTCTTCAGAGCCTCAATCTTTACCACCTTGTTCTTCTGGATATAGATTTTAACTGGTGTAGCGCCCAGAAAGCCCTGCACATCCTTACCCAGCGAGGTGGTGTTAATTACTGTCATTCCGTTTTCCTTTGTCATGGTGTCGTCGGCCATCCAGCTCATCAGCGTGAGGGCAACAACCATCAGTGAGCAGCAGCTCACAGTCATCATCAATCTCTTCATATTTTTCCTAAAAACTTATTCTTCTTCTTTCAACATGGCAAGTGCCTTATCCTCAGCGGCTTCCATGATTTCGCGTTCGCCTGGACCCTTGTCGTTAATGCCGCACAGGTGCAGAATACCGTGAATGATTACACGGTGCAGCTCCTCGTCGTAGGGACGACCGAACTTGTCGGCATTGGTGAACACCGTATCGACAGAGATGTAGATATCGCCGCTGATGGTTTTACCCTCGCAGTAGTCGAAGGTGATGATATCCGTGTAGTAGTCGTGACCCAAGAACTGGTTGTTCACTTCGAGAATCTTCTCATCGTTCACGAACAAATAGCCGATTTCACCGACTTTCTTACCATAACTGGCTGCCACCTGGCGAATCCAGCTAGTAGTCTCTCGCTTCTTGATGTTAGGGAATTTCACTCCCTCTGCTTCGTATATAATCATAGTTAATGTTTTTTCGGTATATAAGCACTTACATCTACGCCAAAATGCTGCAGTTCGCGTACAGCACTCGATGATACGCTGGCCAGTTCTGGCTCAGTATAAAGAAGAATCGTCTCGATACCACCCAGACGGCGATTAAAATCGGCCTGCCATTGCTCATATTCAAAGTCGCTCGCTGTGCGCACGCCTTTTACGATGAATTGGGCGTTTTCGGCTTTGGCAAAGTCCATCGCTAAGCCGTGATAGGGTTTCACTTCTATGCGTGGATCGTCGGCATAGAGCTCTTTGATGGCCTGCATACGCTCTTCGGCTTTGGGCATATCGGGCTTGTGAACATTATCGCCAACCACGCCGATTACCAATCGGTCGAAGAGTGGCAATGCACGTCGCACGATAGAATCGTGACCAATTGTAAAGGGGTTGAAACTCCCCACGAATATTCCTGTTCTCATATCAGTCAAACAGATTGGGTTGCATAATGTTTCCGCCATAAGGGTTGCGACCGAAGTGCTTGTAAGCCAGCTCGGTAACCATACGTCCGCGAGGGGTTCGCTTGATAAAGCCCTCCATAATCAGGAATGGCTCGTACACCTCTTCTACGGTGCCTGCATCCTCGCCGATAGCAGTAGCGATAGTGGTGATACCCACGGGACCGCCACGGAACTTATCGATGATGGTGAGCAGAATCTTATTGTCGATTTCATCGAGACCGTACTTGTCGATGTTCAGGGCTGTGAGTGCCACACGGGTAATCTTGGTGTCGATGGTGCCGTTGCCTTTCACCTGTGCAAAATCGCGCACACGACGCAGCAAGGCGTTGGCGATACGTGGCGTTCCACGCGAACGGCCTGCAATCTCCAGGGCTGCGTCTTCAGTAATGGGCACACCTAAGATGTTTGCCGAGCGCTCGATGATGGCCTGCAGCGTTTCTGGCTCGTAGTACTCCAGGTGCATGTTGATACCAAAACGGGCACGCAAAGGTGCTGTAAGCAGTCCGCTACGGGTGGTAGCGCCCACCAGCGTAAACGGGTTCAAGTCAATCTGGATGCTGCGTGCCGACGGACCTTTATCAATCATGATGTCGATGCGATAATCTTCCATCGCGCTGTAGAGATATTCCTCTACTACAGGCGACAAACGGTGGATCTCGTCGATGAAAAGCACGTCGTTCTTCTCGAGTGAAGTCAGGATGCCGGCCAGATCGCCTGGCTTGTCGAGTACAGGCCCGCTGGTAATCTTGAAACCTACGCCCAGCTCGTTGGCAATGATATTCGAGAGGGTTGTCTTTCCCAGTCCTGGAGGACCGTGCAGCAAGGTGTGATCCAAGGGCTCGCCACGATATTTGGCGGCCTCTACAAACACCTCAAGATTCTCAACAACCTTTTTCTGACCGCTAAAGTCACTAAAGCTCAGCGGTCGTAAAGCGTTCTCAAAGTCCTTCTCGCCTTGAGAGTAACGTTCTTCGCGAATATCGAAATCTTCGTCTATCATATTTCGTGTGCAAAATTACGAAAAAAGCCACAGACTACAAAATAATCTGTGGCTATTTATAATTTTTCACTTTTCACGCTTTATTTTTTAAAGGCTTCATCGAGATCGGGATAGTCCTTTTTCTTCTCGTTGTCAACCTTCAGATAGTCTTTTACATCGAAATGCAGCATCTGTGCAACGATGCTTGATGGCCACTGACGAACCATGCGGTTCATCTTGGTAGCGGTATCGTTGTAAACCATACGCGACATGCGTACGTTCTCCTCGTACTCAGCCTGTCCTGCCTGGGCATTCTGATAAAGCTCGCTGGCTTTCAGTTCTGGATACTGCTCAACCACTACGTTCAGACGGCTCATCATCTGACCTAACAGGTCCGACTGGGCGTTGATGCCTGCTGGTGTGGCGGCTGAAGTGTGACCTCCGCGGGCTTCGATGGTCTGGATAATGGTTTCGCTCTCGTGCTTGGCATACTGTGCTGCCGTTTTAGCCAAAGCTACTACTGCATCGAAACGCGAATTAAGCTGAACCTCTATCTGGCTCAGGGCATTTTTGCACATTTCATCGAGACTTACCAGACTGCGCTGGGTTGAAATAAAGTAACCGATGATGAGAATTGCCAGTGCAACAATAATGCCGAAAAATACTCCTACTGCTTGCATAATTTAAAATTTTATGGTTTAATTGGGGCAAAGATACAAAAAGATTTCGTAACTTTGCCACCAAAACTTAAAAATTATATGAAAAAAGTGTTTTTGATAGCTTTCGCAGCTATGTTGTGCCAACAACTGATGGCCATTAAAACGATGCCTATTCAAGGCGAAGTCATCAAACCTACTGATGCTCACATTCAGTATACCGGACGTATCAGTTTTACTAACCCCGAGCGCCCTGCGTTCAACTTCCCTGGTGTGCAGATAGTTGCAGCCTTCGAGGGTACTTCTTTGCGCATGCTGGCCAAGCCTAAGAGTGGTTATTTTGTGGCTCAGATTGATAAGGCCGAGCCTTTCAAGGTAGCTTTTCGTGGCGAGCGCGACTCGTTGGTAACCTTGGCTACTGCTTTGGCTGATGGTGTTCACACCGTTAAGCTGATGTATGCCATCGAGGGTTACGAGTTCTTCCCTGAGTTCTGGGGCTTTGTGCTCGACAAAGGTAAAAAGCTGGTCGACGCGCCTGCTTTGCCCTCAAGAAAGATTGAATTCATCGGTAATTCGATTACCTGCGGTTATGGTAACGAGGGATTGAAGAAAGAAGAACATTTTGATTATGCAACAGAGAACCATTATTACTCGTACGCCTCGATGACTGCACGCAATCTGGATGCGCAGCACTGGGTAGTGGCTCGTAGCGGTATCGGTGCCTATCGCAACTATAACGGTCCCAAGACGGGTAACCCCGAGTCGAACATGCTGGCCCAGTACGAGTATATCGGTTATGCCTGGAAACCCGAACTGCGCAAGGAGGCTACCTTCCTGCAGGAGAAGTGGGATTTTAATCGCTATCAGCCTGATGTGATCTGCATCAATCTGGGTACCAACGATACTTCGACCAACAACTACGACCTGAAGCTGCTGAAGCAGAACTACAAGAAGCTGCTGCAGATGGTGCGCCTGCATAACCCCAAGGCTAAGATTGTGTTCCTGTCGGGTTCGATGCTGTATAACAAGGAGTTGCAGCAGGTGAAGCAGTTGCTCGACGAGGTGACTGCCGAGGCTAAGAAAGCTGGCGACAATGCGGTTTATCGCTTTGATATGGCGCCTATTTCGGGCAACGAGTGGTATGGCAACGATTGGCATCCCAATGTGTATCAGGACGAAAAGATGGCTGGCGAACTCACAGCCTATCTGCGTTCGCTCATGGGGTGGTTCTAAAAATGTGATTTAAAAGGATTAGCCCAACAGCTTTCGTGTATCCTCCAGTATCTGCATGAGCTCGCTCATGGTTTCGGCTCGCAGCATGGCGATACGGGTCTGTCGGAAATCGGGAATTCCTTTAAATATAGGTGTAGCAGCGAGGTGTCTTCTGGTATGGAGGATGCCTCGTTTCTCGTCTATGCGCTCCACGTTGATACGTAGCAGCTCCTCAAGGATGTCCAGCTTCTGGTTAAAGTCGAGCTCCTCGCGACTGAAAATCCAAGGACAGCCGAATGTGGCGCGACCAATCATGATGGCATCTACGCCGTAGGTCTTGAATGCCTCGTCGGCCTCGTCAAGACTGTGTATATCTCCGTTACCTATAATAGGAATATGTATCTTGGGGTTGCGCTTTACCTCGCCAATCAGTGTCCAGTCGGCCTCGCCTGTGTACATCTGACTGCGTGTGCGGCCGTGAATGGTAAGCGCTTTAATGCCGCAATCCTGCAGCTGTTCGGCCAGTTCGGTAATAATCAGCTGCTCGTGGTTCCAGCCTAAGCGGGTTTTTACTGTTACGGGCAGTTTTACGGCATCTACCACCTTGCTGGTAATCTCCAGCATCTTGGGTATGTTCTGCAGCATACCTGCACCAGCACCCTTGCCTGCCACCTTTTTTACAGGGCAGCCGAAGTTAATGTCGATCAGATCAGGACCGGCTTGCTCTACGATTTTGGCCGCTTCAACCATCGCCTCTACGTCGCGACCGTAAATCTGTATGCCTACGGGGCGCTCGGTATCGCTGATGGTCAGCTTCGAAATGGTAGATTTTACATCGCGTATCAGCGCTTCGGCGCTTACAAACTCTGTATACACCATTGCTGCTCCAAACCGCTTGCAAAGCAGTCTGAAACCAATATCAGTCACATCCTCCATCGGTGCCAAAAACACCGGGTTTTGTCCAAATTCTATATCGCCTATCTTCATTTCGGGTGCAAAGTTACGCATTTTTTCTGATATTATTTGGTTGATTGCAAATAATCGTGTATATTTGTGCACAAATTTTTTACTTATAGCTAAATAAACCATATGGAACAATTACTCCATTATACTTGGAAACTGAAGCTTTTTCCGCTGAAAGAGCTGCTCACAAGCGATGGTATGTTGGTTGAGGTGATCGATCCAGGCAAGCACAACAGCGATGCCGGGCCCGATTTCGTAAATGCCAAGATACGTATTAACGGCACCATGTGGGCGGGCAATGTTGAGATTCACGACAAGTCGAGCGACTGGTATCAGCATGGGCACGACAAGAACAGCGATTACGACAACGTGATACTGCATGTGGCCAAGGTGCTGGATACCGAGGTGATGAAGAGCAACGGGCAGTATGTGCCTCAGTTGCAGCTGGATGTACCTCCGCATGTACAGGCGCATTACGATGAGTTGCGCCGAACCGAGGAGTATCCGCCCTGTTATAAGGTGATTCCCGATTTGCCCTCGCTCACGGTTCACTCGTGGATGGCAGCCCTGCAGGTAGAGCGTCTAGAACGCAAGACAGCCGATATCCGAAAGCGTGTAGAGCGTTGCAATGGCTCGTGGGAGGATGGTTATTTTACCACTTTGGCCCGCAACTACGGCTTTGGCATTAACGGCGATGTGTTCGAACAGTGGGCGCAGAACGTGCCCCTGAGCGCTGTAGCGCATCATCGCGACGATTTGTTTCAGATCGAGGCTATCTTCTTTGGTCAGGCGGGATTGCTGGAGCTCGATGCTGTGCCCGAATGCTACCAGCAGCAGGCGCTTAACGATGGCTACTTTGCACGATTACGCAAAGAGTACCAGTATCTGGCGCATAAATTCTCGATGAAACCGATTAATTTCCGTTTGTGGCGGTTCCTTCGCCTGCGCCCGCAGAACTTCCCTCATATTCGCTTGGCGCAGTTGGCCAACCTGTATTATCAGCAGAAAGCAGGCTTGAGTCAGCTGATAGAGTGTGAAACCCTCGACGAACTGAAGCACGTGCTCAGCTCGCAGGTTACGCCTTATTGGGAAACCCATTACACCTTTGGCTCCGAGAGTGCTAAGAACGCCAAACATCTGTCGGTAGGCTCCATCAATCTGCTGATGATTAATACCGCCATCCCCATGCTGTTTGCCTATGGCCGCCATCAGTCAAAAGAGGTGCTTTGCGATAAGGCCTTCGAGTTTCTTGAGCAGCTCAAGGCCGAGAACAACCACATTATCCGCATGTGGCAACAGGTGGGTCTGCCCGTTAAATCGGCTGGCGACTCGCAGGCGCTCATACAGCTTAAAAAGGAGTATTGCGACAAGAAGGACTGTCTGCGTTGTCGCTTTGGTTACGAATACTTAAAACGCAAATAATAAAGCTATGAACCAGGAAATATTCTATGCAATGGCGCTCACACGCCTTACTAACTTTAACTTTCAGTTGGCGTTAGAGATGTATAAAATCGTTGGTAGCGCCCAGAAACTGTACGAACACCGTCACGAGGTGGGCGACCTGCTACCGAATTGCTCTCCACGCCTGATTGCTGCCCTGAAGGATTGGGGCGACGCGATGAAACGGGCCGAATTTGAGTTGAAGTATATGGAAGAGCACCAGATACGTGCCTTCTCGCTGCTCGACGACGACTACCCCCAGCGCCTGTTAGAGTGCCCCGATGCGCCACTGGTGCTGTACTACAAGGGTAATGCCGACCTGAACCAGCAGAAAATCATCAGTATCGTAGGCACGCGCCACATCACTACCTATGGTCAGGATGTTACGCGTAAGTTTATCAGCGAGCTGCATGAAATGTGTCCCAACGTGCTGATTGTGAGTGGTTTGGCTTATGGCGTAGATATCTGTGCCCATCGCAATGCCCTCGAGAGTGGCTACCAGACTTTGGGTGTTCTGGCTCACGGATTAGACCAGATTTACCCCTATCACCATCGCGATACAGCTGCCGAGATGACCACTCATGGCGGACTGCTGACTGAGTTTATGACGCAGACCAATGCCGATAAGGTGAACTTTGTGCGTCGAAACCGCATTGTGGCAGGCTGTGCCGATGCGGCCATTGTGATTGAAAGCGCCGCTAAAGGTGGCAGTCTGATAACAGCCGAGATAGCACAGAGTTACAATCGCCCAGTATATGCGTTTCCAGGTAATGTGGGCCGGCCTTTCTCCGAGGGTTGCAACCATCTTATTCGCGATAATGCAGCTGGATTGATTACTGGTGCTGCCGACTTTGTTGAGGCTATGGGTTGGCAGGATGATGTGGTGCGCCAGCAGGCCTTGGCCAGTGGTATCGAGCGCCAGCTGTTCCCTGAACTATCGGCCGAAGAACAGAAAATCGTCAGCTTGCTGCAGCAAACCAACGATCTCCAGATAAATGTATTGAGTGTGCATGCCAACCTTTCTATCAGTCAGGTTACATCGCTGCTTTTCCAGCTCGAAATGAAAGGTGTGGTAAAAGCTATGGCTGGCGGCATGTATCATCTGCTTTTGTAGCATCCTCGTGAATGCTCTCGGCCATCAGCTTGTAAATCTGTCGGGTGCGTTCGTCGTTCAGCAGCTCCATCTGCATCTGCATTACGCCCGTATCCCAACGCATCATCGGACCCGTCTGTGCCTGTTTGGGGCTCAGCTGGGCTACTTTTCGTGCGGTTTCATCGATAAGTGGCAGGAATAGCTTAAAGTCCATCTGCTCCTCTTCAAGCACCTTTTCGGCCAGTCGGTAGCAGTGGTTGGTAAAGTTGCAGGCCAGCACGGCAGCCAAGTGCAGTTTTTTGCGTTGTGCCGATGTGGCTGGCACCACATTCTGCGATACGCTCTCGGCCAGTGTGCGGATGGTGGTCAGCGTGGCATTGTCCGAAGCCTCGATAAAACAAGGTATCGGCTTAAAATCCACGGGTTTGTTCTTCGAGAATGTCTGCATCGGGTACAGCACGCCGTAGTGCTGTGCATGTGGCTGCAGCACCTGCATCGCAATGCTGCCCGCTGTGTGTACGATGATGGCCTGCTGCGCCTTGCGGCCCACCTTTTCGGCCAGTGTGGCGATGGCATCATCCTTTACCGAGATGATGTAGATATCGGCATTTTCGCTGATTTCATCGATATTGGTGGTGTAAGCGCACCCCAGCTTGGCTGCCAGCTCGCTGGCATGCTCTGCCGTACGGCTATAAACCTGCACGATTTCCTGACCCGCCTGGCTGAGCGCCTGACTTAAATGTGTGGCCAAATTTCCTGATCCTACGATTACTATCTTCATAATGGCTGCAAAGGTACAAAAAAAATATTAACTTTTGTAGTAAAAATTCTTTTTACTCGCTAAAAAAGACTATTTTTGCACACAAAAATTTAATTTCAACTATAAGAACGTATGAAAAGAACTGCATTATCCATTTTCGCATGCGTGGTTGCACTTACAGCAACGGCACAACTCAATGTAAAGGAGTTTAAACTTAGCAATGGCATGACCGTTTGGGTTAACGAAGACCACTCGCAGCCCAAGGTGTTTGGTGCCGTTGTGGTGAGGGCGGGCGCAAAGGATTGCCCCAATACCGGTATTGCCCATTACTTTGAGCACATTATGTTTAAGGGTACCGACCGCTTGGGCACCATCGATTACGCAGCCGAAAAGCCCCTGCTTGATAGTATTTCTGCCCAGTACGACCTGCTGTCGCAGACTAAGGATGAGGCTGAGCGAAAGCTGATTCAGCAGCACATTAACCAGCTGAGCCTGAAAGCTGCCGATTATGTGATACCTAACGAGTTTAACCGTCTGATATCAAAGTATGGCGGTAGCGGTTTGAATGCGGGCACTGGTTACGATATGACCTACTATTACAACGAGTTTTTGCCCCATTTCATCGAGCAGTGGTGCTGGCTCAACTCTGAGCGACTGATAAACCCCGTGTATCGTGGATTCCAGGGCGAATTGGAGAATGTGTACGAGGAAAAGAACCGTTCGGCCGATGGTATGGGCAATGCAATGGAGAAAGTGATGGGTGCTGTGTTCAAGACTCAGCCTTATGGCTATCCCATCATTGGTTCTACCGAGAATCTGAAAAACCCGCGCCTGTCGGATATGGCCGAATTCTACAAGAAATACTATGTAGCCTCGAATATGGGTCTGATTCTCTGTGGCGACATTACCTCCAGCGACGACTTGACTGCCCTGCTTGAAAAGACGTTCGGGCGTGTGCAGACGGGTCCTGTGCCACAGCGTGGATATAGTCCGATGCCGGAGATTTCGGCTGGTGAGCGACAGGAGGTTATACTCCCCATACCGCTTATTGGTGCTGAGGCATTGGTATTCAAGGGGGCTACCGATTACGAGCCTGACGCTAATGCTCTGGATCTGGCCAACAGTCTGCTTTCTAACGGCAAAGCTGGATTGCTCGACTCGCTGATGAACGAGCATAAGGTGATGGCATCGCTCGCCCTGAACGTAGGTTTCGACGATGCCGCAGGTACAGCCGTGCTCATCATTCCCAAGCTGTTTGGAAAGATGAAAACTGCCGAAGGACGCGTGATGGAGCAGATTCAGCAGGTGATGGCTGGTAACTTTAGCGATGCTCAGTTGGAAGCCCTGAAACAAGAGGAGGTAATGGATGCAGAGAAGCATCTGGAAACCATCAGCAGCCGTTCTGAGTTGCTGGTCGACCTGTTCTCGAAAGGCAAGACCTGGCAGGATGCACTCGATAAAATCGAAAGAATTAAGCATCTTACCAAGGCCGATGTGGTAGCCGCCGCCAAGAAGTACTATGGCGCCAACTACGTAACGCTGGTAAAGAAATTCGGCACACCTAAGAAGGAAACACTGAAACAGCCTGGCTACAAGCCCATTCAGCCTAAGAATGTAGACGCCAAGTCGGACTTTGCCCGCCAGCTGGAGCAGATATCTGTGAAACAGACCGAAATACGTACCGTTGACCTGCAGACGGCTGCAGATACCAGACAGCTGAGCAATCACGCCACTTTATATTATAAGCTGAATCCCATCAACGATATCTTTACCTTTACGCTGCGCTTTAAGGAGGGCAAGCTGCATACACCAGCACTCGACGTCCTGAGCTCGTATCTCTCGTCGTTAGGTACCGACTCGCTCAAGAAACAGCAGTTGGAGAAGGCTTGGCAGCAGATAAACACCACGCTGGAAATAGGCGCTGGTGGCCGCACATTCGGGTTCACCCTTACAGGTCCCGATAAGCAGTTCGAACCTGCCCTCCGTCTGTTGGCACATTTCTTGCGCTCGGCCAAGGGCGACGATGAGGCGCTGAGCGACGCTAAGGACGAGGATAAGGTTGACCGCAAGAGCTTTGGTAAACAGAAGGACGATGTGCTCGCCCCCATGCGCGAATATGTGATGTACGGCAGCAAGTCGACCTATCTTAACCAGCTGAGTAAGAGCGAGATAAAGGCGCTTAAGAACGAAGACCTGCTCAGCCTGTTCCGCGAGTTGCAGCAGTACGATTGCGAGCTGCTGTATTGCGGCACCAAGACTATCTCCGAGGTGGCTGCAGCTGCACAGCAGGCATTGCCACTCAGCCAGTGTACCCGCAAGGAGGCCGATACCTTCCGCCCATTGCAGCAGTACACCGAGCCTACGGTTTACTTCTACAACGTGCCCAAGTCGCGCCAGAACTACGTGATAAGTTACGATGCCATCGGCGCACTGCCCACAGCTGAGGATCGTGCCAAGCTATCGCTCTTCGACGAATATTTCGGCGGCAGCATGTCGTCGGTACTCTTCCAGAATGTACGCGAGTTCCGTTCGCTGGCCTACAGCACTGGCGGCCGTGCTCTTACCACCAGTCTTGCCCAGTATCCCGAGGCCGTTCAGGGCTATATTACAGCCACTGGCACTCAGGCCGACAAGACGATGGAAGCCCTTGCTACAGTAGATTCTCTGCTGCGCCAGATGCCGATGAAGGAGAACAATCTGGATGCCGCCCGCCAGAGCGTGCTCAACGACATACAGAACAGCTATCCCACCTTCCGCAATATGCCTGCCTTCGTGGCCAATCAGCGCACGCTGGGCAACACTACAGACCCCAATGCCGCCCAAGCCCGACTGCTGCCTGGCATCGCAGCTCAGGACATCATCCAGTTCCACCAGCAGCGCATCGCAGGCAACAACAACCGCGTGTGGATCATCATCGGCGATAAGAAACTTACCGACCTGAAAGCCCTCGAACGCTACGGCAAGGTGGTTGAGCTTAAGAAAGAAGATGTATATAGATAAAATAGATGAAACAAGAAGTTAATCCTAACGAAACCAGCAGGGCACAGGCTTTTGGACTTTGGATGAAGTCGCCTGTGCCCATGGTTACGTTTACCAAAACGTTCGATGTAACGCGTTTATACAAGGTTTGCAAGCGCAGGGGCGTAAAGTTTAACACGCTGCTGTGCTGGTGTATGGGCCGTGCTGCCAGCAGCAGGCCCGAGTTTTACCTGTTGCCCGAGAACGGCAAGCTGTACAAGTACGACCGTCTGGCCATCAACGTGATAGTGAATCACAAGAAGGGCGATATCTGTTCGTGCGATGTGCCTTATAGTGATGATTTTAATCAGTTTGCAGCCGATTATCAAAGGATGACGCAAACGGCCATCGACACCTGCGAGAGCACCTTTGATGAGGAGGCGATGATTATCGGCACCTCGGCTATGACGGCCACCCAACTCGATAGCATTGTCAACCAGTACTCGGGTGTTTTCAATAACCCCTTCCTGGCTTGGGGTCGCTATCGCAAAAGTTGGTTCAAAGTGTCGCTTCCCATCTCCATGCAGTTCCATCATGCCCAGATGGATGGTGGTCATGCCGCCCAATATTTAGAGAATTTGCAGCAAATCATCAACCATCTGTAGCCGTAGTTCCCCCGCATGGAACTAACGGTTCCCCAGGTAGAAACGATGAGTTTCCCTATTTTTCGCCATCGGGTGACGGGTGATAGTGGCGAACCTCGCGGAACGAGTCCATCTGTACTACACGACCATTGCGGAAATCGAGCACCACTACATCACTCCCAACACGCCCACCAGGGCCATTTTTCTTATCGTTTTCATCATCATTCTAAGCATTAATTAAACAATCATACTGCAAAGGTAAAACGATTATATTTGAAATATGCGTACAAATCCCTACTATGCGGTAGGGAAATCCCTAAAGCCCGCAATTTTTCCCAGGTTAGGGAATTTTTGCGCCCTAACTAGGGAAATATTTATTCCCAGTAAGGGAACAAAAACGGCCACGGGAGCATGAATGGAAAAATACTTACATCAGCGGTGGCTAAAGCAGGGTGCACCCACATCTGTGACAGATGTGACAGTTCAAAAACAGGGGTGCACACTTTAAAATAACTTCTATGTATATATTAATATATACATAGGCATAAATGCCACCTAAATTTTTTATTGTCACAACTGTCACAACTTTGCTTTAAGTGTAGGTGGAATGGAAAAAACTTAGTATATTTGCAGCAATTATTTAATAAACGAAAGAATGAGCAATATTACTATGACGCCCGAGGCGTTTCTACAATACCTGAAGCGTAATGTGCTGGGCGATGTTGATTTCGACAGCATAGCCGGTATGAACGATGCCGACAAGCAGCATCTGATACTTAGGCAGATTGACAAGATGATAGGCATGCAGCCAGGTGCCGATGCATTAGGTTGGTACTTTACAAAGTTTCTGGACGACGATGGCAGATGCCAGGCTGACAACCCGCTAACCGACGAGGCAAGCACCCCGCTAAGCGAGTGGCTTTACGACATGGCCGAACTGGGGCGCCTGCTGTATTGGCATCAGGCATTCCCCCTCGAATTATTGGCACCTGAATTGGAGTATGATCCTTTTGTTGACCAAAAACTGAACTTTACTATCGACAACGAGCAGTTGGTTTCGTGGCTAAAAGTGGTGCCTTATCGCCGTGTAGCTGCTATGGTGGCACGCATTATGATGAGCACAGAGTACGATCGTATTCAGGGTTGTAACGATGCCATGCAGGATTATTATGCCGAGCATTGCCCCATAGGCGATTTTGATGCGCAGGACGAGAAACAGGCCGACGAATTTGTGACTGCAGTAATCGATGCTCTCACAGAGATGGAACAGCACACAGAACGAGGATATGAACTGGGGCTCGACGACGAGCAGATAAGAGTGGTGGATATGCTGTGGAGCTGGGTGCCTCACGATTATCCTGAGGAATATGTAGCTGCAGCCAAGGATATCGTAAAAATGGTACAAAAGTTGCTGCCAGCTAAAACGGTTATCCGCAGCCGTAACGGCTTTAAGCTGTTTTACGATACGGTGCTGCCTAAGCTGAAGGAGATAGTTGATAAACATGATGTGCCTGTAGATACCACCGATTATTACAATCTTACGATGGGCTATATGCGCGAGTGGATGTATGCAAAATACTTAGGAGGGGTAGTGCTGGATGAATTCTTTGACTAACAGGTACCCTCAGGATCAGCCATCTTACGGCGCAACCTTAAACCGCGAACGCCTGCTTGGGGATGCCGATAGGCTTTTCTCAATCCGATGGCTGATAAACAGACTATTTAGCGAAATAAAGCAGTTGCTTATTAACGACTACAATTTGCAGAGCCACAAGTTCTTTTTCGCCATCCGCCAGCAGCCCGAATTGTGGTTTGCCTGGCACATGCTTAAGCACCATCAGGCATCGCTGGCAAAGGTAGAAGAGTACAAGCAGATGTTTCCCGAGAATGGTAACTTTATCGCGGCACTACGCGAAGAGCGCGAAAATGTTATCAAGCAGTTTATGAAGTTTGTGCCCTCTAAGCAGTGGGATACATTGCGCGATAACGACGACTCGTGGCGCATCTATGCCAAAAGGTTATACCAGGCCAACTCAAAAAATCCACAGATCGAACTCGAGTTCTTTGCGCTGGTGGATTATATCTGTGTAATGACCGATGCTCTTTGCGGCAACTGGAACCTGCTGTTTCCTAGCGACGAGGATAATACCGACATGCAGACCTATATCGACCAAGGCGCCACCAGCAACAATCAGGAGATGGCTGAGATAAAGACGGTACTGAAAACGCTGCTAAAAAGCGCATGGTTTGATAAGTTCTGTGACGACAGTAAGAAATACGATACCCACTGGCGCGATAACTATATCGACGCTCTGTTCAAATCAGATTACGGTCAGGAACTGGTAATTGGCTGGGACAAGAAACAGATACAGATAAAAGGTTATGTGCTTGGTTGCTTGTATGCATCAGGCGTATTTTGCAAGGGTGTAAAAATGCTGGCAATAGCCAAAGAGATACTATCGCCATTTTATCCCACTAAGAATACTGATGCACAGGTAAAGCAGGAATGGCAGAAAAAAAGTTCGTCGCTCTCCAACTATATGGGCCAGGCCGACCAACAGAAATTCTACGATTGGGCCATCAAGTTTATCGAGGCCGACGACAATCAAAAACTCGATTAACACTCGATTATAGTTCGATTAGCGTTCGATTGATGAAAAGCGTCAATCGAACGTTATTTTTTTGTATTAAAATCAGTAGATTTTTAAAAACGCAAACGTCTGATAATCAGTCGGTTATAAATTGTATACAAAATAAAACAAAAATATTTCGGAAATTGTTTGGTGGGCACTCATCGAATAGTACATTTGCACCGTCAAAACCAAATTTTATCTATTTATGTTAAATTACATTTCAGTTCGAAACGGCCACAAGGTGGCACGTCGAGTACAGGACCGCGAGGAATTTCTCGCATTGCGTAACACAGAGACTAACCTCTCTAATCTCTCACTTGCCCGCACGGGCGATGCAAAAGCTAAAAAGGCTTTGGTGCAGTTTGCTTACAACGATTTGATGCCCGATGGTCGAGTGGCTGGATGCTGCCATCCCAGCGACTGGTTCTTCCACGACATCGACTGCTACGACGACAATCAGGCCCAGGAGATGAAGGAAAAAATCTTTTCAGTAAAAACCGAAATCGGTCTGGGCTTGCTCGAACGTTCGGCTGGTGGCGGATTCCATCTGGTTTGCCGTCGTGAGTTGGGAAAAACCATCCTCGAGAATCAGGTGCGAATAGCTTGCATACTGAAGATTGAGATGGACACCAACTGTAAGAATCTGAGCAGGGTGGTATACTCAACCAGTGGCAGCGCCGACGATTTGCTTTATCTGGATGATGCCATCTTTGCCGACACCATCAGCGTAGAGGAGAGCGAGCGCGAGTACAAACTATTAAAGGAACGCGAGCGCAAGGGGCTGGAACAGGTGCCTGCCGAAGCCAAGCACGAACGCAAGCACTACAAGCCCTGGGAGGATGACGTGAAGCCCGATACACCCGTAAACGCCACACCCAGCACCACCACGCTAGCTGCCGGCCAGTTTCCTAACGAGTATCACGGCCATACGTTCCAGGAAATCATCGCTAAGTACTGGGAGATAACCAATCACGGCTACGAACCCACTATTGGCGACCGCGACACCAAGACCTATCAGCTGGCTCGCGACCTGCAGCACATCTGTGCCCGCAACTTTGATTGGCTCAACCAGGTGATACCCTGCTACAACGGCTTTACACTCGAAGAGAAACAGGCCAAAATACGCAGTGCCCTGCAGAGCCCCTACGAGGGCATGCCCCGTACCATACAGGAGGTGCTGAATGCACTTGAGGGTGATACTGATAGCGCTATCTGCGAACCCAAGGCGGCACCCACCGATTTCTTCTTCAACGCACCCCAGCCTCCCGCATTCCCTGCCGATCGCAAGTTGCCCAAGCTTATCCGTCTCATCACCTCGCGTGCACCTTACATCTATAAGCCCGCTGTGGCCGAAGCAGCATTCCCCTCGCTGGGCATCCATCTGCACGACACCTGGTTTAATTACACCGACAATGTAAAGCACGAGGCAACACTCATGAACTGTCTGGTGGGCGAATCAGGTTCAGGTAAAGGCTGCATCGACGCACCCATCGACCACATTATGGCTGATATCCGAGAACGCGATGCCATCAATCTGAAGCGTGAAGACGAATACAAGAAAGCAGCCGAAGCAAGGGGAGCCAATAAGGATCAGCCCCTTCGCCCTGAAGGATTGGTTATCCAGGAGATTACAGGCGATGTGACAAACGCGGCACTCGTAACCCGAATAGACGAGGCGCAGGGCCGATTTGTATATGTGAAGCTGAACGAGATCCAGATGTTCGATGCCTTGAAAGGCAACGGCAAAGCAGGCCTGCAGTACACGCTGATGTGCCTGTCGTTCGACCCCAATAACCGCTATGGTCAGACTCGTCGAGGCGTAGGCTCAGTATCTAAGATTGTGTGTGTACGCTTTAACTGGAACGCATCTACCACACCTAAAAAGGTAAAAAGCTACTTTAAGTCGGTAGTAGAAGACGGACCCGTACAGCGCATTAACTTCAGCACCATACCTGTGTGCGAGATTGGAGCCGAACAGCCCGTATTTGGTGAGTACGATGCCCAGTTCGATGCCGACCTGAAACCCTATCTGGCTAACCTGTTGGCTGCCAGCGGCACCATCAATTGCCCCGAAGCATTCAAACTGGCCAAGAAACTGCAGAAAGAGTGTCAGGATATGGCCGTACTATCACAGAGCCGTGTGTTCGATAGTCTTACCCACCGTGCTTTGGTGATTGCTTGGCTTAAGGCTTGTGTACTCTATGTGGCCAATGGCTATGAATGGGAAAAGGGCATCGAAACCTACGTGCGCTGGGCGTTGCAGAACGATCTGTGGTGTAAGATGCACTATTTTGGTGCGATGCTGGAGAATGGTCAGGAAGCATACGCCGAACCCAAGCACGGCCCTCGAAACCAGCTGATGATGCTGCCCGATGTGTACACACTCGACGACCTGAAGACCGTACGCTTGAAGTGTGGCATGGACGAAAAAGGAGCCGATGCCCAGAACCGACAGTGGCTTTCGCGTAAGTTTGTGACAGTTGTGACAGATAAAAAAGGAGTATTCAAGAAGCTGAAATACCTCTCAGCCTAGCCGCAACCGTTGAATTTAAACCTTTGGTCCCAAAGTAGGAAACTGTCAGTGCCTTTCGTAGAAACTGGCAGTTTCTCTATTTTATATATTTATGGAAATCATTCCTGTGATATTCACACTTAATAAAAAGCAAAATCTTTGCTGATAATTTGGAACGTTGTAATTTTATGATTACTTTTGCAGGCGAATAAAACTATAAACGCGTGAAGTATTATCAACTATAGAATAAATAATGATTAAAAGAACTATTTTTACCATCGTGCTGGCAACTGCGGCTATGGTGGTACAGGCACAGGAGTGGTTTAAAACGGATAGCGTCACTATTCAGGGACGTATCGAAGGGTATGATGCAGAGCAGTTTGGTTTTACGTCGATGTCGGACACATTCGACGATGTGTTTGAGAAGGAAGGCACGGTTCTAGTGTTGGATATCAACGACGACGGCACGTTCTGCAAGAAGTTTAAGGTAAGTTATCCTGTAAGACTTTCGTTCTCGGCCGACGAATCGAAAGTGGGATTCAAAGGTATGAGAATTTTTGCCCGACCAGGCGAGACGATAGATGTGACCGTAGCCAAGGATGCCAACGGCAAGTATCAATGCCGATATAATGGCGGCAGCAGTAGCGAGGTGCAACGATGGTTGCGCTCTGGTTGGAAGTTTTCTGAATTATCGCGTGCCATGTGGCGATTCAAGGGCAAGCTGGATGAGGCTAACCTTGCGGCTGAAATGCTGTGGCAGATAGTGAACGACAGCCTGCAGCAAGTGGCTAAACGTGAAGGCTACACACCGCTGGAGATGCAGTTGGCTCAGGCCGATATACAGGCGAGATTTGGCGAGGGATACTTGACTTACGTGGCGAACCACGAATCAGACCTGATAAAGTGGGAGCAGCGCGATGGGAAATATCACAAGGTGATAACCGATAGTGCCGAATGGCAGAAAAAGAGGGATTACGATACCTACAAGCCGTTGAAGCACGTAGACTTTACTAATCCGCTGCTATTTGCCAGCGATGACATATCTAGTCTGCTCAATCGCATGCAGTATGCCGAGGTGGTTTGGGAGGATAAAAACAAAGGGGTAACTAATGAAATGGGCAACATAGAGATAAACTACGACATATATGTTAAGGAACTATCTAACTACAGAACCGCCCTTAACAAACTTACTGGCGGCAAGGATAACCTGATGACCCAGTTGTGCGTGTATAAGACCTTTGCTATCCGTTTTGACCACTGGCGCAGCTATGATGACGATATACCAAAGATAAAGGTCGACACCCGATTGACCAAGGCCGAAAGGGAAAAGGTGTTAAAAACCTGGCCCACTCTAGATATGATGACAAAGCTATACATCAGCGCACTTCCGCACTCATACTTACGCCAAAAGGCCGAGCAGTTTATGGCCATTAAACTGGCGCAGAAAGACTTGGCCGCACCGCTGCCCGATAAGCCTATGGCCGACCTGATACGTAAGCTATCGGCCAAATATCCCGGTCGAATCCTGGTGATAGATTTCTGGGGTATGACTTGCGGTCCTTGTCGTTTAGCTATACAGACAAGCAAGGATCTGCGCGCAGAGATTGCCAAGCGCAACGATGTAAAGCTGATATTTATAGCTGGCGAGCGCACCACAGAGGGTAGCGAAGCTTACAAGAAATACGTGGCCGAGTGGCTGGCAGACGAGGAGACGGTGTGCGTAACCAATCAAGACTTCGCCAAACTGCGCGAATTGTTCCAATTCAACGGCATACCACACTTCGAGACCTTCACGCCCGACTGTCGTCGAGTGCGCGATGACCTGCAGATACACGGCTATAATGCTTTTGACTACGAACTGCAAATGCTCATAGACAAACTGAAATAATATAAGCCCCTCGCTGCTGATGGAGAGAGAGAGTAACCTTCAGCGGGCGAGGGGGTAAGCATGGTAATGATTGGGGTTATTTTTTTGACGCGTTATTCTTTATACCCGATGGAATGGATACGGGCGTGGTAATCAGATTTACCACGTTGACATTGCCTTTGCGGTGGTTTTCGATTTTCTTGAGCACAGAATAGTGCAATTTGGGTGCGCTATTCTCATCGAAAGGTACACCATCGAGCTGTATCTTGGTGGTCTTGCCTGCGAATGAGAATCTGTCCCAGCTTACTTCTATCCAAGAATCTTCGTCGTCTTCTACCCAGCAACCCTTTGGTACACGGATCTGATAGAAAAAAGAGTTGTTCTTATCGATGGCGATGCCATTGTCGTGTATAACCGCGCTGATACTGATAGAGCCAGGTGCACCTGGAGTTATTGTCTTGGCTTGCTCTTTCTGCTCATCGGTAAATACCCATACGAGTGAGTTTTTTAAGTTTATAGTGTCAGGTGCGACAGCGGTTGGCGTTACATGATTGGTAGGTTTGGGCTTAAACTCAGTCACCGTCTTTGCCGTTGCTACCAACGATACTGCTACTATGGGGGCGATATAAAGGGCTTTGAGCCATGCTCGCCTGTTTGACTTATGTTTTAACATCATGAAAATTCGTTTTTTAATGGTGCTGTTGTTGATGCCATTGGCTAGGATACTGGCCTTTGTACCCATCGCCTTCCGCATCAGTAGTTGAATGTATTGACTCACGTCTGAGTCTGACGAGAGGACGGATGCATCGGCTTCGTACTCATGGACGGTTCGCAGGTCGCGACGCAGGAGCCATACCACAGGATTGAACCATTGCAGGGCCGTAAGCATTTCGACGAAGACGATATCCCAGCTGTGATGCAGGCGGATATGTCCACGCTCGTGGGCAAGTATCGAAGGGTTGCGCTCATCGTAGTCAATCCGGCTTAACACGATGGTACGCATCCACGAGAACGGTGCAACAGGCAGGTCGACAACTGCCAGCGTTACATCATCCTCCAACGTATGTTGCTCACTATCACTAATAATTCGGCGCAAAAGCCGATAACTGTTGGCTATAAAGAATAATCTACAAAGTACACCAATCATAAAGATGGCAAAGATAACGGCTGACTGATCAACAGGAGCCATCTGTACGCTATCTGCGGCCGTTACAGCCGGCATATCCGTGATGGGCGATTGTGGATTAGGATTAGCCGTTGCAGTGGTTTGTTCTACCTCTACCGTTTCATGGAAAGTGATGACACAAAGGGGCAGAACGAGCGAGAGGGCAATGGATGATAATAGCACGATACGGTTAAGTCTGTGAAACGTTTCACGCTCCATCAGCAGTCGATAGCAGAAGTAGAATACCGCTATCAGTACGGCTACCTTCAGGTCGTAGGTCAGAAATTCAGTCATTACTTGCGATTCTTTATGATTTCCATAATCTCACTTACTTCCTCATCGCTCAGATGCTCATCCTTGGCAAAGAACGAAACGAGCGAGGCGAACGAGCCACCAAAGAACGTGTTCTTCACCTCTTTCATATAGGCGCGTGTGTAATCCTCTTTGCTGATGGTGGTGCTGAAAAGCTGTGCTTTTCCTATCTTTTCCGAGCTCACAAAGCCTTTCTCCTTGAGTATCTTCAAGAATGTGAGCAGCGTGGTAAGAGCTGGCTTTGGTTCAGGGAATTTCTCCATAATCTCCGACGAATAACCCTTACTCTCTGGCAACGACCAGAGTATGTTCATCACTTGCGTTTCAGCCTTAGTCAATTGTTTCTTTTCTTTCATATTCTAAGTTTTTAGAATTACCGTTGGCAAATGTACTCTAAGTTTTTAGAACAAACAAGTATTTTACTCTAAAACTTTAGAATATTAACAAGATTTAAGTTATTTAGCCTGAAAGAGGCCTTTGAAGAGTAGGTGTGGGTCGATGGTGATGGGCGTCTGGCAGTTGGGGGCGATGGTGCGGGCCATGCCGCCTGTAGCGATGATTTTGGGGGCTTGCGACATGGATGAGGCAAGCTGGTGGATAAGGCCGTCGATCATGGCAGCTGTGCCGTTTACAATGCCGCTCTGCATGCATTCGAGGGTGTTGCGACCAATCAGATGCTGAGGTTTCTCGATGTTGATGGCGGGCAGCTGCGAGGCGCGGGTGCTGAGGGCGTTGAGCGAGGTTTTTACGCCAGGAATGATGATTCCACCGCGAAACACTCGGTTTTCGTCGATAACGCCGATGGTGGTAGCTGTGCCGAAATCGATGACGATGGCGGGCACACCATAGCAGCAGGCAGCGCCGATGGCATCGGCCAGACGGTCCTTGCCCAGTTGGGCGGGCGATTCAACATCTATCGAGATAATGCCCTGTGCATCGGCAATCGAGAAGAAATGGGGCTGCAGACCCGTGAGGTCGGTAATGGCCTGGGCCATATCGTCGTTAACCTCGGGAACTACCGATGAAATGGTGATTTTTTGGATATCAGCTACCTCTACACCGTACTTGCGCAAGCCTTGGCGCAGTTCGTAACGGAAAAAGCTGGCTGTTTCTTCTTTCTTGGTCTTGAAACGCCATGTGTCGGCGATGTTACCTTGGCCATCAGCCAAAGCAACTACAACGGTAGAATTGCCGATATCTATGAGTATATGCATACGCTACGCAAGGGTTTGGATATGGTCGATAATCAGGTCGGCTGTTTCTTCCTTCGAGCAGAGTGGCAGCTCTTTTACCTCCTTGGCGCTAATGAGCGTTACCTTGTTGGTATCGACTGCAAAGCCTGTGTTGCCGCCAGCAATCGAGTTGGCGCAAATCAGCTGGGCATGCTTCTTCAGGAGTTTGGCGCGCGAGTTTTCAATCAGATTCTCCGTTTCCATCGAGAATCCCACCAAAGTCTGGTTGGCGGGCTTATGTTCGCCCAGCCAACCAAGAATATCTTGTGTTCGTTTGAGTTCAATCTGTAGGTCGCCGTCGTGCTTTTTCACCTTCTGGTCGGCATAAACGGCGGGTGTGTAGTCGGCCACAGCGCTGCACATAATCACCACATCGGCCTCAGCACTACGACTGGTAACAGCCTCGAACATATCGGCAGCACTCTTAACAGGCACCACATCTACGCCACAGAAAGGTTTGATGTTTACGGGGCCTGACACCAAAGTTACCTGTGCGCCACGCAAACGGGCCATTTTAGCGATGGCGTAGCCCATTTTGCCCGATGAGTGGTTGGTGATATAGCGAACGGGGTCGATAGCCTCTTGTGTGGGTCCAGCGGTAATGAGATAGCGCTTGCCAGCAAGGTCCTTTTCCTTGGCCATAAACGCCAGGATATGCTCTACGATCACCTCTTCTGCCTGCATCTTGCCTGTGCCCGTATCGCCACAAGCCAGTCGGCCTATGATAGGATCGATGATATGATAACCATAGCCCTTCAGCTTGGTAAGATTGTCCTGCAAGATGGGGTTCTCCCACATGCCGGTATTCATGGCGGGCGCAATCAGCTTGGGTGCACGGGTGGCCAGCATGGTGGTGGTAAGCATATCGTCGCAGATGCCGTGAGCCAGTTTGCCGATGACATTTGCTGTACAGGGAGCCACAATAAACAGATCGCCGCGCTTGGCCAGCGATACGTGCTTGACATCGAACGAGAAATTGCGGTCGAAGGTATCGACAATGCACTTATTGTTGGTAAGCGTTTCGAACGTCATGGGCGTAATAAACTTGGTGGCGTTCTGCGTCATAATCACATGCACATCGGCATGCAGCTTAATGAGCATCGAAGCCAGATTGGCGCTCTTGTAGGCAGCAATACCGCCCGTAACGCCCAGCACAATCGTCTTTCCCGTCAGCATATCTTTATGTTTTTACTGTTCAACCAGCAGGCCGTGCTTCTCGTAGTTGGCCTTACGAACCAGCTTGTTGTGCTCATCTACAAACAGCACAGTTGGCTTGTGGTCGCGGGCCTCCTCAGGAGTCATCGTGGCATAGGCCATGATAATCACCTTGTCGCCTACGTTCACGCACTTGGCAGCGGCACCGTTCAGGCAGATGATGCCCGATCCGGCCTCGCCAGCAATGGCATAGGTGGCAAAGCGACTGCCGTTGTCGATATCGGCAATTTCTACCTTCTCGTACTCCAGAATACCACTCTCACGCAGCAAATCAGAGTCGATAGTGATACTGCCCACGTAATCCAGATCGGCCTGGGTAACCACAGCACGATGTATCTTTGCCTTCAGCAGTGTTATATCCATACCTATCTTAAATGTTTACGATGAAATTATCAATCAGTCGGGTCTTACCGATATAAACGGCGATAGCAACCAGAACCTCGCCCTCGATACGGGCTGTGCGCTGGATGTTCTCAAAGTCAACCACCTCAACATAGTCGATGCGAGCCATTGGCTCGGTCTCCAGATTCTTTCGGATGATGTCGATCACCTTCTGTGCATCGCGCTCGCCAGCCTCGATAGCCTGCTTACCCAGCTTCAGACTCTTTGAAAGAACGAGTGCAGCCTGACGCTCGTCGGCATTCAGGTAAGTGTTACGGCTCGATTTGGCCAGTCCGTCGTCCTCGCGAACGATGGGGCAGGGCACAATCTCTACGGGGAAGTTCAAGTCGCGCACAAAACGCTTAACGGTAGCCAGCTGCTGGGCATCCTTCTGTCCGAAGTAAGCACGATCGGGACAAACAATATTAAAGAGCTTACCTACTACGGTGCACACACCACGGAAGTGAACGGGGCGAACGGCACCACAAAGCAGCTCGGTAGTCTCGGTGGTATCGATAAACGATGTAAAGTGGCCAGGATACATCTCGGCGGGCTCGGGGTTGAAAATCAGGTTGCCACCAGCCTCTTCTACCTTCTCCATATCGCGGTTCAAGTCGCGTGGATAAGCCTCCAGATCCTCGTTAGGACCAAACTGGATGGGGTTAACGAAAACCGAAACCAACGTGCGATCGTTCTGACTGGCCGACTTGCGGATGAGGCTCTGATGACCCTCGTGCAGGAATCCCATGGTAGGAACAAGTCCTACGGTGAGCCCTTCTTTACGCCAACCGGCTACAATCTCTCTTACCTCCTTTACTGTCTTAACTACTTTCATCTCTCTTATCTTCTTACTTCTTCTAACTCCGTTTCAAAAAGCGCCTGCATCACCTCTTCGCTGATGGCATAGGTATGCCCTGCTGCTGGGAAGGTACGCTCTTCACACTCTTGTTTATATTGTTTAAAAGCCTCAAGCATCACACTGTGCAAGTCGGCATATTTCTTCACGAACTTAGGTATGAAGCCATTGTTATAGCCCAGCATATCCTGATAAACCAACACCTGGCCGTCGCAGCCATTACCAGCTCCGATACCAATGGTCAATGCATTGGCCTGCGAGGTGACGAGCTTAGCCAATGCGGCAGGCACGCACTCAAGTGTGATGGCAAAAGCACCAGCCTCTTCTACTGCCTTAGCGTCGGCCAGCAGCTTCTTGGCCTGTTCGAGCGATTTGCCCTGAACCTTGTAACCACCCATGGCATTAACAGATTGTGGTGTGAGTCCGATATGTGCCACGACAGGGATGCCTGCCTGTACGATAGCCTTGATACGGTCGGCATACTCTACGCCGCCTTCGAGCTTAACTGCCTGGCAGTTAGTTTCTTTTACGATACGTCCGGCATTGCGTACAGCATCCTCAACCGATGCCTGGTACGACATAAATGGCATATCGATAACCACGAATGCCTGCTTGGCACCACGGCACACGGCGGCACCGTGATGAATCATGTCATCAACTGTTACTGCAAGTGTATTCTCATAACCCAGCATCACGTTGCCGAGCGAATCGCCAACCAATATCATGTCGATTCCAGCCTCATCAATTGTGCAGGCTGTATGATAATCATAAGCCGTCAGCATGCTGATCGGCTGCTTTCCCTTACGTTCTAGTAAGTCAAAAATAGATTTTCTCATTTCCTGAAATAGAATTCTATACTCCCTTTGAGGGTGCAAAAGTATGACATTATTTTAATATCAGCAAATTTTTTAGTTATTTTCTGTTGAAAATGGGTGTTTGTTGACTAAAAAGTAGTATCTTTGCGGCGTTTTAATTCGAATTAATTATGAAAATAGCTTTAATCGGCTACGGCAAGATGGGTAAGATGATTGAACAGATAGCCCTCGACCGTGGTCATGAGATTGTAAGTATTATCGACATCGATAATCAGCAGGATTTCGATTCGCCTGAGTTCGCATCGGCCGATGTGGCCATCGAGTTTACAGCCCCACAGGCTGCCTATGGCAACTATCTTAAGGCATGGGCTAAAGGCGTGAAAGTTGTTAGTGGTTCAACCGGATGGATGACCGAGCATGGCGACGAAGTGCGCAAGGCTTGCAATGAAGAGGGAAAAACTCTTTTCTGGGCATCTAATTTCTCAATCGGTGTGGCCATTTTCTCTGCCGTAAACCGCTATCTGGCTAAGATTATGAACCAGTTCCCACAGTACGATGTGGAGATGGAGGAGACACACCATGTGCACAAGCTCGACCATCCCAGCGGAACTGCCATCACACTGGCCGAGGAGATTGTTGACAATATCGACCGCAAGGAAGCTTGGAAAGAGGATACTACCGACAAGAAGTTCCTGCGTGTAGATCATATCCGTCGTGGCGAGGTGCCTGGTATCCATACCATCCGCTATGATAGCGATGCCGACCTGATTACCATTACTCACGATGCCCACAGTCGTAAGGGTTTTGCCCTGGGAGCCGTGCTGGCCGCTGAGTACACAAGCCAGCATCAGGGACTGCTCACCATCAGCGATATGTTTAAATTCTAAGCCTTAGCAATAATGGTAAAAAAGAAAGAATTCGACCCCAAGGTGCAGTGGGCCAAGTTTATTGGCGTGCTGGTACTTTACTTGCTCTTCCTGTATTGGGTGGGCAGCTGGTGGGGACTGCTGGTGATACCTTTTATCTTTGATGTGTATATCACCAAGAAAATTAAGTGGCAGTGGTGGAAAGAGGCCGAAAAGCCCGTTAAGTTTGTGATGTCGTGGATCGATGCCCTGGTGTTTGCGCTGGTGGCCGTCTACTTCATCAATCAGTTCTTCTTCCAGAACTACGTGATTCCATCAAGCTCTTTGGAAAAGTCGCTGTTGACTGGCGATTACCTGTTTGTATCAAAGGTAAGCTACGGTCCACGTATTCCTCAGACACCCTTGACGATGCCTCTTACCCAGCACACCCTGCCTGTGGTAGAGTGCAAGAGCTACATTGAGTGGCCACACTGGGACTATCGTCGTGTAAAAGGCTTGGGTAACGTGCAGCTGAACGATATCGTCGTGTTCAACTATCCTGCTGGCGATACCATCTGTACCGCCCTGCAGTATCAGACCGAATATTACAACCTGTGCTACGGCTATGGCATTGGCAACTATCCCAACATGCCCAACCCCGATAACCTGACGGCCGAGCAGCGACTGAAGCTGTATAACGAGATTTATGAGACGGGTAAGAAGATTATTGCCGACCACCCACAGGAGTTTGGTGAGATTGATACCCGCCCAACCGACCGTCGTGAGAACTATGTTAAGCGTTGTGTGGGTCTGCCCGGACAAACGCTGCAGATCAAGGACCACGTGGTATATCTGGACGGTAAGGCTAACAAGGAGCCCGACAACGTGCAGTATACCTACGAGCTGCGCCTGAAGCGCCACTTTACCGATGAGGAGATGGAGAAGTGGGGCATTACTCAGGAGGAGTTGGTATCGCTGAATAACAACGGTTACATGCCTCTTACCAATCGCGTTGTGAGCGAGATGAAGGCCTGCGGCGATCTGATCGACGGCATCAGCTTCCACTACGACCGCGAAACATGGAGTTTGTATCCACAGAACGGCAACTACCACTGGACCCGCGATAACTACGGTCCTATCTGGATTCCCAAGAAGGGTGCTAGCATCAATCTCTCGCTGGAGAATCTTCCCATGTACGAGCGCTGTATCCGTGCCTACGAGGGTAACGACCTGCAGGTTCGCGATGGCAAGATTTTTATTAATGGCAAGCCTGCCAGTCAGTACACCTTTAAGCTGGATTACTACTGGATGATGGGTGATAACCGTCATAATTCGGCCGACTCTCGTTACTGGGGATTTGTGCCCGAGGATCATATTGTGGGTAAGCCTATCTTCATCTGGTGGAGTAGCGATCCCGACCGCAACGGATTTGGCGGCATTCGCTGGAGCCGTATCGGTAGCATCGTAGATAATATTAAATAAGGTAGAACCATGCAGGTTTTGCTCAGTACAACCTATTTCGGCCCGGTGCAGTGGTATCAGAAGCTGCATCGGGCTGACATTGTGCTGATTGAACAGTGGGAGAGTTTCCTGAAGCAGACCTATCGCAACCGCTGCCTGATAGCCACCACCAATGGTGTGCAAGCCCTTACCGTACCCGTCGAGCGTGGTACTTCGCCTCTTATCAAGGATATCCGCATCAGCGATCATGGCAACTGGCGCCATCTGCATTGGATGGCCCTGCAGAGCGCTTATGGCGAATCGCCTTTCTTTGAGTATTACCAGGACGACATCCGCCCGTTTTTTGAGCAGCGATGGGACTACCTGGTAGATTTTAACGAGGCCATCAGCCTGAAAATGTGCGAACTCATCGATATACAGCCCCAAATGACGCGTAGTACTGAGTTCATCCCCGAACCCATAGATCTGACTGATTACCGTTCAGCCATCAACCCTAAACATCCGGCACCCGATGCCGATTTCACGCCTAAGCCCTATTATCAGGTGTATGCCCAGAAGCATGGCTTCCTGCCCAATCTGTCGGTGTTAGACCTGCTATTTAACATGGGGCCCGAAAGCATATACTATTTATAACTTGCAAACCTCAATTTAAAAACAATGTTCCGTTATCTACTACTTACATTACTATCAACATTTACACTACTAAGTTCTGGTCAATCGCACTTCTACACGTCAGAGAAACTGTCGAGTAACCAGATAACCCGGATATGCCAGGATAAGGATGGCTACATCTGGATAGGTACCGAGTATGGTTTGAACAAATACGATGGTTACCGTTTTACCAACTATCTGCACGAGAAAGGTAAACCTAACACCGTGAGCAGCAATGTGATATCGTATCTGTTCGAGGATGTGAACGGCACGCTCTGGGTGGGTACCCAGTTGGGCCTCGACCGCTTCGATCCTGTTACCAACCAGTTTATATCGGTTGAGATGAAAGGTGCCACCAGCATACCTCGTATCAACGCTATCATTCAGGAAGATGCCAACCACCTGTTGATTGGTACTGCCGGTTACGGACTCTTCAGAGTAGATACCCGTACCAACAATTCGCAGCGTGTTGAGGGTTATGCCAAGGCCGATAACAACTATTTTAGCTATATTTTTATCGATCAAAAGGGCTATTTCTGGAAATCGGGTCATGGTAATTCCATTATCCGACGTTCGCCCAAAGGCAAGATCGAGGAGCTGCTGTCGCCTTACGGTATGGTAACCGGTTTTGTAGGTTACGAGGGCGGTGTGCTGATAGTGTGCAATCATGGACTGCTTTACTATCGCGACGGACAGCTGACATCCGATTATATCGACCCAGGCGAGATGCGTGGTAAGGACTTGGTGTTGCGTACCGCCAAGTGCGACAAGGCTGGCAACCTGTATATCGGCACCATGGGTGATGGTCTGTGGTGGGTGCCTCGTGGCGAGCGCCGTATGCGTCGCTATGAGTTCCAGAATGCCTCGTTGGATTTGAACACAGCTACCATCTGGGCGCTGTTCGAGGATAATCAGGAGAACTTGTGGATTGGTTGTCAGAGTCGCGGTCTGCTGCTTATTCCCCAGCACCAGTCGCCCTTCCGCTCGTGGAAATTCATCGATCAGCACCTCAGTACAGGTGGTTCGCTCAGTTCTATCTGTGCTGGCGACAACGGTATGACCTGGTGTGCTGTACAGAATAACGGTGTATTCGGATTTGATGCTGCGGGTCGCTTGGTGGCTCATCCAGCCTCGCCCGATGGTACGTATGTGATATACCGCGATGGAATGGGCCGTTATTGGCTTGGTACCAACGCAGGGCTCTATGCCTACAACCCACTTACAGGGCAATACCAGCTTAAATCATCGTTCAAGAGTGGTTTTGTTAACTCGATTACCGACGATGGAAAGGGCAAACTCTTCTTCTCGGTTTATTCGTTGGGCTTCTTCTCGTACGATACCAATACCGATGAATTGCGCCATTTCAGTATGTACGATGGCGATGGACCGAAAGGTCGACTGCATAACGACTGGATCAGAGAACTGCTGGTTGACAGTCGTGGTAAGCTTTGGATTTGTTCGGCTTCGGGTATTAACTGTTACGACCCTGCCGAAGATAGTTTCCGTTCGTATGGCTGGGAGGTGCTGCTTGATTATAATACCATCGAATCAGTCTGCGAAACGCACGATCATAAGATGTTGTTCGGCACCTATTCAGGCTTGTATTATTACGATGAAAAGGAGAAAACTGCCAAACCCTTCCCTGATGCCGAAATGCTGAGCAACAAGGTAGTGAACGGTATTATTCAGGATCAGGCTGGCGACTTATGGATCAGTACTACCATGGGACTTTGGCAATACAAACATGCCGACCAGCAGTTTGTGAGCTATCTTTACGGTAATGGTCTGGCCAGTCGCGAGTATGTCAGCGGTACAGCTATGCGCACCCACGATGGCCGCATCTGGTTCGGCTTCAGCGATGGTATCACCTCGTTTAATCCTGCCGACCTGCAGATAAAGAATTCCGAAATAGGAAAAGTGCTGCTTACAGGCATCTATGTAGGCGGTGTGGCTCGCCCCAGCACCAAGCGCATCGAGCTTGATTTCATCGATAACACCTTCTCGTTGGAGTTCTCTTCGCTCAACTTTGCCAATGCCGAGAACGTGATTTACGAGTACCGATTGAATGGCAACCGCGAGTGGGGACAGACCGAAGTAGGTCGAAATGTGGTATCGTTTACCCACATGCAGCCCGGTTCGTATATCCTTGAGGTAAGAGCCTACGATAACGGCATTTATTCCGATACCGAGATTTTCCATATTATTGTGCATGCACCTTGGTACAGATCCTCGTGGGCATACATTATATATATATGTATAGGATTCCTGACGCTTGGCACCTTGGTTTTGGGTTATGTTCGTCGTCGTCGCCAGGAGTTGGACGAGGATAAGATGAAGTTCCTCATCAACGCCACGCACGATATCCGCTCGCCGTTGACGCTCATCATGAGTCCGCTGCACAAACTGTTGAAGCGCGATTTCGATCCAGAGGTAACCAACGAGCTGAAAACCATTGAGCATAACGCCCAGCGTGTGCAGAATCTGGTGAACCAGATACTTGATATTCGTAAGATGGACCGCCAGCAGATGAAGCTGCAATGCCAGGAAACCGATATGGTACAGTATGTGGGCAATCTGCTTAAGTCGTACGAATATACCGCCAACGAGCGTCATATCAACTTCCGCTATGCGCCTACGCTCGATAAGCTCAGTGTTTGGTTCGATCGCAAGGCCATCGATAAGGTGGTTGATAATCTGCTCTCAAACGCCTTTAAGTACACCTACGATGGCGGTGAGATTGAGGTGTGTGTATCTCAGGATACTGAGAACAAGAGCGCTATCCTGCAGGTGGTTGATAATGGTATGGGCATCAAGGGCGATCCACGCAAGCTTTTCGACCGTTTCTATCAGGGAGCCAGCTCGCGTAGCATGCATATCGAGGGCACAGGTATCGGACTGAATCTGTGTAAGATGGTTGTAGAGATGCATCACGGCACCATCGATGCGGCCAATCGCGACGATGAGCAGGGTAGTGTGTTCACCGTACATCTGCCTTTAGGCTGCGAACATCTGAAGGAAGAAGAGCTGTTGAAGGTTGAGGAGAAAGAGAAGGCAACACGCCAGCGCTCGCAGTACAGCTATCAGGTTCTGATAGTTGACGACGATGAGGAGATTGGTCGCTATATCGCTCAGGAGCTGGGCTGCTACTATCATATCACCCCCGTTACCAGCGGTCGTGAGGCCCTGCGCCTGCTGCTTGCTGAATCCGAGAAGCAGTTCGATCTGGTGGTGAGCGATGTGATGATGCCCGAGATGGACGGCTTTACGTTGCTGCGAATGATTAAGACCAATATGAACCTGAATCATATCCCAGTGGTAATGCTCACTTCGAAAGCTGCTGTAGCCAACCGTTTGGAGGGCTTGGAGAAGGGTGCCGACGCCTTCCTGGCTAAACCATTTGATATGGACGAGTTGCATATGGTGATTAATAACTTGATCAGTACCAACCTGCGTCTGAAGGGTAAATACTCGGGTTTGCAACAGCCCAAGGATAAGATTGAGGAGAAACCGATTAAGGGTAACGATGAACTGCTGATGGAACGTGTGCTGAAAGAAGTGAACGAACATTTGGACGATAACGACTTTAGTGTTGAGATGCTGGCCAAGGGTGTTGGCATCAGTCGCGCCCAGTTGCATCGCAAAATGAAGGAACTCACCGGTATCCCCGTCAGCGAGTTTATCCGAAACATTCGTTTGGAGCAAGCCGTACGATTGCTCGAGGAGCAAAAAATCAATGTTACACAGGTTGCATATTCAGTTGGATTTAGTAACTTAGCACACTTTTCAACGGTGTTCCGCAAGCAGTTTGGAGTGTCTCCAACCGAATATATCGAGCAAAAAGGGCTAAAAAACCCCGGTTGAGACAAAAGTGAAACGAAACGCAACATACGTTAAAGCCTCTAAAAAAGAATCTGCCTATCTTTGCGGCAGATTTTTTCTTTTATTCAATTAATTAAATTTTAACTAACAAACCAAACGTATGAGTTTCAAAGCAAAGAAAACAGCCTTAGTTGCAGGATTGTGCTTTTTAGGCATGGCTCCTGTACAGCAGGCTTCGGCAGCTACCGCAGCAGTAGCTTCCGTACAGCAAACGAAGCAGGCAACCGGTTATGTAGCTGACTCACAGGGTCCGCTGATTGGTGCCACGGTTATGGAGAAGGGTACTAATAATGGTACCGTTACCGATTTCAACGGCTTCTTCACTCTTAATGTAAAGCCAGGTGCAACAATTGTTGTATCTTATGTAGGCTATGTATCGCAGGAGATTAAGGCCGGCGATAACTTAAAAATCAATCTTAAGGAAGACGGCCATGTTGTAAACGAGGTTGTTGTTATCGGTTACGGTACCCAGCGTCGTGAGGCCGTTACCGGTTCTGTTGCAAACATTGGTGGTGAGAAACTTAACCAGGTTGCAGCTACTAACGCCGCTCAGGCTCTGCAGGGTCGTGTAGCTGGTGTTTTGATGACACAGACAGGTTCTAAGCCTGGTGATGAGATGCAGATTCGTATTCGTGGTCAGCGCTCACTGAGTGCAAGTAACGACCCATTGATCGTACTCGATGGTATTCCATTTATGGGTCAGCTTTCAGATATCAACCCTGCCGACATCAAGTCGATGGATATCCTGAAGGATGCTTCTGCCACCGCTATCTACGGTTCGCGTGGTGCTAACGGTGTAATCATCATTACTACAGTAAAGGGTACACAAGGCACACCTGCTAAGGTTACATATAATGGTTATATATCGTTTAAGAAGGTATTCCACAAGTATCCTATGATGGATGGTCCTACGTTCAACAAGTTCCGCCAGTATGCTGGTAAGTATAAAAACTCACTCGACGAGAGCGAGACAACCAATACCGATTGGCAGGATCTGTATTACAAGACCGGTGTAAGTCACAATCATGATGTAAGCGTTGCTGGTGGTACAAATGGTGGTAGCTACAGCTTTGGTGCCGGTTACTATCATGATGAATCAGTACTTCCTACTGAGGGTTACGATCGTATCTCTGTTCGTGGTAACTTCGACCAGACTGTTGGAAAGTACTTCCGTTTTGGTTTGAGTACCAACAACAGCTATCGTAAAACTCAGGGTGTTAACAATATGTATGCTGTATTGTGCGCATCTCCGCTTTCAAGTCCATACGATGAGAACGGTAATCTGAAGCGTTACAACACTCTGCCTGCAGATGACCAGGTTGTAGTAACCAAAGAGACTGTTGAGCGCGATAAGGATGTATGGTTGAGCGAAAACAAAGGTATCGGTTCTTACAATACGTTGTTTGCAGAGGTTAAGTGCCCATGGATAGAGGGACTGAGCTATCGTGTAAACGTAGGTCTGAACTTCCGTAGCTCTAAGGGTGGCAGTTTCACTGGTACTGGTATTAATAATAAGGATGCTAATGCTGTTAATAGCGGTAGTATATCAGAGAATCAGACTCGTAACTGGGCTGTTGAGCATCTGCTGACCTTTGATAGAACCTTTGCAGAGAAGCATAATCTGAATGTTGTTGCTATGTACTCTGCCGAGCAGACTACATATGAGTCTACTGGCGCATCGGCTCAGGAGATTCCTGCTGATTACATGCAGTATTATAATCTGTCGTACGCTACAGGCGAAGTTAACTTGAATAATTATAGTTACTGGCAGAGTGGCCTTATCTCTTGGATGGGTCGTGTGATGTACTCTTATGATAATAAGTATATGCTTTCGGCTGCCCTTCGTTCGGATGCTTCATCACGTCTGGCTAAGGGTCATCAGTGGCACACCTATCCTGCAGTAAGTGCTGGTTGGAACATTGCTCGTGAGCAGTTCATGGAGAACCTTACTTGGATTGACAACTTGAAGTTGCGCGTAGGTTATGGTGAAACTTCTAACCAGTCTATCAACCCATATTCTACCTTGGGTACCCTTTCAATCCGTAACTATAACTTTGGCGATACCTATAAGGCAGGATATTATGTATCATCTCTGCCTAATGTGGATCTTGGATGGGAGTATTCTAAGACATGGAACTTCGGTCTCGACTTCTCTTTGTTCAATGGTCGCCTGTCTGGATCATTCGAATACTATGTCCAGAAAACAAATGACATCCTGCTTGATGTTACCATGCCTTCAACTTCTGGTGTAGGCAGCTATACTGGTAACATTGGTAAGACCGAGAATAAAGGTTGGGAGTTAACTCTGAATGGTATCATCCTCGACAACAAGAACGGATGGAACTGGGAGGCTGGTATCAACCTCTATGCTAACCGCAATAAACTGACAGCTCTGGCATCAGGTGCCGATCGCGATGAGGCTAACCGCTGGTTTGTTGGTTATCCTATCGACGTGATCTACGACTATGAATATGAGGGCCTGTGGAACCAGAGCGATATCGTAACTGGTCCTGATGGCAAGACTAACCTTGAGGCTCTGGTAAAAGGTGGTAATGTGGGAATGATTAAGGTAAAGTATACTGGCGACTATGATGCAAACGGCATACCTACTCGTCAGATAGGTCCAGAGGATCGTCAGATCATCAGCATGGAACCAAAACTGATGGGAGGTTTCAATACCACTGTTGGTTATAAGAACTTCGACCTGACTGTTATTGGTGCCTTCCAGGTTGGTGGTAAGCTCATCTCTGCTATCCACTCTTCAAGCGGTTACCTGAACATGCTGACAGGTCGTCGTAACAACCTCGATGTTGACTACTGGACCGAGGAGAACACGGGTGCTAAATATCCAAAACCAGGTGGTATCCAGGATGGTGATAACCCCAAGTTCGGTTCTACACTGGGTTATTTCGATGCTGGCTATCTGAAGATTCGTACCATTACACTGGGTTACAACTTCGACAAGCTGAAGGCTGTGAAGGATCTTGGTATCAGCCGTCTGCGCCTCTATGCTACTGTTCAGAATCCATTCGTTCTGTTCTCACCATTCAACAACGAGAGCGGACTTGATCCTGAGACCAATTCATGGGCAAACCAGAATACAGCTGTGGCTGTTGATGGATACACAGGTAAGCACAAGATGCCAATCGTAGGTTACAACACACCTGCTACCCGCAATTTCTTGGTTGGTGTTAACGTTACATTCTAACAATATTAAAGAATTAATAATTATGAAAACTAAAAGTATAAAATATATTCTTGCTGCGGGTTTGGTTTGCTGTGGTCTTTCCACAACATTCACCTCATGCGGTGATGTGCTCGATGAGCAGCCACGCAGCACTTTCGACCCATCATTCTTCACAACGAAGACGGGTATTGAGGGCGGTCTGACATCGCTCTACGCTCACCTGCGCTATTTCTATGGCAACGGTTACTACCTGAACACCCTCGAGACAGGTACCGATGAGTACACATACGCACAGAGTGCCGATGGTAACTTTAAGGATGCCGACCTTTCTGGTGTAGGCTCTGTTACTTCTACTAGCACTGTTGCTGGTGGTGCATGGGGTACCCTGTTTGCAAATATCAATACCTGTAATGGTATCATAGAGAATGGTGCTGCTGCTGGTATCGACGATGCTCTGCTCGCTGAGGCTTATTTCTTCCGTGCATTCGACTACTTTATCCTGGTACAGACCTATGGTGGTGTGCCTCTCGATCTGGGTGCAGGCGAACTGAAGTTCAATACAACAACTATTCGAACCTCTGTACGTAACACTGTTCCTGAAGTTTATAAGGTCATTTTTAGTGATCTCGAGAAAGCTTTGACTGATCTTCCTGATAATCCACGTCTTAAAGGTTCTGCTACCAAGAATCTGGCTCGTTTGTACCTCTCTAAGGCATATCTTACTTACGCATGGTGGTTAGAGAATCCTAATAACATTCCTACCTATCCTGAGTGCAGCCGCGACGCCGGCCAGGCCCAGAGTTATTTCCAGAAAGCTTTCGATATGGCCAAGCAGGCTATCGACAACCCTGGCCCTTACGGTCTGCAGCCTACATTCTATGATGTGAACGTTGCTACCAACGATCGTAACTCAGAAATTATGCTCTACGCTGATCACAACGAGAATGAGAAGTTTGGTAACGGAGGTGCTGGTTACGGTTGGGGTAACGGCGGTTCTCCTGAGAACTTTGCTTACTGGATGGAGACTTGGAACTATACAGAAATGATTGCAAAGACTGATAGAAAGAATGATAAGGGTGAAACCGTTTATATCAACCCCGTTCAACGTGAGGCTGTTCAAGCTCTTGGACGTCCTTGGACACGTATGGCTCCTATCGCCGACAACTTCATGGAAGGTGGTGTATGGGAAGATGCTGTAAAGGCTATTGACTCTCGTTATGATGCAACTTTCACGCTGCGTTATCACACCAACTGGCATAAGGCAGGAGGCAGCGATGCGTTTGTATACGGTGCCAATGGTGAGAAGATCTATCCAAATGATGTTTACTTCAGCTGGGTTCCTGAAAGTGAGGATGAAAACATCAAATATACAGGTGCTGATGAAAAGCTTGGTTTCGGAGAAATGCCTGGTCGTGCTGACTTTGTTGTAGCTGTTAACCACATCAGCCGCAAGAAGTACCCCATCAACTGGAAGATTGGTATCTATCGTACAGATAATGATGGAGGTCTTGGTTCAAAGGTTAATGGAGGTAGTCCACGTCCTTGGAACGTAGCAAAGTTCTCTGAGTTCTATCTCATTGGTGCTGAGGCTGCTGTTAAGCTCGGCAAGAACGAGGATGCAAAGAAACTGGTTAACGTGCTCCGTGCCCGTGCAGGAAAGCAGACTTTCAATCAGAATGACAATGTTGCTGTATCAGTAGATAAGAGCGCCGAAATGGTAGCTGCTACTCCTGCTACTATCACTATCGACTTTATCCTCGACGAGCGTAGCCGTGAGTTCTGGGGTGAGGGATACCGTTGGTTCGACCTCGTTCGTACTCAGAAGTGGGGTGAGCGTGCTGGTACCTACCGCATCGCTGGTGCTGGTTACACCGATAAGGATCTGCAGACAGTTAAGCGTGATATTCCTGCTGGTTACTACATCCGTCCTATCCCACAGGGACAGCTCGATGGTATGGAGATGACCGACGAGGAGAAGACTGCTTATCAGAATCCCGCATACAGAAATTAATTAGTTAGATAACCACTCTCTCTATCAGCACGGGCCGCCCAAAAACTGGACGGCCCGTGTATCTTTTTTATTCCCGCGTGTGGGAAATATTACCACTTGTCGTGCGTGCGGATATCATCACCCCAGCGGTGATCCTTTGGGAACTTCTGTCCGTTCCAGGCTTTTACCTGTGTCCAAGGCTCAGCGGCATCGGTCCAGAAAGGATGATCGGCAGGCAAACCAAGGGGCATCAAACTCAGACTGGTAAGATAAAGCGAACCGTTGTTGGTGTACCAGTCGGCAACCTCTGGCTGTGAACCGCAGAAACCAATAGTGAGATAACCAGCATCGTTAAAATTCTGCTGATAGTCGAACATACGGTGATGCACCTTGGTAAGGGCAGCGCGAACCTGTCCGTTGCTCAGTTCCTTAGGCAACTTCTGATACCAGGCTATCAGAGCCAACGTCTGCATAGCGGCTGTACGATAGGGGATAGAACGACCAATCACAGGGAATGTACCCTCAGGCGAGATGAATCGCTCCAGGATGATAGCGTACTTCTGAGCACGCTTCAGGGCGCGATCGTAGTACTTCTGATAGTCCAAACGGGTGTTGGCCTTAGCATCTACCATGGCCTGCAGTGTCTCCAGGTACATGGCGTGGAACACGTAGCTGCTGTAGTAATCGAAAGCAAACACGGGACCATCGGCATACCAGCCATCGCCTACGTACCACTCTTCAACCTTACGGCAGGCGGTGTTTACACGGAACTCATCGTACTGTGCACCAGCCTTAGCCAGCAGACTCTCGATGGTAGACGAGAACAGGAACCAGTTGGTGTAGGGTGGGTCGATCTTTCTTAAGGCCTGAAACTCCTTGATGTAACGCTGTTTGGTTACCTCGTCGAGTGGCTGCCATAAGGTATCCCAGGCGCGCAGGAACGATTCGGCGATATAGGCGGCATCAACTAAGTTCTGTCCGGCCTTGCCCCAGCACAGATAGTCGGGCGATGCGGGATCTACAGCGTTCTTATACGAGGCCAATGCCCACTCGCGTAACTGGTGGCGCTGCTGGCTCTCAGCGGTGTTGTCGTCGGGTAGTGCAAGCCAAGGGGCTACACCAGCCATCAGGCGTCCGAAGGTTTCCATATATACCACCGAGCGGTCGCGGTTATCAAACGAGGGCGAGAACTCTGTCTTCATGTTCTTCTGCAGCTCGCCCTTGGCCATATTCTCCAATACGGGCTGGGCCATCTTGTAGGCTAACGAGCACCAGTACTGACGGTCGGTTTGTTCTGGCGTTTTTGTCTTTTTGGCTTGCGTTGGTATTACTAGCATTAGAGCTAATACCAACAAGGTTGTTGTTCGTTTCATTTGATGTCTGTTATTAGTGGATTCTTGATATTGTTCAGATAGTTGTCGGCCAAAAGCTGCCACTCGGCCATCGTCTTCACGTCGTTGCTGCTCCAGGCTGAGCCGAAATAATAGGTATAGGGCTTGCCCTTATACTGGCGCACAATGCCCAAGGCGTGGTTCTTGTTGCCGTTAAGTCGGGTGGTTTCATCCACACCGTTAGGGAACAAGGTACCCACGTAAATCTGCGACTGGTTTACTTTTGGGTTATCGGTGGGGTCGGTATACAGCACATAGTCTTTGCCAAGCGCTAACTCACCCTCGCCATTCAGCACCACACCTGTAGCCCAGCCGGTTTTCTGTTTCATACCGTCGTACCATACGGTTATCTTGTTGTAATGTGAACCGCGATCCAGACTCACCAGTCGGTGCTCTGTTGCGCCATCATTATTGGGATGGTAGGTCAGCTCTACGGTGAAACGCAGCGGACCGTTGTCCAATATCTTGTAGTCCTTAAAGCAATAAGGATAAACCAGTTCGCCATTCTTCATCAGCGCAGGTGCGCCGCATCCTAAACTCGGACCAACAGAGTAAACATCCATTCCCTCACCATGGTCGTGGTGGAACGATGTGGCCAGGTATATCTCGTTGGCCTCCTTGGACTTGCCAGCTCTTTTCAGCGAGTCGCGTTGTCCCACACCCCACAGGTGCATCTTATAACGTTTCTCTAAAACCAGTTCTGGGGTGCTTTTGGTCCATACGTCGGTACCGAACGACTTCTCACCGCTACGCTGCAGGGCAGGACCGTACATGCGATAGATGCCCAGCTCGTTCTCCCAGGTCATATCGTCGGCACGTTCGGGGAACAATCTTCCATAAACATACGATTTCATCGCAGCTGGCTGTCCTTTCTCGATGGTGAATACAGCCTTACTGTGGGGTTGTACCGATACATACATCAGCAGCTTGCCATCGTATGATAGTTGGTAAGCCTGCTCCTGGCCGAAGCCGTTCTTAATCATGAATGCCTCGCCTGCGGTTAAGCCTAATCGGTTAGATACCGTCTGTAAGTCGGCTTCTACTACCTCCTGACGTTGGTAGTCGCTAGGGTTGGTTACCGTAAGGGTTGTTTGCTGGGCGCTGACCCCTTTGGTCAGTGCACCCAGCAAAACTATAGTAAGTAGTAGTCTAATCATTTGATACTATATTTGATTTGTTGCTTAGTTTTTGCCGATTTCACCGTCAGCACTATGCGGTACATCTCTTTTCCCCACATGTCTTGCAACAGCGGGTCGAGTTGGTTGCTGATATCCTCGATAGCTGCTTCCAGCTGGTTGGCATTGTAGCTGATGTGCTTCAGCGCATCGCGGTTGGTGGTCATCAGCATCAGACGGGTAGGAGCTTTGTAGGCATCTAATTCAAAGTCCTCGGTTACCGATACGCCCGATTTGGTGGCAGTAACGGTGCGTTTCCACGATTTTACCGCAGCCTCTTTGGGATAGGCACCGGCAATGTCGAGTGTAAGCTTTCCGTTCTGGTGACTTGTCACCTTGGCGCCGAACGCCTTTCCATCCTGCTGGTCGATACCGTTAATCTGTGGTAGATTATGATAGCCCGACTGCATGGTCCATATCTCGTAGCGACTGTTGCTGAAGGTCTTGGCGGTATATTCGCCCACACCTGGATCGATCAGCAGCGGTTCGCCATCTATATACACCAGGAACGAGCCCACATCGTTGTGATTGTGGCTCTCGCCGTTATGTCCGCCCTTAAAGGCCGTAAATAGGCCGCCACGTCGCGCAGTCATAATCTGTAGGTTAGGTAACCACGCATCCTTTATGAGTGGCTCCTGGGGCTTTTCTGCGATGAAATCGCGAATATTTCGTAAGAAGAACAGCTCGCGACCCAACGTTGGGAAGTTGCCGCTCTTATCGTATAGCTTGGCAGGCTGGGTCAGCACTTGCTTGGTTCGTCCTAAATAAGCGCCAAACTCGCGCATGGTTTTGTCGTTCAGCCAATGACCGAATGGATACACGATGTTTACCTGTTGCACAGCCTTGTTCTCGTGTGCATCGGCAAAGTTTACACAGTAATCATGCCCGATATAGGTCTTATAGCTATAAGCAGCCATCGCTCTAATCTTCCTTGAAAGGCTTGTATTACTAGTACTACTAGTTAATCTAGCCAACCTAGAATTCTCAGGCAGTAGCCTGAGTACCTCGAACATCGAGGCTGCGGCGCGGTCCCAATAGCCAGGACCCTCATCGCAACCGCCATCCTCGGGGTAGGCGTCGATAAACGCATGGGTGGCCTTTTCTATTTGGGCGATGGCTTCGGCTTTACGGGCCTCGTCCTTCTCACAGATCAGCACACAGGCCAGCCAGTTGCTGCAAATCCATGGGTTCCAGTTCATGCCAGCCGTCTTCCACCAGTAGTTGTTGGCTACGGCAGGTTTCAGGATACGCTGTTCTGCCTCTCGGTCGATACGTTGACAGATATCGGGCGAGAAGGCATCCAACTGTTTCTCCAGCATATAGCGTGTCCATACAATCAGACTGGCCGTTTCGACATTAAACAAGTCTACCTCCTGTATCTCCTGCAGGGGGATGCGTTTACCGTAATGGGCGGGTATGCCCCACCAGGTTTCTTCGCAAAAGCTACCGATTCCATCGATGATATCGTTCATAAATCGGCCCTTGCCCTCTACAATCTCGGCCATGACGAGGGCAGCCAGATGGCGGCGCTTCTCAAAACAGATACCCTCGTAGTTTACGCGGTTACCGGTTATCTTGTTCTCGGCAAAAACAGTCCAGGGCAAAGCTGTCCACGCTTTGCCCAGATACTGTTCGCCATATACGGTATAACTCTGCTTCATCTCCTGAGGGATGGAGTCGCGCCAGAACGCATCCTCAGCCTGCGGTAACAGGTTGGCTATACCGAGTGCTATTGTTAATAACAGGTTCATCGGCCAATGTATTTCACGTATTCACATGCGGCCAGCAGGAAGGCACCAACACCAAAGTTGGCCTGCGAGTTGGCATCTACTGTCTGTCCGGGAATAGCGCGCTCGCCAATGGGTTGTACGTAACCCACCTTACCGTCCTTCTGCAGGGCGATAGTGGTGAGATAGTTCCACGCCTTATCGATGGTGGGGGCAAACTCCTTCTTCGACAGATAGCCGTGATTAACGCCCCACAACAAGCCGTAGCAGAAGAAGGCTGTACCGCTGGTTTCGTAGCCAGGCGCCTGCTCTGGGTCCATCATCGAACGGGTCCAGTGGCCCTGTGGCTGCTGCAACTTCTTCACGCCGCGTGCCAGATTTACGTACTTCTCAACAAAGAACGGCTGACGGACGTAGGTCTCGGGCATATCCTGCAGCACCTTGGCCAAGCCGGCCAGCACCCAACCATCGCCACGTGCCCAGAAGTCCTTCTTGCCCTTGGCTGTTTTGTGCTTGGGATAGATGTATTTACCATCGCGGAAGTACAGTCCTGTCTCCTTGTCGAGCATGATACTGTCGCTATAGCAGATGTTTTCGTAGAGTTTGCGCAGATACTTGGTGTCACCGGTCAGCTTGTACATCTTGGTGAGTGTAGGCATCACCATGTAGAGCGCGTCGGCCCACCACCAGTAGTCGTTGGCTTTCGATTCGGCCTCATAGCTCATCACCTCCTTGGCGCGTGCTATCTTCTTCTCGTCGGGTTGCAGGTTGTACAAATCGATGTACGTCTGGAAGCAGATCTGCCAGTCGCCAAACAGTACATAGTCCTGTCCCTCACCGTAGTTCTTGTATTTCCAGTTGGCGGGGTTGGGTTCGGTGGCACCTTTCCACTGGTTGTGTTCCGCCCAGCGAATACTGTAGTCCAGCATCTGCTTATCCTGCAACAACTTGTAAACCTCCATATTACCTGTATGGTAGGCGGCGTTGTCCCAGAAAGAGCGCACCTCGGCCGGATTATTGGTCTGCCAGTAGGTGTTAACCAAGCGTATCATGTCCTTTACCTCGTCGGTAGTCCATCGCTTGGCCTGAACCATCATGGTGCTCAGCAAACATGCCAATAATAATAGTTTTCTCATAGAGTCCGTTTTTACTTGTTTTTGTTGAAAAAGGGGCAGCCTAAAGAATGATAGACCGCCCCCTCCACCTTAGAAATACTAACAAATTACCATAATTAATGTATGAACAGCCTAATTAATTTGCTGATTCTTCGTCAGCTACAGCCTCTTCCCAACTTGTCCACATAGGAATAGTGTCGCTATAGCCATCGTAACCGAAGTTCTGACGCAGCTGTCCCTTGTTGTTGGCTGTGATAGCAGAGTTTGGAACAGGCCAGAACAGGTTGTGCTTATTGACCTTGTATTCGAATGTCTGGTTGCCCTGCTGGCCTTTGCCGTAAGGACGATTGAATACATTATAGATTGTGCAGCGACGATACCAATAGCTACCGCCATTCAAATCGGTACCTTCCTGCTTGTCCCATGTATTGAGGTCGTAAGTATTACCCCATTCGTCAGCTACACCGCTACGAGCCAGACACCAGCTGACACGTACCATTTCGGCCTGTCGGAACTCCTCCAGATACAGCTCGCGTGCACGCTCTGCCATGATGTCGCCAATGTTTACAGTTGCGTACATCTTCTTGGCATTTGCGCGTTTGCGTACGGCATTCACGTCTTCTGCAGCGCCAGCAGCATTTTTCTGATAGAGTCGAGCCTCTGCACGCAACAGGTAGGTTTCTGCCAAGCGGAAGAGATACATGTCGCCATTAGCTCCTTTACCAGATGCACCCTGGAACTGGTTTGCACCCATGTTGTTTTCATTAGGTGTATCCAAGATATAGAGTTGGTACAGTGGTGTAGGATACCAACTACGGATTGTATCAGAGCAAAGAATGTCGCCTTTGTGTACAAGAACCTTCGATGGATTTGAGGGATCTACATAATCTTCTGTGGCATAAAGCTGATAATTCTTACCGTAGAAATCAGACTTCTTGTTGTTGTACTTAAAGTCTTCCATCTCCATCCAGTTACCAACTTCGCGGTTGTGGCGTAGGTCTTGCCAGTCAGTCTCTCCATCGTAGTTCCAGATGGTCTTGTTATAATAGTAAGAAGTACGGTTTACAGCAATACCACGTCCGGCAGCGCGTACCCAGTCGAGTTCTGCATTGTAGTCACCGTTATTACGTGCAATGTTCTGTCCAGGACCGCCAAGTCCATGAGGATCGCGGATGATACCGTTGCTCCAGTGGGCAAAGCAGGCGCGCATAACATTATAGGTAGTGAAATCCTGATCGTTAGAGTTTGAGATCATCATGATGGTCTCCTTGTTGGCTGGATCGGCGATATTTGGTGTGCGATGCAAATCCCAAACAACATTACGAGTAACTTTCCATGTACTCTCTGCACCCGAAGGCTGCCATGTACCAAAGTTCTCAGTCATCAACTTCAAACCATGATTGTTAATCAGGTCGGTGGCCATAGCTTCGGCCTTTGCATATTCGCCTACTACGAGGTAGCACTTAACCAACAGATGCATGCAGCCTTCCTGATTTACCTGACCTACATATGACATTTTGGCTTGTGCAGGAACATGCTGAACAGCAAATTCCAAATCGTGTACCAGCATCTTGAAGATAGCTTCCTTGCTGGTTGATGTATAGTTGCGCTTAGGCACACTAATCAGTTTCGTTACCAAAGGAATATCGCCGAACTGCAAAGCCAGGTTGTAGTAAGCGTATGCACGATGGAAGTAAGCGCGACCTTTATAGGCATCACGAGTAGCATCGTCTAGACCTTTTACTTGATCAATGTATGAAAGAATGGTATTGGCATATTTTACCATGCTGAATCCCTGATCCCAGAAACGCTGCATATAGTTGCCGTCACCACCGCCTGCCATACCGGATGTAGGGGTGAGCTTGGCGTCGAAGTTATCTTGGAAACCACCTCCCATATCTGTTTTGGCATACATACCAACATCCGACATGAGGTAGTTTGTGAAGATACCAACGTTGTTCCAGTTACCATCGATACGATAGGTTTTCAACTGTTTGTCGCACTGTGCCAGAGCGGCCTGCAGACCTGCCTCTGTGCTGTAGGTAGTAGCCGGTTCATAGAATGACAATGGATCCTGCTCCAGGAAGCCGTCCGAACATCCTACCATGGTTCCCGCAAGGGCTAACATGAGTCCTCCGCGAAGTATATTGTTCTTTTTGATATTCATATGATGATGATTTATTAAAGTGTAACATTAAGACCGAACTGGAACTGGCGATTAGCAAAGCCTCCTGTTTCAGGATCGCCATATTCCCAACTGTCGATAGTAAATACATTGTTGATACCAGCAGTTACGTGTACGCGCTGGATACCCCACTTATTTGTAATGTCGCGTGGGATGGTATAGCCGAGTGTGATATTGTCAAGACGTACAAAACTGCGATTGTACACCTTCTCAATACCGGTCACTCCTGAAGGACCTACGGCATTCAAGCGTGCGTAGTCGTTGGTTGGGTTTTCTGGTGTCCAGTATTCTTTCTTGTAAGTATTACAAGTCTGTGTAAACATAGAACCAGAGTTGTCGCCATTCAACCAGTAGCCAGCGCGGCTCTTATGACCCATGTAGCTGTACATTGAGAAAGAGAATGTGAAATCCTTATACTGGAAGTCATTGCGCATATTCCAATAGATTGGTGGCTGAGTGGTGCCATGGTATACGCGATCCTTGTCATTATAAACAGGAACACGAGTACCATCTTCCAGAATCTTATCGTCTTCAGTATATACGTTAACAACCTTTGGATCACCAGGCTTCTGGTTTACCAGAGCAGCCTGCTCGGCTTCGTCAGCCTGCCAAATGCCATCGGTCTTCCAGTACCAGATTTCGCCGATAGGTTTGCCGATGAACCAACCATTACTGGTATCGTCCATTTCCTTGCCGTCCTCGTCATACTCATAGTAAAGATGCTTGATCTTATTCTTGTTGTAAGAGAATCCGAGTGAGGTGCTCCACTTGAAGTCTTTAGTGTCAATATTTCTTGAGTTCAGTGTAATTTCGAAACCAGTATTGGTAACCTCACCGAGGTTTGTTGTGATGCTGCCGAAACCGGTGAAGTTAGGTAGGCGCTGAGCCATGATCATATCGTGAGTCTTCTTGTGGTAGAAGTCAATGCTACCAGAGAGGCGCTTGTTAAGTACGGCAAAGTCGAGACCGAAGTTCCACGATGAGGTCTTTTCCCATTCCAGGTTAGGATTACCCAGACGGTTAACGCTCAATGCATTCAGCACTTCTTGTGATGTTGAACCGTACTTGTAATAAGCATACAAGCCGCCATTCGACAAGTTAGAAAGAGCCAGGTAAGTGTCGCTAAGCGAACGGTTACCATTTGTACCATAGCTCAAACGAACCTTAGCCATATCCAACCATTTCCAATCCTGAGCGAACTTCTCCTCCGAGAGAATCCAGCTAGTACCTAATGACCAGAAGTTAGCCCATGGATTGTTCTGTCCGAATGCAGAATAACCATCGCGACGTACAGTAGCGGTAATCATATAGCGATCCATGAATCCATAGAACAAACGTCCCAGATAGGCCGATGCTGTATAGTGGGTATCGTTGGTAGAGAACGAACTCTGCTCTTTATTGGCACCAGAAATATAGTGGAAACCAAGAACATCTGTAGGGGTGATGTTGCGTGCAGAGATATTATCGCTCCAATAACGATTCTCTTCTGCTTCCTGAACTAAAGTAACAGTAACATGATGAAGGTCGGCAAATGTGCGATCCCATGTCAGTGTATTGTTCAAGTTCCAGTTGAATGTCTTTGAAGAGTTACGGTTTACACCGCGTGTAGCAGGGTCGCTGTTTGGCAGTTCTGCCGACATGTGATAACGATCGTAGAACCACTGGTAGCGTGGAGCAATATTGAACTGGTAGGTAATGCCGAATGGCAGGGTTACTTTAGCATTGAAGATGGTGTTCAGTACAGTATAACCTTTCTCAAGACCGATATACTGCTGCTGGAAGTGATAGTTGTAACCTCCGTTTGTTGGGTTACCAGTACGGGGGTACTGTATCTCGTTGCCGTTTTCATCATATCGTGAAGCATATGGTGATTCACGAAGCTGGTTATCGTCCCAGTAGTTGCTGCCAAGGGGAACTGCCTGAGATTCATCGCTACGATCCTGGAAGTTTACGTTGGCACCAACTTCCAACCAGTCGGTAATCTTAGCGTTCAACTTCATGTTTGCGCGATATGCATGGTAATTGTCTCCCTGGATAGCACCCTGATTCTTCAGATAACCAAATCCTAAATAGTAGTTTACACGATCGGTAGCACCTGAAATGCTGGCATTGTAGTCCTGATTGAAACCGGTACGGAAGGTAGCATCCTCCCAGTTGTATGTCTTACCTGCCAGGAAGTTCTCCATAACGAGGGCTGCGTCAGCGTCAAAGCCCATACGACGTGCATAGAGGCTCAGCATCGACTCGCCTGCCTGCAATGTCTTTGGACCATTGCTGGCCCACTGGTCCTGCGAAATACCATATTGACTGATATTGTTGAAGTTATCATAGTAACCAGTAGGAATACCGCTGTCTTTACCATAGTAGCCCCATGTGCCATCCTCGCGATAACCATATGTCTGAGCCTTATACCAGTCCTCGCGGTAGGTCATATACTCGCTGGCATTGAATACATCGCGGTATGCAGCTTTCGTGTTGGCTGCCAAGTTCATGCTTACATTAATGATGGGCTTACCTTCCTTACCTTTTTTGGTAGTAATAATGATAACACCACTGGCAGCCTTGGCACCATAGATAGCAGCCGACGAAGCATCCTTCAGTACATCAATCTGTTCGATGTCGTCAGGGTTGATCTCTGAGAGTTCACCTGCAAACTGCATGCCGTCAAGGATAATCAGTGGTGAATTATGAGAGCCATCTGTATAGAGTGAATTCTGTCCACGCAGCTGGATGCTGGCGCCAGAACCCTTGGCTGAAGAATCGAAGCCAATCTGAAGTCCAGGTGTGCCACGCAGAAGGTCCTGTACACTACCAGGGTTTTGGTCAGCGAGTTTGCTGGGGTCAATCTGAACAACAGAACCGGTCAGGTCCTTCTTGCGCATTGTTCCATAACCAACTACAACAACCTCTTGCAGGGTTTCTGCATCTTCCTCGATAGTAATGTTAAGGGTCTGACCATTTCTGTAGGCTACCTCTTTGGTTTTGAAACCGACATATGATACAATAATAGTACCATTAGATGGGATGCCTTTTAATTCAAAGTTTCCATCGAAATCGGTAACTGTTCCTGCTTTCTCGGCATTTTTTACTTTTACGGTTGCACCAATGACTGGTTCGCCATTCTTCTCAACAACCTGACCTTTCACAACTCCGCTTTGCTGCGTAGCCTGAACTGCAGGTTCTGCCATTGCTGACATTGGGAACGAAATCATTCCTGCTGCCAACGCCATCACAAAACATAGTTTGCGGGATGGATTTGTTAAATTAGCATACTTCATTTGTTAATGTTTTAAGTTTATTATAATTGTTAATAATTGAATAGTTCTTCCTTCTCTGGGATAGGTTCGAATTTTCGGGTGCAAAGATACGAAGGTTGATATAAATCAAGGGTTAAAATGCGTGAATTTAGGGGAACAAATCGTTAATTTTCCCCTAATTCACTAAGATTCCACGCATCACGCCAGCTGATGACGGGTTTTCCGTTCTCAAAATCGATAGGCAACCAGATGTAACGGGCATCGCTTGGATGCTTGGGTCGCCAGATGTCGGCCATAAAGATAAAGCCTTTGCCGTAGGGCAGGACATAGGTCGATTGTCCTTCGAAGGTGATTTCGGCCTTTGGACCTACACAAGGTGTGGGGTGCTGAGTCCAAGGTCCCCAGATGCTGGGTGCCGAGAACATACGTGCCTCGTTAGGAGCCCAACCGGTGCAACCCGAGGTAATCATCCAGTAGGTACCATCCTTCTTAAAGATGGCAGGTGCCTCGTTCTGGCCGCCAGGAGCCACGCGGGTATATTTGCCTGAGTGGTGCAGGTAGTCGCCTGTCAGTTCGGCAATATGCAGTGTCAGGTTATCCTCCGATGAGAATATGTGATAGGCTTTGCCATCATCATCTACATAAAGTGTCATATCGCGAGCCATCTGACCTGTACCGAAGTCGCGTTTCAGGAACAGGCCCTGCTTGATAGCCTCCATCCAGGTGGGTGTCCACCATTTCTTGAAATTGTCGGCATTCAGGGTGTCGAGTGTAGCCAACTCCTGCTGTCCGAACTCTACAGGGTAGGTGCCTGCGTTGGCGCGCTGCGAGTACAGAAACTTATAAGGTCCTTCGGGTTTGTCGCTTACAGCCACACCGTAGCGGGCAGCGCTGTAGCCCTTGCCTTTCAGCTCCAGGTGGAACCACATGCAGAATTTCTTGGTTACCTTATTATATATAACCTTGGGGCGCTCCAGCACACAACCGCGGGTAATATCGCTGCGGCGGTCGTCGCTCACGTAGAGGGCAACGCCACGGTTCTGCCAGTTCATCAGATCTTTAGATGAGTAGCACTGCACACCAATCATAGCCGATGAGGTGGTGTCGCACTTGTTCTCGCCAAACCAGTAGTAGGTGTCGCCATACTTCATGATACCACCGCCATGGGCGTTGATATGACGCCCGCTTGCATCGGGCCAGATTTCACCCGAGCGAATCATCTTGGCTTTCTTCTGCTGGTTGTTCCAGTAGTTTTCGATACGCTTAGCCTCGGCCTTGGTGATATGAATCACGCTTCCGTGTTTGGGCGATGAGAAATTGGCAGCCTTCATCACACCCTCATTAAATCGACCCAGAGGCTTGAAGGTCTTGAAGTCGCTGGTCTCAACAAATCCGAAGTTATGAGGGTTCACGCTGTAGATATCGTACATCACCACCCATTTCTTCTGTCCGATGCGCTTCCATACGTTTGGCGCCTCGCAACCACGGTTCTCGCCGTCGATCTGCTCGGCGTGATAATCGTTGAAATGGTTAATTTTGTCGCTAATCATGTACTTGATGCCGCCAGGATTCTCCTGAGCCACATAGCTCATAAAGTAACGACCGTCGGGCATGGGACAGATATCGGCATCCAGTACCTGAATCTTATCGTCGGGATACTCAAACAGCAACTGGGGCTCGGTCTCAAGTGTAGTAAACTCCTCGTTGGCGTAACTATAGTATAGTTTCGTGCGCCCGCCCGCGTGTTGTCTGATGGTAAAGTAAACCATAGGCTTGCCCACGGCAGGATCCCAGATGGTCTGAGGTGCCCAGGCACAACCGATTTTACCGAACTTCTCGGGGAACAGTTTATCTATACGTGCCTCGTGGTGGGTCCAGTGTATCAGGTCGTCGCTGGCCATCAGCACCAGTCCGCGGTTGTTACCCCAGCCAAACTCGTCGGGGCGTTCCCACTGGGTGGCGCGCAATCCCATCTCCTTACCGAACACATGCAGGTCGGTCATGGCAATGTAGAATTTGCCATTGGGAGCACGGTAGATATGAGGATCGCGTATGCCTCGCTGGTCGGCAATAGAGTCGCCGGCAATAATGGGCTCGCCATTGTTAACAGCTGTAAACGTGTAGCCATCGTAGCTGATGGCCATAAACAGCGAGTGGGTTGGATCGTTGAAATACGTAAACAGATAGGCACCCATATCCTTTTCGGTGAGCGCTTTCTTGGCTTTGGCATCGGTCTGAGCCACAAAGGCCAGCAATAGTGATGCAATGAAAAGTACTTTCTTCATTTTCTTACAAGTTAGTGTTTGGTTTTGCAGGTGCAAAGGTACGATAATTGATTTATATCAACGTCCCAACATCGTTATTTAGGGGGAACAAATTGTTATTTTTGCGATTTCCTTTGATGATTCACAAAAGTTTCGTATCTTTGCAACCGTAATTGCAACTAACTAATGAGGCGTGTAATATCCCTACTGATAACTGTTTTTGTGCTTGGGCAGATGTCCATGGCATGCCCCGTGTCGCTCAGAATTATGTCGCAGACACCTGTTCAGGGCATCGAGGAGGCACGAAAGCTTATGTTCGACCACTATGGCATGATGTGGGTAGGTACCGATCAGGGCTTGCGCTCGTTCGATGGTTACAGCTTCAAAACCTACCGCAATAACGCTTATACCCCTGGCATCCTGCCTAATAATTATGTACGTTCGATGACCGAAGACCAGCACGATGGTCTTTGGATAGGCACCCGCGATGGGCTGGCCCGTTTCGACCGTCGTCGCGGCTCGTTTAAAACGTACCATCTGCGTGGCGATCAGGCCCGACTGATTAATACCCTTTATACCGATAAAAACGGTACAGTATGGGCAGGAACTAATGCAGGCGTGTCACGTTATAATGCAAAAACCGACGATTTCATCGATATAAACCTCTCGGCTGGCGTTATCTCGTTTGCCGAGGATGCCCGTGGTAATCTGTATATAGGTACCTGGGAGGGCGGTTTGCTACGCCTGAACAAGAAAACCGGTAAAATGGTAAGCTATCCGCCGTTAAGTACGCGTAATACCGCCCAGACCATGCTGATGGACAGTCGTGGTCGCCTGTGGATTGGTACCTGGGAGCATGGAATTGTACGTCTGGATCATCCTGAAAACGAGTCGGCACCAGGCATGCACAAGATGAACGAGGGTAGGGCCGATTTCCGTACGTTTCACCGACTGGTTGAAGATTCTGTCAGCCATGCTGTGTGGGGTTGCTGTATTGAGGGACTGACCCGAGTTGATATGGATAACGAGGCCGAGGTTGAGAACTATCCGATACTCACTTTCTGCTACGATATGGTGACAGATGGCATGGGCAATCTGTGGGCACTTACCCGTAACAACGGTATCGTGCACCTGAGCACTAAACCATCGCCTTTCCACTTCTATCATCTGGATCCCGCTGGATTGGAGCTGCCTGTAAACCGTATTCAGAAGGTGTTTACTACCGATGGTAATCGTTTCTGGTTAGGTTTGCAGCCTTACGGACTGGCCCTTTACGACCGTCAGGCCGGTCAGGTGCTGTACAATAACCACATTCCTGGACTGGAGAACGAAACAGGTCAGCAGGGCATCTACGTACAAACCATCTCAGATATGATCGAGCGCCCCGATGGCAGTATCTGGCTGGCCAGTTCGCGAGGCGTGGTGATCTGGAAAGAGGGCGAACCGGCACGCCTGTTAGTGCGTAGTAACTCACCGTTTATCGGCGATAGTGAAGTAAATGCTTTTCATGCATTAACCGATGGCGCTGTTCTGGTGGGACAGAATAATGGTATTGGCATTGCATTCAGTGAAAACAAAGGCCGTTTGCTGAAGATGACAGAAGGTAAACGCGACTTTAGCAATTGTCATGTTTTATCCATATCCGAAGATCACCATCACCGCTTGTGGGTAGCTACCGAGGGACAGGGTATTATCCGCATTACCGGAAGGCTCGACGATCCTAAGTCGTTTACCTATCATCAGTACGCTCCTGTTGCCGACAATTATCCTATCGATGAGGCTACGGCTGTGTACGAGGATGCCAATCACCAGTTGTGGGCCATTTCTAATAGCGGCGATTTCTTTCAATATAACGATGAAACCGATGTTTTTGAGCCTGTAAACCACCGTTATTACATTGGTATGGGTAGCATCTACTCTATCCAGGGCGACAGCAACGGTCGTATATGGCTTTCTACTGATAAAGGTTTGGTACGCTTTGCCTCGTCGGATGAGCAAGGCTCAACCACGTACTACAATATGGAGGATGGTATCGAGGCTATCAGCTTCTCGTCTAACGGCGCTTTCAGCTATGGTAAGGAACTCTTTTACGGCAGTGCCAAGGGTTTCTTCTCGTTCGATGCTGCCGAGATAGAACGCTGGCAGCAGGGTGCCTCGTCATCGTTGGTGGTTACCGAACTGATGATTGACGATAGACCTTACCTTTGGCAGGATTCTTTGCACCGTCAAAGAATATCGGCCGACCAGCCCTTCTTTACGCAAAAAATCACCATTCCATCGGATGCCCGTAAGTTCTCGGTTGAGTTTGCATTGCTCACTTATCAGAATCAGGAACAGTGCCGATATGCCTATTACTTAGAGGGTTACGACAACGACTGGCACGATACCGATGCCCAGAACCGAGTGGCTACCTACCAGAACCTACCCTCGGGTACCTACCATCTGAAGTTACGTGCCGTAGATAGTTACGGACGACTGGTTGAAATGCCTTACGCGATTGTGGTGCGTGTGCTGCCGCCATGGTATCGCACCTGGTGGGCCTATCTCATTTACCTGGTGCTGCTACTGGCCGCTGCCTATGGTGTAAAAGAGTGGTATAAAGCCCGTGTAAACCGCCGTGCCCGTCTGCAGCAGCGTGTGAGCGAACTGTTACACTACCGCGAGATGATGGTGATGAAGCAGTTTATCAATAAGCCTGGCGGCAAGGCCGAGCGCGAGGGTGCCCGTAAGGTGCTCGAAGTTGAGGAGCAGCAACACTCATCGCCCGACGAGCTGTTCCTGCAGAAAGCTATCGAGTGTGTGAAACAGCATATTGATGATGCCGACTACGATCGTGAGCAGTTTGCCAGCGATATGTGCGTATCGTCATCTACCCTCTATAACAAGCTGCGTGCCCTGACAGGCGAGAATGTTACTGCCTTTATCAACAGCATCCGACTGAAAGAGGCCTGTCGCATTCTCCGTCAGAAGCCGAACATAAAAATGACCGAACTCTCCATGGCCGTTGGTTTCAATACGCCTAAGTATTTTACCAAGTGCTTCAAGAAAGAGTTCGGTGTGCTGCCTAGCGAATATTTATCGCAGGACTCAGAACAATTATCTTAGTTTTCGGCAGTGATATCCTCTATTTGATCGAGGATCTCCTGATACTGGCGTTGGGTCTTGATGTGGAGTGAGAATCCCCAGATAGCTCCAATAACGCCACCGATGCATCCTGCCCAGAAGAGCCCGTTGAAAAAGGCATTCGGATGAAGCAGATATGACTCGTACATAAACCAACCAAGGAAAACAACAGCAAGAGGAATGCCGATGAGGAGCCAGTTGGCATCGAACTTCTTGGCGCTGGCCATACGGCGCTGGACATCCACGAGATTGTTGGTCATCAGGTTCGAATCGCTCAGTTTCCTGCTGTTATAGAAGGTGCCTCCGAAGCTAACCAGCATGGTGATGCAGGTGAAAATCCAGAAAGGAATGGAGAAACTGTTTAGCATTACAAATGCCCAGTAGCTATAGGGAATCATCAGCAAGCAGACGGCCATGATGAAATAATATCTGCGACTGATGTTGCTGGCGGTTTTGTTCATCGACTGGCGGATAAAGCGGTCGCTCAAAATAGTCTGCTTATCCAGCTTATTCTTCAGCGTGTTCATCTGCTCACGCATATTCTCTAAATCAAAGTTCTCGTTGTTCATAATGGGTAATTTTTAATCGTTCGACATTTGTTTTAACTGTTCGCGGATTCTAAACAGACGTACGCTGACGTTTTTAGTAGTGATACCTACAATCTGTCCGATTTCCTCGTAGCTGAGGTTTTCGAGCCAGAGCAGGACAATCGCGCGGTCGAATGGCTGGAGCTTGGAGATACGCTTGTGGAGCATGTCCACTTGCTTGGTGTCCTCGTCGCGGTCTTCAAACAGGTTGATGTCCATGGTTAGGCGTTCGGTGGCCTGGCGGCGCTTCTTTCTGTCAATCGAGATACAGGTGTTCAGCGCCACGCGGTAAATCCACGTCTTGATGTCACTGCGATGCTCAAAGCTCTCGAATCCTTTCCACAGATTCACTAGTACCTCCTGGAACAGGTCGTTCACCTCGTCGGCATCTTGCGAGAACATGTAGCACACGGTGTAGATGGTGCTTTTGTGCTCTGCTGCGGTTTGCGCAAACTGCTTTTCTAATGCGTTCATTGTCTCATCTGTTTTTTATAACTTTTACCCTTTAGACGTGGCAAAGATACTAAAAACTACACGAAAATCGCACAAATTACAAAAAATACGTATTTTTTCGCGAAAACACTTGTATATATCGCTATTTTTGACTATCTTTGTCCCCTAATCACGAGAGCACGTACTAACAAGTAAGTATATAACATTCAATAATTCATTAAAACTCAACAACTTATGTGGTTATTCAATTCATCAATTGGTAGAAAAGTTGTAATGTCCGTTACGGGTATTGCGCTTATTCTGTTCCTCACCTTCCACGGTTGCATGAACATGGTAGCGCTATTCTCGGAAGAGGGTTACAACATGATTTGCGAATTCCTGGGTGCCAACTGGTATGCTGTTGTAGCAACCATGGGTCTGGCTGCCTTGGCAGTGCTTCACATTGTGTACGCATTCATCCTGACTGCGCAGAACCGTACCGCTCGCGGCGAGAGCCGCTACGAGGTAGCTACCGAGGTTAAGGCCGGCAAAGTAGAGTGGGCTTCAAAGAACATGCTCGTTCTGGGTCTCATCATCTGCATTGGCTTGCTCATCCACCTCTGGAACTTCTGGTACAACATGATGTTTGCCGAGCTCGTTGGCGCTATGCCTGCCATCAGCCCAACAGATGGTTTCGGTTGGATTAAGGAAACATTCTCAAATCCTGTATTCGTAGTTATCTACATCGTATGGCTTGTAGCTATCTGGTTCCACCTCTCACATGGTTTCTGGAGTGCTATGCAGACTCTGGGTGTTAGCGGTAAGATCTGGCTCAAGCGCTGGATGTGCATTGGCAACATTTACGTTACCGTGCTCATGCTTATGTTCCTGGTAGTAGTTCTGGCTTTCGCATTTGGTTGCGCTCCTAGCCTCGGCTGCTGCTAATTTAATTTTTTAATCTTTTAATTTTTAAACTTTACGAAAGATTATGGCAAAAGTAATTGATTCAAAGATTCCCGCAGGACCAGTGCCTGAGAAATGGAAGGAATATAAGGCTCACCAGCGTTTGGTTAACCCAAAGAATAAGCTGAAGCTCGATGTTATCGTAGTAGGTACCGGTTTGGCTGGTGCTTCTGCAGCTGCTTCACTTGGCGAGATGGGCTTCAACGTTATCAACCTGTGTATTCAGGATTCTCCACGTCGTGCTCACTCAATCGCAGCTCAGGGTGGTATCAACGCCGCTAAGTGCTACCAGAACGATGGTGACTCTATCTACCGTTTGTTCTATGATACAGTAAAGGGTGGCGACTATCGTGCCCGCGAGGCTAACGTATATCGTCTGGCCGAGGTTTCTAACAATATTATCGACCAGTGTGTAGCTCAGGGCGTACCTTTCGCTCGTGAGTACGGTGGTATGCTGGCTAACCGTTCGTTCGGTGGTGCTCAGGTAAGCCGTACATTCTACGCTAAGGGTCAGACCGGTCAGCAGTTGCTGCTTGGTGCTTACAGCTCACTGAGCTGCCAGGTTAACGCTGGTAAGGTTAAGCTCTATACCCGTTACGAGATGGAGGATGTAGTTATTGTTGATGGCCGCGCTCGTGGTATCATTGCCAAGAACCTGGTTACTGGTAAGCTGGAGCGTTTCTCAGCTAATGCTGTAGTTATCGCTACTGGTGGTTACGGTAACACTTACTTCCTCTCTACCAACGCTATGGGTTGTAACTGTACCGCTGCTGTTCAGTGCTACCGCAAGGGTGCTTACTTTGCAAACCCATCATACGTTCAGATTCACCCAACATGTATCCCCGTTCACGGCGACAAGCAGTCAAAGCTTACTCTGATGTCAGAGTCGCTGCGTAACGATGGTCGTATCTGGGTTCCAAAGAAGCTCGAGGATGCTAAGGCACTTCAGGCTGGAACCAAGCAGGGTTGGGAGATTCCTGAGGAGGATCGCGACTACTATCTGGAGCGCCGTTATCCTGCATTCGGTAACCTCGTACCACGCGACGTTGCCAGCCGTGCAGCTAAGGAGCGTTGCGATAAGGGCTTTGGTGTAAACAATACCGGTCTGGCTGTGTTCCTCGATTTCTCTGAGTCAATCAACCGTCTGGGTCTTGATGTTATCATGCAGCGTTATGGTAACCTGTTCGAGATGTACGAGGAGATTACCGACGTATTCCCTGGCGATGTAGCTAACGAGATCAACGGCGTTAAGTACTACAAGCCAATGATGATCTATCCTGCTATCCACTACACCATGGGTGGTATCTGGGTTGACTACGAGCTGCAGACTTCTATTCCTGGTCTGTTCGCTATCGGTGAGTGTAACTTCTCTGACCACGGTGCTAACCGTCTGGGTGCTTCGGCTCTGATGCAGGGTCTGGCCGATGGTTACTTCGTTCTGCCTTACACTATCCAGAACTATCTGGCCGATCAGGCTGTATGGCCAAAGGTTTCTACCGATCTGCCTGAGTTCGCTGAGGCTGAGAAGAAGGTTGATGCCGAGCAGGATCGCCTGTTGAACATCAAGGGTAAGCGTTCGGTTGACTCTATCCACAAGGAGTTGGGTCACATCATGTGGGAGTATGTAGGTATGGGTCGCACCGCTGAGGGTCTGAAGGAAGGTCTGAAGAAGATGCACGAGCTCGAGAAGGAGTTCGACTCTAACCTGTTCGTTCCTGGAACCAAGGAGGGCTTGAACATCGAGCTCGACAAGGCTATCCACCTGCGCGACTTCTTCACCATGGGTCAGCTTGTAGCTTTCGACGCTCTCTCTCGTAACGAGTCTTGCGGTGGTCACTTCCGCGAGGAGTATCAGACCGAGGAAGGCGAGGCTAAGCGCGACGATGAGAACTACTTCTATGTAGGCTGCTGGGAGTACAAAGGCAAGGGCAACGAGCCTGAGCTCATTAAGGAGCCACTGGAGTACGAGGCAATCAAGGTACAGACACGTAACTATAAGAATTAATATGCAAGCCGAAGGCAGAGTCAAGCTCGCTTGAACTCTGCTGAGGCGCAGCTTTTAATCATCGAAGATAATTAAAATTATGGCAAGAAATATTTCATTCACAATCAAGTTCTGGCGCCAGAACGGCCCCAAGGACCAGGGACATTTCGACACCCACGAGATGCACGATATTCCCGATGATACCTCGTTCCTCGAGATGCTCGACATCCTGAACGAGGAGCTCATCAACGAAGGCAAGGAGCCCTTCGTATTCGATCACGACTGCCGCGAGGGTATCTGCGGTATGTGCTCGCTCTACATCAACGGTACACCTCACGGTCTTACCGAGCGTGGTGCTACCACCTGTCAGCTCTACATGCGCCGCTTCAACGATGGCGACGTGATTACTGTAGAGCCTTGGCGTTCAGCTGCCTTCCCCGTCATTAAGGACTGTATGGTTGATCGTAACGCCTTCGATAAGATTATCCAGGCTGGCGGTTACACCACAATCCGTACCGGTCAGGCTCAGGATGCTAACGCTATCCTGATTCCTAAGGAGGATGCTGATGAGGCTATGGACTGCGCATCTTGCATTGGCTGTGGCGCTTGCGTAGCAGCTTGTAAGAATGGTTCTGCCATGCTGTTCGTTTCATCTAAGGTAAGCCAGCTGGCACTGCTCCCACAGGGTCGTGTAGAGGCAGCTCGTCGTGTTAAGAACATGATTGCCAAGATGGACGAGCTTGGTTTCGGTAACTGTACTAACACCCGCGCTTGCGAGGCTGTTTGTCCTAAGAACGAGACCATCGCTAACATCGCTCGCCTCAACCGCGAGATGATCAAGGCTAAGATGGCCGATTAATAACTCTTTATAGGTAGTGGAGACAACATGTCTCCATTACCTCTTTTTATTATTATGGAATAACTAAAAACTTAGGTATAATGAGAAAAAACGAAAGATTTGTCATCACCATTAATCGCGAGTTGGGTAGCGGTGGTCGTACCGTCGGTCGTGTTTTAGCCGAGAAACTGGGTGTGCCCTATTACGACAAGGTGCTTCCTAAAGCTTTGGAAGAGAAGTTCGACCTTTCACATCGTCAGATTGAGGATTTGAAAGGCAAGAACCGTAGCTGGTGGGAAGAAATTAAGCGTGTGTTGGTTCTAGGAGAAGGAGCAGCCAATTCTTCTGAGTATTACGACGAGGATAATAACAGGTATGTGACCTCCGAGGCTGTGTTGAAGGCAGAAAGAGAAATCTTGCAAAACATTGCAAGCGAGGAGTCGTGTGTCATCGCCGGTCGTTCGGCCTTCTTTGCTATGAACGATAATCCCAACCATCTGAGCGTTCTCATTCAGGCTTCTATGGAACACCGTGTGAAGCGTGTTATGACCAAACAGGGTCTTACCGAGAAAGAGGCCAAAAAGGTTATTAAGATGGTGGATGATACGCGCGAGGAGTATATGAAGAATAATGCCCATACTTCGCGTTACGACACCCGTAACTACGATCTGGTTATCAGAATGGATGGTAAAACCGAGGAAGAGGCAGCCAATGTGATATTAACATATATTGGTTGATATATCCCTGATAAGGATAATATAAGAGCGCCGCAATATTCTTGCTTCGGCGCTCTTTTTTTTGTGCTGTGGGGTAGGGCTACTCCAATGGGATATCGGGGTGCTGTACGGCCAGCGGCAGGTCTTTCTGCGACAGATAGAACATGTACAGAATAACCGGTTTGGTGCCACGGTTCTCGCCATGGTGTATGGTGCCTACCATCTCAACTACGGCCTCGCCCTCATGTACCACCTTGGTCTTGCCATCCTGTCCGATAATGGTCAGTTCGCCCTGCGTCAGTACACCATAGTTCATAGCTACGTGGTGATGCCATCCCAACTTCTGTCCTGGAGGAAATACGTACTTTACGGCCACCAGTTCGGGGCGCCCTTGGAAATAGTCGGGCAACTCTACACCGTCCCAACTCTGACTTGTACGAATCAGTTCTACACTCTCAACCTTGGCCGCCGCTCCGTTATCGGCGTGCGAATTAGGGCAAGCAGTTAAAGTAGTAGCTGTAGCCAGCATGGCTGTTGCCACGATAGCATGCATAAATACCTTTGTGTTCATGATAAATAATGTTGTTAATAGATTATACTTATTGTTCTACTTATTGGTACTATGTTGCAAATGTACAAATAAATCTTCATCACGCAACAAAATAGTTATCTAAATTTTGTTAATTTATAAGCAGGGCTAAGATGTGGACTATTCAGATAATCTCTGTGCGCTATTCGGATAATCTTTATCAGGTGTTCAGATAATCCCTATAGGGGGATAGAGATAATCTGAACGAGTGGCTCGTGACGTCTGAGCGAGTCGTAAGTCCCGTCCTAACGATCTGTCTTGCTTTTTGGGGGAACGGAGCAACCGGAGCAGCAGAATTTGGAATTTTTCTCCTGCGTACGTGCGTGAAGTTTTTTTTCGATTTTAAAGTTCCTGCACGTACGCGCGAGGATTTTTAAAAAAATGCCTGCTCCGTATAAAATGCCTGCTCCATATTTTTGTGTGTAAATTGAAAATGGTGTCTATAGTATAACGTTACTGGATGATGGGCTGTTTGCCGAAGTAGCCTGACAGTAGTAATACTAATGCTGTGCAGGCAAGGATCCCATCGGCGATTCCTGTGGGAATCATGAATAACATCAGATTCATGGTTATCGCGGAGTGTATTATTTTTAGCTATAAATTTGATTATTCGGATATTATTTGTATCTTTGCCGCAGGAACATAAAACTTAGATGCGTATGAATATTGGTGATAAGGCGCCAGAGATTCTGGGCAAGGATGAACAGGGACGGGATATCCGTTTGAGTGATTATCGTGGACGTAAGTTGGTGTTGTACTTTTATCCAAAGGATAATACCAGCGGCTGTACGGCTGAGGCTTGTAGTTTGCGCGACCATTATAACGAACTGCAAGGGGCAGGCTACGAGGTGGTGGGCGTGAGTAAGGACTCGGCAGCATCGCACGTGAAGTTTAAGGAGAAGCATGAACTGCCTTTCCCGTTGATAGCGGATGTGGACAAGGAACTGCTACAGGCGATGGGTGCCTGGGGCGAGAAGGTGATGTACGGTAAGAAAACCGAGGGCACCATACGTACCACGTTTATTATTAACGAGGAGGGCATCATCGAGCAGATTTTTGCCGGCAAGCAGGTAAAGACCAAGGAGCATGCCGAGCAGATACTAAGCCGATAGCTTAGGGCGCTTGGTGTTAACCAGGTACATGCCGTACAGGATGAGCACAGTACCGATGATGAACCATACGGTGATCTGTTCGTTAAGAACCATCCAGGCAAACACGATGGTAGTAACGGGATTAAGATACACGTAGTTGGTGGCTACCACAGCCCCCAAGCGCTTAAGTGCCCAGTTCCATGCCACGTAACAAAGCATGGAGGCTACACAACCTAAGAATAGCAGGTTGGCTAACAGCGTGGGCTTGTTGATGACCAGCTGGATGTTGAGGTCGGGATGCAGGATGTTATAGGGTATCATGGACAGCAGACCGTAAAAGAATACCTTGCGGGTAATGAACACCGTGGGGTAACGCTTGCTAACGGGGATAATCAGCAAACTGTAGAACGCCCAGCACATGCAGGCACCAAAGGCCAAAGCATCGCCCAAAGGCGAGAGGTGGAGCACAAAATGGCCGTTCATCACCACCATGATAACTCCCAATGCCGCCATAACAGTACCAACGGTTTGCCAGCGACTAAGACGCTCGGTTTTATAGAAAGCACCGATAATGGCAGAGGCAAACAGGGGGCATAGACTTACGATGATGCTGGTGTTGGTGGTTGTGGTGTAGTTCATGGCGCTATTCTCGGTGAGGAAGTAGAGCGATCCGCCAAATACACCTAATGCCATCATGTTGAGCTCGTCGCGCCAACTGTTGCTGAGCCAGTGGATACCCTTTGACAGGCTATAGCCTAACAACAGCAAGTAGGCGATAATAAATCGCAGAATAAATATCTGGGCTGCAGTTAGTCCGCCTAGCAACAACAGTTTAGTGCATACAAACGTGATGCCCCAGATGGCCACCACTATAAATGCTATAAGATGAGGTAGAAATCGCTTCATATTAAGTAAGTTTATGGGTGCAAAGATACAACTATTTTCCCATATTTAACAAAAAAAGCAAGATTTGCTTGCACTTTTCGGTGAAAAGCCGTACCTTTGTCCGCATAATATTAAACATATCTGATTAATCATGGAAACAGAACTGTTGTGGGGTTTCAATCTCCAAGCTTGGATTACGATTATTACAGTGCTGGGTATGTTTACTACTCTGCTACTAACCAAATTGCGTGCTGATGTGGTATTCTTGGCTGCTATAGGCATACTGCTTGTTACAGGTGTGCTCGATGCTAAAGAGGCGTTTTCGGGCTTCAGTTCTTCGTCGGTAGTGGTTATCGGAGTATTGTTTGTGGTAGTGGCTGGTCTTACCTATACCGGCGTGCTGCAATGGATAGTGAAAAACTTGTTAGGACAACCCAATAGCTATGGTAAGGCTGTGATACGACTGATGCTGCCAGTGGCCGGACTGAGTTCGTTCTTGAGTAATACCACGGTGGTGGCCATGTTTGTGGGCATCGTGAAAATGTGGTCGAAAAAGTTGGGTATCTCGCCCTCAAAGCTGCTTATCCCTCTGAGTTATGCCTCGGGAATGGGTGGTGTGTGTACGCTGATTGGTACACCGCCAAACCTGATTATCAGTGGACTGTATGCCGATAAGACGGGCCATGTGATGAACGTGTTGGCAACTACGATACCAGGCTTGTTCTGCTTGCTGGTAGGTGTGCTGAGCATTATTGCCATGCGCAAGCTGCTGCCCGACAGAAAGGCCCCCGAGTCGGATTTTGAGGATACAGCCGAATATACCGTAGAGCTGCTGGTGCCATCGAGCAACAAGTTTATAGGCGAGACACTCGACTATGCTGGCCTGTACGATGTGAAGGGCGGCCGACTGATCAGGATCCGCCACTTTGATAATGTACCCGTAGCGCTGAGCAAGAACGAGTTTGTGATGGGAGGTGACCATCTGACATACGCCGGACATATTAAAGACATACTGCAGCTGGCCCAGGAGCGTGGCTTGCAGGTTGGCGACGAGGTGATTAACGTGGGTAGCAAAACGCTGATATCGGCGCTTGTCATGATAGCGATGGTAACAGTATCGGCCTTGGGTATTATGCCACTGCTGCACTGTGCTTTTATTGCCGCTGCTGCCATGATGATACTGCACTGCTGTACGCCCGACCAGGCCATGCGCGCTATTAACTGGGACATATTGATGGTGTTTGCCGGTAGCGTGGTGCTGGGACTGGCTATCCAGAAAACGGGTATTGCCGAACGCCTGGCCATGGGTATTCTGGATGTGTGTGGTACCAACCCGATAGTGGTGATGACTGCCATCTGCTTTGTGGGTACGTTTATCACCGAGTTTATATCAAACACCGCTGCCGGTGCCATGTTCTTCCCCATCATGTACGAGGCTGCCGAGAAGTTGGGTTACGAGCCATACCCATTCCTGATAGCCCTGATGGTAAGCGTGAGCAGTAGCTTTGCCACACCTATCGGATCGCCTACACACATGCTGGTTTACGGTCCTGGTGGCTACCGATTCAGCGATTTTATGCGTATAGGACTGCTGATGAACCTTATCATACTGGCAGCTAACATATTTATAGTGAACATTATTTATCCACTGACACCCTTGCAATAAACAATACGAACTAAACATAAATGAACGAACTGATTACTCAGATTAATGATGCCGTTTGGGGCTATGTGCTGATTGCCGCGCTGGTAGGCTGTGGCGTGTGGTTTACTATTAGAACACGCTTTGTGCAGTTCCGGATGGTGGGCGAGATGCTCAGGTTGCTGACCGATTCGGCAGTTGACACAGTAGGCGACCAAGTAAAGGATACAGGTAAAGAGGGCAAGCATAAGCATATATCCTCGTTTCAGGCTTTTGCCGTGAGTGTGGCCACGCGTGTGGGTACGGGCAACTTGGCTGGTGTGGCTTCGGCCATTGCCATCGGTGGACCAGGTGCCGTGTTCTGGATGTGGATTATCGCCCTTATCGGATCGGCTACGGCTTTTGTAGAATCTACCTTGGCCCAGCTGTTTAAGCAGAAACACAAGGACTCGTTTATCGGCGGTCCTGCGTACTATATCCAGCATGGCTTGCACCAGCGATGGATGGCCATTACGTTTGCGGTGCTGATTACGCTGCAGTTCGGACTGTCGAACAACTCAATCCAGGCTAACACCATTTGTGGTGCCATGCAGGAGGCCTTTGGCTGGAATCCTGTATGGGTGGGTATTGCATTGGCAGTTCTGGGCTTGTTTATCGTGTTTGGCGGTATTCAGCGTATTGCCCATGTAAGTGCGGTGCTGGTGCCTGTGATGGCTATCGGCTATGTGGTTCTGGCCATTGTGGTTATTGCCATGAACATAGAGCATATACCACATGTGTTTAAGGTGATTGTAGAAGATGCCTTTGGCATACACCAGATAGCTGGTGGCGGTATTGGTGCAACGATTATGAATGGTGTGAAGCGTGGTCTGTTCTCGAACGAGGCGGGCGAGGGTAGTGCACCTAACGTGGCTGCTACGGCTGCCGTGTCGCACCCCGTAAAGCAGGGCTTGATTCAGGCATTGGGCGTGTTTACCGATACCTTGCTAGTTTGCTCGTGTACGGCGTTCATCATTTTGATTAGCGGCCTGTATGAGGTGCCTGAGCTGAATGGTATCGCACTCACGCAGTCGGCACTCCAGAGCGAGGTGGGATCGGCTGGTCCGGTGTTTGTGGCCATCGCCATCTTCCTGTTTGCCTTCTCGAGTATCATCGGCAACTATTATTACGGCGAGGCAAATATCCGTTTCATTACGTCGAATGCACAGGTGATGACAACCTACCGCATCTGTTCGGCTGGTGTGATGGTGATTTTTGGTGCGTTGGCCAGCTTTGAACTGGTGTGGAACATTGTCGACTTTTTTATGGCTTTCCTTACAGCTTGTAACCTGATAGCGATTGTGCTGTTGGGTCGTTACGCCTTCCGACTGCTTGATGATTACCGCCAGCAGAAGCGTGCAGGTATCAAGGAACCCACATTCCACCGTAGTCAGTTTCCTGAGTTAGAGAACGAATTAGAGTGCTGGGAGTGATGAACGAAACACAACGTGGATTTATACAACTGCACCTGAGCGTGCTGCTGGCAGGCTTTACAGGCCTGTTTGGGCGACTGATTACCCTGAACGAGGTTGATATTGTGTGGTACCGTATGCTGTTTACGAGTGCCATTCTGCTGGTGTTTACTGGATTGCCACGTGTGGGCTGGCGTAAGTTTCTGCAGCTGTGCGGTTGTGGAGCGCTGTTAGGCTTACATTGGATACTGTTTTACAGTAGCATCAAGGCCTCGAACGTGTCGATTGGTGTTATCTGTTTCTCGTTAGTGGGCTTTTTTACCGCCCTTTTCGAGCCGCTGATTTACCATCGTAAGCTGTCGGTTACCGAGCTGGTGTTCTCGCTGATTACCGTGCTGGGTGTGCTGTGCATTTTTTCATTAGATGCCCGTTACCGCTATGGTATCGGCATTGGTGTGGTGTCGAGTGCCGTGTGTGCGCTCTATGCCATCTGCAATAAAAAGGCAAGCGTGGGTGTGCGTAGTCGTACGGTGCTGATGTACCAGATGTCGGGTGGTATCGTGCTGGTATCGATGATCATCCCCATCTATCTGGCTTTCTTCCCCAGCAATCAGCCCGTGGTGGTTATTCCCGAGGGTACTAACCTGTGGCTGATGCTCTGTCATGCACTGTTCTGTACGGTGGGTATGTATCTGCTACAGATACAGGCGCTGAAGCGACTCTCAGCCTTTACGGTAAACCTGACGTACAACCTGGAGCCTTGCTATACCATTATATTAGCATTCCTGATTTTTGGCGAGGGCCGCGAGATAAACTTCTCGTTCTATATCGGCATCGCCCTGATACTGCTCAGTGTGCTGTTGCAAACCCGACGGGCACTGGGACCTAAAAAATAAACATATATGCAGACAAGTTACGCATTATTCTTTGATATCGACGGTACGCTGGTAAGTTTCGAGACGCACCAGATTCCCGCTTCTACCATCCTGGCACTTACACAGGCCAAGGCCAATGGGCACAAGGTGTTTATAGCTACCGGGCGCCCACCTATTATCATAACCAACCTGGGTGCTATCGAGCACCTGATCGACGGGTATGTAACTACTAATGGCGCTTACTGTTTTGTAGGCGATGAGGTGGTGGCCTGTAAGAGTATTCCGCCACACGAGGCCCGATTGATAGTTGACGATGCCATAGAGAAGAACTATGGCGTGATAGTGGTAGGCGAGAAGGATGTGGCTGTGCTCGACCCGCAGGGACAGGTGGATGAGATTTTTCGTCAGCATTTAGCGGTGGAGAATCTGGATAAAGCCAAGCCTGTAGAGGAGGTGCTACAGCAGCGTATTATGCAGATAACACCTTTCTTTAGTAAGGATTATGAGGCAGAGTTGATGGCACGCGTGCCAGGCTGTACCTCAGGGCGCTGGCATCAGGCATTTACCGATGTAACCGCATTAGGTGCCGATAAGGGCGAGGGACTGTTGGCAATGGCCAAGCACTTAGGGCTGAATCCCGACCATACCATGGCCTTTGGCGATGGCGGTAACGACACTACCATGGTGCGTAAGGCCGGTGTGGGCATAGCTATGGGTAATGCCATCGACGAACTGAAAGCTGAGGCTGACTACATTACTGCATCGGTTGACGATGAGGGGGTGCGCAAGGCCCTGCAGCACTTTGGCTTGATTTAGTTAGGCCAAAGGCAACGTCATGACAAAGCGGGCACCTGAGGTGTAAGTGGTATCGAGCACCACATCGCCACCAAGTCGACGTGCTAATGAGCGTGCTACGGTGAGGCCAATACCAGTACCTTCGTAGTACTCATCCAGCTGAACAAACTCATCAAAAATATGTTCTACTTCATTGTTGGGTACACCAATACCAGTGTCCTCAACGATGAATTCGATGGTACTGTCAGTCTTTTTGAGTGCAAGTGTAACCTGTTGTTGCTCTGTTGGTTCTTCGTTCTTCGCCTCGGCTGGATGGGTAAACTTACGGGCGTTATCAAGCAGCATGGTAAGTGCACGGGTAGCAGCCTGTTCGTTGGTGGTGATGGTTACTGCGCCTTCGGCGTCGCCAACCTGTAAGTCGAACTTCAGGTGCTTGGCATTGGCAACCTCGCTGGCATCGGTGGCCTGTGCCGCAATCTGTACGGCCAGCACATTGTCGGTGCGGTCGATAACGGCCTGACTGCTGGCATCACTCAGTTCCAGCATCTTGTTAACCAGACCGGTAATACGGTCGGTATTCTCCACAATCTTATGATTGATATCGGTGCGGGTAGCCTCGTCGAGCTTCATATCGGGCATAGTGATAATCTGTGTAAAACCACTCAGGATATTCAATGGCGTACGTATCTCGTGCGAAATCTGACGGATAAAGTTGGTCTTCATCTTCGACGACTCCTCGGCGCGTTCGTTGGCTATCACCAGGTTGTTATAGCTAATCTCGAGTAACGTGTGGGCACGGCGCAGTTTGCGATAGAACTCGAACAGCACTCCTAAGAATATCAGCAGCAACAGTACCACTACTACGATGGCCTGCATGCGCTGACTGTTGAGTGAGGCTCGCTGGGCGGCAATCTCCTGCTCTTTCTGTTCGGTTTCGTAAATCACAGCTAATTCCTCGGCATCGCTGCGGTGCTGGTATGCCTTTACCGAATCGAGCATCTGAACAATGTGCTCGGCTTTTTGTAGCGCCTCTTCCTTGCGCCCGGTCTTTACCATGGCTTTGAAGATGATTCCGGGGCTGTTAATCAGATAGTCGAGTGTGGGCGGAACCTCTGCAGCAATTTCAGCAGAATCAATGCGAAGTACAATAGAAAGCAGTTTCTCCCACTGCTCGGTAGTTTCCAGGTAAAAAGCCTGATCGTACACGCCTCGTAACTTATGGGCATAATTGGATGACAGGAAACTCTGGTAGGCGGCTTCTGCCTCCTCGTGGTGCCCGGTCATTGACCACATAATGGCTTTGTCGCAATTCAGTGTGGCCAGATAGTCGCTATATTTTTCTGTAGGTGCATTGGTGGCGGCATAGCGCTCAAGGGCAGTTTCCATCATATCGAGCCATGGCTCAATCACGTCGAACCTGTTCTGGTTCATGTAGTAGTTGATGATATTAGAGGCTATCAGCATGCAACTTTCCTGGCAGTTGGGGCTGTTTGGATAGCTCTGTGCCAGTTGTAGGGCTCCTTGGCGCACCTCTTCGAAGGTTTCGGCGGCCTCCTTGCTATAACCAAGACGTAATTGGCACATACCAATTTCCATCTGGAGGTTGTTGCTCATGTCGCGACCAACGATGCTACTATCTTTGCTGGCGATCTCGTAACCCTCGGTGGCGGTTTTAAGCGCTAATTCTACGTTGTTATTGTTTAGATAGCCTGTGCATACGCCCATGTATGCATCGTAGAAGTTGCCCTTGCTGATTTGCAGTAGTTTGTTGCCTTCGATGGCTTTGTTATAGAAAATCAGGGCCGAACGGAGTTGCTCCATTTCTTCATACTTCTCGCCCCTCATAAAGTCGGCTTGGCAGGTGGCTACCTTGCCTATCTGTTCCAAACTGTCGAGCACTTGGAACCAGCGGTTGCCCTCGTACTCGTCCAATTGTTTTCTAATTTTGTCGCCGGTTTGTTCTTCGGGGTTGGGTTGGTTCGAGGCTTCTTGTTTGTTCGGCTGGTTGTTGTGGCACGAGGTGGCAGTTAGTACAAGCAAGGGTAGCAGCACGGCTGCAAAGTGGCGTCGGCGGAACAGCAAGCGCCATAGAGGCATGAACATGAGCATAATGGATAATAGAATTAGTGGCAATAGGAAATAAAGCAATAGGCGATAGTTGCTGAGAATAACCTCGTTGGGGCATACAAGGGCTATGCTCCAACCTGTTTGGCGGAACGGCATGTAGAATACATGACTATCTACGCCATCCAGTCGTAGTGACTTGTAACCTGTTTCGCCATCGGTCATAGCACGGCCCAATGAGGTAAGGGCTGTGTCGGGATGCTCGATGGTAGAGGTGAAAATGGTTTCGTACAGCAGACGGGTGCTGTCGGGATGAACAATGTAGGAGCCGCCACGACCTAACAGCATGCAATACGATTTGGGCATGGGCTGATAGTTTTCTATCTGATCGGCCAGCCAGCTCAGTGGCACATCGGCCGAGAGGATACCCACTGTTTTATCGGGGCCACCTTGTATGGGCTGGCAGTACGAGGTCATAATATCATTAACCACAATACCGCTGGTGCTCTTCTCGGCAAACGGCTCTATCCAGTACGAGTGGTACAGCATACGTGGGATAACGTACCAGTCCATATAAAAATACTGATAGTTGTCGTTACCCTCCTGTTCGGTTACGATGCGGTTACCTTTTTTATACGAGTAAGCCGAGAAATATTGACCTTTCTCTTTATAGAAATAGGGATCGAACGAGATGCTGCAGCCTTTCAGGTCGGGGTGCTGATTCAGTAACTCTCTGCTATACTCGAACATCATGTCGGGCTGGTCGATATGCTGTTCAATCTTTGGAATCAGACTGTCAGCAGCGGCCTCTATCTGATGCAGATGACGGTCGGTACGCTCCATGACCTGTTGTAGCGATTTTACGGCATCGTCCATCGCCTGCTGCTGTATAATCTGGCGACTATAGATGAGTACTGCTGCCAGCAACAGTGCGAGTGCTGCACCAAAGGCAGCTGTTATCCAAGGGTGCTTTTTCATAGGCCAATCAGTTCTTTATAGGTTACTTCGCGTTTCAGCATGCCGGCTTCGAACATCATCTTACTGGCCTTTCGTACCATATCGGCACGTACACGGAACTCGCGGCGTTTCGACTCGCGATCAATCTGCAGGCGTAACACCTCTTCGAGCATCATCTTCTGCATCACGCGGTTGGTGTGGATACCGTTCTTGCGTACATACTTCATGACAATCTCCAAGGCCTCGTCGGGGTGAGCGGCTACCCATTCCCAGCCACGGCGACTGGCGGCTGCAAACTTACCCACAGTGCTGCGGTGGGTGTCATAATACTGGCGTTTTACATAAACGCCGTTTTCCTGTATGTTATAATCGTGATCGCTAAAACGATACAAACTTCTCTCGGGTAGTTTAAAGCCGGCCTGCTTCAGCTGACAGAACTCGTTGTAACTCACTACCATAGTGGCATCTACGGCACCCGACAGGAATACGTTGATATCGCTGGTAAAACGCACCCACTCGTAATCCATGCCCTCCTTCTTACTCATAATATAGGTTAGGTAGTTGGGGTCGGAATTGAAGATAGCCACACGCTGACCTTTCATCTTTAACGGATCAGCACCCCAGCGCGAAACTAAGATGTTACTGCTGTTCATGGAGTCCTGAAAGATGTTTACCAGTGGTGTGCCTTGGGCAATGAAGTCCATGGCCGACATCATTGAAAACATGGCGGCATCGCACTGGTCGGTCTTCAATCTGTTTGAGGCCGAACTGGTGAGCGAGGGGTGCTGGATAACCACATCCAGGCCCATTTCAGCGTAAAATCCTTTCTCTTTGGCGGCATAATAGCCGGCAAACTGTGCCTGCGCCGTCCAGATGGTAGTAAACACAAATCTTTCACCCTTTGCCGCTACTGGTAAGGCCAGCATCACAGCAAAGACCAAGGTGATATGTTTAAGGCTATGTCTCATTCTATTTTTCTCTCGTCGGGCGCAAAGATACAAAAAAGTTTTAAACTATGTGCGTTTTTTTGTACAAAGATGTAACTTTTTGTACACTAAGTATCTAATTTCCATATATTTTTATTAATTTTGCACCCAAAATTCGAAAGATATGAATATTGAAGCATTAATCAGCAAGGCTGCAGGCGAGGCAGTAAAGGCCCTCTATGGCATGGATGCCACAGAGAAGATGCTGCAGTTGCAGAAGACAAGAAGTGAGTTTGAGGGTAACTTGACTCTGGTGGTATTCCCCTTTGTGAAGGCTGCCAAGAAGAGTCCGGAGCAGACAGCACAGGAGATTGGTGAATACCTGACTGCTAACTGTGCAGCTGTTGAGAAGTTTAATGTGGTAAAAGGTTTCTTGAACCTGAGCGTTGGTGATGGTGCCTGGTTGCAGTTGCTCGATGCTATCGATAAGGATGAGCATTTCGGCATGAAGCAGGTTACTGATGAGTCGCCTCTGGTTATGATTGAATACTCATCGCCTAATACCAACAAGCCTTTGCACCTGGGTCATGTACGTAATAACCTGCTAGGTTGGAGCTTGGCACAGATTATGGAGGCCAACGGCAATAAGGTGGTGAAGACGAACATTGTGAACGACCGCGGTATTCATATCTGTAAGTCGATGCTGGCTTGGCTGAAGTACGGCAACGGCGAGACTCCTGAGACATCGGGCAAGAAGGGCGACCACCTGATTGGTGACTACTATGTAGCTTTCGATAAGCACTACCGCGAGGAGGTGAAGGAACTCGTAGCCCAGGGTATGGACGAGGAGAAGGCTAAGCAGGAGGCTCCGCTGATTAAGGAGGCTCACGAGATGCTGGTTAAGTGGGAGAACAACGATCCCGAGGTACGCGCTCTGTGGGAGAAGATGAATAACTGGGTATATGCCGGTTTCGACGAGACCTACAAGAAGATGGGCGTATCTTTCGATAAGATCTACTATGAGAGTCAGACCTATCTGAAGGGTAAGGCTAAGGTTGAAGAGGGCTTGGCTAAGGGCCTGTTTGAGCGCCACGAGGACAACTCGGTTTGGGCCGACCTGACTAACGAGGGGCTCGACCAGAAGCTGCTGCTGCGTAGCGATGGTACTTCGGTTTATATGACTCAGGATATCGGTACAGCCGAGATGCGTTTCAAGGATTATCCTATCGATAAGATGATATATGTGGTAGGTAACGAGCAGAACTACCACTTCCAGGTACTCTCTATCTTGTTGGATCGCTTAGGATTCAAGTGGGGTAAGGAGCTTACACACTTCTCATATGGTATGGTAGAACTGCCAAACGGTAAGATGAAGAGTCGTGAGGGAACGGTTGTTGATGCCGACGACCTGATGGCACTGATGGTAGAGGATGCCTACAAGACCTCGATGGAGCTTGGTAAGTTCGACGATATGACCGAAGAGGAGCGCCGTGAGATTGCTCGTGTGGTAGGTATGGGTGCCCTGAAGTACTTTATCCTGAAGGTTGATGCTCGTAAGAACATGCTGTTCAACCCCGAGGAAAGTATCGATTTCAACGGAAATACCGGTCCTTTCATCCAGTACACCTACGCTCGTATCCGTTCGATCCTGCGTAAGGCCGAATCGGCCAGCGTAACTAGTATCTCTAGTAGCTCTAGTCTTTCTAGCAAAGAGGTGGAGCTTATCCAGAAGATGAACGAGTTTGGTGCTGCTGTAGAGCAGGCTGGTAAGGATTACTCGCCAAGCGGTATCGCTAACTATTGCTACGAGCTTACCAAGGTGTTCAACCAGTTCTATCACGATTACAGCATTCTGAACGAACCCGATGAGCAGAAGAAGGCAGTACGTTTGATGCTGGCAAAGAATGTAGCCAAGATTATCAAGAACGGTATGGGCCTGCTGGGCATCGAAGTTCCTGAGCGTATGTAATATGCAGAATCCCCCAGATTATAGACACGATACAGTTCTGCCCTTGCCAATGGAGGTAAGGGCAGACGCTTTTGCAGTAGATGCTGCTTGTAGCGGAAACCCTGGACCGATGGAGTATCAGGGTATTGATCTGACTACAGGCGCAAGGGTTTTTCATTTTGGTCCTGTAAAAGGCACAAATAATATCGGTGAATTCTTGGCTATTGTGCATGCCTTGGCACTTTGTTGGCAAAAGGGATGGCACGATAAAACCATTTATTCGGATAGTTATAATGCCATTCTATGGGTGTCGAAAGGCAAATGTAAAACTACACTTGAACGCACCCCACAAACCGAACAGCTCTTCCAAATTATTGCAAGAGCCGAGAACTGGTTACGTACCCACCAGTACCGTAATCCCATCATTAAATGGGAAACACAGAAGTGGGGTGAGGTGCCTGCCGATTTTGGTAGAAAATAACTATTTGTTTTTTCGCTGATAAACTACAATCACATTTTTGTCGTAGGTATGACTGCTTACCACTTGGGCGCTAGCAGGAATCTGTGGTGCGCGCGTACCATCGCTAACGGTCAGTGATGTGTTGGTTTCAACACGGAGTTCGTCCCAGAGGTCTTGCATGATAAAGGATTGCAAAGTTTCGGTACCGCCTTCGACAATAATCGACTGGATGTTCTGAGCATGTAAGCTCTCAAGATTTAGCGGGTGAGCACGATCTATCACCATGCGCTTGGGATCAGGTCCGTACCATTCGCGTACATTCAGCTGCGGATGTTCGCGCTCATCGGTAACGCGACCAACTAGAATTGCATCCTCCTCAGCACGCAGTTTATGCGAAAGCATCTTAGTAAAGTCGCTCGAAATCTGTACGGGCTGGTGATGATTGTCGATAAAACCATTGGCGGTTTGCGCCCATTTCAAGATAATGTAAGGACGTTTTTCGCGATGGAATGTGAAAAACCGACGGTTCAATGCCTTGCATTCGGCCTCAAGTACACCTACTTCTACTTCGATGCCTGCATCGCGCAGTTTCTGGATACCTCGCCCCTGAACTTCGGCGAATTCATCGATACAACCCACAACCACGCGACGTACACCTTTCTTGATAATCAAGTCGGCACAGGGGGGTGTTTTTCCATAATGCGAACATGGCTCCAGCGATACGTAGATGGTTGATTCGGGTAATAAGGCTTCGTCTTCTGCTCGTACAGATGCAAAGGCATTTACCTCGGCATGAGCCAGACCGCATCGCACGTGGTAACCCTCGCCAATAATACGGCCGTTATGCACAATAACTGCGCCCACCATGGGGTTGGGCTTGGCGTTCAGTTGTCCGTTTATAGCCAGCTGAATGCAGCGTCGCATGAATTTTTTGTCGTCTATCATATTATTTTCACTATTCACTATTCACTATTCACTACTTTTTTGTATTTTTGCACCATGAATTACGAAGAACTCTGCCAAAGACTCTGCAAGATTTACGATGCCGGCGAGGCGAAAGCCCTTGTCCGTTGGGTGCTTGATGTACGCTTCGGCCTGTCTACTGCCGATATTTATTGTGGCAAAGTTACACAATTATCGGCAAACGACCAAGCAGAACTCGAAAAAATCATGCAAAGACTCGAAAAAGCCGAACCTGTGCAGTATGTTTTGGGTGTGGCCGACTTCTGTGATCGTCAGTTCTTTGTAGCGCCTGGCGTGTTGATCCCCCGCCCGGAAACGGCCGAATTGTGTCATTTAATTGTTAACAACGGTGGCAGGGATATCTTGGATATAGGTACAGGTAGCGGCTGTATCGCTATTACATTGGCATTGGATATATCCGACTCTGAAGTTACGGCTTGGGATATTTCTGAAGATGCGCTGGCCATTGCTCAGCATAATGCTCAGACGCTTGGTGCCGATGTGAAGTTTGAGAAACGTGATGCTTTGGCTTTGGAGACAGAGACTGACAGATGGGATGTAATCGTAAGCAATCCGCCATATATCTGCCGGAAGGAAGCCAATGAAATGGAAGAAAATGTGCTGAAATACGAACCTGATACAGCCCTGTTTGTGCCCGACGATGATCCGTTGCTGTTCTATCGCCATATCATGCATTACGCCATATCAGCCTTAAAGCAGGGTGGACGATTGTATTACGAAATTAATCCCATTTATGCCGATTCCATTGTAGATAATCTGCAGACCTTAGGCTTTGTAGATATCGCGAAGATTGACGACCAATACGGCAAAACAAGATTTATAAAAGCAACAAAAGCATGACAAAGGAGAAAACAGAACAAGAGGCTTATCTGCAGTTGGCGGCAGTTTGTGCGCAGGCCGAACACTGCGAGCAGGAGATGCGTGATAAGATGAAACGGTGGGGGATGGACCCAGAGGCGCAGGACCGTGTGGTGGAGCGTCTTACCAAAGAACGCTATATAGATAATGAACGTTATGCCCGTGCTTTTGTAAAGGATAAGGTACGTTATAACAAATGGGGGCGTCGCAAGGTACAGCAGGCGCTCTGGATGAAGCGTATAGATGATGACATACAGCAGCGTGTGCTCGACGAAATCGATGATGAGGAGTACCTGAAAGTGCTGGTGCCGCTGTTGAAACAGAAACGCAAAAGCATTAAGGCGGCCAACGATTATGAGTTGAATCAGAAACTGGTGCGTTTTGCCTTGAGTCGTGGATTCGGCTATAGTATAATTCGTCAATGTCTGGATGTTGACGAAGAGATGGATATTGACGATGAAATGGATTAGTATCTGGCGACGACTACTGGATTTCATTTCGCCACGCACTTGCGTGGTTTGCGGTCGCCGACTGTCGGCTACCGAAGAGGTTATTTGTATGAAATGCCACTTTCATCTGCCACGTACTGGCTTTGGGCTTAATCCCTATGATAATGAGATGGCGAAAAGCTTCTGGCATCTGATTCCCATCGAACGTGCTGCAGCGTATTTTTATTACGAAGCCCATTCTGATACTGCCAACATGATTTATCAGCTTAAATACAAGGATCATCCCGAGGTTGGTGTGATTCTTGGTCGAATGTTGGCTAAAGAGATGCAAAGTGCAGGATTCTTCGAAGGAATAGAAGGTATAGTGCCTGTGCCATTAGCTAAGAAACGTTTGCGCCAGCGTGGCTATAACCAGAGCGATGCCATTGCTCAAGGTGTTAGTGAGATTACTGGATTGCCTGTTTGGACCGATGTGGTGAGACGAGTGGATTTTGTGGAGAGTCAGACCAAGAAGAGCAGATGGAGCCGTGCAGAGAATGTGGACCAGATGTTTGCGCTGAACCAGATTCCTGAAGGGACGAAACATCTGCTAGTGGTTGACGATGTGGTTACCACAGGCGCTACTGTGACAGCTTGTGCTAAGCAAATAGCCCAGAATGGTGGCATAAAGATAAGTGTTCTGGCGCTTGGCTATACAAAAAGATAGGTAATAATTTGGTTATTCGCCTGATTTACACTATCTTTGCACCCAAAATACAGAATAACGTTATGGAAATCAAAAATCAATTTGCCCAGAAACTGATGGAGATTCAGGCCATCAAGTTGCAGCCAAACGACCCGTTTACATGGGCTTCGGGTTGGAAGTCGCCTATTTATACTGATAATCGTAAGACGCTTTCGTTCCCACGTCTGCGTTCGTTCGTAAAGCTGGAGCTTTGTCATGCTATTCAGGAGAACTTTCCTGAGGCTGAGGCTGTTGCAGGTGTGGCCACTGGTGCCATTGCACAGGGTGCACTCGTAGCCGAGGAGCTGGGCTTGCCTTACAGCTATGTTCGGCCAAAGCCAAAAGATCATGGTATGGGTAACCAGGTTGAAGGCGAGATTAAGAAAGGTGCCAAGGTGGTTGTAGTGGAGGATTTGATTTCTACTGGCGGTAGCAGTCTGAAAGCTGTTCAGGCACTGCGCGACTATGGTGTTGAGGTAATTGGTATGGTAGCATCGTTTACCTACGGATTCCCTGTAGCAGAGAAGGCTTTTGCCGAGGCTGGCGTGAAGCTGATTACATTGAGCAACTATGAGGCAGTGATCGAAGAGGCTGCCAAGACTGGTTATATTAAGGAAGAGGACAAGGCTGTTCTGGCTGAGTGGCGTAAGAGTCCTGATACCTGGAAGCAGGATTAAAGTTCAAACCTCAAAGTTCAAAGTAATATGGGATTATTCGGAGGAGAAAGTAAGTTTGAGAGCAGCGTGAAGTTGGTTCCTTACTCGCAGCAGGCTGTCTACAATAATATCAGCGATCTGACCAATCTGGAGAAGGTGCGCGACCGTGTGCCCGAGGATAAGGTGCAGGGATTTAGTTTTGATACCGACACCGTGAGCATTAATGTGGCTCCTGTAGGCGAACTGAAACTGCGTATCTGTGATCGCGAAGAGCCTAAGTGCGTAAAGTTCGAAACGGTTCAGAGTCCAGTTCCCTTCAATGTATGGGTGCAGGTGTTGCCTGTAGATGAGAACTCATCGAAAATGAAAGTGACGGTTAAGGCTGAATTGAATCCATTTATCAAAAGCATGGTAGAGAAACCTTTGCAGGAAGGCGTTGAGAAGATAGCCGAAGCTCTTGCAATGGTACACTATGAATAAATGAATAGTGATTAGTGAATAGTGAAAGATGAAACTCTGGGAAAAGAATTTTGAAGTCAACAAGGAGATAGAGCGCTTTACTGTTGGTCGCGACCGCGAGATGGACCTCTATCTGGCTAAGTACGACGTGCTGGGCTCTATGGCTCACATCACCATGTTGGAAAGCATCGGACTGCTGGAAAAGGATGAACTGACCCAGCTGTTGGCCGAGCTGAAGAACATCTACCACCTGGCCGAGCGAGGTGAATTTGTGATTGAAGACGATGTGGAGGATGTACACTCGCAGGTTGAGATGCTGCTGACACGTAAGTTGGGCGATATGGGTAAGAAGATACACTCAGGTCGCTCACGTAACGATCAGGTGCTGGTAGATCTGAAGTTGTTTACACGTCATGAGTTGATGGAGATTGCCGATGAGGTGAAGAGTCTTTTCGATGAGCTCATCCAAAAGAGTAATCAGTACAAGGATGTGCTGATGCCTGGCTATACCCATCTGCAGATTGCCATGCCATCAAGTTTTGGCTTGTGGTTTGGTGCTTATGCCGAGAGTCTGGCCGATGATATGTTGTTCCTGCAGGCTGCCTATAAGATGACCAACCGCAACCCCTTGGGTAGTGCTGCTGGTTATGGCAGTTCGTTCCCCCTGAACCGTACGATGACCACCAATCTGTTGGGCTTCGACTCGATGGATTATAATGTGGTGTATGCCCAGATGGGACGCGGAAAAATGGAGCGCAACGTAGGTTTTGCTATAGCTACCATTGCTGGTACTATCGCTAAGATGGCGTTTGATGCCTGTTTGTTCAACTCGCAGAACTTCTCGTTCGTCAAGTTGCCCAAGGAGTGTACCACAGGTTCGAGCATCATGCCGCACAAGAAGAATCCTGATGTGTTTGAGCTGATTCGTGCCAAGTCGAACAAATTGCAGTCGCTGCCCCAGCAGATTATGCTCATGATGAACAACCTGCCTGTGGGTTACTTCCGCGATCTTCAGATTATCAAGGAGGTGTTCCTACCTGCTTTTGACGAACTGAAGGACTGTCTGCAGATGTGTGCATACATTATTAATAAGATTGAGGTTAACGAGCATATTCTTGATAACCCCATGTACGATCCGATGTTCTCGGTTGAGGAGGTAAACCGCTTGGCTGCTAATGGCATGCCGTTCCGCGATGCCTACAAAAAGGTAGGTCTTGATATCGAAGCTGGCGAGTTTAAGGCCTGTCATGATATACACCACACCCACGAGGGTAGCATCGGCAATCTGTGCAACGACCAGATTCAGGCTTTGATGGAGCAGACGCTGAAGGGCTTTAACTTTGAGCGTATGACCGAGGCCGAAAAGAAACTGTTGGCATGAAACGCTGTCTGACACTCTTACTCTGCACCTTGCTGATGGCTTGTGTGGGCGATGAGAATATCTATCGCGAGTACGAGTGTAGGTTTGTGTTCGATCCTACGTTGCATCCCTTGCCTTGTCAGCTAACGGCTATGCTCTCAACCCCTGGGCAGTTTATGAAAATTGAGACGAGTGTGCAGCAAGGTGTGCGCCACCTGAAGACGACACGTAATTTTGATGGTGCCACCGAGGATATCCGTCTGACTACTGAGCGCGAATCGCGACAAACTTATGCGTTAGGCGCCAACAATTGTATTATTGTGGGTGTGAGCAGCTATGATAATATACTGGTGGCTTATGAGGGACAGTGTGCCAACTGTTTGAAGGAACTGGGTGGACGAAATTATCCGCTGACATGGCAGAATAGTGGTCTGTATCTGCATTGTAGCAAATGCAACCGAACATACAATGTGAACAACGGTGTATTGGCCGAAGGTAACGCAGGAATAGCACTTTACAGGTATAAAGTGGGCTTAGATGGCGGTATTCTGAGGGTTTGGAATTAAAAAAAGATAAAAAGTTTGGTGATTCCAATAATTAAACTTACCTTTGCACCGCAAAAAAGGCGCCGCGATGGTGAAATGGTAGACACGAGGGACTTAAAATCCCTTGGCCATTAAACGGCTGTGCGGGTTCGAGTCCCGCTCGCGGCACACAACAATACTGAGACTTTATTTTATGCAAAAAAAAGAAATTCTACTACTGTCAGCAGCTACGCTGATGATGTTTACATCGTGTTCAAAACTTGGCGAATTATCAGCAGATAACTTCACCGTAACACCAAATCCACTCGAGACTCAAAAAGGTGCCGTTCCTGCAACTATCAACGGCCATTTCCCCGAGAAGTATATGAAAAAGAAGGCTGTAGTTACAGTCGTGCCCGAACTGCGCTATTCGAATGGTGTAGTTGAGAAGGGTACCACTGCCACTTTCCAGGGCGAGAGCGTGCGTGGTAACGATCAGACCATCAACTACAAGATGGGTGGTAACTACACCATGAAGACCAGCTTTGCTTACGCTGGCGACAACAAGGCTGAGATGTTCCTCACATTCGATGCCCGCATTGGTAACAAGAAGATGGAGGTGCCTGCTGTTAAGGTGGCCGATGGCGTTATCGCTACCTCTGAGCTCTACAAGCAGACTATCCTGACTACTCAGGCTGCTGTAGCTCCCGATGCTTATCAGCGTATCACTAAGAAGAAGTTGGATGCTAACATCAAGTTCCTCATCCAGCAGGCTAAGCTGCGTAAGAGCGAGCTCAAGAACAACTCGGTTCAGGAGTTTGTTCGTATGCTCAAGCAGATTAACAATGATCGCGAGAAGTTGAATCTCGACAATATCGAGGTTTCGGCCTATGCTTCGCCCGATGGCGGTTTCAGCATTAACGATAAGTTGGCTGGCGAGCGTCAGAAAGTTTCTGAGAAGTACGTAAATCAGGAGCTTAAGAAGATTAAGCTCGATGCCCCTGTTGATGCTAAGTACACTGCTCAGGACTGGGAGGGATTCCAGGAGTTGGTTAAGGCCAGCAACATTCAGGATAAGGAGGTTATCCTGCGCGTGCTCTCTATGTATAAGGATCCACAGGAGCGTGAGCAGCAGATCAAGAATATCTCAACCGCTTTCCGTGAGTTGGCTGATGGCGTTCTGCCTGAGCTGCGCCGTGCGCGTCTCACCATCAACTACGAGACTATCGGACGTAGCGACGAGCAGATTTTGGAACAGCTCCAGAACGATGCTACCAAGCTGAGCATCGAGGAGATTCTGTATGGTGCAACTCTGAAGACTAATGCCGATGAGAAAAAGCAGGTTTACATGACTGCCGCTAAGGTTTATCCTAACGACTATCGTGCTTACAACAACCTGGCTACCATCGAGTACGAGCAGGGTAACTACGAGGCTGCCAAGCAGTATCTGCAGAAGGCTACAAACGTGCCTGAGGCTAATGCGAACCTTGGTTTGCTGGCTCTGAAGGATGGCGACGTAGCTACCGCTGAGCGTTATATCGCTGCTGCTACCGATGCTAACGGACTGGCAGAGATTATGGGTAACCTGAACCTGGCTAAAGGCAACTATGCTCAGGCTGAGGAGAACTTTGCAGAGGTTTACTCAAACAGCGCTGTGCTGGCTCAGATCCTGAACCACGATTACGTATCTGCTGCTGTTACTCTGAAGTACATCAAGAACCCTGATGCTGTGTCAGAGTATCTGAAGGCACTGATGAGTGCCCGTATGGGTAACAATGCCGATGCTGCCGAGGCACTGAAGGAAGCCATCAAGAAGGATCCTGCTTTTGCCAAGTATGCAGCTAACGATATCGAACTGAAGAATATTGAGAAATAAATAATGAAAAAGACGTGTCTCCTTGCTCTTGTAGCAGCATTCTTACTGTGCTCTTGTGGCGATGGCCAGAAGAAGTTTAAGATAGAGGGCAGTTTTAAGGGCTTCAATCAAGGAGAACTCTACGTCTATGGGCTTAATTGCGCCCAAAAACTGGATACCATCGGAGTGTGTAGGGGTGAGTTTACCTATAAGGCCGACATCACCGAACCTACTACACTCATCGTGGTGTTCCCTAACTTCTCTGAGATTCCTGTTTTTGCTGAGCCTGGCGTTACCATCACCATGGAAGGCGACGCTGTTCACCTGAAGGAAACGGAAGTTAAGGGCACCAATATCAACAAAGAAATGACGGCATTCCGCCTGAAAACCAGTGCGATGATGCCCCCAGGTGTGAAAGGCACAGCTACGCAGTATATTTACGAGCGTCCTGAGTCGCCTATCTGCACTTATCTGCTTACCAAATATTTTGTAATGGTGCCTAATCCCGACTATGATAATATACAGAAGTTGGGAAATATGATTATGAAGGCTCAGCCCGATAATAAGGAGGTGGCTGCCCTCTTGAAGAAATTAGGTACCTTACGCGCTGTTAAGCAGGGCGCACATCTGCCTTCATTCTCGGCCAAAGGATTGAAAGGCGAGACTGTATCGTCGGCCGATCTTAATGGCAAGGTAAATGTAATCAGTCTCTGGTCTTCGTGGAACTACGAGAGCATAAGCATTCAGGGACTATTGGCACGCATGCAGCGTGATAACCCTGGCAAGCTGAAGGTGGTGAGCATCAGCGTGGATGGCAGTGTGAAAGACTGTCAGCATATCGTGGATCGCGACTCCGTAAAATGGAGCACCATTTGCGATGGGCGCATGTGGGAGTCGCCTATACTGCAACAGTTAGGTATGACTTATCTGCCTGATAACATTGTTATCGACAGTCAAGGCAAGATAGTGGCACGCACGCTGAACTATCAGGATCTGACCAATAAAATCAAGGAATTAATCGAATAAACAATGCTTGTTAAAACCTATAGTGCAGCCGTTACCGCACTCGAAGCAACCACCATAACCATCGAGGTTAATCTGACAAGAGGCACTTCGTTCCACTTGTCTGGTTTGGCCGACACCGCAGTTAAAGAGAGTTACGACCGTATTCGCGCAGCTATCGAGAATATTGGTTATAAAGCCCCAACAGCCGATTTGACAATTAATATGAGTCCTGCCGACATCCGTAAAGAGGGTAGTGGCTACGACTTGCCATTGGCTATCGGTATATTATCTGCCTACAGTAAGGTAGAGGAAGATGCGCTGAAGGATTATATGATGGTGGGCGAGTTGGGCTTGGATGGCAAACTGAAACCCGTAAGTGGTGTGCTGTCGGTAGCCATCCGTGCACGCAAGGAGAAATTTAAAGGTCTGATTGTGCCCAAGGAGAATGTGCGCGAGGCAGCCGTAGTAAATCAGCTTGAGGTGTATGGCATGGAAAATATTGCCGATGTTATCGCTTTTTTGAACGGTGGCGAGAACTGCGAACCTACCATTGTTGATACACGTAAGGAGTTTTACGCTCACCAGTATGCCTTTGATCTTGACTTTGCCGATGTGCGAGGTCAGGAGAGCGTGAAGCGTGCTTTGGAGGTAGCTGCTGCTGGTGGGCACAATGTGATACTGATTGGTCCTCCAGGAAGCGGTAAGTCGATGATGGCCAAGCGTCTGCCTAGTATCTTGCCGCCATTGTCGCTGGCCGAGAGCTTAGAAACTACCCAGATACACTCTGTGGCAGGCATCCTGCCCAGTGGTACCTCACTGATATCACAACGTCCTTTCCGCAGTCCGCACCACACCATATCGCAGGTGGCTATGACGGGTGGTACGCAGAAAGCGCAGCCTGGTGAGGTGAGCCTGGCCCATAATGGGGTGCTCTTTTGCAATGGGATGATTTAACAATAATTACATAAAGAAATTACTACCTTTTTGTTTGTTTTTTGTATCTTTGCATCCGTAATCATTGAACTAGTTAAGGATGGCAAAGAAACAACGTGCAGCACTCATTTGTCGAGTTAGTACACCTCAACAGATTAAATTAGGGTTGGAAAGTCAAGTGGCAGTCCTTAAAAAACGTGCCATTAAGGACGGTTACGAGGTAACTGATGAACTAATCTTTCAAGAACAGATAAGTGGTCTTGATGCAAAGAAGCCAATCCGTAAGAGTTTGCAAGACCTTATGGATGCAGTAGAAGAACACAAGGTAGATGTTTGTTACACATTTGAGCTCACAAGAATTTCACGTGACCCATACAACTTGGTAGAACGTGTCAAGTGGTTTACTGACCGCAAAATCCCTATGTATATCTATGATGCAGAAATGTGGACTTTAGATAGGGAAACCAAAGAAGAACTAGAAGAAACTACTAGTTACGTATTTGGTGCGGCAACCTATGGAAAAGTTGAAATCAGAAAAATGAAGGAACGTACAATGCGAGGAAGAAATGAAGTCGCTAAAGAAGGTATGTACGTAGGTCATTTAAGCGATGGTTACTGTGTGGTTAAAACTGAGCGAGGAAAAGAAATTAGAGTAGATGAAGATAGAGAAGAAGTTATTCATAAAATCTTTGACCTATACACTCAAGGAAATACTATTGACCGAATAGCGGAGTATCTTAACACTAACAATATACCTTCTGCTAACAGTTATAGACTCAATTCACCCAAGTTTAAAGGGTATCAAGAAACATACCGTAGAAAAGGCTCAGTTGTACCAATTAAAAGAGTAGGTATTAAATGGCAAGGTTCTACCATTTCTAACTATCTACATAACAAATGGTACATGGGTGAAAGAACGTATAACAAGCAAACTTACTACATAGAACCAATCATAAGTACGGAGCAATGGAGAGTTGTATCTGCAATGTTAGAGCGTAATGCTATAAGCTTTCGTTCAAAAAAAGAAAGCACCAAACACCCTTACTTGTTAAGCGGTTTGCTGTTTTGTGGGAACTGTGGGAGGCGAATGTACGGTCATTTCACTGGTCTAAATAACCACTACTATTGTTCATCGGTGGAAGAAGGTGTAAAATGTGGTTTAAGAGGCGTGTCTAAAGAAAATATTGAAGCAGCAGTAGCACTAGTGGTTAAGCAAAAAGGTGGACTTGATGTTGTGGAGGGGAAAGAAGGTGTAGTAAGCAACTTTTTCAAAGTTAGTCCTAAAGAAGAAAAGAGGTTAAAAGAGGAGATTAAGACTAACAACAAACTTATAGCAGAATATGAAAAGAAGTCAGACGAACTTGATAAGAACTATGCAGAAGCGGTTAAGCAAACTGTAAAACATGCTGATGATAAGAATAGGGTAGCCGTATATGAATCCATGATAGCTGAGATAGAAGATGAGAAAATAAACTTAAACAACAAGAAATACAGATTAACTCAACAGAACATTTTAAACACTAAGAAACTGAATGTAGGTTCTAATGCAGACAAGATTCTCACAAAGTTGATGGATGAACGTAATTTATCTACATTAAGAGAATTGTTTGTAACTGTAATTGAGAAGGTACATGTGTTTAACCTAACCCCAAGTATTAATGTAATTATAATCAATTTTGTTGATGGTACTAAAGAGTGTTTTCTGTATTCTTATAGACTGATGAAACAGAAAATCAAAATCTTTACTCGTAGTCTGTTCTATTATGACATGAGGGATAATGTATTGAGGTACAAAGATAGTTCTGTAATAGTAGATGCAAAAGAACTGATTAAGACCGACCCACTGCTAATACCGTTTGAACGTCTAGAGGAGTTAACAGATAAAGCCAAGGAACAAGATGCAAAATATAAGGAATGGAGAAAGAAGTATAACACTGGTTTGCCTACCACAGTCCCTTATGTGGTGAAGGATGAAACTTATAAGGAAATCTCCCTAAAGAAGAAACACCTTTACAATAGAAAGTATAAAATAAAGAAGCATAAGAAACTGACTAGTGAAGAAAAGAAACAAATGTTAGCAGAGATTGATAAAGAACTAGCTTTCTTGTCTGCCAAGGTTAAGTATTTGAATAGAGAAGAAGCCGTTAAGGAGTATAGAAAACAAAAGGGTAATCGGTGATGTGGTTAGGGGTAGCTACTGAGGTAGCCCAATAGGGCCACCACCCATCTATGTCCTCCTTCATTTCAAAGCACAAATTGAAAAATTCACCAATTCATGACATCTGTTGGTTAAATTCTGGAGGACCTCCATTGGAATCTCTGAGGGGGTCCTCCTTCATTTTGCCTAGGAAGTATATTGTTGAGGCTTGGTATAAGGATGTTTTTAGAGCCGTAGAGCCGTTTTCTCGCCTAGGAGGTATAACTATCCACCTTGCAGAACTAATGCTGCAGAGAACCGTAATTTTGAACTACAGATAGGTACTCAGATATTTCCATTTCATCTGGAATCAGTTTTGTTTTCTTGTCTCTCAATGCAGAGCCTACCACTTTGTTCATCTTTTCAATAACCGTTGGACTTGTATCTTCATGGCTATCTAAATACTCACTTCCACTTTGAGATAGTCTATTCTTGATGTTCCTAAATTGCTCTAGTGTTCTTACACTCTCTAGTTCCTTGAGATAAGGACTTATGACTTGAAACCACTGTTGGTATTGTTCATCTTCGCTTGGTATATGTGTTTCTTCAATCTTAATAGCTTTCTCCATAAGAGATTCCGTAAGGGTTTGTTGAGATTCTGTAAGACTTTCTACTATCTCAAGTTCCTTATTGCCCTCAGTTTTTTCTATATTATTTAATATATTATTCTCTTTATCTAATTCTTTATCTATATCTTCTTCTGTACTGTAATTCTTACCTTCAATTACTGTAATTCTCTCTACTAGTCTTTTTACAGTAATCTCAAGTTCTTTGATTCTATTGGTCATTTCAACAATCTGTTTACTGTAATCATTACTGTGATTGTCTATTTCCTTTTTACAGTTATCATCAATTGGTGTTCTACAGTAATCGACTATCAACTTCTGATTAATTCGGTACAGTGATGCACCATCTTTTCTTGAACCACTTTTTCTTTCAATGAAACCCAACATAACTAGTTTATTAACGGCTGCAATCAATGTCTTTTCTTGAACGTCACAATCATTGCACAAGTCCTTATTAGAACGGTAGAAGTAGCCATCTTTCTTTACTATCTCAAGACCGTTGTAAATAACCAACTGACCTAGTACGACCTTTTGTTTAGTTGTCAGTTCTTTAGATTCTCTTAGGCTAGGGGGCAGAACCTCTAGTAATTCTTCATTAGTGTAATTTACCATAACTAATTTAGTTTAATCTTATTATTTTCATCTATTGAGCGGTTTTTAATTAAAGGTTGATGGGGAAGATTAAACCGCTCAGATGAAACCCCATCAACCCATTCACAGATGTAATCATCAACTTAATAAAGATTCTCTATCAGAGTTTTTCAAGTATTATATAAAACATCGGCTCAATGCAAATATATAGAAAATTATCGAAAAAAGCAAATATTTCTAGGATTATTTCTAAAATGCCATATATTTATGAATATAATTCAAAGATAATTCATGTAATAATTATATCTATAAATTGAAAAGTAATATGAACGATACGAATAACAATCAGAATCCAAGTACACGACCATCAAGAAAGGGAATTTTGAATCCGATGGCAAATCGGTCACATTCTTTACAGAGTCGCCAAAAAATGAGCCAATCTCACAAGAATTATTGGGCAAAGGTTCATCAACAACAGCAAGCCAATAGTGGAATGACAATGGACGAATTTCTAGGGAACAATAAGGATTTGGATATTAAGGGTTATATCAAGTCACTGATGCAAAAAGAGGGATTACTTAAAGAAATAATCAGAGAAGAAATTAACAAGTTGTATGACACCAAGTTACGTAATACGTCAGAAATATAAAGACCTAGTTAAGAGATACGAGAACGAGAAAGACCTTGCAACAAAGATTGAAATGAAACATAGGTTTATTCATTGGATGAAAGTCTATTATGTTGAATTAACCGATGCAGAAATTGAGTACCTTCAAACTTTTATCTGCAAGGTTAACTTTTATGACTAGTTTATTGGGAGGCTATTTTAAGCCTCCTTTTTTGTTGAAATTCACACGCACGGTAGGTTTGTGGGAATAGCCACAAAAAGCCAAGAAATGCCTAAATAAAGGCAATTCCAACGATTTTACTAGTCAAAACAAACGCTTTGGTGCGTTTATCTTCTACTATAATTTTATAATCAGATGTAACCATCTTCTTTCATTTTAGCCCTCACAGCATCATTGATATACGTATTTCGCTTAACGTCACTAGGTAAGGCACTAAACAAGTCTGATGACATTTTGTAGTGTATATCAACGGTTGTTACACCAGTTGAAGGTCTGCCCCTACGCTTCTTTTCTTCTGTATTCATATCTTTAGAATTTTCTGCAAAGGTAAGCATTATTTTTATAAAGTGTACACTTTAAATGTTAATGAAATTTAAGTGTACACTTATATTCAAAAACAATCTTAAAAACGAATATAAAAGTGTACACTTTAAATATATTATTTGTATCTTTGCAATGTCAAACAGATAGTAATATTAACAATTTAAAAAGTATCAGTTATGTGGGGCATCTATTTCAAAGTAAACGGCAAAGGTCAGTATAAGAACTATATGGATGGTACTTATGCAGAAATGAAGAAGGTATCTGATGATTTAATCAGCAGAGCAACCGCAAAGGGTTTCAAGATGGTTAGACGTGCTCAAGGTACTGGTGGTGTATTCCTCACTTATTCAAACGGTACAACTAAAGTAGAATTGGTCTATGTAGAGACTGAGAGAGATAGAAAGTGGCTAGCATTCTACGACAAGTGCCAAGCAGAGCGTGAGGCATAAGAGAACAAAGCAGCATTATAAGTTTAACAATTTAATCAGATAGGAGATTTAGTTATGAAGCAGATTTCAACAGTTAGCACCAATGAGATTGCTCGTTACGCAGCAAAGAACATCGTTTTGAACCACGTGGATATGCTTACAGCCACAAGTAAGGGTATCGCCCTTGAGACAATGAAGAAACGCATGATGCGTGGTGAGGTCGTAAGATTTGCCTATATGAAGAAGGATGGCAGTGTACGTGTTGCTGTTGGTACATTGCAGCCACAAGCAGTAGAGGCAAACGTGAAGGGTACTGGTATTCCTAAGAAGTATTACGGTATGTTTGCCTACCTTGACCTTGAGAAGATGTCTTGGAGAGGATTCAAAGAAGAGAGATTCATCGGTACGATTGAGAACTAAAAGGAATGGGGAGAAATCCCCATCCTTCACAAAACATATAATCATACAGTTATATTAAATAGAATATTCAATTTGTTTATAGAAATGAATATGAATTGAAAATCAGATAGTTACGAAATGAGTAATAAGAGATACATTCAAAAACATTGTTGAACTAATAAAAACATAGGATTATGAAGCAAGAATTTCACGAATATAGGACGAGCAACGCTTTGGATTGGGACGTTATGTTATCACTAGTGAGAAAGTTGTATAGGGATGGTGATTACCGTCTTTCGTTACTTATTGGTTGTTCCTCGTTTTTTGGTTTACGCATTTCGGACACTTTGAGTCTTACGTGGGCAATGTTGCTCGATGATGATAAGTTCGTTATCTATGAGAAGAAAACAGGTAAGAGAAGGGTTGTTAAGATAAACAAGGGATTTCAAAAGCATATCAAAGATTGTTATGATGCCTTGCATATCACCAATGAAAATGAAAAGTGTTTCTTGTCGAGAAAGAAGATGGTGTATTCAACACAGCGTATCAACATTTTACTGAAAGAAATAAAGAAGAAATATAACGTAAGAATTGAGCACTTTTCGACACATTCACTTCGTAAGTGTTGGGCTCTGAAGGTCTATAAGGAGAGTGGAAATGATGCCTCTCTAGCCTTGCAAAAACTAAGCATTCTGATGAATCACGCCTCCGTATCAGTCACACGAACCTATTTGGGGATTACAGAGTCTCAGTTGTTAGATACTTATGACCTTTTAGATTTTTAAAATGGTTATATGATTGCGCCGATCCGGCGCAATCATCACAAATAAATCACAATAAAATCATATTATTAACTAGATTTCCAAATAAAAAGAGTAATTTTGCAGCATGAAAGAATTGAGTTTATTTGAAGAACCTATACAAGGGAAGCCATTTTTGAAATGGGCTGGTGGTAAAGGACAGCTTATAGATGCCATTTCAGCCCATCTTCCAAATATGGATAATATAGATACCTACGTAGAACCATTCATCGGTAGTGGTGCTGTAATGTTTTGGCTAGTAAGTAACTATCCAAACATCAAACAAGTGGTTATAAATGATTTAAACACTGAATTGGTGAACCTCTACCAAATAATCAAATATGACGTAGAAGGTCTGATTACAGAATTAAAAGCACTTGATTCTGAGTATAAGGCTAGACCCACTCAAGAAGAAAGAAGTGAATATTACTACCAAATCAGAGTAGAGTATAACGCTAGAGATTTGGCTTCTAGAGAAAGAAATGTTAGATTGGCTGCATTATTCATCTTCTTAAATAGAACGTGTTTTAATGGCTTGTATAGGGTAAATGGAAAAAATCTTTTCAACGTACCATTCGGCAAATATGCAAATCCCAAAATCTGTGATGAGGATAATTTGAGAAATGATAGCGCACTTTTGCAAAAGGTTGAGATATTGAATGGAGACTATGCAGAAACTCTTCAGTATCTCAGTGAAAGGACGTTTTACTACCTTGACCCACCTTATAAGCCCATCAGTGAAACATCTAGTTTCAACTCCTATAGTTCAATGTCTTTCGATGATGAACAGCAGATACGCCTAAAGGGGTTCTGTGATGCCATCAATGCGCATAATGGCAAATTCATGCTGAGTAATTCAGACCCAAAGAGTGTTGATGATACCAATACCTTCTTTGATGATTTATACAGAGATTATAATATTAATCGAGTTTTGGCGAAGAGAAACATCAATGCTAAAGGTAATAAACGTGGAGAGATTAACGAATTGCTCATAACCAATTTCTAAGCAGATGGCATATTTCGAGGGTAACGCATTTAAACTGTATCTAGGAGATTGCTGTGATGTCCTTTCATCAGTGAAGGATATAGATATGGTTTTTGCTGACCCTCCTTATTTTCTCTCAAATGGTGGACTTACAATTAATAGTGGTAAGATTGTATCAGTAAACAAAGGCGATTGGGATAGTAGAACTGTTGATGTTGACGAGTTCAATTATAAGTGGATTAAGGCTGTTAGAGAGAGTCTAAAACCTAGTGGCACTGTGTGGATATGTGGCACTATGCACAATATATATTCCATTGTCAAGGTACTAGAGGAACTAGGTTTTAAGATTCTCAATACGATTACATGGCAGAAGAAGAATCCACCACCTAATTTCTCATGCAGATTCTTTACTCATTCAACAGAGTTCATTATATGGGCTAGGAAATGTGGAAAGGTTGGGCATTATTTCAATTACGACCTTATGAGACAGCTTAATGGTGGCAAACAGATGAAAGATGTTTGGACGTTTAATGCAATCTCAAGATGGGAGAAGTTGAACGGTAAACACCCAACACAGAAGCCTCTATCAGTAGTTTCTAGAGCCATCTTAGCATCAACAAAGCTTGGTGATAGAGTTTTAGACCCATTTTGCGGTAGTAGCACTACTGGTATTGCAGCATCCATCTTTTGTAGAGAGTTTATAGGCATTGACACAGAACCATCATACCTTGAACTCAGTAAGAGAAGGTATGAGGAACTGTTGAAGAATGGTAGTGAGTATTACATCAAGAAAATAGAAGGTCTTATTGATGGAATTGACTATTTGAAGCCTGACAGCAAGTGCATATAGTCAATATCACCATCAATGAAAGCCTTTAGTTTGTTCAATAGTTCTTTGAACATAAAGGCACCTTCATTTCGTTTCTCGCAGTAACAGAATAATTCGATAATCAGTGCATTGTAATCAATTGGTAAGGTCTTATCAACCTTTACATGACCATACTTGGATAGTATTACATCCACCGTCTGAGGCTTATAGTTCTTTCTGTCCTCGACAGAATCAAAAGGCACACACCTATCATAGAATGAAATATAGTATTCTACTATTTCCCTAATCTCATTGGGATATTTCTGAGACTTAATTATCAAATCAGTAATCCAATACAGATGGGGAGGTGTTTCTGGTCTTTCGTCTTTGCCAACTCTCAGCAGTTTGATAACGAAATCCAAATCAGGATGCGCACCTCTACTACCTTGGAACATGGCTACTATTGTCCCATCAGTCAGTATATAGGTGTGTATCGCAGTCTTTTTAGGTCTTAACTGATGTAACGCACCTTCGAAATAGTAATTTGAGTTATATGCGTACATAACTTATTCTAATCCTAGGTAATCCAACGGAATTTCATCAAAGAAGTAACGACAGCCCACATCTTCAATATATTCCTTAACGTCTCTGTATTCTCCTTGTTTGAACCATTCAGACAGATAATAACAATACTCAACTTTGATACCTAGGGGGCTAAATAATTTGGTGTATTGCTTCTTCTTGAAATCACAAGTCTGTAGTTTTTCATCAACGCTACCACTAGAACTTTGAAACTTTTTCTCAATGATGAACAGTGTGTTGGTCTTATGAACCAAAATTGCATCATCTGGCAAAAGTTTCTTTGAGATAATTTTGGTGTAATCAACTTTCTTGGGCTCAAGTAGATTCTTGTAAAGCTTGTGCTTCTGATAGAGAGTGGCAACCTTCTCTTTGTCTTTATAAACGTTGTCACCTAGCAATGTGAATACATCGCTATTCTCAAATAAATCTCTCAATTCAGTAGTTTGCTCAAAATGCAGTCCATTAGCATTTGTCTGAGCACCACCACCAACAGTATTAATATTCCTTGGCATAATTAAAAACCTTTAGACCTACATATTTCGTCTAACTCTCTCCACTTTTTCCCTCTGCTAAAGTTTGCAGCAGTGTTGTAATCCATCCCATCAATAAGAACTTGATAAACTCCTAACCTTTTAACACGTTTACCAAGTCTAGTGAAAGCCTTATTTTCTTCTGCTACCATTCCCATATAGATGATAGAGAAATCTATGGCTACACTAATTTCATCAGTACCGTAACCCTTAGCAATTTCCTTGATATAATCGAATACAGCGTTTGAACGTTCTTTAGTGGTCTTGTTGTAGATATTAACAAAATCATCATATAGTTTCTGTGACCCATGAGTTAAGGAATACTCATGCAGTCGTTTGAAATACTGATAGTCCTTTGGTGCATAGCGTGGTACATTAGGACGTGACAGATAAACACACCAATCATCAAAAGAGCCTCTATCATACTCTAGGTAACTCCCATCGGAGAACTGTGTTACTATTTGACCCATAATATTAAGTTTTTAATTAATGGCTACAAATTTCGGAAAAATATCTGGAATGGCCTAGAAAAACACTAAAAATATTCATTTTCATAACATTTTTGAATACAAAACTTGGAAGTTGCCGATATATTACCTATCTTTGTGGGCAAATTAGTAACATAAAACAATTAGAGTATGAAGAAAATCAATTTATTACTGGGTGTGGTGTCAATGCTTCTATGTATTTCTTGTTCAAGTGATGATTTTGAAATAACCACAAAAAACATCATTGGTCATTGGCAATCTGTTACATATTATGGTTATAGTATCAATCTTAATACTAACGAGAGAACAGATTATGAAGAAAAACCCTACACTTCATTATCTATCAAATTATATGAAGATGGAGCATGTACCAAAGGAAGCACAAATGGGACATATAAACTTTTAGGTAAAGAATTAGACTTATTCCTTAGTTATTACCATAGTATGCTGAAAAAAGAAATATCATGGACAGAGCATTATACAATAGACGAATTGTCATCTGACAAAATGGTTCTGACAAATATTTCTCATGGAACCTCAGGTGGTTCAGACCCAACATATTATGAAGATAGGACTACATACACAATGAAAAGAATAAATTAATAATGCAATAGAGAAAAGCCCCTCCTTATTCGATTCTGAATCTAAAAGAATATTAGAATCTCTGGAAAACCCTCTATTTATGAGGGTTTTTCTTTTTGTTGAGGCTCTAATCATACCTTTTTATCAGTTAGCTTACGTAAATGAATGTGATTTTTAGACTAAATGATGAAGCAAAAACAAGGCTAGCAGTCAATGATTCATGTTAATTGGTGAACCTAATCAATTTTGTGGAATTGTGAATATAGGTTAATTTTTTTGGATATTTCGATTTTTTTTCGTATCTTTGCAATAGGTCGGTTGAGTTACTGAGATTGGTAAGAGGATATTTCGAGTAACATTTAGTAGCAACCATTGGAAAGTTTTTAAGCGAATTAGAGTAACCTTAAAACTAATGAATTAGCTAATTTTACGTGATTGCAATTTTGTTGCAGTGGTGATATTTTGTCTCTAAAACTAAATACTAATTGAAATATTTGATAACTTAAAATTATACAAACAATGAAAAAAACAACTGATAAAATTAAGAAGGTATATGTGAATAATGTATTAATGAATTTAGAAACTAATGGTAAGAAACACGAAATCGAACTGATAAATAGACAGTCTGATTTGACCAAACAATATAAGAGAGCACAATCCTTTGTAAGAGATAATAAGGATATATTTAAGGGAATTGATTTGTATAAAGCCATAATTGCTACATTAGAAAAACGTGCAAATGGTTTATATGAAAACGATATTGTTGGTGAAAAAGATGAAGAATTTTTAAATAAAATCGATGAATCTGATAAAAGTATAATTAGAAAAGAAATTGTCGTAGAAGGGGACAATATTCCTAAGTCGAAACTGATGAATTGGTTCTTTGGTGAAACACAATATAAGATAAAAAAGGATTTTATTGATAAGATGGATTTAAAGAAAGAATTTGTTGGTTATAAAAATGGTAATGAGGTTTTTTATTGTGAAGAGTTTAATTGTTTGTATGAGGTCGTTTAATTGGTAAATAAAGCAGTTATGAAAAAGTGTAGTAATAATATAATAAAGGAAAAGTATGAAATGTTTTATGATAAAGATGATGTAATACTTTTCAATTCGAGATTATTAAATAAGGGTAATAAGGATGAAGTAGAAAGAGAAAAGGGTATAATGAGTAACCTATATACTGGTGATTTTAAAATACCTTATGATGGCAAAGAATTCCATTCTTCCGAACAATTATTATTCTATATTAATATTGTTAGATGGGCTAAAATAGTTGGATTTGATGATGAAGAAATTACGAAGAGAATTGATTATCTTATGAGTTGTAAAAATGGTTTTTACGTTAAGAATACACCTCAAAGTATGTATTTCTATGAAAGTGTAGTAAATAAAAAGAAAAAACTTATCGGTGTAGAAAACGCTGCAATAGATTGTTGGAAAAATCAATATTTCATTTTGAGACTGAAATATTTATATTGCGGAGAGTTTAGAAATGTTTTAGAAAAATATAAGGATAAAGTATGGTGTGAAAACTCAGATAAGGCTACTTGTAAGTTTTCCTTTGCTGGAGTAATATGGGATGAAACATTACAAAAATATCGAGGTTGTAATGTTGTAGCACGTGCTATGAGAAGAGTGTTTAATGAGCGAGAAATGATAATGAGAGGTCAATAATACCTCTCATTTTCTAAAATTATATTTCAAAAATTTGGAATTTTAAAATATTATTTATATATTTGCAATAGAGGTCGAGATACATCATTTTGATACTCAATATTTTGAATAAGGGAAATCTTTTTTGAGATTTTCCTTATTTTTTTTTGTTTAATACAAATTTAGTTTGTATTTTTGCATCCGTAATTGTTCAACTAATTTAATATTCTTAGTTATGACAAAAGAGGAATATGCGAAATCATCTGTTGATACTGATTATGATGAGTATCAAGATTGGGTTGTTTCCAACTACGATGTTGCTGATATTGATGATGAAGTCTTTGAAAATGCAATCAATGATGCAATCTATGAAGGCTATATGGCTCATCTATATCAAGATGAAGAAGATAATGATGATACTTGGTTAGTAGATGATTATCAAGTATTGGTGTCAGATATTAAATTTGAGATAAGAAAAAGATTAAAAGTTGATTAGTATCACTTATAAATTTATATAGTATGGCAGAAGTTAAGAATGAAAAGAAGCCCCCTAAGAAGGGTAAGCGAGGGAAATCCAAGGTACAACTTAAACTGGATAAGTTGAAGGAGGTACTAAAGAAGGGCACTAAAGAGCATTTGGATGCCATTGATATGGTTATTCAGCAATATGATGATTACACAAAGCTATCCTCTCTTGAAGATGAATATGAAGCCTTAAAAGCAAGAATCGAGGTGGCTAAGGCTACTAAGGCTAATCAGGCGGAAAGAGAAAGATTGAAAGCCGAAGCCGAGAAGAAGAAAACAGAGGAATCAAAGTAACTTAGGGGTAGTAAAAATCGATATTATTGTCACTGATTAGGGTGCTATGGGGAGAAATATTACAGCTAAAAAGGTAGTAAAATCTGGTTACAAGTATTTGTTAATCAGTAAATTGCCAAACTCTGGTTGTCTTATTTCGTTTTGTGATGAGCTACCAGAATTCTCACGTGCTACACTCGAGGTGCTGCGCCAACCATTGGAGGATAGAAAGATTACCATCAGTCGTGCAAAATATACCATCGAGTACCCCTGCTCGTTTATGTTTGTGGCCTCGATGAATCCATGCCCTTGTGGCTATTATGGCGACCCTACGCACCATTGCGTGTGTACGCCAGGACAGATACAGCGTTATATGAACCGCATTTCAGGTCCGCTCCTTGACAGAATGGACCTGCATATCGAAGTGCCGGTAGTACCTTTCAACCAGTTGTCGCAGATGCAGCAGGGTGAGCCCAGTGAGATGATCCGTGCTCGTGTGATTGCTGCTCGTAAACGTCAGGAAGAGCGATTTAAGGAGTTTAAGGGTGTCTATTGCAATGCACAGATGTCGGAACGTATGATTCACCAGTTCTGTGAGCCCGATGAGGCTAGTCTGAATATGCTCCGTATGGCTATGGAGCGCCTGCATCTGAGTGCACGTGCCTACAACCGCATTCTGAAGGTGGCACGTACCATTGCTGATATCGAAGGTACAGAGCGCGTTCAGAGTCACCATATTGCTGAAGCCATTGGCTATCGCAATCTGGATCGTGATGATTGGAGTGAACGATGAAATAGATTTTTATTATACAAGTATAGCTTATGGACACTAAGAATTACGAACAACTGCTTTTAGAGCATGGCATCAAGCCCACTGCCAACCGTATTACGGTGGTAAAGGCGCTCGAAGCTTCTATGCTGCCACAATCCATGGCTGAACTACAGAACCGAATCGATACTATCGATAAATCAGGCATTTTCCGCACGTTGCAGCTTTTCCGTGAGCACCACTTGGTGCATGTGATTGATGGTGCTGTGGATGGTCAGCGTTTTGAGCTCTGCCATAGTCATCACGACGATCACGATGATGATGTGCACCCCCACTTCTACTGCGAGCAGTGCCTGCAGACCTACTGTCTGGATGGCGTTATGATGCCTAAGGTAGAACTGCCCGAGGGCTTTGAGGCCCATACATCTAATTATATTATTAAAGGAACTTGTCCACATTGTAAGAAATGAAGATAGACGTTAGAAATCTCCGTGTGATAGCTTTCGACGCCGATGATACCTTGTGGGATTGTCAGAGTCATTTCGAGGAAGTAGAGAAACATCTCTACGATCTGATTGCTCCTTATTGCGACGACCCAGCCCACGAGTTATTTGTTACCGAATCGGGAAATATGGCCGATTTGGGCTATGGTTGCAAGGCTTTCACTATTTCGATTATAGAAACAGCGCTCCGTGTTGGTGGCGCACATTTATCACATACCCAACTGGCTGAGTTGTTGGCACACAGCAAACAGCTGTTGCATCTGCCTGCCACACCATTGCCTGAGGTAGAGGAAACATTGCAGCGTTTGCAGGCCTATCCCTACCGTCTTGTGGTGTTTACCAAAGGCGAGTTGCAGGATCAGGAGAATAAGCTGTACCGCAGCCATCTGGATAAGTATTTCTCGCATGTAGAAATCACCAGCAATAAAACCGAAACAGAGTTCTCGCAGCTCTGTGAGCGTCTGGAGGTTCAGCCCTCACAGTTCCTCATGGTGGGTAACTCGCTGAAGAGTGACATTGCTCCAGCCCTCAATATCGGTGCCTGGGCCATTCATATCCCCTTCCACGTTACCTGGCAGTTGGAGCACTCTGAGGATATTGAGCATCCACGACTGACAAAGATTACCCATTTCAACGAAATATTGAAGCTATTATGAACTATATTTTCGAAACCCGCATGGAGGTGCGCGACTACGAGTGCGATATCGAGGGCATCGTTAATAATGCCAACTATCTGCACTACGCTGAGCACACCCGTCACCTGTTTCTTCGCAGTCTGGGCGTTAGCTTTGCTGCGCTGCACGAGCAGGGTATCGATGCCGTTGTGGCTCGTATGAACCTGCAGTATAAAACGCCACTCCGCTGCGACGATGAGTTTATCTCACGTCTGTCGCTCACCAAGGAGGGTATCAAATATGTGTTCCATCAGGCCATCTATCGTGCCAGCGACGAGAAGCTGTCGTGGAAAGGCGATATCGAGCTGGTATGCCTGGTAAACGGTCGCCTGGCCAATAGTCCTGAGTACGACGAGGCTTTCAAGGATTTTATTTAATGGTATGAGAAAGGTTTTATTGTCGTTGCTGTTTGGTATGCTTGCTGCGCCTCTTGTGGCAGAGGAGTATCAGCTGGTTTTTGCCGATGAGTTTGATGGTAACGGGCGCCCTGATAGCACCATCTGGGGCTATGAGCAGGGATTTGTGCGTAACCACGAAGCTCAGTGGTATCAGGCAGATAATGCCTACCTGCACAATGGCATGCTGGTGATCGAGGCTCGCCAGGAAACTGGTCGTGAGGGTATTCCCTATACCTCGGCCAGTTTAAATACTAAGGATAAGTACAGCTTCCTGTACGGACGACTGGAGGTTTGCGCCCGCATCCCAACTGCTGGTGGTGCTTGGCCCGCCATCTGGACGTTAGGCAACGACATGCCTTGGCCCTCGTGTGGCGAGATTGATTTGATGGAGTATTACCGTATCAATAGAGTGCCTCATATCTTAGCCAATGCCTGTTGGGGTAACGACCAGCCCTACAAGGCTGTGTGGAATAGTAAGAAAACACCATTTACCCATTTTACTGAGAAAGACCCTGCATGGGTCCAGCATTTTCATATATGGCGTATGGACTGGGACGAAACGGCTATCCGATTGTATCTGGATGATGAGTTGCTGAACGAAATTCCTCTCAGTACCACGCAGAACGGTAAGATTGGCGGTTATACCAATCCCTTCAACCATCCGCAGTATATCCTTCTGAACTTGGCCATAGGTGGCGATAATGGTGGTAACATCGATAACGCCGCCTTCCCTATGCGTTACGAAATTGATTATGTACGTGTGTACCAGAAAAAATAATACGCACATGAGGATTGAAGATAAGATCACAGAGCAGGCTTCGCATTACGACCATCTGGAGCAGATGGAGGTAGGCGAGGTGCTGAGGAGCATCAACCAGGAGGATAGGTTGGTGGCCGAGGCTGTGGGACGCGTGCTGCCGCAGATAGAGACACTGGTGCTGGCCATCGAACCAAGAATGAAACGCGGCGGCCGACTGTTTTATGTGGGTGCGGGCACCAGCGGTCGTTTAGGCGTGCTTGATGCTAGCGAGCTGCCACCAACTTTTGGTGTACAGCCCGATTGGGTGATAGGCTTGATTGCTGGTGGCGACGAGGCCTTACGACGCGCTGTAGAGCGTGCCGAGGACGATAAGGAGCAGGGTTGGAACGACCTGATGCGCTATCAGCCTACCGCCGATGATACGGTGATAGGTATTGCAGCCTCTGGTACCACACCTTACGTGATTGGTGCCATCGAGGGAGCTCGCAAGCAGGGTTTGCTTACAGGTTGTATTACCAGCAATCCTCATACGCCTTTGGCTGCTGCCGCTGAGTATGCCATAGAGACGATTGTCGGCCCAGAGTTTGTAACTGGTTCCAGTCGTATGAAGAGCGGTACTGCCCAGAAGATGGTTCTGAATATGATTTCTACTGCCTTGATGATTCGTATGGGGCGTGTAGAGGGTAATCGTATGGTAAAGATGCAGCTTACTAACGAGAAATTGATAGACCGAGGCACCCGCATGATTGCCGACGAACTCGGTATCAGTTATGACGAAGCCCATCAGAGATTATTAGCAGCAGGGAGCGTTGATGTTGTATTAAAACAGAAACTATGAATATAAAGATGTTTAAACTTAAGGCCATTAACAAGATGCTGACGCTGCTGGGTTTCAGTTCTGTGGCATTTGTGTTTACTGCTTGTTATGGTACAAAACCTTGCGACTATCGTGAGGAGATGGCAGATAGTCTAAGTGTAGCTTTCAGAAATGCTGCGAGCGATTCTATAGGAGTTAATCAGCAGCCTGCTGTAAGCGCTTCAGATGGCACAGCAGAAGTTCGCCGTTAGCATCGCGTAGGTGCATGCCGTTGCCCTGGCAATAGCGGAAGTATTTGCAGTCCTTGCACTCGCCATTGCGCATCCATTCGCGATTGCGATAGGGGGCATAGCGGTTCTCCCAAACCTCCATAAAGTCATCCTCGTAGATGTTGCCCTGATGATAGTCGGCACGTATGCTGGCACAAGCAGCTATCGAGCCGTCGGCCATCACTGAGCCTACCGTAATGCCGGCCTGACAGCTGAAGAACCTGCTGCGGGCCTCGCCTTCGTAGTTGCCCAGAAATCCCTCGCAACCATAATCGGCACGGATACGCCCCTCCTTTCTTGTTTCACGGATAAAATCGAACACCCCACGAAACTGCTCGTTGGTTAAGCGCATGTCAGGATCGAGTGTCGCACGACCTACTGGAAAAACAGTAAACAATCGCCAGCGCTGTACACCTTTTGAAATAAGGAATTCCTTAATATCGTTCAGCTGCGTATAGTTACGGCGGTTCACGCAGGTCACAATATCAAATACAAAGCCTTTGGTGGCTACCAGCATACCGATGGCATTGCTCACCATCTGAAAGCTCTGGTCGTTGCCTCGCATCCAGTTGTGGTTATCTTCTAAGCCATCCAGACTGATGGCCATCGAATGGATCCCAGCACGTAGAAGATTCTGCCAGCGCTGGGGCGTAAGATGCAGCGCATTGGTAACCATTCCCCAGGGGAAGCCCTTGTCGTATATCGCACGGCCGCACTCCTCGATGTCCTGACGCATCAGCGGTTCGCCACCCGATATGATGACAAATACCTTGTGTGGATCGGTTTTTTGGGCGATGCTATCGAGTACACGCAAAAAGTCGTCCTTGGGCATATCCTTGCTTTCCGACTTCATCTTGCAGTCGCTGCCACAGTGGCGGCATTTCAGGTCGCAACGCAACGTACACTCCCAGAACAGTTGTTTCAGGGGATGTTCCTTGCGCACCATTTCTTCCTTCTGTCGCCAGAGTTCTAAAGCTAACTTTTTGCGAAGGGTAAGGGGAGTTGGCTTCATTATTTCTTCTTCAGTTTAATATCCTGTTTAATCGTAAAAGTGCCGTTGTTCCAAATGCCTTCGCCATCTTTTACCTTCTGGGCGTTGCTGTAGTTAATGTCGATTGTATCGTTCTGGTAGGCACCATTGGTATCGCCATCCACATCCTCAACAATCAACTTGATTTCCGGACTTTGGGGGAAGTGGGTTGATGTCATATCGTAGTGTCCGTTAGCATCAGTCAGTACAGAGTCGATGGCAAACGTTATGGGTTTGCCCTCATAGTTTGTTACTTGTTTCACTGATGTCTTGATGCCTTCTACAGCCTTGCCACCCTCGTCGGTTACTGTGCCCGATATCTTATACTCGGCTGAAGGAACGCCATACATCAGTACAGGTGAACCGTACATCTCCATAGAATTCTCTGATGAGCAACCATAACCCAACAGCGACAGCAGGGCTGTGAGGATGGTGTTGTACCAGCGATTGAATCTTACTTTCATTGTTCGATTTTGTTTAAAGTGGATACAAAAGTATGAGTTTTTTCTTAAATAACTTGAACAAACGGCAAATCTTGCATCCAGAAGCGTAGAATTAACGATTTTTTGTATAATTTTGCAGCCTGAAGTTTTAACGTGTTTATACTAAGCAATGACTTACATAGGTGAATTGATATCGATTGGCGTAGCCTTTTCATGGACAGCTACGGCGCTTTTGAGTGAATTTGGTAGTAAACGACTGGGTAACCTGACGCTGAATGTGCTGCGTATGGGTTTGGCCTTGGTGTTTTCGTTGGTGCTGTTTTTTGTTGTAACAGGTAGCATGATGCCTCCAGGCGCTTCAGTCGAGGCTGCTGGTTGGATGCTGCTGTCGGGTGTGGTTGGCTACGTGATAGGCGATTTCTGCCTGTTTCAGTGCTATATCATCATTGGTTCGCGCTACGGACAGTTGTTTATGACCTTAGCACCGCTCTCAGCCGCCCTGATGGCCTGGATAACCCTGGGACAGCAGATGAACGCTATGAGTATCTTAGCCATGCTGATTACACTGGGTGGTATCAGCATCTCGGTATTAGGTCGTGGCGAGCATCACAAGGTGGGACTGAAACTTCCTCTTAACGGCGTGTTGTTTGCTATTAGTGCAGCTATGTGTCAGGGTATTGGTTTGGTGCTGAGCAAGATTGGTATGGACCACTACGAGGCTTCGCTCACAGGCACACCCGAATGGCTGGTGCCCTTCAGCGCTAATTTCTATCGCTGTGTAGCGGGTATCATAGGCTTCTCGCTGTTATTGTATTTCCGCAAGGGTTTAGAGCCTCTACGCGAAGCTATGCACGATCGTAAGGGATTGGCAGTTGCCACAGCCACCACCGTGTTTGGTCCGTTTGTTGGTGTAGGCTTTTCGCTGATGGCTGTACAATACACAGCAGCTGGCATCGCCAGCACACTGATGGCGATGACACCTATTATTATATTGCTGCCGTCGTATTGGTTGTTTAAGCAGAAGATAACCTGGCGCGCCGTAGTGGGTGCGGTTATCTCGGTGGTAGGTGTTAGCCTGTTCTTCTTAGGCTAACCCTATTTAATGCGCCACACGTTGAGCACAATGCCCTTGAAATCGCTTGAGAACGAAGGTGCGCAAACAAACAGCGAATTGTTCAGCCAGCCGTATTTGCTGTCGGCAGGCGCCTCGAATTGGGGTGCTGCGCGGAAATAGAAGCTGGGCTTGCCATCGGCATCCTTGCCGTTGGCAATGATACCACGGTTACGAACGTGGATGTAGATACCATCATCGGTCTTGATACAGTAGATAGCCTCCAGCTCTGTACGTCCTTCGGCATTCAGCTGGTAGTCGGCACCACCGTTCACAATGGTTCCCTTCAGACCCTTACCCTCAAAGGTACCACCTGTAATGGGGATAACGGTGCGGCGTCCGTGCTGCGTGTTGTCGATACCATAAGCTTCGCCAAGGGTCACCTTCAGCTGCAAAGCAAACTCTAACTGTGGAGCCTCGGGCTCCTGAATCTGTGCGCTGGCACTGATAGAAATGGCGGCCAGCAAAGCCATAAACAGTTTTCTCATTGTAGTATTTTTATAGTTGATTTGGTGGTGAGCGTTAGAACTCACCAAAGTCGATGCTCAGCTGTCCATCGCCCAGCAGGTTGTAGCTTTTGCGATGATAGGGCGTAATGCCGTGCTGCTTGATGGCCTCGCGATGCTTCTTGGTGGGGTAGCCCTTGTTCGAGTGCCAGTCGTATTGAGGGTATTCCTCAGCCAGCTGGTTCATATAGTCGTCGCGATAAGTCTTGGCCAGAATGCTGGCAGCTGCTATGGCGAGATATTTACCGTCACCCTTGACTATGGTAGTGTGGGGGAGTGTTTCGCCGTTAGCAGGCTCTTTATAGGGCTTAAAACGGTTGCCATCAACGATGATAGCCTCTGGACGTACCTTCAGTTGGTCGAGTGCGCGGTGCATCGCCAAGATAGAAGCATTCAGAATATTGATTTTATCTATCTCTTCAGGTGTAACAATGCCTACAGCCCACGCTACAGCGTCGCGCTCAATCATCTCTCGCAGCTGATAGCGCTTCTTCTCCGACAGTTGTTTGGAGTCGTTGAGCAACTCGTTCTGATAACCTTCTGGCAGTATGACAGCTGCAGCATACACACTACCTGCCAGACAGCCACGCCCAGCCTCGTCGCAACCTGCCTCTATCTTACCTTTGTAATAATGACTTGCTAACATAATGATCTTTATTTTGGCTGCAAAGGTACTAATTCTCCTCGATAAAAGCAACAAAGATACAAAATAATTATGTTATACAGTTGTAACGCAAGCATATTAGTAAGTAGTTGATTATCAGGAAACCTATGCCGTCATCAGATAATAATACCTTATACAATTCATAAGTTATCAAAGTATTTGCCAGTAGTTATGTAATTTTGCTGCATAAAATCAAATTAAAACTAACATCAAAAATGAAACGAATACTATTATCAACACTTGTTGTCGCCTTTGCGATTGTAGCATCAGCAAGTAAGAAGAAGGGCCCTACAATGGGGTGGAGTTCATGGAATACTTTCGCAGTAAACATCTCTGAAGACATCATTAAAGGTCAAGCCGATGCGATGGTGAACCAAGGATTGAAGGCCGTTGGTTATCAATACATTAATATCGATGATGGATTTCAGTACGGTCGTACGCCAGAAGGTAAGGTATGCATACATCCTGAGCGATTTCCTAACGGGTTGAAAGTGGTGAGTGACTATATCCATTCGAAAGGACTCAAAGCTGGAATCTATAGTGATGCCGGTGACCTTACTTGTGGTAGTATCAGTAATGGTGATGTGAGGAATACAAATGTAGGTTTGTATGGTTATGAACAAGTGGATGCTGATTTCTACTTCAAGGAGTTGGAGTTCGATTTTATTAAGGTAGATTATTGTGGTGGTAATCATCTGAGTCTTAATGAGCAAGAGCAATATACGCGTATCTCAAACGCCATTAAGAATACCGGTCGCGATGTTGTGTTTAACATTTGCCGTTGGCGCTATCCAGGCGATTGGTGCCACTATGCCGCAAACTCTTGGCGTACCACGGGTGATATCCACGAGAGTTGGCAGTCGGTAAAGGACTTGGTAAACGAGAACCTCTATATGTCGGCCTATTGCTATAATGATACCTATAATGATATGGACATGTTGGAGGTAGGACGCTCGCTGACAGCAGAAGAAGACAAAACTCATTTTGGCTTGTGGTGTATCATGGCAAGTCCGCTACTGATCGGTTGCAATATGGCTACTATTAATGAGCGTGCCTTGGAGTTGCTCAAGAACAAAGAGCTGATTGCCTTGAATCAGGATCTACTTCATTTGCAAGCCTATGTGATTCAGCATATTGGTGAAACTTATGTATTGGTTAAAGACTTGCTGAAACTGCATGGTAACACCCGCGCAGTAGCGCTCTACAACCCTTCAGATAAGCCTGTAGAGATGTGTGTTGATTTCAGCGAACTGGAGTTAGGTGGAAAGGTGTCTGTGCGCGACTTGTTCGAGCATAAGGAGTTAGGTAAGATGCAGAACTCGCTTACAGTTCAGGTTCCAGCCCATGCCACACGTATCTATCGCCTGAAGGGCGAGAAGCGCCTTGAGCGCCGCGTTTATGAGGCTGAGACTGCTTTTCTGCACGATTATCAGCAGGTGGCTAATCATGAAGCCTTGGGTACAGCTATCTATCTACCAGGCGATGGTGCCAGCGGTCGTATGTTTGCAGGTTGGTTAGGTCACCGTCGCAGTAACTATTTAGAGTGGAGAGATGTGTATGTGAAGAAAGGCGGTAAATATGTGGTAAAGTTCCGTGCAGGTTCTCAGGAAAAACGTTCATTCAACGTGGAAGTGAATGGTGAGACAGTTGGTACTGTAAGTGTGAATACCAATGACTGGAATCATTTCCAGGAGTTTGAGCTTACCCTCAAACTAAAGGCTGGCTCAAACCGTATCCAACTGTATAATGCAGATGCCTGGATGCCGAATATCGACAATATGACTATATGTTCTAACAGCCTTTAGTGGGGCTGTTAGAACATTTGTGACACACGACGGATGCCCGCTATAAGGGTATCAATCTCTTCTTTTGTGTTATAAAGTGCGAATGAGGCACGAACGGTGCCTGAGATGCCCAAACGGTCCATCAATGGCTGTGCACAATGATGACCGGTACGAACAGCAATGCCCAGACGGTCGAGTAGGGTACCCATATCCAAGTGGTGGATATCGCCAACGTTGAACGATACTACAGCATCCTTCTTCGATGCATCCATCGGACCGTAGATCTTCATGCCGTCGATGGTCATCAGCTGCTCCATGCAGTAACGGGTGAGTTCCTGCTCGTCCAGCTGGATGGCATCAAAGCCGATAGCATCGATATATTCGATGGCCTTAGCCAGTCCGTGGGTAGCCACATAGTCGGGTGTGCCAGCCTCGAACTTGAATGGCAGGCGCTCAAAGGTGGTCTTCTCCCAAGTCACCTTGTCAATCATCTCGCCGCCACCCTGATAGGGAGGCAACTTCTCCAGCCACTCTTCCTTTCCATACAGCACACCGATGCCGGTTGGTCCGTACATCTTATGTCCGCTGAAAGCAAAGAAGTCGCAATCCATTGCCTGTACATCTACCTTGAAGTGGGGCGCACTCTGGGCACCATCCACCAGCACAGGGATGTTGTGGGCGTGGGCTATCTTGATAATCTGCTCTACAGGATTTACCGTTCCCAGCACGTTGCTTACGTGGGCCACGCTCACGATCTTGGTCTTGGCAGTAATCAGCTGCTCCAGCTGATCGATACACAAGATACCATCGTCGGTAATGGGGATGTGCTTTACCACAATGCCACGCTTCATGGCCTGTAACTGCCACGATACGATGTTTGAGTGGTGCTCCATCTCGGTTACAATCACCTCGTCGCCGGCCTGCATCTGGCTTTCGCAGAACGAGCTGGCCACCAGGTTAATGGCCTCGGTAGTACCACGCGTAAAAATAATCTCCTCTATCTTGCGGGCATTGATGAATCCACGAACTGCCTCGCGCGCCGCCTCGTGCAGGTCGGTAGCCTGTTGCGACAGGTAGTGTACACCACGATGCACGTTGGCATTCACGTTGAGATACTCGTCGCGCATAGCGTCGAGCACCATCAATGGCTTCTGTGTGGTAGCCGCGTTATCCAGATAAACCAACGGCTTTTTATATACCTCGCGACCCAGGATAGGGAAATCCTCGCGTACCTTTTCTATATTAAACATTGAACTTTGATATTTTTATTTGCATAGTTTGCAGCCTGAACATTTGTTCAGTTCGCCACGGAATCGCTTCTCTACCAGGTAGTGCAGACGATCGCGCAGTGGCTCTAACTGCATGTGGTCGATAACCTCGTTGATAAAGGCATTCTGCAGCAGTACCTTAGCCTCCTGCAATGAAATGCCTCGCTGGCGCATGTAGAACAGGGCGGCATCGTTCAGCTGTCCAACGGTAGAACCGTGGGCACACTTCACGTCGTCGGCATAAATCTCCAGCATGGGCTGGGTGTACATGCGTGCCTCTTTGGTGGCAGTGAGGTTCTGATTGGTCATCTGCGAGGTGGTTTTCTGAGCACCATGCTCAACCAGCACACGACCGGCAAAAGCACCTGTAGCCTTCTCGTCGAGTACATATTTGTACAGCTCCTGCGAGTTGCAGTGAGGCACCTTGTGAACTATCAGCGTGTTGTTATCTACGTGTTGCTGCTTGTCGGCAATCACACAGCCATAGCATTGGCACTCGGCACCCTCGCCACTGAAGGTCAGGTCGAGCTTGTTACGGGTAATTCCATTATGTAGGGTGATGACGTTGTGGTTTACACGACTGTTGGCCTGCTGGTCGATATATACGTTGCTTACGCGTACATTCTTATGATGCGTCTCCTCCATGCAATAGAGGTCTAACGATGCATTCTCGCCTACGTAAGCCTCGATAACCTGTGTGGCCAGGAAGTTACGGTCGTCGGCAGCATGATCGCAGAACAGCATTTTAATTTCGGCACTCTCTTCGAGTACAATCAGCACACGACGGTTCACCATCAGGTCGGTCACTACATGCTGAGCGTTCTGTGGTGTTGCCTTCAGGATGTTAATCACCTGAATGGCGCGATCCACCTTCACGTTCTTGGGCACGTAAACCAGCAATCCATCCTGTGCCAGCATGGTGTTGAGTGCTGTAACGGAATCCTCACCAGTCTTAGCTAGCTTGGTGTAGTACTTGCTAACCAGCTCAGGGTAATCGCGCATAGAGCCGATTACAACGCCCTCAGGTAAGTGCCCCTTCTGCTTGTCGTCGTGGTAGAACATATCGTTTACCACAAAGTACAGGCTTGTGCTCAGGTTGGGCACGTCGCAATGGAAAGCCTCGTAGGGATCCACAGGTATCTGCAGGCGATTCAGGTTCACACCGTAGTCGGGCTCAAACAGCTTCTGCATATCGGTGTACTTGTATCGCTCCACTTTTTTTGAGGGGAATCCCTGCTTACGGAAGTCCTCAAAGGCCTGGTCGCGCACCACGTTCATCGACTCTGGGGCATGCTTGATAATCATCTCGCGTGCCTGCTGATAGAGGTCAATATATTGTTGTTTGCTATTCATTATTCCTCGCCTATTTCTTCCTTAATCCAATCGTAGCCGTGCTCCTGAATCTGTACAGCCAGCTCTGGACCGCCAGTCTTCACGATTCTACCCTTGTACAGCACGTGTACAAACTGGGGCTTGATCATTTCGAGCAGACGGTCGTAGTGGGTGATAACGATGCACGATGTCTCAGGTGTCTGCAGTTTGTTTACACCCTCTGCCACAATACGCATGGCATCTACGTCAAGACCAGAGTCGGTCTCGTCGAGAATGCTCAGTTTGGGCTCCAGCATAGCCATCTGGAAAATCTCGTTGCGTTTCTTCTCACCACCGCTGAAACCCTCGTTAACCGAGCGGTTAGCCAGCTTCGAGTCGAGCTCAACAATCTTACGTTTCTCGCGCTGCAGTTTCAGGAATTCGGCAGCGTTCATGGGCTCCAGTCCCTGATACTTGCGCTTCTCGTTGATGGCAGCCTTCATAAAGTTGGTCATCGATACACCTGGAATCTCAACGGGATACTGGAACGAGAGGAACAACCCCTCGTGGGCACGGTCCTCAGGCTTCATCTCCAGCAGGTTCTTACCGTTGAAGAAAGCCTCGCCCTCGGTCACCTCGTAAAGTGGGTTACCCACCAGTACGGCGCTCAGGGTAGATTTTCCTGAACCGTTAGGACCCATGATGGCATGTGTCTCGCCATCGTTAATCACGAGGTCGATGCCTTTTAGTATCTCTTTATCGCCAATCTTGGCGTGTAAGTTCTTAACCTCTAACATTAATGTATTTGACTATTTGACAATTTTCTATTTTACAATTAAAGGAAGGCGTAGCGACAGATAAACAGTGCGGCCAGCAGGATAGTGGCCCAGTTAATGTTGTTACGCTCGTCCTTATCTTTGAGTGTGCCCGACAGCAGATGGATGAGTACATACGAGATAACACCCATCAGGATACCATCAGAGATACTGTAAGTAAGTGGCATCATCACGATACATACAAAGCAAGGGATGGCTGTAACATAATCGCTGAAGTCAACCTTGCGGATGTCGTGCATCATCATCACACCAACCAGAATCAGTGCGGCGGCTGTGGCCTGTGCTGGGATGGCCAGGAACAGGGGCGCAAAGAGCAATGCTACTGCAAAGCAGATGGCGGTAGTAAAGCTGGTAAGACCAGAGCGGCCACCCACGTTCACACCCGAAGCGCTCTCTACATAAGTAGTTACTGTTGAAGTACCCAGCATAGCACCAACGGTGGTACCGATGGCATCAGCCATAAAGGCCTGGTTCAGGTTCTTCACGTTACCGTTATCATCAACCATGCCGGCACGGTTTGATACACCAATCAGGGTACCGATGGTGTCGAACATATCGATAAAAAGGAAGGTGAGTACCACTACCACCATATCTACGGTCAGAATGTTGTGCCACTCAAACTGCCAGAAGATGGGGCTGATTGATGGTGGAACCGACATCACACCTGTGTAGTTGGTAACACCCAGAGGGGTACCTACGATGGTGGTTATCAGAATACCAATCAGCAGCGAGCCTGTTACCTTGCGTACCAGCAGGGCGGCAGTAAGCAGAATGCCGAATATTGCTAGCAGCACAGCAGGATCGTGCAGATTACCTAAGGTGATGAATGTAGATTCTGATGAAGCTACGATACCAGCACCCTTCAATCCTACAAAAGCGATAAACAATCCAATACCTGGACTGATGGCTCGTCGCAATACCAATGGTATGGCGTTAACAATGTGTTTGCGCAGGCCTGTAACGGTGAGCAGGATGAAAATTAATCCCTCGATCAACACAGCCGTAAGTGCAAACTGCCAGGTGTAGCCCATGGTAAGCACTACGGTGAACGCAAAGAATGCATTCAAACCCATACCAGGTGCCAAGGCAAAAGGCAATTTTGCATAGATGGCCATAACCAACGTACCTACAACAGCTGCGATACATGTGGTGGTAAACACTGCCCCTGCATCCATACCGGTTGCCGAGAGGATGCTTGGGTTTACGGCTAAGATGTAAGCCATTGTTAAGAAGGTGGTAATACCACCAATAACCTCCTTGCGCAAAGTCATTGTGGAGGCATCAAATCCAAATAATTTCTGAAGCATATCGTTTTTATTTATCCAACAGTTCCTTCTAATGATACTGATAATAGTTTCTGTGCCTCAACGGCAAACTCCATAGGCAACTTCTGCAGAACCTCCTTGGCATAACCGTTAACAATAAGTCCTACGGCTTGCTCGGTGGGAATACCGCGCTGGTTGCAATAGAAGAGCTGGTCTTCCGAAATCTTCGAGGTGGTAGCCTCGTGCTCAAATACGGCTGTATCGTTGTGCACATCCATATAGGGGAAGGTATGTGCGCCACAATCCGATCCTAAGAGCAGCGAGTCGCAGCTTGAGTAGTTACGGGCGTTGTCGGCAGTTGATGCTGCACGCACCAATCCGCGATACGAGTTCTGCGAGTGACCAGCTGAGATACCCTTTGAGATGATGGTACTCTTGGTGTTCTTACCGATGTGTATCATCTTGGTACCTGTATCGGCCTCCTGATAGTTGTTAGTAACAGCTACTGAGTAGAATTCAGCCACAGAGTTATCGCCGCGCAGAATGCACGATGGGTACTTCCAGGTGATGGCACTACCCGTTTCAACCTGTGTCCACGACAACTTACTGTCAACGCCACGCAGATCGCCACGCTTGGTTACCAAATTCAGTACACCGCCCTTACCGTTCTCGTCGCCAGGATACCAGTTCTGAACAGTAGAGTATTTTACCTCGGCACGGTTCATCACGATAATCTCAACGATGGCGGCATGCAACTGGTTCTCGTCGCGCATAGGAGCTGTACATCCCTCCAGGTACGATACGTAGGCATCGTCGTCGGCAATAATCAGTGTACGCTCAAACTGACCCGTGTTGCGGGCATTGATGCGGAAGTAAGAGCTGAGCTCCATGGGGCAGCGAACACCCTTGGGAATATAAACAAACGAACCATCGCTGAACACAGCCGAGTTGAGTGCTGCAAAGAAGTTGTCCTTGTAAGGTACAACTGTGCCTAAGTACTGACGCACCAGATCGCCGTGCTCCTTGATGGCCTCGCCAATCGAGCAGAAGATAACACCCTTTTCGCGCAGCTTCTCCTTAAAGGTGGTCTTTACCGATACGCTATCCATGATAGCATCTACAGCGGTGTTACCACTCAAGGCCAGGCGCTCTTCAAGGGGGATACCTAACTTATCAAAGGTTTTCTCTAGCTCTGGGTCAATCTTGCCGTCGCCTTCGGGCTTCTTAGCCAGTGGGTCGGCATAGTAGCTAATGGCTTGATAGTCAATCTCTGGCACATGCACATGGCCCCACTTAGGTTCCTGCTGCTCTTTCCAGTAGCGGAACGCCTTCAGGCGGAACTCAAGCATCCACTCGGGCTCCCCTTTCTTAGCAGAGATGAGCCGAACGATATCCTCGTTCAGCCCTTTCTCGATTATTTCAGTATGTACGTCGGTAGTGAAACCAAACTCGTATTTTTGTTCAGCTACCTGACGTACAAATTCATTCTTATTATCTGACATTATTACAGTTTCTGTTCTACCTCAATCTCTGTGAAGGTCTCGATGATATCGCCTACCTGGATATCGTTGAAGTTAACCAGTGAGATACCACACTCCAGTCCGCTTGCAACCTCCTTGGCATCGTCCTTGTAACGCTTCAGGGCATCGATAGGAGCGGTGTGGATGACGATACCATCGCGGATAACGCGGGCCTTGTCCTTGTTGTGTACCTTACCACTGGTAACCAGACCACCGGCAACAGTACCAACCTTCGAGATTTTGAATACCTGCTTAACCTCGATCTCACCAGCCAGAATCTCCTTCTTAACCTTATCAAGCATACCCTGCATGGTCTGCTTCACATCGTCGATAGCATCGTAGATGATAGAGTAGGTATTGATTTCAACACCCTCGCGGTCGGCAGCCTTACGGGCATCGGCAGAAGGACGTACCTGGAATCCGATGATGATAGCCTCTGAAGCCGAAGCCAGCATAACGTCGTTCTCCGAAATCTGACCCACAGCCTTGTTGATTACGTTCACCTGAACCTTCTCGGTAGAGAGCTTGATGAACGAATCAGAGAGGGCCTCGATACTACCGTCGGTATCACCCTTAACGATAATGTTCAACTCGTGGAACTCACCCAGAGCAATACGATGCGACAGCTCATCCAGACCAAGCTTGGTGGTGGTACGCAGGCTCTGCTCGCGCTGCAGCTGAATACGCTTGTTGGCAATCTCGCGGGCCTCCTGCTCACTCTCCATGACGTGGAACGAGTCACCTGCAGTAGGAGCACCATTCAAACCGAGGATGATAGCTGGTTCGGCAGGACCGGCCTTTTCAATGCGCTGGTTACGCTCATTGAACATAGCCTTTACCTTACCCCAGGCTGTACCTGCAATTACCACGTCGCCTACCTTCAGTGTACCGTTTGATACGAGTACTGTAGATACATATCCACGACCCTTGTCGAGCGAACTCTCGATAATACTACCAGTTGCCTTACGGTTAGGATTAGCCTTCAGGTCGAGCATCTCGGCCTCGAGCAATACCTTCTCCAGCAGCTCGTCAACGCCGATACCCTTCTTTGCACTAATCTCCTGGCACTGGTACTTACCGCCCCATTCCTCAACCAGCAGGTTCATGTTGGCCAGGTCCTCACGAATCTTATCGGGGTTAGCGCCTGGTTTATCAATCTTGTTGATAGCGAATACCATTGGTACGTTGGCAGCCTGTGCGTGGGCGATGGCCTCCTTGGTGGTAGGCATCACCGAGTCATCAGCTGCTACGATGATGATGGCGATATCGGTTACCTGGGCACCACGTGCACGCATGGCGGTAAATGCCTCGTGTCCTGGGGTATCCAGGAAGGTAATCTGTCGGCCATCCTTCAGCTTCACATTGTAAGCACCGATGTGCTGTGTAATACCACCGGCCTCACCGGCAATCACGTTGGTGTTGCGGATATGGTCGAGCAGCGATGTCTTACCGTGGTCAACGTGTCCCATCACTGTTACGATTGGAGCGCGAGAGATCAGATCGTTCTCATCGTCCTCCTCCTCTGTAATGGCGTTCTGTACTTCAGCAGAGACATATTCGGTAGTGAAACCGAACTCCTCGGCTACGATGTTGATGGTCTCAGCATCCAGACGCTGGTTGATAGATACCATGATACCGATGCTCATACAAGTACCGATAACCTGGTTCACACCAACGTTCATCATGGTGGCAAGTTCTGATACGGTTACAAACTCGGTAAGTTTCAGAATCTTACTCTGTGCTGCCTCGGCTGCCATCTCCTCGTTCATGCGCTCTGCTACGGCATCACGCTTCTCACGACGGTACTTGGCACCCTTCTTATTCTGGTTCTTCGAAGTCAGGCGAGCCAGTGTTTCCTTAACCTGACGTGCTACTGCCTCGTCATCAACCTCCAGTGGCTTCTGGATGGGGCGGTTCTTCTTGTTCTTCTTGCCGCCACCGTTGTTTCCATCCTGGAAGTTCTGGTTGCCACCCTTGTTTTTCTTATTGTTGTTCTGGTTGCCGCCATTACGGTTGTCCTGACTGGCTGCAGCCTCGATGTCAACACGCTCCTTGCCACCGTGAATGCGCTCGCGCTTCTTCTTCTCGCCGTGCATCTGAGCCTGCTTTTCCTCGCGCTCTTTGCGGCGCTCCTCCTTCGACTTCTTCTTTGGACGAGTGCTCTGGTTCAGCGAGTCGAGGTCGATCTTACCTACCACGTTAAAGTTTGGAGCCATCTTTTTCTCGCTCTTCAGCGTGAAGATGTTCTTCTGCTCGGTAGCGGCAGACTTCTCCTCCTGCTTGGGCTCAGCTTTTACCTCGGGTTTTGGCTCAGGCTTAACCTCGGCTTTGGGCTCTGGCTTTGGCTCAGGCTTCACCTCGGGCTTGGGTTCGGGTTTTACTTCGGCTTTCACCTCGGGCTTTGGCTCAGGCTTCACCTCTGTTTTTGGCTCTGGCTTTGGCTCGGATTTGGGCTCGGCCTTAGGCTCAGCGGGTGCTGCTGCCTGTGGCTTTTCCTCCTGACGCTTGGCGGGCTTGCCCACGTTGCTCAGGTCAATCTTTCCTAATGGAGTGAAAGTCTGCTTGATTTCATCCTTAACCTCAACGGTTTCAGATTTAAAGTCGGGCTTAGCTTTCTTCTCCTTTTTGGGGAATATCATTGCGGCCTGGTTCTTCACATCCTTGTCGCCCTTAAACTCCTTAACCAGCGCGTTGTACTGCTCATCGCTAATCTTGGTGTTCATTGTGGCGTCGTTGATTTCGCCCAGGTTCTTCTTCTTCAGATAGTCAACGGCTGTCTGAAGTCCGATATTCAATTCTGTTAATACTTTATTTAATCTTACACCCATTAAACTTCAATTTTTCAGTTTTCTAATTTTCAATTCTTACTCAAACTCCGCGCGGAGTACATCCAGCAGCTGGTCGACGGTCTCTTCCTCCAGGTCGGCCTTCTCAATCAACATTTCACGTGGAGCATTGAGTACAGCCTTAGCTGTATCCAGTCCGATAGCTTTGATGGCATCGATAACCCATTGGTCGATCTCGTCAGAGAACTCATCCAGGTAGATATCCTCATCGGCCTCGCCCTCGTTCAGTACGCGGAATACGTCGATGGTGTACTCAGTAAGCATAGAGGCCAGCTTGATGTTCATACCGCCACGACCGATGGCCAGCGATACCTCCTCGGGCTGCAGATAAACCTCTGCCTTGTGGTTCTCCTGATCCAGGTTGATGCTCGAAATCTTAGCTGGGCTAAGTGCACGCTGGATAAACAGCTGGGTGTTGGCTGAGTAGTTGATCACGTCGATATTCTCGTTGCACAGCTCGCGAACGATACCGTGTACACGGCTACCCTTAACACCTACGCAGGCTCCTACTGGATCGATACGGTCGTCGTAGCTCTCAACAGCCACCTTGGCACGGTCGCCAGGGATACGGGCCACACGCTTGATGGTAATCAGACCGTCCTGAATCTCAGGAACCTCAGCCTCGAGCAAGCGCTCCAGGAATACAGGGCTTGTACGAGAGAGGATGATACGAGGGTTGTTGTTCTCGTTCTGTACCTCCTTTACTACGGCACGTACGGTCTCGCCCTTGTGGTAGTTGTCGCCAGGAATCTGCTCCTGCTTAGGCAAGTGCAACTCGTTACCCTCGTCGTCAATCAGCAGTACCTCGCGCTTCCAAATCTGGTAAACTTCACCGCTAACTACCTGGTGGACCTTATCCTTGTACTTCTGGTAGAGTGAGTCGTGCTCGAGCTCCAGAATCTTAGAGGCCAGAGTCTGACGTAGGTTCAGAATGGCACGGCGACCAAACTTAGCGAACTGTACCTCCTCTGATACTTCCTCGCCAACCTCGTAGTCGGGCTCAATCTTCTGAGCCTCGCTCAGCTCAATCTCCTTGTTCTCATCCATCACCTCGCCATCGGGTACTACCACGCGGTTACGGTGAATCTCAAAGTCGCCCTTGTCGGGGTTTACAATCACGTCAAAATTCTCGTCCGAACCAAAAATCTTAGCGATAACGTTGCGGAAGCTTTCCTCCAGTACGCTCACCAGTGTGGTACGATCGATGTTCTTGGTTTCCTTGAATTCCTGGAAGGTCTCAATCATTGAGGGGCCCTTCTCTTCTTTTTTTACTGCCATTCTTATATTGTTTTTTTGATTTTTACATTATTACATTTTGCATTCTCTGCATTTTACTTAAAGGCTAATACGTACTTGGCGTACTTAATCTCGTCCATTTGGTAGGTTTTATCTACATCTACCAGCACGGGGCGCTTCTTGCCTTCAATCTTCTGCTTTTCCTGTACGGTAATGGTGAAGCTTGGGGCATCTACTGTCTTCAGCACGCCCTGCACCTTCTTACCATCGGCTTGCAGCACCTCAAGGGTGTCGCCAATGTGGTTCATGTATTGCTGGGCTACCTTGAAAGGCTGACCTAAGCCGGCGCTGCCCACTTCCAGTTCGTATTCTCCGAGTTCCTCGCCCAGGCGCTCCTGCAGGAATCGGCTCAATGCTGCACAATCTTCAATCCATACACCATCGGCATGGTCAATCTCAATCACAATTCTGTCATCAGCTGCAAAGTTGATGTCAACCAGGAAGTACTCGTTGCCCTGCAACCACTCTTCCGTCAATGTCTGAATAATCTCTTTATTTATCATCTATCAGTTATTAAAATGTGAAATGAGAGACTCTTTCGAGCCTCTCATTCCGCTGAACGGGTGCAAAATTACGAATAATTCTGCAATCCTCCAAATTTTTCCACACTTTTTTATGCTAAATCACTAAAAATCATTCGTTTAGGGGCGTTTTTGGTGATATTTACGGGCGATTTCTTCTGCAGCTGTATCAGCTGGGCAGTCTGCTTGGGCTTCTTGGGCTGCAGTATTTTCTTGTACTCCTCCTGATTCTTCAGCAGGCGTATAGCCTCTTTCACCTGTTTGTCGTAGGCCAGGGCGGCCTCTATGGTGCCGCGCTGGTAGTAGTAGGCGGCAATGATATCAGTCTCCAGCACCTGTCGCAGCACCTTCTCGTGTTTATCCAGGTCGGTAGCTACGTTGTGGTTCAGCTGCTTCTCCAGCTCATCAAAAGTCTGCTTGGCATCATCGTAGTAGCCCTCAAACTTGGCGGTCTTTACCAGTTCGGCCAACTGCTTCTTGCTCACTGGGTCGTAAGTAAAGCCGCTCTTGATTACGCGGGCCTTGAACTCCTGCCAGTCGGCATCGCTGATGTGGAACTCGGTAGCAGGTGCTATCTGCGGGTGTTTGGCAATGTAATCCACCACGTAGTCGAACATCACCTCGGTACTGTCCTGACCGCTGGCGCTCAGGTAGAAGGCAATGTTAGGTATGGTGTCGCCCTTCAGTTCTACATCGGGCATAATACCACCGCCATCGCGCACCTCGCGGCCGTTGCGGGTGTAGAACACCTTGGTGAGCGAGTCGGGTATATGCTCCTGATAGCCCATGCCGCGCTTGTAGTTGTAAGCCTGAATGCAGCGTCCGCTGGGAATGTAGTATTTCGAGGTGGTTACCTTCATGTTGGTATTGTAAGGCAGGTCGATAGGTATCTGCACCAATCCTTTACCATACGTACGCGTACCTAATATAATGGCGCGATCCAGATCCTGCAGCGCGCCGCTGGTAATCTCACTGGCCGATGCAGTCTCTCCGTTTACCAGTACCACCATCGGCATCACGGTGTCAACAGGCTCTACGCGTGTTTCGTATCCCTTGCTGGCCTGGCGCAGTTTTCCACGGTTCTCAACTACCTTTACGCCTTTTGCCAACCAGATGTTCAGAATGTCCACTGCTTCCTGCTCCGATCCGCCGCCATTGCCGCGCAGGTCGAATATCAGCGATGTGGCACCCTGTTTCTTCAAATCCACGAATGCACGACGCACCTCCTTGGCGCATCCTTCGGTAAACTGGTTCAGCACGATGTAGCCCACGCCATCCTTTACACCGTAGTAGGGCAGTTCGGGAAGTTTGATGTTGCGACGTGTAATCTTAAAGTTCATTAGCTTACCCGTGCTGGGGCGCATGGCCTTCAGTACAAAGGTAGTGCCAGGCTCGCCACGCAGATGACTGCTCACGTAGCCCACCTCTTTCGATATCATCATCGAGTCGTCGATACTCAGTATGATGTCGCCCTTCTTCAGTCCGGCCTCGGCGGCAGGCATGTTCTCGTATGGCTCGTCAATCACCACACGGTCCAGTTTCTGGTGTTTGCGCACCACGGCGCCTATACCCGCATACTTACCCGTAAGCATCTGTCGCAGGTTCTTGGTTTCGTCCTGTGCGTAGTATTCGGTATAGGGGTCAAGACTGCGCAACATGGCGTTAATGGCTGTGCCCACCGTTTCCTTGGGGTTCAGCGTATCCACATACAGCAGGTCCAGATTCTTATATACGTGGTTCAGTATATCCAGCTGCTTAGCCACCTCAAAGTTATGGTCGCTGGTTTTCTGGGCCATTGTGGCGGTGGTGGATAGGGCCATCGCGCAAAGAGCTATCATTAATCGTTTCTTCATCATCCTATATAATTAATGTTTATGGCTGCAAAATTACAAGATTTACGGCGAAAAACGTGCATTTTTGTCTGAAAAATGAAAAAAATTAAGGTTTATAGTCATTTTTTTCCAAAAAAGTTTGGTAGTTTCAAAAAATCCTCGTACTTTTGCACCCGCTTAACAGCAATACCTGCTTCAGTAGCTCAGTTGGTTAGAGCACCTGACTGTTAATCAGGGGGTCGTTGGTTCAAGCCCATCCTGAAGCGCTTAAGTCCCAATCGGAAGGTTGGGACTTTTTTTGTATTTAACAAAAAAATAACGTTCGGTTAACCCTTTTTGCCATCGAAAGTAGTTATCTTTGCACCGTCAATCAATAAATAAGAGATATAAAATGATGAAAGCAACGGATAAACAATCGATTATTATGGCATGCGTATTCCTTAGTGTGCCATTCCTCAATATGCTTAGTAACCTCCAGTTTATGGGGTGGGGCTATATGGTAGGCAGCGCATTCTATGTAGCATTGTTGTTCACTATGGCAGTTGTCTTAATTAAGTATGCCACATCCAACGAGCAGATGCATTTTTCGACCGCATTGCTTAAGTGCGCCAGTAAATATTGGGCTTTCGCCTTTTCCTTCATGATGCTGATACTGGTGTTTATCAAATATGTTATTATGAATTAGAAGCGAGAGGAATGGCATTCGTTGTGAATGTCGGTCCTCTTGTGGTTGGGGCTAAACCATCCTTAGAATGGTCCGTGGCCCATGCAGCTGGTGGTGCCCAGTGCCGTTGCTATCGCTGTAGCAATCGATGCTATCAACTGCACAATAAACTTCAATGTCTCCTTCTTACTCATAATGTTTCATGTTTCGCTCGACATTCCGTAGGGTGGCGCTTGCTACCGAAGGGACGCAAGAATCTTTAATGTTTAATGAGTAGGGCGGGGCTTGCGCCCCAACCCTTAGTCTCCGATGGGTTCGTTACCGCCACCCTGGTTGCCGCCGCCGGTATTGCCTCCGGTATTACCGCCAGTGCTTGGCTGGGACTCTTGGTGAGATGTGCAAAACAAGTGTGAAGTACAAGAATGTGCCTAATGAGGTACAAGTTGAGAACCTGAAGCGCCTTTGCAGTTGGCTGGAGATGCTGCGAAGTGAGTGGAACCGACGATATGGAGAGGGTAATGACCCCATTATCATCAACTGTGGATTCCGTTCGGAGGCGGTTAATAATGTGATTGGAGGTGTGGCTACCAGTAACCATCTTACTGGCTGTGCAGCCGATATCCGCGTGGCTGGCATGGAGCAACTTATCCGATATGCCACCATCCTGCTCGATGTCAGCGATCAGTCGAGAGAAGACTTTGACGAGCTGCTGTTAGAGTATTCGCCCAGGGGCGGCTATTGGCTCCACTTTGCCGTAAAATCAAAGGGGAATCGACGAAAAGTAAGGCTTATACAGGCGTAAAATAGTAACCGCCGATGTATCTCGAAAAAGATGCGTCGGCGGCTTTTTTATTTCTTCTTCTTGGGCTTTGGCTCAGGGAGATGTTTGCAGGTTTCTTTGACCAGGGCGGATAGGTAGCCGTGATCGTCTACATCGGCGATGTAGAAGTAGGGCTTGGCACCGGGGTAGGGTGGGCGCATATCGATGGTGCGCAGCATCTCACGTACGGCATCGGTGGGCTTCAGATAAAAGTGGTCGTCGCAAATCAAACCGAATATCTTGCCATCGCAATAGATGCCGTAGTCGCCAAACATCTTCTTGGCTACAATCTCGCCTGCACCGTTACACTGGTCGGCGATATATTGTACAAAATCTGCATTACTTGCCATACGTTGTTTTTATTCTGGTAATGTGGTAAAACTCTTAACTGAAGATTTAAACCAATCGGCGTAACCAAATCGCAGGGTGCAAAGGGCCGAGAAGCTGTAATAATAGGTGGTGTTAGGCTGCAGTTTGGAGAGTGTAAGCACAAACTGGTTGCCTACCCTGGGGGCGGTAGTCAGGTTTATCAGGTTGTTCTTGTCCTTACCGTAGTACACTGACGCCCACTGCTCGCTGTCAAAACCCTCGGCATCCATGAAGCAGGTGATGGTGGCCGAAGTAGAGGTAATATTGGTAGCCTCGCCTGGCAGGATATGGTCGGCGGGATTATCGGTTTTAAATACATGTTTCTCACTCTCGGCTACCGTATAACCATTCTTGATGGCCCCAATCCAGCACTCGTAGCTGCGACCATAGGTGATGGCATCCAGCACTAGCGACAGTTTATTGCCATTCTTCTTCATATCTTCAGTCAGTATCCAGCTGTCGCCAACCTCATGGTAAAACAGCTTGTATTCCAGTCCTGTCTCTATGAGATGCGTGGTGCCCGTCAATTCGGCGTAAATAAACTTAGCATCGATGTTGTCGATGGTCATCAGTCCGTCGCGATTGCCTGTGGTAAAACTCTTTACGGGGCCCAGTTTACATGCAAGCTGATCGCCGCAAAGCACGCAGGCGCAATAATAATACGTGGTGTTCGATTTTAGTTTGTCGAGAACAAGTTTCTGGCTGGAAACGCCTGCGGTAGCCGATGTGAACAGCAATAAGCCTTGCTCAAAATCGTTGTTGTTCAGCATGACTTGTTTGCTGTCGAGCAGGTCTTTTTCAGTAGAATACAGCACGCCGTACATGACATTATCGTATTGTGATGGTAAGGCTGATGTGTTGCTGAATTTAACGTCAACGTTTGCCTTGTCGTAGCTTACACCACTAACCTCTTCGGCACTTAAAATCAACTCCATGGGCAGTGTAACGAAAGGCTGTGTTTCGCCATAAAGGCGTTCGGCGCCAAACTCTAAAAATGTACGGACGTAGTACTGGGTGCCAGGAATAAGTCCAAAGGCTGTGGCCACAAAGTGGCTGCCCTGCAACTCGTCGACATAGCCCGACAGGCTGTTGTTGGCCTCGAAGCGTGGTGATGTTGAAAGCTCTACACCAAACTGCATGGGCATGCCGTTAGCATACGCTTGGGGCAGGTTGTCGGAATAATACTCGCCCGAAAGCGTGGCATAGGTCATACCGATGATTTCAACTGGGTTGGTCACAATATACTTGCCATCATGCTTCTGGCCATTGTCGTCGCCCGAGCATGAAACTACCGTAAATCCACACATTAACACTGCGATAAGCCAAATACGACTCATCAGAACAGAAAAAGTTCTTGTTGCATAATTCATTGTTTTTGTTAATCTCTTTAATTCAAGTAATTCAATCGGCTGCAAAGGTAACAAAAGTATTTGTAACCCGCAAACTTTTTATGGATTACTTGAACAGATACTGGGCGAATTGGTGGAGTGATTTTCGCCAGGGCTGCCATTCGTGGTCGCCAGGGTAGGCGGCAAAGCGTACCTGGATGCCTGCATCCTGCATCTTTTTTACGATGTTGCGGGTGTGGCTGATGCGTGGATCTTGCTCGCCGCAGGTGATGAAGAACACATCGAGATTCTTGTTAAAGCCCTGTACATCGGATAGCATGCCTGGTACTTCTTTCTCTAAGTCGAAGTTTGAGGCACCTTGGATGCCGCCGAACATGCCTGTTGAGAACACACCTACATTGGCAAATACCTCGGGTGAACGCAGGCCGATATAGAACGACTGACCGCCACCCATCGACAGACCGCACATGGCGCGATACTTGCGTTCGGGCTTGGCACGGTAGTTCTTTTCAACAAAAGGTATCACGTTGTCAATCAGCTCGTTGCGGAAGTTCTGCATGCCCTGCCAGCTGTAGCCGCCACCAAAGCCGCCGCTGCGTGCCTGCACGTTGCTGTTGGCACTAACCACAATCATCGGAACGGCCTTACCTGCAGCAATCAGATTGTCCATAATCTGTGCCGTTCGGCCTTGCTCCATCCAGCCGCGATGGTCCTCGCCACCACCATGCTGAATGTAAACCACGGGGTACTGCTGAGTGCTCTCGTTATAGCCTGCCGGGGTGTAGATCATCAGGGGGCGATAGGTTTCGTCTACCTTTGAATAGTAGTAAACGGTGCGCACCTCGCCGCGTGGCACATCCTGCACTTCGAAGTCGGCACAGCCATCCTCTTTTATCTCGATGGCGCTCGACCATCGGCTGCAGCCGTAGAACGTCTGACTGGCGGGATCGGCTACCGATACACCGTCAATCAGCAGAAAATAATAGTGGAATCCTGGCACTTGGGGCTTGGTGGTTACACGCCACGTACCACGCTCGTCGCGTGTCATGTCGTACTTGGTGCCGCACAGGTCAATCTGTACCTTCTGGGCCTCAGGGGCATTAACGCGAAACATCACGCTAGCATCCTTAAGCACACGTGGATAGCTGTTACGGTTGACGTTGGTTACTGGCGAGTACGATCCCTCAGGAAAGTTCTCTTTGGCAAATGGTTGTGCTGCCATCTGGGTGCAGCAAACGGCCGCAAACAAAGCGGCCAGCAAAACTTTTGTTCTCATATATACAAAAAGAAAAATTGTTAACTTGATGTTGCAAAGATAATTGTTTTTTGCGAACCGAACGTATTGATATACAGAGTTTTTTGTTTTTTTATCAATAAACATGGATGCGTAATGCGGCTATGTTTGTTTTTTTTCGTAACTTTGCACGCGATTTAAAGAACGTTCGTTTAAAAATAGATATAAGATTATGGCAAAGAAAGCATTATTGATGATTCTCGATGGATGGGGAATCGGTAAGCATGGTAAGGGTGATGTTATTTTCAACACTCCAACTCCTTACCTCGATCTGTTAACAGCTACTTCGGCTCACTCTCAGCTTCAGGCATCTGGTGAGGATGTAGGTCTGCCCGACGGACAGATGGGTAACTCAGAGGTGGGACACCTGAATATCGGTGCAGGTCGCATTGTTTATCAGGACCTGGTAAAGATTAACCGTGCCTGCAAGGACGGCTCTATCATGGAGAATCCTCAGGTTAAGGCTGCTTACACCTACGCCAAGGAGAACAACAAGAAGCTGCACCTGATGGGATTGACATCTGACGGTGGTGTACACTCTTCACTCGATCACCTGTTCAAGCTCATTGAGATTGGTAAGGCTTACGGACTGAAGAACCAGACTTTCGTACACTGTTTCATGGACGGTCGTGATACCGACCCCAAGAGCGGTAAGGGCTTTATCGAGCAGATTAGCAAGGTTTGTGCCGATAACGATGCTGCTATTGCATCAATCGTAGGTCGTTTCTACGCTATGGACCGCGATAAGCGCTGGGAGCGTGTAAAAGAGGGTTACGACCTGATTGTTAAGGGCACTGGTAAGCAGAGTACCGATATGGTTGCTGCAATGCAGGAGAGCTACGACGAGGGCGTTACCGACGAGTTCGTAAAGCCAATCCACAATGCCGCTGTTAACGGTTGCATCGAAGAGGGTGATGTTGTAATCTTCATCAACTTCCGTAACGACCGTGCTAAGGAGATGACTATCGCACTGACTCAGGAGGATATGCCAGAGCAGGGCATGAAGACTATCCCTGGACTGCAGTACTACTGCATGACTCCATACGACGCTAACTTCAAGGGTGTGAACATCCTGTTCCCCAAGGAGAACGTTGAGAATACACTGGGCGAGTACCTGAGCAAGCAGGGTAAGAAGCAGCTGCATACTGCCGAGACCGAGAAGTATGCTCACGTAACATTCTTCTTCAACGGTGGTCGCGAGCAGCCATACGAGGGCGAGGATCGTATTCTGGTTCCAAGTCCAAAGGTTGCTACCTACGACCTGAAGCCAGAGATGAGTGCTTTCGAGGTAAAGGATAAGCTGGTGGCTGCTATCAACGAGGCTAAGTACGACTTTATCGTTGTAAACTTTGCCAACGGTGATATGGTAGGTCACACTGGTATCTACAACGCTATTGCCAAGGCTGTTTGGGCTGTTGACAACTGCGTGAAGGATGTAATCGAGGCTGCTAAGGCTAACGATTACGAGGCTATCATCATTGCCGACCACGGTAATGCCGATAACGCTATCAACGCCGATGGTACTCCAAATACCGCTCACTCACTGAACCCCGTTCCTTTCATCTATGTAACCAACAACAACTCGGCTACAGTTAAGGACGGACGTCTGGCCGACGTAGCTCCTTCAATCCTGCACATCATGGGTCTGGAGCAGCCTGCAGACATGACTGGTGAGAACCTTATTTGCGATTAATAAATAATGGATGTTCAGATAGAACAAAGCTGGAAACAGCATTTACTTGGTGAGTTCGACAAAGACTACTTTGTTGGGCTCACCAATTCTGTTCGTGCAGAGTATCAGCATTATACGTGCTATCCGCCAGGCAAACTGATATTCAATGCCTTTAACCTGTGTCCGTTCGACAAGGTGAAGGTGGTGATTATCGGTCAGGATCCTTATCACGAGCCAGGACAGGCCCACGGACTGAGTTTCTCGGTTCAGGACGGTATCCAGTTCCCGCCCTCACTGCAGAACATTTTTAAGGAGATTCAGGCCGACCTTGGTACGCCAATCCCCACATCAGGCAATCTTACCCGCTGGGCCGAGCAGGGCGTGCTGCTGCTTAATGCATCGCTTACCGTTCGTGCTCATCAGGCTAACAGTCATTCGGCCTTAGGGTGGCAGAAGTTTACCGATGCGGCTATACAGGCGTTGGCCAAGAACCGCCAGCATCTGGTATATATGCTCTGGGGTGGCTATGCCCGCTCAAAAGCGTATATGATTGACAAGCAGAACAATCTGGTGCTTGAGAGCGTACACCCATCGCCACTGAGTGCTAATCGTGGTGGCTGGTTCGGTCAGCACCAATTCTCGCGCTGTAATGCTTATTTAGAGCAGAACGGCCAAACCTCCATTCAATGGTAAATAGATGAATCAATTACCCCCAATTATACAAGTAGGTGATGTGTTGCTCTCGTCGGAAATACTGACGGAGAAGTTTTGTTGCGACCTGAGCGTTTGCAAAGGCGAGTGCTGTGTTGAAGGCGATGCTGGTGCCCCTGTAACGATGGACGAAATAGCTGCCATCGAAGCATGCGTGGATGACGTGTGGGACGACCTCTCGGCATCGGCACAGGCTGTTATCGACAAGCAGGGCGTGGCCTATACCGATCAGGAGGGCGACCTGGTAACAAGTATTGTAGGAGGAAAAGATTGTGTGTTTACCTATTACGGCGACATTGAGGACTGGAACACCCATCTGCCCATTAAGAACTGTTGCTTGTGTGCATTAGAAAAGGCTTACAGAGCAGGACGTACCCACTTCTGCAAGCCTATTAGCTGTGCTTTGTATCCTATCCGCGAAAAGCTGCTTGGCGGTGGTTTGACGGGCTTGAACTACAACCGCTGGAACGTTTGTAAGATGGCCATTGCCAAGGGTATTCAGGAGAATCTGTATCTCTATCAGTTCCTGCGCGATCCGTTGATCCGTCGTTTCGGCGAGGCTTGGTATCAGGAGTTGCTTGATACCGTGAGCGAGCTGAAGGAGCAGGGCTACCTATGATTTGCGATAGGCCGAGGGCGTCATGCCCACGTGTTCCTTAAAGTACTTGCCCAGGAAACTCTGGTTGGGAAAGTTCAACTCTTCGGTTATCTCCTTGATGGATTTGGTGCTGTTCTTTAGCAGCACGCGCAACTCCATGGTTACATAATTCTCAATCCACTCTACTGCTGTGCGACCACTGATGCGCTTAACGGCTGTCGACAGGTATTTGGGTGTGATGTTTAGTTGCTGGGCATACCAGCTAACACGGCGTTCGCGTTTACAGTTCTCCTCAACCATCTTCAGAAATCGTGTAAATACCTTCTCAGAGCGCAGCAGCGACTCGTCGAAATTCTTCACCCTGTAGATGATGTTACCCACATCGTAGAACATGGCCAGCATCAGTGTGCGGATCAGGTCTTTGCGGAAGTGGTTGTGATTGTCGCTGATTTTCTGCTTGATGAACTGGAAGTATTCTGTGAAGGTGGCGATTTCGTCGGCCTCCAGCTTCATCACAGGCTGCATGCGGGCAAAAACAAACAGCGAGCTTACATCGTGTACGCTCTTGATGATTTCGTGGAAGAAATCAACACTCATCATGATGCACAATCCCTCCATGTCATTAGAGCACTTGTACCCATCAATGACGTGGCGTTCGCTTACCACCAGCATTTCGCCGGCATGCACCACCAGTTCTTCGGTGTCCATACGGTAACTGATATGGCCTTTGGTACAAAGACCAATCAGAATAAAGTTCATTTTACGCGGATCGCTAGGCATGGGGGCCTTGTTTATCTGGTCGGATAACAGCAGGTCGTCGTCCAAACAAACTGATCCTTCCCAGTGCTTGGCCTTCCCAAACTCAGTGTCCTGTATCAGTATTTGCTTTTTAGCTTTTACCATGTTTTTATGTTTTGTGTCTCGCCAGCCTTCAGTTTTACCTTCTTCTGCTGACCGTTATATATAAGCGTAAGTGTACCAGCTTTCTTGGCTTTGATGCTACAAGCACGCACCTTGCCATCCTTCCACTCGAAGCTTACCTCGTAACCACCACGAGCGCACAGACCGCTGATAGCGCCATCCTGCCACTGTTTTGGGCAAGCGGGCAACAGCTCGATTGAACAGTTACCATCAACCATTGAGCTTTGCATCAGCATCTCGCATACACCGGCTGTGCCGCCAAAGTTACCATCAATTTGGAAGGGTGGATGCGCATCAAACAGGTTGGGGTAGGTACCGCCGCCCTTGTGCCATGCCTTCCAATCCTCCTTACGCGAACCGCGTGGGGCAATAGGTGTGAGCAACTTCTGGTAGATGTGGTAAGCCTGCTTGGGGTTGTGCAGACGGGCCCACAGGTTAATACGCCAGCCTGTGCTCCAACCGGTGGTCTTGTCGCCCTTAATCTCCAACGAGCGCTCGGCAGCCTTCTGCAAGGTGGCGTCCGTCAGATGATTGCCTGGGTAGAGACCGATGAGGTGACTTTGATGGCGATGCTGGAAATCCCAGTCGTCCCAATCGTAGTACCACTCGTTCAGGTCGCCCATGTGACCGATGGTGTAGGGGTGCAGCTTAGCCAAGGTCTGCTCCATCTCCTTATTTCTCAGTCCGAGCACCTTGCCTGCAGCAATGGTGTTGATAAACAGCTCGCGGATGATGGCCAGATCGGCTGTACCACCGTAGCAGGTAGTGCCGTGATAACCCTTATCGGTCTTGTATTCGTTCTCGGGCGATGTGCTGGGCGCTGTAATCAGCTCGCCTGGCTGTTTGGGGTTGTCGATGAGCCAACGCAGGCAGAACTGGGTAGCACCCTTCATCAGCGGATAGGCCACATTCTTCAGGTAAGCCTTGTCCTGTGTAAACTGGTAGCGCTCCCACAGGGTGTTTACCAGCCAGGCACCACCCAGGTTCCAGTTACTCCACTCAGGACTCTCGTTCTTCTCGCCCACAGGGTTGGTCATTGCCCAGATGTCGCTGTTGTGACTCGAGCACCAGCCCTCCTGAATGTTATAGTAGTTCCTGGCGGTGTACTTACCATTGGCTGCCAGTCCGGCAATAAAGCCATCCAGTGGTTCTGCCATCTCGGCCATGTTAGCCACAAAGGCAGGCCAGTAGTTCTCCTCCAAGTTGATGTTTACCGTATAGTTACCACGCCAAGGCGACCACAGCTGTGGTGCCCACAAGCCCTGCAGGTTGGCAGGCACATTCTTGGTACGCGAGGCTGAGATAAGCAGATAGCGGCCGAACTGGAAGTAAAGCTCCTCCAGGTAAGGTGTCTGGTCGTTGCCGTTGGTATAGTCAAGCAGCAGCTCGTCGGTCATGCGGCGATCCTTGGCACCAGGCAGGTCCTTAGGATTGCGACCGCCCTTGTTCAGACAGATTTTTACGCGGTCGTAGATGGTCTTATAATCGGCCAGGTGGCGGGCATAGAACTCGTCGAATGTCATGTTCTGTGTGTGCCACAGGTCGTTGGTTACAGCCTCCAGGTAGTTGGCACCCTCGTGTACAGGGTGCTTGTCGAACCCGTTAAAGCTAGTTTCGTTTACAATGTAGATAATGGCCTCCTTGGCCTTGGTGATGGTGAGCGATGAGTCGCTGGCAGCCATCTCGCCATCGGTCTTTACGCTCATGATGGTGCAGAAGTGTGTACTCTCTTGTGCATCGCCTGTAGCATGACCAGTCATGGTAAGCTGTCCTAAGCCGCTCTTTACCTGATGGGGAACCTGGGCTGTGAGTGCTATCTGGCAGTTGATGTTGCCACGCAGGCGGATAGCTATCAGCTTATCAGGATTCGAGGCAAAGTACTCGCGGGTGATGCGGCGGCCGTCGCGTTCATAACTGTCGCGAACAATCGCCGAGTCGATATCCAGCGTGCGGCGGTAGTGCTTAATCTCGCCCAGACCTAAATCCTTGATATGCAGTGTGCCCAATGGTTGGTAGTGCTGCGAGTTAGGACCCTGCACGTGCAGCTGCAGCGAGTCGGCCAGCGCATAGTTCTCGTTAAACAGCGCCTTGCGTATCTCAGGTATCCATTTGTGGGCATCGGCATCCAGGTTGCGATCCACGGGTTTGCCTGTCCACAGTGTAATGTCGTTCAGATAAATCACGTTGTCGTCGGTGCCGCCATAAATCAGGGCACCTAACTTACCGTTACCAATAGGTAGCGATTCTTCGAAAAATGTAGCTGGTTTGTTGTACTCCAATACCATTGGAGCCTGCTGCTGTGCCGTAGCAGTTAGGCACGTCATAGTTAGTAAAAGTAGGTAAATCTTCATCTTTTTTTTGTTTTTATCGGTTTCTGCTTGCAAAGATACAAAAATATTTGTATATTTGCGCCATTAAACCGATAAAATTGATAAACCTATGCAGTCGATACGAACTTTAAATGATATGATAGTGTTTCTCCAGCAGCGTGGTGATAAGAAACGCGTGGCTGTGGTTTGTGCTAACGATGCCAGCACCCGATATGCTGTAGAGAAAGGTAAGGAGATGGGATTTATTGAACCCATTTACGTGGATGGCGACGACAAGGAGGAGTGTGCGCGCCGTGCTGTGGCCCTTTGTAAGAGCGGCGAGGCCGATATCCTGATGAAGGGTTTGGTGAATACCGATGTGCTGCTGAAAGCTATCCTGGATAAGGAGAACGGCATACTGCGTCCAGGCCATGTGCTTACCCATGTGGCGATGGCCGAAATACCTAAGTATGAGAAGCTGCTGTTTTTTACTGATGCAGCCGTGATACCTGTTCCCACCGAGGCTCAGCGTCGTCAGCAGATACACTATGTTAACTATGTGTGCCACGCCTTGGGAATTGAAGAGCCACGAATCTCACTCATCCATTGTGCCGAGAAGGTGAGTGCCAAAACGTTCCCATATACCGTGGATTACTTGGAGATTATAGCCGAGGCACAGACGGGTAAGTTCGGCCGATGCATCATCGACGGTCCGCTCGACCTCAAGACATCTCTCGACTCTGTTAGTCTGCGCGAGAAAGGTATCCACAGCGTTATCGACGGACAGGCCGATGCCTTGATATTCCCCGATATCGTAGCAGGTAACGTGTTCTACAAAACCATCACCCTGTTTGGTTATGCCAAGACGGCTGGTGTGCTGCAGGGTACCCAGTGCTGCTGCGTGCTGCCATCGCGTGCCGACAGCCCCGACTCAAAGTATTACTCATTGGCTTTAGCTGCAATTTAATGAAGATATTAGTAATTAATCCTGGTTCAACATCTACGAAGATTGCCGTTTTCGACGACGAATCGCCTATACTGGTCCGCACCATTGCCCATAGTGCTGACGAGTTGGCCCATTTCGACGATGTGATTGAACAGCAGGATTTCCGTAAGCAGCTGGTACTCGACGAGTTGCGCCAGGCCGATATACCTGTAGAGTTTGATGCTGTGATAGGCCGAGGTGGACTGGTGAAACCGCTCGAAGGTGGTGTCTACGAGATTAACGACTTGATGATACAGGATACCCACAGCGGTATTGCCCTGCATAACCACGCCTGTAACTTAGGCTGCCTGATAGCCCATGAGATAGCTTCAACCATCCCTCATTGCCGCTCGTTTATAGCCGATCCTGGCGTGGTAGATGAGTTGAACGACTATGCCCGTATCTCAGGTTCGCCGCTGATGAACCGTATCTGTATCTGGCATGCCCTTAACCAGCGCGCTATAGCCCGCAGGTATGCATCGGAGATTGGTAAGGAGTACGAGGATTTGAATCTGATTATCTGTCACATGGGTGGTGGTATCTCTATCGCTGCCCACGAAAAGGGGCGTGCCGTTGATGCCAACAACGCTCTGGATGGCGAGGGGCCGTTCTCGCCCGAACGTGCTGGTTCATTGCCTGCATCGGATCTTATCCGTCTTTGTTTTAGTGGAAAATATAACGAGAAGCAACTGCTGAAGCGCATTGCCGGCAAGGCCGGACTGAATGCCCATCTGGGCACCAACGACGTGCGCGAGGTTTTGCGCCGCATCGAGGACTATGGCGACCAGCACGCTAAATTGATCCTGGATGCTATGATATATCATGTGGGCAAGAACATCGCCTCCGAGAGTGCTGTGCTCTGTGGTCAGATAGATGCCATCCTGCTAACAGGTGGCCTTGCTAGGAGTGAATATATCGTGAGTCGTATCCGCGAGCGTGTAGGCTTTCTGGCGCCCATCCGCTGTTTCCCAGGCGAAGACGAGATGGAAGCTCTGGCGCTGAACGCCCTGGCGGTGCTGCAAGGCAAACGAAAAGCTAAGGAGTACAAGTAAACAAAAACGTAGGTAAGTATGACTAAACTAACTAACTTTATCAAAGGCCGTCTATCAGTCAAAATCAGTCTGATGGCAGTCTCGGCTATGGCCGTTCTGCTCATAGCCTCGTTGGTAGTCATGCTGCTTTACTCGCGAAAAAAGGTAAAGGAAGAAACCATGACCCGCGTTACCCAGACGCTTGATGCCACTGTGCAGAATATTGATAACATTCTGCTGAGTGTTGAGCAAACGGCGGGTAATGTGTATTACAGCCTGCCACCCCATATCAACGGCCCAGAGGCGATAGAACAATACCGCCGCAATCTGATTGACAGTAACCCTTATGTGGCCGACTGCACCATTGCAATTGGCGACAGTTCGGTAACCGAGTCGAAGTGGACTTTCAAACCAGCCCAGGAGGGGCACGATCCGCTTATCTGCTTCAGTCTGCCTGTGCATAATATGACTGGACAGCCTGTAGGTTTTATCGGCGTAGATGTGTCGGTAGGACTGCTCTCACGTATTGTAGCTCAGGCCAAACCATCCGAGAACTCGTTCTGTGTGCTGCTCGACAGCGTGGGCAACTTTATTGTGCATCCCGATGCAGAGCAGCTCATGCAGCAGTCGGCTATCGAGATATCTAAGGCCAATGCTAACGCCGAACTTGGCGAGGCTGTGCAGGCTATGATAGCCGGCCAGACCGATTATCGCACATTCCGTTTGCGGGGCACCGATTTCTATGTGTTCTTCAAGCCCTTCAGTCGTGGAAGCGTGCGTGGCCGTATCATCGGTCATCTGGGTTGGAGCGCTGGTATTATCTATCCCACTCGCGATATCTTTGGTGATTACAACAACCTAACGTACTATGTGCTTGCCATCAGTATTGTGGGATTGTTGCTTATGTTCCTGTTGAGTCATGCGGTTATCAAGAGCCGACTGAAGCCTCTGCTTATGCTTACGGCCCAGACGCAGCATATTGCCGCAGGTAACTTCGGAGAACCCATCCCTGATAGCAAGCATATCGATGAGGTAGGACGTTTGCAGGACAATTTCCAACTGATGCAACGCTCGCTGGCCACTCAGGTAGAAGAGTTAGAGAGCCTGAAGGATACCCTGTATTCGCGCTGCGAGGGCTTGCGAAAGGCATACGATCAGGCTAAGAAGGCCGACCGTATGAAAACCTCGTTCCTGCATAACATGACCAACCAGATGATGGAACCTGCCGATGCCATCGAGCAGGATGTGCTGCAGCTATGTAATCAGCCGGATCGTGATACAGCCCAGTTGGTGAGCGATATCCAGAAGAAGGGTAAGGCCATCACCGAACTGCTGAAGAATCTGATATCGATGTCGGATGATGAAATGAGAAAGGAGGCCGATCATGATTAATATCCGTAAGTCGTTCTCAACCAAGCTCAGCGTGGCGCTACTGATTCTGGCTGCTCCCATCTTTGTGATTTCGCTGGGGGTGCTGTTCACCCAGTCGCGAAAAATGATTCGTAAAGAGGCCATCGGTCATGCTACGAGTGTTCTGAATGCTACCATGCAGCAGCTTAACCGTCATTTCCTGACTATCGAGACGGCTACCAATGCTAACCTGTGGCAGGTAGAGCAGGCCTTTACACCCGACTCGTTGTTGTATTTTGCTAACCGTATCGTGAGTCTCAACCCCCATATCGATGGCTGCTCTATCAGTGCCGAACCCGATATGTTCCCCAAGTACGGACGCTATTTCTCGGCTTACTCAGTGCGTAAGGCCGACTCGGTAGGCACGGTTATCGAAGAGCCATACGACTATTTTAATAAGGTATGGTATAAAACACCTCACCAGTTGCGCGATGCCTGCTGGGTGGCTTATTATGACGAGGTTGACTCGTTGGAACTTACCCTCGATGGCATGTTAGCATCGTATTGCAAACCGCTTTATAATGCCGATAGCGCGTTTGTTGGTGTGATATCAACCGACCTCTCGCTGTTGCGTCTCTCGCACGAAATGTCGACGATGAAACCCTATCCCCATTCTTATTTCATGATGATAGGTGAGAATGGCCGCTATTATGTGCATCCTGATTCTACGCTGCTGTTTAAACAAACCATCTTTACGGGCGCCGATACCCGCAAACAGGCCGACCAGATAGTGCTGGGCCACGAGATGACCAGTGGCCGACGTGGAAATATGCTGGTAAACATGGATGGTGACGATTGCTTTGTGTGCTACCAACCAGTGCCTGGCACCTCGTGGAGCTTGGCTATCGTGTGTCCTGACAGCGACGTGATGGCTGGCTACCATCGACTTGTTTATATCGTGGTATCGCTGCTGGTGCTTGGCTTGCTGGTGATTATTCTGTTGAGTCATCGTACTATGGCTCATACCATCCGTCCGTTGCATCAGTTGCTCGATAAAACCCAGAGTATTGCTGCTGGTAACATGGATGTGACTATCCCTCGCACCACGCGTATTGATGTGATTGGCCGTTTGCAGAACAGCTTTGCACAGATGCTCGAATCGCTTAACTACCACATGAAGAGTGTGCGCTTTGTGAGCGACCAGACCCGCCAGCGCAACGAGGAACTGTTGCAGGCCACCCGTATGGCTCAGGAGGCCGACCGCCAAAAGACCACTTTTATACAGAATGTTACTCACCAGATACGCACGCCACTGAATATCATTATGGGCTTTTCGCAGGTGCTGAGTGATGCTGGTAGTGGTAACCTGTCGGACGAGGACCTGAAGAATGTTACCGATACTATGAACCATAATGCCATCCAGCTTAGCCGTATGGTTCAGATGCTGTTTGACTGTTCTGATTCTGGACTGAACGAGGAGATGAATTGCGATAAAACCGACACTCTGCTGTGTGTACAAGAGGCTCAGCAGGCTGCCGATGTGGTGCGCCAGCGCTATCCTGGCGTGTGCATCAGCATCCAGTCGGAACTGGCCGACGATTTCAGTGTGCTTACCAACCGTACCTATTTTATGCATGCGCTGTTGGAGCTGCTGTACAACGCTGCCAAGTATTCCGACGGAAAGCATGTTGAACTGCAAGTTTCGGCCGATGAGGCTATGGTTAGCTTTGTGGTTCAGGATCAGGGCGATGGCATCCCTGAGGCCGAAGTAGAGCACCTGTTTAAGTTCTTTACCAAGGTCGACGACCTCTCCGAAGGTCTCGGCTTGGGCTTGCCGCTTGCCAAGCGCCACGCCCAGAACCTAGGCGGCGATGTAGTTCTCGACACCACCTACCAAGTCGGCTGTCGTTTCATCCTCACCATACCAAATACAAATTAGAGAATAGTGAAAAAGATATGTTTTCAAGGATTGATGGTAATGTTTGCCATCACGCTCTTATCGGGTTGCCATTATAGCGGCAACAAGTATTATTACCACGAGCTCGGCAAGATTGATCATCGACATAATCGCGACTTAGCTCGAAAAGAACTGGCCCAGCTTAAGGGGCAGGCGGATAATTGTGCCGACTATGTGAAGCATTATTATATGCTGTTGACTCTTGAGATGAACAACGAGCTATCGCCCGAACGCAACTTTAAGGCTGCTGACGAAATAGTGGATTATTACGAGGAGGTAGGCGATAAGAAAAAACTGATACGCAGTTATATCATAGCTGGTTCGGTAGCAGCTAACTGCAGTGATGGGCCTAAGGCCATCGCCTATTATCATAAGGCCGAAGAGCTGTTGCCAACCGAAATCACGCCCCAGCATATCGATTTATACGACAGGATGGTGAAACTGCTGTTACGCCAGAATATGCCCGATGTTGCCAATCGCTATGCCAATTACATTCTGCACTATGCTGAAAATCAGGGCGACACACTTAACATGATACAGGCTATGCGTTATATCAGTCAGTCGTTCAAGATGCAGCGTGTGCCACGAGGCATGCTGTCGAACCTGAACGATGCCTACGTGTTGGCTACAAAAGCAGGACTGATTAACGAGCAGGACGAGCTGAGGCTCGACATGGCTACCTATTACTGCGAAAGCGGACAGTATAGTGCTGCTAAGGGATTGGCTCTGCCCCTGAAGGATAAGCATATGCAAGGCGTGCGTCATAAGGTTAATGCCTTGTTAGCAAGCGTATATTACCACACTGGCAGGATTGATTCTGCGCTCTATTTTGGTCAGCGAGTGATGGAAGAGGGCAACTCGGTAAGTAAGCGTGATGTGCATGAGATTCTGGCTCATATCGCTATCCAACAAGGTAAAGCTGCCGAGGCCGAAGACCATTTCACACGTTATAAGGATTTGAACGATGAACTGAACTTTATCGCCAACAACGAGGCCATCGCCCAGGCCGACGCTTTCTACAACAATCAGAAACAGGCCGAAGAAAACGTGCAGCTGAAAGCCGATAACAACTTCAAGCTGTCGATTATTATAATAGGTATAGCTGTGGTGGTGATTATCGTAGTGCTCTTTGCTACCTATATCCAGCGTCATCGCCGTCGCCAGGAACTGATGGAGATGCGTATCCAGCACCTGCAACAGTTGAAAAAGAACTATGCCAAGGCCGACGTAGAAGAGATAAAACGAGCCGAACAAACGATAGAGAGTACAGAGATATGGCAACGACTGGCTACGCTGCCTGATAGTGAGCATCCAACAGATGATGATTGGATAAACCTGTCGGAGGCCATCGATGAAGTATATGATGGTTTCACTGGCCGATTGATGCATCTGTGTCATCCATCTACTCACGAACTGCACGTCAGTCTGCTACTCAAAGCAGGTTTCGAACCCGTTCGCATTGCCACGCTCACCCTCCGCAGCAAGGCTGCCATCTCTACTGTTCGCAGTCGTCTATACGAAAAGACATTTGGCAAAAAAGCCAGTGCAAAAGACTGGGACGAGGTAATCCGCACCCTCTAAACTCCAAATGCAAACTATTTGCAAACTCCGGTAGCATCAGGCTATCGGAGTTTTTATATACCTTTGCCGCCGATAAACCAAAATCGTATTAAGATGAAAATGTTATTTCTATTTTTATTGATGTTGATTGTACGTGTGGCTGGTGTTGATGCTCAGTCAGACATCACCAAACTGTCGGTGACGTACGAGGTGCATTATCTGAACTATGCCGAAGATGATTCGCTGTCAAGAGACATCGCTCAGCTTGATATTGGCACAAATACTTCGCGTTATTATAGTAAGGTATCAGAGTGGTATAATTTTAATCCCGTAGGCAAAGCTCCCTATCCAGGAACAAAGATTAAGAATGAAGAGGTTTACAAGAATATGCCTAACAAAGGGCTTGTCACAGCCATGCATTGGCCGTATTGGATAACCACTCAGGATTCTATCAACCATCTGTTTGATTGGCAGTTGGTCGAGGGCGATTCTATTGTTTGTGGATATCCTTGCCACAAAGCTCAGACCACATTTCGCGGTCGAACCTGGACTGCATGGTATACACTTGATTTGGCATATAACGATGGCCCTTGGAAATTATGCGGTTTGCCTGGGCTGATACTTCATGCCCAAGATAGTACACGACAGTTTATTTTCGACTGCACCAGCATCGAGAAAGGCGATGGACACACTTTTTCTTTTCCTGCATCAAAAAGAATACGATTAGTAACCCCAGAAAAAGCAGAAGAATTGCTCTTATTCGAAGCAGCCGACAATGATGCTTATGTTTATGCAATGTCTGGAGGACGTATCACAGACAGAATCGACGCAAAAGGCCGGCATTATAAGTGGACACCCAAAACAGCCATTCCCTACGAAATATTCCCTCAAAACCACAAGAAGAAAAAATAGACTATTAATAGAAAAATTATTTCCCTCGTGAGGGCGCAAAAATTCCCTCACGTGGGAACAAAAACGGGGCAAACACCAAATGCAAACTATTTGCAAACTATGGTTTTATCAGGCTATCGGGGTTTTTATATACCTTTGCCGCAGAAAACTAAAATCAGATAATGATGCGAATGATTATTTTAATTCTATTAGCGTTGATTGTGCGTGTGACTGGGGTTAATGCTCAGTCAGACGTTACCAAACTGTCGGTTACCTATGAGGTGCATTACCAGAAAGTGGAAGAGGTTGCTAAACGCGAAAAAGACCTGATGCGATTGGATATTGGCGAACACTCATCGCAATATATTAGTATAATAGGTGAATTTCTGACTAAAAACAAAAGCGACATCATGGCTAAGCGAATCAAAGATCCCTATGCTGGCTATGCAACATTGCGTGATGAGGTGTTTAAGAATACGCCTAACGAAGGATATCTGCGGTTTGTCCACATGCCTGGTTGGGTGTCTTGTCGTGAAAAGATAGAAGGATTATTTGACTGGCAACTGCTGGATGGCGACTCTATTGTATGTGGCTATCCCTGCCATAAGGCTACCACCATATTCAGAGGCAGAACATGGACGGTATGGTACACACTCGATTTACCATATAGTGATGGTCCTTGGAAATTCTGTGGTTTGCCTGGTTTGTTGCTATACGCATATGATTCGGAAGATAAGTTCCGTTTTAACTGCATCGGTATAGAGAAAGGTGATGGGCACGAAATCAAGATGAAGATGCCAAGTTCAGGTGTGATAGATACCTACATGCCAGAACGTGTGGCTGAAATCATGATGTTGGAGTATTGGGACCAATCCGCCCATTTGTCGCAAATAACAGGATTGGTAGCAAAAGTTACAGGTATGAGAGATGCCATGGGAAATGAAATCAAACTTATACCTCAAACCCGCATTCTTTATGAGAAGTTCCCAGGCATCAACCTAAAGAAGAAGTATTCAAAGAATAAAATTACGAAGAAGAAAAAATGAAACGTCTGCTGCTTTCTTTTTTTATTTTAATATTCGTCTCTCTTTTTATTAAAGCGCAGACCTATGCCGGACGGGTGACTGACAAGGGTGGGCAACCACTTGTGTCAGCCTCCGTCGTGGCCAAAGGCGATGGCGGCTCAGTGGTGGCCTTTGCTCGTTCTGGGCAGAATGGACGCTTCTCGCTCATCATTCCACAAGGCAAAGAGGCCAAGAGTATAGAGGTAATGATGATGGGTTTTGGTAAGGTAGTAATACCACTCAAGGATTATAAGAACGGACAGACCATCAAGATGCAGGAACAGGCTGTAGCCCTGAAAGAGGTGAAAGTAACGCCACAACGGATACGTGCCGAAGGCGATACGCTGACTTACTCTGTTGCTGGATTCAAACAGAAACAAGATCGCTCGATAGCTGATGTTATCGCCAAGATGCCAGGACTCGAAGTGTTGCCTACAGGCACCATCAAGTATCAGGGCAAGACTATCAATAAGTTCTATATCGAAGGTATGGACTTGCTGGGCGGCAAGTATGCAATGGCCAGCGAGAACCTCTCGGCCGATAAGGTAAAAAGCGTGCAGGTTTACGAGAACCACCAACCAGTGAAGGCTCTAAAGAATGTTCAATTCTCAGAGCAGGCTGCACTCAATCTAGTGCTGAAGGATGATGCCAAGAACGTGTGGCAAGGTGTGGTGGATGTGGCTACAGGTTATGGCGACGAATGGTTGCGCGATGCACGATGGCTGGAGATGGTGTTTGGTCGCAAAAAGCAGAGTATATCAATGGTGAAAGCCAACAATACAGGTAAGGATATCGAACACGAAGTAACAGACCTGTCGCGATTCGAGAAATCGGCCCCTACAGAGTCGGGCATTCTCAGCAATATCAGTCTTGGTGCGCCCAGTCTTGAAGCGCGTCGCAGCAAGTTCAACGATACCTATATCGCCGCAACCAACTGGCTGTTTAAGAATAAGAAGGATGACGACCTGAAGCTGCAGCTGACTGGCCTATACGACCGCAGTAGGCAGCAGCAGGACAGGCAAACCATCTATCTGGATGCCGACTCGGCCCTGATTACCGAGGAGCAATCGGCGCACAGCACACGCAGCGAGTGGCAGGCCGAACTGCTCTACAAGGCCAATCGGGATAATCACTATCTGTCGAACACGCTGAAAGGCTATATCGATTTCAATAAGAGTGAGGGACTATCGATACTAAACGGCCTACCCACGCCCCAACGGGTGGAGCCTCGCAAACGTTACATCGTAGATAATCTGGAGCTGATAAACAAACTGAAGAACGGCAAAAGCTACTCGATAGCCTCGCTGTTCAGCTATAGTTATCTGCCTGGCAAACTGCTGTTGCTTGACGATACTACCCAGCACCTTACCCAGCAGATGCTTTATTGGAACGTTTATGCCTACTATCTGCACAGTATCAAGCAGGTAAAAGCCACCTGGAAGGCAGGTTTCGAAACCAAGAACCAATGGCTTACATTGAGTAGTCGCGATCGCTATAGCGAGTATCAGCCCTACGTTGAGCCTTCGTTCAGCTATCGTGAGGGGGCTTGGAGCATCAACCTTGACGGACGTGTTAGTTGGCTGTTGCGCCAGTATCAGGAGCAGCGCAGTCAAACGCCCCTGATAGTGCCTCATCTCTTTGTGCGCTACAGCATCACCTCGAAACTTGATATCAGCGGCAACTATAGCTACCGATGGACACCCAGCGATATCGCCACTATCACCCGTATGCCCTATTATACCAACTATCTTTATTGCCAACAGGGCTCTGGGGAGTTTGAGCACACCACAGGGCATTCGGCAGGTATCGGATTGAACTATCGCAATGTGATGACGGGTATGTTTGGTGCAATCAGTTCGAGCTACAACAATACTCGCGATGCCATTATCTACCAGAGTAGATTGGTGGACAACGTCTATACCCGTCAGGCTACCGATTATCGCCAAAACAATGAGTACTACAGCGTGTCGGGTAATCTGGGCAAGTCAATCTTCTGGGCAAAGCTTAGTGTTTCTATTAGTGGCAGCTACTCGTGGAGCAGCTATGATTTGCTGATTAGCAATGTGCTGAGTCGTCAGCATGCCCGCAATGGTAGAGCCACTCTGCGATTCTCGATGAAACCCACCCGTTGGTTGTCTATCGAAGAAGAATCAGCCTATCGCTATAGCCGTCAGTCAATGACGCGATCGCTGCAGTCGTTTAACCACCAACTTAAGGTGTTCCTATTACCTGGCAATTGGCAGATAGAGTGGGCGAATGAGCTATATCATAGCAATGACAATTCTGTGTCGACCAACTATTTCAGCGACCTGTCTATATCGTATCGCACCAAGACCTTTGAGACTGGTGTGCAATGTTCAAACATCCTGAACACTCGCAACTACCATCGCCACTATACCACCAGCTATACCGACATAGTGGTAAACAACCAACTCCGCCCCCGCGAGTTCCTGGCAAGAGTATTCTTTAATTTGTAGTAATAATATTTTGTTGTATCAATAGAAATCATTATTTTTGCAAAGCGTAGTATGAAACAGATTGTATTAGTAACATTAATGGCATTAAGTGTTTCAGGCGCATCGGCCCAGAAGTGGGTGGGAGTGCCTGAGAACAGGTTTGCGGTAACGGTGAAGATTGATTCGGCCATTGCCAGCGAACCACAAAAAATGTATATGTACTCGATGATTGAACGCGAGATGCAACTGCACGACTCTATCAGTTTCGACTCGTTGCATCGCGAGGGCACCATGCACGGCTATGTGCCTTACGAGTATAATGTAAACCTGATGCTTCAACGGCGCGGGCCGCAGTGTGTGCCTATCGTTGTAAAGGGTGGCGATAGTCTGAGTATTCGCATTGGTGATGAAGATGATGGCTTCCGTTTGCGCTATATCGATCAGGTGCAGGGCTCACCATCAACACTCGAAATGGTACGTTTTGAACAGAAACTCGATAGCATTCGCACAGAGTTTGCTTATCAACGTGGCATGCTACAGCTTTACAATCTGAGCGATGCACAACGCGACTCCATCAAGGATATCGTTAATGCGGTAGATAATCAGTCGCAACGCTTTAAGCTGGAGTATGCATGTACGGGCAAAAGTCCATATACGGTAATTGATGCCGCTTACGATGTGTTTTATACATTCCGCCATGAACCCACCCTGTGTTCTTATACAGAGAAGGAAGTTGACGATATGATGAACTCGCTACTAAAGCGATTCCCTGACTACCCGCCAATGAAAGCGCTTGTTAACGACAGTACTATAGGCGATTATATGTCAGCGCGTAGTTTTGAAGCGTGGGAGGCTCTTATGTTGCGCAGTTACAGTGAACGATTCCAGAATGATGAAGAAATCAAGGTGAAGCCACTGAAAGTGGGCGACTATATGAACCTGGACCTTCATGGTGGCAATGTGAACGACTTTCGTGGGAAATATGTACTAGTAGATTTTTGGGCCTCCTGGTGTCAACCTTGTATGTTGCAGATGCCTAATATCCGTTATATGGCTCAGGAGTTTCGTGACGATCTGGCCGTCTGTCTCATCGGTCTGGACAAGACCCGCAAGCAATGGTGGAGTACCGTTAAAGAGCAGGATTTACGCAACAAGGATTTGACACAGACTGACCGTCCTTACAAGATTCATAATGTTCATGCTTACAATAATAAGACCAATGAGCTATGGCCTAACTATCAGCAATTAGGTATCGAGACTATTCCTCACAATTATCTGGTTGATCGCTCTGGTCGCATCATAGCTAAGAATATCAGCATCACGCTGGCTATCGATAAACTTAAAACATTATTAGAAAAGGAGAAACAACAATGAAAAAGATATCACTAGTCATTCTTGCCGTATTCATCGGCCTGTCTGCCTTTGCACAAACGCCTGCAACTCTTCGTGCTGATGCCGTACGCTTGGCATCGCGTGGGTACTTTAACAAGAGTATCAATTGTCTGCGACAGATAGCAGTTGATAGTCTTAACGCAGAGGACATGCACCTTTACTACAACAATTTTGCTCAGCTTGGCCAGAACGATTCCTTGGCATATTGGGCTGATGAGATGCTGAAGAGCAATCCTTACGATGCACAGTTGATTGTAGATTATACGCCAAGACTGAACAATGGTTGGCAGGGCGATATGGGGCGCAAGAGTTTTTCTAAGAAGGTTATCGACATCTGCAAGAAGTACGTTGAACGCGATTCAACTCATATTCTGATTAACCGCCAATTGGCCGAGGGCTATTATAATATAGGTAATTACGATCTTGCCCTACAGGAGCTGAAAAAACTCGAGGCGGTTGGCGATACCTGTTTTGGTACGCTCTATACCTTAGGCTTAACTTATCAGCGCATGGGCGATAACTCTACTGCCTACGATTATCTGTATCGTGCCTATGATAAGAACGACCATCATCCCTATTGCCTGTTTATGTTGGGTATTGTCAGCAACAGGGTTGGCCTTGGAGCCGAGGCTTTGTCGTATCTCGATGAGGCTAAGAAACTACTTATGCCCGATCGTCAGACCCTATTCCGTATGCATAAGGAATTGGCTGAGGCTTTTAAACTAAAGTCAGAACCCGATTTCCGTTTGGAGGAGTTGCAGGAGTGTATGCGTTATGCCGAGGAGAAAGATGTAAACGAGCTCACCTACCTGATGGGACAATGTTACTTCCAACTAAAGCAACGCGACAAGGCTAAAGACTATTTCAACCGATTCCTGGAAGCTACCGAAAACAAAGAGTATAACGATAAGATAAAGGATATGCGCTCCGCTGCCCAGCGCAACCTTCGCATGATGATGTGGTAGAATACGTAAAGTATCACTTTTGGGTATAATGTATTGAAATACAGAATGATAGATGCAGTGGTGTTTTTGGTGGAAGTATCACTTCTAATATGATACATGTATAAAAACAAAACAACTTGTTTTGCTTTGTAAGAGATAGCTTCTTGAATAGTAAAAGACTATCTTTTACGCTACAAAACAAGTTGTTTTGCTATTGTGTCTGACGTATTTTTATGCGTCGATATTTGCGTAGGTAGCGTTCTTCTCGATGAACTCGCGGCGTGGTTCTACGTCGTCGCCCATCAGCATTGAGAAGATCTCGTCGGCCTCGGCAGCGTTCTCGATGGTAACCTGCTTGAGCAAGCGGTTCTCGGGGTTCATGGTGGTTTCCCAAAGCTGCTCTGGGTTCATCTCACCAAGACCTTTGTAACGCTGGGTGTGCAAGCCCTTGTCGTCGCCATTACCTGCTACATACTTATCGATGAATGCCTGGCGCTGCTGCTCGGTGTAGCAGTACTCAGAGGTCTTCTTATAAGTACACTTGTAGAGTGGTGGGGTAGCGATGTAAAGGTGACCGCCCTGGATAACCTGTGGCATGAAGCGATAGAAGAGTGTCATGATCAGTGTGTCGATGTGAGAACCATCGACGTCGGCGTCGGTCATGATGATAATCTTATCGTAACGCAGCTTATCGATATTGGCATCCTTTGAGTCCTCGCCGTCAACGCCGAAGCGTACACCAATACTCTGGATAATGTTCATAACCGATTCTGCCTCGAACACACGGTGCCACTGTACCTTCTCTACATTCAGGATCTTACCACGCAGAGGCAGGATGGCCTGGAAATGACGGTCGCGACCCTGCTTAGCAGAACCACCGGCCGAGTCACCCTCGACGAGGAAGATCTCACACTCCTTAGGATCCTTGTTTGAGCAGTCGGCCAGCTTACCAGGCAGACCACCACCAGTCATAGGATTCTTGCGCTGTACACTCTCGCGGGCCTTGCGGGCTGCAATACGTGCTGTAGCGGCCAGAATAACCTTCTCGCAGATGGTATGAGCCTCTTTGGGGTTCTCCTCCAGGTAGTTGGTCATAGCCTCGCCTACAGCCTTCTGTACAGCACCGTTCACCTCGCTGTTACCCAGCTTGGTCTTAGTCTGACCCTCGAACTGAGGCTCGGCAACCTTAACAGAGATGATAGCGGTAAGACCCTCGCGGAAGTCGTCCTGGGCTACCTCGATCTTGGCCTTTTCAATCTGCTTGCGCAGCTGATCGTCCTCGTCGGCATACTTCTTAAGTGTACGGGCCAGGGCGATGCGGAAACCAGTAAGGTGGGTACCACCCTCGATGGTGTTGATATTGTTAACGTAAGAGTGGATATTCTCAGAATAATCGCTGTTGTACAGCAGGGCTACCTCGATGGGCACACCATCCTTCTCAGTTTTCAGGCAGATAGGATCGCCGATGATTGAGGTGCGGTGACGATCGACGTAGCGAACGAACTCCTTGAGTCCCTCCTTGGCGTGGAATACCTCTGGCTGACGGAGGTTGCCCTCTTCATCAGGACGCAAGTCGGTAAGAGTGATGGTGATACCGGCATTCAGATAAGCCAGCTCGCGCATACGCTTAGCGATGATGTCGTACTTATATTCGGTAGTAGTGAAAATGCTGCCGTCGGGCCAGAACTGCTGGCGGGTACCAGTCTTATCGGTGTCGCCTACAATCTTTACGTCGTAGAGGGGCTTGCCCTTCTCGTACTCCTGCTGGTAGATGTGACCGTTACGGAATACCTGCGACATCATGTGAGTAGAAAGCGCGTTTACACAGCTTACACCTACACCATGCAGACCACCTGATACCTTGTATGAGCCCTTATCGAACTTACCACCAGCATGGAGTACTGTCATAACCACCTCGAGGGCGCTCTTGTGCATCTTCTCGTGCTCATCTACGGGGATACCACGACCGTTGTCCTGAACGGTGATTGAGTTATCCTCGTTGATGGTTACCTCGATGTGGGTACAGTAGCCAGCCATGGCCTCGTCGATAGAGTTATCAACGGTTTCGTTTACCAGATGGTGGAGACCCTTCTCGCTGATGTCGCCAATGTACATAGCAGGACGCTTACGTACAGCTTCCAAACCCTCGAGTACCTGAATGTTACTCGCGGAGTAGTTTTGTTCTTGGTTCAGTTGTTCTTCTGTCATTATTTTAATTCTTCAATTTTTCGATTCTCGAAATTTACCATTTTGGTTGCAAAGGTACAAAAAAAAGTTCAGATAAACGTAGTTTATCTGCTAAAAAACTGAAAAAAGAAAGCCGCAACCCTCTTGGGGCTACGGCTTGTACTTATTGTTGGGTAAATATTATCCCAGCTTGTTAACGTGCAGTGCAAGGCTTGACTTCAGGTTTGCGGCCTTGTTCTTGTGGATAACGTTGGTCTTAGCCAGCTTGTCCAGCATCTTCTGTACCTTTGGGAACAGAGCTACAGCCTCTTCCTTGTTTGTTGTAGCACGGAGCTTGCGAACTGCGTTACGCATTGTCTTTGCGTAGTAGTGGTTGTGAAGTGCTCTTTTCTTCTCCTGACGGATTCTCTTCACTGATGACTTGTGATTTGCCATGTTTTTTGAATGAAATTTAAATTGTTAATATAAAGCTTATGGGTCTTACGTCGTTAAGGCTGCCCTGGGCGGGTTCTTGCGAACCCTCCGCCACCTTATCCCATCCTTGGAGGCTGGTAGCACATGGCTGTGCAGATGACAGATTTAAATTTTGTAGTCCCTAGGAGAGTCGAACTCCTCTTTAGAGAATGAAAATCTCTCGTCCTAACCGATAGACGAAGGGACCATCGCGTAAAATGCGGGTGCAAAGGTACTACTATTTTTCGGTTCTACCAAATTTTTTTAGTAAAAAATAACATTTTACGAATAATTTTCGTACCTTTGCACCGTATGTTGACGAAAACTCAGGCTATTGTACTGCATGCTATCAAATACGGCGAAACCCGACTGATAGTAGATATGTTTACCAAAGTGTTTGGTAGGCAGGCGTTTATTGTGAGCATACCCAAAACACCTAAGGGAAAGGTAAAGAAACAGTTTTTCCAACCACTGACTATTTTGGAAATAGAAACCGACATACGTCCGAGACAGCAACTGCAGAAACTACACGATGTGCGGTTGGCTGCCCCCTTTGCATCGATACCGTTCGAGCCCGATAAGTTGGCTATTTCGCTGTTTGTGGCCGAATTCCTGTATTATGCGTTGCGATCAGAACAGCGTAATGAGTTACTGTACGATTATCTGGAGTATAGCATTGTGTGGTTGGACGGTCAGCAGGAACGGTTTGCCAACTTCCACCTGGTGTTTTTGTTGAGGTTGACACGCTTTTTAGGTTTCTATCCGAATCTTGACGATTACAAGGATGGTGATTACTTTGACTTGCGCGAGAGTGTGTTTATGCCAGTGCCGCCTGTACATCGCGACTTCCTGCATCCCGAGGAGGCGCAGAAAGTGCAGCTGATGATGCGTATGGATTTTCCTACGATGCACTTGTTCCGCATGTCGCATCAGGAGCGTAACCGCTTGCTTGAGGTGTCGCTAAAATATTATCGACTCCATCTGCCGGATTTCCCAGAGATGAAGTCGATAGAGGTATTGCAAGCCTTATATCAGTAAGGCAGCTGATTTACATAAACTTAATAGTGCCCTGAATAGGTTCCTGTGGCTCCTGGTTGGGCTCGTCGATGTTCACAATCTCATCTACGTTGCTGGCCTGCGAGTTGATGCTATCCAGAATCTCGCGGGTACGCTTGTAGGTTGGTGTCTGCTCAACAGCAGAGATCACATCGTCGTTATCCAGATCCTCAGGACGGAACAGGTAGATGTTAGGACGGCGCTTGTAGCGCTTGGTGGCTCCCTCGCCGCCATAGTAGCGGTTACGACGGTCCTGACGCTCGGCAGCTTTCTCCTGCTCGGCAGCAATACGGTTGATATCCTCCTGAGAGTGCTTCTTCAGGTGACCGTTCATACCATCAACATTCTCGATGCCGAAACCGGTGGCCAGGATAGTTACCTTAACCTTCTTACCCAGCTCAAGGTCGGTTGCCAGTCCCCACTTAATCTCAAAGTCGTTGCCGAACTTAGCCATGAAGTCGTTAACATCGTTCATCTCCTCCATCATAAGTGATGACTGACCATCCTTTGAGCCAGCAAACGAGATAGAGAGCAGGATCTTCTTAGAGTTGAAGATGTCGTTATCGTTAAGCAGCGGTGAGTTGAGGGCATCCTCGATAGCCTTCTTGACACGACCTTCGCCCTCGCCATAACCAGTACTCATGATTGCAACACCACCATCTTTCAGTACGGTCTTTACATCGTTGAAGTCGAGGTTGATGAGTCCGTGAACGGTGATAATCTCGGCGATCGACTTGGCGGCAACGCTCAGTGTGTCGTCGGCCTTACCAAAGGCGTCGAGAACCGACAGCTCTGGATAAATTTCACGCAGGCGCTCGTTGTTGATAACCAGCAGGGCATCGACATGCTTCGACATCTCTTCGACACCGTCGAGAGCCTGGTCGATCTTGCGGTCGCCCTCAAAACGGAAGGGGATAGTAACGATACCTACGGTAAGGATACCCAACTCCTTAGAAACGCGGGCGATAACAGGGGCTGCACCAGTACCGGTACCACCACCCATACCTGCGGTGATGAATGCCATGCGGGTGCCGTCGTTCAGCATGGTGCGGATATCGTCGATACTCTCTTCGGCAGCCTGACGAGCCTTCTCAGGCTTGTTACCAGCACCAAGACCCTCCTTACCCAACTGGAGATGCACGGGTACGGGCGAATCATTAAGTGCCTGGTTATCGGTGTTGCAAAGCACGAATGTAACATCGTGAATGCCTTCGCGATACATGTGGTTGACAGCATTGCCACCACCACCGCCAACACCAATCACTTTGATAATGCTGTGCTCCTTCTCCGGTGCTCCGAAGTCCAGGATGTCTATATTCATATTATTCTCCATAATTCTTCTTCTTTTTTAATCTTCTTCTTCAACAATCTTCTTTCCAAAGTTCAGGAGTCCTTTCTTGAACTTGTTCCAGGTGCTGTTCTCCTTGCGGATGCGGGCCTCTTCCTCTTGCTGGCGGCGCTCCTCTTCAAGGCGTGCGCGCTCTTCCTCCTCCTGCTGACGGCGGCGCTCCTCTTCGGCCTTCTGCTTCTCGGCCTCGGTACGGATAACACCTGCTGGCAAATCGGTAGTCTGACGGGCTGGGCGCTGATCGTTAGTGAGATGTGGTGTCTGAGGTCTCAGACTGGCAAACAGATCGCCGTTAGGATCGAAAGCATCGCCAGCGCAGTTGATGTCGCCCTTGGCCAGCAGACCTAATACGGTGTTCATTGTGCCGTTGTGAGCCTTGATGTCCTCGTTGCTGGTCTGTACAGTCTGTGATACAAACTTGGCGATGCGGATTTTGTCTACATGAGTGTGGTTGAAGAAGGCTTTCTCGATGTTCTTCATGTTCGAACCACCACCTGTCAGGATGATACCGCCTAACAGTTTGTCGTAATATTCAGATGGTATCTGGTACCATACATTTTCGATAATCTCCTCTAAGCGACCCTCTACAATCTCGATGAACTTACGGCTCTCAACCTGACGGTCGGGATCGATAGAGTACTTGAGCTCGTTGTCGATCTCGTTGTTGTCGGTATAGGCCGAACCGTACTTCAGCTTCATCTTCTCGGCATCGCTCTCTTCCATCTGGAGGGTGGCGATATCCTTGGTGATATTATTGCTGCCCAGAGGGATGACAGCCAGATGGCGCAGGATATTCTTAGAATATACAGATACGGTAGTGGTATCCGAACCGAGGTCGACAAGGGCGCAGCCAGAGCGCTTCTCAACCTCGGTAAGCACGCTATCAGCCAATGCCAATGGTGCTAGGTACATCTCGGCTACGTTGATGCCGGCAGTCTCGAAGCACTTGTTCAGATTGCGGTAGAAGGCCTTGCGCTCCAGAATGTTCAGGAAGTGACCTTCGAGATGGGTGGCCTGGATACCTACAGGGTCCAGCTGGAACTGGGTGCCCACCTTGTATTCCTGTACGGCAGCATCGAGAATTTCCTGGTCTTGGTAGGTCATGTTACGGTTGGCATCCATCAGTTCGATCACCATATCCTGTGTGATGATGGTTTCACCTGGAAGATCCTTGGTTACTACGTTCTTAACGCTGCGGATTGACTGACCGCCAACGCCAACATACACCTGTGTGATCTGAGTCTTGAGCTGATTCTCCAGTTTCTTGATAATACTGGTAAGGCATTGTGCGGTCTTGTCGATGTTATAAACCACACCTTTGCGGATAAACGACGAAGAGTTCTCCTTGACAACAGCCAGTACGTTGATGCTGCCGTCGAGATTCTTCTGTCCCGCGATTCCGGTTACTTTGGACGAACCGAGTTCAATTGCTACAATAAAATCCTTTGCTGCCATATTATTAATCACTATTCACTTTTTTACATATAATTTGGTTGCTGAACTCTACATTAATATAGTTGTACTTGTTCCAACCGGCCTTGTTAAGACCGTAGATGTAGAACTTACGCAGACGTTCGAGCTTGCTGTCGATATTTGTGGGCGAGCCCAGGTACACTACATGCTCGCCTACACGGGGTACCATTTCGATGGTGCCATTGGGCAGAACGTTGAGCTGCACAGCCTGGTTACGCCAGAAACTATCGCCTACAATCTGGTTGGCCACCTTCGACAGGGCTTTCTGGGCGTACTTCTTGCTGATGCGGCCTGTGGCTACCAGAATATCTGTGGCATAACCTGCCTCGGGCATGATGTTGCCATGATGGTCGAGATAGTAGTTCTCGCCATTCTCGGCCATGATGCGGATAACAGGTATACGCTGTTTGATGCTGATGCACACATGTCCGTTTAGTGTTTTATAGCACTCTGCCTTCTCAACAAACGGACTCTTAAGCAGGGTCTCCTCCATCTTGCGTGGCGAGATGGTGTTCATGGGTTGCGAGAGTGGGTACAACTGATACTGTGTGAGCAGCTTCTTGACTTCGACTGGATTCAGGAAACCCTCCATCGACTCCTGTTCGATGTCGATGTTAACCTCGGTGCAGGCCTTGGCCATGGCTTCGTCGGGGCTGTTGAAAGCGGTGACGGCCAGTATCAAGTAGATGCCAACGGCTGCGTTGCAGGCTACCAAGAGGATATGTTTCCAGTTGAAAGTCATTTGTATTTTACAATTATACTATTTACTATTTAAAACCTTGACCATCTGGGGAACCTGGTTGTCCAGGTCGCCAGCACCGAGTACGATGAGTACCTCGAAATCGTGGTCCTTGATGTAGTTGAGTACATCGGCCTTCTGTATCATCTCCTTCTTCACACCTGGCTTCAGGTTGTCGTAGATGAGCTTCGAGGTTACACCCTCGATAGGTAATTCGCGGGCGGGATATATCTCAGTCAGTATCACCTCGTCGAGCTGACTCAGAGCATCGGCGAAATCCTTGTAGAAATCGCGGGTGCGGGTGTAGAGGTGGGGCTGGAAGATAGCAGTGATATGCTTGTTCTTATACAGCTCGCGGATACTCTTGGCACTCTGATAGATCTCTTTTGGATGATGGGCGTAATCGCTCAGGAACACCAACTTATCGGTCTTGATCTTGAAGTCGAAACGTCGATCCACACCACCATAGGTCTGCATGCCGTACTTCAGTTCGTCGGCTGTACAACCATTTAGCTGTGCCATAGCCATAGCAGCAATACCGTTTTCGATATTGATGGGCACGGGTTGACCTAACTGTACGTTCTTTACGCTCTCGATGGGCGAAATGAAATCGAATGTAATCTCGCCGTTATCAATGCGGATATTCTCAGCATGGAAGTCACCCTCGTTCAGACTGTAGTCGTATATACGAACACCTTCCTGTACGTTCTGCTTCATCTCCAGATCGCGATGGATAATCAGGGCACCGCCTGGCTGGATGAGCTCAGTGTAATGACGGAAACTCTCCAGGTAAGCCTCTTTGGTACCATAGATGTCCAGATGGTCGGGGTCGGTAGAGGTGATAACGCTCATCCAAGGGCGCAGCCAGTGGAAAGAGCGGTCGAACTCATCGGCCTCGATAACTACGTAGTCTGAATCCGACAGGATATAGTTGGTGCCATAGTTCTTGGAGATACCACCCAAGAAGGCATTACAGTCGAGCTGACTCTGGTGCATGATGTGAGCACACATGGTAGATGTGGTGGTCTTACCATGGGTACCTGCTACGCAGAGACCTTTGTGACTCTTGGTAAGGGTACCCAGTACCTGAGCACGCTTCTGGATTTCGAAACCATTCTCGCGGAAGAACTTGAGCTCCTGATGATCGGCAGGGATGGCTGGGGTGTAGATAACCAGACACGACTCTTTCTTCTTGCACACGTGAGGAATCTCGTCGACACTTTCATGGTAATGGATAAGCATACCCTCGTTCTCGAGGTGCTTGGTCAGGTCGGATGGGGTCTTGTCATAACCAGCTACCACCAGGCCTTTCTTAATAAAGTAACGGGCGATGGCACTCATTCCAATGCCACCGGCGCCTACAAAATATACTGCTTTTATATCGTTTAATTCCATAATCTTTTTTTCACTCTTCGCTTTTCACTTCTTACTTTCCCGCCAATTTGATAACCTCTTTGGCAATGATGTCGGCAGAGTCGGGCAGAGCGAGCTTCAGCACATTCTCGCTCAGCGATTGTAGCTTCTGGGCATCGGCAACCGTCTTAATGGCCAGCTCCAACAGGGTGGCTGGTGCGTCGGCATCCTTTACGTAGATGGCGGCATCGCGGTTGGCCAGAGCCAGAGCGTTCTTGGTCTGGTGATCCTCGGCCACATTAGGGCTTGGCACCAGGATAACGGGCTTGCCAATAAGACAGAACTCAGAGATACTGCTGGCGCCGGCACGACTGATAACCAGATCGGCTGCCTTGTAAGCAGCGCCCATATCAGTGATAAAGTCGGTTACCACCAGATTGGGGATATTCTCTCCCTTCAGTCTCTCTGCAATCTCGGCGCTATAGTATTTGCCTGTTTGCCAGATAAACTGGGCATCGGCTGCCTTTACCAGGTCGAGGTGCTGCAGCACGCTCTCGTTAACGGTGCGGGCACCAAGGCTACCACCTACCAGCAGAATGGTCTTCTTGGCAGGATCGAGACCAAAGGTCTTGATGGCATCCTCGCGCGAAATCTTTGTGTCGAGCAGAGCCTGACGTACGGGATTTCCTGTGAGGATAATCTTGTCGGCAGGGAAGAAACGTTCCATTCCCTCGTAAGCCACACAGATCTTGGCGGCTTTCTTGGCCAACAGCTTGTTGGTAACACCTGCGTATGAGTTCTGCTCCTGAATCAAGCAGGGAATACCCATGGCGGCTGCCTTGTTAAGGGTTGGACCGCTGGCATAACCGCCAACACCCACAGCTACCTGAGGCTTAAAATCCTTGATAATCTGCTTGGCCATACGCTGGCTCTTCCATATCTTGTACAGAACCTTAAAGTTCTTGAGTAAATTCTTTCTGTCGAAACCGCAGATAGGCAAACCTTTGATTTCGTAACCTGCAGCTGGCACGCGTTGCATCTCCATTCGTCCAAGGGCGCCAACAAACAGAATTTTGGCGTCGGGGCGCAGTGCCTTCACGGCATTTGCTATCGAGACGGCTGGGAAAATATGTCCTCCAGTGCCTCCTCCGCTAATGATGACTCTCAGTTCTTCCATATCATATTTGATTATTGCGTGCAAAATTACAAATTTAATTTCTTATTCTGCTATTTTTAACTCCCTTTTTTTCGCAGAACGGCTAACACTTAATATAATACCGATATAGGCGCAGTTAATGATGGTAGATGTACCACCTTTACTGATGAGTGGGAGTGGCTGTCCGGTAACGGGTGCGATACCTACGGCTACCAGCATATTGAACGAGGCCTGGATGACTAACAGCAGGGCCAGACCCATGGCCAGGAAGGCTGGAAAATTGTTCTCGCAGCGACTGGCAATACGGGCGGTGCGGTATAGCAGTACAATGTAAAGGAATACTACAAAAGTGGCACCTATAATGCCTAACTCCTCGATGACAATAGCGAAGATAAAGTCGGAGAAGGCCTGCGACAGGAAGTCGCGCTCAACCGACTGACCAGGACCTTTACCGATGATGTTACTCGATACGATGGCAATGTTGGCGTGTGCCACCTGTGCATCCTTGTCGAGGTCGTACTGGTCGGGAGTAATCTCCTCTTTGTTCGAGAATTTCTTGATACGTGATTTCCAGGTATCTGCACGGTGCAGCAACTTCTCGATTTTACTCTTCTCCTTGGGGGCAGTAACCACCTGCTCGGTCTGGGCTTTATCTACGGCCACATTGGTGTCGTTACCAACGGCCATAATGAGTAGCAAACCTACCAGTGCCAGACCAATTACCACACCTGCCAGTTTTATCAGTTGCAGGGCTGGCACACGGCCGATAATCATCATGAGATATACGACCGAGCACAGCAGGGCTGCCGTCGACAGGTTCTCGACCATAATCAGGAAGGCGATGGGGGCCACGATGCACAGAATATACTTAAAGGCTTTTTTATCAGCCCCGTTCTCGCGTTGCATGGCACTCAGAATCTGGGCTGTGGCCAGCACAATGGTGCCTTTGGCTATCTCTGACGGCTGGAACGTTAAGCCGAAGATATTAATCCATCGGCTGGCATCACCGGTTCGTTCGCCAGCTGCCAGTACCCATAGTAGCAGTACTACGGTGATGATGAGTAAGAAAGGCGTCATCAGCTTGAAGTAGCGGCACGGGATGTTAAGGGTAACTACTGCTACCACTGCACCTAATATGATGGTGACGGTGTGGAACACGATAGGACCCATGTAGTTCTGGCTCTTATACGTCAGGTTACTCGAGGCAGAGAATACCTCGACAATACTGATCATACAGAGGAAGAAAAATACCATCCAGATGACCTTGTCTCCTTTAAAGATGTTGCCTATTTTCTTGTTCATTCTTTACAGACTTCTTGCTATTGTCTTAAACTGCTCGCCGCGATCCTCCATGTTCTTAAAGAGGTCGAACGAAGCACAGCAGGGGCTTAACAGTACGGTTTCGCCGGGCTTAGCCATCTCGTAGCAGGCCTCCATACACTCCTTCATAGAGTGGGTGTCGCGAACGGGAATGCCTAAGTTGTCGAAGTTGTCGTGCAACTTCTGGTTATCTGCACCCAGGTACACAATACCCGAGCACTTCTCCTTAACCAGTGGTTTGATGGGCTCGTAATCGTTACCCTTATCCTTACCACCGATAATGAGAATAACCTTGGTCTTCATAGCCTCGAGGGCGTACCAGCAGGCATCTACGTTGGTAGCCTTTGAGTCGTTGATATACTGCACGCCACGAACGGTGCAAACCTTTTCCAAACGGTGCTCAACACCTGGGAAGTCGCTCAGACTCTTGCGGATCTCTTCCTTCTTGATACCTGCAATGTCGGCAGCAATACCGGCAGCCAGCGAGTTGTAGATATTGTGCTTACCTGTAAGACTCAGGCTTTCCTGCTCCATGTTGAATGGCTCGGGCTTTTCAATCTTATACTGACCCTCCTCGATGTAGCCAATCACGCCTTTCTCCTTCAGCTCAGAGAATGGATACTGGATAGAGTGGATATCGTACTTCTCTAATTCGCGCTTGATGATGGGATCGTCGGCCCAGTAGATGAAGGCATCCTTATCTGTCTGGTTCTGGATGATACGCATCTTTGCATCCACATAATTCTGCATCTCGAAGTTGTAACGATCCAGATGGTCGGGCGTGATATTCAGCAGAATAGCGATATCGGCACGGAAATCGTACATGTTATCAAGCTGGAATGAGCTGAGCTCAATGATGTAGTATTCGTGTGGATCCTCGGCCACCTGCAGAGCCAGCGAGTTTCCGATGTTACCAGCCAAACCGGCATCGTAACCAGCCTCCTTAAAGATATGATAGATGAGCGAGGTAGTGGTGGTCTTACCGTTAGAACCTGTGATACAGATCATCTTTGAATTGGTATAGCGACCAGCAAACTCAATCTCGCTGATGATATGGATACCCTTGGCAATGATCTTCTGAATCATGGGAGCGGTATCGGGGATGCCTGGACTCTTGATGATCTCGTCGGCATTCAGAATCTTCTCTTCTGTGTGCTGACCCTCTTCCCACTCAATCTGGTGGTCGTCCAACTGTTTCTTGTACTTGTCGGCAATCTTCGACATGTCTGATACAAACACATCGAAACCTTCTTTCTTTGCGAGAACAGCGGCTCCTGCGCCACTTTCTCCTGCTCCTAATATAACAATCCTTTTCATATACTTATTTAACGCATCTTTAATGTAATGATGGTGAGGGCGGCCAGAATAATCGAGGTAATCCAGAATCGGATAGTGATCTTTGACTCGTGGAACGGACGATGAGGCCAGCTCTTCAGAATATATCTACTTGTAGCATCGAGCTGTGTGTCGAGCTTACGGAAATTGTCGTGGATAGGTGTGGCACGGAAAACGCGCACACGCTGACCCTTGCGCTTCATGAACTTGAACCACTGGGTCTGGATAATCACACTCAGACTCTCGACGAAGAAGATACCGCACAGGATAGGCAGCAGCAACTCCTTGTGAATGATGATGGCAGCTACACCGATGATACCACCGATGGTAAGCGAACCAGTATCGCCCATGAAAACCTGAGCGGGATAGGCATTGTACCATAGGAAACCAATCATGGCTCCGATGAATGCGCAAAGGAATACAACCAACTCCTCAGAGTGGGGGATATACATAATGTCGAAGTATGAGGCATAGCCGATGTGTGATGATACATAGGCCAGTATGCCTAATGCCACACCGACAATAGCTGAGTTTCCTGCACACATACCATCCATACCATCGTTGAGGTTGGCACCGTTTGATACGGCTGTAACGGCAAAGATAGTGATGAATACGAATATAATCCAACCAGCAGCTACCTTATACTTGCCGCAGAACGACATAATGTTAGAGTAGTTCAGGTTGTGATTCTTTATGAATGGGATGGTGGTCTGTAACGATTTTACAGCCTCCTTCTTATGTTTTACCACAATCTCCTGGTTCTGCTGACGGACGTTCACATTCTCGCGAACCACTACATCAGGACTGAGCCAGAGTGTAAGACCAACGATGAAGCCGATACTTACCTGACCAACAATCTTATACTTACCCTTCAAGCCGTCCTTGTTGCGTCTGAAAATCTTGATATAGTCGTCGAGGAATCCCAAGAAACCTAACCATACAGTGGTGATAACCATCAGAATAAGGTAAGTGTTGCGGATACGACCGAAGAGCAGCACGGGGATGAGGATGCTCACGATGATGATGATACCACCCATGGTTGGTACACCTTTCTTCTCGACTCCGAATGGGTCGATACTTGGATCGCGTTCGGTCTCAAAAATGCTGCGGCGCTTCATCCATTTAATAAACTTCTCACCAAACCATGCTGAGATTATCAGCGAGAGGATGAGCGTGAGGAGTGAGCGGAACGAGATGTACGCCCACATGTGTGATCCAGGTATATCGTACTGGTCGAGGAATCTGAACAGATAGTATAACATTGTTGATAATATTAAGAGTTAAAAATTTCCTTTACTACTTCCTTATCGTCAAAGTGGTGCTTTACACCTTTAATTTCCTGATAGTCTTCATGGCCTTTACCGGCAATCAGGATAACGTCGCCCTTTTCGGCCAGCATGCAGGCGGTGCGGATAGCCTCACGGCGATCAACAATGCTTAACACCTTCTTCATTTGCTTCTGGTCGAGACCAGCCAGCATATCGTTGATGATATCCTGTGGCTCCTCAAAACGGGGGTTGTCTGAGGTGATAATTACCTTGTCGCTCTGCTTAACGGCCTCCTGCGCCATGATGGGACGCTTACCTTTATCACGGTTACCGCCAGCACCGCATACGGTGATGACTTTACCCTTGCCGTTCAGCACTTCGTGGATGGCATTGAGCACATTCTCCAAGGCATCAGGGGTGTGGGCATAGTCAACAATGGCAGTATAGCCTTCGGGTGAATGGATAGGCTCCAATCTTCCGTTCACGCTCTTCAACGTGCTCAGGATGAGCAGGATATCCTCGGGCTTCTTGCCTAACATCACAGCTGCGCCATAAACGGCCAGCAGGTTGCTGACGTTGAACTTACCGATAAACTGTACACCAACTTCCTTACCGTTGATATCGAGATACATACCCTCGAAGTGGCACTCGATGATCTTAGCCTTGAAATCGGCCATTGTGCGGGTAGAGTAGGTCTTTACGTTGGCCTTGCAGTTCTGTACCATCACCATACCATTCTTGTCATCGGCATTAGTAATGGCAAAGGCATCTTTCTCCAAACCATCGAAGAAAGCCTTCTTGGCATCGCGGTAGTTCTCAAAGGTCTTATGATAGTCCAGGTGGTCGCGTGTCAGATTGGTGAACAAACCTCCTGCAAACTTCAGTCCGCCGATACGCTTCTGAGCGATAGCGTGACTTGAGCACTCCATAAAGGCGTACTCGCAACCGGCATTAACCATCTGAGCCAGCAAGCGGTTCAGCTCGATGGGGTCGGGAGTTGTATGATCGGCTGGGATAGCCTCGTCCTCGATGTAGTTGCATACGGTTGACAGCAGACCGCACTTATGTCCGAACTTACGGAACATATTATATAATAAGGTGGCGATGGTGGTTTTGCCGTTGGTGCCTGTTACACCTACCAGTTTGAGTTTACGCGATGGGTCGCCATAGAACTGGGTGGCAACCTCGCCAACACTGCTCTCGGTGGATGCAACTTGAACGAATGTTACTTTAGGATCCTGTTCCTCTGGCAATTTCTCACACAATACTGCAGTTGCTCCTAACTCAATGGCTTTTGGAATGAACTTGTGTCCATCGGTTACGGTGCCTGGGATGGCAACGAACAGATGACCAGCTTCAATGCGACGTGAATCGATATTCACACCCGTGATCTCTACATCAACATCGCCCTGCGTGTTGAGTACTTCTACATTCTTGAGCAGTTCATTTAACTTCATATGCTTATACCTTATTATATATATTAATCTAAAATGAGTTCGCACACCATACCTTGCTTAACTGCGGTTCCGGCGTGGATACTTTGTGATTTAACTTTTCCTCTTCCTTTGATGCGTGCCTTAACGCGACGGCTCTCTAACAGATAAACGGCATCTTTGGCACCCATGCCTGTTACATCGGGCACCGTGTGCTTGTTGCCTTCGCGGTAATTGGCGCTGCTGGGGGCTGATGCCTTGGTTTTAAGACTTGCCAATACGAAGTTGGCTGCCTGGTTATCACCCTTCTTTACAGCAGGTGTAAACGATGAGTGCGCATCGCGGGCATCATCTACGCTACGTTTCAGACTCTGCGCCATTACACCTTCGGCAATATGGTGGAATACCACACCACTCATACCACCACCAGATGCGGGCAGACCCGACTTCTTAAGGCAGACGATACAGGTGTAACGTGGGTTGTCGGCAGGGAAGAAACCTGCAAAACTCAACCAGTAACGGGTAACACCTGAGTGGTAGCTACCAAACTGGTCGGCCACCTGGGCTGTACCTGTCTTACCGGCCACCTTGAATGACTTAGAGCCAGCCTTCTTACCCAAACCCTGACTAACCACATGTTCCAGAATGGTCTGCATGGTCTTGATGGTCTGTGGCTTGGCAATGCGCTCTTTCAGCACGACTGGTTCGAACTCGCGAATCACCTCGCCGTTCTTCATCAGCTGCTTAACAAAGCGTGGCTGCATCATCTTACCGTTGTTGGCTATCGCATTATAGAAAGCCACGGTGTTGATAGGTGCTATCTGGGTTTCGTAACCAATACTCATCCAGGGTAGGGTGGTCTTACTCCAGTACTTGGATCTGTCGGTAGTCTTGGTATCCGGCATACGGATCATAGGGGTGTGATAACCCACCAAAGGCAACTTCAGGTCCTCGTGTATACCTATTCTATATAGACCCTCTACGTATTTCTTGGGGTTGTGACCGTAGTATTTGTCGATCAAATAGCTCACGCCGATGTTCGAACTTACCTCGAGGGCACGTGCTACATTGATGGTGCCATAGCCGCCACGACGCCAGTTGTGATCCTTCATGGGGCGACCGTGCATCTCCATCACACCACAGCCTGTTGGGATGGTCATCGTGGTGTCGATTACACCATCGTCGAGAGCAACAAGGAACGAGGCTACCTTGAATACCGAACCTGGTTCGCATCGGTAGCTGATGGCATTGTTCACCATCTCGTAGTAGTTGCCATCCAATCCACGGGTCATATTTACAATGGCTTTTACGTCGCCTGTCTTTACCTCCATCAGGATGGCTACGCCCATTTCGCCGTTAATCTCCTTCAGTTCATCTACCAACGCACGCTCGGCCAAATCCTGCATGCCTACATCGATGGTGGTTACTACATCTACACCATCCTCGGGCGACAGTACGGGGATGTCGAGGTACTTGCTCAGAATCTTACGACGATGCATTAAACCGTTCTTACCACGAAGCAGGGTGTCTAATGAGAGCTCCAGTCCGTTCTTCGCACTGTCTTTGGCACCGTACATCTCACCGATAGTACGCTGGGCCAAGGTGCCGAATGGCTTACGGCGCGAGTTGAAGGTTTCCCAATGGAAACCGCCTTTATACAATTTCTCTCTGAAGATGGGCAGTTCGTGCACCTCGCAGAAAGTGTTGTAATCAATACGGCGAGGCCAGATAGCCCAGTGACGGGCACCTACGGTGCCGTTCTTCATAACCTTACGCTTGCCTTCCAACAGATGCGCCTTGAATTCGGCGGCCGACTTCTGAGGGAATATCTGGTTCAGACCATAGCAAATGGTATCAATCTCGGCAGCCCAGATGGAGTCGCGCTTATGTACGCCAGTAGAATCTTCGGCGCCTGCCTGGAAATCCATGAATACCTTGTACTCAGGGATGCTGCTGGCCATCAACTGACCGTCGCAACTCAGAATATTTCCACGATTAGGCTTCACGGTAACGCTATCGCGCTTCAGTCGCGAGGCCACCTGAGTCCAATAATCCTTCTTGGCAGTCATGATGTACATGGCTTTGCCCACTACGGCAAAACCAATCAGCGTGAGTACTACTGCTATGACGAAGTAGCGCGGCATGACTTTATCGCTATTGAACTTACTCATCTCGTTTCTTTATTCTGGTACATTAATAATATAAGGTGGCTGGTCGGAAATGTGTAGCAGTGTATCTCTGTTCTGCTTTAATGCCTCCAGCACATGACTCTCACGGCATTTCTCTGTCAGGGTACTCGAACTCGACAAAGCCTTGTATTTGGCATGCAGCAGTTCTTTCTCCAGTTTATCGATGGCTATCAGATCCTGCTGGCACTGGTATCTGGAGGCCACATAGATGATGGTGAACAATACCATGAGCACAATCAGCCAGATCTGGCGGCGTACCATGTCGGCTGTCAGAAAATCGCCACCAAGAATAGTCCTCAGATTCAGGGATGGGGTGAGCTTGGGGTCTTCCTCCTTCACCTTTTCCTTAATCTTCTGGATGGTTTTCTTGGCATGCTCTTTTACGTCGGCAGCTTCAACCAGCAGTTCAATTTCTTCTTTGTTCTCCATCTTCTCTCTTATATTTTCTCAGCTATTCTTAGTTTGGCACTACGGCTGCGAGGGTTCTGTTGCTGTTCCTCGTTGCTGGGTACAATCACCTTGTTGTTTATCAAACGGAAAGGTGTCTCGATCCGACCGAAGAAGTCTTGCTTGATCTTTCCTTCTACGTTGCCGGCTTTCATCATGTTCTTCACAATGCGGTCTTCCAGCGAGTGGTAGGTGATGACTGACAGGCGTCCGCCCTCGCCGAGCAGATCCTTGGCGCCATTCAGCATCTCCTTCAGGGCATCCATCTCGTGATTAACTTCTATACGGAGGGCCTGGAACATCTTGGCCATCTCTTTCTTCTCGCGTTCGCGCTGGAAGAGTTTCTCGGTGGCGCTCATCAGGTCGCCAGTAGTCTCAATCTTCTTCTCATTGCGTGTCTTGGCAATGATAGATGCTATCTTTCGGGCATTCTTCAGCTCGCCATAGATATAGAAGATGTCGGCCAACTGCTCCTCATCGTAGGTATTAAGAATCTCGGCTGCAGTAGTTCCGGCACGTTTATTCATTCGCATATCCAATGGGGCATCGAATCGGAATGAGAAACCACGTGTTTCATCATCAAAGTGATGGCTCGATACTCCTAAGTCGGCCAACAATCCGTCGATATGATCCACACCGTAATAGCGCATCCAATTCTTCAGATATCTGAAGTTGCTGCGTACAAACGTAAAGCGATCGTCGTTTACGATGTTCTTCTCGGCATCTGGATCCTGATCGAAACTATATAAATGGGCCTTTTCATCGAGTCGGCGCAGAATCTCTTTACTATGGCCGCCACCGCCAAAGGTAACGTCTACGTAAATGCCGCCAGACTTGATGGCAAGTCCGTCTATGCTCTCGTGGAGAAGCACGGGTACATGGTATGTCTCAGCTGTGGTTATCATAAAGCCTCACAGTTATTCATAATGTTCTCAAATTCAATTCCAAATTCTTCTTCGGTTTTCAGCGTCTGCTTCAGTCGCTCTGGTGCCCACATCTCGATGGTATTGTCCATGCCGATAAACTGGATGTCCTGGTCAATCCCGGCAACCTTCAGCAGGCGCTTAGAGATGAGGAATCGGCCATTACCATCAAGTGTTACAACTTCTGCCTCCGATACAAACTGTCGGAACATCTGCTGGTGGGTGTGCTTCCATGGGTGTAGTTGCGACTTCAAAAGGTCGAGGCGCTCGTTCCATACGCTTTCAGGATAGAGCACGATGCAATTCTGGAAGACGTCCTTTCTGAGTACCAGGTTTTCCTCGCCAGATGCCTGTAGCACCTTGCGGAAAACAGCTGGCAGGAAAGCTCTTCCCTTAGCGTCGATCTTAGCCTCTATATTACCTATAAAACGCATGCGTACATATTTAATAATAAATTTGCCGCAAAGTTACTCATTTTTCCCCACTCTACACCACAATTCCCCACTTTTTTTCAAATTTAACCTTTTTTTGATGATTTTGCCCCCTCTCGTGTCCTAAATACATTTAAAAACTAAGTTTTTTCTGCATTTTTTGCTCATTATTCAAAGAAATGTGCTATTTTTGCAACTTGTTAGTATATGAGAGAAATGACAACCGTAACAGAGCGTACGATAGACATTGAAAAAATCCTGAAAGGGAAGATGGGTGCAAAGGCTAAGTTTGTGCCCGGTTTTCTGGTTAGTTGGCTAAAGAAGATAGCCCACCAGGACCAGGTAAACGCTTTTCTTTGGGAGAGTCGCGATAAAGTTGGCGTTGAATGGTTGGAGGAATGTGTGAAATACCTCGATATGACGCTGAACATCGTTGGCAAGGAGAATCTTCCTGATCCTAACGATGGTAAACTATATACTTTTGTAAGTAATCACCCTTTGGGTGGCGAGGATGGTGTGGCACTGGGTGCTATCATCGGCCGTTTCTATGAGGGCCGATTCCGTTATCTGGTTAACGACCTGTTGATGAATCTGCCAGGTTTGGCGCCATTGTGCATCCCCATCAATAAAACTGGTAACCAAAGTCGTAACTTCCCTGCAATGGTCGAGGCGGGTTTCCAGAGTGATCATCACATGCTGATGTTCCCTGCAGGTATCTGTTCGCGAAAAAAGAACGGTGTGATTCGTGATCTTCCCTGGAAAAAGACCTTTATCTCGAAGAGTGTGGAGTATCAGCGCGATGTAGTGCCCATTCATTTCAGTGGCGAGAACAGTAAGTTCTTCTATCGCTTGGCAAACTTCAGCGACAAGCACCTGCCATTTAACTTGGCTATGCTGTTTTTGGTCGATGAAATGTACAAAAACGTGCATAAATCCTTCGAGGTAAAGATAGGTAAGCCTATTCCTTGGCAGACATTCGACAAGTCGAAATCACCGATGGAATGGGCGGAATTTGTAAAAGAGCAAGTCTATAAACTATAAACTTTTTAAGTAGAGAGAGAATGGAACAGGAAATTATCCAACCAATTGCTAAAGAAGTACTCAAGAGTGAACTCACTCCCGACCTTCAGCTTCGTATGACGAACAAGAGTCACAATGAGATTTATGTCATTACGGCTCACAATGCACCTAATGTGATGAAAGAAATCGGGCGTTTACGTGAGATTGCTTTCCGCGAAGCGGGTGGTGGTACAGGCAAGTCGATGGATATCGATGAATTCGATACTTGTGACAATTGTTACAAGCAGTTGATTGTATGGAACCCTGAGGCTGAGGAGATTATCGGTGGCTACCGTTATCTGCTTGGTACCGATTGGGAATACGATGAGAAGGGTCAGCCCATTCTGGCTACCAGTCATATGTTCCACTTCTCAGATAAGTTTATAAAGGATTATGCCCCTTGGACCATCGAACTCGGTCGTTCATTCGTCTCTCTTCCTTATCAGAGTTCGCGTATGGGTGCCAAGAGCTTGTTCGCACTCGATAACCTGTGGGATGGTCTTGGTGCGCTGACGGTGATTAAGCCTAACGTGAAGTATTTCTTTGGTAAAATGACCATGTATCCATCCTATATCCGCAAAGGTCGCGATATGATTCTCTACTTCCTGAAGAAGCATTTCGATGATAAAGAGAAGCTGATTATACCGATGAAACCGCTGGAAATGGAAACCGATCCTAAGGAATTGGAGTCGCTGTTTGGTGGTACATCGTTCAAGGACGACTATCGTGTGCTGAATGGTGAGATCCGTAAGTTGGGCTATAACATCCCACCATTGGTTAATGCGTATATGAGTCTGTCGCCAACTATGAAGTTGTTTGGTACAGCTATTAACTACGGTTTTGGCGATGTAGAGGAAACTGGTATTCTGATTGCTGTTGATGAAATTCTTGAAGAGAAGCGTGTGCGTCATATCGACTCGTTTATCAAGGAACATCCTGAGGCTCTGAAGATTACCAGTGGTGCCAATAATGTTATTTATAAGGAAAAGTAAGTTAAAAAAGATTTAACCTAAAGATAACGTACTGTTTTATCTTACTTTAAGAAATTCATCGTACCTTTGCAATCGGAAAGAATAAAAAGCAAAGACGATGAAGAAGGCAATGATGTATCTACTGTTGGCATTGGGCATCACATTATTTGTGATGTTCATCGGTGGTGCTATCGGTGGGTTTATTATTGGTTTCATTGATGGGTTTAATGGGGGTAAGGTTGGAGTATCCTCTTCTATGTCTTATCTGGCAGGATTAGGTTCGGGCCTTGCGCTGGTTCTTTGCTTAATTCTTAATTTCGTGTTCCTAAAGAATGGTTTTGCCAGCTATACGATAGGTCGAATTCCTAAGCCAATCCGTTGGAAGGTTTTCTTAGGTATGGTTATTATGATGGCCGGCATGGCGGTACTCTATGCTGCGATAAATGATGTGGCAGCCGAGAGAGGTTGGCGCGACGAAATGATGATTGAGGCGTATGCTTGGATGCAGCATCATCCCGTATTCTCTTTGCTGGTTGTTGCTGTTGTCTCGGCTACTGCCAATCTGATCATCTATGGTGCTGTAATTCGCGAAATACTGGAGTGGAAACATCGACCACAAATAATAATTCCGATTTATGGTGTGATTATGGCCCTTGTGAGTATGATTGATGGCACCTTCTTGTTGATGATTGTCACCATGTTGATGGCCGAATTCGAGGCGTTGGTTTATGAGTACACCCGTAGTGTGATACCTGTTATTATAGGTGATGTGGCTTTTTGGGCACTGACACTCGTGCTGATAGGTGTTCCTACCAGCGGATGGTGGCTTTTGATTGGTGCGGTCTTGATTCTACCAGGTTTGTATCTGGCTGTTCATCCGATGGAATCGTACAAACCTATCGATTGAACCTTTGCTTGCGCTTACGCGTTGACCAATAGCTGGAGTCCTATGCCTCTCACTGTTTTCAACGTAATCTTTGGTTCGTCGGCCAATACTTTTCTGAGTTTATTGACGAATACATCGAGCGAACGACTAGCAAAATAATCATCTTCAGTATTCCAGAATCTACTCAGGATAGCTTCTCTACGAACCACATTATTCTTGTTCTCGGCCAACAGCTGCAGTATCTGAGCCTCTCGTTGGGTGATGGTTTGTGCCTCGCCTGTTTCGTCGTTTCGAAGAGTGGCGTGATTGGCATCCAGCGTATATTTACCCAATTTGTAGTGGCTCGTTTCGTTCTGGGTTTTGGCGCCACCACGCATCTTCATAAGTGCTTGGATATGTGCGTCTAACTCCTCTGGAACGAAGGGCTTCTTTACGTAGTTATTGATGCCTAAGCGATAGCCGGCCTTCACATCGTTGGGCGAAGTGAGAGCCGAGGTAAAGATGATAATCACGTCGCCATCCGTTTCGCGGATACGTTCTACCATCTCGAAACCATTCATCACAGGCATGTCGATATCCGATATAATCACGTCGGGATGTGTTTCCTCCCAAGCTTTCACACCTTCCTTACCATTCTTGGCGGTAATTACTTCGTAGCCACCAATAATGTCTTCCAGACCTGTCTTCTCGATGTAAGCGAGCGATTCGTCGTCTTCAACTAACAATAACTTGATCATACGTTCTTTGGGATATAAAGTGTAAACTCTGAATATTTGTCTTTCTCACTCGATACCGTCACCTTGCCACCATGGGCTTGCATCACCTGGTCGACATAGTTCAGACCTAAGCCGAAGCCTGATACGCCGCCTTTGCGGTTCTTTTCGTGGATGGCAGCACGACCGAACTTATCGAAGATAATCTGCTGCTCTTCCTTGGTGATGCCTATACCATTGTCGCGTACCTTTAAGAGTACGTTTTTGTCGGTATCTATCGATGAAATCTTGATTTTTATCTCGTCCTTCGAGTATTTAATGGCGTTATCCAGCAGGTTGGCAATAGCCTCTGTAAGGTATTGCTCATCGGCCAGCACATTCCTTATTTTCAGGTCGGTAATAATCTCGAGAGGCTTGTCGGCTTTGGCCTTTGCTTTCTCGATTAAATCGGCAATTATTGGTTCTATGTCTATATCCCACTTGTTCAGAATCAGCTTTTTGTTCTCGAGTTTTGAGATGGTGAGCAGTTTGTTGACGAGTGCCAACAGGTGTTCGGCTTCTTCTTCAATGATGGTATAGTACTTTTCTTTAATTTGTGGCTTGTCGTCAACCTTACCGCTATGTAGGAAGTGGGCACCCATAATAATCGATGAAAGCGGTGATTTCATGTCGTGAACCATCGCATACGAGAAGTCGTTACGTAATTCTGCCATCTGTTCCTGTTCGGTAATAAACTTCAACAGCTGCACAATAATAACAGCAAAGAAACCCAGAATAAAGGCACTCAACAGAAAGAGCGGACTCAGTTTCTGAGCCAATTCGGGATAGGGGTTGTTAAGTGCCAGCTGGATGGCTCGCGATTGGTCTCTACGAATGCTGATGGGGCGGGTGAGTAGCGACCACGAGCTATTGCGCTCGTTGTTGCGTCTGAGCACATTCCTGTTCGAATCTACCTCCAGAATGGTTACATTGCGGTTAATGTCAGCCACACTAAGCAGCGAGTCGACATAGAGAGCTACAGTGTCGAGCGAGATGTTTGAATGGTAATTCTTGCTCAATGCATCGTTCATACCCTCTACCGACGAGGCTAACGATATATTACCTCGCGCTTCTGACAAGCTGAGTGTATCATCGGCTGTTACCAGATCGGCACGTGTATAGCTCTCATAGAACATGGCCCACGTGAGCTGGTTGCCAGCGCGTTCCGTCATATCTTTCGTAACAGAACGATAGGTCATCCACATATAAAGAGCCAGCAGTAGCAAAACTGCTACTGCACTCACAATCGACACGTATTTATACCTGTTTTTATGCATAACCGCCTGCAAAGATAGTGCAAAATACGTGAACTTCCAAATTTATTGTGGAAATTCGTACACTAAATACTGCGTGTTAGGCTCTGTGGGGTAGTTGGTGAGTCGACCAGAACGTGTGATGAACGACAGTATACCGTTATTTATCCCATTGCCAAAGGTGTACATGTCGCCATAGATGTTGATATAATGGATGCGGCGGGCATCATACTTCAGTAGGCGATCAATGTCGATAACAGGCATGCCGTCTATCAGTACCGTAGCTGGCCAATAATTGTTGTATTGGTCGTCTTCTTTACGTACAAACAGCTGTGTTACGCCATTACTCTTCTTGCTTCGTACGCATTGAACGTACTCAATCAGCACCTCTTTAATAGTGAGAAACTGACGGTATTCGTCGAGATTGTATGTCATGTCGGGCTGATTGCCAAATACCGTTGGGTCGTAATCCATTGGCACACCATCTTCGGCAGTCTCATCCGAATAGTCGCCCAGTTGCAGTTCGCGTTTGGCGGGGGCAATAGCTATCTGATGGCGCTGCATGGCCAGTGAACGTTCCTCTACTTCGCTGCGTTTGTAATGGAATACAAGATGTGGAAGTTCCTTGGGCAGTAAGGTGGCAAACGGACTGATCATCTCAATGGGCAGACTCATACCTGTGAGTGATGCGGCAGAGAGAACCAATGGTTGCTTGCCGTGAATGCCGTATGTGTAGAACACGGCTGTAGAGTCGTTCTCCATCTTTCCTTCAAAATAATGAATCTGTTTGCCTACGATGCTTAACGACGGACGAATCTGTTCACCATTAAAGGTACGCCCGTTATAGGTGTTGTTGATGCGTGCCCTGATGATATGTCCTTCGGTTTCGCGGGTATCTGTACCTTTTTTGTTTATCATCTTTGCTGTACCATTGGCTTCTACCCAGCTGCTGTCGCTTGATAGCCACTCGATATCGTCATCTTTGCTCTTGTGGAGCGGGTTGATGATGGCAACAAGTTGGTTTGATACCTGAGCGCTGTGGCGGGTATATACCGATAGTGCATAGTAACCGCTATGCAAGTTGGCTGGCAGTTCAATGGTGCCTGTACCTTTATGGTTATGGATGCTGATAGTGGTGCCTGCGGCCAAACCCTGCGTATCGCACAGTTCGGCATAGGCTATCAGGGCATCTTGGTCTGTTACACTTACTGTCATCTGCTCGCCTGCCAGATACCAGGTGCGATCAGTTCTGAATTCTGCGGCAAAAGTGTTGTGTGCCAGCAGAATAGTTGCTATGAGTGATATGATTCTGTTCATCTTTGTTATCTTTGTGATTATTCAAAAGGTGGCATGTAGTCGGGCTTGGTAGTTGTTGCACCACTCAAGCGTACGTCAAAGTCGGCAGGATAAGCCCACCATGTGGTTAGCGGCTGCAGAATCAATCGCTTATCATCCCATATATAGAGAATCAAGCCCTGATATACCATTTTCTCGCAATCAATTTCTGTGCAGTCTTCTAATTTTATGTATGGACCAGGCTGGGGAACCTCTCTGTAGATATCATGCCCATCAATGTACACACGTTTGCTGACCGTATTCAGCGAGCAGCCCACAAAGCCTAACGCTCTTTTCGACGAGGTGGTGCAGCGAATGTTGCTGGGTAGGGCTGATGGCTGGGGGGTAAACAATCCGCCCATCTCCCATCCGGCTTCAACACATGCCTTATTGTATTCGTATTCAGCCTTGCTGATGGCACGTTGGGTTACTTCATTACAATAGTTCCAAGCTATGCGTTCATTTTTGTATGAAATATCCAGTAACTGGTATTTTGTGAATTTTCCACCAACATAATGAGCTGTTGATTCCGTTAGAATGGCTTTACTATCCGCAGTCTTCCACCCCTTTTCTGGATAAAGTTCGTCTTGGGGTATGTCCATCGCTTTTTTGGCTTCCACGTCGTAATATATAGCTGTATGGCGCTTTGGCCTAACTTCCCAGGTTTCGGTATATTCCCATGTGTAGTAGGCTGTCTGTGTTGGATCATCAGGCTCGGCTGTGGTCAGCAGAATCTGGATGTCCTCCAAATCGCCTTTCTGATAGTACTCCAGCTTCTCGATGTCGGGTGTGTGGAGTGGCTTTTCGGGATTCGACTGATAGATGTCGCCATCGCATTCTATCCTTACATAGTACGATACGTTTGGATCCAGCGCAGGGGTGTTACAGGTGTAATAACCGTTATCCTGTATTGGGCATTCGTATTCAGAACCATCGGTACCACAGATGGTAACTCTTGCATGGTAAATAATAGGTTCCCAATAGTAGCTGTCGTATTCATCATAAGAGTTGGACTCTTTATTAAGTGGAACAGACCTTGTGATATAGAACTCGCTTTTTTCGTTCGAACGGATGGTACCGTTAACCACTAGCAGGTTCGTTTCGCCCTCAGGCAGATCGGCCTCGTATTCCTCCACGCATCCTGTCAGCATGCAGGCACAAATCACGATGAAATGGGCGATTTTTAAAAGTGATGATATCCTTTTCATATTAGTTGAATCGTACGTTAAGTGAGATATAGGGGATGGCTGTACCAAATACCGATAGCTTGTAGCCCTTGATGCTTGAGCCTTCGGTAACATAATAGATGTTATAGGCATTTTTGCGGGCAAGGGCATTATACACACCGATTGAGAACGAGGTGTGGAAGAATGCTGTTAGCCTATGGGTTGGCTCGATGTTGAACGCCAGGTCCAGACGTGTATAGTCGGGAATGCGATAGTTGTTGCGCTCAGTATAGTAGGGCAGGTGGTAACCTAACTTGTTGTTGTAGAACTGGCCTGCAGGTACTGTGGTTGGGCGACCAGTGGCATAGTTAAAGTTGCTCGAGAAACTGTAACGCTCTGTAATCTTATAGTTCAGCACAGCTTTTACCTCATGTGGTCTGTCGTATTCCGATGGGTACCACTCGCCGTTGTTCAGGGGCGTTGCCACGCGCTTGTCGTCCTGGCGCAACAGTGAGCGCGAGTAAGTATAGCTTACCCAACCATTTAGCTTACCATAAGGCTTCTTGGCTTGCAGTTCCACGCCGTAGGCCTTTCCTTTTGTAGGAATCACATCTGTTTCCAGGTGTGGATTCATCAACAGCACAGCCGAACTGCGATAGTTCAGATAGTCGCTGATGTGCTTGTAGTAAGTCTCGGCCGAGAACTCGTAGTTCTTGTCGGGTGTCTCGTAATAGACACCTGCAGCAATCTGCCAGCCGTTCTGGGGCTTGATGTTCAGATCCGACAGCTTCCACATATCGGTAGGCGACATGATAGAGGTGTTAGAAACCTTGTGGATATACTGGTGCATGGTGTTGAAACCAGCCTTAATCGAGAAATTATCCTGTATGGCATAACGTGCCGAGAAACGGAACTCGGGAGCCTGATAGGTTTTGATGATACCTGTCTCATGACGTGTCTCTAACAAGGTTTCCTGCGATGGCAGTTCCTGGTCGGCATAGATATTCACGTCGCGCGGACCAATGGCATTGAACATTGAATAGCGTAAACCTGCCGAAACCGACAATTTCTCGGTCAGCGAATGTTCGTAGTCGATATAGGCGCCGCTCTCCAAGGCTTTCTCTTTCTGTAGCTGGTCTGGATTGACATACGATTCCTCGTTTAAAGGTTCATACTTGCCGCCCTGTACATCGTAATGCTGAACAGACAGACCGTAAGACAGACTTTGCTTCTCATTCAGACGCTGGCGGATATGTAGCTTGGCCCACAGCTGATCGATGCCGAAACTCAGTCGGGCAGCCATCGTGGGTTTGGCCTTTTCGTCGTTATAATAGTCGTAATGATCCAATCCTGCTGAGAGCGTGGTAGTTATCTTTTCGTTCAGGATCGATCGCCATTCGGCTGAGAAGTTGCGGTTCTGATAGCCGTAACTGTCGTCTGAACTGAACGAGAACTTGTCATTACTCAGATATCCGAATATCTTGAGTCGATGCATGTTGTTAAGTTTCCAGGTAAACACGCCGCCAAAGTCATAGAAGTTGGCCTTACCGTTTTTGTAGCCGCTTTCCTCTGGCAACTGCTTCAGAATCCAGTCGCTATAGGTGGTACGGGCATTCAGCAAGAGCGACACATGATCTTTTACGATAGGTATCTCAAGATTGGCCTTGCTGGTAAGTGCGCCGATACTGGCCGAACCAGTAAACTTACGCATGTTTGCCTCTTTCGAGTTCACTTTCAGCACACTACTTATTCTGCCGCCATATTCTGCGGGGATGCTTGATTTAAACAGCTCCACATCCTCGACCGCATCTGAATTGAACGATGTGAACAAGCCGAACAGATGTGTTGGGTTATATACCGTGCCGCCATTAAACAGTATCAGGTTCTGATCGGTGGCACCACCTCGTACGTTATATCCGCTTGAGGCCTCGCCAACGGTTGTTACACCAGGCAGCGTAAGCACTATCTTCATAATGTCTGATTCACCAAAGGCCGATGGGATATTCTTCAGTAGTTGGGGCTTGAACTTCTCGGCGCCCATCGTGGTACTTTGTACTACCGACTGGCGACCTGCTACAACTACAATCTCGGCCAGTTCCTGATCGTCGGCAAGGCTTGCCCTTGCTTTCTTGGCGCCAGGAACAATATAAGTTCGTGTATTTGCCGAACCAGCTGATATCGACAAAGTGTCGCTGTCAAGTACGGGAATACCAGCGATGAGCGAATCAACAGGGATGTTTTCTATCGAAACAGGAAGTGCATTGTTTTTCTCTCCTTCTGGTGCCGTTTCTGGTCGCAAATGACTCGTGGCGATTTCCTTCTTTTCGCCGATAACACTTGCTACCACTTTTGCAAGGCTTTGCTCACGCCACTGCTTGTTAAAGGTAAGATGTTGCTGTTTGGCAAACTGCTTAATTTGCTTTTTCTGTTCAGGAAACAGTGCTGCCACATCCTTAGCACGTTTTACATGATATGTTTCACCATCAGGTGTAACGAGTGTATAGTGTTCGTGGTCGCTTAGGTTTTTAAGTATCTTCCTTTCGCCAAAGGTCTTCTCACCGTTATAGTGCTTCCACATACTATGATAAAGTTGTACGCCATTGTTGCTGCCGTCACAGAGTTGGGCTGCATAGCGTGTGCTGTCCTCTGGGTCGTGTACAAATCTGTAGCCGTCCATCTCAAACCAGTCGATATGCTGCTGGTCGGGCAGACAGCAGATACCTGCTTTGGGCGATAGCACAGATACGTGCTGTTTCATCAGGTCGAAGCGCAACTCAACATCGTTGTAAACTACCCCATAATAGCTTATTCGCCCTTTATACATATTTGTATTACCTTTATAATAAGGAATGTCGTACCATCTTGATAGCTGATACTGAGGTTCGACAGGCCCAATATACAGGCGAGCATAGTCGGAAGCCGCAGAGAAGTAGTTCTGAGCTTCAGTGTGCTGTACAACAAGCGTCATACAGGCCAATAGTAATAATTCTTTTTTCACGTCTTTATAGATACATAATAATCATTTGGTTGATGCATTTTAGAACTAAGTTCTAAGTATTAAATGCAAAAACAAGCAAAACGTTGTATTGAGACCTTAAACTTTAACATAATTTTGTAACTAGGCCGGGTGAATAATGAAAGTTTGTTAAATAAATACCTCGCTATGCAAGATTCTGGCTACTGTTGCATTCTAAGAATAAAATAACATTCAATCATATAACAACCAAACGGTATGAAACGAACGATAGAAATGATTACAATGACGCTGATAATCATAGTTGTTGCAGCGTTTGTTGGCTCAACATTAATGGGCTGTGAAAGTGACGATGACAGCATTATTGCCACCGGTGACTTTTGTGTAAGGGATGTTGCCAATAGCGGCTGTAAAAGTTCTAGCCACACCAGGAGCGAATACCCAGAGTACTTTGAGTTTAAGGCCTGCGATGGCGGTTATCTATCTGTCAATCATGTGAACGCAATGTTCAATTGTGCTCCTGGGGAATTGAAAATAGAGGCTACTATCGATGGTAATGTGATCAAGATTCTGGAAACAGAAGAGACGTCTCTGGCAAATTGTGTTTGCCCCTACGATCTTTACTGCGAGGTGGGGCCTCTCAGTAACGGCGATTACAAAGTAGTGATCTACCATGGTTCGTTCGAGATACCAACTCGTCAATTCTCTATCACCTATAATAAAAGGCTGAATGCAAAATATGAAGTTACTTATGAGAATTAAATAATAAAAGTTGTACAACAGCCTACATGCCTACATAAAATCGCTCAAAATCCGCATATACAAAGGATTTCTTGTACTTTTAAGCCTACATAAAGCCTACATCATTTCTACGTGATACCTACATGTTTTAACATTTATACACGGGGTAGAAGATGGTTTTTGTCTGAATAACAACTTTTATCCTTAATACTTGTTGTAAAATTCTCTAGAGAATTTTGTGCTTAGCTAGGCAGTTAGCAATGTTTAGTACGGCACTTAGCCAAAAATTCTCTAGAGAATTTCGCAACTACCCTTACTACAAATTATTGCAAGTACGTTGAAAAGTAACTTTTTGCTCGGCAGGAAGCCACTTCTTGTGCCTCAAGAAGCTACTTCTGACCTATCAAAAAGCTACTTTTTGTGGATTTTATGTAGGAATCATGTAGGCTTTATGTAGGCTTTTGTGGGGCTTTATGTAGGCTTGGACAACACGAAAACGCCCATAAACACAGTTGTTTTGATCAATTTTATGTAGGCATGTAGGCTAACTGCGATTATTTTATTCGCTTAAATACGAATGTGGCTGGAACATGGTCGCAGAAGTAGAAGCCGTAATAGTGAAGTTTTAGTCGAGTACTTGTAACCTCATAACCGAATGGCACTTCATCAATCTTTAGAACAGGATAGTTGGAATAAGTAGTTTCTTCAGAAGAAACAAGAGTCAACTTAACTGGTGTACTCGGTGTTGAGGCGTTCTTCTCGTCTTCGGGAAACAGAATGGTTCCATCTCCTTTAATCTCAATCGTATAATCATTTGGAATATCCTTCTTCCATGCGTTTTGTCCATCATCACCTAGTGATCCTGGTCCATTCTGTACTTCAAGCAAACGCCATCTGCCATAGAGACCTTCCCCTTCGAATTCATCACTCGAACAACCAGTTATGCTGATGGATAGCAGCATAACAGCAAAAATCTGTAAAAAACAATTCTTCTTCATACTTATAGCTTTTTTATGTTTGTTACTGACAAGATAATGAGAGAAAGTAGGAATCCTTGTATGGAGAAGTGTATTTTTTACAATTTGTTAACGTTGGGGGACTTTTAACGTTGGTAGATAATTCGTATCTTTGCAACCAAAATATCAATATTTTCTAACGAACTATGATCAGAAATGTTTTTTTAGTAGCCGCTTTGTTGGCTACAAGCCTCTGCCAGGCAGAGGAGGTAAAGGTGAAATCACCAAGTGGAAATCTGGAAGTTACAGTGAACGATGAGGGTGGCAAGGCTACCTATCAGGTATCGCTCGATGGCAAGCAGATGGTTACCAAGTCGAACTTAGGCTTGAACACCAGCATTGGCGATTTAACCCAGGGCTTGAAGATTGTGGATAGCAAGACCGAAGCTGTGGCAAAGCAGTATGATATCCGTACCGTTAAGGCTTCGCACATTGATTACAAAGCCAACAAACTTACATTAACACTCGAGAATGAACAGAAGTTGCAGATGACTGTTACCTTTATGGTGGCCGATAACGATGTGGCTTTTAAGTATGGTATTGCCAAAGCTCCACGCGGCATGCAGCGCACGCTGGTGTTTGGTGAGGCTACCAGCTTTAACTTTCCTGATGGCACCACCACGTTTATCACACCACAGATTGGTCCTAAGACTGGTTGGGCAAATACCAAACCCAGCTACGAAGAGGGCTATAGCGTTGATGGCCAGCTGAACGAGAAGTCGCACTACGGTCGTGGCTATACCTTCCCTTGTCTGTTCCACCTGCAGGATGGCTGGGCATTGGTAAGTGAGACAGGTACCACCGGCGCTTATTGCGGTACACATGTTTCTGATTATCAGCCTGGTACAGGCTATACCATCGCTTTCCCAGATAAGGGCGAGAATGGTGGCTTTGGTTCGGAGTTCGTAGCGCTGTCGTTGCCTGCCGAAACACCTTGGCGTACCATCACCGTAGGCTCAACCCTGAAGCCTATCGTTGAAACTACCGTAAGCTACGATGTGGTTGATCCACTCTACGAGGCTTCTGAACAGTACAAGGAGGGTCGATATACCTGGAGCTGGCTTATCTGGCAGGATGGTGCTACCGTTTATAAGGATCAGGTACAGTTTATCGACCTGGCTGCGGCTATGGGCTACGAGTACTGCTTGGTTGATGCCCTTTGGGATTCCCAGATAGGTCGTGACAAGATGGTGGAACTCTCACGTTATGCCCAGAGCAAGGGTGTGAGCCTGATGCTTTGGTACAACTCAAATGGCTATTGGAACGATGCGCCTCAGGGCCCACGTAACTGTTTGAACACCTCGCTGGCACGTAACCGCGAGTTCAAGTGGTTGCAGCAGATTGGCGTGAAGGGCATCAAGGTTGATTTCTTTGGTGGCGACAAGCAGGAAACCCTGCAGCTTTACGAGGATATCATGGTTGATGCCAACCGTTACGGCATTCAGGTTATCTTCCATGGATGTACCCTGCCTCGCGGTTGGGAGCGTATGTTCCCCAACTATGTAGCTTCTGAGGCTGTGCTGGCCAGCGAGAACGTGTTCTTTGGCGAGGGCGCTGCCATTCACGAGCCATTCGACCTCACCTTGCATCCATTCTGCCGCAATGCTGTGGCATCGATGGACTGGGGTGGTGTGATTATGAATAAATATCTGAGTCGCGACAACAAGAGTCGTCACTCTCGCAAGACTACTGATATCTTCGAGATTGCTTCAGGCATCACCAACCAGACATCTATCCAGTGTGTGGCCATGTGTCCTAACAACCTGCAGGAGCTGCCTCAGTTCGAGCTCGACTTCCTGAAGACTCTGCCTGCTACATGGGATGAGACACGCTATATTGATGGCTATCCTGGTAAGTATGTGGTACTGGCCCGTCGCCATGGTGCCGATTGGTACATCGCAGGTTTGAATGCCCTGAAGGAGCCACTCAAGCTCACACTCGATCTCTCGATGTTGGCTGGTAAAACACCAACTATCTATGTAGATAACCAGAAGGGCGAGCCTACCATGGGTACCCTGAAGGTAGATAAGAAGGGTAAGGCTAAGGTTACTATCCAGCCTAATGGAGGATTAATCATCAAATAACAAATGACATGAAGAAATTACTAACTACTATGTTGCTGGCTGCAAGTGGTGTGCTTGCAGCTTCAGCCGCTAACGAGCCCCTGCCATTAATCCAGAATGTGCAGGCTTATGAGAGCTGTTCATTGAATGGCGATTGGAACTACATTGTTGATGTACAGGAAGAGGGCTATTACGACTATCGCATGAACCCTATGCGTAATGGTTTCTTTATCAATGCCAAGCCCCAGAAACCTGAGGATTTGATTGAGTACGACTTCGACAAGTCGCCAACCATGAAGATTCCTTCTGACTGGAATACACAGGACGAAAAGCTGTTTTTCTACGAGGGAACAGTTTGGTTTAAGAAGAGTTTCCAGGCTGTGCCTATGACCGAATGCCGCACCTTGCTGTATTTCGGTGCTGTAAACTACGATTGCCATGTATGGGTGAATGGTAAGAAGGCTGGTCACCACGTGGGTGGCTTTACCCCATTCAACTATGATATCAGCGACTTGCTGAAGAAAGGCGAGAACACCGTGATTGTTAAGGTAGATAACAAGCGTCATGCCGAGGATGTGCCCACACAGATTTTCGACTGGTGGAACTACGGTGGTATTACCCGCGACGTGAAGCTGGTAAAAGTGCCCATGAACTATCTGGAGAACTACGATCTGCAGCTGAAAAAGGCCGCCAACAAGGCCAAGGTGAGAGAGCTCGCCTTTTCGGCTAAGATGAACGCCAAGGAGGCTGGTCATCAGGTAGAGGTGTATATTCCTGAACTGAAGTTGAAACAGCAGTTCACTACCGATGCCGAAGGCAAGGTGAGTGGTGTTCTGAAGGTGGCTGCCAAGAAACTGCAGCTGTGGTGCCCAGAGAACCCCAAGCGCTATGATGTGCAGCTCACGCTCGATGCAGGTATGGTTGCTGATTCTATCGGTTTCCGTACCATCGAGACACGTGGCAAGCAGATTCTGCTTAACGGCAAGCCCATCTTCCTGAAGGGTATCTCTATCCACAATGAGAAGCCCAATGGTGGCGGACGTGCTAACAGCGTTGAGGATGCTCACACGCTGCTTTCATGGGCCAAGGAGTTAGGTTGTAACTTTGTGCGTCTGGCCCACTATCCTCACCACGAGGAGATGGTGCGCGAGGCTGAGCGTATGGGTATCCTGGTATGGAGCGAGATTCCTGTTTACTGGACCATCGCCTGGACTAATCCAAACACCTTCGCCAATGCCAAGCAGCAGCTTACCGATATGATTGCCCGCGACCATAATCGCGCTAACGTGATTATCTGGAGTATCGCCAACGAAACCCCACACTCTGCCGAGCGTGATAAGTTCTTAGGTGGTCTGGCCAAATATGCCCGCACACTCGATAACACCCGTCTGATTTCGATGGCGATGGAGGTTACTGGTGCCTCGAACTATGTGAACCGTTTGAACGACAACATGAACGAGTATGTGGATGTAGTAAGCTTCAACCAGTATATTGGTTGGTATCGCGATGTAAACGATGCCCCAAAGATGAAGTGGGTGATTCCTTACGACAAACCCGTGATTATCAGCGAGTTCGGTGGCGGTGCCCGTTACGGCTATCATGGTGCCAAGAACCAGCGTTGGACCGAGGAGTTCCAGGAGAATCTCTACAAGGAGAATACCGCCATGCTCGATAAGATTGAGGGTCTGGCAGGTACTACACCTTGGATTCTGAAGGACTTCCGTTCGCCTCGTCGTGTTCTGCCTGGTGTGCAGGACTACTATAACCGTAAGGGTCTGGTAAGCGATAAGGGCGAGAAGAAGCTGGCCTTCTACGTGCTGAAGAAGTGGTACGAGACTAAATAATAATAAATAAGGTATTATCCAATGAAAAAGGAACTTAAGACTATTGGCAGTTGGGCTATGATGGCGCTTGCTGCATTAATTACAAGTTGTAACACAGCAACAGACATGGAACAGCAAATAGATGAACTCTACCAGAAGATGCCTCAGGAGGAGCGCATCGCACAGCTGAAGAGTATGTATATGGACGAACTCTTTGATGCTGACGGCAAGTTAGATACAGCCAAGTGTAAGGAACTGATACCTTATGGTATTGGTCATTTCTCACAGTTCTGCATGCAGCAGCCTCGCGATCCGAACGAACTGCGCGATCGTGCTGTGGCTATTCAGGACTGGCTGATGCACCATACACCCAACGGCATCCCAGCCCTCTTGCACGAAGAGGTGCTCTCGGGTATCAATACCTTAGGTTCTACCATCTATCCCCAGCAGATTGGTCAGGCAGGTTCGTTCAACCCTGAGTTGGCTGAACTGAAAACACGTCAGACCAGTACGCAATTGCGAAAAATGGGTGGTATTTTTGCCCTGTCGCCAATGGTCGATGTATGTCGCACCCCCAGCTTTAATCGCTTGGAGGAGTCGTATGGCGAGGACGGCTACCTGTCGGCTGTGATGGGTACCGCCTTTGTTGACGGCTTGCAGCAGGGCGACTTGAAGAAAGGTGTTGGCGCCTGCTCTAAACACTACTTAGGTTATGGTGGTGGCGGCGATGCCGACGAGAAGGAGATGATGGAAGAGATTCTGTTGCCTCACGAGACTATGATTCGTTTGGCTGGTAGCGTAGCTGTAATGCCAGGCTATCACGAGGTGCATGGCACAAAATGTGTGGCTAACAGCGAGATTCTGCAGGATATCCTGCGTGGTTACGTAGGCTTTGATGGTATGGTAGTGAGCGATTATACCGCTATCGACCAGATTCCGAATATCGACAGCGCCGTAGAAAAGGCTGCCGCTGCCATCAATGGTGGTAACGATGTCGACTTCCCCTTTGGTGCCAACTATCAGCTTTTGCAGGAGGCTATCGATAAAGGTCTGGTTAAGCCCGAGGTGCTGGAGCGTGCCGTGAAGAATGTGCTGCGCACTAAGTTCCGTATGGGCCTGTTCGATAAGGATGCCTACCTCTACTCGAAGGAGGATATCAAGCTCGATACTCCCGAAGAGCGAAAGACGGCTTACGATATCGCTACCCAGAGCGTGGTGCTGTTGGAGAACAATGGGGTGCTGCCACTCAAGGAGGTGAAGAACGTGCTCCTTACTGGTCCTAATGCCAACTCTATCTGGGCTATGTGTGGCGACTATACCTATCCTGCCATGTCGTACTTCTGGAAAAAGGTCGACTATAAGTCGGAGAATCCTCACATCGTGAAACTGCTCGAAGGTATGCAGAACCACAAGCCCGAGGGTGTTAACGTGATGTATTCGCGTGGCTGCGATTGGACCGAGGAGATTGAGACTAAATATGGTGAGCTGGGCGATGCACGTGCTTGGGAGTACGAGTTGCTGCACCGCAAGGTGGATGCAGGCGAGAAGGCCGACAAAGCAGAAACCCTGCAGATGGCTAAGGATGCCGATGTGATAATTGCCGCTGTTGGCGAGAATGTGATGCTTTGTGGCGAGAACCGCGATCGTCAGGGACTGCGCTTGCCAGGTAAGCAGGAACAGTTTGTTGAGGAACTCATCCAGACAGGTAAGCCTGTTGTACTGGTGATGTTTGGCGGTAGAGCTCAGGTTATCTCTGGCTTAGCCGAGAAGTGTGCTGCTATCATTCAGGCCTGGTATCCAGGCGAGGAGGGTGGTAATGCCGTTGCTGATATCCTGTATGGTAAGGTATCTCCATCGGCCAAATTGTCTGTCAGCTATCCTAATGTTGAGATCAACGAGCCCATCTGCTACAACTATGCTGCCGAGAAGGATGCACGTGTTGCATGGCCCTTCGGTTATGGTTTGAGCTATACCACCTTCGAGTATGCTAACTTAGAGGCTACAACCGAGGTTACTACCAAGGACGAGAGCTTTAATCTCACCTTTGATGTGAAGAATACTGGTAAGGTGGCAGCCGATGAGGTGGCACAGATCTATCTCTCGCCTGCCGATAAGAGTCTGCAGATTCGTCCTATCCAGCTGCAAGGCTTTGCCCGTGTATCGCTGAAGCCCGGTGAGAGCAAGAAGATTAGCGTGAAGATGTACACCGAGCAGTTAGGTTATTATACCCATGATGGTCAGCGCCAGTGGAACATCCAGCCAGGCAAGTATATCATTAAGGTAGGCGCATCATCGCAGGATATCAAGTTGCAGCAGGAGATTAACGTAAGTGGCGAGCCGGTTAAAATGCCTTTGAGAAAGTTCTATTTCTCAGAGGCAAAACAGATTTAACCTAAAGATAACATTACGATAACTCAATGCTTGTGCAACTTTTCGTACCTTTGCAACGTCAAACAGATAAAAATAACAATTTAAAACGATAAAGGTATGAAAGCAATCATCACAGCAGCAATGGTTATCGCCATGTGTCTTAGCACTGTTAGTTCGTATGCAGCTAACAATCAGAGTGAGGCTCAGAAGGTTGAGTATCGTTATGAATACGATGAGCAGGGTCGCCTTGCCTTCAAGGAGATGCTGAGCTGGGATGAAGCCACACAGCAGTGGCAGAAGAGCAGCCGCCTGACTTATAAGTACTTTAAGAATGGCTACAACGAAGAGGTTAGTCAGTGGAATGCCGATAAGCAGACCTATGATATCCCCTCGCAGGTAACGCTCTACCGTTCGCAGGCTCCTAATCTTACAACGGTTAAGACCTATAAGATGAACGAGGCACACGACAACATGTATCTCACCAGTCGTACGGTAGTCATGGAACCTTTGGATGCTTATTTGCTCGCGTTGAAGTAAATTCTCTCTCTTTAAATTATAAAAACCCTTAAAGGGTAAAAGAATCCGTGGTCAGTTTACACTGATTACGGATTTTCTTAGTAACTTTGCACCCGAATTTATAATAATACAAAAACAATGGAACTAATTAGAGGTAAGGAATTTGGAGGCGAGAGGCCTCTGTTTGCCGCTCATGATTTGAGATTAGAAGAGATTACAATTGTAGATGGAGAGTCTGGTATCAAGCAGTGCCAGAACATGGAATGTTACGATAGCAAGTTCTATGGAAAATACCCTTGGTGGCACGTGGATGGTGCTAAAATCGAACGCTGCTATTTTGCACCTGGTTCGCGTTCGGCCATCTGGTACACCAACGATCTGGTGATGAAGGATTGTACGATTGATGGCCCTAAGTTCTTCCGTGAGATGAAGAACGTAGAGCTGGAGAACGTGGTGATTAACGATGCCGACGAAACTTTCTGGAAGGTAGATGGCTTGAAACTGAAGAATGTGAAGCTGCATGAGGGAACCTATCCCTTCATGTTCTCTAAGAATATCTATGTAGATGGATTGGAGAGTGATGCCAAATATGTATTCCAGTATTGTGAGAATGTAGAGATTCACAATGCTAAAATTATCACGAAGGATTCGTTCTGGGAGTGTGAGAATGTGACTATCTACGATTCTACGCTGGATGGTGAGTACCTGGCTTGGCACTCTAAGAATGTGCGCTTGGTTAACTGTCATTTGGCTGGCGAGCAGCTGTTGTGCTATGCACAGAACCTGGTACTTGAGAACTGTACCTTTGACGCTGCTTGCGACCGTGTGTTTGAATATTCAACCGTTGAGGCCGACATCAAAGGCCACATCGAGAACATTAAGAACCCCACCAGCGGCCACATCGTTGCCGACAGTATAGGTTCGATTACTATCGATGAGAACGTGCGTGAACCAAATAATTGTATTATAGAAACAAGAAAATGAAATACGATTTTGACGAGTTGGTAGAACGTCGTGGAACGGGATGCGTAAAGTGGGATGCGGAAGCCCCACGTTCAACGGGGGGCTGGCTTCCGCCAGGGGGCAATTCCGAGTTTAAGGAAATAATTCCTCTGTGGGTGGCCGATATGGACTTTAAGGCTGCCCCGGCTATTCTGGAGGCCGTTCGTAAGCGTGCCGAGCACGGTGTGTTTGGTTATACCGTAGTTGAGGATGATTACTACGAGGCTGTTATCTCATGGTTCCAGCGCCGTCACGATTGGACAATCCATCGCGAAGAAATTCTCTATACCACAGGTGTCGTTCCTGCCATGAGCGTGGCCATTAAGGCGCTCACCATGCCAGGTGAGAAGGTGCTGATCCTGTCGCCCGATTACAATTGTTTCTTCTCGTCAGTTCGTAACAACGGTTGCGAGGTGCTTGAAACAGCCTTGAAGCGTGTTGGCGATACTTTCGAGGTGGATTGGCAGGACTTTGAGACCAAGTGTGCCGACGAGAAGACTACTGTTTTCTTGCTTTGCAATCCTCATAACCCCACAGGACGCGTGTGGACTAAGGCTGAGCTGATGCAGATGAACGATATCTGCTTGAAGTACGGTGTAAAGGTGGTGAGCGATGAGATTCATTGCGAACTGATGATGCCAGGCTATCAATTCCAGCCGTTTGCGGCTGTGAGCGAGGCATGTCGCCAGAACTGTGTCATCCTTAATTCGCCTTCAAAATCGTTCAATATAGCAGGTTTGCAGGCTGCCAACATCATCTGTTCACAGCCTTCATGGCGCCGCAGATTGGATCGCGCTATCAATATCAACGAGGTGTGCGATCTGAATCCCTTCGGTCCTGTAGCCCTGAAAGCGGCCTATAACGAGAGCGAGGAGTGGATTGATGAGCTGAACCAGTATCTCTGGGGTAACTATCAACTGCTTTGCGAGTTCGTGGCAGAAAACATCCCTCAGTGGAAAGTTTGTAAACTGGAGGGCACCTATCTGCCCTGGGTAGATATCTCGGCCATGAATATGACCTCGCAGGCGCTTTGCGATATGCTGCTCGATAAGGCTAAGGTGTGGATTAATCCTGGCACGATGTACGGGCCTCAGACAGGCGAGGGCTATGTGCGCTTTAACATAGCTACTCAGCGTTCGCGACTGAGAGAAGCCTTGGAAAGAATAAAGGATGCACTCGGTTGAGTGCATCCTTTTTCTTTATTAGTTAATCAGGAATATCTTTGTAAGACCGTTGTAGGTTGCCTTAACGGTGGCACGTCCTTCTACAACTTTGCTTATCTCAAACCTTACTTCAGGTACATCAGAAGTGACAACAATGTTTGAGTTGTCGCTTACTTTACCATATACCTGATAGCGGGTCTGGTCGGTATAGCCGTTCAGATTGGTGAAGCGGATAGGTGTTGTGGGCATTACTAACTTCTGTCCGTCAACCTCAATGTTAACCTGAGGCACAACTGGAGCTTCGAACTTGTCGCCAGCCTTTGAGAAACCGATACCGTGCAGGTCGAACAGTCCCTGAGGGCGCTGAGGTCTGCGTGGGCCCCACTGTGGGCGCATAGGGGCTTCAATCTCGGCACCATCGGCCACCAGATAGATAGCGTGCTTACCTGTCAGTCCTTCGACTGCAGGTGTGCTTACCTGGTAAATCTTAGCGGTACGTGGAGCATCAGCAGGAATATCCAGAACAGCAATCTCTTCGCCCTTCCATGGGTTATCCAGACGAACGTGAATCTTAAAGGCACCATGTCCGCCTGGTGTCAGGTTCAGATTCAATGTGGCGCCATCGCCTTTACTGATGCCTTTAAAGGCCTTGATGCCCTTGGTGTCGGCTTTCAGTCCGCCAAAGCCAAAGTACTTAAAGCCTACAATACCAGTATTGGTAATGCCTGCCAGGTCCATCGAGTTGTTCCAGATGTCGTGGTTATCCTGCATCCAGTCGTTGCTGTTTGTGCCGCCAGTCATGAAGCAGGCGATACCAGCCGAATAGTACTGATAAGGAGGCAGACCAAAAATCTGGAAACCCTCAGAGGTTACCTCGGCACCTGTATATTCTGTGCCATCGGTAGCCTTGGCTGTCCAACTGTTATCAGCAGCATATGGATCGTAACCGGTAATCTTTACGGTACCGCCTTTAGCTACAGGTTTCTTATCCCATGTAATCTTAACAGGAGCAACCATTGCCTGACGGGCATAGCCGAAACCACGTGGTGGACGATGATAGAATACGTACCACTGACCGTTGATCTCCTGCAGCGAGCCGTGGGTGTTGTGGGCCGCATTGGTGGTAATCAGCTTCGAACCATCTTCGCCAGTTACTACACCACGTGAGTCAACCAGTACACCACCAGAGCGCCATGGGCCTAATGGTGAATCGCCAAAAGCATAACGCAGGGCAGAGTTAGTAGAGCCCTGTCCGTAGTCAGGACCGCTATAACCAGAGAATACCATCACGTATTTGTTGCCTACCTGACGGATGCTCGAAGCCTCGAAGAAGTTGAACTCGCCAGGGTTCTGGCCTTTATAGAGGGCTGGATACTGCGTGCCCTCTGGGTCGCGTACCTTACCATAACTGGCCGATGCGGGGATAAAGTAATCGTGCAGCTCAGTGCCTGGGCGCATTGAGTACATGGTATTCTGATCCAACTCGCAAGCGGTTGAGTGCTGGAAACCATAGAATACGTAGGCACGGAAACCTTTAGCGTAATCGGGATCCTTCTTGTTGGTTACAGGCTCGATAAATACTGATGGGTCGAAATCAATCAATGAGCCAGGCAGACACTTGCGACCATCCTCTGTGAGGTTGATGGGAGTGAAGGGGCCGTTGGGGCGGTCGCCCTTACAAACCATGGGTACACGCTGCCAGCCACGAGAGTGGGGGTACAGATAGTAAGTCTTCTTACCTGTGGCCTTATCTTTTACCTCAACCAGATCGGGGGCAAACATGGTGTCCCACTGACCGTCAACATAATGGGTGAAGATTGGACCTTCGTCGCGCCATTGGCTTAAGTCCTCAACAGGTGCCGACCACATGCGGATATCGCTTCCGCAGTAGGCTGTGTAGTTTGTGTCGTGCGAACCAATAATGTATGCACGGAACTTTCCTGGCTGATCGGGATCCTCAAATACACGGGGTTCGCCATCAGGCAGATGCTCCCAAAGCGGGAGGTACGGATTCTGTGCCTGAGCCGATAATACGGCCAGCAACAGAAGGGGTAACATAAAAAGTCTTTTCATATAAATATGGGTTGGGTTTTGTGAAAAATTGTGTGCAAATTTAGTAAATTATCCACATTTATGCTATTAATTTTAAAGGAAATGTTTAACTTTGCAACATATATGAAAGTAATTGTAACTATTCTGGCGTCTTTGTGTATAGCATCGATGCACGCAGCCGACTTTAACATTAAAAGTTATGGTGCCCAAAACGACACCACAGTACTCTCTACGCATGCTTTACAACAGGCCATCGACGCTTGCTCTGCTGCAGGCGGTGGTCGTGTGGTGGTGCCTGCAGGTAAATATAAGATAGGTACCATACAACTGAAGAGTCATGTACACCTGTATCTGGAACAAGGAGCTACGCTCTATGGTAGTACCCGATTAGAGGATTATATACCGATGAAATCGGACTATTTGTCGCTTCGAACGCAAACTACCACCATCCAATTGATCTATGCTGATGGCGTGCAGGATGTGTCGATTGATGGCTTGGGTACCATAGATGGTCGAGGACGGGCCTTTAAGAAACTCTTGTGGAACGATGAAGGCATCACCCGTCCGCATCTGATTCGCTTTATCCAGAGTCAGGATATTCTGGTGCGTGGTGTCACCTTGCGTAATTCGGGCTGCTGGATGCAGCATTACTTGGCTTGCGACCGCTTGAATATCGATGGAATCAAGGTTTTTAATCGTAATAACTATAATAACGATGCACTGGATATTGATGGCTGCCATGAGGTGATTGTGCGTGGTATGATAGCTGATAGCGACGACGATGGTATTACGCTGAAGAGCACCTCGCCCCGTCTTTGTGAAAACGTGCGTATCAGCGATTGTGTGGTATCGAGCCATTGTAATGCCGTTAAACTGGGTACTGAGACCAATGGCGGCTTCCGAAATATCAATATCTGCGGTATAGTAGTAAAACCCAGCTACGATCAGCAGGAGAAGTTCTTCGGACAGTGGATTGGTTCGTCGGCTATCTCGCTTGAGATTGTGGATGGAGGTGTGCTGGAGAATGTGAAAATTGCCGATTTCATCGTTGAAGGCACCGAGTCGCCTATCTTTGTACGTTTGGGCCATCGTGGACGTGGCTACAAAACTGGGCAGCATATCGATCATGTTGGTTCGATAGATGGTGTGCATATCAATAATATCCAGATTCGTAATGCCGGCTCCATGGGCTGTTCTATTACAGGATTGCCTGGTCATCCTGTACGTCATGTGTACTTATGTAATATATCATTGCATCATAAGGGTGGGGTAAAAGCATCTCAATTAACCGAAATTGCCGATTCCATCGCCGATGAAAAGGCTGCCAGCTATCCTGAGGCTACAATGTGGGGCAATCTGCCAGCCAAAGGTTTCTTTGTGCGTCATGCACGAGATGTGCAGTTCTCTAATATCCACGTTTCAACAGTTGATGAGGATGTTCGCCCTGATTTTGTGGAAGTTGATACCGAGGGATGGGGCGATCAGGGTGACGGTACGTATCGCAACCCTGTGCTGAATGCTGATTTTTCAGATCCTGATGTGATTCGTGTGGGTAACAAGTTCTATATGGTGGCTTCTGATTTCCACTTTATGGGTATGCAGGTGCTGGAGAGCGACGATATGGTGAACTGGCGTTATACCTCTCAGATATATCGTCGTTTCAACGAGCCCGGATGGGATTCTAACCAGCATTATGCCGGCGGTTCATGGGCACCTAGCATTCGCTATCACCATGGACTATACTACGTTTATTTCTGTACACCCGACGAAGGCCTTTATATGTCAACAGCCAGCAATCCTGCGGGCCCATGGGCACCGTTGCACCTGGTGAAGCGCGTGGCTAAGTGGGAAGACCCTTGTCCGTTCTGGGACGAAGATGGACAGGCTTATTTAGGGCGCAGTCAGCATGGCGCTGGTCCTATTATTGTGCACCGCATGTCGGCCGATGGCAAAACGCTGCTTGATGAGGGTCAAACGGTGTATGAAGGTCCTATTGCCGAGGGTACTAAGTTTATGAAGCGTAATGGCTGGTACTATCTTATAATTCCTGAGGGTGGTGTCGGCACAGGCTGGCAGACAGTTTTACGTTCTCGTAACATTTATGGCCCCTACGAGCGTCGTATTGTGTTAGAGCAGGGTTCAACTGGTGTTAACGGCCCTCACCAAGGTGCTCTGGTTGATGCACCTGATGGCTCATGGTGGTTCTATCATTTCCAGGAGACACCCGTACTAGGGCGTGTGGTTCATCTGCAACCGGCTCGTTGGGAAGCCGATTGGCCAGTGATAGGTGTCGACTATGATAAGAACGGTATTGGTGAGCCGGTGGCTGCTTGGAAAAAGCCTATTTCTTCGGCGGGAACTGCCAGTTTCCAGTCTTGTGACGATTTTAATGGCGCCTTAGGACTTCATTGGCAATGGAATCATAATCCGGTTGATACGCATTGGAATCTCACCGATCGCAAAGGCTGGCTCACACTCAATGCCTTGCCTGCAGATAGCCTGAAACAGGTTCGCAATATGCTTACTCAGAAGGTGATTGGCAATCTGAGTGAGAGCTCTACCAAAGTAAGCATTAAAGGTGATAGTTATGCGGGACTTTTCTGCTCTGGTAAGTTGTTTTGTGGGGTAGGATTGTGTAAGGATGGTGTGTTTACTGAGTTCGGTGGTCAGCGTAAACTAATCGCTAAGGCGAGCTACCAGGAAGTATGGTTCAAGGTAACCAACGATTGTGAGCAGAATCGCCACCTTTTTTATTATAGTATAGATGGAGAGCATTATCAGTCTGCAGGTTCGGCATTCGCTATGCGTGGCGGTTATTGGAAAGGTATCCGTGTGGGACTGTTTAACTACATTCCTACAGGCAAAACAACCGCTAAGAGCCAGGCATCTTCGTATGCCCAATTCGACTATTTCAATCAAAAATTCGCCCAATAGTTTGGCTGATTGCTAAAAATCTCGTACCTTTGCACACGAAAGAACACGCGCCCTGATAGTTAAATGGATATAACAAGGTCCTCCTAAGACTTAGTTCCGCGTTCGATTCGCGGTCGGGGTACGAAAAAAGAGCTGCATTCCATCTGGAACGCAGCTCTTTTTTATAAGCGATTGTTTGATTACTTGTTCTCAGCAACCTCTACGTCGTCCTCCTTGATTGTACGGCCCATCCAAAGGAAGGCTGTAGGAGCGGCGATGAAGAGCGAACTCAGAGTACCGAATACAACACCCAGAATCATAGCCAGAGAGAACGAGCGGATGCTATCACCACCAAGGATGAAGATAGCCAACAGCACGATCAGTGTGGTTACAGAGGTGTTGATGGTACGAGCCAGTGTCTGGTTCAGTGAGTCGTTGAACAACTGCTGACGGTCGCGCTTGCCATACAGACCGAGGTTCTCACGGATACGGTCGAATACTACCACCTTATCGTTGATAGAGTAACCGATAACGGTCAGGATAGCACCGATGAATACCTGGTCGATCTCGAGCGACATTGGAACCCAACCCCAGCACAGTGAGTAAACACCGATTACGAGCAGGGCGTCGAGAGCCAGAGCCACAACAGCACCTACAGAGAAGGCGAGGTTGCGGAAACGCAGCAGGATGTAGAGGAAGATAGCAATCAGAGCGATACATACGCTGATGATAGCACCATGAGTAATATCCTTAGCAACTGAAGGACCTACCTTAGCAGAGCTGATGATTGAACCACCCTCGCGAACATCAGGATTCTTGAATGCCTCAACGTTCTCCTGACTTACGAGACCAGCCTTCTTCAGTGCACCGAACAGGATGTTCTCAGCCTTGTCGTCAACCTCAGGATTGTTGCTCTCGATATCCCAGTTGGTAGAGATACGAACGGTCTTACCATCAGTACCCAGAGCGATAACAGAGGTGTTAGCCTCCTGGTTAGCCTTCTCGCCGATAGTGTTGATGAATGCACCTGCCATAGCCTTACGAACCTCCTCAACAGGAGTCTGCTTGTCGAGTGTTACAACGTAGTTACGACCACCAGTGAAGTCGATGCTCTGGCTCAAACCACGAACAAAGAACGAACCAATGCAAACTACTGCTACAGCAGCCCAGAGAGCATAGGTCTTCTTGTAAGCGCCCATGAAGTTGAACTTAGCGTTCTGCATCAGGTTCTTTGAGTAACCAGTTACGAAGGTGAGGTTAGTCCACTTATCCTTGCCCAGCATGTAATCGTAAACTACACGAGTGAGGTAAACGGCTGTGAAGAATGAGATAACGATACCAATGATCCATGTGGTAGCGAAGCCCTTAACAGGACCTGTACCGAAGTAGAGCAGGATGATACCGGTAATCAATGAAGTGAAGTTAGAGTCGAAGATAGCGCTGAAAGCGTTAGAGTAACCCTTGTTCAGAGCCTCCTTAACACCAAGACCCTTCTTCAGCTCCTCCTTGATACGCTCGTAGATAAGCACGTTAGCATCCACAGCGGTACCCAGTGTCAGTACGATACCGGCGATACCAGGCATTGTAAGAGCGGCCTGGAACGAGGTAAGGATTCCCAGTGTGAAGAACAGGTTGAACAGCAGAGCGATATCCGAGAGGAGACCTGGTACAAAGCCGTAAAGCATGATCATGTAGATCATCAACAGTACGAAAGCTACTACGAATGAGATAATACCCTGCTGGATTGACTGAGCACCCAGTGAAGGACCTACAACCTCCTCCTGTACGATACGGGTAGGAGCAGGCATCTTACCTGAATTCAGTGTGTTAGCCAAGTCCTTAGTGGCCTCGATAGTGAAGTTACCAGTAATCTGTGAGTTACCACCATCAATCTGAGTGAGGATACGAGGAGCAGAGTAAACGGCATCGTCGAGTACGATAGCAACGGCCTTACCGATGTTCTGCTTGGTAATCTGGCTCCAACGACGAGCACCGTCAGAGTTCATCTGCATTGATACAGAGGGGTGGCCCATCTGGTCGAAGTCGTCCTTGGCACCAGTGATAACATCACCCTCCAGTGGAGCACGACCTGAAGGCTCAGTAACCTTCAGAGCATAGAGCTCAAAGATATCGCCCTTTGTATTCTGTCCTCCGAAGTCCTCAGGTGTAGCACCCCAACGGAGCTTCAGTTCAGCAGGGAAGATACGACCAGCGAGGTCAGAGTAGATAATCTTGTTAATCTCGGCAGTATCGCGAGCGTTAGCATAACCAACTACAGCGAGGGTGTTACCCTGTGTAGGCTGGAAGATAGAGAACAGAGGATTCTGCTTCTTGGCCATCTCAACAGCCTTGGTATCTTTGCTGTCCTTCTTAGCCAGCTTAGCAGCCAGGTCGCTTGTAGCAGCCTTAGCGCTATCGGCAACAGCAGCAGTAGCAGCGCTGTCAACAGCAGTTGTGTCGGCTACGTCGACACCACCCTGAGCAGCCCAACGCTGATTCAGCTGAGCCAACAGAGGAGTAACCTCCTGTGAGTTGTAGGTCTCCCAGAACTCAAGGTTAGCTGAACCCTGGAGCAACTTACGTACACGCTCAGGCTCCTTGATACCAGGCATTTCTACCATGATACGACCGCTCTGGCCTTCGAGCTTCTGGATGTTTGGCTGAACAACGCCGAACTTATCGATACGGTTACGAACTACATTGAATGAGTTATCAACGGCACTCTGTACCTCAGTACGCAGCGCAGCCTCTACCTGTGAGTCGGTAGATGATGTGCTTACCTTGCCCTTCATCTGCTGGGTAGCAAAGATGGCAGCAAGTGGACGACCGTTGCCCTCCTGTTTCCAATACTTTACGAACAGAGAGATGAAGTCGTTCTGACTGGTCTCCTCTTCCTTCTTAGCCAGTTCCATGGCCTTCTTGTAGGCAGCGTCAGTCTTGTGGTCGGCCAATACGTCAACCACATCAGGTACTGATACCTCAAGAATAACGTTCATACCGCCTTTCAGGTCAAGACCCAGGCCAATCTCCATCTCACGGCACTGCTTCAGAGAATAGATACCCATGTACACCTTCTCGTTGTTGATTGAATCGAGGTACTCCGCACCTGCCTCTTCGCCCATAGCAGCAGCCTTACTTTCGTAGTGGCGTGTTACGAACGAGAAGGAAAGGTAGAAGCAGCACACGAGAATCAGAAGCACTGCGATAAATTTTACAATTCCTTTGTTTTGCATTTTGTTTTTAATTATTATTTATTTATATTATTTTCTGTTCGCGTATAAAATAGCGTGCAAATATAGGCATTTTTTTACACAAGGAAAAATTTATTGGCAAAAATTCACTCATTTTTATTGATTACTTTTCATTTTTAGGGTGCAGATGATAGGATTATGGTCACTTGCGTCCATTTTACTATCAATATGGCAGTTATAGGGCTCAAAGTGGTCGGATACTAAAATGTGGTCGATACGTACAAAGAAACCTTTCTGATTATATGACAAACCGATGCCTTTTCCAGTCTCCTGATAGCAGTCTGTCAACCCCTGTGCGATGGTACGACGGGAGTACGAAATAGGGTTGTCGTTAAAGTCGCCACAAACGATAATCGGGTACTGTCGGTGTGCCTCGATATAGTCGTGGACAGCTTCGGCTTCAGGGGCTCGTTTGGCGGCATATTTGCCCAATTTTTCGATAAGAAACAACGTTTCGGCCTTAGCGGTGTCTTTCTCCATCTTACCGCTAATCATCTGCTTGTATTTATCACGGTCTTCGTTCGAAAGATGTGTACCTTCTAAGTGGTTGTTAATCACCAGTACGGTGTCGTTATCCACTTGGAGATAGTAGGCCACAGAGCCATTGCCTGCAGACTCGTAGGGGATTCGTTCCTTCCTGATAATCGGGTACTTAGTATGGATACCAACACCGTTGATGCTGGCATCTTGTGGGTTAAAAATGGTGGTGTCGTTATAGGGGTAGATTTTCTCGTACCATTGTTTCACATATCTGCGCCAGGTATCAACATCCTCCTGCAGGCAAACAATGTCGGCATCTTGCTCTGTCAGGTATTCGTGTACTTTCTCAAAGCCTTGCTCATACTTATAGTTGCCACCATACTGACATACGTTGTAGGATATCAGTTTAATGGTGCCTTCTGGGGGCGTTTGTGAGGTGTGTAGCGGCATATAAAGTGTAATAGGCCCATATACTATCACATATCCTACGACAGGAATCCAGGCTTTCTTCCATTTAAATGTCAGCCAAAAGAACAGAAATAGCAGGTTGGCTATCAGGAAACCAGGAAAAGCCATACCCATACACGAAAGCACGGGATGTTCTACAGGATTGATACGGTCGGCATAGCCTGCCAATATCATCAGCAGTACAGTAGCCACATTGGCGCCTGCGATAAGGTTTACCGTTATGGTCTTAAGTTGCTTGATCATGATTGGTTGCTTGCATCGAAGAGTTTTTTCTTCTCTTCTTTTGTCAGACTGTCGTAGCCACTCTTGCGGATTTTATCAAGAATGGCATCTATCTCTTCCTGGTTCTGGCGCTTACGGGCATTATACTCCATATCATCTTCTTTCGAACCGCCACCTCTGTTTACGTGCATGTTGGGATTGCTGTACCCGCTGCCCTGATGGTGTTGGCGCTGTTCAAAGTTGCGCTTCAGGTTGTCGAAGAACTGCATACCGCGACCACGGTCGAAGCCGGAGTTGGGATGACGGTTCCAATAACGAATCATCAGGAATCCGAACAGCATACCACCTAAGTGGGCTGTGTGAGCTACACCATCGCCACTGGTTCCTAAAGCTGAGAAGAACTCGATGGCTACATAACCCAATACAAACCATTTGGCTTTAATGGGGAATGGGAAGGGGATGATAAAGAGTCGCTCGTTGGGGAATGTCATACCGAATGCCAAGATTACGGCATACACGGCACCAGAGGCACCAATGGTGGTCCAGGCGTTGAGTTGGCCGCTCAGTTGCTGGCCGATGGCAAATATCTCGCCAAAGGTTACCGTTGGGTCTTGTGCGTTAATAGTCATATAGAACTGGCCCAACTGTGCGATTTCCTGCAGGAATCCGGCACCAATACCACAAGTAATGTAATAAAAAAGGAATTTCTTGGGGCCCCAAACATTTTCTATCACACAACCAAACATCCATAAGCCGAACATATTACTGAGAATATGCATGAAGTTGGCATGCAGGAACAGGTAGGTGACAAACTGATACAGGTGGAAATCGTTGGCCATAAAGAAATGTAGGCCACCGATGTCGGCCAGATCGATACCACGCAGTTGTAGTACTACCGTGGCTAAGAATGCTATCAGGTTAATGATAAGCAGATTCTTTGTGATGGTTGGTATGCGGAACATCATATCATTTACTATTTATCTATTATTACTTTTTAAAATGAGTGCCTTTCGGCATCTATCGGGTGCAAAATTACTAAAATAATCTCTTTTTTAGGCCAAAATGCCCTCGATAACAACTATTTTTTATTAAAAAGTGAAATTTTTCTGTTTTTTTGTTGTTTCTTTAAATACTTTCCCTTATATTTGCCAAAGTTTTCGACTATACAACAGTTATTACTATTAAATATTTCATTAAATTTTTTAAGATTATGAACAAAACAGAATTGGTAGAGAAGATTGCAGCAAGTGCTGGCATCTCAAAGGTTGACGCTAAGAAAGCTCTCGACGCAACAGTAGTAGCTATTAAGGACGCTCTCGTTAAGGGTGACAAGGTTGCTCTCGTAGGTTTCGGTACATTCAGCGTAAACGAGCGTCCTGCTCGTGAGGGTATCAATCCTCTGACAAAGCAGAAGATTACAATTGCTGCTAAGAAGGTTGCTAAGTTCAAGGCTGGTGCTGAGCTTGCTGACGCTATCAAGTAAGTCGATTGTAAATAAAAATTTAATGGGGATCCTTTTCAGGGTCCCCATTATTCTTATATATGTATCGTGTGCTTATTTGGGCTGCTTGCCGATATAAGCCAAGATACCACCATCTACATAAAGCACGTGACCGTTTACGGCATCCGAGGCGTGTGAAGCCAGGAATACAGCAGGACCACCCAACTCTGAAGGATCGAGCCAACGACCGGCAGGTGTCTTAGCGCAGATGAATGAATCGAATGGATGACGGCTTCCGTCTGGCTGACGCTCACGCAATGGGGCTGTCTGTGGGGTAGCAATGTAACCCGGGCCAATACCATTACACTGGATGTTATACTCACCATACTCAGAGCAAATGTTACGTGTAAGCATCTTCAGACCACCCTTAGCAGCAGCGTAGGCAGATACGGTCTCACGTCCCAGCTCACTCATCATAGAGCAGATGTTGATGATCTTACCCTCACGACGCTCCATCATTTCAGGAATAACGGCTGATGAGCAGATGTATGGAGCAACCAGGTCAACATCGATAACCTGCTGGAACTCGGCGCGCTTCATCTCATGCATAGGGATACGCTTAATGATACCGGCGTTGTTGACCAGAATATCAATCTGTCCAACCTCAGCGTGAATCTTTTCAACGAGTGCCTTTACTGCATTCTCGTCGGTCACGTCACACACATAACCCTTTACATTGTCGATACCAGCCTCCTTGTAGTTGTCGAGACCGCGCTGCAGTGCAGCTTCGTTAATGTCGTTGAAGATGATGGTTTTGATGCCAGCAGCAACAAATGCCTTAGCAATGTTGAAACCAATACCGTAAGATGCACCAGTAATCCAGGCGTTCTTACCCTCTAATGAAAATAGATTTGCCATAATTTTGTTTGTTTTAGAAAAATGTTCTTAGTAGTTGGACGACTCGGATTCGAACCGGGAATGACAGAACCAAAACCTGTAGTGTTACCATTACACCATCGTCCAAGGATATTTGGCTGCAAAGGTACGAAGTTTTTTTCTAAGTACCAAATTTTGCAGCCAAATATTATTTAACGATCAGCAAGTAGTAGTTCTTTTTGCCTTTCTGGGCCAAAAGATACTTGCCATCAATCATATCCTCGGCTGTGATAGCGCGGTTCTGATCGGTAATCTTTTCTTTGTTAAGCGATACACCACCGCCCTGAACCATCTTGCGCATTTCACCCTTTGATGGGAATACAGGTGCAACGGTTGTCAGCAGCTCGATAGCGGGCTGACCAAGCTGGTCTTTAGAAATCTCGAACTGTGGTACGCCGTCGAATACGTCAAGCAGTGTCTGCTCGTCAAGCTTCTCCAGTCCTTCCTTGGTTGACTTACCAAACAGGATGTTTGATGCCTCGATAGCTGTGTCGAGAGCCTCCTTTGAGTGTACCAGTACGGTTACCTCCTCGGCCAGACGCTTCTGCAGAACACGACGACCTGGATCCTGCTTGTGCTCCTCAATCAGGGCATCGATGACGTCCTTTTCGAGTGATGTGAAGATCTTGATGTAACGCTCGGCATCATCGTCACTTACATTCAGCCAGAACTGATAGAACTTATATGGTGTGGTACGAACAGGATCGAGCCAGATGTTACCGCTCTCGGTCTTACCAAACTTCTTACCATCGCTCTTGGTAATCAGTGGACAGGTGAGTGCAAAGGTCTCAACCTCATTGCCCAGAGTACGACGGATAAGCTCAGTACCAGTAGTCATGTTACCCCACTGATCGTTACCACCCAACTGTAATTTTACGCCGTAGTGCTGATAGAGATACAGGAAATCATAACCCTGCAGCAGCTGGTAGGTGAACTCTGTAAATGATAGACCGTCGCGAGCAGTACCGTTCAAGCGCTGCTGTACGCTCTCCTTAGCCATCATATAGTTAACGGTGATGTGCTTACCAACCTCGCGTGCAAAATCAAGGAAGGTAAAGTCTTTCATCCAGTCGTAATTGTTAACCATCAGTGCAGCATTAGGCTCCTTCGACTCGAAGTCGAGGAACTTGGCAACCTGCTTCTTGATGCACTCCTGATTGTGATATAGTGTTTCGTTGTTAAGCAGATTACGCTCCTGGCTCTTACCCGATGGGTCGCCAATCATACCTGTGGCACCACCTACCAGAATAACAGGACGGTGACCGCAACGCTGAAGGTGGCGGAGCATCATGATACCGCACAAGTGTCCGATATGCAGTGAATCGGCTGTAGGGTCGGTACCCAGATAGGCTGTAACCATCTCTTTCTGGAGTAGTTCTTCTGTACCTGGCATCATCTGTGCCAGCATACCGCGCCATTTCAGTTCTTCTACAAAGTTCTTCATTTTTATCTCTAAAATATTATTTCTTTATTCTTTATTTTACTAAGGAACGGGATCGTAACCCGAACCGCCCCATGGGTTGCATCTTAATATGCGCCAGATAGCCAATCCTAAACCCTTGATGGGACCGTGCTTCATGATGGCCTGTTTGGCATACTCGCTACATGTGGGAGTGAATCGGCACGAAGGTCCTAAAAGTGGTGAGATGGCCATTTGGTAAAAGCGGATAGGTAATACCAGCAGCCACGAAATGAGATGTATCAGCCTCTTCATGCTTTATCTTTAGCTATCTGCTTCATGAGACTTATCATCTTCTTCTCAACATCAAGTGTAGGGAAGTGTTTGTCGGTCAGCCAAATGATGGCTATCAATAGCATCTCGCCTTCGTTTACCTTCCCCTCGAGCAGTGATTTGTTCTTGCGGTAGGCTTCACGTACCTGACGTTTCACTCTATTTCTGTCAACCGCATGCTTAAAGCGTTTTTTAGGCACGCTGATGAGCAGTTGCACAGGGGCACATCCCTCATGGTGTTCTGTTTTAAGAAAAACAGCCCTTAGAGGATAAGCAGTCAGCGAGTGACTATTGCCTTTCTCAAAGAGCGTTTCTATCAGCAGGTTGCTGACGATGCGCTCCTCTTTGCTGAAGGTAGGCGCTGTCGTCATCAATTCTTAGTCTTGTATTTCAAACAGGTAGTGCTGCAGAGCACCTGTCATTGATGGATACTTCTCGTTAGGAGCCTCGATATCCAAGCGCAGACCGGCTTCCTTGGCAGCTTTTGCTGTTGCTGGACCAAAAGTGGCGATAGCAATCTTGTCCTGCTTGAAGTTGGGGAAGTTCTTGGTCAGCGACTCGATTCCGGCAGGGCTGAAGAAAATCAGCATGTCGTAGTCGAAGTTCTTAACCTCTTCCTCAGTGAAGTCGTTGCTCACAGTCTTGTACATCACACACTCAGTATGCTGTAGCTTCTTAGAGTCGAGCAGGTTGGCCAGACTGTCGGTATGTACATCGCTCAGTGGAACAAGATACTTCTCGGTCTTATGCTTAACCATGGTAGGAATCAGATCGTCAATACGACCAGTCTCACCAAAGAAGATCTTGCGCTTTCTGTACTGCACATATTTCTGGATGTACAAAGCAATAGTCTCGGTAACACAGAAATACTTCATGTCCTCAGGAATATTGATTCTGAGCTCCTTGGCCATATTGAAGAAATGGTCAATGGCATGACGCGAGGTAAATACGATGGCAGTGTGATCCAGGATGTTCACCTTCTGTGCACGGAAATCTTTAGAGCTGATTGCCTCGACCTTGATGAAAGGACGGAAAACCAGTTCAACACCAAACTTGTTCGCAATATCGAAATATGGCGACTTCTCACTTGTTGGCTTAGGTTGTGAAACCAAAATCTTTTTGAGCATATGTGTCCTAAATATTTATTTTCAAATTCTCAGTTATTACCAGCAATCCGCTCCAGAGCGAAATTAAAGGTATCATTTCGAGGGCACAAAAGTACAAAATATTTTGCAGAAAACCTCCTTTTTGATTAAAAAAGATAACATAAGACTTATAAAATGTGAGAATTTTAGCAAAAATAACGATAGTTGCGGTATAATAGATGGCATTTTGGAGTGAAAACTGGAAATATGCCAATAGTAATACCAATGGGAATAATGCTACCCCTTCGAGTGATGTTATGAGTAGTAATGATCCCTGGAATTGTAAATTTTCTTTCTTTGAAAAGAATACACTGTTCACTATCGAATACAATATCATTCTGCCTAACATATAAATCAGTATGCTCAATCCATATATGAACAGCAGCGTGTATTCGGACGAGAATACAAAGGTGTTAGCCACAAAATGGTTGGTGTAGAAGTAGTAGAGCAGGGCATATAGCAGACAGGTGATAAACAGGAACAGAAACTGGAATTTGATTTCGCTGCCTGTCTCGTCGAGCATCTGGACTGACTTGGATGGTGAGAAGAAATGCTTGGTCTGCTTGATAATAAATCCTGATATGCGCGATAAAGTGAATGTTATCAGCAGGAAGCAGAAAATCAGAATGCCTGTTACAAAACTGTCGTTCTGAATAGTGTAGGGGATAGGGGCGCCCGAAACGCCAATACGCTCTACATTCAGTTCCGGATGATACATCGTGTTGTTCGAGAAGAAGTTCTCGCGGTAATAGTTCGGCAAACTCACTTCCTTCAGGTCGCGAGGTATCTCTTGTCCTGGTAAGTGCAGTGTGTCAGGTCTGCTGCTGTAATGAATCTCTTTGGGTTCAAACCACTCTTGTATAGCCGAGTCCTGTTGGGCAGGCGTAGCATCTTTAGGCAACAACCGCAGCACCTCGTAGGGTGTCTGCGGTTTTGCCGTATGAACTGCCACCGTATCTTCGGGGGCAGATGTTATAGTAGTTAGGATGCTATCGTTCTCCAGCATATCTGATTACAGTCCGAACTCTTTGCGGATATCGTCTACACGGTCCAACTTCTCCCATGTAAACAGTTCAACATCCATCGTTTTTGTTTCGTGATAATGACTGGTGAAAGTCTTCTGTACAACCTCGCACTTACGTCCCATGTGTCCGTAGGCTGCTGTCTCGCTGTACATAGGCTGACGGAGCTTCAGGGTACGCTCGATGGCCTTTGGACGCAGGTCGAAGAGCTTCTCAATTTTCTTGGCAATCTCGCCATCGCTCATCTGTACATTGCTGCGACCGTAGGTGTTTACATAGATGTTCATGGGCTTGGCCACACCGATGGCGTAGCTTATCTGTACCAGCATCTCATCGGCAACACCTGCTGCAACCATGTTCTTGGCAATGTGACGGGCTGCGTAAGCGGCGCTGCGGTCAACCTTTGATGAATCTTTACCCGAGAAGGCTCCACCTCCGTGGGCACCCTTACCACCGTAGGTATCTACAATGATCTTACGGCCTGTCAGACCAGTATCACCGTGAGGACCACCAATCACAAACTTACCTGTTGGGTTTACGTAGTACTTGATGTCGAGTCCGAACAGGTCGAGTACTTTCTGTGAGTGAATCTGCTTCTTCACGCGTGGAATCAGGATGTTGATGACGTCGTCCTTGATCTTGGCCAACATCTTCTCGTCCTCGTCGAACTCGTCGTGCTGGGTTGATACCACGATGGTGTCGATACGCTCAGGGATACCCTCGTCTGAATATTGTACAGTTACCTGACTCTTAGAGTCGGGGCGTAGGTAAGTCATCTCCTTACCCTCCTTACGGATATCTGCCAGGGTACGCATAATGAGGTGTGCCAGATCGAGGCTTACGGGCATGTAGCTTTCAGTCTCGTTGGTGGCGTAACCGAACATCATGCCCTGGTCGCCAGCGCCCTGTTCGTCTTCGTTGCCGTTGTCAACACCGCGGTTGATATCGGCACTCTGCTCGTGGATGGCACTCAGGATTCCGCATGAATCGCCGTCGAATTGATACTCTGCTTTGGTATAGCCAATGCGCTTAATTGTTTTGCGGGCCATAGTCTGCAGGTCGATGTACACATCACTGCGAACCTCACCCATGATTACTACCTGACCTGTAGTGACAAACGACTCGATGGCACAGCGTGCCTTCGGGTCGTAAGCCAGGAATTGGTCAAGTATTGCATCAGATATCTGATCGGCCACCTTATCGGGATGGCCTTCAGATACTGATTCTGACGAAAATAGATAACTCATTCTCTCTTAATTCTAAATACTTAATTCTAAATTTTACTCTGCGGGCAGCATGATCACCTCGGCACGGTTGCCCGACTTCAGAACCTCTTTTACAAGGGCACTGATGCTTTCAGGGGTCTGTGCGTTCACCAGCTTCTCATAGTTGCTGTGGAAGTCGATACCATACTTGCGCCAGCCATTAATGATGCTCAGCCAGTAGCTGTTCTGCTTTACCTGGTCGCCATGGCTCTTCAGCATGTATTCCTTAACCTTCTGCAGTTTCTCTGCATCACAGGTCTTGGCCATAGCTGTCACCTCATCGCGCAGAATCATGATGGCAGTATCAGCCTTCTCTGGCTTCATGGGGCAAACGGCAAGGATCTGAGCAATAGTCTCAAAGTCGTTGCGCTCAATGCCGGCCATTGCCTGTACGGTATAGGCAGCGCTGGCATCTTCGCGAATCTTCTTCAGATATTCCATGCTGAGAATCTGTCCAGCCATGTCAATTTTGATATCGTTCTCTGCTGTCATAGGAATATCTTCAGAGTACCACTGCATAACAGCAAAGGCCTTTGGTGTTTCAGCCTTCTGCTTGAAGTTGTTGATGGCAACACCCTTGAAGAGGGTAGATACTTTCGGACTCTTTACCACTTTTTTCTTGGCAGGCAGTGATGCCAGATAGGTTTCGATGAGTGGACGGATAGTGCTCTCGTCGTAGTTACCAATGATGGTAAAGGTAAAGGCAGCTGCGTTGGCAGTCTGTTCCTTGGCCATCTCGAGGATACGATCGTAGCTCACCTTAGTCAAATCGGCTGTCGTCAGCACCTTGTTACGTGGGTTGTTGCAGGTGAGAGTGGCAGTCAGAGAATCCTGAAGTACTGCCTCGGGCTGCAACAGACGGTTCTTCAGACTTACCTCTGTGGTCTGCATCAGGTTGTCATACGATTTCTGGTCCTTTGCAATGTTGGTGAAATAGAGGTATACCAACTGCAGCATAGTCTCAATATCCTTTGGTGTAGAGCTACCGCTTACATTTTGGCGGTTAGAGCCCAGTGAGATAGATGCACTGGCAATTTTACCGGCAAGGGCTTTCTCGAGCTCGGTGTGTGAGAAGTTGCCCAGACCGCTGGCTTCAATCACATCGTCGAACATCTTGATGTTGGCAAAGTCTTTCTCGCCATAAAGGGCCGAACCTCCAAATCCTTCACCGCGCAGCAATACCTGATCCTTCTTGAAGTCGGTCTGCTTCAGGATAACCTTGGCGCCGTTAGAAAGTGTCAACTCGGTATAGCCAAACTGGTCGTTCTTGGTCTCTTTCTTGATGCTACCCTTCTTAGGCATGGTGGTCATCAATGGCTCATCCTTTACATTGTCGACGTAGGCTTTGATCTGTGCCGAACGGGCGTTGGCAACAGCTTTCTTCATGCTGTCCTCTGTAGGATAAACATTGCCTTCCTTTTCAGTGTTCATGCTGAATACCACCAGGTTGCTGTCGGTGGGCAGGATCAGCTCCTTCATCAGAGCGTTGACAGTCTGCAAAGGCAGCATTGGTATAATCTGTTTCATGGTGGTGTAGATGTAATCAATGCTTGGCATTGGTGTATTGTTCAGGAAGTTCTGAACACACTGATTTACAAACTGTGAGTTGTAACGCTTGTCTTTGTTTGAGTACTGCTTCTCAAGCTGACTGGTATAGTTCTGCTTGAAACGGTTGTACTCTGTAGCTGTGAAACCGAACTCAGCAGCACGACGTGCTTCGGTGAGGGCGGCGGTAACAGCGGCTTCAATCTGTCCGTCCTTAGGACTTAAGTCAATCTCAAATGCATCCATTGTGCTCGAGAGAATGTATCTGCCGTCGGCTGCTCTAGCGCTCAGGAATGGACTCTCGGGCTTCTCGGCATACTCCTTCAAACGGTCGTTCAGCATCAGAATGCATGCATCTTTCAGATAATCGGACAGCATGTAGGTAATTGTGCCCTTCAGTGAGTCGGGGAAAACCTCATGCTTCATCATGATCATCACCTCGTTGGTGCGCTGCTCTTTATCTTTGTCGATAACATAAATTGCTTCGGCATTGTCGGGCACAGGCTCCTTGGTAACGAGCGTGCGGTTCTCTGGCAGTACGATGGGTGAGAACATATCCTTGATCTTCTTCTCAATCTGATCTACATCAACATCACCTACTACGATGATACCCTGATTGTCGGGACGGTACCACTTCTCGTAGTATGACTGCAGGAATGGACGCTCAAAGTTGTCGATAATCTCCATCAGACCGATAGGCATACGATGGCCGTACTTTGAACCTGGATAAAGCTTGGGCAGATCGCGCTCCAGCATGCGCATGAAAGCACTGGTGCGCAGGCGCCACTCCTCATGAATCACACCACGCTCCTTTTCAATCTCTTCCTGCTCCAGCAGCAAGCCGTCGGCCCAGTCGTAGAGAATCAGCAGACAAGAGTCTATGATACCCTCACGTGTGGTGGGGACATTACTGATGTTATATACGGTCTCATCGATTGATGTGTAGGCGTTCAGGTCACCACCAAAGTTGATACCTACGCTCTCACACCAACGAATCAGCTCGTTGCCCTTAAAGTGTTTCGATCCGTTGAAGGCCATGTGCTCAAGGAAGTGAGCCAGACCACGCTGATCGTCGTTCTCCTGAATAGAACCTACCTTCTGAGCAATGTAGAACTCAGCACGGTTCTCAGGCCAGTTGTTGTGACGGATGTAATAGGTTAATCCATTGTCAAGTTTACCGATGCGTACATCGGGATCTACGGGAATAGATGGCATCTGCATCTGTGCCATCATCGCTACTGTGCCGATCAGTGTCAGCAAAATGGTCGATAGAATTTTCTTCATGTCATTTAAGTTTGGTTGTTGCATAATTGTTATCGGGTGCAAAGTTACACCTTTTTTGCTTATTTGTTGCAAATTCTACGTTAAACCTACGTTAAAACTAAATTACCTAGACTAATAATCGCTTAGCAAAGTAGCGAACGGGATACCATACAGAGAGAAAACCTACAATCAGCACCGTACAGAATACCAGGATGATATCCTCGGGATGCACGCTTACGGGGTAGGCGTTAATTACAAATGTGCCGCTCGATGAACCTAAGGCTACAATGCCGTATTGCTGCTGCAACCAGCACAGGGTCAGACCGATGATGATGCCTAAGATAGCACCGATGGCTGAAATCATACGCCCCTCGAACAGGAATATACGAACAATCTGCTTGTCGCTTGCACCGAGGTTGCGCAGCGTTACTACATCGTCTTTCTTGTCGATAATCAGCATCGACAGCGAGCCGATGATGTTAAAGCAGGCCACCATCAGGATGAAGGTCAGGAAGATATAGGCTATCAACTTTTCAATCTTCATAATCTTGAATGTGTCGTCCTGCTGTTCAAAGCGGTCTTTTACTACAAACTTGGTGCCACACAGCTGCTTAATCTGATCTTTTGTTTTGTCGAAGTTGCTGCCTGACTTCAGACGCAGTTCGAGCGACGAGAGCATGCCCTGTTGTCCAAAAATGCGACGAGCGAATGCGATGCTGGTCAGAATGTAGTTCTTGTCATAGCGCGACTGCTTTACGTTGAACAGCACGCCAGGTGAGTAGAGCTCATCTTCCTCGAAAGCCTCGTCAGGATTGGTCATGTCTAACTGACCTTCGCGGCGTGGGGCATAAATGTGGATCGGCTCTTCGTAGGTGTAGCCTGTGCCTAACGTCTCGGCCAGTCGGATGCCTAAGGTGCCGTAGTCCATGTCGGCAGCATGCAGACTAAAATCACCATCGCCAACAAGAATCTCGTTGATGTGGGTAAGCTGGGCAAAGTTGTCATCAACACCTTTGATTACTACCATCGCCTGTCTACCACGATAGATGGCCAGTGCCATATCCTCTACGCTCTCAGTAGCAACCTCAATCTCGGGCAACTGTCTTATTTCTGTCAGAATCGGGTCGTCGGCAGCTACGGTCTTTCCTTCGGCAGGTACCACTTTCAGCTGCGGGTCGAAACTTGTAAAGAATGTTGCTACCAGATCGTGGAATCCATTAAACACTGATAGTGTGACCACCAGCGCCATTGTAGCTACGGCCACACCAATCACAGAGATACCACTGATGACGTTGATGGCATGAGTGGATTTCTTTGAGAACAGGTACCTGCGGGCAATAAAGAAAGGAAAGTTCACCTTTTTTACTTTTTCAAAAGTTCGTCGATGTGCTCAATATAGTCGAGCGAGTCGTCGATAAAGAATCGCAGCTCAGGGATAATACGCATCTGGTTTCTTACGCGAGTGCCTAACTCGTAGCGTATCTGTTTGGTATTGGCATTGATGTTGGCCAATATCTCTTCGCCCTTTTCGCTGGGGAATACACTCAGATAGGCGGTGCAGATACTCAGGTCGGGTGAAATCTTTGTACGTGTAACAGATATCATCACGCCATGGGTGGCACGCGTTTGCTGCTGGAATATCAGCGAGAGCTCCTTTTGTAGCAATCTCGCAATCTTGTTTTGTCTTGTCTCTTGCATCTCTTAAATCTTGCTTCTAAATTGTTATTTCTTTCTTATCAATGTAAGTCCGTCTCTTAGTGGCAGTATCACCTGCTCTACACGAGTGTCGCGGGCTATATAGTCGTTAAATGTCTCAATGCCCTTTGTTTGTCGGTCATTATCGTAGGCATGGTCTATCACGTGACCGTCCCAAAGTGTGTTGTCGGCCAGTATAAAACCGCCAGGCTTCAGTATGCTCATCACCATCTCGTAACAGTCGCGATAGGTGCGTTTGTCGCCGTCCATAAAAGCCATATCAAAAGCGATGCCTAACTTAGGGGCTTCTTGTAACGCATCGCCGATGATGAACTCTATCTTATCGCCCACACTCGAACCTTCTATCCATGGGCGGGTAAAATCCTCCATTTCGTCGTTAATCTCAAAGGTATATAGGCGTCCGCCTTCTTCCAGCCCCTCTGCCATCGATATAGCGCTGTAGCCGCTAAAGGTGCCTATCTCTAAGATGTTCTGGGGGCGAATCATCTTCACCAGCATCTTGAGCAGCCGACCTTGTAGGTGTCCACTCGCCATACGTCCGTGAATGGTGTGTATGTGGGTGGCGCGCCATAGTCGGTACAGGTAGTCAGGCTCTGGCTCCGTGTGTTGCAGGATATACTCGTCGAGCGTCATCCCTTCAGAGCTTCTATGGCCAAACGGTACGAATCAAGACCGAAACCGAGAATCACACCTTTGCAGGCGCATGAGATCATCGACTTATGACGGAACTCCTCGCGCTGGTGCACATTCGAGATATGAACCTCGATCACAGGTGCTTTGAGTGAACGGATACAGTCCTGCAGAGCGATAGAGGTGTGGGTGTAAGCGCCAGCATTCAGCACAATGCCGTCGTAGTTAAAGCCAACCTCTTGCATCTTGTTAATCAGCTCACCCTCTACGTTGCTCTGATAATACTCGATGTCGATGTCAGCAAAGCGCTTACGCAACTCAGGCAGGTATGCGTCGAACGACGACGAACCATAGATGCCTGGCTCTCTCTGGCCCAACAAGTTCAGGTTCGGACCATTGATAATCAGAATCTTCATTTTTGTAACTTTGTATTAATACGGCTGCAAAGTTACAAATATTTTTCTATATATTAGAAAAAAATACTAACTTTGCACCAAATTTGTGCAAATGATTGACCAAAAGGGCATTGTAAAGGCTTATGTGCGCTATTTAAAGCTGCAACGTAACATGTCGGGTAATACGCTCGATGCCTATCAGCGTGACCTGCGTAAACTGCTCGACTATCTAGATCATGAGAAGATTGCTATAAGCGATGTGACGTTAGCCGACTTGGAATATTTCTCGGCCAGTTTGCATGATATCGGCATCCATCCCCGTTCGCAATGTCGCATTCTGAGTGGCATCCGTAGCTTTTTTAAGTTTGTGCAGTTGGATGGCTATCGTGATGATGATCCTACCGAATTGTTGGAGTCGCCACAGATTGGCGACCATCTGCCCGAGGTACTCACAACGCAGGAGGTAGACCGTCTCGAAGAAAGTATCGATGTTTCCAAATGGGAGGGACATCGCAATCGTGCAATCATTGAGGTGCTCTTTTCGTGTGGCTTACGTGTCAGTGAGTTGGTTAACCTCAAACTTTCCGACCTTTATCTCGACGAAGAGTATGTGCGTGTGCTGGGTAAAGGCTCTAAGGAACGTTTGGTACCTATCTCGCCCAAAGCCATTCAGGAGTTGGGTTACTGGTTTGATGATCGTAACCTGATGAAGATAAAGCCTGGCGAGGAAGACTATGTGTTCCTGAATCGTCGAGGCTCCCACCTCACTCGTACCATGATTCTCATCATGATCAAAGCCCAGGCCAAGGAAGCCGGCATCCAAAAGACCATTTCTCCCCACACCCTGCGCCACTCCTTTGCCACCGCATTGCTCGAAGGCGGCGCCGACCTTCGCTTTATTCAAGCCCTCTTAGGTCACGAAGACATTGGTACTACAGAAATCTATACCCACATAGATACTTCAACTCTAAGACAAGAAATCTTAGAGCATCATCCGCGAAATAAGAAAATTAACCTAAAGTGATGTTATCTACCTCTACGGGTTCGTGGAGGAAAATTTGGGCTTGTTCCTTGAACTTGTTGGGGTTCTCGGTAGTGAGGTAGTGAACACCTGCACCTTTAGAACATTTGGCTTCGATATTTGGATGACGCTCCATATAGCTCTTCAGGCTCTCGGCCACGTATTCGCCTTGGGGTACAACGCGTACTCCTGCGGGCAGATACTTCAGAATCTTAGGCATCAATAAGGGATAATGGGTGCAGCCTAAGATGATGGTATCGATGTCGGGATCCTTACGCATGATTTCGTCGATACGCTTCTTGACGAAGTAGTCGGCACCTGGTGAGTCGGCCTCGTTATACTCTACCAAGGGCACCCAGAATGGACATGCCACGCCTGATACCTTGATGTCAGGAAAAAGCTTGTGAATTTCAAGGTCGTAGCTCTCACTCTTGATGGTTCCTTCGGTGGCTAGTACGCCAACATGTTTGGAAGTGGTAAGATCGCCAATCACCTCGGCTGTAGGACGGATGATACCCAACACGCGACGTTCGGGATCAATCTTTGGCAGATCGTTCTGCTGGATGGTGCGTAGTGCCTTGGCTGAGGCTGTGTTACAACCTAAGATCACCAGGTGGCAACCCATCTCGAACAATTTTACTACGGCTTGGCGTGTAAACTCATAAACCACGTCGAACGAACGTGGTCCATAAGGCGCACGGGCATTGTCGCCCAAATAAAGATAATCGTATTCGGGGAGCAGTTGACGGATACCATGCAGGATGGTGAGTCCGCCGTAACCACTGTCAAAAATACCAATTGGTCCTGGATTACTTGAGAGCATCCTTCACTATTTCGTTGATATCTTCGCCCAGAGCGGGATTGATGAATGGGCAGGCATCGCTGTCGGTATTGATAATGAGTGCCAAACCACGTTGCTGGGCAATGGCGCTAAGCGTCTCGTTAAGACGAGTCTTGAGGGCATTCATTGCCTCTTTCTCAGCGGCTTCAAGCTCCTTTGTGCTCTTGTTCTTAAACAAGATGTTCTGCTGCATCAGCTCCTGAAGTTCTGATTGGCGCTTCTGCAGAATGCTTTTAGGGAAGTCGCGCTGACCATCAAGAAATTCCTCGTACTTCCTGTTGAATTCGTCTTCTACACGCTTGGCCTCTGCCTGATACTTGGCTTTGAGGTCGGCCATCTGCTGCTGAACCAGCGAATAGTCGTTCATCGACTGGATGGCAGCCTGATAGCTCAGGTAGCCAAACTTGATGGATGATGTGGCGTCGCCCTGTGCAAATGCGTTGAGCGATACGAATGCCACAAGAAGTACGAGGAATCGTTTCATGATGTTATAATTTGGTAGTTATACTTTCGAATTACTTCAAACCTAACTTTGTCTTAACCTGAGCAGTTACATCGGTAGAGAGGGTAGTGCTGATGTAAGGCAGCGAGTTGTTCTCCATGATGTAAACATACTGACCAGCCTGACCTACGGCCTTGATAGCATCAAGAATCTTGGTCTGAATAGCCTGCATCTTCTCAGCCGAAGCCTTCTGCAAAGCCTGCTGGTTGTCCTGGTAGCTCTGCTGAATCTTGGTGTACATATCCTGCAGTTCCTGCTGACGGCGCTGCTTGATGTTCTCGGGCAGTGAAGCCTGCTCCTTCTCGAAAGCCTCACCCTTCTTCTGCAGTTCGTCCTGCATGCTCTTCAGGTCAGCCTCATACTGGTCCTGCAGTGCCTTAATCTCGTTCTGAGCCTTAGTAAACTCAGGCATGGCCTGCATAATCTCCTGGGTGTTCACATGGCCGAACTTACCCTGTGCATTGGCGGTAGTGAAACCGCAGATAGCGCAAAGTGCGCAGATAATCAATTTTTTCATATTACTTATTGTTTTTAATTATTATTTTTTCAATTATCAATTCTCAATTAGTTAGCGTATCCCAACTTACGAAGCACCTCTGATGAGATGTCGATCTTGGGCGAACTGAAGATGATACCAGCATCGCTGGCACGATCGAGTACCAACTGATAGCCTCGCAGTTCTGCTATATCTTTAATCACGTTGTAAACCTCTTCCTGTATGGGGTTCATCAAGGCGGTACGCTTCTTAAACAGCTCGCCCTCTGGACCGAAGTAGTGCTTCTTCAGCTCGGCAGCCTGCTTCTCCTTGTCAACGATAGCGTCCTGCTTGGCTTTCTTCTGCTCCTTCGAGAGGAACACCACCTCGTTCTGGTAGTTCTTATAAAGTGTCTGGGCTTCGGCATTCAAAGCGTCAACCTCAGCCTGCCACTGCTTTGATACCTGACCTAACTGCTCGTTGGCACGCTCGTAGGCTGGGATGTTCTTCAGGATGTACTCCATGTCGATCACTGCCACCTTCTGGGCGTTGATACTTGTGAAACCACAGATTGCGCAGATTGCGCAGATAATCAATTTCTTCATAGCTGTATAATTTAGAATTCCTGACCGAGAATGAAGTGGAAGTTGCTTCCACCCTTCTTCTGTGCACCATACTGGCTGGTGTAAACATTGTCGAAACCGTATGCCCAGTCGATACCCATCAAACCAACCATAGGCAGGAAGATACGAACACCGAGACCTGCCGAACGCTTCATCTTGAATGGGTTGAAGTCCTTGGCGTTGGCCCAAGCGTTACCACCCTCCAGGAAGCCCAGTCCATAGATAGTGGTGTTACCCAGCATGAATGGGTAACGCAGCTCGAGTGTGAATCGGTCGTAAGCGTAAGAGTTATAAGATGAGATGGTACCACCCTTCATCATGGTCTCGTAGGCCGAAGAGTAAGAGAGTGATCCATTCTCGTATCCGCGCAGTCCGATGGTCTCCTCTGAGTAGCCGTATGAGTATCCGCTCATACCGTCACCACCCACGTAGAAGGTCTCGAATGGTGAGCGCTTATTGCTGTTGTAGCTGCCTAACAGTCCCATCTCTACACGGGTCATCAGCACAAAGCACTTCTGACCGCCTGTGAGGGCTGTAAAGGTGCGACTCTTAAACTTCCACTTGTGGTACTCAATCCAGCGATATACATCCTGCAACTCGTCCTCGTAGGTAGCCGAGTTAGAGTTCTTGGCCAGATTAGCATAATCCTTATTGTCGAAGAGCGACCAAGGTGGTGTAACGGTTACCGATGCCATGAACTCTGAACCGCGACGTGGGAATAGCTGGTTATCGGTAGATGTACGACTCAATGTCAAACCAAGGTTGATATTGTTACAGTTACCGTTGTGGATATAGAAGTAGCTCCAGTCGCGCAGCATGTAGCGTGAGAAGCCGAGCTGTGCCGACAGCTGGAAGTAGTCGTCGGGCCAGCGCAGACGCTTACCCCATCCCAACGATGCACCGAATACAGTCATGGTCTTATCGTCGTCGAGCATCGACTCATAGTTGTAATAGTAATTATTGTATGAGCCGTAGCCGCCGCTGTACATGTAGTAGTTGTTGTAGAATGAATTGTTACGGTAGTAACTTGAGATATCGCTCTGCTTAGAGTAGAACACACCTACATTCAAACTGTTAGGACGCTTGCCGCCAAACCAGTTGGTTCCATAGTTGGCACTCAGTGAGCTGTAGTAGCTACCGTTGGTCTGGAAGCTGAAGCCCAACTGCTCACCATCACCATAAGGCAGGATACCGCGGTGCAGCTTGTTCTTACCAAACAGGTTACGGATAGAGAAGTTGTTGAACTTGATACCAATCTTACCGATGATACCGGTCTGTCCCCAACCTAATGAGAACTCCAGCTGGTCGTTACTCTTCTGCTCCAGGCGCCAGTTCACGTCAACCGAGCCATCCTCAACGTTTGGCTTGATATCTGGAACCACCTTTTCTGGATCAAAGAATCCCATTGATGCGATATCACGTACCGAACGTGTCAGTGCCTCCTTGTTGAACAGGTCGCCTGGCTTGGTGCGCAGTTCACGACGTACCACCTCTTCGTACAAACGGTCGTTACCATAGATACGGACATGGTTCAGGTGAGCCTGAGGACCTTCGGTTACACGCATCTCGATATCGATAGAATCTCCGTCGATGTTTACCTCAACAGGGTCGATATTCGAGAAAACATAACCGTTGTTATAGTAATAGTTACCAGCGGCATCCTCGTCTTCACGCAGGCGCTTGTCGATGTGCTTCTGGTTATATACATCACCCTTCTTCATGCCTAATACGGCATTCAGGTAGTCGGTTGTAACCACAGTGTTACCTACCCATGTGATATCGCGTATAAAGTACTTCTCACCTTCGTCGATCTTTACTAAGATGTTTACGTGCTTATCGTCGCATGGATAAACCGAGTCCTCAACGATGGTAGCATCGCGGAAACCTAACTCGTTATATTTGTCGATCAGGGCCTGCTTTGCCTCCTTATAGCGCTCGTCGGTAAACTTCTTGGCCTTGAAGAAGTTGGTAAACTTACCAGCCTCGTGAATCTTTCCGAAAGCACCCTTGCCAAACAGCGAGCCTTTAATCTTGCCAGTCTTCAGCTTGTCGTTACCCTGGAACACCAGCTGGCGTACCTTCATCTTGTCTTTCTTGTCGATGTTTACGTCAAGTGTTACCTGTCCAGAGGCATCTTCGTGCTGTATGATGTCGATCTCGGCATTCTTATAACCCTTGTCGTCGAAGTATTTCTTGGCCAAGATCTTTGCACGGTCGATGATGTTACGAGTCAAGCTCATACCCTTAACCATACCCAACTTAGCCTCCATATCCTCGCGCTCGGCCTTTTTGATACCGTTGTAGTTGATGGTCTTGATACGTGGACGCATACCTAAGTGAATGCACAGATAAATCTTGTTGCCAACAATCGAGTCGGCGGTAATCTGTACTTTCGAGAACAATCCGTTACGCCAGTAGCGCTTTACGGCTTCGGTAATCTGCGAACCAGGAACCTCAATCTCCTGACCTACAGACAGTCCCGAGAGGCCAGCCAAAACATAATCCTCGTATCCCTCAACACCCTCAACTGCGATACCACCGATTTCGCAGGTACGAGGGGTACCGGCGTACGAGATATCAGGGTTTACAATCTTATCCTGAGCAGAAGCAGTGAAAGGTAAAAAGGTTAAAAGGTAAACAGGTAAGATACCTTTCACCAGTCCTTTCACCTTATTTATAATATAAATATAAGTCACTTTCTTTTTTACTTTTTTACTTTCGTACCTTTTTACTTTTTCTCTTCGGCCTCTACCTGTGCCTCGGTCTTGCCGAATCTGCGCTGGCGGCTCTGATAGCTGTAGATAGCCTTATGCAGGTCTTCTTCCATAAAATCAGGCCAGTATGTATCGCAGAAGTAAAGCTCTGAGTAGGCAATCTGCCACAACAGATAGTTTGATATACGAATCTCACCACCAGTACGGATCAGCAACTCTGGGTCGGGCATGAAATTGGTCCACAAACGTTCGTTGATGGTCTCCTCGGTAATGTTGTTTACATCCAGCTTGCCATCCTTTACCTCCTGGGCAATCTGCTTGGTAGCTGTTGTCAACTCCAGTTTCGATGAATAGCTCAGTGCAACTACCATGGTCATAGCATCGTTCTTGGCAGTATGCTCCTCGGTCTCGGCCAACTTCTTGTTTACGGCATCGGGGATACGTGAACGGTCGCCCACCACGCGGAAACGTACGTTATTCTTCATGAAGATCTCGTCTTCAAGCGATGTGAGTACCAGTCCCATCAGGGCTGCAACTTCGTCGGCTGGACGATTCCAGTTCTCCGTAGAGAAGGTGTATAGCGTTAAGAACTTGACTCCCAGTCGGGTACACTCAGAAGTGATGCGGCGCACTGCGTCTACACCTGCCTGGTGGCCAAAACTACGGTCTTTACCACGCTCCATGGCCCAACGTCCATTACCGTCCATAATGATGGCAATGTGCTGGGGAATCCTGTTCATGTCTAAAAGTTCCTTCATATATCTTAATATCTATCGTTGTTACACGTTTTGCATTTCTCCCAGAGGTCGTAGGTTAGTGCTATTTGTAGCACGCTATAGCCATCGGTGTTCTTAAACAGACCGCTGCTCTTAATGCCTAAGGGATCCTTACTGCCGTCCAGCTTGTCGCTCAGCGTAAAACGTATTGCCCATTCAGCTGTCAGGTTCAGTCTGTTGCCTATTTTATATTTTATGCCTGCACCTATTGGCAGGTTCATCGTTGCGCCTTTTTCTGATCCGCCATAAAAGCTTGCGCCTGCGCCCATGGTGATGAATGGTGTAAAGCGCCTTGCGCCTCGGTATTCATAACCTGTTCCATATGGCCAGAAGTTGTATTCCAATCGTACGTCGGCTTCGGTAATATGATGACTGAACTCGTAGCCATTTGTTGTTGTCTCGGCTTTGCCTTTCAGCTTGCCTGTGCCTAAATCTAAGGCTATAGCCACACGTGGGTCAAGTCGGTATTTGGCTACTAGTGCCAGCCAAGGCTGCATACCTTTCAGCGGATTGCTGTTGTAGTCGCCTACATAGCTTACTAAGCCTACACCGGCACCTATCTCCATCTTGTACTCAGGCTCGTCCTGAGCAGTGGCGGCCATCGTTATGGCCAGTGCGAAGATTACTGCCAACAGTTTTTTCACTGTTATTCAATGATAAGGCCTCGCCATACTTCACCGGTATCCTTGCCTACCAGCCAGAGATAGCCGTTGTCGTCGGTGATGGCGGTGAGATTATTGGTGCCCAAAGCATCGGGTAATGTATATTTCGTTGTCGTTTTCCAGGTGATGCCCTGATCGCGACTTACGTAAATGTTCTTGTCGTTGCCGATGGCCAGAACCACATTGTTAAAGCGTACCAGATTCAGGTTGTCCATCTTTGGCAGATAGTAACCGCTGTATTCCTCGATAGGAATAAGCACCCATCTTGAAGGCAGACTATTATGGGCGTATTCGGCTATCTTGCGCCATACCATACAAGCCTTATCGCTCTTGTCGTTGGTGCCTACCAACATCTGGTAGTCGGTAGAATCGTTGGCTGCAAAAGCCCACGATGCAAAGGCTATATTGTCTGTTGGCAGCCAGGCTGCATCATCGTCGATTATATCGGCTTCCCATGTGTCGCCGTTGTCCTTACTTACCATCAGTGTACCGTCGGTACCAAAGGCATAACCCTCGGTAGTGCCGTAACCTATCAGCTGCTTCATACCTGCTGTAGCAGCTTTCTGCTCCCACAGGGCTTTCTTGGCATCGGTAGGCAGGTCGGCAGCAGTCATCTGCTCCCAAAGCATCTTGTTTGTCTCGGCCTGATGTACGTTGATTGATATTGCATAAGTGCGGTAGCTGTTACCGCTCTGTGCGTACACACGCAGATCCTTCAACTTGGTAAAGTCGATCGAGTCAGTACTGCTGTAGTAGAGCAGTGAGTCTTCGCCGTTTTTGTCGGGGTAGTTAACTACCACAGTACCAGAGTTAATGCTGCTGATAGTGGCCAGAACGTGGTTCAGGTCAACATCTGATGGCAGAGAGTCGGTATTGTAAATCTTGCGCTGTGCCTGATCGATGGTGAATACAACAGGGTCGCTTAGCGTCTTCTTGTAAACAGAATCCGCACCTGCCGAAGTTGTGGTGTGTACATAACGATTTACACACGACAGCTTGAACTGTGTAATAGCCGTGTTGTTGTAATACTGGGTGGTGTCGTCGTTTTCGTCCTTCAGGCACGAAGTCATCAGCAGGGCACCCGCCAGCATCATGCAAAGCGTAGAAATATATCTTTTCATTGAGTCAATAATCTCTTTTTTGTTCAATTTGGCTGCAAATTTACGCACATTTCTGCAAAAATGAGCACATTTCTACTTATAATTAATGAAAATATGCCATAATTTGACCGATTTTAAGTTAGTTTAGGGTTTTAATACCAAAAAGAGCGCGGTATGAATCACTCACCCCGCACTCAATTCAACGTATGTTAGTATGCATGAGCGTATAAATGCTCAGGCCGGCAGACAATCCAACCGTTACTAACATAACAGTTGTTTGAAAATCTAATAACATAATCTTTTACCTTAAAATCTAACTAATAAAAAACCTAATGAAATACACGTAATCTCCCGATTACAAGTGCAAAGGTACTAAGAATAATTGGAATATTAAAGGATTAAAGAATTAAAATAGGGTCGAAAAAAGTCGAACTTGATATGTATCAATAAAAATTGGCCACGCCTTTCGGCGCAGCCAATTCTGATATTTAAAGTGATAAATCTCTTATTAGAGCTTTGGACCAGCAGCAACCAGAGCCTTACCAGCCTCGTTGCCCTCGTACTTCTTGAAGTTCTTGATGAAACGGCCAGCCAGATCCTTAGCCTTCTCCTCCCACTCAGCAGCGTTAGCGTAAGTGTCGCGAGGATCAAGGATGTTGGTGTCTACGCCCTCAAGCTGTGTTGGAACCTCGAAGTCGAAGTAAGGGATCTTCTTGGTAGGAGCGTTCAGGATAGCACCACCCAGGATAGCGTCGATGATACCACGAGTATCGCGGATAGAGATACGCTTACCAGTACCGTTCCAACCAGTGTTTACGAGGTATGCCTTAGCACCGCTCTTCTCCATCTTCTTAACCAGCTCCTCAGCATACTTTGTTGGGTGCAGCTCGAGGAATGCCTGACCGAAGCAAGCAGAGAATGTTGGAGTAGGCTCAGTGATACCGCGCTCTGTACCAGCCAGCTTAGCTGTGAAACCAGAGAGGAAGTAGTACTTAGTCTGCTCAGGAGTCAGGATAGATACTGGGGGCAGTACGCCGAATGCATCAGCACTCAGGAAGATAACGTTCTTAGCGTCAGGACCAGCACTCTTACCATTTACCTTTTGGGCAATCTTCTCGATGTGGTCGATAGGATATGATACACGAGTATTCTCAGTTACGCTCTTATCAGCGAAGTCGATCTTACCATCCTCGGCAACAGTTACGTTCTCGAGCAGAGCATTGCGACGGATAGCGTTGTAGATATCGGGCTCGCTCTCCTTGTCAAGGTTGATAACCTTAGCGTAGCAACCACCCTCGAGGTTGAATACGCCCTCGTCGTCCCATCCGTGCTCGTCGTCACCAATCAGCAGACGCTTTGGATCGGTTGACAGAGTGGTCTTACCTGTACCAGACAGACCGAAGAAGATAGCTGTGTTCTTACCCTCCATGTCGGTGTTAGCAGAGCAGTGCATAGATGCGATACCCTGCAGAGGCAGATAGTAGTTCTGCATTGAGAACATACCCTTCTTCATCTCACCACCGTACCATGTGTTGATGATGCACTGCTCGCGGCTTGTTGTGTTGAAGGCAACACAAGTCTCTGAGTTCAGACCCAGCTCCTTGTAGTTCTCAACCTTAGCCTTAGAGGCGTTGTAGATTACGAAGTTAGGCTCGAACTTCTCCAGCTCCTCAGCAGTAGGCTGAATGAACATGTTTGTTACGAAGTGTGCCTGCCATGCTACCTCAACGATGAAGCGAACAGCCAGACGTGTAGCCTCGTTAGCACCGCAGAAAGCATCTACTACATAGAGGTTCTTGTTAGAGAGCTCCTTGATAGCGATGTCCTTAACCTGCTTCCAAACCTCCTCGCTCATGGGGTGGTTGTCGTTCTTATATTCCTCAGAAGTCCACCATACCTTGTCCTCGCTCTGTGCATCCTTTACGATGTACTTATCCTTAGGTGAACGGCCGGTGTAGATACCAGTCATTACGTTTACAGCGTTGAGCTCGGTGTTTACGCCCTTGTCGAAACCCTCGAGGCCAGCCTTTGTCTCCTCTGCGAACAGAGTCTCATACGATGGATTGTGTGCAATTACGGTAGAACCTGTAATGCCATACTGAGTCAAATCTAACTTTGCCATATTACTAATCTTTATTTTAAGTTGTGAATATTATCCTTTTGTTATATATAACTTTTAAAAAGCGCTGCAAAGTTACAAATTATTCTCGAATTGACAAGTGGCATTTAGCAATATTTTGTGCGCACACAATTCTTTTTAGGTTAAAGAAATTAAAAAATAATGCCGGAGTAGCGCTTTTGCCACTCCGACATATCATTTTATGATTTTGGATATTTACTTTTTCAGCTCTTCTGGAATCACGGGCATGGCACCGTTCTGGGTGCATACATAGGCGCTTACCTGTACGGCAGTTTTGTGGGCTTCCTGTACGGGTTTCCCGTTGATGATTGATGCACAGAACGAGCCGGTAAACGAGTCGCCAGCGCCTACTGTATCGGCCACTTCTACCTTTGGCGTATCCTGGAACGATGTCAGACCGTCGTCGGTAAATACATACGATCCGTTAGTGCCGCAGGTTAGTACCAGCATCTTCAGTTGATAGTCCTGAACTATCTTCTCGCAGGTACCGCGCATATCCAGTCCGTCGTAGCCGAACATGCGGTTAACCACTACCAACTCTTCGTCGTTGATTTTTAGAATGTTACAAATGCAGAACGAGTCCTCAAGAATCTCCTTCGTGTAGAACTGTTGGCGCAGGTTGATGTCGCAAATCTTCAGGCAGTCTTCAGGGGTGGCATCCAGGAACTTACGTATATTCTCACGACTTACTACGTTGCGCTGTGCCAGCGATCCGAAACAAACTGCACGTGCATTCTTGGCTATCTCCTCCATCTCGTCGGTAAAGGGGATATTGTCCCATGCTACGTTTTCCTTAATGTCATAGGTGGGTATGCCGTCGCCCGTTAGCGTCACTTGTACCGTACCGGTAGGATAGGGTACCTGGGGCATCAGGTAGTTCAGATTGTGCTCCTTCAGCGCCTCGATAGTTTCCTCTGCCAATGCATCTTCGCCTAGTGCGCTGATGGCAATAGTATTCAGACCAAATTGTCCAGCATGATAAGCGAAGTTGGCTGGTGCGCCACCAAGTTTCTTTCCTTCGGGAAGTACGTCCCACAATGCCTCTCCGAGGCCTACTATATATCTCTTCATAATACTTAGTTGTTTTTTACGTTTTTAATATAGGTAAACAGATAAATCACTCCAACAGCCATTACTGCTACTGCGCCGGCCTGGCCCATGGCGTCGCTGGCAATTCCCATCAGCAGTGGAAAAATCGTGCCTCCAAACAAGCCCATAATCATCAAACCCGACACCTCGTTCTGCTTCTGTGGCATGGCTGTGAGTGCCTGTGCAAAACAGATAGAGAAGATATTTGAGTTGCCGTAGCCCACCAGTGCGATTGCTGCGTAGAGAATCCATTTTTCTGTGCCGATAAATAGTCCGCACATTGACAGTGCCATCATGATCACACTGATCACAAAGAAGGTGCGGTTAGGCAGTACTCGCAGGAAGAAAGAGCCTGTCAGGCAGCCGATAGTACGGAATATGAAGTACAGACTGGTAGCAAATGCTGCGTCGTTAAGTGTCAGTCCCAGTCGTTCCATCAGAATCTTTGGTGCTGTGGTGTTGGTGCCCACATCGATGCCCACATGACACATGATACCAAAGAATGATAGCAGTACGATAGGTGTGCCTAGCAGCTTCAGGCATTCAGTAAATGTAGATGCGTTGCCTGTGGTGTGTTCTTCTTCGATAGGCGTAACTGCCAGCAGTGCTGCAGCCAGAATACCCACCACGAAGTAGATCATAAACAGCACTCGCCAGTCGTAGCCGAACGAGGGCAGTACCTGTGTGGCGCCCCACATGGCCAGATATGGAGCCAGGAACGAGGCGATGGCCTTGATAAACTGTCCGAAGGTGAGTGTCGATGCCAGATTGCCGCCGCCCATCACGGTTGATACCAGTGGGTTAAGCGATGTCTGCATCAGTGCGTTACCTATGCCAAGCAGCGAGAATGCGCATAGCATAATCGGGAAGTTCTCGCCAAACAGAGGCAATAGCAGCGATGCGATGGTCACGCCGAGCGATAGCAATACAGTGTTCTTTCGTCCGATCTTGTTCATCAGCATCCCCGTAGGTACGCTGAAAATCAGGAACCAGAAGAATACGAGCGACGGGAAGATGTTGGCCACACTGTCAGTCAACTGCAGGTCTTCCTTCACATAGTTCGATGCAATGCCCACCAGGTCAACAAATCCCATGGCGAAAAAGCAGAACATCACGGGGATCAGAGCAAATTTCTTCATATTACTAAATATTCTCTAAATTCTAAATTCTTAATTCTTAATTTCATATATGGTCGCTTTTCCGCCCTTCACCTTTATGTTATTATAAGGTTCTGATGGGAATACCAGGTTTGTCATAGCCATCTTTCCTTCTGCATCGAAGGCCTCGATAGAACAGCGGTCGATAAACAATCGCAGCTGTTTGATATGTCCATAGGTGGGCGCGATAGTTGTGCATGCGAATGCTTCGCTGAAGCTCACGTCGCCACTCTTTGTGCGGTCCATGCTGAAGCTCTGGCGCTGTCCGTCGTAAACCATCACAACCTCTTCGCCCTTAGAGTTCGAGAGCACAATCTCCGCCTGATTCTTCACGTCCACTACTATCTCGCAAGCTTCAGTCGGCTTCCTCACTTTGGCGCCACGCATAGCCAGCATCTCCTTCGATGGTACTACGCTTACGTATGTCTCCTCGCCAAAGTTAAACAGTCCCAGGTCGCGAGGTATGCTGTTGCCCGAGCGATACTGCTTGGTTGGCACCTGGTTGGCATACTGCCAGTTGCTCATCCATGCCAGTACCACATGACGGTTCTCAGGTGCATTGTAGAACGATACTGTAGCATAGTGATCCTTGCCATAGTCCATCCATTTAGTTACCTTTGGCATCGACTCGCAGGTAAACTTATGTCCGTCGAATTGCCCCACAAAGTACTGTGTAGCACTACCGCCGAACGGGCCGCCAGGGTTGATGTTGCAGATAAGCACCCACTTGTTGTCGATCTTCATCAGGTCTGGGCACTCCCATACGCCACCGTGATTGCCATACTCCTGACCGAAAGCTGACTCGTATTTCCAGTCTTTTAGGTTCTCTGATGAGTAAAGCTGCATCTCCTGACCCACTGCCAGGATCATCACCCAGCGCTTGGTGCCCTCAAACCAGAACACATTGGGGTCGCGGAAGTCGGGCTTGTCGCTGGTCAGTATAGGGTTTCCTTCATATTTCTTGAATGTCATTCCACCGTCTTTTGATATGGCCATCGACTGTGTCTGGTGGTGACCGGCTGAGGTGTAGAAGGCTACTACATCATCTCCGTTGGTGATACATGAGCCACTGAAGATGCTACCCAACCAGTCGGGCTCGAATGTCTGTGGCTGTGCTTCCCAATGCACCAGGTCTTTCGACGTAGAGTGGCCCCAGTGCATGTTCTCCCATTGTGAACCATAAGGGTTGTACTGATAGAAGAGGTGCCAAACACCATCTTTGTAGAACATACCGTTAGGATCATTCATCCAACCATATACTGGTGTATGATGATAAACCGGGCGGAAGCGCTCGCGATTGGTGGTGTCGAAGGTATCGCTATACTTGATTTCCTTCCAACAGGCGAACTCGCCTACGGCACCTTTCAGACGGCGGTCGCCATGAAACTCGATGTCGAGCAGCTGGGCATCTTTCAGTTCATAGGGCACATAATAGTCTACGCGATCTACTGCCAACTTCACATTGATGCGCTGCACCATCTCGTTCTTCCCGTTTACCACAGCTATTGCTGCAATGTCCTCAGTTTCCTGTACGGGTAGCAGCAGGTACTTAGTTGGCTGTTCCACTCGCAGCATGGCATGCTTCTCGCCCAGCACCATAGGCGTTACTTGCGCCATTGCCGATGCAGAGGTAAGCACGGCTGTCACCATCATCATTACCGTTTTTCTCATTTTGCTATTCATTTTTTGTTGTACGATTTTAGATTTCTGCTGCAAAGTTAAGTCAAATCGCGTGTATATCCTATAAATAATGTTTCATTTCTTAAGAAAAATCGTTCATTGCAACAAATTTTTATGCAATGAACGATAATTGAAAGGTTTAATTCTCTAACTACTTTTCAATTGCAAAGTACCTAGCGTGCAATTGTTTTCTAACTACTTTGCAAATACTACACTTCAATAAAAACGTGCGACTCTCACGAACCGCACGTTTTTTTGAAAAACCAATCCATTACCTTACTACTAACTTACTAATTAACTTTTAACCAATTAATCACTCGATGAACCTAAAACAATTTAACTAACTAATAACAATATGACCGTATCCTAAATCTTCTGCTGCAAAGTTACGACGTTTTTCAATATCCATCGATAAATATTGTTTCAACTGCTAACAAAAATCGTTCATTGCAACAATTTTACGCGCAATGAACGATTATTTCTATAGTAGCTATATTTTATTGTTGACTTACCTTTACATCGCTAACTGTAATAGAACCGCCGTAGTTGTTGATGCTCCAGCAGTTTTTCTGGATGCCGTAGATGCGCTGGGTGTAGGCACATACATCGTTAATGTAAAGTGTCAGTACGCTGTTATCTGTGTAGATGTCGATGTTGTAGGTGTTGTCGGCGGGACGCTCGAACCAGTAGCCATCAGCGGCCTCGATGAAGCCCTTGCCTTCTGCACCTTCCTGCTCGAAGTTGAGCTTGCGGTGGTTATCGTCCTCGGGGTTCACTACGATGGTATAGTATTTCTTAGAATCTGTGCCGCGTACAAATGATACACCGAACTTATCCCAGTTGTTCGAAGTCTTTACAGTAAATGAGATGTGATTGGCAGTGCCCAGACGGTTGTAGAGCACGTATGCTCCATCGCCGCTCAGTGAACCACTGTTGTAGCCATTCGATTCCATCACTGTAGCGTTAACAGTCTGATTATACTTGGCAGCCATTGCTGGCACAGCACCCAGAGTAAGTGTACCATCGTTGTGCTGGATAATCTTGTGGCAAACCAATGCGCCACTCCAGTTGGGCTCGTTGCCGTCGCCAGCACCTACGTTGGTGTTCTTCTCGTGAATATCGCTACCAGAACGGAATGGGCACCATCCCCAGATGTAACGGTCTGTGCCGTTAGAAGCAGTCTTGGCGGCATAGAGCGAACGGCTGTCGAGCACACCCTCGTGTCCGTCAGGAGCCCACTTTGGTCCGTCGTTCAAACAACTCTTCAGCTCCTCGTAGGTTGAGGCTACCATGTACTTCACCTTACGGCTCCAGCTGGCGCGATAGCTCTCGCTGAACACGATGTACCAGTAGTTGCCCATCTTGAAGATGTCAGGACACTCCAACATGCGGTCCCAGATCATACGGATACGACCTACATGCTCCCAGTTCTTCATGTCGCTCGACTTGAACTCTGCAAATACAGGGTCGCCACCACCATTAGGATAGGTAGAGATAACCATGTGATAGAGGTTGTCGTCGGCCACGAATATCTGTGGATCGCGGAAGTCATTACCTGAGTAGCCAAAGTCAGGACCATTCAGAGTCCAAAGCTCGTCCTTAGTCCAGGTCTTGAAGTCGGTAGATGTAGCGCGCATCACCACTTCGCGATTCTTGCAGTTGCCGTTGTGACCTGTGTAGTAGATATAATATGTACCATCCTTTTCGTATGCGCAACCTGTACCCAGTGCCGCATCCTGCTGATAGTCGTTAGCACCGTATGCCAGTAACTCGCCCAGCGACTCGTAGTTAGCACCATCCTTGGTAGATACAGCCCAAATGGGGTGGAAGCGATAAGTCATGTTGTTGATGAACTCCTGCAGGTAGAGCACCTTGAAGTCGCCGCTCTTCTGATCGTAGAAAGGCATTGGGTCGCCTACACGGCCAACAGCTGGTGTATAGAATGTGCCAAAGCCGGCAGCATCAGTCGAAGCGAAGAATGTGGTTGTGCCGTTCCAGTCCTTTGCGGGATCGCCGCTGAACTCCTCGTCGCTGCACGCCGTCAGCACAGAGGCTGACAGCATGAGTGCGAATACTGAATATATCATTGTCTTCATAACTTTCTGTTTTTATTTTGTTAGATAATCAAATGCGTTGAGCATAATCTTGCCCATGTTTTCGTGATAGATCGACTCGTATGGAGTAGGAGAGTTCCAGTCGTAGAGGCCTGAGCCCAGACAGATGATACCACCCTTGCCAAATTCGCCGTTAGCACTCTTCAACTCCCAGGCGTTCACGCTGTTGTCGCCAGTCAGTGCGCGTCCACCAGTCTTGGCCTCGAATGCATCCTTACCATCCTGATAGGTATCCCAGAATCCGTACTGTGATGTGGTGTTACAGATGGTGTAGCCATTGTCGAGTGTGTAGATGGCGTTTTCAGGTGCTCCTGGATAGGTGGTGAGTCCTTTCCATAGTGGGTGAGCAGCGTCGTAGGCCCATGTGTGCCAAGGATCGTCGCCCATCAGGTCGGAGCCTTCGCCGCCTCCGCCGCCCCAAACATTGTTTGGATAAGCGTCCTCAGGCATAGCACCCAGAGCAATGGCATAGTTCACGGCCGAACGTCCCAATACGAATCCTACGCCGCGCTGCCAGAGTTCCTTCATCTTAGAGAGGGCTGTCATGGCACCCTGCTCGGCCTCTGCAAATCCGTTGTAGTTGCCGTATGAAGAGCAATGACGGTGGAAGAATATCAGCTTACACTTCTCGAGCGAGATGTTACCGCTGGCCACGTCACTCCACGATGCGTAGGCAGCGCTTGCAATGTTACCAGTGAGCCACTTGGCAGCGGCCTTCTCCTCATCGTTCAGCAGTTCGATGTTCTCAGCATCACCAACGAACAGTGCGATAGGATCCTCAATCAGTGTTACGTAAACCGTATAAACTGTGGTAGCAGTATTATCGTTGAGTGTAATCTGGAATGGCTCAGTGAAGTTGCCCTTAGTGCCGCTTGCTGGACTACATGTGGCATCCTCGCTGCATTCAACCTCGAATGTCGCATTGCTCAGGTCGATACCGCTGTTGGCCATCACGCTTACGGTGATAGTCTTGTCCTGCTGGTTGATGGCACCTTTCACGCCCTCAAGGATGAAGAGTGACATCAGCGCCTCGTCGTTTCTTACGCTTACCTGATAGTCCATCACCAAGTCGCCATTGCTGATGTGAAGATTGCGATCGGCATCAAAGTTGATGTGGTCGCCCACCTTCATATTGGTCTGTGCACCAGCTGATACAGTCAGACTGGTTATCTCCATATCACCCTTCTGGGCGAAATCTACGGGCACTTTCACTTTCACTAGGCGCTTCTCTGTATTGATAGTACCTTCGTATTGTCCGTTCAGGACGAACTTCTCAACGAGGCATGAACCGCTCACGTCGATGCTGCCTGTATGGTCATCGTTACAAGCGGTGAGCCCGCATACGATGCATATTGCGCAGATAATGCTATATATCGTTTTCATATAATTATCAATTTTCAATTATCAATTATCAATTCGTTTCTTACCACTGTCCACAGTTCTGGGTGTAGTGTCCGTTAGATGCAGCCATCTGTTCGAATGGTACGGGTAGGTACTCATTCTTGTTGGCAGTAAACTGCGATCCGCTCAGGAAGTTCATCTTCTCACTCTCTGTAGAGTAGTACTTGTTAAGTACTGTAGCCGCATCGCCCCAGCGTACCAAGTCGAAGAAACGCTCACTCTCCATAGCCAACTCCAGTCGGCGTTCCATCTTAATGATCTTCATGGCCTCGTCCTTGCTGTAGCTGCCACTGTACTTACCTACTGCATAGTGTACACCATACTTATTAGAATAGTTGGATACTACGCTGCTTGTAGCCATACCTGCTGCACGCTCACGAACCTGATTTACCAGGGCGATAGCCTCAGAAGTCTGTCCCAGTTGAGCCTGTGCCTCAGCACGCATCAGCAGTACGTCGGCATAGCGAAGAACGATACGGTTCATCGAACTTGCCCACTGCGAGTCACACAGATACAGATAGCTGTCAGTCAGTGCAGGATCAACATTCTGCTTCAGCGATACAAAGTATCCGAATGTACCACCACTGCGGCTCCAAGCGTTGCTCTCGGCAATCATAAAGCTTGGGTTAAACATATATGGAGTACCAGGTACGCCTACTGTTACGAACAGTCGTGGATCTACAGTCTGGGCTGAACCAACGGTATATTCCTCGTCGGCAAAGGTGTCGAGCATGGGCAGACCGTCGCTGTTGGTGCGATAGGCACTTACCAGATTGTGAGAGGGCTTGTAGAAATCGCAACCAGAGTCGTGTACCTTTGGAATACATGGTACAATCAGACGGTATGAGAAGTTCAGGTTACCATATACGGTACCATCGTTTCTTGAGTACTGGATGGCCCAGATACTCTCCTTGCCGTTCTCATACTGCTCCTCAGGGCGAAAATTATTGTGCAGGTCGGGCTCCAGACCATAGCCGGCAGCAGTGTAGATGGATGGATTTGTGTATTCTACCACCTTCTGTAGGTCGGCATCGCTGATAGATGTCACCTGATTGCTGTTGGCATCGTCCTGATGATAAGCCTTATAGAGATAAACCTTAGCTAGGAATGCGGCACATGCAGCCTTTGTGGGGCGTCCCTTGTCGGCCTGGGTAACAGGTAGTACGGCGTAGGCATCCTCCAGATCGTTGATAATCTGCTGCCAGCCCTCGTCGTTGGTGTATTCTGTGTTCGAAAGGTTGTTGTAGTCATCTTCCGTCATGTTGGGCTTGTTCACAAATGGAATCTTCTTGAACAGTCGCTTCAGTTGGAAGTGTCCATAAGCGCGCAGGAACTTCATCTCGGCAGTACGCTGCTTGATGGTGGCGTTCTCCTGATCGGCGCTGGCCAGAATGTCGAGCGACAGACTTACGCGGCTCAGATAATTGTAGAAACGTGTCCAAATCGAGCTGAAAGGCCAGTCGGTAGTCATCACGCCAGTGCTCTTTTCCAAGCGGTGGAATGGTTCACCATCAGAGAAGTCTGAACCGCCAACGTATGCGTCGTCGCTTCGTGTGTCGTAGTTCCAGAGTGAGAACGATGCGTTCATATCCTCAATCGAAACCAGTCCGGCGTATGCTGAAATCAGCACGTTGTCGATATACTCAGGGTTCTTTACCTCGTCCTGAGTCAGCGTTGCCTGTGGCACCTGTTCCTCCAGGAAATCAGAGCAGGCAGTAAGACCACAGATTACGCAGATTGCGCAGATTGTTCTATATATCGTTTTCATAATCGTTGCTATATTTTAGAATGAAACATTAAGTCCGAATGTAAGATTGAGGGGGATAGGATAGTTGAATCCTGGGTTCTCAGGATCGGCACCTGTAAACTTATTGCTCTTGATGGTGAGCAGGTTCTGAGCCGATGCGTAGAGGCGTATGCGATCCATACATAACTTCTCTGTCAAATTCTTGGGCAGATTGTAACCCAACTGTATGGTGCGCAGCTTCACGTAACTACCATTCTCTATATAGTAAGATGAAACACGTCCCTCATTGTTTGTATCCGATGTGGTGAGTGCAGGGATGTTGCTGCTAGGATTAGCTGGGCTCCAGGCATCGAGTGCTCGCTTACCCTTGTTCAGATAAGGTACGTTGATGGCTGAATTTGCCCAGAAGTCGGTCTGCGACTTATATCCGCGGCAGTCTACATCAACACCCTGTACGCCTTGCCAGAACATTGTCAAATCCCAGTCCTTATACTGCAGATAGATGTTCAATCCCCAAGTGAAATCTGGAGTTGGATCGTAAATCCAGTCCTGATCGGCCTCTGTAATAACGCCGTCGCCATTCAGGTCCTTATAGCGTATGCGGCCCAGGCCAGCACCTTCCTGTGTAGCATGATTATCAATCTCCTCCTGACTCTTGAAGATCCCGTCGTAGATGTAGCCTACCTGCGAGAACATAGGATGACCTACAACACTCTTCACACCGTTACCACCATACTTACCGTTGGCAGCTACTGTTTCAGGCAGTTTTGTAATCTCATTCACATACTTACTGATGTTTCCGTTGATATCCCACGAGAAACCGTTCTCCAACTGATGACGATAACCAATACTCAGTTCCCAACCGTTGTTCTTTACCTCGCCGGCATTGATCCACTGACCAGAGCCTTCACCCATAGCAGCGATACCTTCCATGAAGAGCAGAATGTCTGTGGTCTTCTTATTGAACCAATCAAAACTACCGTAGATCTCGTTTCTCAGCATTGCGAAATCAACACCGATGTTATGTTGTGTGGTGGTTTCCCACTTGATATCGTCGTTGCCGCGCTGATTGCGTACGTAACCGTTAGCCAGATCGTATCCGCCGTTCTTACCGCTAATGTCGTATGATGAACCAGCCTGACCGCTACCCCAAAGTCCTGTTGATACTACGCTCTTGTAGAGGGTGTATCGTGAAGTGTTTGAGATTTCCTGGTTACCAGTCTGTCCCCAAGAGTAGCGCAGCTTCAGGTTGTCGAGCCAGCTCTTTGCCTTAGCCATAAACTTCTCTTCTGAGAGACGCCAACCTGCAGATACTGATGGGAATGTACCATATTGGTTGTTAGTACCAAATCGGCTCGAACCGTCTCGACGGATAGTAAAGCTGGCCAGATACTTGTCGTCATAGGTGTAGTTAACCTTTCCGAAGAATGATACGAGACTGAAACCTTCGCCCGATCCTTCTGCCAGCTGCTTGCCTGCACCAGCACTTGGCCACATATAGTCGGTGTTCAGAATAGCCAGTTCATAGCGCTTGGCACTGTTCCACTTATAGTCCTGACGATTCACCTCAGTACCAATCATGGCGTCGCCGCGATGCTTGCCGATTTCAAGATTGTAGGTAGCAATGGCGTTCCACATCCAGCGCATCCAGTGTTCCTGCTTGCTTTCAACAGCGCTATCGGTACGCTTAACCTTACCATTTTCGATAGGGTAGGTAAAGAAGCGCTGCTCCTTCTGTGTATAGTCCATACCCAGTGTGGTGCGAACCATAAAGTTCTTGAATGGGGTGATGCTCAGGTGCACATCGCCGAATGAGCGCCACTGTGTATATTCATTGTCCTTTGCATTGTCGATCATGCTCAGTGGATTCTCGCGCTCAGAGTAAGCACCCAGTGCCTGAGCATATTTACCGTTCTCTGCCCATATAGGGAAGTTAGGGTTAAACTCAAGTGCGTGCTCCAGCACTCCGCCAGGAGCGTCATTGCCCTTGGTACGGTTCATGGTGAAGTTCTCACCAATCACTACCTTGCCATCGAACAGCTTATAGTCTGCATTAGCACGAGCCGACAGACGGTTGAAGTTACTCTTCTTAATGGTACCCTGGTTGTCGTAGTAGCCAATGCTGAAGAATGAACTGCCCTTCTCCGAACCGTTGCTTACCGAGAGGTTGTACTGCTGTACCACGCCTGTGCGCGTAATCTCATCGAACCAGTCTGTATCACCTGCACGTACACTGGCGTTCTCGTCCAGATACATATTCATAGTCATACGGTTCAGTACGGGATTGCCTTTAGCGTCGTAGCTCCAGTCGTAGTTGTAACCCAGATTATTGTTGCTTGGGTTCACACCATCGTTCACGCAAGCCTGCCAGTATGCGCGTCCCCACTCGCTAGCGTTCATGGTCTCAATCTTATTAGTATAGAACGAGGTGGCCACACTGCCGTCGAAGTTCACCTTTACCTTGCCGTCCTTACCCTTCTTGGTGGTGATGATGATCACACCGTTGGCGGCGCGGCTACCATAGATACTGGCAGAGGCTGCATCCTTCAGCACCTGGATGCTCTCGATATCGTTACCGTTCAACTCATGCATACCAGCCTTTGTGGGCACACCGTCGATAATGTAAAGTGGATCGTTGTCGTTCAGGGTTCCTACACCACGGATACGGACCGTTGCAGCACCCGAAGGATTACCATCGGCTGTGATATTCATGCCTGGTACACGACCCTGCAGTGCCTTCATTGGGTTGTTCTCGTTCTGCTTGGCAATCTCGTCTACGCTTACGGTCGAGATGGCACCCGTCAGATCGGCCTTGCGCTGGGTGGTATAACCTGTTACCACAACCTCCTTCAGAAGTTCGCTGTCGTCTTTCATAGTTACCTTCATACCTTGTTTCGCAGGTACCTCTTGTGTCTGGTAGCCGATGTACGAGATAACCAGAGTGGCATTCTCGTTCACTTTGATGGTGAAGGCTCCATCGAAATCGGTTACTGTACCGTTCGTGGTCCCCTTCTCCTTTACTGTAGCACCGATGACCGATTCTCCTGTAGCGTCGACCACCGTACCACTGATCTCTGTCTGCGCGTACATCATTGTACTTACGAGCAAGAGAGCAAAACACAGAAAACGTTTCTTTAGTCTTTCCATTGTTGCTTGTTTTAATTGTTAGTACTCAAATCTGATTTTAAATCCTGCACAAAATTACTAATATATTGTGCGTGCAGCGTTAAAATATCGTTCATCACGTTCAAAAATTGTTTCAATGTATCATATTTGTTATCAAATGAACGTTTTTTGTTAGTATTTGTTGGCAAATATACAAAAATTACGCAAGAATGTCTTGTATATCAGAACTTTTTTTTATATTTGCCGACAGAAAGCTTAAAACAATTATGAGGAACTTATCAATTTACCTTCTTACGTTAGCTGCAGTCCTGCTGATGGGTTGCAAGCAAAACGAGCCTAAATATATAATAGGTGTTTCACAATGTTCTGAGGATATATGGCGTGATTGGCAGAACGCCGAGATGAGAATGGAAGCCAACTTTCATGAGGGTGTAGAACTCCGTTTTACTGCTGCTCACGACGATTCTGAACTTCAGAGCAACCAGATAGACAGTCTGGTGGAAAGTGGCATCAATCTGCTGATTGTGGCTCCCAACCAGCTCTCGACGGTGTCACCTGCTATCGACCGTGCCTACGATAAGGGCATCCCCGTTATCGTGTTTGAACGTAAGACCGACTCACGTAAATACACAGCCTTTGTAAGTGCCGATAACTACGAGATGGGACACCTGATGGGTGAATACATCGCTACCCAACTTGGTGGTAAGGGGCAGATAATGGAAGTGAAAGGACTGAAAGGTTCATCGCCTGCCGAGGAGCGTTATAATGGCTTCCATGTGGCTTTGGCTGCCTATCCTGATATTAAGGTGGTGGTTGAGTTACAAGGCGACTGGACTGAGCCGACGGCTTATCAGGCCGTTAAGAACTGGAAGGGCGATATGAACAGTATCGATCTGGTTTTCGGACATAACGATCGCTCTGCTATTGGGGCCCGTAAGGCCTTCGAAGAACGAGGCGCCAAACTGCCCATGTTCTGTGGTATCGATGCCTTGCCAGGACCTGATGGTGGTATCCAACAGGTGCGCGATTCGCTCCTCGATGCCTCGTATATCTATCCTACACATGGCGACCAACTGCTACAACTGGCCCTCGACATCCTCGATGGCAAAGAATATCCAAGAGAAACCTTGCTTACCTCGGCTTTGGTAACCCGCGATAATGCTACGGTGCTGTTACTCGAAAGCAACGAAGTGGTGCGCCAGGCGCATAATCTGATTAAACTTCAGAAAAAAGCCGCCAGCTATCTTGAACAACTGTCAACACAGCGCACCATCTCGTTGCTGGCACTCATCTTGTTGGCATTGCTGGTACTTATATTAGTACTCTTTATTCTCTATCATCGTTCCAGAGTGTCGGCCCAGCGCGAGCGTATTGTCAATAACCTGTGGAACATGCAGACGCCAACCGAGCCGGTACGGCCTGCCGATCAACAGCCTGCGGCTGCACAGCCCGTCGTTCAACCCGAAGATGAGGCTGCTGAATCGGCCAAGGAGCCGCTATTCATTGTGCGTTTCAAGGATGTGGTCGAGGCCCGTCTCTCCGATAGTGATCTGACTATTGATGATTTGGCTGCTGCCATGAACCTGAGTCGTGTACAGCTGTACCGTAAAGTTAAGGCCATCTCTGGTTCGTCGCCTGTCGAGCTGTTGCGTTCTGCCCGATTGAATCGCGGCTATCAGTTACTGGTAAAAGGCGATAAGACCATCGCCGAGGTAGCCTACGAGGTTGGTTTCACCGCCCCTAGCTACTTTACCAAGTGTTTTAAGGATGAATTTGGAATCAGTCCTTCCGATCTGTCCTAACTCAGCATGTTTTTCCCATTAAAACTTGTCACTGTCATTTTAAATTTGTACTTTTGCCGCAAAAATGTAAGTATATGATTGAAGTAGTAGATTTTAGCAAAACCAATTCGGTACTCAACCAGTATATGGCTGAGTTGAGAGACAAGAACTATCAGAAGAACCGACTGCTGTTCCGTCATAACATCAAGCGTATAGGCGAGATGATGGCGTATGAACTGTCGAAGACTCTGGAGTACAAAACCAAGACTATCACCACACCTCTGGGAACAATTGATATTCCCCTGCCAAAGGACGATATGGTGGTAGCTACGGTGCTGCGTGCAGGACTGCCCTTCCATGAGGGATTCTTGAATGTGTTCGACAAGGCTGACAACGGTTTTGTGTCAGCTTTCCGTATGTATATCAATAGAGAGCATACCGAGGTGGGTGTACATACAGAGTATATCGCCACACAAAGCGTGAAGAACAAAACACTATTGGTGGTAGACCCCATGCTAGCTACCGGAGGAAGTTTGGCTGCTGCAATTGAATCACTATTGGAGTCGGGAAAACCAAAGAAAATTCATTTGTGCTGTGTGATAGCTGCTCCCGAGGGAATCGAAGTGGTGAAAGAGGCATTGCCTGATGGTTCTACTATCTGGTGTGCGGCCATCGACCAGGGTATGAACGAACAGAAGTATATCGTACCAGGATTTGGCGACTGCGGCGATCTGTGCTACGGTGAAAAGCTACAGAGTTTCCGTAAGCACGCTGATAAATAAAAAAAGAAAATCCCGCTCAACCGAGCGGGATTTCTTTTTCTATTTAGATGAGGTGAAGTGTTCCCATCAAGTAAACCAGACCGAAGCCTAATGCCATTGAAATGATACCCATGATGATACCAATCTTAGACATTTGTGACTGCTTTACATAGCCTGTTGCAAATGCCAGAGCATTTGGTGGGGTAGAGATAGGCAGAATCATGGCTGATGATGCTGCAATAGCTACACCGATCAGTATGGTTGGTGTGCCGCCGATGGGTGCCAGCTTGTCGCCCATAGCACCGCAAACCATAGCCAAGATAGGCATCAGCAGAGCTGCAGTAGCTGAGTTAGAGATGAAGTTACTGAGCAGATAGCAGATTGCACCACCAATCATAAGAATTACCAATGGTGAGAATTCTCCGAATGGGATGCTTTCAACAGCGTTGGCTGACAGACCGGATTTGTCCAATCCGTAACCCAGTGCGAAACCGCCGGCTACCATCCAGATAACACTCCAGTTAATCTGCTCCAGGTCGCGCTTATTGATAACACCCGTGAGGGCGAAGATACAGAAAGGAACCATAGCTACTGTGTTGGCGTTGATACCTGTGATTTGGTCAGAAAGCCAAAGCAGTACAGTAACGATGAATGTAATGATGACTACTGTTGACTGGAAGCCCTTCTGCATACCACCATCAATCTTCAACTCAATGGTCTTCTGACTGAATGGGAAGAACTTAAGCAACAGACGCCAGCTGATGAACAGCAGCAGAATCACAAGGGGGAACATGAACATCATCCACTGTCCGAAACCAAGACCCATATTCAATCCCTCAGGGTCGTTCAGGTACTTCAGGGCAATAGAGTTAGGAGGTGTACCGATAGGGGTTCCCATACCACCAAGGTTGGCAGCAACAGGGATAGACATGGCCAACGCAATTCGGCCCTTACCCTCGGGAGGCAGCTGGTGGAATACTGGGGTGAGGAATGTCAGCATCATAGCAGCAGTAGCTGTGTTAGATACGAACATCGAGAACAAACCGGTGATGAGCAGGAAGCCTAACAGTACCATCTCACTGCGTGTTCCGAAGGGACGGAGCAGGACTTTGGCCAACTGTGCATCGAGACCTGTCTTGGTGGCAGCAATGGCCAGTACGAATCCGCCAATAAACAGCATGATGATTGGGTCGGCAAACGAAGCCATCACACCTTTGTGTGAGAGAAGTTTTCCCACTACCTCAGGGTCTACCATCGGTTTTATACCGCTATCCGAGCAGAATAGCAGCATCAGTACGATGATAGCAATAGATGTGGCCCACGATGAAACAATCTCAAGGATCCACATGAGCGTGGCAAAGGCAAAGATAGCGATGACGCGCTGCTGGATAACGGTGAGGTTCTGGATGCCATACCATTCAGCTGGCATGTTCCAGAGTAATAAAGTGACGAGCGCTACCAAAGCTATCTTGATAGCACGTTTGGTACCATCAGCAGGATGGTATTTACGCTGGTGACGCATTTTGTGATACGTCTCAACGAGATGAAATCCTTCGTAAATGTGAAACATATGTTATAAGTTATTATTTAATATTTGGTTTTAAGTAAAAATCGAGCGCAAAGATAATCATTTATTGAGAAATTAGTTTTATAGTTGAGAGAAAAAACGATAAATGAGTGTATTTTTACACAAAAATCATCCCCACGACAATTTGCCATGGGGATGATTGATATGTGGAGTTTACAAACTCGCGGGTTATTTAGAGGTTATTTAACCTCCCAAATGTCATTGGTCTCGAGCAGCTCCTCAAAGTTGTGATACTTCTTCTGAGCAGCTACCTCAGCCAGCTGAGCATGAACGGCATCGTTGTAGGTAGGAGCCTCTACATCGCGGATTACACCGAGAGCGATGGGGAATCCATCCTCAGGTGTCATCATGGCCAGCTTCAGCTGCAGAGTGTTATCCTCGCAGTGAGCGTCGTGAACCAGTACGTCGTCGATGGTGTAGCCATCCTTACCGATCTCAACAACCTTCAGTCCGAAGCCCTGCTGTACCAGTCCGAACTCATTGTTCTCACCGAACACGAGCTTCTCACCGTGCTTAACGTAGATAGCGTTCTTCTTACGGCCCTCGTTGTTATATACTACATCGTGGCAGTGGTCGTTGAATATTACACAGTTCTGCAGAACCTCAGTAACGCTGGCACCTTTGTGCTCGTAGGCAGCCTTCAGTACCTCAACAGTACCCTTGGCATCAGTAGCCACGCAACGGGCAAAGAAGTGTCCGCGTGCACCGAAGCAGAGCTCTGCTGGGCGGAAGGGATCCTCAACGGTTCCGTAAGGGCTCGATTTTGATACGAAGCCACGAGGTGAGGTGGGTGAGTACTGACCCTTAGTCAGACCGTAGATGCGGTTGTTGAGCAGGATCATGTTGAGGTCGATGTTACGACGGTTGGCGTGGATGAAGTGGTTACCACCGATAGCCAGTCCATCACCATCACCTGATACCTGCCATACGGTCAGGTTGGGGTTAGCCACCTTAGCACCAGTAGCGATGGCAGCGGCACGACCGTGGATAGTGTTCATGCCGTAGGTAGCCATGTAGTGTGGCAGACGGCTTGAACAGCCGATACCTGAGATGACTGCTACGTTCTCGGGAGCTACGCCAATCTCGGCCATAGCCTTATGGAGTGAAGCCAGGAAGAAGTGGTCGCCGCAACCAGGGCACCAACGAGGCTGGCCTTTCTTAAAATCTTGTGCTGTATAACTCATAATAGTTTACTTCTTTTAGTCGCTACGCTTTGTAAAAGCGCTAAAGCGGTTACTTTAAAATTTCCTCGAATGCGTTCACTAACTCTTCTACTACGAAAGGCTGACCCTTAACCTGATTGAACTGGTAAGGTACGAAGCCGTCAACCTTCATGCGGAGGTAAGCGGCCAGCTGACCCATGTTCTGCTCGGCTACTACCACCTTCTTGTATTTAGTAAGAACGGCAGTAGTGTTCTTTGGCAGTGGGTTCAGGTACTTGAACTGTGCCTGAGCTACCTTGTAGCCCTTAGCCTTCAGTTCATCCATAGCAGAGTGCAGGTGGCCGTAGGTTGAACCGAAACCTACAATCAGCAGGTCGGCATCTGCAACGTCGCCGTCAACTTCGAGGTCGGGCACCTGGATATTGTCGATCTTCTGCTGGCGCAGACGAGTCATCAGGTCGTGGTTCTCAGGGTTGGTAGAGATGGCACCAGTGTTAGAGTCCTTCTCCAGTCCACCGAGGATGTGAGCGAAGCCCTCGCGACCAGGAACTGCCCAGTAGCGTGTTCCGTTTTCGGCACGCATGTATGGTGTCCACTTACCCTTCAGCTCCTCAGGAACGTAAGGAGGATTGATGGCATCGAGCTTAGCCATCTCGGGCAACTTAAAGGCACCCGAACCATTAGCGATATAAGCATCGGTAAGCAGTACAACAGGTGTCATATGCTCCAAAGCCATCTTGGCTGCTTGGTAAGCAGCGTCGAAACAGTCGGCAGGACTGGTAGCAGCCATTACAGGCATGGGGCTTTCACCGTTACGTCCAAACAAAGCCTGCAGCAGGTCGGTCTGCTCACTCTTGGTTGGCAGACCAGTAGCAGGACCACCACGCTGTACGTCGAGTACTACGAGTGGCAACTCCATAATCACAGCCAGGTTCATGGCCTCGCTCTTCAAGCAAACACCAGGACCAGAGGTTGAGGTAACACCCAGTGCGCCGGCGAACGAAGCACCGAGAGCCGAGGCGCAGCCTGAAATCTCATCCTCGCACTGTACGGTGATGACACCGCACGACTTGTGCTTACTGAGCTCGTGCAGCACGTCGGTTGCAGGAGTGATAGGATAAGAACCTAAGTAAAGGCGCAGACCAGCCTTCTCGGCAGCAGCGATGAAGCCGTAAGCGGTAGCCTTGTTACCGGTGATATCCATATAGCGTCCAGGAGTTTTCTCCTTGGTTTCTACGCGATAAACATTGATAGCGCTTGAGTGGGTGTTGTGACCGTAGTCCCAACCAGCCTGAATCACCTTGATGTTAGCCTCGGCGATAGCAGGTTTCTTGGCAAACTTTTCACGCAGGAAGTTAGCTACGAGGTTCAGGTCGCGATCGAAGAGCCAGCAAACCAATCCGAGCGCGAACATGTTTCTACATTTCAACATAGCCTTGTTGTCCATACCGCTGTCGGCCAGACAATCCTTAACCATGGTAGTGAGAGGGCACTGGATCACACGGTCGGGGTCGATACCCATCTCGCCGAGGTAATCCTCGGTGGCAAACTGGGCCTTCTCCAGATCCTTAGGACCGAATGAGTCTGTGTCGATGATAATCGTTGCACCGGGCTTGGCGTAACGATACTGAGTCTTCAGGGCGGCTGCGTTCATGGCTACGAGCACGTCGCACTTGTCACCAGGGGTGTAAACTTTACCAGCACCGATGTGTACCTGGAAACCTGATACGCCAGTGAGCGAACCTTGCGGGGCGCGGATGTCGGCTGGATAGTCGGGGAATGTTGAAATGCCGTTACCAACGGTGGCACTGACCGTAGAGAAGATGTTTCCAGCAAGCTGCATGCCGTCGCCGGAGTCACCAGAGAAGCGTACGACCACTTGGTCAAGCTCCTTCACTTCCAATGTTTCTGCCATAATATTCAGTTTTGTTTCTAACGTTTCTAACTTACGGGGTGCAAATTTATTCAATTTTAGCGGAATATCCAAGGAAAAACGCAAAAAAATGCATTTCTGGACGAAAATTTATACATAAAGCAATAAAAAAGGTGGCCGTTTTACACAGTCACCTCTCTTGCTCTAGGTCGGGATGAGGCGACTCGAACGCCCGACCCCTACGTCCCGAACGTAGTGCGCTACCAACTGCGCTACATCCCGATTTTGCGGGTGATCCCGAAGAATCGCCTGCAAAGGTACATCTATTTTTTGAAATACGTGCACGAAAAGGGATAATTTTTACTAAATCCCTTATTTATGCTTACTGTAGTATTGACGGAACTGGTCGTACTCATCACACTTGGTAATATACGCTGGTTTGTTGGGCGTATTCTCAACCATATTGTACAGATTCTGGAAGGCACGGAACTGCCACGATTCGCGGTTATACTGCCTGATATAGTCGGCTGCCTGCTCGTTCCATTCATTGCTGGTCCACAGCTTGGCACCAGGTGTGGCATTATAGAGTTCCTGCCAGCCCATGGCAAACATAGCTTTCAACTTCAGGTTCTTATCTTTTGTCATGGTTGTTTTCTGCAACAGCTCAACAGCTTTAGCACCAAAGTCAATTTCGTTTACACGTACCGAGTCGTAGATATTCTTCGAGTTGCGGAGCAGCCACCAGCAGTCGCCCTTCAGGCTGGCTTGAGCATAGCGTACGGCCAGGTCGTAATAACGTTGGTCGAGGGCTTTGTCTTGTAGCAGGTTCAGCGAACTTTCCATGGCCTGCATCTCCTTACAGAATTCGAGTTTGATGTTTTTGTCCCACTTCTGCTCGCGCTTGTAGGCATTGCTGCTATCAAGCCACTGGCGTGTTATCCAAGGTTCAACATCGTACTTGCGTGCTGTAGAATAATAAAGGTATTCCTGACTGTGGTGATAGTTAAAGTATGTCAGGGGCAGTTTGCTGAGCCACTCGATGGCTTTGTCCCATTTGGCTAAGCGCATGTACTTGGTGCCAATGAGTTCGATGTACGATGAGTCGTTAATCTGGAATTGACGCTGCAGGAACTGGTCGAAGGGCTTGTCGCCTGGTGTCTTGGTGTAATAGAAAAACTTCTCCAGGTCGGTCACAGGCATGGTTTCCATACGCTCGATGTAATCGGTGTTATTAGTGATGATCATCAGTGCCAACTGCTGCTCGGGTTTGTTCTGATAGTGGGGCACAATAGCCTGATACGAGAGTCGTCGCATTGCACTGTCAAAGAATCCGTCGGCTGTTTGCTGCTTAGACTGCAGCCATGTCAGCTCTTCGGTAAAATACGTGTCAAAACTGTCGTTGGGTTTAGCTGTGGCGGTAGTCATGAAGAATTTCAACACGCGGGCATTATCCTTCATACGCTGGGTACCTTCCATTTGCATGGCGGCATTGATATCCTTCAGGGCTTCCTGTTTCTTCCCTGCCAGGTATTCTAGCCAGGCTTTGGCACTTTGCCACATGATGGGTGTTTCGGTTTTGCCTTCGCGTACCACTTTCTGACAGAACTGCTGCATCTGAGCCGACTCCTGCTGGTTGATGTCGCGGATAAAGAGCTTACCGCCCAAAGCACCTTCGGTCTTGGCATCTTCGGCTTCCTGAGCATTGTTTACAAAGTCCTGCAACAGGAATGGTAGCACCTTGGCATTGGGATTTTGCTGGTATTGCTGACTGATGGCCTGGAACGAGCGTTTCTTATAATAGATGGTCATCAAACTCTCGTAGTCGTCCATCTCGGCAAACATCTCGCCAGCTTCGGCTGTGCGACCGCTCTTATACAGGGCGCCGGCATAGATGTTCTTCATCATATCCTTATATACGGTCTCGATGAACTTGCTGGCTGTTTGCTCCCAGAAATTGATGTTGTCCTGATGGCGACCCAATATCATGTTACATCGCATATAGAGCAGGGCGTGCTGCGAGCGCAGTTTGGTCTTGGTTTTGCCAAGGGCATAGGTGCGTACAGCTAGCAGGTCGAGTTTCTGGTTGTTGATGTCCTGAGGTGTGGGGTAGTTCCACTCGTATTGCTTGCGCTGTTCAATATCTACGCAGTTCAGATATTTCTTCAGGTTCTGTAGGTAGCTCACCATCAGGATATCGCCTTTCTTTCGGGCGGCCTTGATGGCATCGTCGGCATTAAACCAGAAGTACTCCTCGGTAGATCCGAGATAGGCTTTCCAGTTGTCGTTGCAGATACGCTCCACACGGTTCTTAAAATTCTTCTGTTCGTACATGCTGAACAGATAAGAGTTGGTGGTGTCCCACCACAAGCATGCCATCATGGGCATGGCGAATACACATAAAAGGCTAATGATGATAAATCTCTTCATAGGTCTCGGTCTTATATCTGTTAATGTTATCTGTTTCCAAATGATAGGTAATGACAGCCTTACTCAGGCTGGGGCGCTCTTTTTCCAATGCTTTCTTTACTTTCAATATTTCGGCCGCATCAACGGTATGTTCTATCCTTACGTTCTGTATGTTGCGTATCCATTGGTAAACGGGGTAGGCTGCAGCGAGGGGTAATTGATATTGAGCCAGCTTGTTGAGGTATGGATACACATCGCGGTAGTCGAGAATGGGATTCCTTTCCTGCCATTTACGTGGATCGCCTGTGTTGTAAACCATCAGCACGCCATAATCCACAGGTGGCACGGGCATAGATAGCTGGTGCAGGCGGATGGTGGTGGATAGATGATAGGAGGTGGGTGATAGGTGATGGCGTACTTGCTCCAGAAACTCATAGTACGTGGCGCGACTCTTTGAGGTGTAATCGCAGTCAATCTGTATCTCGTGAACGTTGCCGATGTGGTTGGTCTCGTTCATCTGCTGAATGCGGTTCACCAGTTTTTCGGCCAGGTCCTTGTGGGGCTTGTGCATACAGTCCTCGGTAATGTAAACGGTGGGGATGAGTTCGATGCCGGCTGGCAACGTATCAGTAAAAGCGATGGTGGCATTGGGCTTGGGCTCAGTGCCATCATCGTTCATCACTACATCAAAATAGCGGCAATATACCTTGCTGATATGGTGCTGCCTTAAAAAGGCGCGCTCGGTAGAATCGAGATGCAAGTCGGTGCGCCAGTAATACACACCATTACTCTGCTCAAGGCTCTCGTCTTGATACCTCTGCTTTCCGCAACTTGTCAGTAGCATAAGCAGACAAAAGTATGTTATGCACCTCTTAATTCTCAATTGTCAATTCTTAATTGTCAATTGTTACAGCAGTTCGGGCAGTTGATAGAGTTTGGTGCTGTTTGAACCCTTGATAAGGATGTAATGGCCTGCTGGCTGTTCGGCAGCGATGGCGGCTTTTACCTCCTCTACATCCTTAAACTTACGGAAGTCGCACTGGGTGTCCTCGAACTCTTCGCCTACCAACCATACAGTCTTGATATCCGATGTCTTCAGATAGTCAACCACATGCTGGTGCTCCTCAGCCGATACCTCACCCAGTTCGCGCATGGCACCAAGGATGGCCATCTTGTTGTCGGCCTGCATAATCTTGAAGTTCTCAAGGGCTGCCTGCATCGATGAGGGGTTGGCATTATAGGCATCCACTATCAGGTGGTTCTTTTCGGTAACGGTCATCTGACTGCGGTTGTTAGATGGTTCGTAAGCTTCGAGGGCGGCTACAATTTTTTTGCGATCTACACCAAAGTTGATACCTACGGCGATGGCTGCCAATAGATTGTCGATGTTATACGATCCAATCAGCTTGGTCTGTACCTTATGCCACTTGGTGCTGCGACCCTCTTCTTCGAGTATCATCAAAGGCTCGCGCCAACGGAACTTCAGGAATGGGTTGCACTCCAAAACCTCGCCGCTGATGCACGAGTACTGGTTGTCGGGGTCGGTAGAGTAGGGCGATAACCACATCTCCTCGTCGTCGCTAATCTGATCTATCAGATGCTCGTTGTCGGCATTGATAAAGATAAGACTATCCTCGCGACTGCGCAGGAAATCATACAGCTCGCATTTTGTTTTAATCACACCCTCGAACGAACCGAAGCCCTGTAAGTGGGCACGACCAACGTTGGTGATCAGTCCGCAAGTAGGCTCTGCGGTCTCGGCTAGTGTCTTGATGTCGCCAGGATGACTGGCACCCATCTCAATCACGGCTATCTCATGCTCCTTGTTCAAGCGGAACAGGGTCTTGGGTACACCTACATCGTTGTTAAAGTTGCCCTGGGTGTAGAGCACATTGTATTTCTGTGAGAGCACAGCGGCAATAAGCTCCTTGGTAGTGGTCTTTCCGTTGGTGCCTGTGATACCGATTACGGGGATATCAAACTGGCGGCGATGCTCGCGGGCCAGGTCCTTGAAAGTCTGCAGCGTATCATCAACTAGGATGATTCGCTTAGCTAGACTATCTAGAGGGTCTAGGTTCTCTAGAACACTTGCTTCATCCACGATGGCATAAGCACAGCCTTTTTCGAGTGCCTGCAGGGCAAATTTATTACCATTAAATGACTCACCTTTCAGTGCCAGAAAGATGCTTCCTTCGGGGCAGTCACGACTATCGGTTGTGATGCACGGATGCTGCTCATACAGCTTGTATAGTTCCTTAATATCCATAAACTTCGTTATTTTTGGTGCAAAGATAGTGAAAATTCTTAATTCAGGATTCTTAATCCAAAAAAAATGTGTATCTTTGTGGGCGATATGAACGAAACGATTCAAATTCGAGGCAAATTAGTGGATCTCAGCACCCCGCAGGTGATGGGAATCCTGAACGTTACGCCCGACTCTTTTTATGCAGGGAGCCGAGTGCAGACTGAGTCTGAAATTGTGCAGCGTTGTCATCAGATTATCGACGAAGGTGCAAGCATGATTGATGTGGGTGGCTATTCTACCCGTCCTGGTGGCACCGAAGTGTCGGAGGCTGAGGAGATGGAGCGCCTGCGCTTTGGTTTGAAGATTATTCGTCGCGAGTTGCCCGATGCCATTATTTCGGTTGATACGTTCCGTCCCGATGTGGCCCATATGACGGTTGAGGAGTTTGGTGCCGATATCATTAACGATGTGAGCGAAGGCAACGAAACCATGTACCGGTTAGTGTCGCGCTTACGCGTACCTTATATATTAATGTCGCAGCAGCCCACGCTGAAAAGCATGCTGATGTCGTTTGCCCGACAGGTACAGCAGTTGCGTGATTGTGGTGCTTGCGATATCATTCTTGATCCTGGTTTTGGTTTCGGTAAGACACTGGAGCAGAATTACGAGATTATGAACCAGATGGAGCGTCTGCACGTGATGGAACTGCCCCTGTTGGTAGGCATCTCGCGTAAATCGATGATTTTTAAACTCTTGGGTACAACGCCCATGGAGTCGCTCAATGGTACTACGGTACTTAACACCATTTCGCTCATGAAGGGGGCTCACATCCTCCGAGTGCACGATGTCCGTCAGGCTGTAGAATGCGTAAAAATGGTGCAATCGTTAAATAGTCAAATCGCAAAATAAACATGTTCTTCGAGTTTGGCATAAAGGACTTCATCGACATCCTGCTTGTAGCTATGATACTTTACTACATCTACAGGCTGATGCGCGAATCACGTTCGCTTAACGTGTTCATAGGCATTCTGATGTTTGTGATTACGTGGCTGTTCGTGTCGCAGGTGGTCGAGATGAAGTTGCTTGGCTCGATACTCGATAAGTTGGTGAGTGTGGGTGTTATTGCGCTCATCGTACTTTTCCAGGACGAAATCCGTAAGTTCCTTTATAACGTAGGTGCCCATCGTCGTATGCGGGCATTTGCCAAACTGTTCACATCAAAAGATGTGGGCGAAGAGGATAAGAAGGCACTCAAGGAGATTATCATGCCAATTGTGATGGCATCGATGAATATGAGTCGTGGCAAGGTAGGGGCGCTCATCGTGATCGAGCGTGCGATGCCACTCGATGAGATAGCTGTGACGGGCGATCAGATCGACTCCAACATCAATCAGCGACTCATCGAGAACATCTTCTTTAAGAACTCACCCCTGCACGATGGAGCCATGATTGTATCCAAGAAACGTATCAAGGCCGCAGGTTGTATCCTGCCGGTAAGTCACGATATGGATATCCCAAAGGAGTTGGGTTTGCGACACCGTGCTGCCATGGGCGTATCGCAAGAGAGCGATGCTGTGGCCATCGTTGTATCCGAGGAAACGGGTGGTATCTCTGTCGCCGTTAAAGGTGAGTTCCATCTGCGTCTCTCGGCTGAGGAACTGGAGAGTATCCTCACCAAAGAATTAGAACAATAAAGAATTCATATATATAACATTTTAAAACAAATCAAAGTTATGGATCTATTAAGTTCAATTGTAGCGCGTGCTAAAAGTGATAAGCAGCGCATTGTGCTCCCTGAGGCAGAAGAGGAGCGTACACTCTGTGCAGCCGATAAGGCTCTGGCCGACGACCTCGCCGACATCATCCTGATTGGTAACCCTGCTAAGGTTGAGGCTCTGGCTAAGGAGAAGGGACTCACCAATATTGGTAAGGCAACCTTGATCGACCCTGAAAACTACGACAAGAGCGAAGAGCTTGCTGAGAAGCTGGCTGAGATTCGCAAGAGCAAGGGTATGACTATCGAGGAGGCTCGTAAGCTCATTAAGAATCCTCTGTACCTGGGTTGTATGATTATCAAGACCGAAGGTGCCGATGGCCAGATTTCTGGTGCACTCTCTACTACTGGCGATACACTGCGTCCTGCCCTGCAGATTATCAAGTGCCAGCCTGGTATCACCTGTGTAAGTGGTGGTTTGCTGCTCATCTCTAAGCAGAAGCAGTATGGCGAGGATGGCGTATTGGTAGTTGGCGACGTAGCTGTTACCCCAATGCCAGATGCTGCTCAGCTCTCACAGATCGCTGTATGCACCGCTCAGACTGCTAAGAGCGTGGCTGGTTTTGCTGAGCCACGTGTGGCAATGCTCAGCTTCTCTACTAAGGGCTCAGCTAAGCACGAGGTAGTAGATAAGGTAGTTGAGGCTACTCGCTTGGCTAAGGAACTCGATCCAGCACTCAAGATTGATGGTGAGTTGCAGGCCGATGCCGCTCTGGTTCCATCAGTAGGTGCTAAGAAGGCTCCTGATTCTGATATCGCTGGTAAGGCTAACGTACTGGTATTCCCTAACCTCGAGGTAGGTAACATTGGTTATAAGATGGTTCAGCGCCTGGGCGATGCTATCGCTATCGGTCCTATCCTGCAGGGTATCGCACGTCCTGTAAATGACCTGTCGCGTGGTTGCTCTATCGACGACATCTATTACATGATTGCTATCACTGCTTGTCAGGCAATGGACGCTAAAAAGTAATTGATAATTGAGAATTGAAAATCGATAATAATATGAAAATTCTTGTATTGAATTGTGGCTCTTCATCTATCAAGTACGCCCTGTACAACATGGACGATAAGAGTGTGATGACCAGTGGTGGTGCTGAGCGTGTAGGCTTGGACAATGCCTTTGTAAAGTTAAAGCTGGCCAATGGCGAGAAGAAGCAGATTATGCACGATATCCCCGAGCATACCGAGGGTGTTAAGTTTATCTTCTCTCTGCTTACCGATCCCGAAATCGGTGTGATCAAAGATCTGAAGGAGATCGACGCTGTAGGTCACCGTATGGTGCACGGCGGCGAGAAATTCAATAAGAGCGTGATTCTTACCGACGAGGTTCTGAAGGCTTTCGAGGAGTGCTCTGATCTGGCTCCCCTGCACAACCCCGCTAACCTGAAGGGTGTTAATGCTGTTAAGGAGCTGATGCCAGGTCTGCCTCAGGTAGGTGTGTTCGACACCGCCTTCCATCAGACTATGCCTGCTAAGGCTTATATGTACGCTATTCCTTACGATCTGTACGAGAAGTACGGTGTGCGTCGCTATGGTTTCCACGGCACCTCTCACCGTTACGTATCAGCTCGTGCTTGCGAGTTCCTGGGTATCAAGGCCGAGGGTACAAAGATGATTACCTGCCACATCGGTAATGGTGGTTCTATTGCTGCTGTTCTGGATGGCAAGTGTATTGATACCTCAATGGGTCTTACTCCACTCGAGGGTCTGGTAATGGGTACTCGTGCTGGTGATATCGACGGTGGTGCTGTTACCTTCATCGAGAAGAAACTCGGTCTCGACGCTGATGGTATGAGCAACCTGCTCAACAAAAAGAGTGGTGTAGCTGGTATCACTGGTGGTTCGAGCGATATGCGCGACGTAGAGAACGCTGCTAAGGCTGGTGAGCCAAAGGCTGTACTGGCTCAGCAGATGTATTTCTATCGTATTAAGAAGTATATCGGTGCTTATGCTGCTGCCATGGGTGGCGTAGATGTAATCGTGTTCACCGCTGGTGTTGGCGAGAACCAGATTTCTATGCGTTCTGAGGTTTGCAAGGGCCTGGAGTTCCTGGGTGTGAAGTTCGACGACGAGAAGAACAATATTCGTGGTGAAGAGGCCATCATCTCTGCCGACGACTCAAAGGTTAAGGTTGTTGTTATCCCAACCGACGAGGAGCTGATGATTGCTACCGATACTATGAATCTGCTGAAGTAATTTAGCTAATAATATTAATATGACGATCCCCGCCCAACCGGCGGGGATTGTTGTTTAAAAGGCATAACCTACGCTGATGTAGGGATATGGCATAATAAGTATGCTGGGGGTTATACCTAATCGCAGGGTTAAACCACGCTTAGGTTGCACTCTGATGCCTGCATTCAGGAACGGAATAAAACTAAAACCGTTCTTAATTTCCTTGGGGTCTTTCGCATAATCCCTTGTATGATAGTAACCAACCGTGGAGCCAAAACCCATCTCAAACTTCAGCAGTTTGTTTCCAAGGAGATAGTTCAACTCTAAGGGAGCGGATACACCGTGTATCTCACAATCCTGGGCAGGAAAAAGAAAGGCATAGCTTAATCCTACGCGATAGCCGGCACCCTCGTTGCCTTTAAATCGTGAGTCGTAGTTAATACCACAACCTTGGTGCGGACCTAGAAACTCTACTGAGATGCTCCTGGCAGGCTTTTCGCTGGTTTGTGCGCTTGCCGTCAAAGAGAAGGCAAGTAGTGAGAGTAATAATAGTTTCTTCATTTTGGTGAGTTTAAGTCGAATCTGAGTCCCAATTGTAGATTGAAACTCGTAGGTTTATCTTTAAAATAATTATTGATAGTACTACCATTATCCATATAGTGACGAACACCAGGTTCGGCATACAAACTCAGCTGAGGGATGATATGGTATGCCAATCCCAGACTGCCACCTACCGACCACTGCATGCGATCCTTGTCCATTACCTGATTCACCCCATCGGTGTTCGATTCGGCCTTGATATTCCAGTCGGCTTGGGCGCCTGCAGTAAGATAAATACTGATGCCATGCCATTGCAACAGGTGGGCCTGAAGGTTAAGGGGTACGCCTATGTAGTGGAGCTTCTGATGGCGCTGTATCTGATGGTTGGGCATCAGGGTGGTAAAGGTTGAATTCTGCCTGGTATAAACCAAACCCGAACTGAGCGACAACCAGCTATTGAGTGGATATCCAACAGAAAGACCGAACGATATGGGTTGGTTGTGGCTCTCTTGCTCTTCGTAATCTGCTAGAAAAGCACGCGATGCTGCCACTCGATGCAACAACTGTGGGTTCATCATCACCGCATTCTTATTGTTCATATCGTTGGTGTTGCCCTGAGCAAACAGTCCCATGGTAAGGCGCATCGGCTTTTGCTGATGATGCTTCGCATGAGAATATGCCTTAGGCTCTGCTGACAGTGGGTGATGTACCTGCGGGCTTGGTGTATCTTCCTTGGGTTTGTTAGCCGTTTCATCGGGTTGTGTGGCCTTCTCTGTTGGTTCAGAAACTACGTTTTCTGGTAGCATAGCTGTTTCTGCTATCTGTGTAACTGCTTTTGCTGCTGTTAATACCTGAGCAACCAGTTTCTCTTGAGCCTTTACATCTGCATCTGGGGTGATATCTGCTTGGGTGGCTACGGGCGCTTCTTCCTTATCGGCATGATTGGTAGCCTTAACCTGTGCCACTTGTGGCTGTACGGGCTCGTTGTTCCACATCAGATAGGCACCACCAAACAGCACACCAATGATAGCAGCTGCCATTAGCCAACGACGCATAGCTATGTGGTGCACCGCCCCTTTAGCCTGCTTATCGAGCGAAGCCTCTATGCCCTCCCACAAGTCGCGTGTTGGCTCCTGGTGGTAGTCTTTCAGGTGGTTGTTAAGCCTTTCGGCCCATTCTTCTTGCTTCATATCTCGTGTCGTTTGATGTAATCTGTTATCATTTGGGTGAGTATCTGTCGCGCTCTCGACAGCTGTGAGGAGGATGAACTCTCTTTGATGCCTAACTTATTGGCTATTTCGCGATGAGAGCAATGCTCGAACACATACAGGTTTAGTACCATTCTGTAGCCTGTAGGTAGCTTGGCAATCATCGCCGTCAGCACATTGGGCGGTATCCGTTCTATCTCTGGCTCTTCGTCCTGTGTATCAGGGATGACATCGGTAAACGTCATGCGCTCATGATGTTTCACAAAATCAAAGGCCTTATTAGCAACAATCCTGCCTATCCAGCCTTTCAGCGAACCCTCGCCTCGGTAATCGAACTTGCCGATAGAGGTAAGGATGGTCACAAAGCTGTCCTGCACCACGTCTTCCACGTCGCTCACTTCGGGTATATACCTTAGTCCTATAGACATGGCATAGCCCTTGTAGCGTTCGTAGAGTTGCCTCATGGCAGCACGATCGCCTTGGTTGATGGCTGATAGCAGTTGCTGTTCGTTCTCCACTTCTTTTTACTTAACTCTTTCGATACTGGTGAACTTGAGCTGCATCGTGGGATTGAGCGTCCTGCTTTCTTTCTGCCCATCGATGATGGTTTCTATCTGCGTTACCGTTAGTATGTTTGTGAACGATGCACCGCTACGATCAAACAAAGCGGTAGATTCGGTAGGTGCTATCGTCAGTACTACTGCCATCAGCGTGCCGTCATCCTTGGTTACGATAAATGGCAGGTATATGGTGCCATATGTTTCGCTGGGCATCATCTCCAGATAGAACGATAGATCTGATATGCCGATAATGCGATAAGGAACGGCGAGGGTCGACTCCAGGCAACTTCCGTTTCGATAGTCAATCAGGGTCTGCATCCAAAGCTCTTCTTCGGGTGTTGGTGTGTTGCCATAGGGTGCTTCAGCCGAAAGCTTGGCCACCTTTACCTCAGGCAGGAATTTCTCCATGATAGCTGCGTAAGGATAATCCGCGCAAGCTACGTTGTTTTCGCCTTTAAATCCTAATACAGTACGTATATAAGTCTCGTTGCCTTTCACGTTGTCAACCATCCATACACCTTTGAAAGTGTAATCGAGTGATGGTTGGTCAGAAGGGTCGAGATGTGGGTCACCTGTTTCAAGCATATCGCCACCAGGACTGCATGATAGCAGCGTGACTAATACTATAAATAATGGAAATATTCGCTTCATATTTGTACACGTTTTATTGCTTCTTTATCCATTAAACGATGAAGAAGGCCAAATACTGCATCAAGAAATGTTAAATTTTCACATCAAGAATCTCTTCTTCGGTCGAGAGGTTGAAATCGCCTGGGATGGTGTTCTTGAGGGCTGCGGCAGCTAACGAGTAATTCAACTGCTTCTGCATGTCGTTGGGGAACAGACTGATGGCATGCAGCCAACCACCCATAAAGGCATCGCCCACACCTACAGGCTCCACCACATCAGGGATATCCATGATAGGTGCCTGCAACAGTTTATTGTCGGTATAAAGCAGGGCTGTCAGGGTGTGATGGTTCGAGCTTACGATATTACGCATACCCATCATCCAGTGTTTTACACGGGGGTAGGTAGCATGCAACTCGTCGAACCACTCTCCATACTCTTTCATCTGCATAGTGAAGTTTGAGTCGGTAGCCGTGAATGGTGGCTGTGGATGCTGCGACAGCCAGTCGAACTCGATGGCATCGCCAAACATCATATCGCAACGCGACAGCATGCGGCTCAGGGTTTTACGTGGCTCAGCACCTTCGTACTTCCACAGGTTCTTGCGGTAGTTGATATCGAAGCATACAGTAATACCCAACTCATCGGCCACGTCGAGTGCCTCGAAGGTGGCATCAGCAGCCTGTTGCGAGATGGCTGCCGTGATACCCGACACATGGAAGTAGCTGCAATCCTTCAGTATCTCGCGCCAGGGAATCATGCCAGGCTTCAGGTCGGAATAGGCCGAACCGTTACGGTCGTAAATCACCTTGGCAGCACGCATGCCGGCAGCAGGTTCAAAGTAATAGGTGCCAATACGCTGTCCGCCATAAAGCACACGGCTGGTATCCACACCAAGCTCTGCTAAGCTCATGGCTCCTGCATGACCTACTGGCGTATCAGGCAGTCGGGTAATATAGGTTACATCTTCGCCCTGGGTAGCCAACGATACGGCCACATTAGCCTCGCTACCACCATACTTACTGGTAAACAGGTCGCCCTGAGTCAGTCGCAGTTGTCCGGGCTTCGAAAACCTGAGCAACAGCTCGCCAAACGTTACTATCTTCTTTCTGTTCATGTTGGTCATTATCTGATAACTTCGCTGCAAAGATACATATTTTAATTCAAAAAGACTTAATGTTACATTAATTTTTATATCTGTAAGATAATATAATATTTCATTTTGAAAAGATATGCAGAAAAGTATTACATTTGCACCCGTATTGAAAAGACTAAATGATGAAACTGTATCTGATCATATGGTTAATGTTGTGGTGCTCTGAGGTGTTTGCTCAGCGCAAACTGGTGGTGGCCAGTTTAGAGTCGAAAGCGCCGCAGCGTGATATCAAGGTTCGTGTTGATAATGGCGATGAGATTGTTACCCCATGGAGCGGCGAGATAGAGGTGCCCGACAGTTTTAAGCGCATCACCCTCAGTCATCCCAGATTCCAGCATCGTTATGTGCTGGCCAACGAGCTGCATGGCGATACCATTTACTTGATACCAACCTTGCATGCCATCGACGAGGTAGTGGTGTTTGGAACCGACCGTAGCAAACAGATGATGGCCAACATCATGCGTCCTGCAATCCCTAAGGAAGTGCCACTGCCACAAGTGGTACCAGCTGGTCCCAATGTGTTAGCCATGTTAGGCTGGCTATTCGAAAAGACCGTGGCCCCAAAGATTGAGGCCAAACAGCGTAGAAAGAGAGCCCTGAAAGTAGTACGCCAGAAAGAGCAGGAGTATGAAGCCAAATGGGATGCCCTAAAGGCTCCCCAGAAGTGACCACGATACTCTTTAACATATTTTGATGCAGTATTCTGATTTTTGATGTCATAACGTCATATCTGATGTAAACATCTGTAAAATAGTAAATTACAGATGATGATATTATATGATATTAAATTCTTTAACGTCATATTGTGGCTGTTATATGACATTGAGATAGGTTGTATAAAGTGTTTCATCCGGAGAAACACTTTGTTTCTCAGGGCGAAACACTTTGTTTCTACTGATGAAACATGTTGAAAACATAGGTTCTTTTATGCAGTGATGTACCTTGTATGACATCATGTGTTTTAATATGACATCATAACGTCATATATAACCAACTAAAAGTCAGATGGTTATAATGAATATGACGTTATGACGTTAAAAATACGAATAATTTGCAGTGAAGTGCTTTTTCATGGGCGACTCTCGCCTTCGATGTATTGCGAAAGGAGCAGGTGCTCGCCATCAAACATTACATAGGAGAACTGACTAATCCAGTCGCCTAAGATAATCATGCGGGCTTTCTTGGTGAGCTGCAGATCTACTTCGATGTGACGATGACCGTAGATGAAATAATCTACGTTAGAGTGGTACTGGATGTACTTTTTGGTAAACAGTACCAGATGCTCGCGGTTCTCGCCCATATAGGCAGGCTCTTCGCCGTTAGGACGTTTCATGCGACTGTGCTTGGCCCAGTTCAATCCAAACCACATGCCCCAACGGGGATGTAATGACGAGAAGGCCCACTGACAAGCCTTGTTGTGGAAGATACTCTTGATAAGTTTGAACTTCTTATCAGGATCGCCCAGTCCGTCGCCATGCGCCAGGAAGAACATCTTTCCGTATATCTCCGTGGTCTCAGGTTTCTTATGCAGAATCACCCCGCACTCCTTTTCCAGATATTCGTAGGCCCAGATGTCGTGGTTGCCGGTAAAGTAATGCACCTCGACACCCATGTCGGTGAGCTCCGAGATTTTTCCAAGGAAACGGGTATAGCCCTTGGGTACTACATATTTATATTCGTACCAGAAATCGAACATGTCGCCCAGCAGGTAGATGGCAGCCGCCTTCTCCTTGATGCTATCGAGAAAGCGAACCAGTCGGCGTTCCTGCATGCGCTGGTGCGGAATGGCTAACGAGCCCAAGTGGGCATCGGAAAGGAAATATACGTTCTTCATATTAATCGAATCCAAGTTCAACTCTCGCTTCTTCGCTCATCATACTCTGATCCCAAGCGGGTTCGAACACGAGATTAACATTGGCTCCCTTTACGCCATCCACACTCTCTACCTTGGTGCGGACATCCTCAAGGATAAAATCTGCAGCGGGACAGTTGGGGGCAGTAAAGGTCATGTCCAACTCAACAGAACTGTCGTCCTGTACATCTATCTTGTAAATCATTCCCAGGTCGTAGATATTGACGGGAATCTCGGGATCGTAAACGGTCTTCAGTACATCTACAATCCGCTCTTCTATCTGTGTTTTCTCTTCCTGTGTCATAACTGTATATGTTTGTTTGTTAGCATTTTCCTTGTTCGTGGTAGCTGTAGTAGTGGCCATCGGTAACGATGACGTGATCGGCAAAGTGGATGTCCATCAGCTTACAGGCATTCATGATGCTGATGGTTAACTCATCATCCTGTTTGCTGGGCGTGATGCCACCCGATGGGTGGTTGTGACATGCCACCAGCTGTGTGGCGTTGCAGAGTACTGCCTCGCGGATGATAAGGCGAATATCTACTGCTGTTGCGGTAATGCCGCCACGGGCAATACGCAGTTTTTTTATCAATCGGTATTGCTGGTTTAGCAGCAGTACCCAGAACTCCTCTACATCCAGATCCTGCATCACTGGGTGCATGTGGTTGTAGATACGAGTGGCTGTGCCCAAGTCGGGGCGTTCTTCGGGTGTTTCCATCTGTCGGCGCTTGCCCAGTTCGCAGGCTGCCAGGATGGTGATGGCCTTGGCCTCGCCCACGCCATTGTACTGGCACAGGTCGTGAATGGATTTCTTGCCTAAGGTGTTCAGACTGTTGTTGCAGTCGGCTAAGATGCGCTTCATTAAATCTACGGCGCTCTCTTTGGTTGAACCCGAACCAATCAGTATGGCCAATAGCTCTGCGCTGCTCAGTGCCTCGGCACCCTGCGTAGCCATCTTTTCGCGAGGACGATCCTCTTCGGCCCACTGATTAATGTTCAGTTTCTCGTTCATTTGTAGAAATTCTTTTCGAAAGCGGTAAATTCGTCTTGCTTCAGTACGCAGCGTTTCCACCACGACTCGATGAAGCCGAAACCGTAGCCCATCAGCTGTACAAAGGCGGCGGGGATGCTGAGCAATCCTACCCACAAGCTCTTGTTCTTGATGCTTGAGTCGATGCAGAGCAACAGACTATATAATATAATAGGAACGCACGCGAGTGCCCAGAAAAGCGAAATGAGCAGCAACCCGATGACACCCAAGGTGAATACGGTTGGCAGTAGATGCACTAACTTCATAGTGCCGGGATGGCGCTTCTCGAGATTGATACGAGCGATACCGCTGTTGTACACCTGACGGAAGAACTTACGGAAATCGGTACGGCGCTTGTGCCACACCCATGCCTCGGGGAAGAGACGTGGCATAAAACCTGCTTCCACAATACGGTATGAGAAGTCGATATCCTCGCCAAAACGCATCTTGGTAAAGCCGCCCAACTGAAGATACACATCGCGACGGATGCCCATGTTGAACGAACGGGGATAGAACTTATCGAGCTTAGCCTTTCCGCCGCGGATGCCACCTGTGGTAAAAAAGGATGTCATCGAATAGCTGATGGCCTTTTGTATCGGGGTGAACGATGGGTGCGTGGCGTCGGGACCGCCGAAGGCCTCGCATGGGTTCTGCTTGAGCTCGTCTTCTACTGCCTGTAGATAGCCTGCGGGCAGTACCACATCGCTGTCTAAGATGATAACATACTCACCGTTAGCACGTTCGGCACCATAGTTGCGACTCTGACCGGGGCCGCTGTTCTCCTTGGCGTAATAATGCAAATCAAGGATGCTTGCGTATTTATCGCAAACATCCTTGCATGGTTTTACTGATCCGTCCTCTACTATCAGAACCTCAAAATCCTTAACGGTTTGTTCACAGAGGCTCTGTAACAGTTCGTCTACCTCGTCGGGACGATTGTAGACGGGAACGATGATCGAGTATCTCATTATTCCTTTACACGCTGCAGGTAAGAACCGTCGCGAGTGTCAACCTGAATTAGGTCGCCCTCGTTGATGAACAGAGGAACACGAACCTCAACACCTGTCTCCAGAGTAGCAGGCTTCAGAGTGTTGGTAGCTGTGTCGCCCTTAACACCAGGCTCAGAGTGAGTAACGCGGAGAACGGTCTTAACAGGCATCTCAGCGTAAAGGATAGTACCATCGGTAGTGTCAGAAACAACCTCCACGATGTCGCTCTCCTTCATGTACTCATGACCGATTACGAGCTCGTTGTCGATGGGGATCTGCTCGAATGTCTCCTGATTCATGAAGATACGACCAGACTGGTCCTCATAGAGATACTGGTAAGGACGACGCTCGATGATTACATCCTCTAGCTTCTCACCGATGTTGAAGCGACGCTCCAGTACGCGACCGTCTGAAACGTTCTTAACCTTGATAATCATGATGGTGTTACCCTTACCTGGCTTGCGGTGCTGGAAATCGATGCACACCCAGATGCCACCGTCCATGCGAATGGCGGTGCCCTTTTTAATGTCTTGTGAATTAATCATAAACCTTTAAAATGTTACTTTTATATCGTTTTCGGGTGCAAAGGTACTGCTTTTTTGGAAAAAAACATAAAAAGTTTAGCTAAAAATCGTATAAAATTTGCGTAATTCAAAAGAAATGAGTACTTTTGCACCCCAAATCGGTAAATAAATAACAAAATTAAATAAGTATTCACAATGAAGAGAACATTTCAGCCACACAATCGCCGTCGCGTAAACAAGCACGGCTTCCGTGAGAGAATGGCCACCAAGAACGGTCGTCGAGTACTGGCTGCTCGTCGCGCTAAGGGCCGCAAGAAGTTGACAGTTTCTGACGAGAATCACGGAAAGTAATCCGAGAGGAACTTAGAAAATGAGTTAAAATAGAAAGAAGTAGAGTGAAATCTTTGCTTCTTTCTGTTTTTTTATGTACTTTTGTACCGAAATAGAGAAGTAAAAGATGAAAACAAAAGAATTCTTCGGCAAGTTCTGTAGTAAGTTCCTGATTTGGAACCTGATAGCGATGGCACTCGTGGTCATCCTGTTGGTGGTAGGTGTGAACTACGGACTGGACTGGTACACCCATCACGGTGAGAGTATCAGAGTGCCGAATATAGAGGGTATGCGAATAACCAAGGCACGCGAGATGATGGAAGAGTGCGGACTGGAGATTGTGGTAACCGATTCGGGTTACAACAAACGCTTGCCTGCCGACTGCGTACTGACGCAGAGCCCTGGTGCCGGACTGACTGTTAAGTCGGGGCATACCATTTATGTAACCATCAACTCGTCGAACTCGCCATCGGTAGCTATTCCCGATGTGGTGGATAACTGCAGCTACCGCGAGGCCGAGGCAAAACTGATATCATTAGGATTCAAGGTACTTCCGCCACAGTATGTAACAGGTGAGAAGGATTGGGTTTACGGTGTATCGTGCAATGGTCGAAAGGTATCAACTGGCGAACGCATATCCATCGAACAGCCCCTGACGCTGCTGGTAGGTAGCGGACAGTATGGTTCCGATGAAGAATTGAACGTAATTGGTGGCGACGATGCTCTGATGCAGAGCGGTAATGGCGAAGTGGATGATTTTGAGGAGGTAACAGAATGACAAACGAAACCATCGATATCGAAGAGCAGGAGCAAGAAGACTTGCTGTACGAACACTTTCGTATGGAGGTTGATAAAGGACAGGTGCCTATACGTATTGATAAGTACCTGGTTGAACATCAGCCACACTCCAGTCGTAACCGTATCCAGCAGGCTGCCGATGCGGGTTTTATTCATGTAAACGAAAAGCCTGTAAAAAGTAACTATAAGGTACGCCCGGGCGATATCATCACACTGATGCTCGATCGTCCGCATTACGATACTACGATAGAACCCGAGGATATCCCCTTGGAGGTGGTTTACGAGGATGCCGACCTGATGGTGATTAACAAGCCTGCAGGTATGGTGGTTCACCCGGGATGCGGCAACTTTAACGGCACCTTGGTAAATGCAATAGCCTGGCATCTGAAGGATTTGGCCAGCTACGATCCTAACGACCCAGAGGTGGGTTTGGTGCATCGCATCGATAAGGATACCAGTGGTCTGTTGGTAGTAGCTAAAACGCCAGATGCCAAGACGTCACTAGGAAAACAATTCTTTAATAAGACCACCCATCGCAGTTATAATGCCTTGGTGTGGGGAAACTTTGTGGAGGACGAAGGACGTATCGAAGGAAATATCGGTCGCGATCCCAAGGACCGTCTGCGTATGGAGGTTTTTCCACCCGATTCGGAGATAGGAAAACCTGCTGTAACCCATTACAAGGTGTTGGAGCGTTATGGCTATGTAACGCTGGTGGAGTGTATCCTCGAAACAGGTCGTACCCATCAGATACGTGCTCACATGAAACATATCGGACACCCGTTGTTTGCCGATGAGCGCTATGGCGGTACCGAACTGCTGCGTGGCGAGCGCACTGCCAGCTACAAGGCTTATATCCAGAACTGTTTTAAGCTCTGTCCGCGTCAGGTACTGCATGCCAAGACCTTAGGTTTTGTACACCCCACCACGGGTAAGCAGATGGACTTTACATCGGAGTGGCCTGCTGATATGACGGCTCTGATTGATAAATGGAGAAAGTATATAAAGGCAAAAGAATAAGAAGTAAAAACATAAGATACAATGGAGAACTTAAAGAGAACGATTGCCATCGTATGTGGTGGCGACTCATCAGAACACGACGTTTCTCTGCGCTCGGCACAGGGACTTTATTCATTTTTTGATAAGGAACGCTACGATGTGTATATCGTAGATATCAAAGGACAGGACTGGCACGTGGAGTTGTCAGATGGAACTACAGCTAAGATTGACCGAAACGACTTCTCGTTTATGGAAAACGGCGAGGCCAAGGTTTTCGACTATGCTTATATCACCATTCATGGTACCCCAGGCGAGAACGGTCTGTTGCAGGGCTATTTCGATCTGATTGGTTTGCCTTACAGCACCAGCGGCGTACTGGTTGAGGCTATGACTTTTGATAAGTTCGTGCTGAACCAGTATCTGCGTGGCTACGGTGTAAAGGTGGCCGACTCGCTGCTGATTCGTCAGGGCTACGAGGAATTGGTGAGCGATGATGAGATTGAGGAGCGTATCGGTATGCCATGTTTTGTAAAGCCTGCTGCCGATGGTTCATCATTCGGTGTATCGAAGGTGAAGGAGAAGGATATGCTGGCTCCTGCCATCCGCAAGGCCATGCTCGAGAGTCCTGAGATTATGGTTGAGAGCTACCTCGAAGGTACCGAGATCTCTATCGGTGTTTATAAGACCAAGGAGAAGACCGTGGTTCTGCCTGCCACCGAGGTGGTTACCAGCAACGAGTTCTTTGATTACGATGCCAAGTACAACGGACAGGTACAGGAGATTACTCCAGCCCGTTTGCCCGAGGATGTAACAGAGCGCGTACGCCAGATTACCTCGCATATCTACGATATCCTGCATTGTAATGGTATCATCCGTATCGACTTTATCATCTCGAAGAAGGGTGACATCTCGATGCTTGAGGTTAATACCACACCAGGTATGACTGCTACCAGCTTTATTCCTCAGCAGGTACGTGCAGCAGGTCTGTCGATGACCGATGTGCTGACAGAGATTGTTGAGAATCAGTTTGATTAATATATGAGAGAAGAGTTCGACGAGATCCGACCTTACGAGGCGGGAGAGATGAAGCAGGCGTTCGACGACTTGCTCAACGACAGACAGTTCCAAATGATACTGAAGGGTTTTACCCCTTGGTTGCCTAAATCGATGCGTAACGCTTTGTTGCGCTTGGCATTTACTGGTATCAAAACACCACTCGATTTCCAGAAGCGTTTTATGAAACCTGTGGTTAACTACATCATCCGCAAACATACCGACGGGTGCTCGTTCCAGGATTCTTCGATTGCAGCTTACGATAAGAGTCAGCGATACACATTTGTGTCGAATCATCGCGATATCGTGCTTGACTCGGCATTCTTGGATGTAAAGCTGGTTGAAGCAGGTTATCCCACTACCGTTGAAATAGGTATTGGCGATAATCTGCTTATCTATCCGTGGATTAAACGATTGGTGCGTATGAACAAGGCCTTTACCGTACGTCGTGGCTTGTCGTTGCGCGAAACGTTGGCAGCCTCGCAACTTATGAGTCGTTATATCCACTATGCCGTAACCCAGAAAAAGGAGAATATCTGGATTGCCCAACGCGAGGGTAGAGCCAAGGATTCGAGCGACCGTACCCAGGATGCTGTGCTTAAGATGCTGGCGATGGGGGGCGACTTGAAGGAGCTGAACATCGTACCGCTCACCATCAGCTATGAGTTCGACCCTTGCGACTATCTTAAGGCGCAGGAGTTCCAACAGAAGCGTGATAATCCGGCCTTTAAGAAGTCGCGTCAGGACGACCTTGATAACATGAAGACCGGTATCTTTGGCTATAAGGGTCGAGTGGTATATCGTCCGGCCGCACCTATCAATACCTGGATAGATGAACTGAGTGATCTGCCCAAAACAGAGTGGTTCAAGGCGCTGGCCGAGCGGATGGACCGCGAGATTCATCGTGGCTATGAGCTTTACCCCTGTAACTACATCGCCCTGGATGAGTTGAATGGCAATCAGGCCAATGCAGCCCATTATACCGATGCTGATGTGAAACGTTTCAATCAGTACTTAGCTGGTCAGATGGCTAAGATACAGTTGCCAAATAAGGATGAGGCATTCCTGCGTGAGCGCATGCTGACGATGTATGCCAACCCTGTACGAAACTTAATGGCTGCCCAATGAAAAAGTTGCTTTGCATAGTATCTACCTTCCTCATCATCTCGTGCTCTCAGGATGTTTACGATAAGGGTGAGGGGAAGTACTCTTTGTTGCGAGGCGACTTTGCTGAGGCTATAGTGAACAGCAACCAGCAGGTAACAAAGATTGTTACCGATGATGGCGACGAACTGTCGCTCACTGCACCTTATACTGCCAAGTGGGTGAACAAGGCCGATACCACCTATCGCTGTATGCTATACTATAATAAGGTGAACAATCAGGCTGAGGTGGTTTCGATGGGCCAGGTGCCATGTGCTTTCATTGCTTTGCTTTCGGATTTTGATAAGCCACTGTTGACCGATCCTGTGAAGTTCGAGAGCACCTGGATGAGTAAAACGGGAAAGTATCTGAACTTGAGTCTGCAGCTAAAAACGGGTGTTACCGATGATTCTACTGCCGCCCAGAGCTTAGCGATTGTTAGCGATACACTGGTTAAGCATGCTGATGGCAAGCAGATACGTCATCTTATTCTGTATCACGATCAGGGTAACGTGCCAGAATATTATTCAACCAAGGTGTACATGAGTATCCCTACAAACAGAATTGATGCCGACTCCGTTAGAATCAGCATCAACTCCTACGATGGTGAAGTCATCACCAAGCACCGTATCCGTTAATTTTTAATTCGCTTTATATTTCTTGTTCTCTATCGCGTTCCAGTTAATCTGGTCGGTGCGCTGGGCCAATGGGGCGTGTGGTATCACGCTGCCATCCTTAATCAGGATGATACAAGGTATCTCGCCTGCCTCGATAGTTTGGTATCCGCCCTCGTAAACCTTACCTGTCTGATAGTCAATCCACTTGCCTTTGGGTAGGTACACATTGCGACTGTTACCGCTCTCCAACAGTGGAGCCACCAGCATCTTTGAACCAAACATATACTCATCCTCTACATACCAGGCTCCCTGGTCGTGTGGGAACTCTACCAGCAGGGCACGTACCATGGGGAGTCCTAACTTAGAGCATTCCTTAGCCTGCTCCCAAATGTATGGCATCAACTTATACTTCATTTCGGCACAAGCACGGAAGGCATCGGTAAACGATTCGGAGATGAGCCAAGGCTCTGTGGGAGGGGCACCATGGGCACGGGTGTGACTGCTCAGGAATCCGAATGGCAGCCAACGACGATAGATATCCTCGGGCGAGGCCGTCACAAACCCACCCATATCGTGACTCCAGAACGAGAAACCACTCAGTCCGAAACTCAGTCCGCCTCGCAGGTCGCCCAGCATACCGGTGTTGGTAGTGGCGGCATCGCCACCCCAGTGCAGGGCATAGCGCTGACTGCCTGCCCATGCCGAACGTGCCCAGATGATGCCTTCGCCTGGATGATTGCGCTCAACCACCTCCCAAAGGGCTTTGTTATAGCGCAGCGGATAGAGGTTGTGCTCGTAGAGTCCGCCCTTGCCGCTATGATAGAAACCATTGTAGGGGGCTGCTTCGCCAAAGTCGCACTTGATGGTGGATACACCCTGTTTCATCAGTCCTTCTATCTTCTGCTGATACCAGTTGACGGTTTCGGGGTTTGAGAAATCCAGAATGGCATCCTCAACAGGCATACCGCCTGTAGCGTTCTTAACGTTCAAGCCCTTGTCGATAATCTCGTTAAAGAATCGGTTCTTGGGTGTGAAGTAGGGGAGCTGCCATAAGCAGGTGTGGAATCCGTCCTTAGCCAGTTGCTTCAGCATCCTTTCGGGATTCTTAAATCGATCTTTGGCAAATTGGTAGTCGCACTGCCAGTCGGTGCCAAACCAGCCCGTATCAAAGTGTATCACATCGGCAGGGATGCGGTTGGCTCGCAGTTGACGGGCTATCTCCAGACCCTCTTCCTGTGAGAAGTAGGTGATGCGACTCATCCAGGTGCCGAAACTCCACAGCGGGGGTAGGGGCGACTTACCTGTAATCTCGGTATATTCGTAAAGGATGTCTTTGGGCTCTCCCAAGAATACGAAGAAGTCCATCTGCTCGTCGGCCATAAACAGGCGGTCGGCGCCGATATATGATGCCCCGAAATCGCAGGTGACTGGTGCAGAGGTGTGCATAAAGATACCGTAGCCTCGATTTGAAAAGAAGAAGGGCACGGGCTTATACTGTCCGTCGGTCTCAGGTCCCTGTGGGTCGGTCACGCTCAGGTGTACCTTTTGTCCCACCTTGTTCAGCGAGGTGAACGACTCACCGCAACCATAGATGCGCTCACCTGGTGCTAATGTCAGTACCGGGTTGATACTGCGACTGTTGTCGCTGCCTCGTTTGATAAACGAGAAAGGCTGCAGTTTTACCTGCGACGAATCGTTATCGATGATGTGGCGCGTCTGTGTCAGCACCTTACCGTGAGCATCCTTAATCACCAGTCGCCAAGGGTACTTCTTGATCTCTATGCTGCCATACTGTGATTTGTAGCTAATGGCATCGCCAGTCTGCGATGTTTTCCACATCGCTCCTGTACCTCTGGCCTTAAACCCGTCGCAAAACATCACATCATCCTGGTCGCTGTTCTTAGGCTCCACAGGCGAAGTAAACATGCGGATGCGTGCTGTTCGGGGTGTGATAAACTCAATTTTGAACTTCAGATTGGGGTCGTTGTCGTAGGCCGCATCGGGGAAATCGAGCATCTGCATGCGTACTGGCCAGTAGCCATTCAGGTTAAAAGCCTGTCGTGGACTCATACGGTATCGCTTCCACTGTACCTGTCCTTCGCCTTTGGCAGCATCGAAACTTACCAAAGAATCAGCAAAAAAGTACGTGTTCGACAGGTCGTAGAAGTCTGTCGACATATCTTTTTGCATACACTGCAGGTACTGCACACCTGCGTTTGTCTGAATCTGTGCTGCGGCGTGTAATCCCCATGCAGCACACATTATTAATAATAAGCGTTTCATTGTTAAAGGTTATTTGGCTATAAATTTCTTTCCGTTCTGGATGTAGATGCCCCTTTGTGGCTTAGCTATCTGCTGCCCTTGCAGGTTATAGATGCGATCGTTGGTGTTGACTGTGTTAATCGTGCAGATGCCTGATGTTGATTTGATGGCCTCGCCTGTTACCTCGCATCCCCACCCCACAGCAACGTTGCCAGCCATCTCGGTTCCGTCAGCTTTAATCAGCTTGGCACTTTTTACTCTTACCGATTGTTTTCCACCAAGTGTTTGGAGTGTAATGCGGTAGATGTTGGTACCTAACGTTGAGGCGTTGAATGTAACGGTTGTGGTGCTGGAGCTCGATGAAACCTTTGCTTCTTGCGTCTTGTATTGTATGTTGCCATCTTTGTCCTTGCCGTTCTTGTCGCCATATACCTTTATCTGCAGCTTATCGCCATAGGCTTTATCCAGTTCTACGCTGATACTTTTGTAATCGCTTACTTTGATGGTGTTGTCGCTCCAGTCGCCATACAGAAAAGCTTCTGCCCAATCGCTGGTGTATTTAACAATGTGTTCAATAGTTGCCGTTGGATACTCGCCATGGTAGTTGTCGCCATGATAGGCTTTTACGATGCGTTCCGCCAAATCGGCCTGGTTAAAGGCTGGTATTTCGCGATAAGCACCGTCTGACAAACCCATCCAATAGAAGGTGGCCATGCCAAGGTCCTTGGCGCTCTTTACCCAATAGTCAACAAACTCAAACATAGCATCCCTACGTACGTCGTAGTCGGTCTTGCCAGTGCCTTTATCTACATTACTGGTTCCCCATTCACCAATGATCACAGGAATACCTTTCGATACAAAGTTTGTGTTAAGTGCGCTATACATATCGTCCACTAAACTCTTATAGCCATTGATACCTTTTTCTATGCTGGGGTAGGCATGTATCTGTACGGCTATGTGATTGGTTTCACCCTCGGGGATGGTCAGGTTGGTTAGCGGGTCCTTCAGATGGGTGTTCCAGGTGTCGTAGCCATTGCAGGCACCATAGGTGTTGACCACCAGATTGCGGGTGGCGTTGTTGCCGCCTGTGTTGCGAACAGTAGTCACAAAGCTCTGGGCATAGCTGTTGATGGCATTGTAAGCCGACTTGGCTACTGCTGCGTCGTATTTGCTGGTCGAAGCAAACGAGGCAAAGCACCATGAATTCAGTTTGTCGAGCATCTCGTTGTAGCTCTCAAACAGCAGATGCTCGTCGTAGTCCTTAAACTCCTCGGCTATCTGAAGCCACAGGTTCTCGTATCTGCTTTGGTTCTGACTGAAATTGGCTTCGTCGGCTTTAATCCACGACTTAAAACTGTCGCTGTCGGCTCCAGTATCGTGGTGCACGTTGACGATGCAGTACAGGCCTTGGTTGATGACATAGTCCACCACCTCGTGGACGCGTTTCATCCATTCGGCATTCACCTTGCCGTCTTTGTCCATGTGGTTATACCAGGTCACAGGTACACGGATGGCACCAAAACCGGCATCCTTCATCATCTTGATGAGCTCGGGCTTGGCTTTGCTCTGGCCCCAACAGGTTTCTGATTCCAGTCCCTGCTGTCCCCAGTAATTGTCTTTGGTTACATCGTAGTATGTCTGACTGTTGGCCTCAAGGGTGTTGCCTAAGTTCCACCCCACGCCCATATTCTTTACGGCTTGGGTGGCTGTTTCAAACTCCTGAGCCAGCAGATGCATACCGCACATCAGCAGTAAAGCTAAAATAGTATTAACTCTCTTGTTCATATTGTTTTAGATTGATAATTATGGGGCAAAGGTAAACACTTTCTATCATATTTTGGGTGGTTTTTACGTATTTTAAATGTTAAAAAACGGCATTAGGTAAAAAAGTATCAGTTTTGGGCAAACAAAATTGTTTTAGTTTCTTAAATTTTGCCTATCTTTGCCCCCGAAAACTTAAAATAAAGAAAATTATGACCCGAAACAATTCGTCTTAACTATTGAGTCATCGCGTACCTATTTATATAATTAGGCCTGCGTTCAATAGGAGTATTACTAAATACTCGCTCCAACTAAGACATCATAACAAACCAATTTTCTATAGTTTAAAACTTAAGTATGAATCGAAATTTTAGAAAGACAGCGCTGCTGATGGGTACTATGGCCTGCTTAGGTCTTGGTTACTCTTCAAATGCCTATGCCGCCGGAGCTCCTCAGGAAATCCAGCAGGCAACGAAGAAGATTACAGGTACTGTAGTCGATGCATCAGGCCCCGTTATCGGAGCTAGCGTAGTTGAAAAAGGTAAGTCAGGTAATGGCGTTATTACCGATTTCGACGGAAACTTCTCTCTCTCAGTGTCACCTGGTGCAACACTTGTTATCTCGTACATCGGTTATGAGACACAGGAAATCAAGGTGGGCAACCAGTCGAACTTCAGCATCACCCTGAAGGAGGACAATGCCCAGCTGGATGAAGTGGTAGTTGTTGGTTACGGTACTCAGAAGAAAAAGTTGGTTACCGGTGCTACCGTTCAGGTTAAGGGTGAGGACATCGCCAAACTGAATACAACCAATGCACTTACAGCCATGCAGTCGAGTACGCCTGGTGTACAGATTACCCAGAGTTCTTCTCAGCCTGGTAAGGGATTCAAGGTAAACATTCGTGGTGTCGGTACTATCGGTACCTCTTCACCATTGCTGATCATCGATGGTATCAATGCTGGTACTGCTGATGATGGTTTGAATGGTTTGAACCCAAATGACATCGAGAGCATCGACGTACTGAAGGATGCTGCTTCGGCTGCCATCTATGGTGCACGTGCTGCTAACGGTGTTATCCTGGTAACAACCAAGCAGGGTAAGGCTGGTAAGATTCAGATTCAGTATGATGGTTACGTTGGTTGGTCGAACGCATATAAAGTTCCTGGCACAGTGAATGCTAAGCAGTATATGCAGTTGATTAACGAGACTAACTTTAATACTTACGGAACATCTACCAACTGGTCAAGTCTCGTTCCTCAGCAGGTTCTCGACAGAGTGAACCAGGGTTGGGATGGAACCGACTGGTTCAAGGAGTATGAGAACAAGAATGCTTTGCAGTTCAGTCATGCTGTCACACTGACAGGTGGTTCTGAGAATTCAAAGTTCTCTATGAGCTTGAACTACAGTTCTAACCAGGGTATCATGGGTGGTGCTGATCTGTCATCTGACTACAAGCGCTATGGTGGTCGTATTAACTCTGAACACATCCTGCTCAAGGCTAAGGATCATTCAATCATCACCATTGGTGAGAATGTTAGCTACTGGTATCACAGAAGTCACGACTTGGCTGAGAGCAACGGTTACTGGAACATCATGCAGGCTGCTTATATCGCATCGCCTCTGGTTGATCCATACGATGCTAATGGTAATCTGGCTTCGTATAAGAATAATGGCGCTGGCTATAGCACCATGATTTATAATAACCCATTGAACCACTTCCTGAATGGCGGTTTCAATTCTATTAACCAGAATCGTGACTTTGGCGTGGGTGCTACTTTCTATTGGATTATCGAACCAATTAAAAACCTGAAGTATCGCGGACAGTTCAATACTGGTTTCAGTGCCAGCAACAACCGTAGCATCTCTCTGCCTTACAGTGCCAGCTCTACCAGCTCAAGTGCCAACTATGGTATGAACATGGGTGAGTATGAGAGCAGTAGCTTTACTTTGGAGAACACGCTTTCGTATGTTCTTCCTAAGTTGGGTAAGCACAATATCGATGTACTCGTAGGTCAGTCAATCGAGCGTTCTAACTGGAGTACTGGTATGAATATGAGCTTTACTGTTAGTGAGGAGAATCTGAACTCGCTGGTTCGTAACGGCTGGGATTACAATATTCCTGCTAACTACGAGACACAGTATATGACTGGTCATGGTGGTTACGCCAACCCCATGCAGGGTAGCATCGCTTCGTTCTTCGGACGTTTGAACTGGAACTACGACGAGAAGTATATGGCTACTGCCATTATCCGTGCCGATGGTTCTTCAAACTTCGCCCGTGGCAAGCGCTGGGGTTACTTCCCCTCATTCTCGGCTGGTTGGGTGATTACCAACGAGAATTTCATGGAGAGCACTAAGGGTTGGTTGGATTTCTTGAAGTTCCGTGCTTCTTGGGGTCAGAATGGTAACTGTAACATCAGTAACTTCTACTATCTTTCAAACATTGCCTTCTCGCCAACGGATTATGCCGACTATGGTTATAAGTTCTCAAGCGATATGAACAATACGGTTGATAGTAATATCTATCAGACTGGTGCTTACGCTAAGAATGCACCTAACCCCGATGTAACATGGGAGACTTCTGAGCAGATCAACGTAGGTCTCGATGCCCGCTTCATCAGTGGTAAGCTTGGCTTGAACTTCGACTGGTATGTTAAGAAGACTAAGGACTGGTTGCTTCAGGCTCCTATGAACGAGGTTCTGGGATACGAAGAGTCGGCCATGATTAATGGTGGTGATGTAAAGAACACTGGTTTCGAGATTGCTCTTTCTTGGCGCGATCAGGTAACTAAGGACTTCAGCTACCATGCTAACGTAAATGTTGCTACCAATAAGAATAAGGTGACTCGTATTGCTAACGATCAGGGCTTGATTAATGGTCAGACCAAGGCTCTGTTCGAGAACTCTTCATACGTATCTCGCGTTCAGGAGGGTCATGCAATTGGTTACTTCTATGGTATGTCATATAGCGGTATCTGGCAGAATCAGCAGCAGATTGATGATGCTAAGGCAGCTGGTAAGGCTGTTCTTGATGGTGCTGTTCCTGGCGACCCCATCTGGGACGACTTTGATAATGATGGTGTTATCGACTATGATAACGACCGCCATGAGATTGGTAATCCTCATCCCGATGTAACCCTTGGTGTTAGCCTGGGTTGCGAGTGGAAGGGCTTCGACTTTGGTATCACGGGTTCTGGTGCATTCGGTATGCAGGTTATGCAGTGCTATCGTACCGCTCTGCTGGCTAACCAGTACAACAGCTATACTGTTGACGCATTCGATCGTTGGCACGGTGAGGGTACCAGCAACAAGTATCCTCGTCTGACAGTTGGTCAGATTGCTGATCAGTGGGTATCTACACGCTATATGCAGAATGCCGATTACTTCAAGATCCAGAATATTACCCTGGGTTATAACTTCAATAAGCTGTGGAAGAACTCTCCATTCAGCCAGCTCCGCCTCTATGTACAGGCTCAGAACCTTTACACCTTCACTGGTTATACAGGTGTTGACCCAGAAGTTGGTTCATCAGGTGGTAAGGACTCTTGGGCACGTGGTATCGACGTAGGTCTGTATCCTTCAGCCCGTACATTCGTCGTTGGTGCAAGCATAAAGTTCTAATAATATAATAAGGAATATAAGAATATGAAAAAGATATATTTGATGGCAATCGCGATGCTCTTCGCCGTAGGACTTACTTCTTGCGAAGACTTCCTCGATTCCAAGAATTATACGCAGGCTAACAGTTCTAACTATCCTGCTTCAGCAGATGACCTGAATAAGGAGCTCGCAGCCTTGTATGGTGTGATGAATCAGTTCAGCACTAATCCACTTGAGACTCCTTGGTTCGTAGGTTATATCATGTCGGATGATGGAAACGGCGCTGGTGGTACCGGCGACGTTGAGGCACACGCTATCGGTCACTTGATGGCTAATAAGGAAGATTTGTTTGATAATGCCTGGCATAATACTTACGTAGGTATTGCTCGTGCCAATGCTATTATCTATGCTGTAGATGCTTTCGATTGGACTGGTCAGGAAACTACTCGTAACCAGTTGCTTGGTGAGGCTTACTTTATGCGTGGTTTGTTCTACCTCTGGGGCGTTCAGTTCTGGGGCGATATCCCTGCTTACTGGGCTTCAGCTGCTCCCGATCCATGTCCTCAGGTAAGTGCAGAGGATGTGATTATGCCACATATCCTGGCCGACTTTACTTCGGCTGCTAACCTGATGAGTCACGGTGCTACAACTCGTGGTGACGGTCACGCTACTAAGGGTGCTGCCGAGGGTTATCTGGCACGTGCTTATATGTTCTACGAGGGCTTCTATAAGAAGGCTGGTGAGCTGGCTACTGCTAATCTTGCTGATGTTACTTTCGACTTTGAGCAGGAGGGTGCTGGCACTTCTCTGAGCAAGGCTCAGGTAGTAAGCTTCCTTGAGGATGCAATCAATAATGGTGGTTACAAGTTGGTTGACGACTTCCGTTTGCTTTGGCAGTACACCAATGAGTACACTGTTCAGGACTACAAATTTGTTGCTGATCTGAAAGCTGCTGGTAAGTCATGGGCTGGTAACGGTAACGATGAGGAGATGTTCCAGGTTCAGTATATGAACGCCGGTTCTTGGAATGGTACTATCGGCATGGGTTTTGTAAACCAGGTTGAACTGTATTGTGCTCTTCGCTGCGATGATGATGGTGCTGGTACAGCTAACGGTGATTTGAATACTTTCCCATTCGGACAGGGTTGGGGTCAGGGTACCATCAATGCAAACCTTTGGGATGACTGGAGCGATGCCGACCCTCGTAAGAAGGCTACCATCCTCGATGCTCAGGCTGAGTGTGACAAGTTCGTATTCACAACATCTTGCTCTGAGGATGCTGGTTATTACAACAAGAAGTGGATGGCTATTACTTGCGCAAACTCTACTTGGGATGATCATAACGATGCTTATATCTGGTGGGGTGTTTATCGTAAGAACAATACATCTGCTGCTAACAATAACGGTAACTCTATGCAGGGCGACCACTTCTCTGATATCGTACTGCTCCGTTTGGCTGATGTCATGCTGATGCACTCTGAGCTTACAGGTACTGCCGACCAGATGAATAAGGTACGTGCACGTGCTGGTCTGGATGCTACTACCTATTCTTGGCAGAATATCAAGAATGAGCGTCGTTTTGAGTTGGCTGGTGAAGGTCTCCGTTTCAACGACCTGCGTCGTTGGTCAGGTAAAGGCGGTGGTTCCTCTTGTGAGGCTGCTGTTGCTCTGCAGCGCCAGGACGGTTCTCGTGTAAACTATACAGGTCACTGGACAAAGATGCACCATGGTCAGGGTGTAGGCGGTAGCAGCTGGGCTCAGCGTTATGCCGATACCGATGGTTTCATTATGATTCCGCCTGCTCAGATCAGTATCATTGGCAATCCTGAAATCCTGAAGCAGAATGCTGGTTGGGGCGCAAGTGCCGCTGGTGCCAATATGTCAGGTTGCCCAGTTTATGACTAATAAAGAATTAATAATTAAGAATTAAAGAGATTATGAAAAAATCAATATTATTGTTCGCAGTAGCGCTGGGCATGCTCACAGCTTGTGATCCTATTAAGGATAGCAAGACACTGGATATCGACAGCTATACCAGCAATAGCCTGCTTGATGGTGCTGAGTTCTCTCAGTATGCCGATCAGGCCTGCACTACTCCAGCAGCTGATGGAAACTGGATTAAGTATAATATCCCCAATGCCTCGGGTATTTATATCTACTATATCAAGGCCGATGGCTCTGAGTTCAAACTCACAAGTGGCGCATCGGGTGGTGTGTTCAACTTTGTGCCTTCTCGTGGTTCTGATCCTAATCAGACAGTATATTTCAAGTATATCAATGCTAATGGCGATGAGGTAGTGGCAAGTCACGAGTTTACCGTTGCTGTTGCAGCCGAACTGAAACCGGAGATCCGTTTGATTGCCTCAAACGACTATGGTAAGAAAACTTGGAAGTGGGACCCCTCTATTACAGGTGCTGTTTGGGGTAACATGGGTTATCAGCCTGGCGATGGCGCTTCTGTTGGTATCTCTGGCAACGGCCAGTGGTGGGGTGTAACCTCTACCGACGAGTTTAATGGTCAGCTTCAGCATACTCACAATGGTATGAACAATGGTGATGGCGACCTCGATGCCTATATGGTATTTACTGAGGATGGTCTGATAAAGAGTTATGACGCAAGCGGTAATGTTATACGTTCTGGCTCGTACGAGATCAAGAACTATAATCCTAGTGGTGAGTGGAAAGTTGGTGACCTGGTTACCGATGCAATCCTGTGGCCATATGAGATTAACTCTAACGGAAACATTCCTGGCACTTACGAGATTTGCTATCTTACTTCGGATAAGATGACCCTCGTCTATCCTGACGGTGGTTCTATAGGCTCTTGGGGAGAAGCCACATTCTGGCATTTCTGCAGCGATAGCGATGCAAAAGGTATGGCTTATGGCTATGACAATGGTAAGGATTGGACTTGGGACTATGATGGCGAGCATCCCGTTTGGGGTAACATGGGCTATCTGCCTGGTGATGGCGCTTCTGTCGGTACTGCCTATAATGGCATGTGGTGGGGTTGCAAGACTGAAGAAGAATTTGCAGGCCAGCTGCAGCACAGCAACGACGGTAGTCTGCATGGTGACGAGGGTCCGAATGCTTACTTCACATTGACTCCTGATGGTACCATTACACGTCATGCTGGCGACGGCTCAGTCATCAATAGCGGCTCGTTTGAGATTGATGAGAGTGTTAAGAGCGAGTGGAAGGTGGCTGACTTGAAGACCACTGCAGGTACCATCCTGTGGCCCTATGAGATTAACTCTGGTGGCAACATGCCCACATGGTTCGAGATTGTCTATCTGACTGGCGATAAGATGTGTCTTGTTTATCCCGATGGTGGCAGTCAGGGTGCATGGGGTGAAGCTACATTCTGGCACTTCAAGGCTAAGAAGTAAATTCCAACTTGAGTATATAAAAACTCAATAATCAATCAGCCGCCCCGCAACTGTTTTATCAGTCTGCGGGGCGGTTCCTTTTTATAACCTAAGGTTTGGTGGTACAAATACTAAGGAAAGCAGGTACAAGCAGTAAGGTAAACAGGTACAATAAGCCTACTAAACAATCGTTTGCCTATACGCAAACGATTGTTCGCGTACAGGCAAATTTATTGTATAAATTCGGATGTTTTCTTTTATCGTTATTTGCTTGTGCGATTGACGTAATCGATGATAATCTCTGCGGCATCATTCTCGGTCAGGTCGTCCATCGAGATAACGAGTTGGTAGTTGCGGGTGTCGTAGCGTGTGGTATCCTCATACTTCTTGATGTAGGCCTCACGGGTGGCATCCATCTTGGCGATAATGTCGCGGGCTTGCTCCATCGTTACATTCTTACGGTTCATAATGCGCTTGATGCGATGCTCCATTGAGGCCTGGATGAAAACGTTCAGATGGTTGGGCCATTCGCGGAACACTATGAAACCCGTGCGACCAGCTACTACGCACGATGACTGCGTAGCCAGCTCCTGCAGGATACGCTTCTCGGTCTCGAACATGGTGGCATTGTCGAGCCTCACCTCAGCGTCCATAGGCAGACTGGTGCTGTTCACAAGCGTCTGGTAGTAGTTGTTAATATCGTTCCACCACGATTTTTTCTGTGCCTTGATTTCCTCGATGCGCTCTGGTGATAGACCAAACTTATGGGTCAGTCCTTCTATCACAGCTTTGTCGCAGTACTTCACGCCTAATTTCTCGGCCAGTATCCGGCCTACGGTGCGACCACCCGAACCGACTTCGCGATTAATGGTGATGACAAATTTTTCGTTTCTTTTCATTGTCTGATTGTTTTTTGAGTTATTATTATCGGTAATCTATATCAGAATGAGTGTCCCGTTCTACCTAATCGCATAGAGGTAGGCCAGGAGGGCCATCTTGCCACGCATGGTTTCGCGGGGAGTGAACTCACCGTTTACCCAGAAGTAACGCTGGTTGAAGTACGACTCCTGACGGGGCCAACCGCCATTGTTCCAGTCGGGATAGCAATAGGCTAAGATAACACGGGCATCGCCGCCATTATGACCAGGCGACCAGGTCTCGGTGCCGTTGAAAGGTGTCTGACCTGGGTGGGTGCCAGGTGCACCATCGTTGCGACCTGTAGAATATACATCGGTGATGTGACGCTGACCAAGGCCTGTCATCTCAACAATATTACCAGGATTGCGACCTAAAGCCCAACTGGCCTCGGTGTACAAGGCGTGCTCCAGTTGTTTGCGCTCTGCCTTGTTGGCTATGTAGTGGGCCAGCATCACTAACTGCAGGTTCTGAGAGGTCTGCCAACGGTCGTCGTTGGCTGAACGGCGACTAGGACGTTGGGGCATGTGCCCAAAATTGTAAGCCTCGGCCTGGCCCTTGATGCTGGCTTTCAGGTTTTGGTAAAGCTCGCCATAGTGGCGTGTATGTGGACAGGTAAGATAGGCTGCTGCTGCCCAGTACTGGCAGAAGGGAACTAACTGCTTACTCTCCTCGTGCATCACACCTACACCAAAGAAACCGTGCTTGCCTTTGCTGAATACCTGTGAGTTAGGACTCTTAATCATACTCTCATCAGCAAATATCTTTTCCCACTGCTCATCACCAGTCAGATTATACAGGAAGGCTGCTGCCATCTGGCGGAAGTCGCGTCCACGCATCTGCATAGAACCTACATCCTGCAGGTCGTCGAGCTGCTGATTTTCCTGCTTTGATGCAAAGCTAAATGCTTTGATGGCCTCGGCAGTATAGTATTGACGCAGGCTGTCGTTGCCGTTCAATCTGAAGGCCTCGGCCAGAATGGCGCAGTTGGCAGCATTGGCCCAAGCTGCCATGGTGGTGCAGCCTGCCTGGAACATCACGCTCCAGTCGGCACAAGGGTTGGTGACACCCTGTGAGTAAGCCTCGCCATCGCGGATAGAGAGGAAGAAATCTACCTCGTTGCGGGCCTCGTCAATCAGGTCGGGGATACCATTACCACTCTCGCGGATACCTAACTGATCTTCGTTCAAACGTCCCCCCGAGAGGATATAAGGCAACAGCATGTCGTAGATGTTGCTGACATGTGCCAAGTGGCGATCCCAGTCGAAGGCATCAGAGTGCCCGCCTTTCACCTCGGTATTCACAGGATTGCCAGGCAGGCGATGCTGCCAGAAGATGGATTGCTTAAGCTGCTTAAAGTGGGGCTCGTCCCACACATCGGTGTGCAGTTCGCGCCAACCTGGGCTCCAAGGATGGAAGTCGGTCTTATAAACGGTAAAGCCCTTGGGATCGGTCTCAGGAATAAACTGTGGCTGGCGTGGGGCAGGGAATACCTTGGCGGTGTCGATAGGTTCGCCCAAACGCATGTAGTAATAACCGCGAACCGAGTAGCGATAAGGCTCGTAGTAAATGTCGTTCTTTACCTCGAAGTCCATACTACAGCCTACATCCTCTACTACCAATCGATAACAACCTGGTTTGTTGGCGCTGAAATCGATGTTCCATACATCGGTACCTATCAGACTCTTACCGCCGGCTTCTTTCTTGGCAGCTGAGGCTGGTTGCCAGAACTTTACGGTGCCCACCTTCTGCTTTTTCTTGGTATTTACATTATAGAGCCAAACACCCTTTCCCTCCAGTTGTTTGTAATCGCGCTGACCGCCATCGCCTAACCATTGGTAAAGGTCGGCAGCATGAACAGACTCAAAAGGCGAATAACCTATTATATTAATGTGTACGGCTTCGGATTGGTTGTTCCATACATCGAAGCGGATAGTGGCCTCGGTCTTGTCGGAGCCTATGCCTGCGGGGATGGCAACTTTGTATGTGCAGCCCTGTTTCATGGCCTTAGGCATCTGCAAAAATAGCCAATGGTCTAACTCGCTTGTCAGTGTATTGTCGGTGTTCATTGGCTTGGATTTACGCCAAACGGCTAAGGGTTGCGCTGTAGCAAAGGTCTTGTCGTCGGACGAGCTGATCTTCCACAAAGCGGCGTTCTGTGCCTGGGCTGCTTTCAAACGCTCGCCGAATACCAATAGGGTATCGTCGCCTTCGGCAAACGAGTGACCTAAATAGGCGCTGGGACCTGTGCCGTTGTCGCGATAATGCACCTCGCCGTCGCGGAAGTGTAACATAAGATAATCCTTGTCAATTACTTTAATGGCGATGAGCTTTGTAGCTTTCATCGGCATGGCTGCCATCAGAAATAGGCCTGTTAGCAGGGTTAAGAATGATTTTTTCATTGTTTGGTTTGTTACTGATATGAGTTATTTTGAGTGCAAAGTTACAGAAATTTGTTGAAGTTTGTGTATTATTTGATTAAAACTTTTGTTAAGTCAGATTTTTATGCTACTTTTGCATCGTTTATGAAGAGAGCGATAACTAAATACTGGAACTTGTATTTGTCGATACTTGTTGGTATCGGCGTATTTATGTTTTGGTACGTGGCATATTCCCATGCCCTGTCGTATCAGGAGCAATATCAACTGTTTCTTTGGACTGGCGACTATTTCGCTGAACGTGTGAGTGTGCCAGGTGGCTTGGCCGATTGGCTGGGCGAGTTTATCGTACAGTTTTATTATGTAGAATGGTTGGGGGCTCTGCTGTTGGCGTTGCTTTATGTAGCTTTACAGCGCTTAACGGCTCGATTGCTGCCGCAAAAGTGGGGGGTGCTTAGTTTGGTTCCCGTTTTGATGCTATGGTGGTTGATGGGCGATATCAATGTACTGTTATCGCTGCCCGTAGCCATCGTCTTGGCATTGGCATTAGCTTGTGTTATGCCTCGACGTTATTCATGGATAGATGCGGCCGTGCTGCCCGTGGCCTATTGGCTGATAGGACCGATAGTATGGTTATATATAGTGGTACGTGCGATACAGCTGGGATGGAAACACCTGTGGACGGCTGGTTGGATGGTGGCTGTGCAACTGATGGTGTATGCTTGGCTGTTACCACAGTGGCCTTTGCAGCAGGCGTTGACCGGACTGAACTATTACCGCATACCTCTTCACTATCCGCAGTGGAGTGGCTACGATAAGGATATGTATGAGCTGATTCGCATGGATTATCTAGTGCGCCATGAACGCTGGGATGATATTGTGAAACGTGCCGGCGAGTATCGGGTGAATACCCCATTCTGGTCGAACTGTGTGAACTTGGCTTTATCGCAAAAACGCTTGTTGGCCGATAGGATGTTCGACTTCTATCAGAGTGGCGAGGATGCTTTGGTGATGCCTCGTACACGCGATCTTACCTCGATGTTGCCATCGGCTGAGGCTTTCTGGCGTTTGGGTATGGTTAACTCGGCACAGCGCTATATGTTTGATACACAGGAGTCGATACTGAACGCCCGAAAGAGCGGTCGATGCACCAAGCGTATAGCAGAGTGCATGCTGGTGAACGGACATTATACGGCTGTCAAGAAGCAGTTGGACTTGTTAAAGAAGAGTCTGTACTATAGTTCGTGGGCAAACAGCGTGATATTAAGTGATGATTGGGTAAATGCACAGCCCGAATACCGCCGCTTGCGCCAGTTGCGCTATAAGGAAAACTTCTTGTATAGTTACGAGGAGATGGACAAGATGTTCGGATTGCTGTTTATGAACAATACCGATAACAAAATGGCGCTGGATTATTTCCTGGCTCAGATGCTGCTGAAAGGCAACCTGAAGGGATTCCAACAGTATTTGGGCGCAGCTCAGCAGTATGGTGGCTATCGCCAGATGCCGTTGTGCTATCAGGACGTGATGCGCTGCATACAGATGCAGGGTAACGTGCATGGTTCGCCGTTTGCCAATTACGCTAAAAGAATGATGGGAGGACAACAACAATGAATAAGATAGGTTATTGGTTGATGGGTGTTGGTTGTTGGCTGATGGCCAGTTGTGCCTCAACCCCCGAACAAGTCTCGAAGGTTAATCAACTGCCTGATATCTACCCAGATTATATAGGTGTTACGATACCTGCCGATATAGCCCCGTTGAATTTCAACCTCGCCGATGAGGATATTGATTGTATGGATGTGGTGGCTCGTGGTAGTAAAGGTGGCGAGTTGCACACTAACGGCGATTGGGCCGATTTTGATATTGCCGATTGGCAAGCGTTAACCCAACAGAACCAAGGCGGAAAAATCACCCTCACGGTATGTGTGGAGAAAGATGGCCAATGGACGCAGTATAATGATTTTGATATCTATGTAAGCAAGGATAATATAGACGAATGGGGATTGACCTATCGCCGTATAAAGCCAGGCTACGAGGTGGGGGGCGATATCGGCATCTACCAGCGTAATCTCAGTAATTTTGATGAGACTGCCATCCTTGCAGAGACCGTTGTGCCTGGCCGTTGTTTCAATTGCCATACAGCCAATCGTACCAATCCCAATCGTATTACCCTGCAGATGCGTGGCGAGGGTGGGGGTACCATGATACAGAAAGATGGTAAGCAGGCTTGGGTAGAAACCAAAACCGATTCGACCAAGGCGGCAGGCTCTTACAGTTACTGGCATCCGCAGGGCGACTATGTGGCAATGGCTGTTAACTCTGTGCATCAGAGTTTCTTTACTGGCACAGGACAGCGTATTGAGGTATATCACAAGTTCAGTAATGTTGAGGTGCTTGATACCCGTACTAACGAACTGATACTTTCGCCCCTGTTGCAGACAGAAGATCTGGAGATATTCCCCGCTTTCTCGCATGATGGCAAGTGGCTGTACTACAGCACCTCGAAACCTTGTAAGGTGCCGGCCGAATACGAGAAAGTAAAATGCTCTATCTGCCGTATTGGTTTTGATGCTGAAAAGGGACAGTTCGGACTGCAGGTTGATACGCTGTTGAACGGTCCGGCAACTGATAAAAGCTACGTGCTGGCCCGTCCCTCGTACGATGGGCGCTGGTTGATGTACTGTGTGAGCAGTCGTGGTAATTTCCCCGTGAGTCAGGACGATGCCGATTTGTGGTTGATGGATCTGAAAACGGGTAAAACCAGAGCGTTGACCGAGGTAAACAGCCAGCAGTGTGAGGCCTATCACAACTGGAGCGACAACAGTCGTTGGTTCGTGTTCAGCAGTAAGTGCGAGGATGGTATGTACACCAAACTCTATCTGGCTTGTATCGACGAGCAGGGACGTGTTTCAAAGCCATTCCTGTTGCCTCAGCGCAATCCACGCAAGTATTATCAGGAACTGATGGATGCTTACAACGTGCCCGACTTTACCAAAACCAAGGTGGAGTTGGATGCTCACGAGGCTTATCGACAGGTGTTTGACAACAAACGAGAACAAGTAAAAATTAAATAACTATGAAGAAGATTCTTTTGTGTTTTATGACATTGGCAACTGCTACGATGTTTTACAGTTGCCAGCAAAGTAGTCAGGTGTGCCATATCGAGGGCACCGTGAATGGCGAACAGTACGAGGGGAAACGTATATTCCTGGTTCCATTTAAGGGCCCCAAGACTGCCGAGTTCGTTGATTCGATGGAGATTAAGGATGGTAAGTTCCATTTCGAAAAAGATACTACCCAGATGTACACCATCCTGATGGATTACCATTACCGTTTTGGATTGCAGCCATTGTTGGTGGTAAGCGAGCCGGGCGATGTAAAGGTTACTATAGATAGTATCAGTCATGCCATGGGTACTCCTCAGAACGACTCGTTGGAGAAATGGAAGGTGCGTACCGAGATACACAACCGTGAGTTGATGAAGATGCGTAAGTTTGCTGCCGAGTTGCAGGCAAAGGGCGACAGCGTGCAGGCTAAGTACATTGCACAGCGTGCCGACAGTTTCCATCTGGTATATAAAAACTATACCCGTCAGCTGGCTAAGAACATGAAGGAGGGTGTGCTGCATGATTTCCTGAAGGATATGTTCCCCTTAACCTATCAGCGTAAGTATCCTGATGGACGTGTGGTAACGATGAATGCCGATACACATGAAGAAATTAAGCAATAAACAGTGGGCGTGGCTTGTAACGCTGGTGGTAGGCGTGTCGGTATTCCTGTTTTGGAGCTACCGCTATCCCTTTGCGCTTACCTATCAGGAGCAGTTACAACTGTTCTTGTTTGATGGCGACTACTTTATAGATCGTCTGTCGGAGCCTGGTGGCTTGGCACGATACGTGGCTGAGTTCCTGGTGCAATTCTACAATGGTGTTGCCATAGGTGCAGCCATCATAGCCGTGCTGTATATGCTGATACAACGCCTTACGTGGCGATTGATGAAGGTGAAGAGTCATTACATACTGAGCTTTATGCCAGTAGCCATGCTATGGTTTGCCATGGGCGACGAGAGTGTGATGCTGACGTATGCTGTGGCACTGGTAATGGCCTTGGCTGTGATGATAGCTTGGAACAAACTGGCACCACAAAACATAGTGGCCAAGGTGGTGGCTGTGGTAATCTTGATCCCCATTCTTTATTGGCTGATAGGTCCGCTGGTGCTGATGGTGGCTGTATGGATGATGCCCCTGTCTGTTATCTATGCCTTGGCCTTGATGTTGCTGAGTGCGCACTATCTGCCATTCCCAATGATGAGGGTGATGCTAGGCATCAGTTACTACCGTATCCCAGTGACATTGCCCTACGTACTGATGGCAATTCCAGTGGTGGTGCTGTTGTTAGGATGGCTGACCAAGCGTTTGCCTGAACCAAAGACATGGGTGCTGACTGCTGAGGCTTTGTTGTTAGCTGTATTGGTTGTGGTACCCCAGCAATTTGGTTTTGATGCTAAGAAATACGAACTGATGGAGTACGACTATCTGGTGCGTATAGGTGATTGGAACGATATTATCGCCAAGGCCGAAAAAAAGACGCCTGATTTGCCGATGAGCGTGAGTGCCACTAATTTGGCACTGGCAATGACAAACCAGCTTGGCGATAAGGCTTTCGACTTTTTCCAGCGTGGTTCGGAGGGCTTACTGCCTAAGTTTGAGCGTAATTTTGCTACCACACAGCTTACAGGTGAGATATATTTTAACTTAGGATTGGTGAACACCGCCCAGCGACTGGCTTTCGAGGCGATGGAGGCTATTCCTAACTATAATAAGAGTGCACGTGTGGTGAAGCGACTGGCCGAGACCAATCTGATAAACGGTGAGTACAAGGTGGCCGAGAAATATCTGAAGATGTTGGAGAAAACCGTTTTCTACCGTCCATGGGCACAGCGTACGTTAGCTATGTTGGGTAACGAGAAGGCCATTAACGAGCACCCACTGTATGGCACATTGCGTCAGTATCGCTTGCAGGACGACTTCTTGTTCAGCGATAGGGAACTGGATAAAATCTGTGGACTGCTGTTTATGCATAACACCAGCAATATGGTGGCTGCACAGTATCTGCTGATGATGCCGCTGATGGATAAGGATATCGCCCGTTTTATGCAGTATGCGCCTGTAGTCCAGAGTAGAGTACAGTATAATCCCCGCCATATTCAGGAGGGTATTGCCTTGGCCTTTATGCAGAAGCGACAGCAGCCTCCACAGGGCGTGGTGAGTCAGTTTATGTTGCAGCAAATGAATGAGTTTGCTCGTATTTACTCTACCAATCAGCAGGCCCCTGAGTTGGCAAAGTTCAAGAATACACTTTGGTATTATTTAATGGTTGGAAAATGAAGAAGAATACTATTTGGTGTTGGGTGATTGGTGTTGGGTGTTGGCTGATGGCCAGTTGTAACTCAACTCCCGAGAATGTATCGAAGGTTGATCAACTGCCCAATATCTACCCTGATTATATCGGTGTCACCATTCCTGCAGAGATGGCGCCCCTGAATTTTGATTGTCCTGATGCCGACTGTGTGGATGTGGTGGTAAAAGGCAGTAAGGGGGGCGAGCTGCACGTGCAGGGCGATTATGCCGACTTTGATATTGCCGACTGGCATGAGTTGACCCAGCAGAACAAAGGCGGACAACTGACGTTTACAGTTTGTACCAGAAAGGACGGTCAGTGGCAGCAGTATAACAACTTTACGGTAAACGTAAGTACCTATGCACTTGATGAATGGGGACTGACTTATCGTCGTATAGCCCCAGGCTATGAGGTGTTCAGTAAGATGGGACTCTATCAGCGCGACCTGGCTACATTCGATGAGTATCCCATTATCGAGAATACTCAGGTGCCTGGTATGTGTGTGAACTGCCATTCTGCGCGTCAGACCGATCCATCGAAGTTCGTATTCCATGTGCGTGGCGATCACGGTGCAACCATGTTCCAGATAGATGGTCAGCGTGAATGGCTGAAAGCCAGCAACGAGCAGTTAGGTGGCTCGATGGTGTATCCTTATTGGCACCCCAATGGCAAGTACTGTGCTTTCTCTACTAACCAGACGCGTCAGGGATTCCATATGGTTGCTCATGAGCGTATTGAGGTGTTCGACTTGTCGAGCGATGTATTTGTGTATAATCCCGCTACTCATGAGATTATTAAGGACTCGCTGCTATCGACACCCGATTGGAGTGAGAACTCACCAGTATTCTCGCCTGATGGTAAAACCTTGTATTACATGACTTGCAAGCAGCAGGAGTACCCTATGCATTATAAGGACGAGAAGTACAACCTGTGTAAGATTGCATTCGACCCCGCTACAGGTAAATACGGCGAGAAGGTGGATACCATCTTTAATGCGGTGGCGATGGGTAAGAGTCTGACTTGGCCCCGTCCGTCGTACGATGGCAAGTACATCCTGTTTACGCTGATGGATTACGGCTACTTCTCAATCTGGCACCAGGAGAGTAACCAGTGGCTGCTGAACTTGCAAACGGGGGAAGCGCGCGAGTTGAAGGAGATAAACAGCGAGAAGGCCGACAGCTATCACAACTGGAATGTAAACTCGCACTGGATTGTCTTTACCAGTCGCCGTGGCGATGGACTTTATAGTCATCTCTATCTGGCTTGTGTGGATGACAAAGGACACTTCTCAAAACCATTCCTGTTGCCTCAGCGACATCCGAAAGAGTACTACGATGAAAGTATTTTCTCGTTTAACGTACCCGACTTTACCAAAACAAAAGTTGTTTTCGACGCTTACAATGCCGGTCGTGAAATAGCTTCCGATCAACGTGTTGAAACGAAGGTGAAATAAAAAAGAATCCGTGACTATTTAAAGGTCACGGATTCTTTTTTCATTGCTTTTGCCACATCTTCAACATCGAACGGCACCTTGCCTTTACCTAGCTCTGGCGCATTGAACGACTTCAGATTGTTGTCGTAGAACGAAGGATGTGCCTGTGGCAGGCAGAAAGGCTTGTGGGCTTTACCATGCTTGTCAGTATAGCAGAAGTAGGGTTTGCCATACAGACCGTCGTCGCGTTTCGAGGCAAACACAAACCAGCGGCTATTGCTGCTCCAAGAGTGATAAGTATCGCTCTTGGCACTATTCACGATGCTAAGTGTATCAATCTTACCCGTTTGCAGGTTCATCATCTGCAAATCGGCCTCTGGATGCCAGATGGGGAAGGTGCCGTAGTCGGCTACGGTATAAAGAATGTATTGACCGTCGGGGCTGACACGTGGATGGCACACACTACGTTGCTGGTAAAGTGTATCTACCTGAGTGCCGATGGTGCCCGTTTTCTCGTCAAAGGCGATGCGTACCAGACTATACTGCAACTGTTTGATATCGTGAGGCAGACTCACACTATCGGCCGCACAGTAGTAGATGTACTTGCCATCGGGCGAGAAGGTAGGGAATGTCTCGAACTTCAGACTGTCGGAAAGCAGTGGTGAGGTAAAGATACGATGCTCCTGCATATCGGCCACGCATACATTCGACTCCGAATCGTACACTTCCAATCGCTTGCTGGGGTCGCTATGAAAAGCGGGAATAATCTTCTGGGTAGAATAGGTGATATAGCGGCCTGTGGGACTGAATCCGAAGTAAACACTGCCAGGGATGTTCAGCTTGCTGAGTATGCCGTTCTCATTCAGAATGGCACCGCCACCAGGACCACGCACGTACATCATGGATAGCTGTGGGTTCTGGTTGGCAAACGTGTGACAGTTCATACAGCGGTTCTCCAACTGCTCGTAATGTCCTAATGCGTTTACATCGAAGTTTTCTACGCAACGCTGTTGAATCTGTACGTTGTTCCATATCTCGTAATCGGGCTCGATGAGGCGGTAGGTGAGATAGGGATCTACCTTGTCGCTTACTACCTGCCAGGTGAAGGGCCTGTAGGCCGTCCACTGCCCGTTGATAAGGGCGCTGACGGTAACCTCTATACTCTTATCAGCAGATTGCTGTAACAGGGCTTTCCAATCATCGATGTCGAACACAGCCTCATTGCCACGGGCGTTGATGGTGATATCGCCAGCCTTTACCTCGATGGCCTCGCAATCGGCACGCAACAGGAAGTTAAGGGGGGCAATATTCTGTGGGATAGTTACATCGCAATAGTCGGGATAAATGGGGGGCAGGGCGTTGCTCTGCTGCACGTTCTCGGGTGTTGGCGTGCATGAGGCAAGTACTGTTAGTATGGTCAGTAAGGATAGTATTTTTTTCATATTTCAGGTGCTTTTATCTTATCGAAGTAATACCAATAGGTGTCCTTGAAATTGGCATTACCACGTTGTTGGTTATACTGTTGGAAACGCTGGAACACATCGCCGCGCTTGATGTATTTCTCCCACTCTTGTTGTGGTGCGTCGGTACCAGCCAGCCAGATGCAAAGAGCTTCCTGGTAGAGCGTTTTTAAACGCGGGTTGTTGGTGTCGATGCAATAGCGGTCGTAATCGCGCTTGAAGCTGGCAATATCCTTTAATACCAGTGTGCTGCACAGAATGTAATCCAAGGCTATGGTGTTGTTCGGATTGGCATTGAGCAACTGCATCATGAGCAGGTGGGCATTGTCGGTAATAGAGATGGTGTCGTGGCGATTTACCATCTGCATCTTCTGCTGATAGATGGTCTTGCCATTCTGGCGAACGTTATCGGCCCAACGGGCATATACAAATGTCTTGTCGAGAATACGTAAGTATTTCTCGGCTGCTAACGAATCACCACTCACGTAATTACACTCGGCCAAACGTTGCATCATTCGCACGTTACGGTTGTTGTGCGAGAACACGTTCGTCATCATGGCTGCACGCTCGGTAAAGGTCATATCGCCTAAGGCCCAATACAGCTCGTTCATGTTACGGATAATCAGCATTGGCGTTTCGGGACCAATCTTGTAGAAGGTTCCCAACTGGGTAGGAGTGAACTTGAGTAGGTGGTCGGGCAGCTGACCGCGTTGTGCTTGTGCCAGGTTGTAGAAGAACACCATCTGGTCGGTCCATCGGTCCTGACCTTCTACCATCTGTATCACTTTATCGTAATGGCCAAAGTGGTATTCGCAGTCGACAGCAAAATCCTTCTCTAAAACCAGATCTGGCATCTGCAATTGCTTGATGACAGGACTGCCAAATAGCAGATAACAGGGGAGCAGGCCACAAGCTAATACCGACAGCTTCAGGGCGTTTTTTCGGATGCTTGATACCCCCCATAATAAGAGCAGCCATCCCATGATAGAGATTGTAGATGAGAGGCGATAGCTGGTGCTGAAATGGCATACGGCCACGAACACCATCACAAACAGCGCCAACAGCAGGGCAACAGGTTTGCTAACCTTAAAGTTGGTGAGTGCCTTGTAAAGCAGACATGCGATGATGAGCAGGCAAGCGGTAAGGATCGTAGCTCCTGCAAACAGGTAGTAATAAAACTGTGTGAGGAAATCACCCACAAGACTTGCCAATCCACCTGACTTATCAGTATAGGTGGAGATATAATCCCACGACCAGAGGAATATTTGATTCTGCTCCTGGAAGAAGAAGTGATAGGGATACCAGAACTGAAAGAAACACCAGATGATAATGGCGCAGAGAATAATTGCGGCTGTAGGGTAATATTTATAGTATAGGTTCTTCATCCGAGTATCTTCTCTAATTCGTCTAATTCTTCTTCGGTGGTGGCCCAACTGGTTACGAAGCGACAGATGGTGTGGTATTTGTCGGCCTGACCGAAATGAGTGAACTTCATCTTCTGACTCAGTGCCTCAACCAGTGTGTTGTCCATAATTACAAACTGCTGGTTGGTGGGTGAGTCGACATAGAACTCGAAGCCTTTCTTGATGAATATCTGTTTCATGCGTATAGCCATCTTGATGGCATGTTCTGAGAGTTTGAAGTAGAGGTCGTCAGTAAACAGCGCATCGAATTGCAGGCCTATCAAGGCGCCCTTGGCAATCACGGCACCATGCTGTTTCTGGATAGAGAAGAAATGCTTGTGGGCATTCTGGTGCGTAAATACCACAGCCTCGCCGCAAAGGGCACCAATCTTAGTTCCACCGATATAGAATACATCGCAGTGGCGGGCCAGGTAGGGCAGGGTGATATCGTTCTCTTCGGCCATCAGTCCATAGCCTAAACGGGCACCATCTATATAAAGTGGTATCTCATAGTGCTGACATACCTGGTAGATGTCGTCAAGTTCCTTTGCTGTGTAGAGAGTTCCAAACTCGGTGGGGAAAGTGATGTAAACCAATCCTGGGTGTACAGCGTGGTCCTTGTTGCCGTCGTGCATATAGTCGTCGAGATACTTGTCGAGTTTCTTGGCTTCCATCTTACCATTATTATCGGCAATGGTTATGATTTTGTGTTCGGTGAACTCAACGGCACCTGCCTCGTGCACGTTGATATGACCACTGCCAACGCAGATCACACCCTCGTACTGATACAGCATCGAGTCGATAGTGGTGGCATTAGTCTGGGTGCCGCCGGTGAGGAAGAATATCTGGGCATCGGGCAGTCCGCAAGCCACACGGATGCGCTCTTTGGCGCGTTCGCTAAACTCATCAAAACCATAAGGGGTTGGTTTGGCATCGTTGTATTTAATCAGGTTCTCCAAAACTTTTGGATGAGCCCCGTTGTTGTAGTCACATTCAAATGAAATCATATTGTTTATTAGTTGTTTTTGCGTGCAAATTTACATAAAGTTTTGCGATTTATTTGCTAACTTCGCTTGAAATTTGTATTTTTGCACGCAAATTAGTCAATTATATGTGTACGAATAGACTAAAAACGGCTTTTGTTGCGCTTTCTTGCGTATGCGCTTCGCTATTCTTCGGTTCGTGGGATAGTGATAGTCAGTCGGTTATCGGTCCAATTCCCCCATCACCGCATTACGATGATCCCAGCCAGTGGTTTATAGTTAACCGCCAGGGTGAGGCCGATTTGTTTTATATCATCTCTACAGAAACAGGCGACCATATGATAGGTAGTGATACCTGCCATTTTGCCGACACTTACAATGCTGGTCAGCGTGGACAGATGAGGATTGAAATGCATGCTGTGGATTCGTTTTATTCAGGCAAACTGAATTACTATTCGCCTTATTACCGTCAGGTGTCGCTACAGTCGTGGTCGTCAACCGAAACTGCGCTTGCACGTTTGCCATTAGCCATGTCGGACTGCGTTCGGAGTTGGGATTACTATATCAAACATTTGAATCAGGGGCGCCCCTTTATACTGGCAGGCTTCAGTCAGGGAGCTCATGCTATGTTGGAGATTATGAAACGTATGCCGGATGATGTGGCCGACCGCATGGTGGCTGCCTATTTTATTGGTTATAGGATTACTAAGGAAGATACGGCCTGTTGCCGACATCTGCATCCGGCTTGCAAGGCTAACGATACCAAGGTGTCGATTTGCTTTAACTCGGTAAAGACACCTGAGTGCGAAATACCAGTGGTAAGTGCGGGTAATCTGTTCTGTATTAATCCCATCAACTGGCGAACAGATACGGTAGGCGCGTCGTTTGTGTATTACGACAAGGAGCATCAGAATGATACGCTCTCGGCACGACTCGACCCGAAGAGCAAGTTACTGTTGATAGGTGGCTATAAGAATGATGAACCGATGCCGGTAATCGGTATTCCGGGAAACTATCATCACATGGAACTAAGATTCTACTACCCTTATATCAGGCAGAATATGGCTGATCGTGTGGAGGCATTTATTAACAATAAAAACTAAATAAAATAAAGTGTAACTATGAACAGAAAACTATTCATGACTGGTCTGTTGATGCTTGCTATGACTATGCAGGCCCAGACCGCAAAGAAGTTTACCCTGAACCTGACCGATGACGGAAAGGCTCAGATGGTTTGTTTCCTGCCAGAGAATCCCTCAGGCAGAGCTATTGTTGGCGTGCCTGGAGGTGGCTACTCTATGCTTTCGAATACGCATGAGGGCTATCAGGCTTCCGATTGGTTGAATAAACAGGGTATCGCTTATTTCGTGGTAAACTATCGTTTGCCGCATGGTGACCGTACCATTCCAGTAGGAGATGTGGAGCAAGGCTTCCGTATCGTTCGCGACTCGGCTAAGGTCTGGAATATTAATCCTAACGATGTGGGCATTATGGGCTTCTCGGCAGGTGGACATCTGTCGTCGGTCATCTCAACGATGTCGCCTTATGAAGTGCGTCCTAACTTCTCGATACTATTCTATCCAGTAATCTCGATGGATGAGCGTGTATCACATAAGTGGTCGTGCATCAACTTTCTGGGTAAAGAGGGGTATAAGGATCCTAAACTTATAGGACAGTACTCAACCCAGAATGCCGTTCGCAGTCATCTCACGCCACCTGCTTGTATCATCAGCGCTAACGACGACCGTTTGGTGCCTGTGGTAACCAATGGCATACAGTATTATTCGGCTATGCGCAATGCCGGTAATGAATGCAGCTTGTTTATCTACCCTTCGGGCGATCATGGCTTTGGCTTTGGCACGTGGTTTAAGTATCACGACCAACTGTTGCAGGACTTAGGTAACTGGCTTAAGTCGATTCCTGCCCCCAAGGAGGATGCTATCCGTGTGGCTTGCATCGGTAACAGCATCACTGATGGATTTGGTATTGATATGCGTGCCAAGTACGGCTATCCCGCACAGCTGCAGGGTATCCTGGGTGATGGCTACTGGGTAAAGAACTTCGGCGTGAGTGCACGTACCATGCTGAACAAGGGCGATTTCCCTTATATGAACGAGATGGCATGGCGTGATGCTTTGGCATTTAAGCCCGATGTAGTGGTGATTAAACTGGGTACTAACGACTCGAAACCTGAGAACTGGCAGTATGGCGCTGAGTTTAAGCAGGATCTGGAACAGATGATTAAGACCTTACGCCCAGATTTGGTTCAGCCTGCCAAGAAAGGCAAGAAGAAGGGGAAGGCTGTAGCGCAGCCAGTAGGACCAAAGATTCTGCTTTGCACACCTATTCCTGCTTTCAAGCCCAGTTGGAAAATCAACGATAAGGTGATTACCGATGAAATTATCCCCATCCAGCAAGAAGTGGCTAAACAGTATGGCTTACAGGTTATCGATCTGCACACACTGATGCTTAACGATGGCGATAAGGTGGTAGATGATGGTATTCATCCCAACGAAAAAGGCGCTAAGAAGATGGCCGAGATTATTGCAGCAGCCATCAAATAAATACAATAATCCCCGTTCACAATCGAACGGGGATTATTGTTTAGTTTAGTCTAACCACAAACCGGGCACCTCGCGTGTATGTAGTGTCGAGTGTCAGGGTGTATCCCATCGAGGTGGCTAAGCATCGGGCTAATGGCAAGCCAACGCCAAGTGTATGCTCGTCGGGTGACAGACGTACAAACGGCACAAAGATACGCTCAGCATCACTCGCGGGAATGGTGGGACCTTCGTTGCTTACAGCAATGGCATAGGTTCCATCGGTTAGCGTGTGGCAGCTTAGTTGCAGTGTATCGCCTGTAGCATATTTTACTACGTTGTCGAGCAGGCAGTTGATTAGCTCCTGCAGCAGCATATTGGTGGTAATCTTCACATCATCGGCCACATCAGTTACAAACTCAATGTTCTTGGGCTGGCTTTTGATATGCTGGTCGTAACTGTTCAGAATGGTATGTGCCATCTCATTAAGACCAATCTCGTAGTTCATGGGGATAGGATAGGCATCGCCATAAAGACTGAATAATACCAGCTTGCGGGTAGATGTAGCTACGTCGTAGGCATCACGGCAGATAGCTGAGCGCAACTGCATATACTCATCGTGGGGCAACTGTCCGTCGGCATCGATGATAACTTCTGCTGTACCTATCAGTGTTTGTAACGGCGAGCGGAGGGCATCCTGACAAATACGCTTTTCCTCATCAGAAATTCCTAAATCGCCACGTGAGTAAGAATCAAGCACAGGGTCCATCAATGATTCGATGTTCTTGGCGGCTGCTACAATATCGCGGTAACGTTTACTGCGCTCCTCGGGCTTGAGCTTGAACTCTGGGTCGTTGAATATGCGTGCATAGTTTAGCAGCGAACTGATAGGTGATTTGAGCTTTTCAAAGATGGTTGTTACAAAGGCACGACGGATAGCCTGACCGGCCTTAGCACGACGGCGGGCCTCCTGTAACTCATGGAACTGCTCTTTCAACTTGAGATTTTTGAAATAGCGATAGATAAGTATGGCTATAAGCAGTAAGATGATGACTGTAGACAATAGACCTCCCAACATTAATTGCTTGTGGCGCAGTTCGCCTTTCTCCTGTTCGGCTTGAAGCATATCGATGCCGTGCGAGATATCCATGATATCATCCTCGAGCACCTCGCGCTCGTCAATCTGTTGAAAACTGTCCTTGAGTTCGGCGGCACGGAAGGCATGTTGCCAATCGCCCATTTTTTCATATACATCCAGTCGCAGCTCGTTTGCCATCATCGGCACATCAACAGAGTCGCACCAAGCCAAAGCGTGCTTATAGTCGTTTTTCAACATATAATGACAAACCATTACCTGATACAGGTTGGCAGGATTAAACCCTGCAGGATTATTCTGGCGAATACTGTCGTAGCGGGCATAGTAGCGGTCGAATGCCTGGCGGTCGCCTAGGCGGTTGGCGATGATGCAACGAAAGCCCAGCACGCCGCTATCGTACATCGGGTTATCGAGCATTTGTTTTGGCAGACTGTCGAGGCATGCCATGGCCTCGGTAGGATGGTTGCCGCTAAGTGCTTGAGCCAAAGATAGGTAGCAATTGAATACTGATATGGGTTCTTTGTTGGCATCTACTCCCTGAAGAGCCTTACGAAAGTATGTCTCACCCATTTCTGGTTGGTTTCTGCCGAAATAGAAGAAACCCAGACACATGTGGGGGATATACAGATATTTCTCCTGATGGCGATCGCGGATATCTTCGGTAATGTGATGAATCTCAGTATAGGCACGGTGGAAGTGCTTGTGGTTAACATCGTAAATAACGCGGTTCATCCAAGCACGGTAGTATTTGTCCCAAGCCTGGTTCTGTTCCAGGTGGTTGAGAAATAACTTTTGAGCATTGTAGAAGTCGGAATCGCTGCCACTTACCTGCGCTTGTTGAACGCGCATGGCTAGTTCCTGTTCTATGTTATCGGTATCAGCATAGATCTTGTTGCTACCGAGAAATGCCAAGGTTAAAAGTACAAAAAGGTATAGATAATGTTTCATGATGTTTTTGGGGTAATGGATGCCCCGCGCACTTCATTCATGATGACGCGGGGCATTGTTATTGGGAATTATTGTTTGCGGTTAAAGGGCTTCGAGCATGCGCTTGATAACTACCGAACAGCTAATCTCGCGGTTGGCTGCCTCGGGGATAACAAGGCTGTTGGGGCTCTCAATCACATCGTCTGTTACAATCAGGTTACGACGAACGGGCAGACAGTGCATGAACTTACCATTGTTTGTCCATGACATGTGCTCGGTGTCAACTGTCCACGACATATCCTTGCTGGTGATCTTTCCATAATCGGCAAGGTTTGATACACCTGGGTTACTCCAGTTTTTTGCATAGATGAAATCGGCACCCTCGAAAGCTTTCTTCTGATCGTACTCTACGCGGGCATTACCTACGAACTTTGGATCGAGTTCGTAACCCTCGGGGTGGGTGATGACGAAGTCAACATCGGGAGCGGCGTTCATCCACTGGGCGAACGAGTTAGGTACAGCCTGAGGCAATGCACGGCAATGAGGTGCCCAAGTGAGGACAACCTTTGGTCGTTCTACTACCTTATGCTCCTCGATGGTGATGAGATCGGCAAAGGCCTGTAGGGGATGAACTGTAGCTGTTTCCATTGCAAATACGGGACGACCGCTATATTTGATGAACTGTTGCAGCACGGTCTCGGCATAGTCGTACTCACGGTCGGTAAGCCCGGCAAACGAGCGTACACCAATCAAGTCGCAGTAGCATCCCATTACAGGAATAGCCTCAAGCAGATGCTCGCTCTTGTCGCCATCCATAATCACACCACGCTCGGTTTCCAACTTCCAGGCACCAGCATTCACATCAAGCACAATCACATTCATGCCTAAGTTCATTGCTGCCTTCTGGGTGCTGAGACGGGTGCGGAGCGAATTATTAAAGAAAATCATCATCAGGGTCTTGTTCTTACCCAGATGCTGATACTTGTAACGATCGTTCTTAATCTCAAATGCTTCGGCCATCGCCTTATCCAATGGGCCGAGGTCTTCTACGTTGATAAAACTTTTCATTGTATATTCAATATTAATTATTATATTTGCACTCGTTAACAACATCAAGGATGTGGAATAAGGCCGTCCTTTCATTCGTCATAAGACAGTAAGATATGTTCCGCCCCCACTCCTTAACATCCGAATCCGGACAGTTCACTGGGCATTGACCCCGCATTTGCAATGATGGTTCCAAGATGTTTCGATGTTGCATATTATTTAAAATGTTATTGTTATGACTTACATTGGTATTGACGTCAGCAAGGACTCTTTCGTCGTCGCTTACTCTCCAGACAAGAACAGCAAGACGAAGACATTCAAGAACACCACTAAGGGGATTCATGAGTTCATCAGGACTATCTCCAAGGAGGAGCACCATTGCGTCAT
>NZ_JHXD01000002.1 GCF_000687715.1 Xylanibacter ruminicola Ga6B6
CCTCACTACAGCATCGGTATGCAGACTCCAAATACAGCTCACGAGCAGTCTGGTGAACAAAAAAAGATGTGGAAGAATAAAATTTATCGCAAGAATGAACAGAGTTTGCAGAATAATCCCTAACTTTGCAAGCGGAATGTCGAAGGACACTCTTTGGAGGCTTTGCGCCTCCAGCCGCATGGCAAACCACCGCAGTGTTTTTCATAGTTGTCAACTCTTTCAGGAAAAAGACAACCTTTTCAGTAAAGGTGTCAACGATTCCAGTAAAGAGTCAACTTATTCAGTAAAGCGACTGTCAACTATATCAGGAAAAAAGCAATAAACTGTCAACCAAAATCAGGAAAAGACAGTAGAATGTTGCAATGTTGCCGTTGCAACGTTGCATGAAGGAGTATAATAACTATTCAATAATTAATAAGTATTAATTTCTATTTATCATAATCCGGTAATATATATCGGATATCCATCCTGTGTAGAGGTGGGATAGTCCTTATTGCAACGTTGCAACGGCAACGCTGCAACGTTTGCCTACCTTCAATGAGATATCCGTAATGTATCTACCAGATATCCGTAACTTATCTCATAGATTAGTTACGTTTTCCCAACGTGGGAATATTTGTTCCCCAACTAGGGAATTTTTGCGCCCTCACGTAGTAGCAAAATTTTTATCGCTTGCGGGCGATGACATAGATGATAACGGGGGCGCCGATGAGAGGGGTTACGGCGTTGAGGGGGATGACACCACTCTCGCCTGGCAGATAGCAGATAAGATTACATACCAAAGCAACTACCGAACCACAGAGTAGGGTGGCGGGTAGTAGTTGACGATGGTTGTCGGTGGTAAGCAACAATCGGGCGATGTGGGGGACAGCCAGTCCGATAAAAGCTACAGGACCGCAGAAGGCGGTGGTGATAGCGGTTAGCAGGCCGGTTACTATCAGCAACCAGTTGCGTACTCGCAGAATGTTAACGCCTAAGTTCTCGGCATATCTGTCGCCTAGCATCAGGGCATTCAGGGGTTTTATCAATAATAAAGCACCTAAAAGGCCTGCTAGCGTTACAATCGCAAACACAGGCATATTGGCCATCGACACGCCACCAAACGAGCCCATACCCCATACCATATACGATTTTACGCCCTCGTCGGTTGCAAAAAAGTTAAGCAGCGATATGGCCGAGTTGCTGATGTAGCCGATCATAATACCTATGATTAATAGCATCACGCTATTGCGAACCAAGGTTGAGAAGAAAAAGATGATGGCCATCACCGTCATGGCGCCAATAAAGGCGGCCAGCAGAATGGCAGCAAAGCCTGTAATACTCACCGAACCTACGGATAGTCCGCCACCTAAAAACAGCATTACCAATGCCACACCCAGTCCGGCACCGCTGTTTACACCAAACACACTGGGACCAGCCAGCGGGTTGCGGAAAGCCGTTTGCAGCATCAGTCCACTTACAGCCAAAGCAGCACCACACAGGGTGGCTGTGATAGCTTGGGGCAGTCGCGACTCCAGAATGATGAACTGCCACGAGGCTTTGGCGGTTTCATCGCCCAAAAGTATGCTTACTACATCACCTGAAGGAATCGATACCGACCCCAGTAACAGGTTGAGTGCAAATAGGATAGCTACCACCAACCCTAAGCCCAAGCAGTATGCTGTACCTTTGTTCATTCGGAGGGCAAAAATACAACAAAACTTCCAAACTGCCAAACCATTCGTCACAAATTTACCGTTTATCACACCGTTCGTCACAAAACTGCACAGAATATCCCTAAAATTTGGAGTGTGTTGCAACTATATCTACTTTTGCAACGTCAAAACGACAGAGCTCGAGTTGAAAAATTAAATTGATGAAAGTATGAAAAAGTTAAGTTTTAGACTGATGGCCCTGATGGCCGCAATGATGATGACGCTGACAAGTTCCGCCAAGACACAGGATTGGGGCGGACGCGTAATAGATGAGAATGGCGAACCCATGCCATTTGTAAATGTAGTGCTGCTGTCGCTGCCCGATTCGGCTTTTGTACAAGGTGCGATGACCAACGAGCAAGGCGTGTTTAAGATTGTAACTGATGTAAACGAGGGCTTGTTTAAGGTTACCAGCGTGGGCTATCAGACCTTATATATTAAGGCCGGACAGGATCTTACCATCCAGATGAAGGAGGATACCCAGCTGTTGAAAGAGGTGGTTGTAAAAGGTCAGTTGCCTAAAACTCATGTTAAGGGCGATGCCATGCGTACTACTGTGGCAGGAACCATCCTTGAGAAGGCAGGAACCGTGAGCGACGCCTTATCAAAGATTCCTTCGCTCGAAGCCGAGCGCGATGGTGCCATAAAGGTGCTGGGGCGTGGCGATGCCGAGGTGTATATCAATGGTCGTAAGGTGCAGGATATCTCTGAGTTGTCACGCTTGCGTTCCGATCAGGTGCTGCATGTAGATGTGGTTCAGAATCCAGGAGCCCGCTATGCCGCATCAACCAAGGCTGTGGTTCGCATTACGCTGAAGAAAGCGCAGGGCGAGGGTATCAGTTTCCAGGATAATGCAGGTGGCATGTACCAGTATGGGCACACGCTTACCAATAACCTCGATGTGAACTATCGTACTGGCGGACTGGATGTAACAGCATCGTTCTGGGCAGGTCGCTATGGTCATAGCAAGTCGTTGCAGGAGGATGATATGTATTATATGGTGCCAAATGGTAATGGCAAGGATGTGGTTACCGGCTATACCAAGCAGGAAACCAAACAGATATGGAAGGGCCTCTCGCCACAGCTTCAGGTAAACTACATGTTCAACGAGAACCATAGCTTGGGTGCTTTCTACAAGTACGACTATCACCCCAGTGGTAGCCTGACCAGCGATTTTAATACCGACGAGTATCAGAATGGTGCCTTTATGGAGCGTTCGGAGAGCAAAATTAACCAGGATGACAAGTTTAAGAAGCATATCTTTAATGCCTATTATAATGGTAAGATTGGTAAGTTGGGTATCGATCTGAATATCGACGGACTTTTCGACGATACCGAAACCCCAGGAAATACCAGCGAGTTTGCCACATCACCTACAGGCGAGAAAACGCAGCGCACTATCAATAGCAATACCAAGAGCGCTAACAACTTCTGGGCTTCGAAGCTTATCTTCAGCTATCCTTTGCTGAAAGGTAATCTCTCTATCGGTGGTGAGTATAGCTACAATCATCGTACCGATGCCTACTCGTTTGCCGCCTCTGAGGCTGTGCCTGTTACAGCTACTGATACAGAGATTAACGAGAAGGCGGAAGCCGCCTTTATCGAGTACGGACACCAGTTCGGAAAGCTGTATGCTCAGGTAGGTTTGCGTTACGAGCATCTGAAGAACGACTATTATAACTTTGGTAAGCGTATGGACGACGAGAGCCGCGACTATGGCGACTGGTTCCCCACCGCAACCCTCTCAGCGCCTATCGGTAAGGTTCAGCTGGCACTCTCTTATCGTCGCGATATCAAGCGCCCTGCCTACAGCAGCTTAACAAGCTCTACCATCTATCTGAACCGTTATGCCTATCAGAGTGGTAACCCATATCTCCGCCCCACTTACACTCACAGCTTAGAGCTGAACGTAAACTATAAGTGGATGGGAATGAGTATGAACTACTCACGTATTAAGGATTTGGAGACGATGTCGTCAGAACCCTTCCCTGGTGCCGACGATCCGCTGGTATGCCTGGTTCGTCCCATCAATACTGAGGAGGACTTCAATCAGCTGAGCCTGAATCCCTATGCCAGTCCGGTTATTGGCTGTTGGCATCCCACCTGGTACGTCTATGTTCAGTTCCAGGATTACAAGGCGCCTCGTGCCGATGGTTCTACCATCACCCTCAATCACCCATATTGTCAGGTAGGTTGGAATAATACCATTACGTTGCCAAAGGGCTGGCGTATTAATGCCGGATTGAGTTATGTGCCTAAGGGCGATGCTAATAACTTCCGCATTCACAAGCAGCAGTTCCGTTCTAACCTCGGTGTTCAGCGCGATTTCAACCTGCGCCGTTTGGGTACACTTACTGCCGATGTACGTTGCAACGATATCTTTAATACCGATAAGACTAACGCCACCCTGTTTGGCCAGCGTGAGTTAACTGTTCGTAATCCAGCCCGTCGTACCTTCATGCTCGACCTGACTTGGAAGTTTAACGAGGCTAACAGTAAGTATCGTGGAAAAGGTGCTGGCGAAAAGCAGAAGGCACGTATGTAATTTGTAATTAATAATTTTGCGTTTGTAAGTTGAACATATTTAAGTTTGTATGAAAAGATTGTTTTTAGGTGCAGCTATTGCCATGCTGCTCATCCCTGCAGTGGCAGGGGCACAAGCCAATCAGGCCGTCCAGACTGTTCGTGGTCAGGTTTGTGATGTTGCGTCGGGCGAGCCCATGATTGGTGTAACGGTCACAGTAGAGAACGGTAGTACTATGGCTACCGTCTCTGATGTGGACGGAAATTTCGAAATCAAGAATGTGCCCGTGGGGCGCCATTCCGTCAGAGCCAGTTTTATTGGCTACGAGCCAGTATTGCTTAAGGAGCAGCTGGTAACCTCGGGTAAGGAGTTGGTACTCAATCTGCGTATGCGCGAGAGTATCTCCGAACTGGGCGAGGTGGTTATCAAACCACGAGTAAACAAGCAGCAGCCATTGAACGAGATGGCTCAGGTGGGTGCCCGTATGTTCAGTGTCGAGGAGGCTAGTCGCTATGCTGGCGGTATGGCCGACCCTGCCCGCACGGCTTCGATGTTTGCAGGTGTGGCCACAGGTGGTGCCACCAACGGTATCTCTATTCATGGTAACTCGCCCCAGATGCTACAATGGCGTGTTGAGGGCGTTGAGGTGGCCAATCCCAACCACTTTGCCGAGATAACCGAGGCTGGTGGCGGTGTGTTTACCTCGCTTAATGGTACCGTTCTGGCCAATAGCGATTTCCTCACTGGAGCCATGCCTGCTGAGTATGGTAACGCCCTTTCAGGTGCCTTTGATATGAAGATGCGCGTGGGTAACAATACCAAGTACGAGCATGCCATCCAGGTGGGTACGCTTGGTGTAGATTTTGCCTCCGAGGGTCCGTTGGCAAAGGGTTCTAAGGCCTCGTATCTGGTAAACTATCGCTATAGTTTCCTCGAGATAGCCAAGAAACTGCATGCCATCAATATGGAGAACGAGACGCTCGATTATCAGGATCTGAGCTTTAAACTCAATATGCCTACCAAGAAAGCAGGAACCTTTGCAGTGTGGTTTACCGGACTGATTGACCGCTACGAGAATAAGGTTCCCGATATGTCGGAGTGGGAAACGCTTTGGGACATGAACGACTCGTGGTCGCGCCAGCGCAACTGCGCTTTGGGCGTAAACCATACCTACCGCTTTAAAACAGGTGGTACGCTGCACTCAAGTGTGGCATTTACAGGCGCCTATCGTAAATTGGGTGTTAACGATTATGATGCCGAAATGAACATGATGCCAGAAATGGCCGGTCGCAACTCACAATGGAATGTGATTATCAGCACCCAGCACCAACACAAATTTTCATCAAGATATACCATGCAGAATGGCTTTGAACACCAGCACTTAGATTTCCACACTTGGATGGATTACATCCACTATACGGGTGGTCCACTATATCGTGTGTACGATTCTGAGGGCAATACAGGCCTTACCCGCCTTTATACCAACCATAAGGTGGCACTCAGTCGTAAGCTTTCGGCTGTGGCTGGTGTCAATGTCATGTGGTTTAACCTCAACAACCAGTGGCTGGTTGAGCCTCGTGTTAGCATGCAGTACAAAACATCGGCATCCAGCACGCTCTCGCTGGCCTATGCCATGAACAGTCGCAAGGAAACTACCGATACCTATTTTGTGCTGATGGACGGTAAGAATCCCAATAAGGATTTAGGATTGACTCGCTCGCATCATATCTCAGCCTCGTTCGCTCAGCGTTTGGGCGAGAACGCTATGCTGAAGATTGAGCCCTACTGGCAGTGGTTGTTCGATGTGCCTGTTGAGTTGAGCTCCTCCTATTCTATTCTGAATCATCGCAAGTTCTTCCAGGATCGTGCTTTGGTTAACGAGGGTGCAGGTCGTAACTATGGTATCGACTTCACCTTGGAACGTTATCTCAAGGATGGTTTCTATGGTATGATTACTGCCACTCTGTTTAAGTCGGAGTATCGCGATGCACAGGGCCAGTGGCACCACTCGCGCCACGATCGCCACTACGTCACCAATATCCTTGGTGGTAAAGAGTGGATGATAGGAAAGGCCCGCAAGAATGTGTTCGGCATTAACGGCCGATTAACCATGATGGGTGGCGATCGCTATACCCCAATCCCAGATGGTATCACTTTTGAGGAGGTGATGATGCGCCCTGATAAGTCGATACCTGAGGACGAGAGTATGGATCCCTTTACCAAGCAAAAGGGTATGAACGTAGGTTATGCTTTCTCGATTAAGTACACCATCAACAAGAAGCATACTTCGCACCACTTCATCCTCGAATATCTGCAGATGAAGACGTTCCAGGGTCAGACGTTCGACCTGCACACCCACGAGACTGTGGATAAGTTCACCTCGCTCACATTCCCCAATATTGCCTATCGAGTAGAGTTCTGATGATGGAAAAAGGGCCCATTCGTCACATTTTTGTACAGAATATCCCTAATATTTGGCGCGTGATGTAGTTTTTTATATCTTTGCAGCGTCAAACAATCGAAATGTAGAATTTCAAATAATAAGAGAGTTATGAAACCAAGAACGATTATCGGATTAGTTTTAGTTGTGGGTGGCTTGGTTAAGCTGGCCACTATCTGGGGACTTATTCATTGGGAGTGGTTCGAAACAATGTCTGAAGGGCCATGGTGCATGTATTTCAGCATCTTTGTTATTATGTGGGTAGGTGCGCATCTGATTGTAGATAGTTATCGTCGCGACCCCGACCAGTGGTTGCAGCGCCCTCTGCCCATCGGCGAGGATGGCAAGCGCATCTGCTGTTGCGTGCATTATGGTGGCGACGAGTATATTTTCCGTGGCGAGCCGTTCCATGGTGCCCGTCTCGATGCCTTCTGTGGTGGTCTCCGTATGGACTTGCGCGAGGCTGTGATTACCGAGGACGAGGAGATTGATATCCACACCTTCTGTGGTGGTGTCGAGCTCTTTGTGCCTGCTCACGTCAATGTGTTGGTTAAGAGTCGTAGCTTTATCGGAGGCGTAGGCAACTCAACCGTGCATGTGCCCGACAAGGATGCCCCTTGCCTGCACATTGTAGCCAGCAATTTCTTTGGTGGTGTTGATGTTAAGAATTAAGAAAACCAAGTTTTGTTAATATTAAGTTAGAATTAATTTTCTAATAAAAGCAACGTCCGTCGCGATGACGCATGTTGCTTTCATGGTAAGAACAAATATCGTTTAACTAATTATAGATTACGAAGTATGAAAAAAATGTTTTTTGCTGTAGCTATGGCCCTTGTTAGTTTGGCCAGCTCGGCACAGGATCTGAAAGCAAACATGGACCCGAGTGTTAAACCTGGCGACGACTTCTGGCTGTATGCTGTTGGTGGATGGCTCAAGGCCAATCCGCTGGATAAGCAGCATGCCGAGAACGGTGCGTTTACCGACTTGGAGGAGCTGAACAACGATCGTATTAAGGAACTGATTATGAAGTACGCCGAGAAGCAAATGCCTCAGGGAACCGACGGGCAGAAGATAGGCGCTCTCTATCGCTTATATATGGATAGCGTAAGCCGCAATAAGATGGGCTACGAGCCAATTAAGCCCTACCTCAAGCAGGTACGCGAAGTAAAGACTCGCGAGGAGTTGCTTAAGCTGATGTGCGATTTCGACGCTAAGGGATTCAATACCGCTCCATTCGGTATCGGTCTGTCACTCAATCCATTCAACTCTTCCGAGTATATGATTGGTGGCGGTCATGGCGGTGCCTCGCTGCCACAGGAGTACTATGCTAACCCTAATGAGCAACAGAAGAAGACAGTTGAAGCCAAGAAGGCCCTGTTTAAGGATTTCTTCAAGATGGTAGGCTATAGCGAAAAAGAGGCTCAGAAAAAGATGGAGGCCGAGTGGGCCATCGAGCATGCCATCGGCATAAAGACCCTGAATCAGGTTGAAAGTCGTAACCCCATGGCTACTATCCACATCATGCCTTGGCAGCAGTTGTTGAACGATTTCAAGGGTATCGACTGGGAAGGTTATCGCGATGCCTTGGGCATGCCAAAGGATATCGATCAGGTAAACATCAGCCAGTTGGAGCCTTTGCACGAGGTTGAGAAGATTCTGGCCAACACCAGTCTCGACGATCTCAAGTCGTATGTCGAGCTTCAGATTATTCGCTCTTACAGCGGTTTCCTGAGCGATGCTTTTGGTGATCGTGCTTTCGAGGCGCAGAAAGCCATCAGTGGTGTACAGGAGCAGCAGCCCCGTTGGAAGCGTGCTGTTTCAACCATCAGCGGTAGTCTGGGTGAAACCATTGGTAAGCTGTACGTTCAGGAGTACTTCCCCGAGAGCAGTAAGCAGCGTGTGGTACGATTGGTAAAGGATTTGCAGCAGGCCTTCGAGGATCGTTTAAACGAGAATACCTGGATGAGCGATAGCACCAAGGCCAAGGCACTTGAGAAGCTGCATGCCATGCATATTAATGTAGGCTATCCCGATAAGTGGGAGGATATGGAGAAGTTTGTGGATATCCGTGAGAACGAGAATCTGGTCGAGAACTTCATCCGTATCACTCAGGAGGCCCGTGCTGCCATGTTCCGTAAGTACTGGCACCAGCCGGTTGATAAAACCCGCATGGTTTGCACACCTCAGACGGTTAACGCTTTTTATCATCCCCTCTTCAACAGCATCAACTTCCCTGCAGCCATCCTGCAGCCACCATTCTTTGATGTAAATGCCGATTACGCCAGCAACTACGGTGCCATTGGTGTAGTAATGGGACACGAGATGACCCACGGATTCGACGATCAGGGTTGTCAGTTTGATAAGGATGGTAACCTGAAGAACTGGTGGACAGCTGACGATAAGACCAATTACGACCAGCGTACCAAGGTGATTGCCGACTGGTTTAGCGAGCAGGAGGCTGTGCCTGGTTTGAAGGTTAACGGACAGAAGACGCTTGGCGAGAACGTGAGCGATAACGGTGGTTTGAAGATTGCTTATCGTGCTTACGAGAACCGCATGAAGCAGGAGCCACTGAGCAATATCGAGGGCTTTACCCCTGCTCAGCGTTTCTATCTGGCCTATGCCCGTGTTTGGGCTTGCAACAGCACCCCTGAGTACACGGCCATGCTGGTTAATAGCGATGTGCACTCACCTGCCCGTATCCGTGTGATGGCTGCTCTGCCTATGATCGATACCTGGTACGATGCCTTCGGTATCAAGCAGGGCGACAAGATGTTTATCCCTAAGGAGAAACGTGCATTAGTATGGTAAAAAAATATGTTGCGGCAACTGCCCTGGCCCTTGTATGTACAACAAGCTGGGCGCAGGAGCCTCAGGACTCGATAGAATCTGTAGACAAGTATTTAAATCTGAAGGAGGTCGTCATTAAAGGCGGCCTCCCTCACACTCGCCTCAAGGGTAACGCTATGGTTACCCGTGTGGATGGTACGGCGCTGGCATCGGCAGGTACACTGGGCGACTTGCTGGTAAAGGTGCCAGGCATGACTGGTACCGATGAGGCTCCCGAGGTATTAGGCAAGGGTACGCCTCTTATCTATATTAACGGTCGCAAGATGCGCGACGACAGCGAACTGAAGCGCCTACGCAGCGAGGACATTCGCGATGTAGAGGTGATTAACAACCCAGGTGCCCAGTACGATGCGCAGATACGTGCCGTGGTGCGTATCAGAACCAAGAAGCTGAAGGGCGAGGGTCTGGGACTGAATGCGACACTCTCGAACGAACGCGACCTGCGTTACGATTTCGACCGTCCACAGGTAAAGCTGGGGGCCAACTACCGCAAGGATGGGGTAGATGTGTTCGGACAGGTATATTTCTACCATCAGGACTATCGCCAATACAGTACGATAGAGGATAAGACCATGACTGACGTGAAGACATTTTATCAGCATGGCCCTTACACCATGACGTGGAAGTACAACCAGCTGAACTATAGCGCTGGTGTGAACTGGCAGTTGAACGAGAACCACTCATTAGGTGCGCGCATAGACCTGACACACCGCCCCAAAAGCGGTACCAACCAGGTGATATACGATGAGGATGTGATAGAGAATAACGTAAAGATCGACCATCTGTACTCGCACCAGACCAGCAAAGAAAGCAAACCTCTGGGCATACTCACCAATACCTATTACAATGGTAAGGTGGGTAAGTTAGGTATCGACTTTAACTTCGACTTTATGAAGGGTGGTACCGATACCGACCGCGAGAATGTGGAGCTGAGCCAGATACAGAACGACTATGTGCTCAGTAAGTCGGGTACCAACAGCCATCTGTATGCTGCCAAGCTGGTGCTGTCGTACCCTATCTGGAAGGGTTCGTTGGATGCAGGAACCGAGATGAGTTTTGTGAAACGTAATAACACTTACTGGATTGATAAGACTACCATTGCCAATACCGATGCCGACATTAAGGAGAATAACATTGCGGCCTTTGCCGAGTATGGTTGCGACTTTGGTAAATGGGGACAGGCTAGTGCGGGTTTACGTTACGAGCATACGCTGTTAGACTACGACGATGCCAGTAACAACGACTATCTGCACCGTTCGATGGACGAGTGGTTCCCCACAGCATCGTATGCAGTAACGTTAGGCAAGATTCAGGCGGGTCTCTCATACAGTTTGAAGACCGAGCGCCCCAGCTTTTTTGCCATGAACGATGCCGTAACCTACATCAGTCGCTATACCCTGCAGGCTGGTAACTCGCAGTTGAAGAACGAACGTATCCGCGACCTGACGCTGAACCTGGCCTGGAAGTGGATTAACCTCTCGGCCTCGTACGAGCATACCAAGAATGCCATTATCCAGTGGACGGAAATCAATACCGCCCAGAAGGATGCCACACTCGTCAAGCATCGTAATCTGGATAAGCCCATCAAGACGCTGAGTGCCTATCTGTCGCTCACACCACATGTGGGCATCTGGTCGCTCAACGCCACATTAGGTATTGAGAAGCAGAATTTGTATCTGGATGTAGAGGGGCCGCACAACCACCAGTATCGTGTGTACTGCGATAAGCCCACATATACCGTAAACGCCTTTAATACGTTTACTCTCAAGCACGGCTGGCAGTTTGATGCCAACGTGATGTTCCGTTCAAATGGTAACTCGTATATTTTCTACAACGACACCTACAGTCTGCGTTTGGGATTGATTGTACAGAAGAGTTTCCTGAAGGACCGCTCGCTTGTGGTACGTGTGGGCGTACTTGATTGCTTGCAGCGCCATCATGTGAACGAGGTGTGCGATCTGGGATATAATTGGTTCAAACAGACCAACCGTTACTCAACCCATAAGTTGGTAACAACGCTCATCTACCGCTTTAATGCCACCCGCAGCAAGTACAAGGGCACGGGAGCAGGTAAGGATGTGCAGGCCCGCATAGGATCATAACATATCCTTAATCGCTGTCTTAATTTGTGCCATGTTACTGCGCGAAACAGGTATGGTATCATGGCAATTCTTCATTACAAGCTGGGTGGTGCCAGTGTGCGAGATAATCTGCTCTACCTGTTCGAGGTTGACAATAAAGGCGCGATGGCAGCGTACCATCATAGGATAGGCGCTTAGTTGTTCCTCAATCTGTTTTAAGGTAGCGCGTAACATATCGTTTTTAATTTTCCCATCAAGCAGTTGGTAAACTTTTACATAGTTGCCAACTGCTTCTATATATACCAGATTGGCGATGTCGAGCGATAACGTATCGCTGGTTGAGCCAGTAAACGTGATATGTGTAGGTGCTGCATGTTCGGCTGTGGCAACGGGTGTTTCCTTACGTACATTCTGCAGACTTTTTAACTGCTCGTTCAGCAGCTTCAGTTCCTCTTCCTGCTTGGCCAGCAGCTTTTTGCGCTTGCCTGCCAATACCGACAGTCCGAATATAATGCTTATCAATGCTAAGGTGAGTGCCAGGAAGAAGATGAGTTGGCGCTGGCGCGAAACGGTTAGCATCAGCTCATGGTCGCGCAGATTATGCATCGACCACTCCTTGGCTTCGGCCACAGCTTCGCTCTTTTCGCGTTTATCGCGTTTATTGTTGGCATACTCGGCTATTTCGGTCATATCATATCGCCCTGTAGTGGCATAGTTCAGTACCATGCGGTGGGCTATCATGCAGAATCGGGTGGCATCGGTAGCTTTTTCTTCATCTACCATATCCATATACTGCCGGGCCTTCTGTTTGTCGCCCTTCAGCAGCCAGGCATGCGACAGCGAGAAGAGTGCGCCAATCTTGTTGTCTTCAAGAATCGTGGAATGCTGATAGTGATCTAATATATACTCTTGCAGCTGGATGCCTTTATCCAGCTGGCCCATGGCTACAAGCATATCAGCATAGTTACGCATCACATCATTCCAGATATAGATGGAGTCGGCGGCTGTATCCCTATAAGCTGCGATACGTTCCATCGTAGCGATGGCTGCATCGTAGTTGCCATGATAGAAATATTCGATAGCCAGACTGTTGAGCAACTTGGCCTGGTTCTTATCGCCGCCATCCAGTTTCACCACCTCTTCGGTATAGCGTTTCAGTCCATCCAGATTACCTTCGAGCGATTCCATGCGGGCCAGGCTTCGGAGTTTTGAGATGGTGCCTTTGCGATCGTTAGCGCGTTTACTCTCTTCTACCGACAGGCGCATCATGTCCTTGGCCTTGGCAAAGCTGTCGCGCCACCAGTAGTACGACGATGCCAAAGCATGGGCCTTGCATAGCATGGCGCTATCCTTGTCCTGATAATATTCGGCAGCATAAAGCACCAACGAGTCTTCCGACAACGCTTGGTAGGTGCCAATGTGTGCCTGGGCCATAGCCATCCAGTAACGAGCCTTCCATTCGCCCTTCAGTCGGGTGGCATCTTCTACCTTATTTAGTACGTACAAGGCGCTGTCGGCGTGTTCTCCAACAAGTGTCTCTGCTTCGATAATAAACTGTTTGTCTGTTTTGCTGCATGCAGCCAGCAGTAATGTAATGAGTAGCCAATTAATTCGTTTCATGCCGCAAAAATAATGTAATTCTGCGATTTGACCAAGCGATTCATCACAAAAGTACGCAGATTATCCCAAAATTTTGCTTATTCTTGCAACTATGCTTATCTTTGCAACGTCAAATGATAAAAACTGGAGAGTATGAATAAACTTAAATTATTGATGGCATTGACCATTGTGATGATGAGTGCTATGAACACAAAGGCTCAGAATCAACGAATGATGGACTTTCAAAATGAGTTCTCTAAGTATCAGACACAGTATCGTGACCAGATGCATAGTGGAAAGCACAAGGATGCGCTGGCCCCACTGGCAAGTTGTATCGCGATGCTCGACACCACCACGATTTTCAAAGTGGCCCCCATCCCCGAGGGAGCCATTCTGGAGCAGAAAGGACTGCTTTACTACGACCAGGCATGCTGCTATGCGATAGTGGGACAAAAGAAACAGGCGCTTGCGGCATTGGGGCAGTCTGTCGAGCTGGGCTATAAGGATTATAATAATATGGTGAACGACAACGACCTCGTCTCGCTGCGCAAGGACAAGAAATACCAGGCGCTACAGGCGCAAGTGAAAGACCGTCAGCCGCTGAATGTGCTGAAGAAGTCGGCCCCGTATGCAAAGGATGATGCGAAGGTAGAGTTCCGTTATCAACCCAAGAGATCGAACAATCTCTGCAAGGTTCGCGATTACTTTAAACTCGATTCTGTAGCAGGTCAGGGCGATGAACTGTCGAAGATTATCAATCTGCTGCACTTTGCCCACGACAACATCCGCCACGACGGCAGCAACCAGGCGTTTGCCGAGTTGGATGCCATCGACCTTTACAACTATTACAAGGCTACTGGCAAGGGGGTGAACTGCCGCCAGCTGGCCATATCGCTCTGCGAGATGTACCTGTCGATGGGCATTCCTGCCCGCTACGTGACCTGCATGCCTGCCGATTCGCTCGATTATGAGTGCCATGTGATTAACACGGTGTGGTCGAGTCAGTTGCAGAAATGGCTTTATATCGACCCCACGATGGATGCCTGGGTGACTGATGAGAACGGCACGCTGCTTAGCATCGCCGAAGTGCGCGAACGACTCATTAACGACCAGCCCTTGGTGCTTTGTGAGACAGCCAACTGGAACCATGAGTCGCAGCAGACAAAGGAATACTATTTGGAAACCTATATGGCGAAGAACCTGTACTACTTTGTGTGCAAGAAGCTTAACCGCTTTAATCCTGAGAGCGTCTATCGCGACAACGATCCTGAAGGTGACGTCAGACTTATACCAGTAGGCTTCGTTAACAACAATTGGAAGTGTGATACCACAACCGACCCAGAGGTATTCTGGGCAAAACCAGAATAAATAGTTACAATGGCGATAACAAGTGAGAGATTGAACCAGACTTTTAGTGAGGGCGGAGCTCTGGAGATATACCAAGAGATTAAGGCGAAAGGTGATTTTCTGGGCTTTGCCCAACGCTATGCCTTCGACACCGACTATCGTGTGGCGAGAACTGCTTTGTGGGGTCTGACCAAAGCTAAGGACGAAGAGTTGTCGGAATTGAAGGTGATATACAATGAGCTGATAGATCAGGCCATGCAGACGGAGAATTCGTCGGTGAGGCGGCTAACGCTGAACATCATCGAAAAGCTGAAAATGGACGAGGATGATTTGCGGACTGACTTCCTTGATTTCTGTTTCGAGCACATGGTCAGCATCGAAGAGTTTCCTGGCACCCAAACGCTCTGCATGAAACTCGCCTTTCGCATGTGCACCTTCTATCCAGAACTGATGGACGAGTTGAAACGTACCCTCGAAGCGATGGAGATAGATTATTATAAACCCGCCATAAAGTGTCTGCGTAAAAGGATTTTCAGTGGGCGATACAAATAAAATAGATTTTTGAGTACAAAAGAGAATATGAACATTCTGATTATAAATGGCAGCCCTCGGAAGAAGGGGCTGATTTCCCAGATGCTAGGCATCATGCAGGAGGAGGCTGAAACGCGAGGCGATACGGTGGAGATGGTCTATACCAACGACCTTACCGTGAAGCCTTGCAAAGGCTGTATGGCGTGTCGCACGAAGGAGAAATGTGTGCTGGCTGAAGATGATTCGCAGCGGGTGTTGAAGATGATGCAGCAGGCTGATGCAATCATCATGGGTGCACCTTGCTACTGGGGCAACATCCCTGGACAGATGAAACTGATGTTCGACCGTCAGGTGTATGGCATGATGCGTGATACTAATCGTTTTCCAGAACCGCTGATGAAAGGTAAGAAGGGTATCCTTATCAGCACCTGCACTACGCCATGGCCTTGGAACATTCTGTTCAAACAGTCGCGCGGAGCTATCCGTGCCATGCGTGAGATAGCCCGCTATGCAGGTTTCAAAATCGTAAGTACCATCGAGCGTGGCGGCACAGCCATGCATCCCGCGCTGACCGAGAAAGACAAACAAAAGTGCCGTAAGGCTATCAATAAGTTGTAAATAATTAAAATCAAAAATAACAATGATTATTAGATTAGAAGATACAAAAGACTATCGTGATGTAGAGAACCTGACGCGTGAGGCATTCTGGAACGTATATCGTCCTGGATGCACAGAGCATTACGTGCTCAATCAGTATAGAACCAATCCCGACTTTATACCAGAGCTGGATTTTGTGATGGAGGTAGATGGAAAGATCATCGGTCATGTGATGTTTTCGAAGGCCGAACTTGTGCTTGATGATGGCAGCAAGAAAGCTTCGTGGACATTCGGCCCCATCAGCATTCATCCTGCCTACAAGCGCAAGGGCTATGGTCTGAAGTTGCTGCAATATGCCTTGGATAAGGCTCGCGACAAGGGTATCGGCTTTATCTGTATGGAGGGTAACATCGAGTTTTACAAACATGCAGGCTTCGACCTTGCCAGCAAACTGAACATTCACTATCATGCCGAGCCGAAAGATGCCGAAGTGCCTTATTTCCTGGCTCAGGAACTAATTCCTGGTTGGCTTAAGAACAATGGTATCGCCGAGGCAACCTATTGCCCTCCCAAGGGCTATTTTGTAGCCGATGAAAACCCAGAGGCTTTCGAGGCTTACGAAGCTAGCTTCTCTCAGAAGGAGAAAGCATTCCAAGAGGGCCAACTGCCACAGTTCTGCCAGAGTTGCGGCATGCCATTGACGCGTATCGAGGATTGCGGTACAAACGAAGACGGCAGTACCATTTTTGATTATTGCCAGTATTGCTACAAGGATGGCAAGTTTGTGCAGGACTGCAACATGGACGAGATGATTGAGCATTGCACCCAGTTTATTGATGAGGTAAACAAGAACATGCCCAAGCCCATGACCAAAGAAGAGTATAAGCAGATGATGCAAGGTTTCTTCCCGATGCTAAAACGATGGAGAAAATGATGAGTTATGGCTTAGGTTATGCTAACCCCCATTCGTCACAAATCGATGCTGTTTATCCCAGAAATTTGTTGCTATCTGAAACAATGTGTACTTTTGCAGCGTCAATAATCAACATAAGAATATGAATAAAGAACAAAGATTTTGTCAGAGTTGCGGAATGCCACTCACAGAGGAAGTCCTCGGTACTAATGCCGATGGCAGTAAGAACGAAGATTACTGTATGTATTGCTACAAGGATGGAAAATTCTTGCAGGACTGCACGATGGAAGAGATGATTGAACATTGTGCACAGTTTGTTGGCGCAGTAAACGAGGGATTGGAGAAACCCATTACAAAAGAGGAATATATCGGTATGATGAAATCGTACTTTCCCCAGTTGAAGCGCTGGCGCCAAACGTTGGATGTTAGTAACGATGAAGTGATGAATGTTAACCCTGCTTTGGCAGGCGTTAAAGAACTTATTGCACAGATGGCCGACAAACAGCCCATCGCTTACATCTCATCGGTCGATCAGGACGGATTCCCTTGGACCAAGGCCATGTTGAAACCACGCAAACGTGAGGGTATCAAAACCTTCTACTTTACAACCAACACATTCTCAATACGTGTGGCTCAATACAAGGCCAATCCCAAGGCAAGCATCTATTTCTGCGATGCTAAAGGATTTAAGGGCATGATGCTCAGAGGTACAATGGAGGTGCTGACGGATGCAGCCTCGAAGGAGATGATCTGGCGCGATGGCGACACAGAGTACTATCCAGGCGGCGTCACCGATCCTAATTACTGCGTGTTGAAGTTCACTGCTACCGATGGCCGTTTCTACAGCGATTTCTATCCACGTAGTTTCGTAATTGAGTAAATGATGAACAACAAAGCATGAAGGTTGTTGAATTAAATATTGACTCTACGCCGGCGCTGATTATTGGCGAGAAGAGCGAGAAAGTGTTCCTGTTTGTGCATGGGTTGCATGGACGCAAGGAAGAGGCATTGGCCTTTGCAGAGGTGGCTGTGCCCAAAGGTTATCAAGTTCTGGGTATCGACCTGCCTGTAGAGCGCAAGCCTTGGGAGGTACTGCCTTTGCTGAATGAGATACGTGATTATCTATATGATAATTGGCAATCGGTATCTGTTCGTGCTAACAGTATAGGTTCGTGGTTTACGTTGTTGGCTTTCCAGAGCAAGAAAGTGGAGCAGGCATTGCTTGTTTCTCCAATTCTCGATATGAAGCGGTTTATAGAGCTGATGCCACAGCGCGAGGACGACTATTACGAGTGGGTTGTTAATAACCCAATTACAAGTTTGGTTGCACCTACCTACATCCTTCGCCCAGAAGTGGACTTGATTGTCAGCGAGGAAGTAGGTCACGACTTCATCAGTCAGCATCAGTGCCAGGTCACTATCATGCCTGATGGAGAACATTGGTTTCATACGCCAGAACAGCTTGCTTTCCTGAAAGCATGGGAAGAGAAAACGATAATATCAAATGAATAGAATTACAATGGAAACAAATCGTATCATATTGCGCCCTTGGCGCGAATCGGATGCGGAGACACTGTATAAATGGGCTTCTGATCCTGATGTGGGGCCTCGTGCAGGATGGCCACCTCATCAGAATGTGGAGGAGAGTCTGGAGATTATTCGCACTGTATTTAATGACGTGCTGCACACATGGGCTATCGTTCTAAAAGAGACTGACGAGCCTATTGGCGCTATGGGGTACGGCCCGTCGTGCGAGTGCGATCTGCCGGCCCGCGAGGGTGAACCGCTCATTGGTTATTGGGTGGCCAAGCCCTATTGGAATAAGGGCATCTGCACAGAGGCACTGCGCCTGATGTTAGACCACATCCGAGAATCGACGGACATCCAATCGCTCATTAGCGGCCACTTCGTAGATAATCCAGCTTCTGGTAGAGTAATGGAAAAGTGTGGTTTCGTTCCCACAGGCGAGATTTGCATAGACGAAAACCAGTATCAAGGTGAGAACAGGCCTATCAGAGTGTTGAGATTAGAATTGTCATCATTGCATGGTGCTACATAGATGCGCGCTCCTGTAACTCACGATTAGCGCTCCCTTTCGTCACAAATCATTGCTGTTTATCCCAGATATTTGGCTGTCTCAGCAATTATGCGTTCCTTTGCAGCGTCAAATCATAATAAATAAAATATAATAATGAAAGTATTAGTCATTAACGCATCAGCAAATAAGGAGCGCAGCACAACGCTTAAACTTACCAAAACAGTTCTGGAAGGTCTCGAAGTAGAGGCTTCGGAAGTGGAGCTTGTAACTACCATTGGTCTTAATATCAATCCCTGCAGAGCTTGCTATGCCTGTTGGTTTAAGACATCAGGCAAGTGTGTGCAGAAGGACGATGCAACAGAAGTGATGGAGAAAATTCGCCAAGCCGACCTGGTTATCTGGTCGATACCTCTCTATGCCTATGGCGTACCCTCGCATTGTAAGGCACTGATGGATAGAACAGTATCGTTTAACTCGCCTTTGATGTATATCGATTCTGATGGCATTGCCCATCACTATGGTTATGAGGAAGGCACCAAGAAAACGGTACTGATTTCGACAGCAGGACTGCCTAACATGAGGGGAAACTTCGATGGACTTCTGTTTGCCATGCGCCACATGTATGGCAAGAATATCAGTTACATCTGTTGTGCCGAGGGCTCATTCTTTATGAGTCCCAATACCGAGAGTTTCACTACTCCCTACTTAGAGAAAGTCAAGCAAGCTGGTGCGGAGTTCAAGAAAATGGAACGGATCTCTGACGAGACACAGGCATATCTTGATACACCTATGCTCCCTTCAGATGCATTCGTCAAGACCGTGAATGGCATTTTTGAAGGAATGCTGGCACGCTAACTAGTTTTGTAATTGAATAATTATGAAGAGGATGATTAAATCAAGAATTGATACAATAGAAATACAAAGCCGAACTCTAGGTAAGACTATGGCTGTTACGATTTATATGCCAACCAATTTTTGCGAGGGATTACCTGTTCTCTATTTTATGCACGGGCGTAGTGGCGACGAGTCTATTATTTATGCTTTGGATATACAAACCGTTGCAGACAGAATGATTGCAGATGGCAGGATGAAACCAATGCTAATTGTCTGCCCAAGGATGGAAGATACACTAGGATTAGGTGCTTTCGAAGATTATTTCTTTAACGAGGTGATGCCAATTGTAGAGAAACAATACAAAACGAGTGTACGTTGCATTGGAGGGGTTTCGGCTGGAGGCTTCATTGCCTTGAACTACGCTTTCCGCCATCCTTATTTTTTTGAGCGAGTAGGCGGTCACATGCCTGCCATCGAAGACGTATTGGATGATGACGACCTGCATTATTTCGGAACCAGTGAGCAATGGAAAGCAAATAATCCGCTTTTCCTGGTTCAGAAGTGTACTTTGCCTTCAACTATGGAGATTTATCTTGACGCAGGAAGTGAGGACGAAGGTGGATTTTATCGAGGATGTGCGCAACTGGCAGAAAGATTGGCAGTCCGTGGCGTTCTGGTTCAGAATCATTTAAACGAAGGACATCATACCATTGATTATATCAAAGCTCATTTGGAGGAATATCTTATGTTTTATGCAAAATAAATAGACTATGAGTGATCTAATAGAAATATGATGAAAGACAGTATCAGTAAGGCCAACATGGACGATTTGCAGGAGATTCTCAATCTGCAATACCTTGCTTATCAGAGTGAGGCTGCCTTATTTGGCAACAAAGATATACCACCCTTAAAGCAAACACTAGATGAGGTGATTGAGGAATACCACAAAGGTATTATCCTGAAGTTGGTGGATACAGATAATCTCATTATAGGTTCTATTCGTGCATGGGAGATGAAAGGAATCGTCTATGTAGGAAAACTGATGGTTCATCCCGATTACAGACATCGTGGCTATGGCACGAAACTTCTGAGGAGGATAGAGGAGTATTACCCTCAAAAGAGATATGAGCTGTTTACGAGCACCCGTAGCATTGACAACATCCGACTGTATCAGAAGATGGGCTATCAAGAGTTTGACCGTAGGCGGGTGGATGATCAATTAGAATTTGTATATATGGAGAAAATTGTATGATGAGAACATTAGACAATTAGATACGCCAGAGATGGGCACTTACGCTCGCTGGCAAAAAGGCATAACCAACCACCTTTCCGTTTACCATTGCCACTATCCAGGGATATTTCTGCTGAACGGTCTCGATGCGTCGGCAGAACTCCTCTCAACTCTAGTCTTATGAGTCTTCGTTCGTACTCACACAATACATTGAGGATATCAGTAATCACGCCCTCACCGTAAATATAGGGTTCGTTTTTTAACGTAACTCATCACAAATATGTGTAATTTATCCCTAATGTTTGTTTGTCTCGGCAACAATTCGTAATTTTGTAGCGTCAAAACATTAAAAAGAAAGAAAATGCAAGATTTCATGACACCCCCGAAGCACGTAAACTGTCGTGCCAAGAAATCATCATTAGATATGACTCTTAGACCATTTCTGTCTGATGATGCAGCGACAATTCTGAGTTGGTGTAAGGATAAGCATGCCTTCCGACTTTGGAGTGCCGACAGGTATAAGGATTTTCCTGCCAAGCTTGAGGAGATGATGGCGCAATACAATGGCGACAACATGTATCCACTGACGGCAGTAGTGGGTGATACGATTATCGGCCATATTCTGTTACGACGTCCTTCTGAGGATAAAAGCATCATCCGTTTCGGCTTTGTGATTGTAGATAATACGAAGCGAGGCTATGGATATGGTAAGCAGTTGTTACGACAGGCTATCGAATATGCAAGGGAGAAACTCGGCGCTAAGCAGATTACGCTCGGTGTGTTTTGCGAGAATATTTCTGCCGTAGAATGCTACAAATCGGTAGGCTTCCGCATCATAGGCGAAGGTTCCTATTTGATCGACGGTGATGAATGGAAAGAATTTGAAATGGAATTATAAAAGTAAAGACTATGTATCAATCTCGTCATCTGGCAAACACTCGAATCGATGTGGCTGATGCCCTGAGAGGCATCGCTGTAGCCGGCATTATCCTGTATCACTCGGTGGAACACTTTAATATCTTTACGCAGGAGCCGATAACCCATACGCTGGCGACTGACCAGATGGTGGCCGATGTACTGGCTTGGCTGCTGTCTGGTAAAATGTACGGCATCTTCGCCATGCTCTTCGGCTTGAGTTTCTTCATCATGAACGATAATCAGCAGCAGAAAGGCAATAATTTCTCTGGGCGCTTTGCTTGGCGCATGTGCCTGTTGTTCCTCTTCGGCATAGTCAATGTGGCTTTCTACGATGGCGACATCCTGATGCTTTATGCCTGTTATGGTCTGCTGCTCATCCCAATCAGTTATCTGCCGTCGAAGTGGGTGTGGTGTATAATAGCCTTATTAGCCATCCAGCCTGTAGAACTCTTCTGCCTGCTGACTGGCACCACCATCGACCACAGCACCTTGTGGGAAGTGTATAGCAAGATCAACAGTGCCCATGAGCATGGTACATTCTGGGAGAATACCCTTACCAACCTGCGATATGGATTTGAGGTGAATTTCCGCTTCAATATCTTCAGCGGACGACTGACCCAGCTGCTGTGCCTGTTTATTTTAGGTATGCAGTTGGGCCGCCAGCGTATGTTTTATAACGAAGGGCGTAATTTGCAGATATGGCATCAACTGTTATGGCGATCGGCGTTGGTGGTAGTTGTGCTGAGTATTGTGGATTTTAGCGAGATAGCCTCGTGGCTTAACCCGATCTACAATCTGATGATATTGATGATGATTGTGTCGGCCATCGTTTCGGCATGGTATGCTTCTGAGGGCGTGCGCAAGGTGTTGCATCATTTGTGTATTTTCGGACGTATGAGTCTTACTAACTATCTGCTCCAGTCCATCATCGGCTGTGCTATCTTCTGCGGCTATGGCCTGGCTTGCTATCGCCATTTAGGTGTTACCTATGCTGTGATGGTAGGATGTGGCATGGTTGTTTGTCAGTATCTCTTTGCCAGATATTGGTTCTCCAATCATCCTCGCGGTCCGTTAGAGGGGCTTTGGAGAAAACTGACATGGATGAGGTTGTGACTGCTGACGGATGTTTTACCAACCGTGCCGACCTTTCACTGCAGTATATGATCGACCATGGGTTACGTGGCCGTTCCGACATTCCCAATCCCTTCCATCCGGGAAGCACTTACGATAATTCCCAGGCTTCTCGCATCGTGCCTGATGCTGTCAAGACATTAGAGAGGCTGGGCTATCTGAATCGCAGCTCTAACTTGTGCCATATTGCTGCGCGAAACGGGGAGTGATTCGTGACAATGCTTGATGAGCAGCTGGGTAGTGCCAGAATGTGAGATAATCTGCTCTACCTGACCAAGGTTGACCATGAAAGCGCGGTGGCAACGGACTATCATTGGATAGGACTCAAGCGTTTCCTCCATGAGTTTCATCGTGGCGCGAAGCATGTCGGTATGTACCTGATTGTTGCGCAGATGACTGACCCTGACGTAATTGCCCACAGCCTCTATATATAATAGGTCGGAAATCTGTAACGTCACCGATTCGTTAGTGGTACCAGTGAGTGTGAGCTCTTGCGGTTGAGAATTCTCAATGGAGTGTTCTGCTTCGTTCGGCAATGATTGTTCGGGCTCCTGCATCTTCTTCAATTCCTCGTTCAGCAGCCGCGTATCTTCCAGTTCTATCGCTAAATATTTGCTACGGTATTTGAAGCGCCAATAGAGTCCGATGGCGAACGAGCAGAAGGCAATGATGGCAAGGGTTTCAAGGAAATTGACAACTGAAAGCTGGTTGCCTGCATCATGTTCGTTCAGCACGAAATGGCGATAGAGGCAGATGCTCAATGCCACGAGCGGTGTATTGATAAGTTGAAATATGAGGTTGCGGCGGATGATGTATTCGGCGCCTTTCTTGAATGACCTCGGCATCTTGACAACATATTTCAGGATGATGTCCGTCATCATGCAGATGAGGAAGCCAATTACTCCCAACACTATCAGATGTGCATATCCCTGCCATTGCCAATCCGACATCCAGAAAGGCTTGAACACTGCCAGTGCCACTACTGTAAACGTAGTGCTGATAATTCTCGTTGTTATCGTTTCTTTGCGTCCTTGTTTCATACAAGCCGCAAAGATACAAAGAAGCGAGTAAAAAAACAAACAATTTCTCACATTTTTACAATTTGTCGTACTCTCTGCTGCATTTTCATGCTGTTTATCCCTGTTATTCGTCACAAATAGTTGCAATTCGTCCCAAAATAGGGGAGGATTGCAACTTTTTAATGCTTATGTAGCATCAAATAGACAAAACATTTTATAACATTTAATAATGAGGAAAATGAAAAAGATTAGTTTTAAAATGATGGCCATAATGGCTGCAATGATGATGTGTTTATCAGCCGAGGCTATGACCGAGGATGTAGGTGGACGTGTAATTGACGCGCAGGGTGAACCTTTGCCATTTGTGAGTGTGGCACTGCTCGCATCCGACTCTACTTATATACAAGGTGCAACGAGCGATGTGGATGGTTTCTTCCAGATTAAAGTCTCTGAAGTCTGTTGCATTCTACGATTCTCGTATATCGGATATCGTACCAAGTATGTTGACGTAAAGGGAATGGAAATCGGTACCATCCAGATGGAGGAAGATCAGGCGATGCTCAGTGAGATAGTGGTGAAGGGCCAGATGCCTAAAACCAAACTGACAGGCAACTCGATGATTACCACCATTCAGGGTACTGTCTTGGGCAAGTCGGGTACTGCTCAGGAAATGCTGGCCAAGGTACCAGGTATGACGCTGAAGGGCGAAGACCTGGAGGTGCTGGGAAAGGGTACACCTATCTTTTATATTAACGGAAGAAAGATGCAGGATAAGGATGAACTGAAACGACTGCGTTCAGAAGAGATACAGAGCGTAGAGGTGATTACTAATCCTGGTGCGCAGTACGATGCCACCATTTCGGCTGTAGTACGTATCAAGACTATTCGCCGGGAGGGAGCTGGTTTTGGTTTCGACCTGATGGCTGCCAACAATCAGAATCTTATATCTGGCTACAGCGATCCCAGCAGCACACTGAACCTGCGTTATCGCCACAACAACCTCGACCTGTTTGGTATGGTAAACTACTGGTCGTGGGATAGCCCCGACGATCTGCGCATTACGCAATCTACATTCTTAAAGGCCGATGAAGGCATCAGGAATATTCTTCAGGACACCCACACTCGTAACTATTGGCGTGGAGAGGGCATGAACTATAACCTGGGCTTTAACTGGCAGATTAACGACAAGCATTCATTAGGTGCCAGAGTAGAACGCCACGACCGGTTTAAAACGTATTACAACATGTGGGTAGATACTGACAACAATCTCACAGGTCGCGACCTTTCGCACCAGGACGATCATACACACTACCCCTATAACTGGCAGGGCAATGCCTATTATAACGGTCAGGTGAACAAACTGAACATTGATCTGAACGTGGATTTCCTGACGGATAAGGAGAATGACGACAACCAGATAGATGTGTATTTGCCTGAAGCCCAAACCATGCAGCAGAACTCGCATACATGGTCACGCCTCTGGGCTGCTAAACTGGTGTTGAGCTATCCTGTGTGGAAAGGACAGTTGCAGGCGGGAACAGAGATGAGTTTCGTGAAGCGACAGAGCAGTTCGGCTATCACAAATTACCCTCTCCCCTCTACCGATGCGGATGTAAAGGAAAACAACGTGGCAGCCTTTGTGGCTTACAATGCCAACCTGGATAAATATGGTACCGTAAGTGCCGGACTGCGTTATGAGCATGTGGGTTTTGACTATATGGACAATCTGGATGCCGAGAACAATATGACGCGCTATCAGGACGAGTTCTTCCCCAACATCACATGGTCAAAGCAGTTGGGGCCTATCCAGACCTCGCTGAGCTACACCATGAAAACCGTGCGTCCAAGCTACAGCGCACTGAATGACCATATTATCTATCTGAACTCATATACCCTGCTGCAGGGCGACTCGAAACTGAAAAACGCAACCATGCAGGAGGTGAGCATCAATGCCCGTTGGAAGTGGATCAACCTGTTTGCTGCCTACGAACGTCGCGACAACACTATCACTCAGGTACCAATGGCTTATAACAACGAAGGTATCATGCTACTGAAGCAGGCCAATCTGCCTGACCCCGTTCGCAATTTGGCCATCTTCCTGTCGGCCAATCCCACATGGGGCGTATATAGCCCAAGCTGGACTATCGGCGGGCAGAAGTTCTGGAACACGATGACGTTCGACGATCCTCGTAGTGATACAGGTAAGACGGATGTGACCTTCACTAAGCCTATCTTCTTCTTCGATCTGAATAACACTTTCCGCTTCAAGCATAGTTGGCAGTTGGAGGCCAATACAAACATCCAGACCAAAGGTGACGTGCTGAACTTCCGTATGCTCTCACCCTCGTATAATGTTTGTTTTGTGGTACAGAAGTGCTGGCTGAAAAACGATGCTTTGTGCTTGCGTGCCAGCATCAGCGATGTGTTTCAGCGTAGCGTGCAGGATGTAGCACAGGACTGTGGTTTCTTCTACGGTGTGCAGAAAACACGAAGCCGTAGCCATCGTCTTGACATCTCTATCCGTTACACCTTCAATGCTCAGAAGAGTAAGTATAAGGGAACAGGTGCTGGTAAAGCCGAGCAGCAGCGCATGAGCAACAGCAACTGATATGGATTAATAAAATGAGCGAAACGCTATAAAGGTGTCTTAAAAATGGCAAAAAGGGATGGATATTAAAATGTTTTTACTATCTTTGCAGGCAGAATTCATTAACTCAACACAATTTATGAAGAAAACAATTTTATCGATGACGATGATTTGTGCTGCAACAATGGTGTTAGCACAAAAGCCTGCTATCCCCCGCGATGCGGCGCTGGAGGCGAAGATTGAGAAGACTCTGGCTAAGATGACACTCGACGAGAAGATCGGGCAGATGTTGGAACTGAACCTCGACATCATTGGCAATATGACAGTGGAGAATGCCAAGGTAGATCGTGAAAAGGTTCGTTCAGTGATGCAGCAGTATGGCAGATCGGAAGCAGAAATCAAGGATCTGCTGAAGATGACCGACCAGCAGATTATCGACAAGTTGGGTGGATTCCCAGTAGATATCTATCAGGGTGATACCAAGCGTGTGTGGAAACTGAACGAGCAGATGCTCGATACACTGATTTCTAAGTGGAAGGTGGGATCTATCCTGAATGCACCAGGCACTAAGGCTCCAACAGTAGCCCAGTGGCAGCAGTGGATCCAGCTGATTCAAAAAAAGTCGATGAAGTATCTGGGTATTCCTGATATCTACGGACTGGATCACAACCACGGCGTAACCTATACTCAGGGTGGAACACTCTTCCCACAGCCCATCAACTTAGGTGCATCGTTCAATACCGAGCTGGCTCGCAGAGGCGCTGAGATTACAGCTTACGAGAGTCGTGCAGCCAACTGTCCTTGGGTGTATAACCCAGTGGTTGACCTGAGTCGCGATCCACGTTGGCCTCGTGTATATGAGAGCTTTGGCGAAGATGCTATCGTAAACTCAAAGATGGTTACTGCTGAAATTAAGGGTTATCAGGGCGATGATAATAACCACATCGACCAGTATCACGTAGGTACCAGCACCAAGCACTACTTTGCTTATGGTGCTCCTTGGACTGGTAAGGACCGTACCCCCGCTTACCTCTCGCCACAGATGATTCGCGAGAAGTATTTTGAGCCTTTCAAGGCTGCTGCTTTGGCAGGTACACTCACCATGATGGTTAACTCGGCTTCAGTCAACGGCGTGCCTGTTCATGCCAGCTACGAGTATCTGACTAAGTGGTTGAAGGAAGACCTGCAGTGGGATGGATTCCTGGTTACCGACTGGGCTGATATCAACAATCTGTTCTCTCGTGAACATGTAGCTAAGGATAAGAAAGATGCCATCCGTATTGCTATCAATGCTGGTATCGATATGTCGATGGATCCCTATAGCGTTGAGTTCTGTATCCTGCTGAAGGAGCTGGTACAGGAGGGTAAGGTGAAGATGAGTCGTATCGACGATGCTGTTCGCCGTATCCTGCGTGCCAAGTATCGTCTGGGCCTCTTCGAGAAGCCAAACACAGGTGGAAAGGGCTTTGAGAAGTTTGGTAGTGCTGAGTTTGCAGCCGCTTCGTTGAAGGCTGCTGAGGAGAGCGAGGTGCTGCTGAAGAACGAGGGCAATATTCTGCCTCTGGCAAAGGGTAAGAAGATTCTGTTGACTGGTCCTAACGCCAACCAGATGCGTTGTCTGCATGGTGGTTGGAGCTACACCTGGCAGGGTTCGAAGGCAGAGGAACTCTCAGAGAAGTACAACACCATCTACGAGGCTCTGTGTAATAAGTATGGTAAGGAGAATATCATTCTGGAGCAGGGTGTAACCTATAATGAGAATGGTGCTTACTACGATGAGAACGAGCCTGAGATCGACAAGGCTGTAGCCGCTGCCGCCAAGGCCGATGTGATTATCGCTTGTATCGGTGAGAACTCATATACAGAGACTCCAGGTAACCTGAACGACCTGTGGCTGTCGGCAAACCAGCGCAACCTGGTAAAGGCACTCGCCAAGACTGGCAAGCCCATCGTTATGGTGCTGAACGAGGGTCGTCCTCGTCTGATTGCTGATATCGAGCCATTGGCTAAGGCTGTGGTAGATATCCTGATTCCTGGTAACTATGGTGGCGACGCACTGGCTAACCTGTTGGCTGGCGATGCTAACTTCTCGGCAAAGATGCCTTACACCTATCCTCGCGAGATTAACTCGCTGAACACCTATGATTATAAGGTATCAGAAGAGGTGGGAACCATGGCTGGCGCTTACAACTACGATGCAAAGGTAAGTCTGCAGTGGCCCTTCGGCTATGGCATCAGCTACACTACCTACGAGTACAGCAACCTGAAGGTTGACAAGAAACAGTTTACTGCTGCTGATGTGCTGACAGTAAGCGTAGATGTTAAGAACACAGGCGCTAAGGCTGGTAAGGAGGCTGTTCTGCTTTACAGCAGCGACCTGGTTGCATCTATCGTACCTGATAACAAGCGTCTGCGCGACTTCACCAAGATTGAGTTGCAGCCAGGCGAGGTAAAGACTGTTACCTTCCAGTTGCCTGCCAAGAACTTAGCCTTTGTAGGCGCCGATGGTAAGTGGACCCTTGAGGAGGGCGACTTTATCCTGAAGGTTGGCAACCAGACTTTAGGTACTGCTTGCACACAGACAAAGATCTGGGACGAGCCTAATATTTAATCTCGTCCTGAGTAATATAGTTCCGATTAAGGGGCAGGGAGTTTGGCGTTATCGTAAACTTCCTGCCTTTTTCCATGTTCAGTGTTACCTTCTGGAATCTGGGGGCAGCTAACATATAACGATCGGTAGCCGGACAAACAGGATAGAATCCGATAGAACCAAACACATACCAAGCCGACATCTGACCAGCATCGTCGTTACCCGACAAGCCTCCTGGGGTATCGTTATACTCTGTATCAAGGATATGGGCTACACGCTCGATGGTCTTTTCGCGCTTGTCGATAAAGTCGTAAAGCCAGGCTATCTGATGACAAGGCTCGTTGCCGTGCCAGTAGCGACCTTCTGAGAAGAGTGAGTCGAGCTTGGCCTCGAACTTCTCCTTGCCACCAAGCACATCGATGAGGCCTTCTACATTTTGTGGTACATACCAGGTATAGTGACAGGTTGCCCCCTCGGTAATGTACGACTTGCGATGAATAAAGTCGGTGTTGTTCTCAAACTTTCCGTTCTGATGGCGACCGTCGCAATAGCCTGTCTTGGGATTGATCACGTTGCGCCAGTTTTCTGAGCGACGCATCAGTTCCTTGTAATCCTGCTCCTTGCCTAAAGCCTTAGCCAACTGGGCCACAGCAAAATCGTCGAACGCATATTCAAGGGTTCGTGAGGTCTGCTCATCCTGGTGGAAAGCCTCTTTCACACCATCCTCCAAGGGGATATAGCCGTATTTCAGGTACGAGGTGAGTGCTCTGCGACCCATGCCGTTCTTGTAGTCGTTGAAGTTGGCAGGTGTTTCAAACGCATTCTTGCGCATGGCTTCGTAGGCTTTTTCGTAGTCGAAGTTCCTGATACCTTTGATATAGGCATCGGCCAGCACAGCGCTGCAATGGTCTCCTATCATAGCGGCAGTATATGAGTTCCAGCAGGGGAATATGGGTAGCCAACCGCCTTCGGTATACATGGTTACCAACGATTGCATCATGTCTGCAGCCTTATCGGGGGCTATCAGTGTGTAGAGTGGGTGCAGGGCACGGTAGGTGTCCCACATCGAGAAGTCGCCGTAGAACTTTCTTGAAGGTTTAGACGTCCTAGAACCACTAGAAAATCTAGGATAACTGCCATCCACATCGCTCATCTCGCGTGGGAGGAACGAGCAGCGATAGAGGGCACCATAAAACTGATTGATGCGTGCTGTATTGCTATCCTCAACATCGATGGTGTGCAGTCGCTCAATCCATTGCTGGGCGGTATGCGCCATCATGTTGTCAAAATCTAAAGCCTCAGCCTCGATGGCGAAGTTCTTCTCTGCTCCCTTTCTGTTAGTAAAAGATGTGGCAGCCTTCAGGATGATAGGCTGATGGGCTTTGCCCTCGAAGGTAAACCAGGCGCAAAGGCTATCTACGCCACAATCCTTAATCTCATCATAGGCCTTTAACAGATAGTGCCCATCGAAGCCAGCCTGCTCGCCCCAACCTTGATAAATACGATGCACAGGGTTGCGGCCATAGATAGTCTTCGTCTGCGGGTCAATCTGCAGATAGCCCACCTTCTCGTCGCTATTATGATTCAGTACGATGTGTACAGGTCCGTCCTGCTCGGGGGTGATGCGGAAGATGGCTGCATGGCTGCTACCTGTCATCTCTATCTTCAGATGTTCCTTGGGCAGACGTACGGCATAGTAATGGGGATGCGATATTTCCTGTTGATGCGAGAATGGGGTGGCGCGTTGTTCTAGCTTTAGACGAAGTTGACCGCTGAGTGCGGCCAAGGTAAACGACCCATAATCCTGTGTACATCCACCTACTATCCAATGACTGTTGCGAATGCCTTGAAACAGTGAGTCGGTATAATAATAAGGTGCAATGCACTTCTGCTCAGTATCGCGGGTCTGCGGTGTCCAGAAGTTCTGTCCGTTGGGCACGAGTACTGCTGGCAGCGTTTGTCCGTGCTCCTCCGAGCCTTTGCCAAAGAGTCCTGCCGTTTTAGTGTTGGCAGGGGCTGTACCAACCATCGTGTTCAGCGCACAGAGTTGGCGCAGATGTTCGAAGTGGTGCAGACGGTCGGCTACCTGTTGCTTCAGCGCCTGCCAGCTCATAAAGCCTATCGAGTGCTCGTTATGCAGCAGTTGCACAAGCACATCGCCCTGTGCATTCTTGTAGAATATCATCTGCAGGTTAGCCGCCATGGGCAGAATCTCGTCCATGTAGTTATAATGCTTGCCTCTCAGCTTAATGCCCATCAAAGAAAGCAAACGGTACAGGTTTGAGTCGTGTCCGAATCGCAAGTCGGCCCCTACGCCGCCACGGGCGATGGCTGCATCGGCATCGGCCTCGATACGTTGCCAAAGCGAGATGGCGCTGCGGGCAGGTATGCCATTGTTCTCAATCACATCGCCATGAACAATCGTCATGCTCTTGTTGTTCTTCTCGTAAACAGCCTGAAATTCTTCGGCAGTAAAGATATCGTAGAGCGATACGTTCAGCTCAACATCCTGCATATCCGATGCGATGGTGTGTATCTCCATCAGCAACTTGGCTGGCTCTTTTATTTTCGAAGCATCAACATATAGGGCTTTGATAAATCTGTCGGGCGAGATGGTGAGTGGCACGTTGGTGCTGTTCTCTAACGCTTTTTCCTCAGGCGAGGTATAGGCTATCCACGCCATATCGGCCGAGTCGGTGATGGCTGCTAGATTTTTCAGATTGGCTAGATGCTCTAGTTCATCAATAAAAGCCAACATGCTGTTTCTACAGCGGTTAACCACGCTGCTATGCGCCGTCAGATGTGCATCTTTCGTAAACAGCTGGGGGAAGTTCTGGTACATACGGCGGGCTATGCCACGATGCTGTCGGGCACCTAAGGCTGTAAGCTGTCCGCCATTGCCTTTGGCGTTCTTCCATATTTTCTCCAGTCGCTTGCGCACATCCTTTCCTAACTTTGTCAGGTTCTTGGTGTCAGCAAAATGCTCGTTCACCCAAGTGTATCGTGCATCGTTGGTTAGCCAGCGCGAACCGTGCCTGCCATAATGCGAAATGTAAAATGGCTCGTAACCAGCAGGGGCTGATTGTAACTGAGGCTTATCTGTACCCGTTTCGATGGGATAGGCATAATACACGCCGCCCCATTTCTCGTATTGTGCAAACACAGGGTTAGCCATCATGCATGCCAACCCTATCAACATCATTGTATATAGTACTTTCTTCATAATTATATCAGTATCTTAGTAGTTCAAAAATAAAACGTGCACCTTGTTTATAATCAGTGTCAACCCATAGGTTGCCGCCCAGTCTCTGGGCCACAGAGCGTGCTACAGTAAGTCCGATGCCTGTACCATCGGCAAACTCGTTCAGTTGTACAAACTCATCAAAAATATGTTCGGTCTCATCAGCAGGAATGCCGATGCCTGTATCTTCTACGATAAAACGAACCAGACCATCGATAGCCTCGGCTTGGAGGCTGATGGTGCCCTCTTGTGTAAACTTTGCGGCATTCTCCAGCAGCTGTGCAAGAAGTCGTGAGGTATGCAACTTGTGGGTTAGCACAGTAAGTGCATTGGTTGCAGCATCTATCTTTACTTTGAGCGTTACAGCAGCCTCTTTGTTTGTGGGGCGTGTGTGATGTTCGATGCCAGAGTAACTAATAGCCTGAGCCACAATGGTTTGTATATCGGTATGGTCCTCGCGTTCAATTTTTGCATCGCTGTGTATGTTGCTTATCATCAGCATACGGTCTATCAGCTTGGTAATGCGGTCGGTATTCTCGGTTACCCGCTCCTGAATATCTTTCTTTTCCGTCTTAGGCAGATCCATTTCGGGCGAGGTGAGTACCTGGGTAAAGCCCGATACGATGTTAAGTGGTGTACGTATTTCGTGAGAGATATTACGGATAAACTCGCTTTTCATCTTCGATGATACTTCGGCTTTCTCGTTGGCTATGCGCAGTTTTTCGTTTATGCGCTTTAGTCTGATAGCTGTTCGCCAGCCAAACAGCATCAGTATCAGGAGTGCAACCACCACAGTAGCCGAGGCCAGCACGGTATAGAAGAACTTGGCGTGCTGCTGCTCTTCCTTGAGCTCATCTACCTGAAAGATGGTGTTCAACTCGTCGAGGTGTTGACGTGCTTCGTGACTAAACACCGAGTCTTTCTCCTGATACAGGCGCTGATAAATCTGTGCCGCATCGTTGCCTCGTCCTAACTGCATCAAGGCCTGGGCTCTTATCTCGTCGTTATGATCGTCCTTTTCGTTGGTAATATATTTTACACTGTCGGTATAAAGGAGTGCGTTGGCTGCATCGCCTGCTGCCATATGGTAGCGGGCCTGCATCTTATAATAGTGGTGCAGACTGAGCGAGGTGTTAATCAGGTGGGCATGATGATTAGCGGTATCGAGCGCCATTTTGGCATCATGAAGTTTGTTCAGTCCGATAAAGGCGGCAGCACGTGCCAGATAGCAGGCGTTATAGCATTCGCGAACATGTGGTTTCTTAACCTTGCCAACCTTGGTAAGCAGAAAATGCATCCACTCGTTGGTTTCCTGCAGTTCCTGCTGGTATTGCTTGTTATAATCGTAGGCCTTGGCAATGCGGTAGTAGATGTTGCTGATAGAGTTAAAGTCGTCCTCGTCCTTCATCAGTTCGGCATAGTGCTTCAGCGCCTCAACGGCAGGCTCTGTCTGCTTCATGTTCAGATAAATCACACCTATCTGTTTATAGGCCATCGCACGTCCTAACTTATTGTCGCGCTCCTGGGCATCGCTCAGCATGCGTTGTGTTTCCTGCAATGCAGTCTGCAGTTTGCCCTGTGCACTCAAGGCGTTGGCTTTTAGTTGCCAGGTACGATAGTAGTTGTCCCACTCGTTATGCGAGCCGAACCATTCCATTTGCATATTGGCCTCTTGAGCCAGCTGTTGGGTTTGCGATGAGTTTTTAAGCGCCACAATCTTCTGCCATCGCGCTTCGCTCTCTTGTTTTACATCCGCAGCGCCGCCACGAACTGCGTAGAGTGCAAAGCCCCATGTTAGCAGAGCGATAACTATTAATAGCCGTTTTATCATTCCATACGCCAATTGATACCTAAAGGATTATTACGCATTTCGAGCACGAGAGGCAGATTGTGTTTCAGTGAGATACACATTTCTGTAAGATCGATATCAGCACGTACTTTTATTGTATCGTTTGTTGAGGCTGTTTTTCGCCAGGTAATACCATCATAGATAAAGTAGCCTTTTTCCTGCAATGATTTCAAGGCCTTCTGCGAGATAAAGGCAAACGTGCCTTTGGCTTCGTAGATGGCACCATCGGCAGATGGCATCTCCCAGCAGAATCCGTTACCATTCTCTACCACAGCACGAGGTATTCTATAAGTAGCCTCTTTGCAGGTTAATATTAAGGTGTCGCCTTGCCAGGCATAGGCCAAAGGCCAGGTGCGGTGCTGCTGGTTGAGTGTAAAGGCTATTGAGGCGATTTTATTCCCACGTTGGGAATGAATTGTTCCCACGTTGGGAATGTTTTGTTCCCACGTTGGGAATATTTCTTTTGTCTTAGTCTGACGTTTTGTTGATACATAGAACACCAACTCGCCACCTTGCATCAGGTCGGCATGTTCCAATCGGGCATCGTTAAGCAGCTGGCCATTCAGGGTTACCTTCTCAAAGTGGGTGCCCTTGCCTTTCAGTACGCCATGCAGCGTTTTGCCGTTGGATAGCTGCAGGGTCCACTCTGGAATCAGTGGGGCGTGCAGCAGATAATAGCTCTGACCGGCATTGGGATAAAGACCCATCATGTGGAAGGCTAACCACGACGACATGGCACCGCTATCATCGTTACCAGGCAGACCATCGGGCTTATCGTTATAGTTCTCGCTGATAATCTGGCGAATACGATCCGAAGTCAGGTCGGGTCTGCCAATCCAGTGATACAGGCAAGGTGTAAGGAACGAAGGCTCGTTGCCCACATTGTAACGCTTGCGGTCAAAAAACATATCCAGACGTTTGCGGAAGGTGTCGGCGCCACCACAAGCCTCTATCAGTCCTGGCACATCGTGAGGAATGCTGAGCGAATACTCGGCTGAGAGGGCCTCGTAGAAGAAGGTGCTCCACCAAGGCAGATACCAAGGTGCCACTTTGGTGATAGGGGTATAAGGTATGAGCGGATGATAAACCTTCGATTTGCCCCAGGGCACAGAATCGAGCCATTGGCCGTTGGCATCCTTGGGCATGATATAACCTTTCACATCGTCCCACTCATAGTCGGCACGCCACAGGTTCTTCCAGTTCTGCGACTGTTTCAGATAGCGATCGTAAACATCCGTCCTGCCTAAGCCTTTGGCTACCAGCGCAATGCAATAATCGTTATAGGCATACTCGATGGTGCGCGTGCCAGCACGATCGATGCCATAAGGCAGATAACCGTATTTCAGGTATTCGTGCAGTCCGCCACGACCGTGTTTCTCGTGGTCGGCACCTGGATCCACCTCGGCATCCTTCAGCATGGCCTGTAGGGCATAGTTATAATCAATGCCTTCGACACCTTTGGCAAAGGCATCGGCAATCACCACCTCGGCATTCGAACCGCCTTGGGTGCGTCCGTTGCAATCGCCACTTCGGGCATCGGGCATATAACCTTCGCGTTTATAGATGTTTAGCAGCGCATTTACGATATCCGCCTCGCGCTTGGGATCGATCAGGGTGATAAGTGGCGAACTGGAACGATAAGTATCCCAGATAGCATAGTAATCGTCGTAGTAAGGCTTCTCAGTCCATTTTGGGTTTTCACCTGATTTATCCACAGGCATAATCATGGTGTGATAAAGGGCTGTGTAGAACATGCGTTTATCAGCCTCAGAGCCTTTTATCTGGATACGACTCAGTAGCTGCTCCCAGCTATTGTGCAGGGTACTTAACTGGGTATCAAAGTCTGCATCAGGTATGTTACGCTTAGCTTGTTGCTCGCTTACGTACGAAATTCCTATCTTTATATTTAATAAGGTATCAGTAAAAGCGATGGTGTTTTCGCTCGTTGGCTTAAATGCTTTATCTGTTACCAAGCAGAAGTACACTGTATAGGCATCGCCGTTGTTCCATCCGCCACGAACCCTTGTGTAGCCACGTACCTCGTGATTGTTTACCACCTCTACCTCGCCACCAATAAACTGCTGTTGCTCGCGCTGGTCGGGGATGGGGTTCTTACCCAGATAATGCGTGGCATCAATCAGCAACGAACCATTTGTTGGGTAGTGTATGCGATAAAAGGCGCAACGCTCCGAGGTGGTAATCTCTGTGCGGATACCATTCTTGAAAGTGGTGGCATAATAGCCCAGCGCAAATTCTTCGTTCGTGCGCTTCTGGGGTGTAACACCTGGTTGTATCAGTATGTTACCATATTTCTGACCGCCGCCTGTGCCGCTCACATGGGTTTGCGAAAAGCCTGTTACCACTTCGGGCATCTTGGCCCAACCGGCATTGGGCTTAACGGTGCAGTCGGGACCAGGTTTGCACATACCAAAAGGCATCGACGGACCAGGGAATGTTCTTCCCACACCCTCACTACCAATACGTGGATCAACATATTGCCAAACGCCAGCCATACTCACCATCGAGCATAGCAGCAAGCATACGGTTATCGAAATTGTTTTTAGTTTCATGCTGCAAATATACAATTTTTTTCGGGTATATGGCGCAAATGATGCATTTTCTTAACTTTTTTCGAATTTGCTTTTACCACGCATGGTGTGGCGCAAGGCACTGAGAAGCTCTTGTGATTCCTGGACGAGGTTCAGGAATACGGTCATACTCTCGATATTCAGATGCTTGGTTTGGATGTCGTGGATGATGCGCTGGCGATAGCTTGAGAGAGTGGATTGCAGTTTGGCTGCATCCTCGCGGATGAGAGTGGTGGATTCTGCACTGAGGGCCCGATTAAACAGGTGTACAATCTCGTTGCGAACAACCAGAAACTCATTGGCATAGCTGCTGGGGACGGGACTGAAATTATTGCCTACATGCTCTCTGCAAGGTTCGCCCATGCGCTTCAGGCAATACACCATCTGAGCGAGAGAGTTGATAATCAGGAAGTACCACGTGCCTTTTTCAACGCTGAGCACTGGATCTATACGGCGCAGGGCAATGATCTGCTTGCGGCGCTGTCGCTTGATGTCTTTGCGCTGGCTCTCAGTGAGTACGGTTGTACGCCTCAGCGTGCGGTAATCCTCGTAAAAGAACGCGTTGGTTAGTGCCACATAATTCTCGGACACCTGACGGAGGTGTTGCGACGTGGTATAATCCACATGTTTGCGGAGCAGTGCCCAACATTCTGTCTTGTCGCCAGCGTGCAGTATCTGCGTAAATAGTTTGTCGGCCTCGTTGCCTTTATTGCTTTTGCCGTAACGCAGATGACTGCGCACAAGCAGGAAGATGGCCAGCATGATGGCTGCGGCCATGGCTACAAACGCCCCGTAGTATAGAATGGTGCAGACCAGAAAACACAAGATGAATGCCACGCCGGCTGTGATGAACCACCCGCCGATAACCGACAGCATGCCTGTAATGCGGAACACTGCACTTTCGCGGCTCCATGCCCGGTCGGCAAGCGATGCGCCCATGGCCACCATAAAGGTAACGTAGGTGGTTGACAACGGTAGTTTGAGTGAGGTACCCAGTGCCACCAGTGCCCCAGCGAGTACCAGATTGACTGCTGCGCGTATCTCGTCGAAAGCTGCTCCCTGCTTCAGAACGGCTGCATCGGCATTGAAGCGCGAGTCGATCCATCGTGCCATGCTTCTTGGTATCATCGCAGCAATACTATTGGCTATGCTTCTCGACGTGCGTACCAATGTTCGTGCCACGCCACTCGAACCAAACATCTCATCGCCCTCGTCTTGGCGTGAGAGGTCAACCGATGTCTTTACCACGTTCTGGGCCTTTTTTGAGAATACCAATGCCAGTACCATCACCACACCTGCTGCGATGAGATAGGGTGCTGGGGTATGCGCACTGTCCATCAGCGAGCGCATCATAAAGTTGTGCGCATCACCGTGCCCGTTGTCCGTGTAGTCCTGATAAGCCTCAAGTCCAGTTAGTGGCACGCCCACAAAGTTCACAAGGTCGTTGCCTGCAAAGGCCATTGCCAGGGCAAAGGTTCCCAGTAGTACAACGAATTTCAGTACAGGCAGTTTCATGGCACTCAGCAGAGTCATCAGTATCGAGAATACCACGATGCCTCCACCGATAATCCACCACGTGTTCTGATTAACCATCTCCTTCAACTCAGGAGTCATTAAACTGCTACTCTTCAGGCCGTTGATAAGCAGGAACCAGACGATGGCCGTTACCGACAGTCCGCCGAAGATACCAATCTTTAACGATGATGCAACCAGATTTCCCATCTTGCCCGTCTGGTCAGTCGTTCTCCCGTTCACACGGTAGGTGAAGGTGAAAACAAGGCGTGCTGCCCATTGTACCAGTGTGCCGAGCGCAAAGGCAATGGCTACGCTGAGGAATATGCTGAGGATGACCGATATGGCCTTCTCGGTATTCAGCAGGTCGCCTAATGAGAGTAGTGTGCCGTCAGCAGCCGTTGCCCCGTGGAGTATCTGCAACAGGGCGATGGCAAAGGTTCCCCCCAACAGTTCGAACACCATCGATACGGTGGTGGATGTAGGCATGCCGAGCGTGTTGAAAACGTCGAGCAGTACCACATCGGTCACCATCACAGCCAGAAAGACGCACATCACGGCGTAGAACGAGAAATACTGTGGCGTCATGATGCCATGTCGTGCTACGTCCATCATGCCGTTGCTGAGTGCTGCTCCGGCAAATACGCCTATGGCGGCTATGATGACAATGGTTCTATATCGTGCCACCCGTGCACCAATGGCAGAGTTCAGAAAGTTTACGGCGTCGTTGCTCACGCCCACCACAAGGTCGAATACCGCGAGCACAATCAGGAAAATGACTATTCCAAGAAATAATGTATTCATCTATTCTTTTTTTGATTTAGGCAAGGGCCATAAAGACCACTGCGATGAGCAACACAAGGAGGATAAACCTCACCCAATTGAAGATTCTCTGAATTTTTTCAGCTTTTTCTTTATTCATAATTCTTATCTCGTCAACCGTTAGTGGTTGACATTGCAAAGATAAATGGCGCATGTTACAAAACCGTTTCAATCGTGTGATAGAATGGTTACAGCGACGTTTGTAACAAGATTGTAACATCAGCGTAACTGGGCCGTAACAAGATTGTAATACCTTTGCACCCAGAAAAAACATATCATGATGGAACTGATAATTAATATTTTCTCGCTTGTAGGTTCGCTGGCATTGTTCCTCTTTGGAATGAAAACGATGTCGGAGGGTCTTGAAAAGTTTGCGGGCGATCGCCTGCGCAGTATTCTGGCGGCTATGACCAAGAACCGCGTGATGGGTGTGCTGACGGGTGTGCTCATCACAGCACTCATCCAGTCGTCGAGTGCCACAACGGTGATGGTGGTGAGTTTTGTGAATGCAGGACTGATGACTCTTGGTCAGAGTATCGGTGTGATTATGGGCGCCAATATCGGTACAACGGTAACGGCGTGGATTATCTCTGCCGTAGGATTCAAAGTAAATATTGCCGCTTTTGCCATCCCCTTGCTTGCTATTGGCATGCCGCTTATTTTCAGCGGTAAGGGCAACCGCAAGAGCATCGGCGAGTTTATATTTGGTTTCTCGTTCCTTTTCATGGGCCTGTCGTTTCTGCAAGAGGCTGCAACAGCGATGAACATCGGCGATATGGTGGCAGGCATGCTGGCTCATGTGCCGCAGGATTCGTTTCTTACCATCCTCCTGTTTGTGATTGTAGGTGCGTTGGTAACGATGGTTGTGCAGGCTTCGGCTGCCACGATGGCTATCACATTGATGCTTTTTGGAATGCATATCCCCGGTTTCGGATTTGAGCAGGCAGCAGCATTGGCGATGGGTCAGAACATCGGTACAACCATCACGGCCTTTATGGCCTCGTTAACAGCTAATACGCAGGCGCGCCGTGCCGCCCTTGCCCACATGTTCTTTAATGTGTTTGGTGTTGTGGCATTCCTGATCGTATTTTATCCTGCTTGCCATGCCGTTAGCTGGTTTGTGGATAGCGTGATGGGTGGTGGTAACGATCTCTTTAAGCTTTCGGCCTTCCACACAGCCTTCAATATCATTAATACTCTGTTGCTCATCGGCTTTGTTCATCAGATAGAGTTACTTGTGTGTCGTGTACTGCCGATGAAGGAACAGGACGAGGATTATCGTCTGAAGTTCATCTCTGGTGGTCTGCTCTCTACAGCAGAACTCAGCATTATGGAGGCTCAGAAGGAGATTCAGAATTTTGCCGAACGCTGTCACAGAATGTTTGGTTTTGTTACAGATCTGATGCAGACGGAGGATGAAGTGGTATTTAATAAAACTTTTTCTCGCATTGAGAAATACGAGAATATCACCGATTCGATGGAGATGGAGATTGCGGCCTACCTGAACAAGGTGAGTGAGGGTAGATTGTCGGATGCCTCGAAGACGCAGATACAAAAGATGTTGCGTCAGATATCCGAACTGGAGAGTATCGGCGACTCGGTGTATAACCTCGGTCGCACCCTGAATCGCCATCGCCAGAATTGTCACGATGATTTTACCGACACCCAACTGCAACATATGCATACGATGTTGGGGCTTGTAGATGGGGCTCTCGTTGAAATGCAGAAGCGTATTGCTGCACCTGTTTCCCGTCCGACCACTTCGTACAATATCGAAAACGAGATTAATAACTATCGTACGCAGCTGAAGAATCAGAACCTGCACGATGTTAACTCAGGCCTCTATGGTTATCAGCTCGGCGTTTTCTACGTAGATTTCATCTCGGAGTGTGAGAAACTGGGCGACTATGTAATAAACGTTGTTCAGGCTGGAAAGAGTTTTAATACCGATTCTTTGCAATCTGCCACCAGATAATTCGTGATGTAATATTCGTTAAAATTTTATAAATGGGGAAGAAAGTCCGTTATATTTAGTATCTTTTCCATCAAATTTACCAGAATTCAGTCAATTAAGAATGCTAAAACGACGAGTATTACTTTTATTAACATGGATTGTAACTGTGGCTATATTGGTGCCGCTTACAGGTTGTGAGAACGGTAGCAAAAAGGCGGCTTTCGACGAGGCTGTTAAGACGATCATGGATGCCTCTAAGCAAAAAGATTTTAGCCGTATGCAGTTATTGGCCGACAGTTTGGGAAAGGCTGAGGTGCTGAGCGAGGCAGAGAGCTATTTTTGGCAGGGCTTTGCTTACTATCGCATGATGCAGGTACACACAGCCGAATTTTTCTGGAAAGAGGCAATGGTATCTATTGAAGACTCTGATGATCCAGCCGATCTGGATACGTATGCCCGTGCGGCTAGTTATCTGGCAGGACTGCATATCCGCTATTACAACTTTCAAAGTGCCAGTAAGGTGGTGAGAACAGCTTTGGAGCATTTGAACTACCACCATTATATTGCCACGAGCGACTATACCAATCTGCTTGTCTTTGCCGGTTGTTGCAAGGGGCATTATAACATTGAAGACGAGGAGGTGCCCCAGCTCTTTGAACAAGCATATCAGCGACATCTGGAGCATATTGCCAAGGCCCATGCGCGTGAGAATTATCACGATGCCGTGGTGGGTGTTATTAATATTGCCTATGGTTGGTTCTGCGAGAAGAAGTACAAAAAAGGGCTGTTCTGGAACCGGCGTTAAAAAAAACTGGTTAGTGAGTACAAACAGTTATTCCCGAACGATTCGGCGTATATCGATAAGCAGCAGGCCCGCTGCCACATCTTCGAAGCCATCGGATTTGAAGGCATGGGTAAGATTCGCGAAGCAGAAGATGCCTTTGAGGCTTTCCAGCAATCTAACTTTGCAAATACCGACGAAGGCCATCTGGATGCCAGCAACTATTTGGCAATGGCGGGAAAATGGCAAGCTGCTGCCAAATTGCTGAGTAATCTTGATAACATATTTGTGCATATGCAGTCAGGCTATTCGTTGGATGATATCCAGAAGTTCCTGCTGAAGAAGTACACAGTTAATTTGATGACGGGACAGACCGATTCGGCTAGTGTTGTAGCCAATCAGATTTGTCAGCGATTGGATTCGGCTATCATCAAGTCGCAATGGATAGACTCTGATGAGCAGGAGACGATCCGTCAGAAAGAGGAACAGATACTGCAGCAGCAGGAGCACTTGTCAAAAGTGCGTATCTTGTCGCTTGTGGCTGCGATAATTGTTATCACATCTTTCTTCTCGGTCTATACCTATTTCCGTCACAGAGCCGAGCGCCGTTTGGCAGTAGCCAATGCCCAGTTGGAACAGAAGAATGTGCAACTGGCCATAGCCAATGCACATGCAGAGGAGTCGGCCAGGATGAAAACCAGCTTTATTCAGCAGATGTCGCATGAGATACGCACGCCACTGAATATTCTGTCGGGCTTTACGCAGGTTATCACCACGCCTGGTATAGAACTGGATGATGAAACTCGTCAGGATATCAATAGCAAAATCACCGAAAATACCGATCGCATTACCACATTGGTGAATAAGATGCTTGAACTCTCTGAGGTGAGCAGCAAAACCATTATCGAGCGTGCTGACAATGTACCTGTCATGCAGATTGCTGCCCAGGCCATCGATGAATCGGGTATCAGCAACGCAGAGCATCTGACGTTCTACCTTGAGTCATCGCCTGAAGTCGAAAACCTGTATCTGCAAACAAACCAGCAAGCCGTCACACGTGCGCTGATATTGTTGCTCGATAATGCCAAAAAGTTTACCCACGATGCCGAAGCTCGGCTCCGTAACGATACAAACGAAGCCCCTGAAAAGAAGGAAAAAGTGGTGCTAAAGTTAACTGCAGATGCTGAAAAGGTGGTGTTTACCATCGAAGATACTGGCATTGTTATACCGTCCGAAGAGGCTGAACATATCTTCGAAGAGTTTGTGCAGCTCGACGAATATTACGATGGAACAGGCATTGGCCTAACGATAGCCCGTTCGCTGGTTCGCCGACTTGGAGGCGATGTGTATCTGGATACGAGCTACACGGATGGTGCCCGCTTTGTGATGGAGATTTTAACGTCTCCCCAAGTAACGGATAGTGCCAGTTAAAAGCGTGCGAGAGAAAACTTGATGGTTAGTCCACCGCCGGGTGTTGAGAGTGCTGTTGTTGTTCCGCCGTGAACAGCAACAGCATTTTTAACGATGGCGAGACCGAGGCCTGTGCCGCCGAGTTTCCTACTGCGACCTTTATCGATACGATAGAAACGCTCAAAAAGGTGTTCCAGATGTTTGGGTTCTACGCCTGGGCCATCGTCGCTCACTTGGAATTCATAGAAATGGCGCCCTTCGTGCTCCACCTCGTTGCAGATGATTGCGATGTGCGAGGCTCCTGTGGCGTAGGCTATAGCGTTATCAATAAGATTGCGAAAGATGCTGTAGATGAGGCTTGCGTCGCCCTGCACTTCCACATGCTTGGGCATCTGTATGGATGGTGTGATGTGCTTTTCGTTCAGTTGCAGCGATGTGTCTTCGAGCACATTCTGTACGATGGCACCGACGTTAACCTGCAGATACGCACTTCGGCTGTCTGTACGACTGTCGTCCATCTCGTCGAGTTTGGTGAGCGCACTCATGTCAAGCAGTAGTTTGGTCATGCGTTCACTCTGGGCATAGCAGCGCTCCAGGAAGTGTTTTTTCTTGTCTTCGGGCATGTCGGGATGATCCAGGATGCTCTCCAGATAGCCGTGAATGCTGACGGCAGGCGTTTTCAGTTCGTGGGCGGCATTCTGTGTCAGTTGGCGCTTGATGCGTATCTTGTCCTCCTCGGAATGGCGGAGTTTCCAATAAAGCATAATGATGGTATGGCTGATGTCGCCTAATTCGTCGTCGGGCAGGCGCCGCTCCAGTTCGTGGTCAAGCTGTTGGCCCTCTTCGGCTTTCATGGCAAACTCTCGCAGATAGCCGATATGGCGACTGATGCGATGGGTTATGTAATAGAGGGCAACACCCAGCAGCAGCGTCAGCACAATGGCATAATACATATAGGTGCTGTCGGCCTGTAACGAGCGTGTCAGTTCGGCAGAGTAGGGCACAGCAGTACGCACGATGACATTGCCGAAGCGGGTAGCAGAGTAAAAGTAGGTTTCGTGAGTGGATTGCGACAGGCGCTTGATGTCGTAGCCGTTGCCATGATGCAATGCCTGCTGTATCTCTGTTCGCTGGAGATGGTTGCCCAGCGAATCCACCTGGGTCTCGTAGCTATCCAGGATTACCAGTCCGTCCTTATCTATGATTGACACACGAAGTCCTTCCATGCTATGCCGTTCTACATAGTCGCGAAACAAACGATTATTAGTTAGACTGTCTTCGCCAATTGTCTGTACCATTTCGTAGTTGTACATCTGCAGTCGCGAGTGCAGGATGTCAATCTTGTATTCTTTTTCGCGTTGATATTGATACACACTGAAGCAGATGGCAAAGAGCAGGAACACGCCACCGATACTAAACAGCAGATTGCGCTGGAACGATTTACTTTTCAAAACAATAGCCATAGCCTACACGTGTTTTAATCTGTTTGCCATAACGGCCGATTTTCTTGCGCAGTCGGGTGATGTTCACATCCACCGTACGATCGAGCACCAGCACATCCTGAGGCCAACAGTATTTCAAGAGCTCTTCTCGCGAAAACACGGTGTTAGGGTGCTGCAACAGGAGCGACAGCAGTTCGTATTCCAGTTTGGTAAGTGACAGGTTCTGCCCATCCAGTGTAGCAGTCTTGGCGTTATGGTCGAGCGTGATACCTTCGTAGCTTATCTTGTTGCCCGAAGTGCTTGCGGCCTGTTGCTCAGGTTGATGATAGGTTTGCGATGAGCGTCTGAGTACTGCCCGTACTCTTGCCTTGACCTCCTTCATGCTCAGCGGCTTGGCTATATAGTCGTCAGCTCCGATATTCAATCCTTTTACCAGATTGTCCTCTCCCTCTAATGCAGTAATAAAGATAATGGGGATATGTGCTGTCGCAGGATTGTCTTTGATCTTCCGAGCCATCTGGAACCCTGACATTTCACCCATCATGACATCTAGGAGAATCAGAGCATATTCTTGTAGAGGAAGATTAAGAGCTTCCTCGGCCGAATTGGCGGTCATTACCTCAAACCCTTCTGTCTCTAGATTGTATTGAAGTATCTCGCAGATATCCAATTCATCGTCAACCACAAGTATTTTCATAAGCCAGTCTTTATAAGATGTAACAATCTGTAGCTTTTTTCGTTGCAAAGATAATGTTTTTTTTCGAGAAAAAAAATAAAATAGCTTCTTTGTCACAAGGTTTTTTACTAACTTTGCAGCCAAAATAAAATAAGCAGATGAAAGACAGTATCATCATTTTGAGCGGTGGAATGGATTCTACCACGTTGCTCTACGACTATCAGGAGCGTATTGCGTTGGCCATATCATTTGATTATGGCAGTAATCATAATGCCAAGGAGATTCCTTTTGCAAAATATCATTGCGAGCAGTTGGGTATCAAGCATTTGGTGATTCCCTTAGAGTTTATGGGCCAGTATTTCCGTAGTTCGTTGCTTTCGGGCGATGAGGCTATCCCCGAGGGGCATTATGCCAGCGAGAATATGAAATCTACGGTAGTGCCTTTCCGCAACGGCATTATGCTGGCCATTGCCACTGGCATGGCCGAGAGTAACGATCTGCAGTATGTGATGATGGCCAATCATGGTGGCGATCATACCATCTACCCCGACTGTCGTCCAGAATTTGTGGATGCTTTCGATAAGACAGCTCAGGCAGGTACCTTTAATGGTGTGCGCTTACTCTCGCCTTACTGCAATATGACCAAGGGCCAGATTGCTGCCCGTGGTAAGGAATTGGGTATCGACTACAGCAAAACCTGGTCGTGCTATCGTGGTGGCGACAAGCATTGCGGCAAGTGCGGCACCTGTGTTGAGCGCAAGGAAGCCTTGAGCGATGCAGGCATCGACGATCCTACAGAATACGAAGAGTAATATGGCAGATTACAATACTTATACCCTTGCCAATGGCTTGCGTATTATCCATAAGCCTTCTGTGGCCGAGGTGGTTTACTGTGGCTACCAGATAGCTGCCGGCACGCGTGATGAGTTGCCTGGCGAGGAGGGTATGGCCCATTTTTGTGAGCATATGACGTTTAAGGGCACTGAGCATCGCAACGCCCTGCAGATTATCAACGGCTTGGAGCAGTTGGGAGGCGACCTGAATGCCTTTACCAATAAAGAGGATACCACTTTTTATGCGGCCGTCCAGAAGGAGCATATCGCAAAAGCCATCTCGCTGCTCACCGATATGGTGTTTCATAGCACTTATCCTCAGCACGAGATCGATAAGGAGGTAGAGGTTATCTGCGATGAGATTGAGAGTTATAACGACTCGCCTGCTGAGCTGATTTACGATGAGTTCGAGAATATGCTGTTCGAGGGTCATCCCTTGGGGCATAACATCCTGGGCAATGCCAATCAGCTGCGTACCTATCAAACAGCCGATGCCTTACGATTTGTAAAACGTAACTACCGTCCTGACAACGCCATATTCTTTGTATATGGTAATGTGGATTTTAAGCGAGTGGTAAGGCTGGTGTCATCGGCGATGATGGGGGCATCTAGCAGTACTAGTATGGCTAGCCCTGCTAGAAGCGCTGGCACAGCCAGCACATCTGGCCGATTCGGCCAGGGGGCTAGAGAGATAACCAAGGATATTGGTTCGCACCAGGCACATGTGATGTTAGGCACACGTAGCTACGACATCCACCATCCTTTGCGTATCCCTTTGTATCTGCTGAATAACATTCTTGGCGGACCCAGCATGAATGCCCGCTTGAACCTGGCTTTACGCGAGCGAAATGGCTTGGTTTATACCGTTGAGAGTACCATGGTAAGCTACAGCGATACAGGTATGTGGAGCATTTATTTTGGTTGCGACCCACACGATGTACGTAAATGCCTCCGCCTGGTGCGCCGCGAATTGGATAAGGTGATGCAGAAACCATTGAGCGACAACGCCTTACAGAAAGCCAAGCAGCAGTTGAAAGGTCAGATAGCCATTGCCTGCGACAATCGCGAACAGTTTGCACTCGACTTTGGTAAGAGTTTCCTGCATTATGGTTGGGAGAAAAACGTTGAAAAGCTGTTTGACAGTATTGATAAGGTAACGATTGACGACGTACAGAAGGTTGCAAACGAGTTGTTTGCTGCCGATAAGCTCTCTACCTTGATATTTAAATAGCTCGCAAGTACTGGCGCATAGCCTTGCGGGCTGTACCTAAGCGATACTCTACGCTCTTGTAGTTCTCGCCTAAGAAATCGGAAATCTCGCTCACCTTCATACCATCGTAGATATGAAGACGATACACTTCGCGACAGTTCTCTGGCAGTCGTGCCAGTCCGCGTTCCAGCTGTTCGGTTATCTCTCTGATAGAGTAAACCGAATCGGCCGAAAGTTCCTCGCTACACACCTCTCGGATATAATGCTCGTAGTCGTTGGCGTAGATACGTCGACGGTAAAAGTCGCATATCATGTGGCGTGCTGTGGTATATGCTAAGGCTGGTAAGGTGGTTTCGGTGATTAATTTGGTGGAAGTGAGCAGACGCAGAAACACGTTCTGAACCACGTCTTCTGCCTCTGCTCTGCCACCAAGACGAGTACTGACGTAAGTCAGCAACTCGTCGCGATGAGTAATGTAATAATTGGTTATAAATTGGTGATTAATCATTCACAACCTTTTGAATAGTGCCATCCTCGTTATAGAACAAACGCTGAACTTTGAGCGAACGCAGATGGGTAATATCGTTAGAAGGTACGCAGTCGTGATAGAACAGGAACCACTCGCCCTTGTACTCTACGATAGAGTGATGGGTAGTCCAACCTACAACGGGATCAAGAATCACACCCTGATAGGTGAATGGTCCATAAGGATTGTCGCCGATACCATAGCACAGCATGTGGCTGTCGCCAGTTGAATAGCTGAAGTAGTACTTGCCGTTGTACTTGTGCATCCATGAAGCCTCGAAGAAGCGGTGAGGATCGCCAGCCTTCAGGGGCTGTCCGTCCTTATCTACCACTACTACGCTACGTGGAGCCTCAGAGAACTGCAGCACGTCGTCGCTCATCTTAACTACAAAGCTCGACAGGGCAGGCACATCAGCAGGTGCAAACAGCTGAGTCTTCTTATCAGCAGCAGGGCCCAGGTCAACACCTTCCTTCACCAGTTTCTCAGGAGCCTGATACCACTGCAGCTGTCCACCCCACAATCCGCCAAAGTAGCAGTAAATCTGTCCGTCGTCGTCTTTAAACACGCTGGGGTCGATAGAGAACGAACCGCGGATAGGCTGATCCTGTGGAATGAATGGACCTTCGGGCTTATCAGCAACAGCTACACCCAGGTGGAATACACCATTGTAGTCCTTAGCCGAGAAAATCAGGTAATACTTACCATCCTTCTCTACGCAGTCGTTATCCCACATCTGCTTCTCGGCCCACTTTACGTCGGCAACATCCAGAATCTTGCCATAATCGGTTACCTCGCCATTCTCTACATCTTCCATAGAGATAACGTGATAGTCTTTCATCTGGAAGTGACCGCCGTCGTCGTCGAAGGCAGCACCAGCCTCCCAGTCGTGTGAGGGATATACATAAAGCTTACCATTAAACACATTAGCAGATGGGTCTGCATAATAATCTTTTGGATAAAGATAGCGTGGTTTCATATTCACATTTTTTATAGTTAATAATCATTATTCTGGTTGGCAATCCTGCGGCGTGCCGACAGTTCTGCCTGCATATTCTCGTTATACTCTTTCGATATGGGGTAATAGTGCAGCGCCACCACACCTACCATAAACAGCATGGCTGGCACAATGCTCGATACCAATCGGATACCCATAGTGGCACTCTCGTTCTGTATGGTAGTTTCGCCACCAGCTACATAGCCGAACATCGAAATGATGATGCCTGCGATAGCGCCTCCAAAGCCTAATCCTAACTTCAGGGCCAGCACGATGCCTGAGAAGCAGAAGCCTGTGGCACGGCGATGACTCTCGTATTCGATATGGTCGGCCACATCGCCAATCATAGCCCACAGCAGTGGGATGGTAGGCGCATAAGCCAATGAGCGCAGGAAGTTAATCACAAACAGCAATCCTACGTCGGTGGGCTCTGGGATATAGAACAGGGCAGTAAGGAAAGCTGTCAGACTCAGACAAACCTTGAAGGTTTTCTTCTTACCAAACTTGTTGGCCAGATAGCGCGACAAGCAAATCACACCAACAAACTGCACGATGGCGCCCATCATATTAAAGGCTGAGAAGCCGATAGAGTAGGCATTATTGAAGTCGAGACTGATGAAATGCGACATAAAATCGTACAGCGACTTCTGATCTACATTGTATTGGAAGTAGAAGTTCATGGCCGATCCCCACATGGCTAATGTGACGAACAGCGCAAATGTGAGTAATGCCATCGCGTTCCACGATACATTCGAAACCGTATTTTTAATGTCCTCTTTCACACTGAGCTGTTGGCGTGGAGGCGGCTGTATGCGCTCTTTCGACACAGCAAACGTGATGATAAAGAAGATAAAGGCGATGCAGGCAAAGATGGCGATGGTGCAACTCCAGCCATGCTGCAAGGTGTGGCCCTCGGCAAAGTGATCTACCAAAGGTAATGTAAGACCTTGCACCACGAACTGCGCAATGGTTACTACCACAAATCGGATGGTAGTAATGCTGGTGCGTTCGCGTATATCGCTGGTCATCACACCGCCTAAAGAAGAATAAGGTATATTATTAAAGGAGTAGGCTGTCATCAGCAACACATAACTGATGGTTGCGTAGATAGCTACCGAACTTTTCTGGTGGATGCCTGGATTATAGAATGCCAACATGTAGAATACGCAGAATGGGATAACGGTCCAAAGCATCCAAGGACGGAATTTACCCCAGCGGGTGTCGGTATGATCGGTAAGCAGGCCGATGGCAGGATCAACGATGATGGCCGAAATGCTGGCTATCATCAGTACCGAGCCTGCAACAGCTCCGTCGAGTCCAAATACATCGGTATAGAACTTCAACTGGAATATCATCATCATCTGGAATACCAAGTTAGCGGCGGCATCTCCTAACGAATAGCCGACCTTCTCACCTAATGATACCTGTTGCGATGATAATTTATTCATATCTGTTGCAAATTAAAACTGCTGCAAAGGTAGTGAAAAATCGGCGAGTTTATATTTTAAATTGTTACAGAAGTTTTTCAAAATGTGTCATTGCATAACAAAATGACTCATTTTGGCGGTTTCATCGCAGATTTTTCTTAATTTTGTGACCTCAAAGCAACAATTATGAAGAAAATTATATTTTTTTGCGCAACACTATTTTGTTTGTCAGTTGCCGATGCAAAAGTAACCATGCCTAAACTGTTCCAGTCGGGTATGGTGGTGCAACGTGGCAAACTCATACCTGTTTGGGGCCATGCCGATGCTGGCGAAACCGTAACCGTACGTTTCAACAAGAAGGTGTATCAAACTACCGCCGATGCCGATGGCCGATGGCGTGTTGACCTGCCTAAGATGAAAGCAGGCGGCCCTTATCAGTTAACGGTCAACGATCAAACGATTGATAATATTCTGGTGGGAGATGTGTGGCTGCTCTCTGGTCAGTCGAACATCGATGTAACCATCGAGCGTGTTTATCCGCAGTACACCCAGGAGATTGATAACTACGAGAACAGTCAGATCCGCTTGTTCCGTGTGCAGAACGAAACCAGCACCCATGGTGTAAAGGAGGATATCCGCCATACTAACATCAACTGGAAACCTGTGAACAAGCAGAATGCCTGGTTGTTCTCGGCTGCCGGCTATTTCTTGGGTAAGCGCATGTTCCAGACCAACAAGGTGCCTCAGGGCATTATTGTTAACAGCTGGGGTGGCACACCTATCGAGGCTTGGATTAGCGAAGATTCGCTGAAGGCCGACTATCCCATGCTGATTAAAAAGCTGCAGATGTATCAGAACGATAATTATGTACGCGCACAAATGCAGGCCAATGGCGCTGCCAACCAGCAGTGGGAAAGCATGCTGAACCAGGCCGACCCAGGTTATGCCGATGTGGCTGTAGATGAAACCTCATGGCAGCAGATTGATCAGAACAACTGGACCTGGCGCGGCACAGGTAGCGTTTGGCTCCGACAGCATATTACGATTGATAAGGAACACGCAGGAAAACCTGCCCGCCTGTTGCTGGGCACGCTTTTTGATCGCGATGTAACCTATCTGAACGGCAAGCAGATTGGACAAACGGGTTATCAGTATCCCCCACGCCGCTATGATATCCCTGAGGGCATGCTGAAAGAAGGTGATAACGTGATTGCCATCCGTTTTATCAATAAGTTCGGCGCTGTGCATTTCATTCCTGAAAAGCCTTACATGTTGTGTTTTGGCGACGACCGCCTGTCGCAGAACCCCATGCCAAAGGATGTGCAGCCACTCAGTCAGCTGTGGAAGATGAAGGTGGGTGCCGAAATGCCCCAGTGCCCCAGCAGCGACGTATCGTTACAGAACCTGCCCACCACACTGTATAATGCCGTGCTGTATCCATTGGCACCTTATGCCATCAATGGCGTGGTATGGTATCAGGGCGAGTCGAATACTGGCAATCCTGCCCCATATGCCGACTATCTGAAAAAGCTGATGGGCAGTTGGCGCAATCGCTGGAACGACCAGCAGATGCCATTTGTGATTGTGCAGTTGGCCAACTACGACGGTCGCCAGCAAACAGGCTTCCCACGCCCCATCACTCCACAGACAGAACCTGTAAACAGCGGTTGGGCACAGCTGCGCGAGGCTCAGCGTGTAGTGGCTAAGGCCGATGCCAAAGCCGAACTGGCTGTGATTAACGACCTGGGTGAGACGGTTGACATCCATCCCCTGCGTAAAAAAGAGGTGGCCGAGCGTATCGGCTTGTGTTTTGATAAGCTCTTATATAATAATAAGGTGAAGCTGTCGCCCGAGGTGGTATCTACCCAGGTGAGTGATGCAGCTATCCAGCTCACACTCGACCAGCCCATACAGGAAGGCGACCTCTATACATTCGAGGTTTGCAACAATGGTAACAATACATACCAGAATGTGCCTGCTGTCGGCAAGGGTAATGTGATTACCCTTCTCGTACCTCAAGCTTCGCAAGCATCAGCCTTGAAAATCCGCTATGCCTGGAAGGACGATCCCAAGCAGGCCAACGTACGCTCGCTGAGCGGACTGCCTATGAGTTCATTCGAATTATCAATTAATAACTAATAAATAATATGAGTACATCTAACGAAACCAAAGGCTTCTACAAGCTTTCGTGGCTCCAGCGCATCGGCTATGGATCGGGCGACCTGGCGCAGAATCTTATTTTCCAGACAGTAGCATGTTACCTCATGCTTTACCTTACTACAGTATTGAAGATTAATCCGGCATTTGTAAGTGGACTGATTCTCTCTGTCCGACTCATCGACTGCTTCTGGAGTCCTGTAGTGGGTCGTTATATCGACAACCGTAACCCTAAGTTGGGTAAGTATCGTGCCTATCTGCTGTATGGTGGTATCCCCTTGACGGCTGCTGCCTGCCTGCTTATGCTGCCTCAGGCCGCTACCTGGTCGCCCAGCATGAAGCTGATTTATGCCACCGTTAGCTATACCGTGCTTAGCATGATCTACTCGGTAGTAAATATTCCTTATGGCTCTATCATGGCCAGTATGACTCGCGATAACGACGAGGTGCTGAAGCTTACATCTACCCGTATGGTATGTGCCAACATCGGTCAGATTGTGGTTCAGGCTGGTTTCCCCATCGGTTTGGCTATGGTAGCTCATACCATGATCGACTGGAACCAGGCTCTGTTCATGGCCATTGGTACCATTCCTGCCTTCGTTATCCTGCCCTCGCTGCCTATGCTGAAGAGCTGGTTGGGTAAGAAGGGTCTGTATTACCTGCTGCTCACCATTGGTTTTGTAGGTTTTGTCATCCTGTTCACCATTGGTAAGTTCTTCGATGTGGCCGAACTCAATACATTGGTACAGACAGCTAAGGTGATGACAGGTGTTGGTCTGCTGGTAGGTTCGCTCATGTGGGCCCTTGTGCCTGAGGTAATTACCGAGGCCGAGTATCGTACAGGCAACCGTCCTGCTGCTACCGTTAACGCTCTGGCTGGTGTAGCCTTCAAGGCTGGTTTCTCAATTGCCGGTTGGATTACCCCACTGGTAATGGGTATGATTGGTTTCGACCTGGCCAGCGAGGAGTCGGCTCTGCCTATCGATCCTACAGCTTGGTTTACCGTTACCTGCGTATTTGCTATTGTAGGTTTTGTACTGCTGCTTTACTGCTTCACAGGTTGTAAGGAGCGCATTGCCACTACACCCGAAAAGCCTGTTACCTATGGCGAGATGTTTGCCGAGTTCAAGGCCAACAAGTGCCTGCAGCTGGTACTCAGCATCTTTGTAACAGTGTTCCTGGCTTCGTTCATCAGCGCACCTGTAAACGCTTATTATACCCACCTGGCTGAGTATTCAGTAACAGCTCAGAATGCTATTCTGGTGTTCACCTGTATCATTCCTGCCGTTCTGTTGATTATCGTTGGAGGTCTTATCTACAAGTATCCTCTTACCGATGAGCGTCTGGACGAGATTAACAAGGAAATCGAGGCTCGTGGATAAAAGAGCGATATTTATAAATTTTTGATGTAATATCTTGCAAGTTTCAAACTTTTTCCGTATCTTTGCCCACAATAAATGATTATTGGGCAGAAGAATGAGCCACAGAACTATTAAACTACTGGCTTGTTTCTCACTAGTGTTAATGCTGGTGGTTGCATGCGGCGAACGGAAAGAAACAGGACTTGAAAAGAATACGGCCGACGGATTAGTCCTTGATGCGTATAAGCATAAGGACTATCCGTTGTTGTTGTCTTTAGCCGATAGTCTTGGTAAGATTGGCGCCATTTCCGAAGTTCAGTCGTACTATTGGAGTGGCTATGCCAGCGACCGCATGGGTAAAAAGCGTACAGCCGAGTATTACTGGAAGAAGGCCGAGAGCGAAGTCGAAAACTTTAATAATTCCGAGCAGGTAGATTATTATGCCAAATCGGCCAGTCATCTGGCTAACCTGCTGAATCTGAAGGGCGACTACGACGGCTCGCTGAAAGAGGCCATCAATGCTGCCGAAAAGCTCGAGGTGTTGGGTTGCGACACCACCACCGATTATGTAAACCTGCTGGTGTTTATCGGTTGCGGACAGGCCCGTTTGCCTGGCATGGAAGAAACCACCAGGAAATCGTTCGAACGCGCTTATAACAAACATCTTGAGCGTATCAGCGCATCACCTACCGAATCTACTTACAAGGGTGCCATTGCAGGCATTGTTAATATGGCTTACTCGTGCAATGCCACCCATCAGTACCAGCAGGCCATGCATTGGTGCGACTGCTATGAAGAGCTGGTAAAAAAATACGAGAAGCTGTTTCCTGCCGACGAGGACTATATCGACAAGCAGCTTGCCCGTTGTAGTATCTATCGTGCCACAGCGCTTGTATCGTTAGGGCAATCGCAGGAGTCGTATCTGGCTTATCTCGACTTCAGAAACACCAAGTTCAGTAAGAGTCCTGAGGGTATCTACGATGCTGGCGAGTACCTGATTGAGGCCAAACAATGGAAAGATGCAGCCGTTTGTTTCCAGCGACTCGATGAGTTGGTAAACAAATATCGCATGGAGTTCTCGATTGAGAATCTCGAAACCTATTATCTGAAGAAGTACGAGGCCAACCTCAAGGCAGGTCGCAAGGACTCGGTTTATGCTATCAGTACCTTTATCTGCGACTCGCTGAGTGTAGCTATCGATCGTGCAAGAGCCGACAATGCAGCCGAACTGGCCACTATCTACAATACCGAGCAGAACGAAACCCGACTGGCCGAGAACAAGGCCAAGCTGATGCGCGAACGTCAGATAGCCGCTGTTGTTACTATTATTCTGATTATCGGCTTCTTTATTGTTTATGCCCTTTACAAGCAAAAGGCTGCTGCCAAGTTGCACAAGGCGCATAACGATCTGAAGGCGGCCTACGACCAGCTCGAGGAAACCACATCGGCCAAGGAGCGTATCGAGAGTGAGTTGCGTATTGCCCGTCACATTCAGGAGTCGATGGTGCCTAACGAGTTCCCACAGCGCTCCGATTTCGATCTCTATGCCTCGATGACAGCTGCCAAGGAGGTAGGAGGCGATTTGTATGACTATCTGGTTATTGGCGATAACCTGTGCTTCTGCGTAGGCGACGTATCAGGTAAGGGAGTGCCTGCAGCGCTCTTCATGGCCCAGGTTATCAGATTGTTCCGTGCCATGGTTAAGCGTAACTACACGCCTGCCAAGTTGGCTACCGAGCTGAATGCCGAACTGAGCGAGCATAACGACGACGGCATGTTTATTACCATGTTTTTCGGTATGGTGAACCTGCGTACCGGCAAGCTCGACTTCTGTAATGCAGGTCATAATCCCCCTATACTGGGCAATGGCAACGAGAGTAGATTCCTGGAGATGGAATCCAATGCGCCTATCGGCCTTTGGGAAGGACTGAAATACGAGGGCGAGGTGATCGATGATATCCGTGGCCACCTGTTCTTTGTATATACTGATGGCCTGAACGAGGCCGAGAACACGAAACTTGAGCAGTTTGGCGACGAACAGGTGCTTAACGTAGTTAAAAGTGCCAGTCAGCTGAATCCACGAGATATGGTAGATACCATGAAGAACGAGGTGAATCGTCATCGCAACGGCGCCGATCCTAACGACGATCTCACCATGCTCTGCCTACATGTAATATAGACTTTTTAAAAAGAGAATATTTGATATGATTAAGTGTAAACATCTTTGTATGATGCTGTTGCTGGCATTATGCACTCTCACAGCTCAGGCTCAGGAAGCCGAGCTTATTCGTAATGGCGATTTTGAATTAACCCCCAGGGTTGAAAAAGGTGCTAATGCCACCACCGCTTGGGATAGCCGCAAGCCCGTAGTAGTGGTTCATGTTGATCCTGTTAGTGCCGATAATCCTTGCTATGCCGTCATCTGCTGCGACACCATCTATAACCAGGGTTTTGATGGTATCCCTGTAGTCGAGGGCACCAAGTACGATTTCTCAGTATGCCTGCGCAATCTGCCTGCCTTGAAGGAAGAGGACCGTGTGGAAGGCTGCAAACTGCTGATTATCCAGCTGGTTGATGAGCAGCGCCAGCCCCTGGCCGAGGCTACCATCCGTGCCAAAGGCAACCAGTGGCAGCAGTATCACGCTGTGTTTACGGCTCATGGTAGCTGTGCCAAGGCCCAGTTGGCTATTGTGGGCGTTGGTTGCCAAAAGATAGCTATCGATAAGGTAAGTATGAAAAAACACCAGTAGAGTATGTTACATATCCGTTGCAAGAATAACAACATCACCAAGAGTTTCCCTGAAGGCACATCGTTGGCCGACGTTTATCAGGCGTTTGCCAGCGAACTTAATTTTAAGTATCCAGTAGTATCGGCCAAGGTCAACAACGCCTCGCAAGGCCTGAAGTTCCGTTTGTATCAGAATCGCGACGTAGAGTTCCTTGATGCCCGTAGTGGTTCAGGTCGTCGTGTTTATACCCGTTCGCTGTGCTTTGTGCTCTACAAGGCCACCAGCGATGTGTTCCCTGGTAGCAAGCTCTACATGGAGCACCCCATCTCAAACGGCTACTACTGCAACTTTAAAAAGAAAAACAACGAGCCCCTGACGGATGAGGATGTGCAGAAAATCTGCCAGCGCATGAAGGAGATTGTAGATCTCGACCTGCCCTTCCGCCGTACCGAGGCCACTACCGACGAGGCTGTACGTGTGTTCAGCGAGCGTGGTTTTGCCGATAAGGTAAAGCTGATTGAAACCAGCGGTCAGATATATACCGATTATTATATGCTGGGCGATACCGTAGATTATTACTATGGTCCGCTGGTGCCATCGGCAGGCTTCCTCAAGGTGTGGGGCCTGGAGCGCTATCACGACGGCCTGTTGCTGCGTGTGCCCGATAAGAACGATCCTACCAAGCTGGCCGAGAAGGTTGACATGCCTCGCACGTTCGAGGTGTTTGCCGAAAAGGTGCGCTGGGATATCATCATGCGCCTGTCGAATGCCGGCGATGTCAACAAGGCCATCCTGCGTGGCTATGGCTCCGAGCTGATTCAGGTGAGCGAGGCTCTGCAGGAAAAAAAGATTGTAAAGATTGCCGAGGAGATCGACCAGCGTTTCCGCGACCCAGAGAATCCCATCCGTATAGTCCTCATTACAGGACCGTCGAGCTCAGGTAAATCCACCTTCTGTAAGCGTCTTTCTGTACAGTTGCTGGCCTGCGGTTTGCGCCCCTATTCGTTCTCAACCGACGATTACTTTGTGAACCGTGTCGATACCCCCAAGCTGCCTAACGGTCAGTACGACTTTGATAATATAGAGACCGTAGATTACAAGCTGCTGGGCGAGCACCTGGAGCGCCTGATGAAGGGCGAGGTAGTAGAAGTGCCCCAGTATAACTTTGTAACTGGTAAGCGCGAGTGGAATGGTAAGAAGTTTAAGTTGAGCAACGATAGCGTACTGATTATCGAGGGTATCCACGCCCTGAATCCCCTGCTCACCAAGCAGATTCCCGATTCGGCCAAGTATAAGATCTATATCTCAGCCCTTACCAGTATCTCGCTCGACGATCATAACTGGATTCCCACCCAGGACAACCGTCTGCTGCGCCGCATCATTCGCGACTACAACAAAGGAGCCTTCTCGGCTCGTGAGACTATCAGTCAGTGGCACAGCGTGTGCGAGGCCGAGGATCAGTGGATAGTACCTTTCCAGGAAACAGCCGATGTGATGTTTAATTCGGCCCTCAACATCGAGTTTGCCGTGTTGCGCACCCATGCCGAGGTCATCCTCGCGTCAGTTCCCAAAAACTGCCCGGAGTATGCCGAAGCCCATCGCCTGTTAAAGTTCCTGCACTACTTTATCCCCATCAGCGATAAGGAGATTCCCCCCACTAGCATCATGCGTGAGTTCGTTGGTGGCAGCAGCTTCAAATACAGGGGCTAAATTTCCCATTAGTGGAACGCGATGTTCCCAGGTTGGGAATGAAACGTTCCCAGGTTGGGGACAAAACATTCCCAAGTTGGGTAATCGGCTTGCCGCTTCGCTTGTCGAAGAATCTTTTTTGCGCTTTTATTGGCGATATCAATGGCGTCGGCTTGCACTATCTACAACGTTTTTATTGTAAATTCCTCCATCTCTCAACAAATCTCTCAAAACCCGCATAAACACTGGTGTTTTGAGAGATGAGAGATTCTCATAATCCCTCCCTGATCTCTCCCTCATCCCTCCCTCCATCTCTCAATACCATCCAAATTTTAACATTTCAAGAAAAATAGAAAAAAACGACCGAAACATTTGCAAAACGCGATTTTTTTTAGTATATTTGCGTTCGAAAACGCGAAACTGCTCACGCTCGGCAATTGGTGCAAGCACCATTGCTCTCGCTTAATCGCAGCTTTGCACCAAAAACGCACGCTGCAGAAAGCGCGCCAAAAACCGGACCTAAGGAGAAAGACTAAAGGAAGAGGTTAAACATTAAAATTTTTTTCATATGTCAGAAAATTGTATTACTACCAGTGAGGCAAATAACGCTTCACAGGAGGCAACGCTCGCCATCGAGCTGTTCCTCAACGAGAATTACGTGTTCCGCCGAAACACCCTAAACGGCAAGGTGGAATATGCTGTGCTGCCTAAAGCAGATGTGTTCCGACCTCTAACCAAGGAGGCCCTGAACAGTATCGTGATTCGTGCCAAGCGCGAACAGATACTGGAAAAGGGAAGTCCTAAGACAGAGATAACGGAATATGTGGAATCTGAGGAGGTGCCTGAGTATAATCCTGCGCAGGCATTCCTGACTACTCTACCCAAATGGGATGGACAGAACCATATCGCCAGGATTTTTGGTCGCATACCTGGCATCAGTTCTGAGCAGCTAAACTATCTCACCATCTGGCTCCGTTCTGCCGTGGCTCATTGGTTGCAGATGGATATGCTGCATGGCAACGAGTGTGTACCTACGTTTATAGGCGCTCAGGGTTGTGGTAAGACCACCTTTGTGCGTCGACTGCTGCCCCTTGAACTACGTGAGTATTATCTCGACCACCTGAACCTGAGCAATAAGTTCGATAAGGAGATGGCGCTTACCAACAATCTCATTGTGAATCTGGACGAGCTCGAGGCCATTGGCGTTAAACAGCAGTCGAAGCTTAAGCAGACGCTGTCGGTAAGTAAAGTGAATGGTCGTCCCATCTTTGGTCGTACCCAGCAGGATCGCCCTCGATTCGCATCGTTTGTGGCAACCACCAACAATCCTCACCCTCTGACCGACCCTACAGGTAGTCGTCGATACATCTGTATCCAGATTCCTGACGGGCACCTGATTAATAATGAGGGCGACATCGACTATCTGCAGCTATATGCTCAGGTGGTTTATGAGCTACAGGAGCTAAAGGCTCCCTACTGGTTCAGTAACGATGAGGTGGCCCGCATACAGCAGTTGAATCAGGACTTTATGGAACAGAAGGACCTGGGCGAGATGTTTGTGGCATGTTTCCGCCATCCTGAAGAAGGTGAGGTACCTAAGGCGATGAATTGCGACCAGATGATAGTTGTGATGCAGAAGAGCTATCCTTCGCTCACCAATACCATCGGCAACAAGGTTCGACTGGGTAAAACCATCAAGGCGCTGGGTTTTAAGCACAGGGAGCGTGCTCATATCTCGTACTACGATGTGATGCCTATTAAGGTGGCATAGAGATGTAGGGAGAGATGACATGAGAGATTAGGGAGAGATGAGGGAGGGATAAAAACCATCTCTCATCGCCCGAATCACCAGTGTTTATGCGGGTTTTGAGAAATTTGTTGAGAGATGAGTGATTTTTTATTAATAACTAAAAAGATACGAATATGGAAGAGAAAGAACTAAAAGCAGAAAATGTTCCTGGGAGCTATGCCCTGTGTTTTAATGGCGAGTGTGGTAAAAAAGATACGTGCATGCACTATCAGGCCATGCTACTGAAGCGAGGCGAACGTGGTTGTGGCATGGCCATATATCCTACAGCCTGGCAGGATGGCGAGTGCTGCTACTATCGTGAGAAGAAACTGGTACGGAAGGCCTGGGGATTCAGTCAGCTGTACAAGAACGTGGACAAGTATCATAAGGCCGAGGCGCGCCAGAGTGTAAGCTCATTCTTTGGCCGTGGCAACGGACCATATTATCGTGCCCATCATGGCGAGCTACTGCTCACACCCGAGCAGCAGGAGGGCATTATGAACATCATTGCCCAGTTTGGTCCCATCGACGATATTAAATTCGATCACTACAAAACCGATTGGGATTTTGATTACTAAGAAAAAAGGCTTGCTCAAGAATTCCCGAGCAAGCCTTTTGATTTTTATGTTTAGCTGATGTTACAGCTGGTACTGCAGCATCACCATTGAGTAGGGGGCCAGGTCGAGGGTGAACTTCTTCTGGGCCTTGAGCTGCTCTTTCTTGGGAGCGATGGGCTGGGCGTCGAAGTTGTTCTCGTCGTTGGGCTGACCTGTGAGGGTGGTCTTGGTGGCCAGCTTCTTAATGCCAAAGCGGCTCAGGTTGATGTTGGCCTTCTTGGCATCAGCGCTGGCGTTAACAAGCTTAACAAACAGCTGGCGGGTCTTGGTGTTAAGGATCACACTCTGACCGTAGTGTACACCCTCCATAGGCTGGATGGCATCGGCAGCGTCGCCCTCAAACTTCACACAGTCGCCATAGTAGTAGTTACCGCTCGACTGTCCGAACATCTGCTGTACATAGTAGCTGCAGGTAAGGAATGGGCGCTCGTTGTCGTAGTAAATCAGGTCGGGGTTCCACTGGGTACCGTTCTTGCGGGCAAACAGGGGAGCGTAAGATGTCATAGCTACTACATCGCCGTTGCGCTCTACGTGCAACAGATACAGACCCTCGGCCAGGGCGTCGATCAGCTTCTTATCCTTAGCGGCATACTCACCCAGATAGACCTTGGTCTTGCGGTCGCGGGGATAGCTGTCGTACTGGCGCTTGTTCAGGAAGTAGGTGTTGGGCTCGTAGTAGTGCTCGTCGAGGATAGGCATATTGAGCTCTTCGGCCAGCTTCCAACCGTTCTGATAGTCGCCGTTATCGGCATGCGAGCCAGGACCGGCTGTACCCACAATCACAATCTCGGGATGAGCCTTGGTGACACGCTCGTAGATATACTTGAAGCGCTCGCAGAACTCGGGCGAGATGCGCTCCTCGTTACCAATACCAAGGTATTTGAGGTTGAAGGGCTTGGGATGACCTGCCTCGGCACGCATCTTAGCCCACTTGTTGGTGGCGGGATCACCATTGGCCCATTCGATCAGGTCGATACACTCGTCAACCCACTCGTCCATCTCGCTCATGGGGACTACATCTTGAGCCTGGCCTTTCATGCCCCAACCACCGTTGGCGCCCTGACAGCTGACGCCGGCAGGCAGGATGGGCAGAGGCTCCATACCCAGATCCTCGCAGAACTGGAAGTACTCGAAATAGCCCAGACCTACACTCTGGTGATAACCCCAGGTGTTCTTGAGTTGGCGGCGTGTTTCCTTAGGTCCGATAGTGGTCTTCCAGCGATAGGTGTTCCAGAATCCGTCGCCACCACCGTGAACCACGCATCCACCAGGGAAGCGCATGAACTTTGGATGCAGGTCGGCCAGGGCCTGAGCCAGGTCTTTACGCAGGCCGTGGCCCTTATATGTATCTTCGGGCATAAGCGATACCACATCGATATCCATATCACCCTTGGTAAGTACCAGAATCTGCAGGGCAGCCTGCTTGCAGTCGGCATTAGGTGTGAGCACAGCCTCGAACTTCTTCCAATCGCCGTTGCTTACGTCGAAGGTTGTTTCGGCCAGCAGTTTGGGATCCTTTGGTGGCCAGCCCTTTACTGGCTCAATCAGTACCACACGTACCTGCTTGGCATCGCCTTTTACGTTGCGCATAAAGGCCGAGAAATCGTACTTCTCGCCAGCCTTAACTGAGATGCCGTCGAAACCGTCGTTCTGAATGCCGAAGCCAGTCCAACCTGTGTAATCGTAATACTGGTTGGCGCGCTCGCAGTGCAGGCGCATATAGGTGGCATTGTTGGCATGAACGGGGTTGTCCATTCGGGGCTGGATATAGCCGGTAGAGTGACCAGGACGGGTGATGCGCCAGGCAGTGCCGGGGCCCCAGCCGTCGCGCTCAACGGGTGAGAACTCGAAGGCGCCGTTCTGAATAAGCTCGGCATAGAGTCCGCCATCGGCAGAGTTGTTAATGTCTTCAAAGAAGATACCAATGAGCTCGTTGCTGATGGCCTTGCCGCCAGCAGGGGCTTTCACTGGCTTCTGGGCGTTAAGACCCATGGTGGCTGCTGCAAGGGCAGCACAGAGAATTGAACGTTTGTACATAGTTGATAATATTATTGATTGTTACTAATTAGTCTCACTTCGTAAATCTCGCCAACTTGCTTGTGGGGCTTGGCCACGAATTTGATGCGCACCTGCTTCTTGCCCTTGAGCAACTGGGCGGGGATGGGATACTCCTCGAACTTGAACTGTGAGGTGCGATACTTGCCGACGAGGTTAACGGTGGTTACCAGCGCGTCATCTACAAAGATATCGAACTCGGGATTCTTCCAGTCGCCTACCCCCCAGTATTTCAGGCGCAGACTCAGGTCGGTCTTGCCGCCCGTCTGCATCAGATAGCTGAAATAGTGACCATCGCGGGCATCGCGGAAGAACACGTCGTTTGTGTTGCCCACGGTCGATTGGTCAGTCTCCATAAAGTGGTCGCTCTCAGGCTGTTGCTCGCCTGGCTGCACCTTGTCGGTGGTGCGGGCCTCGAGTGCCTGGCGCTCCTGCTCCTGCTTGGCCAGATTGGCCAGATAGTCCTTGTAGCTATCCTCAGAGAGCGCCAACCAGTACATCATGTAACGGGCATCGTGCAGCTCGAAGAAAGGCATCAGCTCGCCCTCAATCTTATTTACCATCTTGGTGCTGAGGTTGAAGTGCAGGGGCTTGCCTGCTATGGGTTGCAGCTGGTTGGCGATGCTCTCCACATCTTTGTTAACCAGGATAGGGGCCTGGTCGATAGGCAGTTTTTTGCCTGTGGCCAACTGGCCGAATCGGCTGTCGTCGGCTATCAGGTGTGCCAAATCCTCTGTGCCTGTCTTCATGGCCAGCATGATAGGACCATGCATCAGGGCGATATACTGTGGCATATTGGGCAGATACTTCACACTGTTGTACATGGGGAACTGGATATCTATTACATCGCCCTTCTTCCACTGGCGATTGATGGCTACATAGCTTGATGGACCAGTGACGATGCTCACAGGCTTGCCATTCACCTTAACGCTGAACTGGCCTGGCTTTACCCAGCCGGGGTAGCGCACCATGATGGGTGTTGGCTGTTTGGTGTTGGATGATTGCGTGATGGTGATACGGCTGTTCTCGCTATAAGGGAAACTGGTTTCCTGGCGCAGGGTGATGCCTTTGGCTTTCCAGTTAAGCTCTGAGGCCACAAACAGGTTCACAAACAGGGCATCGCCGCTGTGAGTGTAGATAAACTGGTTGTACTTGCCATGATTCTCCATGCCTGTGCCCACGCAGCACCACATGGCCTCGTTGGGAGCCGAATAGTTGCGGTAGTGGCGCGGACGGGCTGAAGTGAAATATACGTAGCCGCCATGCTCAGGGTGCTGGGTTGAGAGTATATGATTGAAGGTAGCCAGCTCGAAGAAGTCGGCATAGCGGGCTTCGGGGTTGCGACGATGCAGATCCTCGGTGAGCTTCAGCATATTGTTGGTGTTACAGCTCTCAGGACCGTCGATATCCTGCACAAAGTCCTGACAAGCCTCGCGACTGGGGAAGTGCTCACGACGACTGTTGCCACCAAAGGCCAGTGTGCGCTCGCCTGTTACGATATCCCAGAAGTAGGCGCCTGCAGTGTGGTAAGCCTCGTCGCCACTCAGCTCGGCAATACGCTCAAAACCTATCACCTTGGGCACCTGGGTGTTGGCATGCATGTTGTCGAGCACGTCGCGGCGCTGCATCAGCGGGTTCAGCAGGCGGCGATGCGAGAATCGACGGGCCACATCCAGATATTTCTGCTCACCAGTGATGGCGTAGGCATCGGCCAGCACCTCGTTCATGCCACCATGCTCGGTATCCAGCGCGCGCTCCATCTGAGCATCGGTGAGATTGGCTGTCAGGTCGATGGCCCAGTCGCAGAAGCCCAGAAAGAGCTTCTTGGCCTGCTCGTTGCCACAATAAACCCACGCGTCGCGAAGGCCGGCATACATCTTGTGTATATTATAGAAAGGAACCCACGCGCCAAAGTAGGGGCCGAAGTTTCCTTTCTTAAAGTTGCTCCAGATACGGTCGCTGCCGGGCACACCGCCCACATAGCCACGGCCCCAGTCGGGGTGGTTCTTGGCATTGGCATCGGCACAGGCCTGCAGCTCGCTAATCCAGTACTCCATGCGCTCGCGGCACTCTTGGCTGCCAGTAGCAGCATTGATGGCCATCGCAGTCAGATAGTGGCCGCCCACGTGTCCGTCAAGTCCGTCCCAGTTGGGGTACGACTTGCCTTTGGGGGTTAGTCCGGCCTCTTTCAGATAAGGTGCCAGCAGGCGGTCGTTGTCGTACTTCAGCAGCGTCTCGATGTTCAAGTCGCGCGCATGCTTCAGCGGACCGTTTAGCAGGGTTACATCCCCTAAGGGAAACTCGTTGGCATACAGCCTGTCTTGGGCTTGACTACTGCCAGCTGCCAATGTCAGCAGCACGGATAGTAGCAGGCCTCGTGAATGGTTGTTAAATAGGTACATCATTTGTTATAGTTGTTATTGATTGTTCTTGATAATCTGGCGCACATCGTCGATGCTGTGGGCAAAGGGGCCTGTGTGTTCCAGCTTCAGCGTGCACATGGCGGCTGCAAACTGACCGCTTTCTATATAGCTCATCCCCCTGGCACGGGCATACAGATAGCCTGCGCTGTAGGTGTCGCCACAGCCTGTGGCATCAACCTGTTTGGCAGGCGGATAGGCAGGGGTTTCGTAGAACTGTCCCTCGGCATAGATCACCGATCCGCCACCACCTAAGGTGATAATCACCTCGCGCACTCCCCAGTCGTTAATCTGCTGGGCGGCCTCGTAAGGGTCGGTCATGTTCGTCAGCGTCTGGCACTCCCACTCGTTTACCTTCAGGATAGCTGTGTGCTTCAGCAGGCGCAGCTTGTCTGTCCATTCGCAGGCGCGCACTTCTTCGCCTACCACCTTGCGCAGATAGCCCTGAACGTCGATGCTCACATCGCCCTTGGTGGCCAAATACTCCACAATCTCAGGTGCAAAGTCGTCGGCCAGCAGCGTGCCAAGATGAAACACGTGTGCCTGCTCGTCCTTCAGTTCGTTAAGCGTAAACGGAGCCGACTTGGCCAGTACCCGCTGTGTGCGGTTGTCCATGTTGATGCCATACTTGTTCTCAAAAAACACGTTGGTATCGCTCTCATAGGCAGTAACCTTGATGCCTGCCTGGCGAAGTTTCTCAACTTCGGGCATCACCTCGCTGCTAACCGAGGTGATAAGGTGGAAATTAACGTCATGGGGCAGTGCCTGGATAGCCCACGCCATATAGTAGGCCGAACCGCCTGCGCAGTGTGTGGTTATGGGGGGTACCTGCGTAATGATCCTGTCACGAGTGATATGTCCGATACAGCAAATATCTGTCATTTTGTTGACTTTTGATTGAATATATTCTTTATTTCGGTGCAAAGATAACATTTTTTTCTAAATATTTTGTTTTATTCGAGAAATATACTATCTTTGCATTCGGAATTATTCGTTACTACTAAGAAATAAATGACGAAAAGAACATTTTTGCAGGTTTTCCTGCTTTGGATGACAATGATGTCAGCAGCGGCACAGACGGTTTACGATGTGACGGCAGCAGGAGCTATAGGTGATGGTATCGCAGACGATGCCCAGGCCATTCAGCGTGCTATCGACCGCTGTTCGGCTGAGGGTGGCGGTCGCGTACTGTTACCTCGTAATCATACCTTCATGGCTGGTCCTATTCAGCTTAAGAGCAATGTTGAGCTTTATCTGGAAGCTACTGCCACCCTGAAGGCAAACCCCAATGAAAGTATTTACCACCTGAGCGCCTTTGGTGAGAATCGTGGCGAGGGTATGCTGTGGCTTTGGGCCGAGCATGCTGAGAACCTCAGCATCTGTGGTAAGGGCACCATTCATGGTAACGGTATCGCTTTTATGGGTGCCGAGCTGAGCGATAGCTACGAGCTGAAACCGCTGAAGGATCAAACTTTTGATCCCCGTCCACATGTGCTCACACTTACCGATGTAAAGAACCTCACCATTCGCGATGTAACCATTAAGGAGGGCGCTTACTGGACCGTTCACCTGATTGGTTGTGATGAAGCAGTGATTGATGGCATCAACTTATTGAATAACTTGAAAATCCGCAATGGCGATGGTATTGATATCGACCATTCAAAACACGTGCGTATCGCTAACTGCCATATCACCAGTGGCGATGACTGCATCTGCTTGAAAAACCGTCGTGAGTTCGAACAGTATGGTTCGTGCCACGACATTACTGTTACCAACTGTGTGATGTCGAGCCGCTCGTGCGCCATCAAGATTGGTAGCGAGAATATGGACTCTATCTATAACGTGGTGTTTGATAACTGCATTATCACAGGTTCGAACCGTGGTTTGGGCATCCAGAATCGCGACGAGGGAACCGTTACCGATGTGGTGTTCTCGAACATCCAGTTGGATTGCCGCCTGTGGAGCGATGTGTGGTGGGGTAAGGCCGAGCCTATCTATGTGACCAGCTATCCACGTGCCAACGGCAATCATAAGGATGCCAACTGGCGATTCCCCAAGGGGCAGATTGAGGGTCGTTGCGGCGAGGTGAGTCGTATCTACTTCAATAACATTACCAGCACCAGCGAGAATGGCTGCTTTGTAGGTGGCGACGTGCCTGGCAAGGTAAAGGACATCTATTTTAATAATGTACGCGTACGACTTCAGGGTGAAGGTTCGCGTAGTATGGATAAGAGGCCTTGCAAGGGCGAGGGCTTTATCAAGGCTGACCTGAAAGCTATGCAGGCCATGCAGGTACCCCTGATAACCGAAAACGCTATTGTAGAAATAAGATAAAACTTTTAATATTCTTTTTATACTAACTTTTAATTAATGATTATGCAAAAGATCCTAAATCTCAAGCAAGGAACTCAGAAGGCCATGTTCTTCGTGTTCTTTCTGTTGTGCAGTACAGTGATGCTGGCACAAAACAAGGTGTCGGGAACTGTACTGGACGCAACCGGTGAGCCTCTCATTGGCGTAAGCGTTCTGGAAACGGGCACCAACAATGGTGTAGTGACCGATTTCAATGGTGACTTTACGCTGACCGTAAAACAAGGAGCTAAGCTTACATTCTCGTATGTAGGTTATCTTTCTCAGACTCTTGCCGCTACCAATGGCATGAAGGTAACTCTCGAAGAGGACAACAAGGTACTGAACGAAGTTGTAGTAGTAGGTTATGGTACCATGCGCCGTAAGGATGTTACCTCATCTATCACAACTGTTAAGGCCGAGGATCTGAACCGTGGTGTATTTACCGACCCAGGTCAGATGCTGCAGGGTAAGGTGCCCGGACTGGTTGTTTCTTCAACAGCCGACCCAAATGGTTCACCAACCATCACGTTGCGTGGTGCTTCTACACTGCGTACAGGTGCTATGTCGCCATACTATGTTGTAGATGGTATTCCTGGTGTTGATATCTCTATTGTATCTCCTGATGATATCGAGAGCATCGATGTGCTGCGTGATGCTACAGCTACAGCTATCTACGGTTCGAAGGCTGCCAACGGTGTGATCATCATTACTACCAAGAAGGGTGATAAGGAGAGAACCAACGTTACCTATAATGGTTATGTGGCTTTTGATCATATCCTGAAAAAGTATGATGTTGCTTCAGCTTCTGACTTGCGTCAGTATGCCTCTAAGAATGGCGTAACTCTGAAGGATGGTGGTGCTGATGTTAACTGGCAGGATGAGGTGTTGCGTACAGGTATCAGCCATAATCACAATGTGGGCATCAATGGCGGTAACGGACGTACCAACTATATGATTAGTGGTAACCTGATGAAGCGTGAAGGTGTTATTAAGATGACAGGTATGGATCGTTTCAATTTACGTTCACTTGTTTCTACTAAGACGCTGAAGGATCGCCTCACTCTGTCGATGAGTTTGAATGCTATGTATGGTAAGCACTTTGGTGTACCTACAGGTGACAAGGGTGCTTCTGTTCTCGATGCGATGAACTACTACTCGCCAACCAATCCTATCAGAGAAGCTGATGGAACTTGGTCAATTGGTAAGGGATCAAAGAACTACAACCCACTGGCTCTGATGGAGGAGAATATCTCTGAGACCATCTGGAAGCGTAACCAGTTTATCGGTAAGGCCACACTTGAGATTCTGAAGGGCCTCCTTTGGAATGTAAACTATTCTTGGAGCAACTATCAGAGCACATATAGTGCATACAATACTCGCGATTCTCAGATTGAGGGTGTTGGTAATAAGAATGGTCAGGCCAGCCGTAATACCTATTTTGGTTACGAGCAGACCTTTGAGACCTATCTGAACTACGGCTTTACAACAGGTAAGCACAAGGTTGACCTGATGGCCGGTTATACTTGGGAGAAGAAAAAGAACAATGATGGTTTCGGCCTGAGTGTTGAGGGGTACTATAATGATGACCTGACATGGTATAATATGTCGTATGCACAGACTATTCTCGGTGTTCAGAACTCTGTATCAAGTGGCTATGTTGAGAATGTAAAGAATATCTCGTTCTACGGACGTGCTAACTACTCGTTCGATGGCCGCTACATGCTGCAGGCTACTATTCGTCGTGATGGTTCTTCAGTATTTGGTAAGAACAACCGCTGGGGTACCTTCCCATCAGTATCTGCTGCTTGGAATATTACAGAGGAAAGCTTCATGAAGGATCAGAAGATTTTTGATAACCTGAAGTTGCGTGCTGGTTATGGTGTATCAGGTAATGCTATGGGCTTTGATATTTATTCTTCATACGAAACTTATGGAGCTTCTGGTACATTTACCTATGATGGTAAGACCTATCGTACATATGCAGCTACCAAGAACGCTAACCCTGATTTGAAGTGGGAATCAACATCGATGTTGAACATCGGTTTGGACTTTGCTTTCTTGAGAGGCCGCATTAATGGTACTATCGAGGTTTATAATAAGAAAACTAAGGATCTGATCTGGGGCTATCCTGTTTCTACTACAGAACATGTATACGGTTATATGGATGCCAATGTGGGTGAGATGACCAATAAGGGTATTGAGTTCTCGATTAATGCCGTTCCTGTTCGTACTAAGAACTTTACATGGAGCACCACTATCAACCTGTCGCACAATAAGAACAGAGTTGACAAAATGCAGAACGAGACCTATCATACAACTAACCTGACTCAGGGTGATCCTGACGTAGCTGGTGTTGCTGGAAACGGATGGACACAACGCATTATGGAAGGACAACCTATTGGTACATTCTACACCTATTTGTATGCAGGTACAGTGAAACGTACAGATTCTGATGGAAATATTATTGAACGCTCTGAGTATTACGTTCTTGATGAGAATGGAAATAAGACTGGTGAAACTACCAACAATCCTAGTGTAAAAGATCGTGCTATCACAGGTTGCGCTCAGCCTAAGCTGAATGCTGGTTGGAACAATACCCTGACCTATAAGGATTGGAGTTTGAACGCCTTTATTACTGGTGTATTCGGTAATGATGTTTACAACAGCCCACGTGCTCACTACACCAGTGCACAGTTGTTCTCTGACGGTAAGAATGTACTGAAGGAGTTCTTGTCTAACCCCGCTGGCGATGCTTCTGGCTCTCTGCCATCAGATCGTTATATTGAGAAGGGAACATACGTTCGTTTGCAGTCGCTCTCTCTGAGCTATACATTCCGCAACTGTTTCGACAACTGGATCCAGGATCTTACCCTCTATGGTACAGCTAACAACCTTCTTACTATCACCAACTACAAGGGACTCGATCCTGAGGTTAACCTTGGTGGTATCGACCCAGGTATCGACTACCGTTGGAGTCGTTTCCCACACGCACGTACCTTCATGGTTGGTGTGAAGATTAACTTTGGCGATGGCAAGAAGAAATAAAGTTATTATCATTTAATAAGATTCAAGCATTATGAAACTAAATAAAGTATTTCTTGCAGCTGGCATGTTTGCCGTAGCGCTTACCAGCTGTACAAATTTGGATGTTAATCCAGATTCTCAATACACATACGACCCCAGTAAGAATTCTGGTGTAGATCCTATGATTATGGTAGAAGCAAAGATGGCTGACGTTTATTTCCATCTTTCAGGAACACTTGGTCGTCGTTATATGGAGGCTCAATCTCTTCCATCTGATGAATTTACTGCTCTGTCTTTCGATGGAGGTTATTATGATAGTGGAACCTATCATCATCAAGCCCTTCATGATAGTAGAGCTACTGACGAAGCTGTTGACTGGTACTCAGACGTAACTTCTGGTATCACAAAGGTAAATACCATTCTTGAGGATTTGGGTAGTGGCGCTTCTGCTCAGATGACAGCCCCAGCCCGTGCTATGCGCGCCTACTTTACATGGATTCTGATGGATTGTTTTGGTGATGCACCAATTCTTGAAAAAATACCTGCAGAGGGTGAGGTCGTTAATCGCTCTCCACGTAAGGAAGTAGCAGAGTGGATTGAGAGTGAGCTTATTGATATTATTCCTTCGCTCACTGAGGACGTAACAGAGAACACCTATGGCAAGCCAACCAAATGGATGGCTAAGGCTCTGCTGGCTAAACTCTATATCAACTGGGCTGTTTATACAGCAGAGTCGGTTGACAAGTATGATGCAGCAACTGATGCCAATCCAAAGCTTGATGCTTGTATTGAGGTTTGTGATGATATTATTAATAGTGGCAAGTTTAATCTTGGTTCTGTTGACTATCTGCACAAGTTCTCTTATGATAATGGTCCACAGATTGAGGACTTTATCTATGCAATGCCTTATGATGCTCTTACTCGACAGGGAATGCAGTATGCCCGTCCTCGTTCTTTCAAACAGTTGAAGAACTTGGTGCCTAATTATTATGGATTCTCAGACAAGTTTACACAGTCGTTTGGTGGTAATATGGTTGTAACTCCTGAGTTTGCTAAGTTGTTCTGTCTCGATGGTGACATCCGTAACCTATGCATCTTGCGTGGTGACGTTTACATTCGCGATCCAAAGACTCTTAAGCCAACTTCTGAGCCATTCATGTATAACAACAAGCAGGTTCATTTCACAGAGGACATTACGCTGGTTAAGAAAGATAACACTATTGACGTTGGTAATGACGATAATGCCATCCAGCAGGGCTGCCACTCTATTAAATGGTATACCACCCCAGCAGAATATAACAATGGTCGTAACCAGTCAAACGATGTGCCCATCTTCCGTTATGCTGATATCTTGATGATGAAGGCCGAGGCACTTGTACGCACAGGACAGGCTGGTGCTAAAGATCTCTTCAATCAGATTCGTGCTTACGCTGGTGCACCTCAGATTACTGCTGAGCCTACACTTGCTGAGATCTACGACGAGCGTGGTCGTGAGTTCTTCGATGAGAACTGGCGTCGTAACGATATGATTCGCTTTGGTCACTTCGAGGATGAGTTCTTCCCTCATTATCAGGGATTCCCCGATGCAAACTTCGATAAGCGTCGTCGTATCATGCCAGTAGAGCAGGAGATGCTTGACCTGAATCCAACTTGGGAGCAGAACCCTGGTTATTAATCCGAAGTATACATTTTATACAATCTTTATACGTCAGGGCGGGCACTACGGTGGCTGCCCTGATTTTTATTGGAAATTAATGGGTAATAGTTTTGGAAGTTAGATAATTTTTCGTATCTTTGCGGCGTGAAACCAAAGGTAAAATTATTTATTACTGCTATAACGCTTGCTGTTTGCTTGCCGTTGCTGGCGCAGAAGAAATACACTGGAAAGTTCGTCTTTACGCCACAGTGGACTGCCCACGCGCAGTTTGCTGGTTATTATGTGGCCCAGGAAAAAGGCTTCTATAAGGCCGAAGGTCTGGATGTGGATATAGTACACCCATCGGTATCCGAAACGGCTATGCACCGCATTCAGGAGGCCGAGAGTCATGCCACCACGCTGCCACTCTGCTTGGCGATGGAGATTATGGACAAAGGTGTGCCTTTGGTGAACATCCTGCAAACATCGATGAACAACTCTACGGTTATCGTATCGCGCCGTGGTAAGAATCCGCTCACGCAGAAGGGTGCCCGTGTGGGTATCTGGCATGCCGGATTCGGACAGGTGGCCATCTGCATGAGTCGCAAGGAGCATCTGAATTACCAGTGGATACAGTTTACATCGAACTTCGACTTGTTTATAAAAGGTGCCATCGACGCCACGCTGGCTATGAGCTATAACGAGTACTACCAGCTGATGCAGATGGGCTTTACATTTACCAAGGATAATGTTTATCGCTTTAGCGACCATGGTTACAATATTCAGGACGATGGCTTGTATATGCGTCGCGACTACTACGAGACACATAAGGCCAAGGCAGAGAAGTTTGCCCGTGCCAGTCGTAAGGGTTGGGAATGGGCCAGCGAGCACCCAGAGGAAACGCTGGATATTGTGATGAAATATGTACAGCAGAACCACGTTACTACCAATCGTACGCTGCAGCGCCTGATGCTGAAAGAGATATTGCGCCTGCAGGTGGACCGCGACTCGAAGAAACGCGAGTTCCGTTTGCGCCCCGATATGGTGAAGAAAGCCAATATGCTGATGCGCTCGAATGGGATGCTGAAGCGCGACATTACTTACAAAGAATTATTAGATCGTTAATACCACATGAAGAATCCAAGAGACTATATCCGCACTTCCCTGTCACGTCGCCTTAGTATTATCATTGTACTGATGGCCTCGATATTTTTTCTGGGATCACTTGGATTCTTGTTTGTAGAGTCGCGTAAGGCTGTGCGCGAGGAGGCGCTGAACGGTGCGGCTCAGGTGCTGGATAACACAGTGCAGCGTGTAAACGTGCTGATGCAGCGTGTGGAGATAGCATCCGACAACTTTATGTGGCTGCCATTGCGACACTTGGATGTGGCCGACTCGATGTTTGTGTATTCGCGCCGTATCCTGACCTGCAACCCCGATCTGAACGGTTGCTCGATAGCTTTCGAACCTAACTATTTCCCCGATAAGGGCCATTATTTCTCGGCCTATACCCTTAACGACAATGGCAAATTCGACACCACTCAGGAAGGTAATCCCGCCTACGACTATCATTATATGGACTGGTATCAGGCTCCCAAACTGCTGGATGAGCCAGTGTGGATTGAGCCGTTTGCTGATTTCAACCCTGAGGATGTCTATGCCGAGGAGATTATTGCTTCGTACTGCCGCCCAATGAAGGATTCGAAGGGCCGCTATGTGGGTACATTCTCTACTGATATCTCGATGGAGTGGATATCTAAAACCATATCCGAAGTAAAGCCCTATCCCAATTCGTATTGCATTATGATAGGTCAGAGTGGTACTTATTTTGTACACCCTGATACTACAAAGTTGCTGCGCGAGAGTATTTTTACGCCCACACTCGAGCATCCTGATACAGCACTTACCAACCTGGGACATGCCATGCAGCGTGGCGAAACAGGTGTGCGCAAGCTGGTGTTCGAAGGCAAGGAGAGCTACGTGTTCTACAAGCCACTTGGCATTACGGGCTGGAGTGTGGCTATGGTTTGTCCTGAGAGCGATATTTTTGGCGGATACATGCGTCTGTATAAGATAGTTATCTTTATCGTTATCGCCGGCTTGATACTGATGCGTCTGGCCTTCAGTCGTATCATCAAGCGCGAGCTGAAGCCACTGAACACGTTGGCACAGCAGGCCGAGACGATTGCATCGGGACAGTTCGACAAAACGTTGCCACGCGATAATCGTATCGACGAGATTGGTAAACTCACGCATTCGTTCAGCGACATGCAGCACTCGTTGGTAAACTACATCAGCGAGCTGAAGCGCACCACAGCTGTTAAAGCCTCTATCGAGAGTGAGTTGAAGGTGGCCAGCGACATACAGATGGGTATGATTCCACGTGTGTTCCCACCATTCCCAGAGCGCAAGGATATCGACCTGTATGCACTGATGACCCCAGCCAAGGTGGTTGGTGGCGACCTGTATGACTACTTCCTGCAGAACGAGCGCCTTTACTTCTGTGTGGGCGACGTATCGGGTAAGGGTATTCCTGCAGCAATGTTTATGGCGATTACACGTGACCTGTTCCGTATTATTGCCCAGCAGAACCGTTCGCCATGGGAAATTGCTACGATGATGAACAACTTCCTGGTAAAGGACAACGACCAGAGCATGTTTGTAACTATGTTTATTGGTATGGTTGACCTGCCTAAGGGCCGACTGGAGTACTGTAACTGCGGTCATAACGTGCCTATACTGGACGGTAAGTTCCTGGAGATGGGCAGCACTAACCAACCTTTGGGCTTGTGGGAGTGCAAGGCCTTTGAGGGCGAGGTGATAGAGGATATACGCAACCGACAGCTGTTGGTTTATACCGACGGACTGAATGAGGCAGAGAACGACCGTCAGGACCGTTTGGGCGACGAACGTCTGTTGGAAGCCATGCAGGGTACTGAGCAGCTGACATCCGAGGAGGTTATACACCGTCTGCAGATAGTGGTAAACAACCATCGTGCAGGTGCAGAACCTAACGACGACCTGACGCTGCTGTGCCTCTCAATCCGTAAATAACAGACATTACATAATCATTTATCAACCATTTTATTATCAACTGTATGAAAAAGATTTTTATTTGCCTGATGATGGCAAGTACGATGACTGCTCAGGCACAAATCGCACGTTTTTCAGGAAAGACAGCGCTCGAAGAGATTGCTGCCGACAAGTTCTTGGCTGCTGGTAACATGACCGACTACGATCATCTGCCACGCACGGCTCTTACTCCTGCCCCTAAGGGCTACGAACCTTACTATCTGTCGCACTATGGTCGCCATGGTGCCCGCTATCTGCTTGAGGAGAACGATTATGCCATGCCAGTGCAAACCCTTCGCAAGGCCAAGTATGCTGGCAAGCTGACGCCACTGGGCGATAAGGTGCTGGCTAAGCTCGACTCGATGCAGAAGACTACTAAGGACCGACTGGGCGACCTGACAGCTACTGGTCAGCGTCAGCACCATGGTATTGCCAAGCGTATGGCGCAGAACTTCCCTGAGATTTTCAAGACACCCAATCTGCCTATCCACTCGGTTTCTACTACCTCTATCCGTGCCATTATCTCTATGATGGCCGAGTGCGAGGAGCTGCAGGCTGCTAATCCATCGGCCCGTATCTTTAATGATGCCAGTAAGGCTGATATGCACTATATGAACTACTCGCCATCGCGCCAGGAGCGCGGCATGGGTATGCCACAGATGAACGTGATGCGTGCCATGCAGAAGCAGCAGGCCATGAGCGACAGTTTGAAGCACCCTGAGCGCCTGATGCAGCAGCTGTTTAACGATCAGCACTGGGTATATCTGAATGTAACTACAGGCTCACTGATGAGCAAGATAGCTGATGTGGCGCTGAACATGCAGAGTCATGATGGCGATGCCACCCTGTTGGAACTCTTTACGCCAGAGGAACTGCGCGACTTGTGGCGCAGCAACAACCTGTACTGGTATCTGCTTTACAGCAATGCTCCACAAACAGGCGGCAAGATGCAGTGGAACCAGAAGAACCTGCTGAAGAACATAATTGAGACTGCCGACACCGTTACACAGACTCAGGTATCGCTACGTTTTGGTCATGATACCGTAGTACTGCCTCTGCTGTGTATGCTGGATCTGGATGGATCGGCTGTACAGGTTGATAACCTCGACGAGCTCGAAAACTCGTTCCGCACCTACTACCTCATCCCTACAGGCAGTAACGTGCAGTTTATCTTCTATCGCCCCAAAAAGGGAAAAACAGGCGATATCCTAGTAAAAGTATTGTTTAATGAGCGCGAGGCCCACATGCCGCTTAAAACCGACACATGGCCCTATTACAAGTGGCAGGACGTTCGCGAGTACTACTTAGCCAAGCTGGCCGAGCAGGAAAAGAAATAAAAACAAACATGTTTAGATATTATGCAGATATTCCTCGTCGGCAATCTTGCTGGCGAGGATTGCATCTGCAATGGCTTTCTCCATCACCAGCGAGGCCAGCACGCCAACAGTGTTGACGTCCGACAAAATCATACCGCCGCTAAGGGAAATGGCATAAACGGTATCGCCATCAGCCATGGTAAACACTGGCCGTATGCTGCGTGCCATGCCGGTAGAGGCGATATTTGCCACCTTCTGTAGGTCGGCGACACTCAGATGGGCGTTGGTAAACACGGCTGCGATGGTGGTATTGCCTGCTATCAGATCGGAATACTGGTTCTTGAGCACTGCCTGTTCGGCACTTACAAAGCCCTTGCGGTTGATGGTGGTCATGCCTGCTATCTTAACACCATCCTGGAAGATGTCGCCTAAGGCATTGACAACAACGGCTACACCTACCTCCAATTGTCCAAGACGTGCTGCAGCATAACCAATGCCACTCTTCTGGGCTGTGGCCATGCCGCCAGGTTTACCTACTGTAGCACCTGTGCCGACACCTACATTGCCGCTGAGTGGTGAGTTGCTGGCAATGGCATTCTGACAAGCTTTATAACCCATTTCGCGGTCGGGGCGGATGTTACTTTTGCCGTATGAAAGGTCGAAGATGCAACTCTGACATACAATGGGTACCAGTCCGTAGCCTGTGTTATAGCCATAGCCATGTTCTTCAAGGCAGGTTACCACGCCGTCGGAAGCTGCCAAGCCATAAGCAGAACCACCACTGAGAACCAGAGCGTTGAGAGGCTGTGTGTTGCGCTGAGGGTCTAATACTGGTACCTCGCGCGATGCAGGTCCACCACCCAGGACTACCGCTGAGGCCATGGATGCCTCTGGGAAAAAGAATACCGTTACACCTGTTTGGGCATCATTGTCTTGTGCATTTCCAACGCTTATGCCTTGAAGTTCTGAAAAAGGAAGGGATTCTACCAAATTATCCATGTCGCTATAGTTATCGACACGGTTTGTTGTATCCACTCCTAACATCTTTTTATCATTGTTCTTTGAACATGATGTAAATATGCTTAAGCCGCAAATATGAATAGCGGCGAAGAGCCCTAAAAAGATCTTCTTTTTCATGTCGTTCAAAAGTTTAATAGGAATTGCAAATATAGTGTTTTTTGATTTTGTGGACCAGCCTGGGCTTGAACCAGGGACCTCCAGATTATGAGTCTGTTGCTCTAACCAACTGAGCTACAAGTCCGATGCCTTTGCTTTGAAAAGCGAGTGCAAAGGTACGGCAATTTCTTTAAATATCCAAATTATTAAGAGAAAATAACTAAAAATGATTGATTGGCAGGGGTAAATTGCGGATTTTTGAGTACCTTTGCAGCCTAATATGGAGATATTCTACGATATAAAAGATACGATGATAGTGCCCGAGTGCGCTGCTACGATAGGCGTGTTTGATGGCGTTCATGCTGGGCATCGCCAGGTTATCAAGCAGATGATGGACGAAGCACAGCAGCATGGCTACAAATCAATGGTAATCACCTTCGATAAGTTGCCACAACAGCTGTTTGTGCCTGGTTTCCAGGCGCAGCTGATTACCACACTCGACGAGAAGATACAGTTGCTTGGCGAACTTGGCATCGACTACTTGGTGGTGCTGCCTTTTGATATGCAGATAGCACAGCTCACGGCGCGTGAGTTTATGGCGCAGATACTGCACGAGCACCTGAATGTAAAAGCTCTGTGTATAGGCTACGATAACCAGTTTGGACGTGGGCGCCAGGAAACGTTCGGCGACTATGTGGAATATGGTAAAGCGCTTAATATACACGTATTTAAGGCTATGGAGGTATGCCCTGATGGGTTTGATGTGCCTGTAAGCTCGTCGCTGATAAGACATCTGATAACCGAAGAGGGCAAGGTGTTTGAAGCCTCGCAGATGCTTAATTACTATTACACGCTTACTGGTCGGGTGGTGACAGGTGAACATATCGGTACAGGGTTAGGCTATCCTACGGCTAATGTAATGTCTGACAATGCAGAAAAGCTGATACCTGCCGACGGTGTTTATGCTGTGTTGGCCAGTATTGATGGGAGCGAACCTATGCAGGCGATGATGAACATAGGCAAACGTCCTACTTTTAATGGGAAGCAGCGCACTCTTGAGGTGAATATTCTTGATTTTAAGGGTGACCTGTATGGCAAGCAAGTTTCCATCAGTTTTGTAAAACTTGTGCGCTTGGAGCAACACTTTTCGTCGGCTGACGAGTTAAAACGTCAGATAGAGAAAGACGAGGTATTAATTAGAGATATATTTGAAAAGATAATAAAGTAAATATGGATATGAAGAATGCGATTATTTATACCGTGCTGTTTGCTGCCCTTCAGGTAGTGGTGTCGACAGTTGCCCAGCTGGTTTGGAACCGGTTATTAGGGAATAGCGGCGTCATGGGTACTGAGTTTATGATTGGTACGCTGATAGCATTTAACGTGCTGGGACTGATATTGTTTTTAGCAACCAAGTGGGCTGTGGTTAGCAGAAATTGGATACGTACGCGCCCTTGGATGGTGCTGTTCTGGGCAGCAATGGCGTCGGTGGGGTGTATCGTTCCATCTATGTGGCTGCAAGAAGTGATGCCCGAACTGCCAAATTTGATGCAGGAGGGATTGGAAGAACTGATGGGTAGTCGCTTAGGTTATGTGGTAGTGGGACTGTTGGCACCACTGGTAGAGGAAGTTGTGTTTCGTGGTGCTATCTTGCGTGCTTTGCTTAAGTGGAACCAGAACCATTGGTTGTGCATAGCTATATCGGCAGCTCTGTTCGGCCTGTCGCATTTTAACCCCGCTCAGATGCCGCATGCTTTTCTGGCTGGCTTGCTGCTGGGATGGATGTATTACCGTACGGGTAGTATCGTGCCTGGCGTGGTGGTGCATTGGGTGAATAACTCGATGGCTTATGCCATGTATAACGTATCGATGGCAGCCTATGGTACAGGCGACCCAACGATGGCGCAGGTGTTTGGCGAACAGCGCGTGCTGCTGGCTGTGCTCTTCTCGCTGTGCATACTGATACCAGCTATCTACCAGCTTAACCTGAGAATGAAGAAAGCTTAAACCATATAACATTGAAGAAGGCTGCACAAACGTGCAGCCTTTAACTTCAGCGTTAGTATTTCCTGAAAATTTGAGAGAAACAAACCGGGGCTTCACAGCTTTCGGCGTCTTAATTGTTTTACTTGTTTTATTTATAAAGAAAGCATAGAAAAAAATATCTTATTCATATAAGGCGGGCGTATCCGTGGCGCTAACCTTAGCGGTGTCGACCATGTTCTCGGCCTGCATAGTGCCGAGGGTATTAACGGAGTCGGCCTGATGCTGCTGGTGGAACTTTGCATATGCATCCTTCGGGTCGTCCCATCCGCGGTCCCAAGGGGCCTGTGCGGCGTTACCCAATGTTAGGATGATGGCTACCACGGCTGCAGCACGGAACAGCGGCATGAGGCGTGAGGTAAGGGTTACCATCTTGGCCTTTGGCGCTTCGGTGTTCTCGCCTACCATTTCGAGTATTCGGGCATCAAAGTCATCGCCCAGTTCAGGCTTCTCCTGCTCGAGAGCAAACAGCGCTTTGTACTGCATAAGACTGGCTGGTACATCCTCCTGACTGAAGAATGTGCGCAGAATTGACTCTTCCTGTAGTGTGGTTTCACACTGCCAGTAGCGCTCCAGTAACTGTTCGATATACTTATAATCCATATTTCTCGGTTTCAATATATTTTTGTCGGATGGCTTGGCGAGCGCGGAAGATGTTTACCTTCACCTGCTCTTCGCTGACAGCCATAATCGACGCTATTTCTTTATAACTCTTGCCTTCGAATTCGCGCAACTGCATGGCGCTTCGCTGTTTCTCAGGCAGCTCATTAATAAGTTGGCGTATCAGCTCGATGCGATCGCGCTGCATAGCCTGCTCTTCAGGGTTCGAGGCGTAGCTCTGGTCGGCTTTGTCGTGATCGCCTTCTTCCAGACTCTGGTTCTGGTTTTCCAAGTGGCGCATTCTGTCGAGTGACAGGTTGCGGCAGATGGTAAGGCAAAAGGCTTCAATCGATTCGATGTCGTCCCATGCCTCGCGGCGATTCCACACCTTTATCATCGTGTCTTGTACTACATCCTCTGCCTCTGCAGGGTTGAGGGTGATGCGGAGGGCAAGCCTGTAGAGCTCGTTCTTCAGCGGCAAGATGTCAGTTTTAAAACTTATCTTTTTCATCCTCTCTTATTAAATGACGAATAACCTGGGGCAAAAGTTACAAGTAAAACAAAAAAAATTAGAAAATTTTTGTGCCGCTCTCTCCATCGATGGCAGTGGCCAGGGTAATGATAACCCGACTAACGCCAGCATCGATGGCGCTCAGGGCGTTTTCGATCTTAGGCAGCATGCCACCACTGATGGTGCCGTCGGCCTTGTACTGCTCGAAATCGGCGCGGGTGATGGTGGGTATAACCGAATCATCGTCGTCGGGATTACGCAGTACACCTTTTTTCTCGAAACTGTAGATGAGCGTTACATCGTAGTAGGGAGCTAAGGCTTTAGCTGTTTCGCTGGCAATGGTGTCGGCATTGGTGTTCAGGATGTGTCCCTGACCGTCGTGGGTGAGTGGTGCCATCACGGGTGTGATACCTGCCTTAATCAGGCGGCTCAGCATCTCACCATCAGCACGATCAACATCGCCCACAAAACCAAAATCCACACCATCCTTAATGGGGCGCTTATGGCTGCGAATCACATTCATATCGGCACCAGTGAGGCCTAGAGCGTTTACACCGTTAGCCTGTAGGCGGGCTACCAAGTTCTTGTTAACCAGTCCGCCGTAAACCATGGTTACCACGCTCAGCATGTCGGCATCGGTAATGCGGCGTCCGCCAACCATCTTCGACTCGATGCCCAGGCTTGCTGCTACCTGAGTGGCACGACGGCCACCGCCATGAATGAGCACTTTGTTGCCCTCGATGGCACTGAAATCCTTGAGCAGCTGACTGAGTTGGGCCTCGTCTTCGACCACGGCGCCACCTACTTTTACAATTGTTAGTTTCTCTTTCATTTTTTATAATATGTGTATGAGTGTTACTGCTTTTGTCCGATAGCCTTGTATTGGCGTATCATGGCATCGGCCAGTATAGCGTTACTCTCGTTGGCACCGTACAGGGTGTCGTAAATCATCTTCACATCATCGCGACCGCCGCCATGCTTCAAGGCGTAAACCACGCACAGGTTCTGCAGACCAACCGACTCAGACAGGATATCAAGGTCGGTAACAGCCAACTGCGACAGGGCCAGCTGATAGGCTGTGTCGCTCAAATCGTCGACCATAGCTTGTACATCGCCTAACGATTCCATGCCAAAATGCTCCAGAACGCGTAGGAAAGGCATCAGCGAGGCGGGGAACAGCTCGGCCTGGTTAACAGCAGCAATACGCTGGTTAAGACGCTCGAATGGGTGCAATTCAAGATAGCTGCGGAACGAGTCGGTAGAGAGTGTTACCTCGCTTAGGTTGCCTGATTTTACCAGCGTTTGTATCTGTCGGCGGTATTCGGTCATAGTGGTGCGCAGACGGCTGAACTCATCGTCGGCCAACTCTAACATACCGGCCAGGCGACTGAACTGTCGGCGATACTGTGGGGGCAGTTTAACGGCACCCTTGTAGCCGATGTCGTGTTCGATGGCCGACCACGTGTGCTGCAGTGCTGTACGTATCTGTATCTCGAAGGGAATGCTACCCTCGTGCAGCTGGCAGATGTAGTGCAGCGAGTTATAGCCAAAGCTGTTGAAATCGTGCAGCTTGCGCTTATCAACAGAGTTGCTCCAGTCGATATCGAACAACTGACTGACAATGGCTGCTACCTTATCCACATCATCGGTATAGAAGGTAACAATGCGCAGGCCAATCAGGTCGGTAATGTCGCTTAGCGAGTGATATTTCTCGCCTTTGCGCTCTAACTTACCAGCCAACGACTCAACACCCTTGATGCGGTGCTCGATGCTGTTAAGTTCGATGCCCTGCTGCTGCATGGTGGTCTGTAACAGCTCGAAAATCTGGTTGTCAAGCCGTATCAGTTGTGGCCGCAGGTCGATGAACTCCTGCAGCAACGCTTCGCAATGTGGCGACAGGCGCATTAGATAAACTCAAAAAGATTAATAAAACCAGTCATGGCAAACACCTGGCGCAGATCCTCGTTCATGTTGCGCAGATAAACATGGCTGCCTTTGGGCTTTGCGGCCTTGAGCAGACCAAGGAACAGGCGCAGACCACTTGATGAGATATACTCGAGTGCTGTGCAATCCAGAATAATGTCGTGACCTGTGCATTCGTAAAGTGGAGCCATGCTCTTTTCAACCTCTGCTGATGCAGCCGTATCCAAACGACCTTCGAAGTACATCACAAAATTCTTCTCTTCTTCTTTGAATGTTGTTTTCATAACTATTTATTTTTTAGTGATATTTTTGCTGAGTGTGAGTAGATTCTTATTATCTACACGCTCGTAGTTAATGGTATCCATTATTTGTCGTATCAGGTGAATGCCTAATCCGCCGATACTACGCTGTTCGGCTGAAAGCGTAGTATCGACCTCGGCTTTGACCGTTGGGTCGAAGGGGGTACCGCTGTCGCTGATGACAAACTTAAGATGCTCATCGTTTATCTGGGCATCGATATCCACATCGCCCTTACCATTGGGATAGGCATAGTTCATGACGTTAACCACAGCCTCTTCGATGGCCAGGTTAATCTTCATCGTTGTGCTCATGTCGAGGCCTGCAGTCTCGCACACCTCATCTACAAATGCATTGAGCTGGGGCACTTCCTGCACATCGTTAGGCAGTGTAAGATGATTTTGGTAACGCACGTCGAATTGTTATTTAGTGTATTGAAGTACGACTTGTATCATCTGATAGATGATGGCATGAGAAGAAACTGCCTACTCAAGATAGGTATATCCGTAGAGTCCTGAGCGGTAGTTAGAGAGGAATTCCTTACCCTCGTCCAAACTGATCTTGCCCTGCTTTACGCTCTTGGCAACCCAAACCTCCAGCTGGCGAACCAGCTTCTTGGGGTTGTACTGCACGTATTCCAGAACCTCTTCGACGGTCTCACCATCGATAATCTGGTCGATGTGGTAGGTGCCGTCTTTCTCAGAGATATGAACGGCATTGGTATCGCCGAACAGGTTGTGCATATCGCCTAAGATTTCCTGATAAGCACCTACCAGGAACACACCTAAGTAGTAAGGCTCGTTCTTTTTGAGTGCATGAACAGGCAGCGAGTGCGAGTTGTTGCGATTGGTGGTAAAGTTGGCTATCTTACCATCACTGTCGCAGGTAATGTCCTGAATGGTAGCATTACGTGTGGGACGCTCGTCCAAACGCTGAATAGGCATGATGGGGAATACCTGGTCGATGGCCCATGAGTCGCTCAGACTCTGGAACAATGAGAAGTTACAGAAGTACTTGTCGGCCAGGAGCTTGTCAATCTTCATGAGCTCCTCGGGAATATGCTTCAGACTCTTGGCCAGGGCATGAATCTCGTGGCATACACTCCAGTACATAGCCTCTACCTCAGCACGGGTTCTCAGGTCGACGATACCATGACTGAACAGGTCGAGAACTTCTTCGCGAATCTGCTCGGCATCGTGCCAGTCCTCCAGGACATTACGTGGACTCAGGTTGTCCCAAATCTCATACAGGTCCTTAACCAACTGGTGGCTGTTGGCATCTGGCTCGAACTCCTCGGGCATCTCGGGCAGTGAGGCTGTCTCAAGTACATCGATAACCAGCACTGAGTGGTGGGCAGCCAATGAGCGACCGCTCTCGGTAATGATATTGGGGTGAGGCAGTCCGTTCTTGTTGGCTGCTTCTACAAAGGTGTAGATACAGTCGTTAACGTACTCCTGAATTGAATAGTTTACTGAGCTCTCGCTGGATGGAGAACGGGTTCCGTCGTAGTCAACGCCCAGACCGCCACCACAGTCAACAAAATCTACGTTGTAGCCCATCTTGTGCAGCTGGATGTAGAACTGCGAAGCCTCGCGAAGGGCTGTCTGGATACGGCGGATCTTGGTAATCTGGCTACCAATGTGGAAGTGGATGAGGCGCAGACAGTCGTTCAGTCCTTTTTTCTCTAGAAAATCTAGAGCTTCTAGTAGTTCAGCACTAGTTAATCCGAACTTGCTGGCGTCGCCACCGCTCTCTTCCCATTTGCCTGAGCCGCTTGAGGCCAGCTTGATGCGGATACCGATGTTTGGACGGATATTCATCTTCTTAGCCTCGCGAGCGATAATCTCAAGCTCGTTCATCTTCTCAACTACGATGAAGATCTGCTTGCCCATCTTCTGTGCCAGCAGGGCCAGTTCGATATAACTCTGATCCTTATATCCGTTACAGATGATGATTGAGTCGCTTTGGCATTGCATGGCGATAACGGCATGCAACTCGGGTTTTGAACCAGCCTCAAGGCCAAGGTTGAACTTGCGGCCGTGCGAGATAATCTCCTCGACCACAGGCTGCATCTGGTTTACCTTGATGGGATAAACCACGTAGTTCTCGCCTTTGTAGTCGTACTCCTCGGATGCCTTTTTAAAGCAGCTCCACGTTTTCTCGATACGATTATCAAGAATATCGGGGAAACGCAACAGTACTGGTGGCGTAACATCACGCAGTGCCAGTTCGTCCATTACCTCGCGCAAGTCAATCTGTGTGCTGTTCTTGCTGGGGGTAACGTAAACATCGCCCTTGTCGTTGATACCAAAATAAGAAGTGCCCCAACCGTTGATGTTGTACAACTCCTTTGAATCCTCAATCGTCCATTTCTTCATTTTCTAAACGGATATGAATATGTTATAAATCTAATAGTTCTTTTATCTTGTCGACGCTAATCTTGATTTTCTCGTAGTTGTCCATCAGACTCACGTCGAGCGTATATTTGGCTTTAGTGTAGAAAGGCTCGCGCTTCTCCAGCTGCTGGCGGATAAAGGTTATCAGCTCCTCGGGGCTTTTGCCTTTAATCAGCGGGCGCTCAACCTTGCCCATCAGCAGGTGGTTGTATAGTACCTCGGGATCGGCCTTCAGGTAAACCGTCAGTCCCTGCTGGTTCAGATAGTCCATATTGTCAAAGAAGCAGGGCGTGCCGCCGCCACAGCTAATGATGACATTCTCAAACTCTGCCACCTCGTGCAGCATGCTGTGCTCCATTTTTCGGAACCCCTCTTCGCCACGTTCGGCAAATATCTGTGCCACTGTTTTGCGCATGCGGCTCTCGATATACCAGTCAAGGTCGTAGAAGGTGGCACCTAACTCCTTTGAGAGAGCCTTACCGATGGTGGTTTTGCCGGCTCCCATATAGCCTATCAGAATGATGCGCTTCATGCCTCTGCCTCTGCTTTTGTGGTTGTCTTCTTAGTGGCGGCCTTTCTGCCAGCACCTTTTCTTGCACCTCGCTTGGCGGTTTTCTTATCCCCCTCCTCGCTCTTCATCTGCTCGATAATCTTCATGCACTCGTCGTAGGTAAGATCCTTGGCGTTCTCGTGCAGGTTCTTTGGCAGGCGATAGTTCTGTCCGTCGTAGGCCAGGTAAGGACCGTAGATACCGTTCATAATCTCCAGCTTGGGATCCTCAAGGAAGAACTTCATGTGCTTGGCTGCTTCCTGTCGGCGCTTCTCCTGGATGAGCACAATGGCCTCGTCGAGAGTGATAGCCATGGGATCGGCATCCTTTGGCAGCGATGCAAACATGCGGTCGTGCTTAACGTAAGGACCGAATCTACCAGCACCAACGCTTACGGGCAGACCTTCGAACTCACCCAAGTCGCGTGGCAGCTTAAACAGCTCCATAGCCTCTTCCAAGGTGATTGTTTCCATACTCAGCTCCTTAGGTAACTGGGCAAACTGAGGCTTGTCCTTATCCTCCGACGAACCAATCTGTACTACAGGTCCGAAGCGGCCAATCTTTACAAATACTGGGCGACCAGTTTTGGGGTCGTTACCCAACTCGCGCTCACCAGCCTTGAACTTCTGACGGCTGTTAAGAGTTTCCTCAACCGTTGGCTCAAAGTCCTTGTAGAAGTGTTTCATCATATCCTTCCACTTCTCGTCGCCCTCGGCAATCTTATCAAAGTCCTGCTCTACCTTGGCAGTAAAGTTATAGTCCATGATGCCAGGGAAGTTTTCCATCAGGAAGTCGTTTACTACAGTACCAATGTCGGTTGGCAACAGCTTGCCGCGCTCTGAGCCAGCCATCTCCTTACGGGTTTTCTGGGTAATCTGCTTACCCTTCAGCTGGTAGATAGAGTAGAAACGCTCTTCGCCTTTCTTGTCGCCCTTCATCACATACTCGCGCTGCTGGATGGTAGAGATGGTTGGGGCATATGTTGATGGACGACCGATACCTAACTCTTCCATCTTGTGTACCAGACTGGCCTCGGTGTAGCGCTGTGGACCGGCACTGAAACGCTCGGTGGTAAGGATTTCGCGACGTGTGAGCTCCTGTCCTTTCTTGATAACAGGCAATGAGTGGCTGTAATCCTCGCCATTCTCGTCATCGTCGGATGATTCACGATATACTTTCAGGAAACCATCAAACTTGATAACCTCGCCCTGAGCTGTGAATACTTCTTCGATACCATCGCTCTTGATGGTAATGGTGGTCTTTTCAATCTCCGCATCGGCCATCTGACTGGCGATGGTACGCTTCCAAATCAAATCGTAGAGTTTACGCTCCTGGGCACTGCCTTCGATCTCAGTCATATTCATGTATGATGGACGGATGGCCTCGTGCGCCTCCTGAGCGCCCTTTGAGTTGGTGTGATACTTGCGCAGTTTGCTATAGTTCTCGCCATAGAGGTTTACAATCTCGCTCTTGCTGGCGTTCAAACAGAGTTGCGACAGGTTTACAGAGTCGGTACGCATGTAAGTAATACGTCCGCTCTCGTACAAGTGCTGAGCCACCATCATTGTCTGGCTAACGGTGAAGCCGAGCTTGCGGGCTGCTTCCTGTTGCAGGGTAGATGTGGTAAATGGGGGGGCAGGTGTACGCTTTGATGGCTTTTTGGTGATGGCATCGGCATAGAAAGTGGCAGTTTTGCACTTCTCCAGGAATTCCATCACTTCGTCCTCGGTGCTGAAACGCTTGCTGAGCTGGGCTTTAACCTCCGAGGCTGAGCCGTCGGGATTAACAACGGCAAACACACCGCTGACACTATAATAAGGCTCGCTCTTGAAATTCTGTATCTCGCGCTCGCGCTCAACAATCAGTCGTACAGCAACACTCTGTACACGACCAGCTGAAAGGGCGGGCTTAACCTTACGCCAAAGTACTGGTGAGAGTTTGAAACCTACCAGACGATCGAGCACGCGGCGGGCCTGCTGTGCGTTGACCAAATCCATGTTGATATGGCGTGGATGCTCGATGGCATCGAGAATAGCCGATTCGGTAATCTCGTGGAATACAATACGGTTAGTCTTCTGTTCATCCAATCCTAATACTTCGCAAAGGTGCCATGAGATAGCTTCTCCTTCGCGGTCCTCATCGGATGCCAGCCATACAGTCTCTGCCTTGCCGGCTTTTGATCGTAAATCCTCTACCAGACTAACCTTCTCTTCGGGAATCTCGTATTCTGGTTCCAGCGTCTTTTCGTCGATGCTGATTTCTCTTTTCTTCAAATCACGGATGTGTCCGTAGCTCGACATGACCTTGTAATCCTTTCCCAGGAATTTCTCAATAGTCTTTGCCTTTGCGGGCGACTCCACTATCACTAAGTTCTTTTGCATATTCTGTCGCGTTATATTTCTTTCGGGCTGCAAAAGTAAGCAAAAAACTCTCTCCCACCTTATTTATATAGAGGATTTTCAGATTTATTAACAATTCTGTGCTAAGAAACGGTGTACGGCTTGGCGTATGGAGCGCAGTCCGAAACGCTCTACATACACCTCTCTGAGGGGTACCCACTGCAGTTCGGCGGCATCGTCGTCGGCTTTTACTTCGGCCTCACCTGTTATGTGACACAGGAAAAAGAGGTCGAGTGTGTGTATGTCCATTCCCGAGTAATGGTATACATTGGGGATAGAGAACTGATATTCAACGGATTCGGGGTCGATGATGAGTCCGGTTTCTTCCTTGATTTCCCTTACCATGCCCTCTTCGGCATTCTCGTCGTTATCCACAAAACCGCCAGGCAGGTCGAGGGTGCCTTTGGCGGGCTCCTTACCACGCCGGGCAACCAGCAGTTCGCCTTTGTCGTTCAGGATAAAAGCGGCTGTTGATGCGCGTGGGTTCTGATAGAACGTAAAACCGCAGTTGGCACAATGGCGACTTAGTGCATTGTGAATCTCAAAATCCTGACTGCCGCACTTAGGGCAGAATCGGAATACTTCTAATGGATGCTCTGTCATAGGCGTTACCAATTATCTGTTCTGAATGGGAATAATGGTAGATTGGCGCCGTTCTTTACGTTGCCTATCTGGAAGTTCTTAAAACAATAGCGTACTGCTACGGGCTTTTTTACCTGGGGCGATGATACCTTGATGGCCTCGTCCCAATAGCCGCCGCCAGGTTGCCAGAAGTGCTGGGCCTGAGCAGGATAGAATACCTTGTCCTCGCCTGCGATCTCAAAGCCTTGAATGTCTTCGAATGGCGCGTCGGTGTGATAGTTGTTGTCTAAGTGGATGTAGATAGCGTCGCCTTTGATACTCATGTCCTTAAAGGTTGAACTCTGATAGAGTACGCCCTCAAAACCATAGTCGCGAACCAAGGCTGTATAGGCTAATCGCTCACCTACCTGCTGTTTCTGGGTGGGGTGAATCTGACTGTATTCATAGGGGTATACCAAATCGTTGGTGCATACTAGCGAACTGTTGGGTATCAGCTTCTGCGCCTTGAACTGCTGTTCGCGCAACAGGGCGCCGCTGGTGGCATTGTTGTCATCGTCGTAACGATAGGGAGCTATCTGTACAAAGTAGAAGGGAATCTCTCCTAAAGCAAACTGACTGCGCCACTGATCTACCAACAGCTTCAAACGCTGAGAATATTGGTCGCCAGGATCGCCGACGTTCGAGCAACCTTGATAGAAGAGTATGCCTTTAACGGTGAAGTTCAGAATGGGATTAAACGTACCATTGCCCCACAGTAGCGAACGATGGTAGTCGTACTCGGCCCACTTCTTGCAGATCTCAACAGAGTCGGTTGGGTCGTTGGTGTATTTCTCAAGATTCTCCTTGGTGAGCCAGCTTTCTACACGCGAACCTCCTTTGTTGGCTTCGATGAGTCCGATGGGGATGTCGAGTGCCTGATGAACGGTGCGGGCGAAGAAATAGCCTGTGGCCGAGAAATCGCCAACAGTCTTAGGTGAGCATACACGCCACTCGCACTGGGCATCGTTCTGGGGGGTGGCTGCCATCACGCTGGGAATCTTTACGCTTCGTACACCAGCATGGTTCTTGGCATCAATCACTACCTGATTATAATCTTTTACAGGGCACATCCAGAAACCCTTAACGGGCATCTCCATATTTGACTGACCTGCACATACCCATACCTCGCCTGCTAGTACGTTGTTGATAGTGAGTTTGTCGCCATCGTCGAACGTAATGGATAATGGAGTGTAGCTGGCTTTTGGTGTTTTTACTTTTACTAGCCACTCGCCCTGCTTGTTGGATTTGGCTGTAACCGTTTCGTTGCTCCACGAGGTTGTTACCTTTACCGTTTGTCCAGGTTTGGCCCATCCCCACAGACGGGCATCGGTCTGCTGTTGTAAAATCATATTGTCGCCAATCAGATGGGGCAATTTAACTTTGGCCTGACTGCCAAGTGTAAACAACGCAAGGGCTGTAATAGCTAAGATTTTCTTCATAATTTATCGTAAAGTTTCAAGTTTCTGCCTGCAAAGATAATAAAAATCCGTAAAAACCACGTAATCCGTAGCTTTTTTTTAGTACCTTTGCGCCAAAATTAAAATTATTAAAACAATGAAGTGTGTTAGAATCCTATTGACAGCAGCGTTGCTGACTCTCTCGACAACTATTTTTGCACAGAAACCTACCACCATGCCACTCTGGCCAAATGGCCCAGAAGTAGTGAGCTCGGATGGTAATGATCAGGCTGAACTGACTGTTTATCTGCCAGATGCTAATAAGGCTACTGGTCGTGCTGTAGTGTGCTGTCCTGGTGGTGGCTATAGTCATCTGGCTATGGATCATGAGGGACATCAGTGGGCGCCTTTCTTTAATACACAGGGTATTGCTCTGATTGTACTGAAATATCGTATGCCTCATGGTAACCGTATGGTGCCTGTCTCTGATGCCGAGGAGGCTATCAAAACGGTTCGAAGTCATGCTGCTGAGTGGCATATCAATCCTAATGATGTGGGCATTATGGGCTTCTCGGCTGGTGGTCATCTGGCTTCTACTATTGCTACCCATGCCAAAGATGATGCTGCACCAAATTTCCAGATACTCTTCTATCCGGTTGTGACGATGGATCCTGGCTTTACGCATAAAGGCTCGCATGATAACTTCTTGGGAAAGACTCCTGAGGATAAGAAGGCGCTGAAGGAGTATAAGAAGCTGGAGTTTGAGTTTAGTAACGACTTGCAGGTGAATCGTACCACACCACGCGCCTTTTTGGCTCTGAGCGATGATGATAAGGCTGTGCCTGCAGCTAATGGATTTAACTATTATCAGCAGCTGTATAAGCACGATGTACCAGCATCAATCCATATCTATCCTACAGGTGGTCATGGTTGGGGGTATCGCGAAACCTTTGCCTATCACTACGAGATGGTTTTTGAGTTGAAGGCCTGGTTAAAAAGTTTCTAAATTGTAGCATATGTATTTTACAGGTATTATTATAGCTGCCAGTACTTTCCTGGCTATTGGCATCTGGCATCCGATTGTTATCAAAACCGAGTATTATTGGGGTACGCGTCCATGGATTGTATATCTCATTGTGGGCTTGGCTTGTATAGCTGGTGCCTTGTTTATTGAGAATGCCATCCTTTCGTCTATCGTGGGTGTGTTTGGCGCCTCGGCCTTATGGGGCATAGGCGAACTGTTTGCACAAAAGAAACGTGTAGAGAAAGGCTGGTTCCCCAAGAATCCAAAACGCAAGTACTAAAAAGAAAAATCCCTTCCGATTTCGGAAGGGTTTTTTGTTTACAGAAGCTTTTTGATTTCTGCTTCAAGGTCTGCGATCTGGGCAGCTCGCTTAACCAGGTTGTTGCCGCGGTCGATAATAAAGAAGTCGGGAACGGCCTGAATGTTGTAGAGTGTCAGACGCTGTGAACCTGCGCCATCCTCGTCGCGAACGCTGATCCAAGGCAGTGCTGCTGTCTGCTGTTTCCAGAAGTGCTCGTCGCTGTCGAGACTTACCTGATAAATCTCCAATCCCTGAGCGTGATATTTATTATACAATTCGCGCAGCTGGATGATGCGTGCAGGAGAGTCCTTGAGAGCGAATACATGGAAGTCGAGCAGTACAACCTGTCCCTTCAAATCTGTCAGACGACGCATATTACCTTTGTTATCGAGCAGAGCGATATCCAGTACACCTGCCTCCTGTACCTTGCTGGCTTCAATTTGAATATCGGCATTCTGAGCCTCTACAATACGCTGGTTCTTCATGCCCTCGATGGCAATGTTGTGCAGGTTCTGTCCGCGCTCAGCATGTGGGTAGTAAGTGTCCCAGCTGGTAGCAACGGCGGCAAAGGCCTTGATATCTTCCTTGTTGGCACGAGGGTTGAAAATCAGGTAGTTGCCGATGGCCTGGAACAGAGCGAAATAAGCGTATGCCTTGTAAGGCTCTTTGTAGATATAGTTGCGCTTAACCTCTTCCTTGTAAGCGTTGATCATGCTTTGGATGCTGTCGTTGGCTTTGGCGATGCCTAACTCGGTGTTGCTCTGCAGCGCGATGGTCTTGGCCTGCAGGTCGATCTGCTTGAGTGCCAACTCGCGAATCTTCTCACAGTTCTCTGAGCCGCTGATGGTGTAGTTCGATGCCATGCCAGGATACTGACCCTTAACCTGAACAGTCTCGGTAGAGTCGATGCTCACGTTGATAATCTGGTCGGCAATGCGCAAACGATAGAACTCAGGGGCTGTAGTGGCATCCTGACTGAATGAGAAGTCGCCATTGTCGTTAAGCTTTACAGAGTCGAGCACGTTAATGCCCTCCAAACCTACGTTCTCGAAGTAGAGCACAGAATCCTTAGCGCCGGCAATCTGGCCCTCGACGGTAAACTTATTGTTGTTGCACGAGGCAATCGATAATGCAGCCAGAACTACGGCTGCTGCTTTACAAATATGTTTCATTTTTTCTAATTAGAATTTCGTTTTGCGGGTGCAAAGATATAATTTTTTTAGTGAATAGTGAAGAGGAATAGTGAAAAATTAAAAAAAATATAGAGTTTTCTCGTTTATTAATATAATTATGTGTATCTTTGCGGCTGTTTTTTATATTTTAGATGTTTTATTAAGATGAACGTAATTACAAAGACCCTTCAATTGGCTGATGGACGTACCATCACCATTGAAACCGGGAAAGTGGCAAAACAGACCGACGGCTCTGTTGTTCTGCGTATGAACAACACCGTATTGCTCGCCACTGTTTGTGCCGCAAAAGATGCAGTTCCCGGAACAGATTTTATGCCTTTGCAGGTAGATTATCGTGAACAGTACAGCGCAGCCGGACGTTTCCCCGGTGGATTTACCAAGCGCGAAGGCAAAGCCAGCGACAACGAAATCCTGACATCACGACTGGTGGACCGTGTTCTTCGTCCACTCTTCCCTTCGAACTATCACGCTGAGGTATTTGTGAATGTAATGCTGCTCTCAGCAGATGGTGTTGATCAGCCCGACGCCCTTGCAGGTTTTGCTGCTTCGGCTGCTCTGGCTTGCTCGGATATCCCATTCGAGTGCCCCATCAGTGAGGTTCGCGTAGCCCGTATCAACGGTGAGTATGTTATCGATCCTACCTTCGAGCAGATGAAGGACGCCGATATGGACATCATGGTTGGTGCATCGGCCGAGAATATCATGATGGTAGAGGGAGAGATGAAAGAGGTGTCAGAACAGGATATGATCGGCGCTCTGAAGGCTGCTATGGCTGCTATTAAGCCAATGTGTGAGCTTCAGGCTGAACTCTCAAAGGAACTTGGTAAGGATGTTAAGCGTGAGTACGACCACGAGGTGAACGATGAGGAGCTGCGTGAGCGTATGAACAAGGAGCTGTATCAGCCCGCTTACGATGTTACCAAGCAGGCTCTGCCCAAGCAGGACCGTGCTGATGCCTTCGAGAAGATCCTGACAGACTTCAAGGAGAAGTATGCTGCTGAGCATGCCGACCTGACTGAGGATGAGATGGAAGAGAAGTATGCTATGATGGATCGTTACTATCATGACGTTGAGCGCGACGCTATGCGCCGTTGTATCCTCGACGAGGGTATCCGTCTCGATGGTCGTAAGACCGACGAGATCCGTCCTATCTGGTGCGAGGTTTCACCTCTGCCAATGCCTCACGGAAGCTCAATCTTTACTCGTGGTGAGACACAGTCGCTTTCTACCTGTACTCTGGGTACTAAGCTTGATGAAAAGATGGTTGACGATGTGCTTGAGCACGGTTATCAGCGCTTCTTGCTGCACTATAACTTCCCTCCATTCTGTACTGGTGAGGCCAAGGCCCAGCGTGGCGTAGGTCGTCGTGAGATTGGTCACGGTCACCTGGCATGGCGTGGACTGAAGGGCCAGATTCCTGAGGACTTCCCTTACACAGTTCGTCTGGTAAGCCAGATTCTTGAGTCTAACGGTTCTTCATCAATGGCTACCGTATGTGCTGGTACACTCGCCCTGATGGATGCTGGTGTTCCTATGAAGAAGCCTGTTTCGGGTATCGCCATGGGTCTGATCAAGAATCCTGGAGAAGATAAGTACGCTGTATTGAGCGATATCCTCGGCGACGAGGACCACCTGGGTGATATGGACTTCAAGACCACTGGTACAAAGGATGGTCTGACCGCTACTCAGATGGATATCAAGTGTGATGGTTTGAGCTTCGACATTCTCGAGAAGGCTCTGATGCAGGCTAAGGCTGGTCGTGAGCACATCCTGAAGTGCCTGACCGATACTATCGCTGAGCCACGTGCTGAGATGAAGCCTCAGGTTCCTCGCATCGTTCAGATGGAGATTCCTAAGGAGTTCATCGGTGCTGTAATCGGCCCTGGTGGTAAGATTATCCAGCAGATGCAGGAGGATACTGGCGCTACTATCACTATCGACGAGGTTGAGGGTGTTGGTAAGGTTCAGGTGTCGGCTCCTAACAAGGAGAGCATCGATGCTGCTATCGGTAAGATTAAGGCTATCGTAGCTATTCCTGAGGTTGGCGAGGTTTACGACGGTGTGGTTCGTTCTATCATGCCTTACGGATGCTTCGTTGAGATTATGCCTGGTAAGGACGGTCTGCTGCACATCAGCGAGATCGACTGGAAGCGCCTTGAGACCGTTGAAGAGGCTGGTATCAAGGAGGGCGACCACATTCAGGTTAAGCTCCTGGAGATTGATCCTAAGACAGGTAAGTATAAGCTCTCTCATCGTGTATTGATTGAGAAGCCTGCCGATTATGTTGAGCGTCCTGCCCGTGGTGAGCGTCGTGAGCGCCCAGAGCGTAATGGCGAGCGTCGTGACCGTCGTCCCGACCGTGGCGATCGTCGTAACGGTGAGCGTCATGGTGAGCGCCGCCCACGTCCTGAGCAGCAGCAGACTGAGGCTCCAAAAGAGGAACAGCCAAAGGACTTCAGCGACTCGTTAGATAACATGGATTTCTAAGAAAGAAATCTTAAAAATACAGAAAAGCGTTAAATTTGTCTAAATTTGACGCTTTTTTCTTTTGCGCGTACCTTATATAATAAAAATAGTTAGTACCTTTGCACACCGATTTAGGGGAGAGACTTAGAATCCCCGTGAAATGTTGTGTGAATAGCGGTGTCTTTGGCCGGGCATGGCGGTTCGTGAATCAGCGTTTCTTGCGACGTTAGACTGACAACCGGGAGTTAGACCCTGGGAGTGAGTTTATGCGCGTACATATTTAATTATAAGTTAAACTGTTTTTTAGTAGTAAATTTAAAAATGAACACTTTGAGTTACAAGACACTTTCTGTAAACAAGGAAACAGCAAAGAAGGAGTGGGTGGTAATCGATGCCACAGACCAGGTTGTTGGTCGTCTCGCTTCAAAGGTAGCTAAGCTGATCCGCGGAAAGTACAAGCCAACTTTCACTCCACACGTTGACTGTGGTGACAATGTAATCCTTATCAACGCCGATAAGGTAGTTTTCACTGGTAAGAAAGAGACCGATAAGGTTTATACCCGCTACACAGGTTATCCTGGTGGTCAGCGCTTCAATACTCCTGCTGAGCTTCGCAAGAAGAACGGTGGTGTTGACAAGATGCTGCGTCATGCCGTTAAGGGTATGCTGCCAAAGGGTCCTCTGGGCCGCAGCCTGCTGAACAACCTCTTCATCTATGAGGGTACCGAGCATCCACATGCCGCTCAGCAGCCAAAGACTATTGATATTAACCAGTATAAATAATAAGGAAAGATGGAAGTAATTAACGCAATAGGTCGTCGTAAGAGCTCTGTAGCCCGTGTATACGTAACAGAGGGTACTGGTAAGATTACGATCAACAAGAAAGATTTAGAGGTATATTTCCCATCAGCTATCCTGCAGTATGTGGTTAAGCAGCCACTCGCACTGCTCGAAGTAGCTGAGAAGTATGACATCAAGGCAAACCTCGACGGAGGTGGTTTCACAGGTCAGAGTCAGGCTCTGCGTCTCGCAATTGCCCGCGCTCTGGTGAAGATCAACGAAGAGGATAAGAAGAAGCTGAAGGATGCAGGTTTCATGACACGTGATAGCCGTGAGGTTGAGCGTAAGAAGCCAGGTCGTCCAAAGGCACGTCGTCGCTTCCAGTTCAGTAAGCGTTAATCCCGCTGAAGAACTTAGCGCAAGTTTAGTATCTAAACCCGCTGGATTCCTTTGGACTACCATCGGGCTGATTCTAACAAAAAGTAATCGCCTTAGCGCTTTTACAAGCGTAGCGGTTAAAAGAATTCAAAAGAAAGTAAACAATTTAAAAGCATTAAGAAAATGTCAAGAACAAATTTTGATCAGTTGCTGCAGGCTGGCTGTCATTTCGGTCACCTGAAGCGTAAGTGGAACCCCGCTATGGCTCCTTATATCTACACAGAGCGTAACGGTATTCACATCATCGACCTGCATAAGACAGTAGCCAAGGTTGACGAGGCTGCTGAGGCCCTGAAGCAGATTGCCAAGAGTGGCAAGAAAATCCTGTTCGTCGCTACTAAAAAACAGACAAAGGAAGTGGTTGCTGAGAAGGCTGCAAGCATCAACATGCCATACGTTATCGAGCGTTGGCCAGGTGGTATGCTCACAAACTTCCCCACAATCCGTAAGGCCGTTAAGAAAATGGCGAACATCGACCGTCTGATGCAGGATGGAACCTACTCAAACCTCTCAAAGCGTGAGCTGCTGCAGATCACACGTCAGCGTGCTAAGCTCGAGAAGAACCTGGGTTCTATCGCCGATCTGACTCGTCTGCCAAGCGCACTCTTCGTAGTTGATGTACTGAAGGAGAACATTGCCGTTCGCGAGGCTAACCGTCTGGGTATCCCCGTATTCGGTATCGTTGATACTAACTCTGATCCTAACAATATCGACTTCGTTATCCCTGCTAACGACGATGCTAAGGACTCTGTAGAGGCTATCCTGAATGCCTGCTGCACCGCTATCGCCGAGGGTATCGAGGAGCGTAAGGTAGAGAAGGCCGACGAGAAGGCTGCTGATGCTCAGGCTGAGGGCGAGGAGCCTAAGGCTAAGCGTGCTCCACGCAAGGCTCGCAAGGACGCTGAGCCAAAGGCTGAGGAGGCTGCTGAGTAATAAATTGTAAAATTTTAAATTGTAAAATTGTAAATAAAATGGCTATTTCAATTGATGATATCAAGAAGCTTCGCGCAATGACTGGCGCTGGTCTGGCTGACGTAAAGAAGGCTCTGACCGAGGCTGAGGGCGACTTCGACAAGGCCAAGGAGCTCCTGCGTGAGCGTGGCCTCGCTATTGCTGCTAAGCGTAGCGACCGTGAGACATCTAATGGTTGTGTACTCGTTAAGAGCGTTGATGGCTTCGCTGCTATGATCGCCCTGAAGTGTGAGACCGACTTCGTTGCTAACGGTGCCGATTTCATTGCTCTTACTCAGAGCATCCTCGACGCTGCTATTGCTGCTAAGGCTAAGGATATTGAGGCTGTTAAGGAGCTTACTCTGGCTGACGGTCAGAAGGTTCAGGACGCAGTTACTCAGCGCTCTGGTATCACCGGTGAGAAGATGGAGCTGGATGGCTACCTGACTCTCGAGGGTGAGAACATTGAGATCTACAACCACATGGCAAAGAACACTCTCTGCACCATGGTTCAGACCAACAAGCCCGCTGCCGAGCAGGGTCACCTGGTAGCTATGCAGGTTGCTGCTATGAAGCCTGTAGCTCTCGACGCTCAGAGCATCGATCCAAAGATTCTCGACGAGGAGTACAAGACCGCTGTTGAGAAGTCTAAGCTCGAGCAGGTTCAGAAGTTCGTTGATATGAAGCTCAAGAAGGCTGGTTTGAACCCCAACCTGGTTGATTCTGAGGATCACATCGAGAGCAACATGTCAAAGGGCTGGCTCACACAGGAGCAGGCCGACGAGGCTCGTAAGATCATTGCTGATGCAAAGGTTGAGGGCGAGGCTAACCTGAAGATGCCAATGATTGAGGGTATCGCTAAGGGTCGTGTTGAGAAGTTCAAGAAGGAGAACTGCCTGGTTGACCAGGAGTTCCAGTTTGGCGACGGCGACAAGGCTACTGTTGCTCAGTGGCTCGCTAAGCAGGACAAGGATCTTAAGATCGTTGCCTTCCAGCGCTTCACACTCGTTGCTGACTAATTTTTAAGCAATATAGACAGGATCGGCATTGCGAAAGCAGTGCCGATTTTTTATTCGATTATGAGAAAAGTAATAGGAATAGGAGAAACTATACTGGACATCATCTTCCGCGACGACCAGCCTATTGGTGCTGTGCCGGGCGGTTCGATGTTCAACGGACTGATATCGCTTGGTCGTAGCGGCGTTGATGCGGCTTTTATCAGCGAAACGGGCAACGACCGTGTGGGCCGTCGCATCATCAGCTTTTTGGAGGAGAATCATGTTGATGCATCGAACATCAGTGTGTATCCCGAGGCTAAATCGCCCGTTTCTCTGGCGTTTCTGAACGAGAATAACGATGCCGAGTATATCTTTTATAAGGATCATCCCCACGACCGTCTGGAGTTTATCACGCCTGATATCCAGCCTAACGATGTGGTGATGTTTGGCTCGTTCTATGCCATCAACCCTGTTATACGTCCACAGATGCTGGCATTCCTGCAGTATGCACACGAGCAGGGCGCCATTCTTTACTACGATGTAAACTATCGTGCGTCGCATCTCAAGGATTTGGTAAAGGTTACGGCTAATATCCTTGAGAACTTTGAGCTGGCTGATATTATTAAAGGCAGCTCGGAGGATTTTGAGAATATGTATAACAAGACGGGGGCCGATAGCGTGTACCGTTCGCAGATAGACTTCTACTGCAAGAACTTTATCTATACGCAGGGTGCCCAGCCTATCGAGTTCCGTGCGCAGGGTGGCTTGGCCAAGCAGTATCCTGTAGCGGCTACACAAACGGTTAGTACCATTGGCGCCGGCGATAACTTTAATGCAGGCTTTGTGTACGGACTGCTGAAGTATGGCGTAACACGTGATATGCTGCACGAGGGCGTTGATGCGGGCATCTGGGATAAGGTGATAGCCGAGGCCCAGCAGTTTGCAGCCAATGTGTGTGGTAGCATCAATAACAGCGTTGATACCGCCTTTGGAGATAATAAAAAAGCAGAATACCAGGCAGCGCTTGCTGCTATGGAATAAAAATAAAGCCCCGCAAAACGCGAGGCTTTTTTCTTTTATTTCTTTTTCTTTCGTGGCTTGCGCATGGCCCAGCCTTCTTCGCTAAAGTCGGGCTCATCGCCTTTAAAACCGCGTGGTGCTTTATCCATCAGCTCGCGCCAGTTATCTTTCTTTTGGCGCTTGGGCTTGCCTGAACGCTCGCCGCCCTTGCCCTGTCGTTCGCTACCCTTGCTGGCGTCGTTAGCATCATTACAACGCACGGTAAGGCCCTTGTAGCGGATACCTGTCAGCTGTAGCATGACCTTCTTAGCATCCTTTTCGGGTACCTCAAAGTACGATATGCTATCCAGAAGGTCGATATGACCCACCTCCTGTCGTCCGCCCACAAATCGGTTCAGCGTTTGCATCAGCTCACCTGGGTAGAAACCGTTGCGCTTGCCAAGGTTGATAAACAGTCGGCGATAACCCTTCTGCGGCTTGTTCTGCAGCTTCTGCTTGTCGCTCTGCTGGCGTCGGTCCTTCTTTTCTGGCACCACAGGCTCAATCTCTGGTGCGTCGGCATAGTAGGCCAGGAACTTACCAAACTCAAGCGATACAATCTTCTTTATCAGCTCGTCTTTGTCGATATACTCAAAGTAGCGGTTGATATCCTGCATGAATGGGGCAATCTCCTCGTCGTCAACGTCGGTCTTAACAATCTGGTCCATCACCTTATACAGCTGCTTCTTGCAGATCTCTTCGGCCGATGGAATCTCAGCCTTTACAAACTCCTTGCAGATAATCTTCTCGATGTTACGGATCTTGAACTTTTCGCGACTGTGTACAATCGAGATGGATGTGCCCTTCTTGCCCGCACGGCCTGTACGACCTGAGCGATGGGTATAGCTCTCGATGTCATCAGGCAGTCCGAAGTTAATCACGTGCGTCAAGTCGTCAACGTCCAGTCCGCGTGCAGCCACATCGGTAGCCACCAATAGTTGTGTCAGGTGGTTGCGGAACTTCTGCATCGTCTGGTCGCGCTGCTGCTGGTTCAGGTCGCCATGCAGCGATTCGGCGTTGTAGCCGTCCTTAATCAGTTTGTCGGCCACCTCTTGTGTCTCAACCTTAGTGCGACAGAAGATAATCGCAAAAATGCGTGGATAGAAATCAACAATGCGCTTTAGGGCGAGATACTTGTCCTTGGCGTTCACCATATAGTAAATGTGGTTAACGCTCTCGGCGCCCTCGTTGCGGCTGCCTACTACTATCTCTTTGTAGTCGTGCAGATACTTCTTGGCCACACGCTCCACCTCTTTGCTCATAGTGGCTGAGAACATCAGTGTGTGATGATCGGCTGAGAGCTCTTCGAATATCTCGTTGATACTGTCGGAGAAGCCCATATTCAGCATCTCATCAGCCTCGTCCAGAACAATGTTTGTTACCTGCTCCAGGCGGGCATAGCCGCGATGCATCAGGTCGACCAATCGGCCAGGTGTGGCCACGATAATCTCAACACCCTTTTTCAGAGCGCGCATCTGCGGCTCGATGGCAGCGCCACCATACACGGCCTCTACATGCACGCCATCCATGTATTTCGAAAAGTCGCGCAGGTCGTCGGCTATCTGCAGGCACAGCTCACGTGTTGGCGAGAGCACCAGTGCCTGTGTGTAGCGCTGTGTTGTGTCGATGCGCTCGAGCAATGGAATGCCGAACGCTGCTGTTTTTCCGGTACCAGTCTGTGCCAGGGCTATAACATCATTTTCGTTGCCCAGCAGGTATGGTATAACTGCCTCCTGTACAGGCATGGGATGTACAAACCCTAACTCTTCGATGGCTTTGCGAATCTGCTCGCAAACGCCTAATTCTTCAAATGTCTTCATCAAATAAATTTATCTTACTACTTCTGTAAATTCTGGCTTGCCGCCCTTTTCTACGGTTACGTAGATGGTCGAGGTAGCCTCTTCGCCGTTCATGCCGCGACTTTTTACCTTAAACTCATAGTCGGTGGCATCGGGCGTTTCGCGCTTACCTACTGTCTGAGGTGTGCCGAGAGGGAACTGATAGCTCGAGCAGGCTGCATCAAACAGTGCTTTCTCGGCATCGGTTACGGGCTTCTGTGCTGTATAGGCTGGCAGGGCTTTTACCTGGCCCTTCTTGTAGCCGTTCTCTGTCAGGAAACGGTCCAGCTCCTTGGCTGCCTTGGCCACACGGGCTGTGCGTACGCCATAGCCCTGTGCTATCTTAGCCTTGGGCAGCGCCTTTTTCAGGTCGGCCGATGATGTGTTCAGTCCGCCGCTGCCAAAGGTGCAGAATGGCACAATCGTCTTACCTGCAAAATCCTGCCCGTTCAGCAGGGTTACAATCGGGTTGGCGTAGGTGCCAAACCAAATGGGGTATCCTAAAAAGATAACATCGTACTTACTCAGATTCTTTGTAAGGGGCTTGATAGTTGGCCACTCGCCGTTAGCTCGCTCCTTGTTGCCACGCTGGATGGTTGCCTGAAAATCGCCTGTATAAGGCTCAACAGCCTCTACAGCTTCGATGTCGGCACCCAGTTGTTTCTGAATTTCCTCGGCTACGGTCTTGGTTGTACCATTCTCTGAGTAGTAAAGCACCAGCTTCTGCTGTGCATAACTCGTTGCAATGCCTGTCATCATTGCTAATGATAAAAATAGTTTTCGCATAATAATTTTGTTTATTTGTACATAATCGTTTGCAAAGATACAAAATAATTTGTAATTTTGCAAGCATTATGAAAATATGTGTGTTTTGTTCTGCCAACGAGCAGATTGATGCCGAGTTTTTTACGCTTACCGAGGAGCTTGGCAAGTGGGCTGCCGAGAGCGGTCATAGCATAGTGTATGGCGGTGTTAACCAGGGCCTGATGGAGTGTGTGGCCAAGGCTGCCAAAACGGCTGGTGGCCGTACCATCGGTGTGGTGCCTACCAAGGTTGAAGAAACGGGACGCACCAGCGATTACGTAGAGATAGAGATACCTTGCGATAACCTGACCGACCGCAAGCAGTTGATGATGGACCAGAGCGATGTGTTTATCGCCCTGCCAGGCGGTATCGGCACGCTCGACGAGGTGTTTACTGTTGCCGCATCGGCCACCATCGGCTATCACCACAAGCCTGTGATCCTTTATAACATGAAAAGCTTCTGGAATCAGCTGATAGCCTTGATGGACGATCTGCAGGCCCGCGGCATGATTCGCGGCGATTGGCACCAGTACATCAAAGTGGCCAACAGCTTAGCCGACATTAAAACTCTTTGCGGTTGCTAAGCAGCTCAAAAAAGCCCCCAAGAGTTTTTGGCTCTTTGGGGGCTGGTTAAGGTTTACAGGCTGGCTACACAACTGGTGGCGCCCAGTGCCGTTACAATCGCAGTGGCTATCGATGCAATCATCTGCAGGATAAACTTCATGGTTTCCTTCTTACTCATAGTTCACCTCCTTTCTTTTGTTAGTTCATGTCGCTGCCGCCGCTGCCGCCGGGATTTCCGCCTCCGCCGGTATTACCGCCCTGGTTTGTTGAACCTCCGCCTGTGTTACCGCTCTGGCTGCCGCTGCCCTGATTGGTGGGCTCGTTGTCGGCCTCGGTGTAGTCGGTAAAGTTCTTAGGCAGCTCGGTTACGTTGCCGGCCTTGGTAAGCTCCTGTCGTGTAAACTCGCCGGTGGCACGTGCGCGCAGGTACACGCTACTGATGTGCTTGGTGGTCGAGAAATCCTCGCTCTTCAGGGCTCCGCCCTTGGCCGTCCCGATGCCTGCCGAGAAGATTGCCAGGTTAGGCAGCTTAACGGCCTTGCCCTCCAGCACCAGCTCGCGTATGCACTCTACCATGTCGGTAAGCATACCCTTGATGGCTCCCTTAGAGTAGGGCGTGTTGTGGCTCGACATGTGCTTGGCCAGCTCGTCGAGGTCGACGGTCTTGCCGATGGTTACGGCGCGTGCAAACCAATGTCCGTACACGGCACTCTGCTTGTTCTTGTTCTGATACTTACGATAAAATACACTCATAATGGTTAAAATTTAAATGGTTAATACTAATGTTGTTTTTTTGACGCTACAAAGATACAATATTTTTGCTGCGATTCCTAATCTGAGGCCTTATGCATTGCAAAAATTTGTTAACGCTACATTTACGCTTCGCAAACATTATTTTTGGCCCTCGCAAATGTATCGTTTGCCAATCGCAACTGCCCCGCCTACTTTGTGACTGTGATTCTGTGACAATAAGCCCCCCTCGCAAATCGCAGCTACAACCCATAAGTATAGTTTAAAAATAATATAATATAATTATATTATTTTTAAGTACACACCGCCACCATTATCGTACCTCCTTAATGTCACAAAGTCCAAGTCACAGAGTACAAAACGAATCATTAAAAAGCTATAAAATTCGGGCAGAATGATTGCGATATAAGATAGAATGCTTATTTTTGTAGTCTTAAAAAATTAGAATGAGCAACTATGACACAGTTAAAAACTGCCAGGGAGGTGCTGGCATGGATTGAGAAAGATTATTTTAAGGGGGCGGGCTTGGATAAGGCCAGCCGTTTGGAGGGTGAAGAACGCAGGGCTTACGCGCTTGCGCAGGTTGAGCGTTTACTGGCAACGGTGCACGGGGCTACGTTATTGGCTCTGCTGTTGTCGGATATATTCTGGACAGCCGACGAAGGGAGAAAACCGATGCCGTGGTTGGACGGTGTGTCACAGAAAGGTTCTGACTATCCCGTAAATCCGTTGCTGTCGCTACAGGATCAGCAAACGCTGACGGATAAGGAAATGGCGCGCCTGCGATTGATACTGGAAGTGGCAGGTTTGTGCCACGACCTGAGCCTGCACTTTACGTTCGACTTGAATGAAGCTTTCGGTGTGGAGAACAATTTCTGGGTATCAAACAAGCAGTTAGTAGAATGGCTTACCACAACCGAATATGAAAACATAGCAATGCACACGGCGTATATTATGAAGAAGCATGCTACCGCTGTGTATGCATGTGGCCGCTACCAGCCTGCGCAAGATGCTCTGGCCGAACTTTTTTCGGTAGAATATGCCAAACTGATACGCGAACCTGAGAGAACAGAAATGCCCTCGCGTACCTATGTTAAGATTATTCTTGACGAGTTGATACGTATAGATGAGCATTGGAAACAGGGGCGCAAGAAGAGGTTAAGGCCCGATATAATACTGCTTCACGACGAAATATATGGCTTGGTGCCCAACCTGTTTGATAAGGATGTGCTGAAGGCTGCAAAGGCACTCTACAAATATATGGACAGCGATGTGTATGGGCGAATGGTAGGCAACAATCCGTTTGGACCTGAGGCGATGAAACTCTTTGCCAAGAAGGTTCGTGAGGTTCGTGCTGAGTATTTGGCTGAAGGTTGGATAGCCGACGATTCGTTAGAGTTCGCTTATTTGATGGCTCATGCCGAAAGTTGCGCTAAAGGTTGTTGGCGTGGGGAGGACGAGGCCTTATGATGAGTAGTAATCGTAGCGACTACAAGTCGGCTTCGGAATGGCTTTCTACACTTATGCACGATGAGGCGTGGCTCACTCAACAGCAGCAGCTACAGTCAGCAGCAGATGCTGCTGATGCGGACGTTCAACGCGACGCAGCCATCAGGCGTATTGGTATAGGTGAGACTTATGAGTTCTGGGAAATCCACGGCCATCAGGTGGAGAAGGCGGTTAGCGAGGTTTGGGAGATTGCAGAGTTGTCGCTGCCCAAACTAAAGATTCAAACCATTGGTATGCTTTCTATGGCATGGCTTGAGCAGCATACAGATGCACAATTAGACACAAAGCAGCAACAAGAAGTGGTTGAGAAACTGGCGCCCATATTTTATGGACAGATAGAAGCGGCAAGAGAGTTTCTTGTGAGCATTAAAGGTATGAAGCCTACGCAGATTACCAACAAGGTAAACCAGTTGGTATGCGATAAAAAAATATCGCAACTATCCAGTCATCGCGACTTGTGGCAGGTGTTGCACGACTATGAAATTTATACAAAAACGGAATCTAACTGGAATATGCAGGTAAAATAATTACTGCCTAAAAGCATTTAAACTAAGGAATCGGCACTTGTCGGTTCCTTTTTTTTGTATCTATACTTGTACAAAAACTTGTGTACAACTTGTACAAACTTGTAATTACTTGTAAATCAATAGTTTATGAGCGGATAATCTTTTTTATTAGCTAAAATCGTCTTACCTTTGCATCGTCAAAATTTGATTGACAAGCGTTCTTTGACATGCTGAGACAACCACCCACACTGAAGGCAGGAGGGAGAAAAGAAAGGAGGAAAGATAACTAAGAAAACTATAGTATTCACTAAAGGTCGCTTTAAGGAGGCGACGTTAAATAAAAAGTAATTATGAGTCGTACACGTAATCACATTGTAATTGCACGAGGTATTATGGCTGAGAATTCACGTCGACAGATGTCGCTGATAAATCGATGCCAGATGCCTTACGCTTCGAAGAAGGATTATCGCTTCGTGAACCACAAGTTCTAACCCAAAAGGATAGTCGAACCCTAACAATTAACAACAGTATTAACTTGAGCGAAGTGAGCTGAAGAAATCTCATGAGTTAAAGCTGGCCAGCGTTTCGCAAGGCTTCTTCACTCGCTAAATCGTTCAAAAAATGCGAAAAGAATTTCTTACAAAACAGCTTTTACAGCAGAACGTCCAGATGGACGGTAACGTTAACTTTATGGTTAATGGTGATATTAATATCCAGCCCTGCCCCTGGGAGCAGGATGTGGAGCTTACAGACGGCAAGCCCGTTTACTACCGCGCCAACCTTGAGGTGATGCCCGATGGGCAGACCCGTGTAAAGGCCAAGCGTACAGGCAGTCGAGGACCACTCTATCAGACGCTGTTTGAAACGGCGCACGGCATCGTAAAGATAGTGCCCCAGCGCAAGCAGCGCCATCCCGACCGCGAACAGCTGATAGTAGAGTTTAAGTTTCCGCGCCGCTACGGATTGGCGCTAACCAAGGCGCTCTATGAGGAGGAAGCCGATCAGGTAATGTCGTACTTTAAAACAAGGAAGGAGGATTGTTTATGGAATCAGCAATAATCAGCACCATTAAATTTACATGTATTGGCAAGGGGCACGGCGCTCCTTGCCTCCCTGCCACCAAGGAAGACTGGGAAAATCTGCGCCGCGAATCGTGGCTCGCGCAGATGTGCGCACGTATAGAGAAAGGTGACGACGAGTTGAAGCATCGTTTGCCGGTGTGGACACCGCATTGCGCGGAATTCGCCAACAACCATCGAGCCATAGCCGATGCCATCAAGCCACTTAACCGGCTGATGCTTGACTTTGACGAGAAGGGGCATACCGATGAAATCTGTGCCCGATTGTTGGAAAAGTCGCCACTGGTGCCGCTGCTCATCGAGGAATCGGTTCGTCGTGGCACCCATGTGCTGGTGGAGTTGCCGGATGGGATGACGCCCGAAACGGCTCAGCAGCTGATGCAGCAGGCTACGGGATTTGCGCCCGATGCAGCCGTAAAAGATGTATCGAGGTGTATCTACATGGTGCCCGATGACCATACTCGCTACGTAAGCGAGCGGCTGTTTAATATAGGCACGGATGACACGGCTTCTAAAGAAAACACGGCTGACTGTGCTGTTGAAAAAAGCAGCGTCTCTCTAAAAGAGAGCTGTGTTCGCTCGGCTTTGCCGCTTGGCTCGTCCAAGAATCCGTGCCAAAAAGAATTTAAAGGCATACCCTATAGCTCTATCATAGCCGAGTGGTGGCACCGCAACGGGGGCGAACCGGCCGAGGGCGAGCGTAACGTAAAACTGCACAAGCTGGCAGTAAACCTGCGCGCCATCTGCGATAATAAGAAAGAGGTGCTGATGCAGGTGATGCCCCGTTTCGGACTGACCGATGCCGAACTGAAATCGGTAGTTGATTCGGCCTGTAAGGAGGAACCCAAGGGCGTTAGCAAAGTAATGCAGCAGATACTGGATGCACTGGAAATGGGTATCTCGCCCGACGAAATCGACGATGCCGAAGCCACCGCACTGGAAACGGGCGTAAAGGTAAACGTAAAAGCTTTGCCCATCGGATTGAAAGAGTCGTTGGTAGGTGTGCCCGTAAGTATGCACCTGCCCGTGCTGTGCGGCGTGCTGCCCATTGCGGCGGCCTATGCCGACCAGGTAACGGTAGAGTATTGCGACGGCAACACCCAGCGCTTAGGACTGATGTCGATAATCCGCGGCGACCAGGCCAGTAACAAATCGGTAGTAAAGAATGCTGTTGACATATGGAAACGGCAGCTCGACGAAGAGGATGCCTTGGCCCGCAAGCGCGAAGAGGAGTGGAAGGAGCGCAAAAAAGGGCGAAAAGCCAACGAGAAGGCGCCCGACGATCCACACGTATTAATCCGCGTGGTGCCCGTAACCGTTAGCTGCTCAACCCTGCTTAAGCGCTTTAAGAATGCTCAGAACCACACGCTGTATAGCTTTGGCGAGGAACTGGATACGCTACGCAAAACCAATGGCGCCGGCTCATGGTCGAGCAAATACGATATCTATCGCTTGGGTTTCGACCATGGCGAGTGGGGACAGGATTACAACAGCGATGCCGCCGAGAGCGGCGTGGTAAACGTGGCTTACAACTGGACCATGCTGGGCACCAACGGCGCCCTGCGCAAGTGCTTTAAGGCCGATAACGTAGAAAACGGACTCTCGAGCCGAGTGCTGGTGGCCGAAATGCCCGACAGCAGCTTTGCCAAGATGCCCAAGTTCCGTAAGCGTTCGGACGAGGATGTGGCCAGGATACAACAGGCCGTAAGCCGCTTGCGCAGCTACACCGGACTGGTTGATACGCCCCGCCTGCGCCGAGCCATCGAGGGCTGGGTAGAACAGAAGCGTGTTGAGGCTGCCAAGGATATCGACCACGTGAAGGACACCTATCGCAAGCGTGCTGCCGTAATCGGCTTCCGCTGTGGCGTGGTGTTTCACCTGCTGAGCGGTTGCAGTAAGGAGAGCAAGGCCTGCATGGAGTTTGCACTCATGATGGCCGAATACTGCCTGCAACAGCAGATAAAGGCCTTTGGCGAGGCGCTGGAAAGTCAGTTCCTGGATGCCCGCGACGAGGGTGTGCGCTATGGCTCTAACCACTCTATCTTCGACCAGCTGGCACCTACGTTTACCATGGACGATTTGCGCGCGCTGAAGCGAGGATTCTGCGGCGAAGCCGGGCTGCGAAAAATCATTTCGCGCTGGTATCGCGACCAGTGGATTGAGAAAACCGACCGCACGCACTGGCGTAAATTAGGAAATTGTGACGTTTGACTTTGTGACATTAAGTAATTTAGCATATGGAGATAATATTAACACGCATAGCTAAGCGCCAGCAGTACACGATAGGCAGGCTGGCCATTGTAGAACGCATCGACGACGCCTATCTGGCAGGTGAGCGCGAGGTGTATTTTTGCGATACCCTCGAACCGCCTGTCATCCAAACCAAAACCACCGTATTGCTGGCTTCGGTGCTGCGTTCGCCCGTAAAACTTAAATCTATCAAGCCCGTGGCCATCCCCGAAGGCCGCTACGCAGTAGTTATTACCTACTCGCCAAAGTTCAACAAGTGGCTACCGTTGCTGTTGGGCGGTCAGGATTTCAACCGCCTGTGGCAGGGCATACGCATACACTTTGGCAACACCGTGGCCGACACGCAGGGCTGCATACTGCTGGGGCGCAACCAGCGCGTGGGGCGGTTGTTCGAGAGTCGTAAATGGGTGTACGAGCTGAAGCAGAAAATCATCGAAGCCAAGGCCCGAAAAGAAGCAGTGTGGATTACCATCAGGTAGTCCACACTGGCTTTTATCATCGTAAGTGCTAATGTTTACTTGGCACCAATCTCTTTAATCAGGCGGTCGGCTTTGCCCCAGCTTTCCATCATGTACAGCACGTAGCGGATATCAACGCCAATGCAGCGGGCCAGCTGCTTGTCGAAGAAGATGTCAGAGCTCAGGCTGTCCCAGTTGCCGTCGAAAGCCAGGCCGATGAGCTCGCCCTTGCCGTTGAACATAGGCGAACCAGAGTTACCACCGGTGATGTCGTTGTTCGACAGGAAGCAAAGGTGCATCTTGCCTGTGGTTTTATCGGTATATTTACCAAAATCCTTCTTAGAGAGCAGCTGCTTCATGATAGGCTCGGCCTCGTAGTCGATAACGCCCTGCTCGCCGCGGTTCATCTTCTCAACAATGCTCTCGGCTGTGGTGTAATAGCCTGATGGCTTGCCGGCCAGCAGGTACTCGCCTACCTGACCGTACGAGAGGCGCATGGTAAAGTTGGCGTCTGAGTAGTTAGGCATATCCTCCTCCATGCGCAGCTTGGCGGCACACAGGTAGCGCTCCTGTACGGCGATGCTGTCGTAAACCTCGGTAGCCTGGGCAATAATGTCGGCCAGGGTGTTGTTAAGACTCTCGCCAAAGGCCACGCCGGGATCCTTCTGGAAGCTCTTTTTGTTGATGAAGATCTTCTTACCGTTCTTCATCAGCTGCGACTTCTTAAACAGATAGTCGATATATTTCTGATAGTCGCCGCCAAAGTCGCGGTCAACCACCTGATAGAAGCTGGGCAGATACTGCTCCTCGACCTGAGTGCGATAGAACTTCATGGCTGCAGCCTGAATCTCCTTATCGGTAGCCTCGTCCCACTCATCGCTATTATCTTTAAATTCGATGTACTGGCTCTTGGGCTTATTCTCGTCGCCCTTAACGATGGCGCCGTTCTGCGAGCGATAAGCGCGGCGTGTAAGCTCGTCGGCGCTACGGCCGCCAAAGGTTTCGCTAAAGTAGGTGAGTGCCTTAATGGCCTTGAACTGCTTGGCGTACAGGCGCTCCAGCAGGTCGAAGTCCAACTTGCCCTTCAGGAATCCCGTTGAATCCTGCCAGCAGCGTATCTTCTGCTCGAACTCAGCCTTCTGCTTAATCAATCCGATAGAATCGATACACTTGTTCATACCGATAGAGTTCTTCCAGTAGTTTGAGCTCTGGGCGTACTTTGAGTCGTACTTGATACGTACAGCCTCGTCGGCGCGCATGTGGCGGATCATAATGTCCTGCTTAACCTCACGTGTTTTATAGCGTGGCTCGTTCTCAGCGTCGCGACGCTCGCGGATACCATAGCTTGAGAGGTAACGGTTGGTGCTGCCAGGATAGCCGATGGTCATAGAGAACGAACCTGGCACATAACCTTGCAGCGATACAGGTGCCCACTTCTTTGGGTGGTAAGGCACGTTATCCTTTGAGTACTTGGCGGGGCCGCCAGTCTTTGGATCTACGTAGATGCGGAATACTGAGAAATCGCAAGTCTGTCGGGGCCACATCCAGTTGTCAGTCTCGCCACCAAACTTACCCATCGACTTAGGCAGGGCGAATACCAGGCGTACATCCTCATAGTCGCGATAGGTAGTAAGGAAGTAGCGGTTACCCTCGTAGAAAGGCTTGAGCTCGATGCGCAGGGTAGAATCCTGCTTGCGGATGTCCTTCAGCATAGCGTTCTCGATAGAATCTACAAACTGGGCGCGCTTGCTCTGTGGCTGGTTGTTAAGTCCTAATGAGTCGAGATAGGCTGTTACATCCTTCTGCTCAATCATAAAGCTTACAAACAGCCCCTCGTTGGGCAGCTCCTCTTCGAACGAGTTCGACACAAAGCCGTTAAGCATGTAATCGTGCTCAACGGTAGAGTGCGAGCGGATGGCCTCGAAACCGCAGTGGTGGTTGGTAAACACCAGTCCATCGGGCGATACTACTACACCCGAGCAGAATCCGCCAAAGTTTACCACGCAGTTCTTAACGGCATCGTCGCCATAATACAGTGCGCCATAAGGCAACTCATAGTTCTCCTGCTTCATGGTTTCGTAAACGGCATTGGGCAGGTTGTAAAGTGTCCACATGCCCTCGTCGGCGTGGACTTGATTTGCTAGTGCAACTAGACTTACTAGAGAAACTAGGATTTTCTTCATTTTTGCTATATTATTTTTTGAATTTCTTTCCGATAACGGGCAGGCTGCTCAGCGGCATATCGGTTTTGATAATGCGGTAGATGAAGCCTAAAATCATCAGGCTGTTCCAGATGAGTGATGCCCAGGCAGGCAGTCGCTGCTCGCCCCATTTCATCAGGGCAAAGAAGGCGCCTGCGGCGATAAAGTAAATAACGATATCCTTCATAGGATAGGGGATAGGGTTCTGCTTCTGACCAACCAGATAGCTCAGCACCATAGCTGTGCCGTAGCCAGCCAGTCCGCCCCACGCGCAGGCCCAGTAGCCTATCTGGGGGATGAAGATAACGTTAACGGCAAACAGCACAGCGCAGCCTGCCAGCGAGAACCAAGCGCCATAGATGGTCTTGTCGATAAGCTTGTACCAGAACGACAAGTTGAAGTAGATGCCCATAAATATCTCGGCCATCATGACTATCGGCACAATGCCCAGTCCCTCGCGGAACTTGTCGCCCACCAGATACTTGAATATATCGATATAACCCATTACACACAGGAATGCCAACAGCGTAAAGATGATAAAGAACTTCATCGATTTGGCATACAGTTCCTTGCTGTTCTTATCCTTGGCCGAACCGAACACGATGGGCTCGTAGGCAAAGCGGAAGGCCTGGGTAATAAGGGCCATTATCATTGCAATTTTGATGCAGGCGCCATAGATACCTAACTGATGGCGACCCTCTTCAGAGTCGAGGATACGTGGTAGCAGAATCTGTCCGGCCACCTGGTTCAGTATGCCTGCAATACCCAGTACCAGCAAAGGCCACGAATAGCTAAGCATCTGCTTGCACTTCTGACCGTCGAACTGCCACTTAAAGCCCACCAGCTCGCTGATGAGGCAGAACGAAATAATAGTGGTGCACAGCAGGTTGATGGCAAAGGCATAACCGATGTGTATCTGCCACTCGGGGTTGATCTTCGGCATCAGCCAGTAAGCCACCACATTCAGCGTAACGCTCATAAATATAAAGAGCAACTTGAGCGATGCAAACTTAAGTGGCTTGTGCTTGTAGCGCAGATAGGCAAAGGGGATGGCCTGGAAGGCATCCTGTGCCACGGTAACAAACATCATGCCTACGTACCACTTGTGGTTGGGATAGTCGAGCACGCTGGCGATGGGGTTGATAAACAGCAGTACCAGCGCGGCAAACGTGAGGCAAACGCCACCAACCATCATAAGCGCCGTGCTGTACACGCGCATCTTGTCGCCCTCTTCCTTATTCATAAAGCGGAAGAAGGTGGTTTCCATACCAAACGTAAGCAGCACCATCAACAGCGCTGTTTGGGCATAGATATCATTGTAGATGCCGTAATCGGCACAACTCTTCAGTGTATAGGTATAGAGTGGCACCATCAGGTAGTTCAAGAATCTACCCACAATGCTCGAAAGGCCATAGATAGCCGTGTCTTTTGCTAATGATTTCAGATTTGCCATTTTTACTTCTTTATCTTTTTCCTTTATCCAAAGAACATGTATGCTATTGCGATGGCAGCGATGATGCCAGCCAGATCGGCTAACAGTCCGCAAGCCACAGCGTGGCGTGTTTTTACAATGCCCACACTACCAAAATAAACTGCAAGAATGTAGAATGTGGTATCGGTAGAGCCCTGGAAAATACAACTCAGTCGACCTACAAACGAGTCGGCACCATAGGTGGTCATCGCGTCAACCATCATGCCTCGGGCACCACTGCCACTCAGCGGTTTCATCAGCGCAGTAGGTAGCGCACCAACAAAATCGGTATTGCCGCCGCAGGCCTCTACACCATATTTCACACCATCAATCAGCATGTCCATCGCACCCGAGGCACGGAACACACCAATGCCAACCAATATAGCTATCAGATAGGGAATGATGCGTACGGCAGTAGTAAAGCCCTCTTTGGCGCCCTCGATAAACGCATCGTATACATTGATTTTCTTGCGAACGCCTGCCAGTATAAAGGCAATGATTATCAGCATCAGCATGATGTTTGCTGCGCTGGTGCTCACTTTGTTCATCAGTATCGAGTCCATCTGTCCGAAGCCCCAGATAACTGTGGCTACCACCAGGGCTGCACCGCCAAGGGTAAGCAGCATGGTTTTATTGAGCAGATTTATCTTCTGGAAAAAGCTGGTAATGATGATACCCGCCAACGTAGAGAAGAACGTGGCCAGCAGGATGGGTATAAAAATATCCGTGGGCTGTGCGGCACCCATCTGAGCGCGATACACCAGGATGGATATCGGTATGAGTGTAAGTCCGCTGGTGTTCAGTACCAGGAACATTATCATTGGGTTGCTGGCTGTATCTTTTTTCTGGTTCAGATCCTGCAACTGCTCCATGGCCTTCAGACCTAAGGGCGTGGCGGCATTATCCAATCCAAGCATGTTGGCAGCGATGTTCATAAATATCGAGCCCGTAACAGGATGCCCCTTGGGGATATCAGGAAACAGTTTGGTAAAAACAGGACTCAGCAGCTTGGCCAGCACGTTTACCACACCACCCTTCTCGCCTATCTTCATGATACCCAGCCACAGCGACAATACGCCCGTGAGGCCTAACGATATTTCGAAGGCGGTTTTCGACGAAGAAAACGTTGAATCCATCATGGCTGGGAATACATCAAAATCTCCCCAGAACACCAGTTTTATCACGGCAATCACAAATGCAATGATAAAGAATCCTATCCAAATCCAATTAAGTACCATAACAGCGTGCAAAGATACAGTATTTTTCCGATATAAACAAGCATTATAGCTAATAAAAACAAAAGAGAGCACCTGCTCACGCAGACGCTCACTTTAATTTTAGTTTGTTTAAGTATTTGATGCAAAGTAATTGGTTAAGAAACCAGTTTACTTAATTCACCGTGCAAAAATACTAAAAATAGTGCACCGCCAATGATTATTGTTGTTAAAAATCATTAAACAGTCATCTTTTATTAAAAACAGAAGAGCACCTGCTCCCGCAGATGCCCTCCCCAACATTTTATTAAAGTCTTATTTAAATTGTATGATAACTCTTATTTCTTAACTAACTGAACCTTGGTGAATACAAGATTTGACTTAAATGACATCAAACCACCCTTCTTGAGTCGTTCAATCATTGTCTGATCCAATACAATATCCTGATAACCTAAGGTTGATAAAGTTTGGCCACTAGTGGTATCCTTTATATAATCGCAGATAACTTCCCAAGAAGTATTATCCAAATTGAATTGCCACCAAGTGCCACTTGATATTATAGTGGCCGTTATTCTTAGATAATCACCAGGATTAGCGTCATCAAACTTGTCGCCATTGCCAGTGTATATCGTAGCCCAATTGTTATTTGTGTCGTTTGATCCACTCCAAATATCAATAATCTGTGCATTGCCACTAGTTGTCTTATTGGTATTATCGTATGTTACGCGGAGCAGTTTGAAGCCTTCGCCCCAAAGGCGCATACCGTTTGCCTTGAAGTTTGCTGCGGTTGTGGCATTCAAGGTCAACTCGAAATAGCTGCTCAGGCTTGAGTTACTATAAACACAACCTTCGCTCCATCTGCTATCACCCAGGTTGGATGCGTCCCAAGTGTTGCCATAAGTGGCTTTTACCTGGAAGTATCCACTGGCCACACCATAGAATCGGATAACAGTTCCAGCACCAACCTCAGAGAAGCTGCTGGCTGGGATTTCTACAGCATAAGCACCATCCCAACCAATAAAGTCGTTGTTACCTGTCCAAATGGTAGTTTCGCTGCTCGATGGTGTAACATCATAGGTGGTGCTCGATGAGCTGTTCTGGGTGTCCTTAATATATGTGTACTGGTTGTACTGATCGGTCTTCAGACTATCGGGCACATTATTCAGCGGATACAGCTTCTCATCAACACCATCGTTCCATGGGTCAACTCTGTTTTCAACATACGATGTAAAGCCGCTATAGGCTTCTGTAATATCTGTGCGCTCGTAAGGCCAACGGGTTCCGGGGGGCACACAAATCTTATGAGGTGCTTCGCCCGTATTGGCAGTAAGCTCGTAAGTGGCTGTAGATGAGCGCACAAAAATGTTAATTTTGCTAAGGCTTGCCTCGCTTCTAGAGTTAAATGTGTAAATGATGGTTTGTGCTGCAAGACCCTCGGTGTGCGGAGTGGCATAGTCGAGACTGGAATTGCAGGTATTAATCAGCACATTATTTGCTGTACTTGGCACAAACAGACTGTGAATAGGCTGATTGCTTTGGTTGAACCACACTTCGTATTCGCCTCCTGCTGCAAGTGGTGTAAGCTTTGCATAGTAGCGGTGGGTGGGGTCGGCCGAGTATGCGCTTTCTGTGCCATCGGCATTCTTTATAATCTTATATTCGTCAACAATTCTTGCATCGAATACCAAGTCGTTATAGTCGAAGTCTCTTCTGTTTGATGAGCTACCTAAGTCCTCGCAGAATACCCACTTGTGCACTAATACATGCTGTTTGGTGTAAACCTCGGTACTGCTTGTATTTTGATTAATGTTGCCGCCAGTAGAGCTGCCAGAACCAACAGCAGTAGCAGGGCTGATTCTTACAATCCAATCGTTATATATCCAGTCGCGGGCAACGTCCATGTTTTTATTAGCCTCTTGTCCGGCTGGGTGCGATGCACAGAAGTCGAAGCCTACGTAATAGTATCCGGCCAGCGATGCATCTATATCTGCTCCAGCAATGATAAAGTATTCAAAGTGGTCTTTGCTATCTAAGGTGTTATGATATCCAAACTGGTTGTTGGCCGATGCGCTGGTACCCATATTAAGCATCAGGGTAGTACCAATATATTGCTGATGGGTTTCATCATCGGTAGAAACAGTGGTGTTGGTGCCATTGTTAAAGTTGTTTACATGCTCGTAATAATTACTATTACCACTGGTGTTATAGGCAATAATTTTGTTCATCTTTGTATGTATATCACCAGTGTTCTGGCCGTAGCCATCATAGTACGAGTTGTTGCTCTGGTGTACTTGGTGTACCCAGTAGTTGTTCCAATTAATGGTAATAGCATTTGTTTGGTTTTCGCGTTTTACGCTAAATGCTGTCAATACTTTCGCTGCTTCGTCGGAAGTAACATTAACGGGACGTTGCCAGTTTTGATACCACAAGTTTCCATTAACGCTGGCAGCACGCGTAGTGGCTGTTACGCTTGCAAGACTTGCTTCGGCAAATCCCCAGTCCTGGTTGGGATTGGGAGTTCCGTAGAATTTTTCAAAATTCTCGGCAAATATAGCCTTCTTTGCTTCTTCCGGGCTGCTGTAGTTTTCCATGTCGTTTTGGCAACTGGTATTAAATACCATGCCAACCAGAGCCAATGCTCCTGTTATCAAATACTTCTTCATATCGCAGACTTTAATAAATTGTTACGTAACTGTTTCGATTTTCGGTGCAAAGATACCATTTTTTTCGATTGTTTGTATCTGTTTGATGGTTAAAATCTGTAAATATTACAGAAATATGCACTGTTGATAGAGATATTTTTGTAATTTTGGCCACAAAAACAGATAGTATTATGCGTAAAAGTCTGATTATTACACTTATAGCAGGTGCGATGGCAATGCTTGGAGTAGCCTCATGCAGCAAGAATGTTTACGATGAGGAAACCCATCGCCAGCTGATAAAATATTTCTCGGCAGTGGATAGTGTCGACCAGCAGCATATGTGGATGCTTTCTGAGTTTAAAAGCTATCGCTACCAGGTGCCGTCGGGCAACTACCAGCAGCTGCGTATCTATTCGGCCAACCCACTCACCAGTAGTAAGGCCGAACTGATGCACCAGATATTCGTTTCGGGCAATCAGTCGGGTGTGCTCTCGGTTGATGTGCCTTACCAGATTACTACGCTTTATGCAGCAATTGTTGATGCCAGCGGCAATCTTACGGTTACATCGTTCCCCGCATCGCAGGCATCTACTGAAACATTTGATTTTACAAGTGCAACTACGGGTAAGGCTGTAACATCTGCCCTTCAAACCTATACTTATTTGTTTGAAGAGAATTACCCAGAGCCGGGCGATTATGATTACAACGATGTGGTTTTGCGTGTGTCGCAGCAGCGTACCGCTGTTAACCAGATAACAGTAACTGTAACACTCTCGGCTGTTGGCGCTGCTAAGCAGATTGCCGGCTGTATCCGACTGGTGGGTTATTCGTACGATACTGTCGATTCGGTTTATACCACCACGGGTGTAACATTTAATGATGGCATTAACGACCAGACACTCTATCCGTTTGGCGACATTTTTAGCGATAAAACGGTGGCTCACTCGCTGCTGATGAAGGGACGCAACCAGGAGGCTGTGCTTAACCTGTTTTGCGATGCCCACTGGGCTATGGCGTTTAACCTCGACGCCGATTATGGACTATTTACCCGTAAGAAATATAACGTCATAGATCCTAATAGCGATAGCTATAATACCGATATTTATCAAACCCGTGCTACCCGTACACTTAGCTATGTGGTAACGTTTAAGAACGATGATTATACCATAAGTCGCCTGGATAACTTTACGCTTAACGATATCGACCCATTTATTATTACATATTATAATGGTGGCAACTGGGAAACGCATGTTGAGCAGTTTAAGTCGGCTAAGGTGCTTGCCAATTATTCGGTAGCATCATTTAAGGATCTGCCTTGGGCATTGATGGTGCCTACTGGCGATTTCCGTTACCCCCTTGAAGGCAATGAGATGGGCTATAGAAAGCGTGTGGAATCGGGTGCAGTAGCCATGATAGGTGCTTACACTACCACAGGGCATAGTTTTGGCGAGTGGGCCGAGGACCACACACGGTTCCTCGATTGGTATCTCTATCTTACCAATGCATCAATGGTATATTGATTATCTCATACAAATGACAAAAAGGTGGAGGGGCGTTCACATCGCGTGGACACCCCTCCTTTTTCAATTTGACTTATAATAGAGTTTGAAAAATTATTCGCCGTAAACCGTGCCCGAATTGGGGGTCTGGTACCAACCGCTCTGGCCTGCTTTAAGCGTAAGGTCTGACTGCTTTCCCCAGGCGGTAAAACCTGAATATGCATTGTTTACTACTACGCGCTCTTTTGGCCACTTCCATTTGGCGGGGATGGCGATACCCAGAGGTACTTTGCCTAACCCCTCGGAGTTACTTGATGTAACCACGGTAATATAATCGTTAACAGCGTTTGTGCTAACTGTCGGGTCGGAGTTAACCTTAAATGGACAAATCTTGAAATCTGCTGTCTGGAAATCGAATCCGGATGGCTTGTCGATAGTAGTTTCTACTGCGTTCATATCTACACCGCGACTGGTATTTACCATCACGCCGTGAGTTGCTCCGAAAGCCTCGTGTACCTCGGCTTTATTGTTCCACGACAATTGGGTGTTGCCCAACCATACGTAGTTGTCGTATTCGCAACCAGCAGCCACCAACGTTACAATCAACTTGCTTGAGTTGGTCTCACTCTCTCTAACCTGAATAACCACGTCGTTCAGGTCAAAGTCGCATCTGGTCTTATTATCCTCAAAGGCATAAGTCCAAGTCTGGTTTTCTGTAACAGGCGTTACAACTGGAGGATTGGAAGTCCATGAAGCACCACAATTGGTAGAATTATAGGTAGGATTCAGCTGGCTGAAATTAACTTTTGTAGTACCCTCGTTAAACTGATAAGTTGGCTGTACACCACTATTGCCCGCACCAAGGTCAACAATGTTGTTGTAGGCTAAAGTGATGTTACCTGTAGTTTCAAGCGATTTGAGATGTCCAGCTACAGTAGTTGTGCCACCTAAGCGAACGTAGTTATTTGTACCAGTGGCCTTGAATCCCTGGAATGTGCCATCGCCCTGAGCCGCCCAATCACTGCCATCCTTTACATTGAATCCTGCATTTCCATTCATATTGACTATAAAGTTGTCAAAGTCGGCAGTGTTGGTCTCAGTGTAACTACCATTCATCAGGTTAAACTCGCCATCGTACATATGGGCATTACCCTTAACCAGCAGCTGGCAGTAGTTGTAGAATGTAGTATTCTTGGCGCTGAAAGTCATCGAACCGGTGGTGTAATGACCATTGTTAATCCAATAGATTTTTTGTTGTGTAACTTTTGTTTCTCCAGATACAGTTACTTTGCCGCTGTTGTAGAAGTGGCACGACGAGTTCATTGTCATCGATGGTGCGGTTATTTCTGCATTGTCGCCCATATTAATAAAGTATGAGGTGTTGGCATCACCAGGCGAATAAGTCATGGCTCCGCTAAAGTTAAACTTACCCTCGTTGTAAACTGTGCAGAAATTACCTATGTCGTATTTCTCTGTATTGGTGGCATTGATGGTACCGCGATTGAATATTTTTATGCCCTGATTGGCGGCAATACTGTTACGCTGGTCGTTAAGAGTTGCACCAGCGGCTACAGATATAGAGCCTGCCTGCTCACCATAGTTGCTCTCCAAAGTTACATTTCCTTTAAGGATATATAGGTTAAAATGGGTGGCACCAACGCGTCGGATGGTAACGTCACCATTAACGTTAACATACACATTATAAGGATATGCTACATTTGCAGAACCATTCCATCCTGCATTCTGGTAGTTTCCGCCTAACTCTACAACGCCGGTTCGGGTTACTTTCAAATTGTAACCCTCTACAATCTTATTGGCATAAATGGCATATAAATCCCACATGGTTGTTCCTCCATATGTTTGGCCTTTGTAAAGCGTTTCAAGGTCGGCAACCTCATCAGCATTTGTTGGGACAGATGTGGGGAAAGCCGCAGTTAAATCCGAACTGCTTGGGAAAGTAAAAGCACTGTATGTGTCACCATTAACGGTAATGCTTCTTGTGCGGGCATTGGCAGTGGTGCTGTAGTTGTAATTGGCATTTATCTGGCCGTTCTCTACGTCAACATACTTATAAATCATATTGCCATTGCTCTCTTTCACACCAACAAACACCGACTCCAGGTGTGCGGGAATGCTAAACTCGCTAAGTGTGGTAGTTGTACCAGTTGTCTGGCCGCTTGCCAAAACACTTCCATAACCATCGGATTGGGGGTTGTTTGAGAATACGTATACAGTTGCTTCGTCGCTGAGGCCCTGAATATTAAAGGTGGCTGTAGCTGTGGATGTCATCACCCAGTCCTGATTTTCGGGGATGTAGAAACCAAGCGTTTGCTGGGCATTGTCGAGTGATACTTGCTGCTCCTGTACTTCAACGTTGAACTCCTGCATGCACGAGGTCATAGCGAAGCCCATAGTTAGGGCTGCAAGGCCATTCAAAAGGTACTTTTTCATACTCTACTATTAGCTAAATTCTAAGTCAAATAAATTTTCCGGCTGCAAAGGTACATACTTTATTTGTAGCAGCCAAATATTTTTGCGAATATTATACATTTTGAACAAATCAGAACGGTTTTGAACAAATAAGAAAACACCGTAACTGATTTGAACATAGGTGAAAAACAAAAGTACGCAATCGAAAGCAACATTCTGAAAGATTGTTTACCTTTGCACTCGCAAGTTTCAAAATAACTTCGTATATTTGCACCCAGAAACCAAATTCATAATAACTAAAAAATATAATTTAAACAATGAAAATTTCGTTTCATAACATTTGTTTGGTTGTAATGGCTGTGGCTGCCATGTGCGGCTACAGCCTTGATGCAACAGCCCAGCAGTTAAAGGCTGAAAACATTGATGAGATTGTAAAAGCAATGACCCTCGAAGAAAAGTGCCACATGGTACTGGGGCGCGGCATGCATTTTAACGATGAGGCCAAATTTCCTGGTACAGCCGGTAGTACATTCTCGGTGGCTCGTCTGGGTATCCCTGAAACCTATTGTGCCGACTCTCAGCAAGGTTTGCGTATGAATGCCACCCGTGCTTGGGATCATAACGATTACTATCCAACTGATTTTGTAGCTTCGATGACGCTGGCCTCTACCTGGGACCGCGAGGCTGCCTTTAAGGTTGGTCAGGGCATCGGTAACGAGGTGCGCGAGTTCGGACTCGACTGGATTCTGTCGCCTGCCATGAATCTTATCCGTAACCCACTGTGCGGACGTAACCATGAGTATTACTCAGAGGATCCTTATCTCTCAGGCACCATCGCTGCAGGCTATGTACGTGGTGTGCAGAGCGAGGGAACTGCAGCTTGTCCTAAGCATTTTGTGGCCAACAACCAGGAAACTAACCGCAATAACAATATTTCGCAGGTGTCGCAGCGTGCGCTCCGTGAGATTTATTTGAAGGCTTTTGAAATAATGGTTAAGGAGAGTAATCCTTGGACTATTATGACCTCTTATAATAAACTGAATGGTCCATACGCCGTACAGAACCGTGAACTGCTGACAACCATTGTTCGCGACGAGTGGGGCTGGAAAGGTATGTTTGTGAGCGACTGGAATGCGGGCGACGATGCCGTAGCTGCCATGCTGGCTGGTAACGATATGCTGCAGCCTGGTCAGGACAAGCAGTATCAGGCTATCCTTGAGGCTGCTAAGAGTGGAAAACTGCCTATGGAGGTGCTCGATGCCAATGTAAAGCGCATTCTGGAATATGTAATAAAGACCCATAACTTCAAAGGTTACAAGTATAATAATGAGCCCGATCTGAAAGCACATGCCCAAACGGTTCGCCAGGTCGGTGCCGATGGTATAGTGCTGCTTAAGAATAGTGGCATTCTGCCATTGATGGGCAAACGTGTGGCCTTGTTCGGTTGCACATCTTACGATTGGATTTCGGGTGGTTCTGGTTTTGGTGGTACCTCTGTAGGTCACTACACTGTATCGCTCGTAGAGGGTATGCGTTCGGCAGGCTACGAGGTTTACAAACCGCTGATTCGTACCTATACCCAGCATATTGCAGCTGAGGAGAAGCGTTTGTTCCCCAACGGTCGCCCACCATTCTCGCTTATGCCACCTGCACGTGCCGATGAAAAGCAGTTTACTGCCGATGAACTTAATGCTGCCATCGAAGGTTCGGATGTAGCCATCATCTCTTTGGGTCGTAAGAGTGGTGAGGCTGCCGATCGCAGCGAGGCCGACTTCTACCTAAAAGAGGGCGAGGCCAAGCTTATCAAGGCTGTTAGCGAGGCTTATCATGCAAAGGGCAAGCAGGTAGTTGTATTGCTCGATATCTGTAGCCCTATCGATGTAGCCTCTTGGCAGAGTCAGGTTGATGCATTGGTTTGCACCTGGCAGGGCGGTCAGGAGAGTGGATTTGCTGTGGCCGATGTACTGAGCGGTACAGTGAATCCCAGCGGTAAGCTGCCTATGACTTTCCAGATTAAATATGGCGATGCTTATGCCGATAAGAATTTCCCCAGTAATGTTGATGATAAAACCTTAGGAGCTATGTTTATGTGGGGTTATAATAAGGATCAAGCTCCTAAGGAGCGTAAGCCACAGGCCAATATTGATTATACCAACTACGAGGAGGATATCTACGTAGGCTATCGTTACTTTGATAGCTTTGGTAAGCCTGTGGCTTATCCCTTCGGATTCGGACTGAGCTACACCACCTTTGCTTATGAGAATATGAGTGTAAGCGAGGCAAATGGCGTTTACACCGTTAAGGTTGATGTAAAGAACACTGGTAAGAAGGCTGGACGCAATGTGGTGGAGCTCTTTGTGGCAGCGCCAAACAGCAAGAAACTTAACAAGCCCGAAAAGGAACTGCGCAACTATGCCAAGACAGGTTTGTTGCAGCCAGGACAGACTGAGACTATTACCATGCAGGTAAAGGTTGAGGACTTAGCCTCGTTCAACGAGAAAGCTTCTGCCTGGAAAACCGATGCTGGTCGATACTATTTCCTGATTTGTTCTTCGGCTAATGATGTTGAGGCAAAGGCATCTGCAAATGTAAAGGCTTGGACTAAGAAAGTAAACAACGTGATGAAACCCAATGTAAAACTTAACTTGTTAAAACGATAATGAAACATTTCTTTTCAATAATGACGCTGACATTCTGCGCTGTGCCTATGATGGCACAGTGGCAGATGCAGCCAACACCTAACGATACACTACAACCTGTTCGCAACTTGGGTAACGGTAATGTGGCTTTCAGTATCTATGCTCCTAACGCCAAGCAGGTTGGTTTTGGCGGTGATGCCATGCCTTGGGGCAAACCCTTGCAGTTTACTAAGGCCGATAATGGCGTTTGGACGGCAGTTGTAAGCGATTTGAAGGATGGTGTATATCGCTATAATTTTACCGTCGATGGCGTGAAAGTGCAGGATCCTAAAGGCGTACTTTCTGCAGAGACTTCAGCTTTGGCGAATATTGGCGATGGCAAGCAGTTCTATGATATGCGTACCGACATTCCTCATGGTGCCATTGCCCAGCGCTATTATTATAGTAAGGTATTAAAAACTATGCGTCGACTGCATGTGTGGACACCAGCTGGTTACGAAAAGAGTGCTGAAAAGTTACCTGTGCTTTATCTGATTCATGGCGGTGGCGATAATGATGCCTCGTGGCCAGGTGTTGGTTGTGCAGGTAATATTCTCGACAACCTGATGGCCGAGGGTAAGATGAAGCCTATGTTGGTAGTAATGCCCAACGGCTCTATCCCAGTAAAGAACATGATGGACGAGGTGCCCTTGTTTGAGCAGGACCTTGTTGGTAGCATCATTCCTTTTATCGAAGATAACTATCGTGTAGTTGCCGATAAGGGCCACCGTGCGATGGCCGGTCTGTCGATGGGTGGCATGGAAACGATGGAAACCATTCTTAACGATAACGATAAGTTTGCATATTTCTGGGTGTTGAGCGCAGGTTGGTTCCCTGCCCAGAAAGAGCAGTTCGATGGTTATCGCCAGCGTCTTAACAAGGCAGCCGATGGTATCAGAAAAAATGTGTGCCAGCTTGTGTTTACACAGGGCGATCCAGAGGATATCGCCTATCAGAATGGTCTTGCCACACTTAAACTTTTCGACGCTGCCAACGTCAAATACGAGTACTATACCGCTCCTGGTGGTCATACTTGGTACACATGGCGCAAAAACTTACACCAATTAGCACAACGTATTTTTAAATAGCATTATAACAATCGTATGAACAAAAAAATCATGACTTTAGCGCTGGCAGCCATGTGCTGTGTTGGCGCCCAGGCACAGGAGAAACTCTTTAACAGTGCCAGTGTTCAATCACCCGTCGTAAACAAAGACGGAACCGTAACATTCAATCTCTTTGCACCTAAAGCCGTAAAGGTTGAGGTAACAGGCGACTTCCTGCCAACTCAGCAGATCGACATCCCTGGCTATGGCAAGTACGATGCCCCAGGTGTAGCCGAACTGAAGGAGGGCAAGAATGGGGTGTGGAGCTTTACCACCGATAAGCTGGCTCCTGAGATGTACAGCTATACCTTTAATATCGATGGTATGACTGGTGTGAAGGATCCTGCTAATATCTACGTAAATCGCGACATCGTATCGTTTACAAATATCTTTATTGTAAGCGACCAGAAAGGCGATAAGGGCGATTTGTATAAGGTAAACGAGGTGCCTCACGGAAACCTGAGCAAGGTTTGGTATAACAGTCCTACGCTGAAGATGCAGCGCCGTATGACTATCTATACCCCTGCAGGCTATGATAAGGGTGGTAAGTATCCTGTGTTGTATCTGTTGCATGGTGCAGGTGGCGATGAGAATGCCTGGAGCGAGCTCGGTCGTGCCGCACAGATTCTCGATAACCTGATTGCTACAGGTAAGGCTAAGCCAATGATTGTAGTTATGCCTAATGGTAATCCTAACTGTCAGGCTGCTCCTGGTGAGTGGTCGTGGGGTATGTACACACCAGGTTTTCGCGACGGAGGTACAGGTCCTACAGCTCCTGCCGCAGCATCAATCCCTGAGAGTTTTATGGATATCGTAAACTATGTTGATGCCAACTATCGCACTCTGAAGGATCGTTCTCACCGAGCTATTTGTGGTCTGTCGATGGGTGGTGGTCACACTTTCCACGTAAGTTTGCTCTATCCTAACAAGTTCGATTACTTCGGACTCTTCTCTGCAGGTCTGCACTTGGAGAATGGCACATACGAGGCATCGTTTGCTAAGCAGATTGAGAATAGTAAAACCTTCGCACAGCAGAGTGCTAAGCTGTTCGGTAGCAAGCCGAAACTCTACTGGATGGGTATGGGTAAGACTGATTTCCTGTATCAGAGCACAGTCGACCTGCGTAACTACTGGGATAGCAAGGGCTACAAGTATGAGTATGTTGAGACCGATGGTGGTCATATCTGGCGCAACTGGCGTATCTATCTCACCATGTTCGCCCAGAAGATTTTCAAGTAATAGCAAAAAGAACCCTCACCGATTGGCGAGGGTTCTTCTTTATTTCTTATGCTTATCTATTTTTCGAAGTACAAAGTTAAAGGCCTCTAAACCAACCAGTACTAAAACGGTGGATGCTATGGAGAGTACATACATACCGCCTCCACAAGCCAGACCGATGGCGGCTGTAACCCACAAACCTGCTGCGGTGGTTAAACCACGAACCACATTCTCGCTTTTATGGAAGATGATGGTGCCGGCACCAATAAAACCGATACCCGATACAACCTGGGCAGCTACACGCGATACATCCCAACGGTGTTCAGGCGTAGTCATAACACCATCGAATCCGTAAGCCGATACTATCATAAATACTGCCGAGCCTAATGCCACTAAGAAGTGGGTGCGCAAACCTGCCTCTTTGGCTCGGTATTCGCGTTCCAGTCCGATAGCACCTCCAAGGAGTGCGGCTACGAATATACGTAATATAAACTCCCAAGTCATGTCCATAACTATATCTTTTTACGATAACAACGATGTCGTCTGTGAATAGTGGTATCTAGATACTGCCACTGCGAGAGTACACCCTCGTTGGTCTCCATCTGTGGACCTGTTTCTGCCCATTTAAAGCCATAGCGCTGGAACTGGCGAATCAGGTCGTCGAAAATCAGGGCGTTGGCACCTTTGCCGCGATACTCGGGTAGTACGCCTATCAGTAGTAGGTCGACAGTATCGGTGTTATGCCATTTCAGTGTTTTCAGCAATTCCCACCAGCCAAAGGGCAGGAATCGACCATCGCGAGTGCGCTGGAGGGTACGTGAGAATGAGGGGAAGGTTACACCAAATCCCACCATTTTATCGCCGTCCATAATTCCTGTAACCAGGTTCAGATCGGCAATCTTAATGTAATCGTTCACCAGTTTGTCTATCTGGTGTTGTGAAAGTTCCGAGAATCCGTACAAATCCTTGTAGGTTGCGTTCAACAGATGGAATACCTCGCGGCCCCAGCCATCGCTTACCAGTTCCTTGCGGGTAAACTTGTGCACCCTCAAGCCATAGCGATTACGTACCATATCAGTAATCTTGGCAAACTTGACAGGCACCACTTCGGGTACTTTTACCTTGCATTCTACATAGTCGTTGTCCTTGATAAATCCCCCCTTCTGTTCCATGTGCTGAGGATAGTAGGGGTAGTTGTAATTAACGTACATGGTAGATAACTGGTCGAATCCATCTATAAGCATGCCCTCACGGTCGGTATCGATAAAGCCTAACGGACCGGCTATCTCTGTCATGCTTTTAGCTTTGCCCCAGTCTTCTACTGCTTTCAGGAGTGCTGTGCTCACTTCGGGGTCGTCAATAAAATCAAACCAGCCGAAGCGTACCTGGCGGCATCCCCAGCGCTCATTGGCGCGATGGTTAATGATGGCAGCCACGCGTCCTGCAATCTCACCATTCTTGTATGCTAAAAAATATTCTGCTTCACAGCATTCAAATGATGGGTTCTTATCGCGGCGAAGCGTTGACATCTCATCGGCATAGAGATAGGGTACGGCACTGTCGCATCCCCTGTACAGGTCGTAATAGAACTGTACGAACTGCTTAAGCTCACGCTTGGTTTCAACCCTTTTTATCTTTATCATAGGTGCAAAAGTAATACAAAAAAACGAAACTCGCAAACATTTATGAAGTTTTTTACAGTGCCTCTATGTAATCGTAGAGCTTCTTGTAGAAAGGATGACGGGTCAGTGTCGAGGCGTCGCCAAGTATGATTAATTTCATTCTAGCGCGAGTGATGGCCACGTTCATACGGCGCAAATCGCGCAGGAAACCTATCTGTCCTTCGTCGTTGGCACGTACCAGCGAAATCATAATAATGTCGCGTTCCTGTCCTTGGAATCCATCTACAGTATTCATACTGATAAGACCTTTGAAAGGTTTGAAGAATTCGCGTTTTTTCAGTTGCTGGCGCAGATACTGTACTTGGGCGCGATAGGGCGAAATTACACCCACATCTATGCGCTCTTCAAGTATGCGTTCCTTGCCAATCTTTTCAAAATACTGTTGCAAGGCCAGCATGGTTAATTCTGCCTCAGCCTTATTGATACGTCCGAAAGTTTCGCCCACAAACTCTTCTTTGAAAGTGATGCCGCTCTCTTCGGGGAAATCAAATTGTGAGGTGTCTATCCAGGTCATCGGTATATCCAGGTCCAGAATGCTGCGGTATTTAACATCTGGTGCACTTTCCACCTGGTTGTTGTAAAACCAGTCGCTCGAGAATCGCATAATCTCTTCGTTCATGCGGTATTGCATTTTCAGCAGCGTCACCACTTCAGGCTTGTTCTCAGCAATGCGCTCCATCAGCGTTTTTCCTAATCCTGCCTTTAAGGCTTCGTAGCATTTAACGGTGGGTGGAAGCTGACAGTGGTCGCCAGCCAGTATTACTCTCGATACACGTCGCATAGGTATCCAGCAGGCGGCTTCGAGCGCTTGGGCTGCTTCGTCAATAAATAAGGTGCCGAATTTCTGACCATCAAGCACTTTATTGGCCGAGCCTACCAAGGTGCAGGCGATAACACGTGCCTCGCTGAACAGATCGTTCTTGATACGCATTTCCAGTTCGGTGGCACGCTCTTTCAGGCGCTCCACCTTTTGGTGAAATTTCTGGTCGCCTCTTTTGCGATTGGCTCGAACCTCGCGGATGGCCTTTCTTAATGCCCAAAGCATCTCGTAGTCGGGGTGGGCCTCAAAACGGCGCTCATAGGTAAACGATAGCATCTTATCGTTCACGCGGGTGGGATTACCTATTCTCAATACGTTTACGCCGCGATCGACCAATTTCTCTGATATCCAGTCGACTGCCATATTGCTCTGTGCACAAACCAAAACCTGGTTCTCACGCATCAGGGTTTCGTAAATGGCTTCTACCAGCGTGGTGGTCTTACCTGTGCCTGGAGGTCCGTGTACTATGGCTACATCCTTGGCTCTAAGAACCTTGTTTACAGCATCCTCCTGTGTGGCATTCAGGTATGTGAAGTGTAGTGGACTGAAGTTGAATGTCTCTGCCTTCTGCCTGTTATAAAAAAGGTCGCGTAGATAACCTAATCGTCCTTTGGCGCTCATTACTCTGTCAAGCGCATCAAACATCATCTTATAGCTGGTCTCGTCGAAGAAGAGTTGTATACCTAACTTTTCGGCATTCTGTATCTCCACCAGTCCCATACCGTCGGGCACAGCCACAACCATTCTGTCGCCATCTACATAGCTCACACAGGCTGTCATCTTAAAATAGCTGATTTTTCCCTCGGTATCCACGCTAAAGAATACTACGGGCTTACCATATTCAAAATTATGTTCTATCTCTTCGTCGGCTTGTCTTAAGACCTCTATTACGCGTTGGTTCAGCGAGTTGTAATAAGTTTTGCTAACGGTGAGTGGAAACCAAACGTCACCACGTTTTATCTTCCGCTGCAGGCCCATTTGTTCTGTCTGCTGGCGGAATTCTTCTTTCTCGGCCTCATACTCCATTTGTAGCAGTTGCCGTTGTTTCTGTAGTGCCAATATCGGCGAATCAAGTTGTTTTTCCATAAACGTGTGCAAAGTTAGCAAAAAAATAGGAAAGTATTATCGACTTATCTTAAAAAATAGTAACTTTGCAGCCGAAATGAAACAGATATTGCTTATTAACGATGTTGTGGGCTATGGAAAGGTTGGCATGGGAGCCATGTTACCTATCCTCTCTTACTTAGGCATCCCTACGTATAGCTTGCCTACTGCCCTTGTGTCTAATACACTCGACTACGGAAAGTTTAATATCCAGGATACCACCGATTACATCCGTGGTACTCTGCCTGTGTGGAAAGAACTTGGCTTTGGTTTTGATGCCATCTGTACAGGACTGATGTTCAGCGATGAGCAGGCCAAACTGGTGGCTGGCTACTGCAAAGAGCAGGGCGAACAAGGCACAACGGTATTCGTTGACCCGATTCTGGGTGATGGTGGACGATTGTATAATGGCATGACGGAACGTCAGGTGGAGCTGATGCGCGAGATGGTATCGGTTGCGCATCTCTGTTTTCCTAACTATACCGAGGCTTGCTACCTGACCAATACACCAATCAAAATGGAAGGTATTAGCTGGGAAGAGGCTGGCGATTTGTTGGACGAGTTGCGCAAGATAGGCACCAAGTCGGCTCTGATAACAAGCTGTAAGGTAGACGGACGCAATGCGGTGGTGGGCTATAATCACTACGATGATAGCTACTTCCACCTAGAGTATCACGAAATTCCTGGTTTGTTCCATGGTACTGGCGATATCTTCTCGGCTGTATTGATTGGTCATCTACTGAATGGCGAGAGCTTGAAGACAAGTACCCGTACAGCGATGGATACTGTATTCCGAATGATTGAGCGTTACAAGGATACCGATGATAAAAATCGTGGTATTCCAGTAGAGAAATGTCTCGATCTCTTATGATCATCCATCCTCTTCATACTAACATTCCCAAACCAGAACGGTTCACTTGGCCTTTCTGCTATGAACCTCATCCGCTGTGTTTATTGGCATGCGACGAGGTGAAGCAGGAGATTGAAAGGATAGGTCCGAAAGAGGGTAAGATGTTTGGGGTCCTGGTTGTGGAAGTTAATGGCAGCTTAGGTTTCCTAGCTGCTTATTCTGGATTGTTAGAAGGGCGGAACGACTGGCCCTATTTTGTGCCGCCGGTTTTTGATGCCCAGCAGCCTGATGGCTATTTTAAGCAGAAAGAGCGCGAGATATCTGCGCTTAACCAACACTCATCATCTGAAACTCAAAACCTGCACAAAGAGATGTCGCAGAATTTACAACTGTGGCTATTTCAACAATACAGAATCTTAAACGCCCATGGCGAAATTAAAGATCTGGTGGAGATATGGCGCGACTATCACCAGAACCCCAAAATACAAAAGAAATTTCCCTTACCACCAGGTGGCACAGGTGATTGCTGTGCACCAAAACTGATGCAGTATGCTTATCTGCAACATTTAAAACCCGTATGCATGGCAGAATTCTGGTGGGGACCTTCGCCTAAAAGCGAAGTGCGTTACCATGGTGAGTTTTATCCTGCCTGCAGAGGTAAGTGTAAACCTGTGCTTACTTGGATGTTGCAAGGTTTGGAAGTGGATCCCGATCCGGAAACCTCAGGCTTTTTGCATCAAGGCATCGAAATCGTCTATGAGGACGAGGCGATTGCGGCTGTTTATAAGCCATCAGGTATGCTGAGTGTACCAGGTAAGACTGATGATTACTCGGTCGCTACATGGGCTAAGGAACGATGGGCTGCATCTATGTTGCCTCACCGTCTGGATTTGATGACCTCTGGCATTATGTTGGTTGCCAAAACAACCGTGTCTTATCATCATTTGCAGGATCAGTTTGCTGCTCGTACTATTAAAAAGAAATACTTGGCTGTTGTTGAGGGCGAAATACAACAACCTCATGGTGTGATCGATCTGCCACTGAGTAGTGATCCAATGAATCGCCCTTGTCAGATAGTTGACTATGAGCACGGCAAACGTGCCATTACCGAATATCGTGTATTAGACCGTCTGCAATCCCCTACCACTCATCATCCAATAACCCTTCTTGCCCTTTATCCTCATACGGGGCGTACGCATCAATTGAGAATGCACTGTGCGCATCAAGAAGGGTTAGGGTGTCCGATTTTGGGTGATGAACTCTATGGTCATAAGGCAGATCGACTTTATCTTCAGGCAGAATCGATAGCTTTTGTGCATCCGACTACTGGTAAGCGTTTGCATCTTTTTTGCCCGCAAGACAAAAAAATATGGCCAATATGACAGATGTTTGCGGATAATTAGCTATTTTTGCAGGCAAATTAAAAAATTAAATGTATGAAAGCGATAAAATTTATATGTTTGTGCATGCTAAGTTTCTTTACACTTGGTGTGTATGCTCAGGCGGATAGTCGCGTGGGTAATATCAGCGGTATCCTGTACCAGCTGACGTTTAATGTGTCAGAGAATCCTCAGGTAAAGGTAACAGGTAAGGCTACAATTACCTTCGATACCAGAACCAAGCAGGACGTGGTACTCGATTTTCAGGGAACACCAGGTAATGTAATTGTATATAAAGCCAACAAAGGTAAAGGTAAGCAGGCCAGCGTAAAGGTTCAGAATAACCAGATTATTATTCCAGGTAAGCTGTTTAAGCCAGGAACTAATAAGGTGTCACTCGACTTTACCAGTCAGGATAAAGCCTTTGTTCGTAGTGGTAGTGTGCTGTATACTCAGGTGCAGGCCGACGAAGGCCGTGCCCTTTTTCCCTGTTTCGATGTAGAGGGCTTGCGTGCTCAGTATCAGACTACCATCAATGCCCCTGCTGGTTGGAAAGCTATTACTGTGGATATGTCAGAGAAGATGGCACCATCGCACTACGCTTTTGCAGTTGGTAAATTCAACGAGAAATCGTCTACAGTAGATGGTCGTACTTTACGCGTGTTCTACACAGAGACCGATCCTGCCAAGGTGGCCCAGATAGATGATGTATTTAAAGAGGTTACTAAGGCCATGAAGTGGATGGAGGGTTACACTGGTATAGCTAACCCTTATGATAAAGAAGGTGTGGTTTATATCCTGCCCAGTTTCCAGTTGGGCGGTTTGGAGCGTCGTGGTGCAGTAGCCCTGAGCGAGAAGACCATCTTTTTAGGTAAGAAGCCTTCGAAGGAGGATTTGATGAAACGTACCGAATTGATTGCCCACGAAACGTCTCATATATGGTTCGGTAATATCACTGCTATCGATGAGCCTTGGGCTAAGGAGGTGCTGGCCAACTTTATGGCATCGAAGATTACCAGCAGTCAGTATAAGAAGAATGAGTTTGAGATAAACTTCATGAATACCTATATGCGCAATGCGATGAATTTGGATAGGACTGAAGTTTCTCATCCCATTGCTGGTGAGTATGGCGATCCGCATGACCCTGTATGGATGTACGACCATATCAACTATTGCAAGGCACCAGTAATGATGCGTATGCTTGAAGATGAGATGGGAGCCGAGGCCATGCAGAAAGGTCTGCAACAGTGCATTAAGGATCACTATCTGGGACATATCAGCTGGAATCAGATTGTCGAAACACTCGACAAGCAGGCTCCTGGTGCTGGCGTACGTCAATTCTGTGATGTATGGGTAAATCAGAAAGGAATGCCAATTATCACAACCTCTTTTAAGAATGGTGATGTGATTGTATCGCAGACCGATCCTTATGGACGAGGATTGTGCTGGCGCCAGAAGTTTGAGCTGAAGGTGATTAGCAACTTAGGACAGTCGCAGACTATCAAGGTTGATATGCAGCAGCCAACCATGACCTTCAAGCAGAAGAGTGGTGCAGCTCCTGGTTATATTATTCCTAACCAGGATGGTCGCGGTTATGGTCGCTTTACACTCGATGATAACTATGTGAAGATTCTGCCCATGCGTCTCATCACAACACGCAATGACTTGCACCGCTATACCTTGCTGAATCTGATTCACGATAATTACCTGCAGGGTAAGTTGGCGCCATCGCACTTTGGCGAGCTGTTCCGTTTCTTGGGGCGTGAGAAGAATCCGATGATTATGGAAACAGCCATCGACCAGATGCATAAGATTGCTTCAGACTTGACCATGCAGCAGCGTTATACACTCGAGTTGGTAATTATGGATCTGCTGGGTGAGAATAAAACCAAGGAGTGCCGCCAGTTGGTATGGCGTAAGTTGGGCACCAGTGCTATCTCGCCTGAGGTACTGAATAAGTTACAGACTATTCTGGATCGCCATAACGAAAGCGTTTTGGATGAACACGACTATATGGAGATTGCCTATCGCTTGGCTATCACCCGTCCAGATCGTCGTCAGCAGATTCTGGAAAAGGAGCGCGCTCGCCTCACTACCGATGAATTGCGACAGGAGTTCGATTTCGTAAGTCGTGCTACCGATCCTATTGCCAGCAATCGTGTAGAAGTATTCAAGAGTCTGCTGAAGCCCGAGAACCGTCAGAATGAGGCTTGGGTACTAAATACCCTGCGATTGTTGAACTCGGATGTGTATGAGCCACAGAGCAATGTTTACATTGTTGAGGGTTTGAAAGCACTGCCTGAGATACAGAAGACTACCAGTTTGCCTTTCCCAAGTCGCTGGACCAAAACGCTGATAGCATCGCATAAGAGTGCTGAGGCTAAGACAGAGGTTCAGAAGTTCTTGAATAGCTCTGCCGACTTCCCTGCCAATCTGAAGAACTATGTATATGAGTCGGCCTGGGTGCTGATGAATCAGATCCCATACGTGGATAAGACAGTAAAGGTAGCGCCTGCTTCGGCTAAGAAGACTGCCACCAAGAAAAGAAAGTAATAATAGAAAGAGCCCCTCCTGATTGAATGGAGGGGCTTTTAATTTAAGTTTTAGGTAAATATATTTGTGATTTCAAATTAAAAATAGTACCTTTGCACGCAAATTAAAATATATATAAAATAAGTAAGGTATGATACGCTTCTTTCAGACCCCACAGAAATCGGTGATTGCCACGGAGGTTGATCACGTACTGAGTGAACAGGAAATCAAGGAATTAAACTGGCTTTATGGCGGTGCCACGCTATTAGATGCAGAGCAGCTTGAGGGCTACTATGTTGGTCCACGCCGTGAGATGGTAACACCATGGAGTACAAATGCCGTTGAGATTACACAGAATATGGGCCTCAGCGGCATTTCTCGTATAGAGGAATATATTGTCGTAGACTCTAAAGATGCCGAGCACGACGAGATGTTGCAGCGTATGTATAATGGCCTGAACCAGGACATTTTTACTATTAATATTAAGCCGGAGCCAATTAAGTATGTGGATAATCTGGAGGAATATAACGAGCAGGAAGGTCTGGCTCTTAGCCCTGAGGAGATTGAATATCTGCACGGACTGGAGAAGAAGAACGGACGTCCATTGACCGATTCTGAGATCTTTGGTTTTGCACAGATCAACTCCGAGCACTGCCGTCATAAGATCTTTGGCGGTACCTTTATCATTGATGGTAAGGAAATGGAGTCTAGCCTATTCGCAATGATTAAGAAGACTACACAGGAGAATCCTAACAAGATTCTTTCGGCTTATAAGGATAATGTGGCTTTTGCACAGGGTCCTGTAGTAGAGCAGTTTGCTCCAAAGGATCAGAGCACCAGCGACTACTTCCAGGTAAAAGACATCGAGAGTGTTATCTCGCTGAAGGCAGAGACACACAACTTCCCTACAACAGTAGAGCCATTCAATGGTGCCGCTACAGGTACTGGTGGTGAAATCCGCGACCGTATGGGTGGTGGTGTTGGTTCATGGCCTATCGCTGGTACAGCTGTTTACATGACAGCTTATCCTCGTCTGACTGATGATGACAAGCTGACTCGCGATTGGGAGAGCATTCTGCCCGTTCGCCAGTGGCTGTATCAGACTCCTGAGCAGATTCTAATCAAGGCTTCTAATGGTGCTTCTGACTTCGGAAATAAGTTCGGTCAACCACTGATTTGTGGTTCTGTACTTACCTTCGAGCACCAGGAGGCAAATGATACTAAGTATGCTTACGATAAGGTTATCATGCTGGCTGGTGGTGTTGGTTATGGCACTAAGCGCGACTGCTTGAAGAAAGAACCTCAGAAGGGTAATAAAGTTGTAGTCGTAGGTGGTGATAACTACCGTATCGGTCTTGGTGGTGGTTCTGTATCATCAGTTGATACAGGTCGCTATAGCAACGGTATCGAGTTGAACGCCGTTCAGCGTGCTAACCCTGAGATGCAGAAGCGTGCCTACAATCTGGTTCGTGCCCTTTGTGAGGAGGATGTGAACCCCGTTGTTTCAATACACGACCATGGTTCAGCCGGTCACCTCAACTGTCTTTCTGAGCTCGTTGAGGAGTGCGGTGGTGAGATTGATATGACCAAGTTGCCTATCGGCGATAAGACTCTGAGTTCTAAGGAGATCATTGCTAACGAGAGTCAGGAGCGTATGGGACTGCTCATTGACGAGAAGCATATCGAACATGTACGTAAGATTGCTGAGCGCGAGCGTGCTCCGCTGTATGTAGTAGGTGAGACTACCGGCGATGCTCACTTCTCGTTCAAGCAGGGCGATGGTGTGAAGCCATTCGATTTGGATGTGGCTCAGATGTTCGGTCACTCACCAAAGACTATTATGAAGGATAATACTGTAGAGCGTCACTATGCTGACGTAACCTACAGTCAGGATAAGATTAACGAGTATCTCGACCGCGTGCTCCAGCTTGAGGCTGTGGCTTGTAAGGACTGGTTGACTAACAAGGTCGATCGCTCGGTAACAGGTAAGATTGCACGTCAGCAGTGTCAGGGCGAGATTCAGTTGCCTCTGAGCGATTGTGGTGTTGTAGCCCTCGACTATCGTGGTGTTAAGGGTATCGCCACAGCACTTGGTCATGCACCTCAGGCTGGTCTGGCTGATCCTGCTGCTGGTTCTGTACTCTCTGTAGCTGAGGCTCTTACAAATATTGTTTGGGCTCCATTGGCCGAGGGTATGGATTCACTCTCACTCTCAGCTAACTGGATGTGGCCTTGCCGCTCTCAGGAGGGTGAGGATGCCCGTCTGTATGCTGGTGTAAAGGCTCTGAGCGACTTCTGTTGCGACCTGCACATCAACGTACCAACAGGTAAGGACTCGCTGTCACTCTCTCAGCAGTATCCTAATGGCGAGAAGATTATCTCTCCTGGAACAGTGATTGTATCAGCTGGTGGTGAGGTTTCTGACATTAAGAAAGTTGTATCGCCTGTATTGGTTAACGATAAGAATGCATCACTCTATCATATCGACTTCTCGTTCGACGAGCAGCGCCTTGGTGGTTCGGCCTTTGCCCAGAGCTTAGGTAAGGTAGGCGACGATGTTCCTACTGTTAAGAATGCCGAGTACTTTGCCGATGCCTTCATGGCCGTTCAGGAGATGATTAATCGTGGTTGGATTCTTGCTGGTCACGATATCTCTGCCGGTGGTTTGATTACCACTCTGCTTGAGATGTGCTTTGCCAACACTAAGGGTGGTATGCACATCAACCTGCACGACATTTGTGCCGATGGCGATGTTGTTAAGACTCTCTTCGCTGAGAACCCAGGTGTAGTTATCGAGGTAAGCGATGACTACAAGCAGGAGTTCAAGGATTTCATGGAGGAGCAGGGCGTTGGTTATGCTAAGATTGGTTATCCTGTTGAGGATGTCCGCACCATCGTTGTGAAGGCTGGTGATGTAGAGCAGACATTCGACATTGATGCTCTCCGTGATACATGGTATAAGACTTCTTACTTACTCGATCGCAAGCAGAGTTTCAATGGTAAGGCTGCTGAGCGTTTCGCTAACTATAAGAAGCAGCCTATCGAAATGCAGTTTAATAAGGACTTCACTGGTAAGTTGGATCAGTATGGTATCTCAGCCGATCGTCGTCAGGCTTCAGGCATTAAGGCTGCCATCATCCGTGAGAAGGGTACCAACGGTGAACGTGAGATGGCTTACTGCTTGTATCTGGCTGGTTTTGATGTAAAGGATGTGATGATGACCGACCTGATTTCTGGGCGCGAGACACTCGAGGACATCAATATGATTGTATTCTGTGGTGGTTTCTCTAACTCCGATGTACTTGGTTCGGCTAAGGGTTGGGCTGGTGCCTTCCTCTTCAATCCTAAGGCTAAGGAGGCACTCGATAAGTTCTATGCCCGTGAGGATACCCTTTCATTAGGTATCTGTAACGGTTGTCAGCTGATGGTTGAACTCGGTCTGACGGGTGCAAAGGGTGCTAAGATGCTGCACAACGACTCTCATAAGTTCGAGAGTGAGTTCATCTCATTGAGCATTCCTCAGAACAATAGCGTGATGTTCGGCTCATTGAGTGGCAACAAGCTCGGTTTGTGGGTTGCTCATGGCGAGGGTAAGTTCTCATTGCCCGAGGCTGAGAGTGCTTACAACGTGATTGCCAAGTACAACTATGCTGGCTATCCCGCTAATCCTAACGGATCCGACTATAATGTAGCTGGTATCTGCTCAGCCGATGGTCGTCATCTCTGCATGATGCCTCACTTGGAGCGAGCCGTATTCCCATGGCAGAACGCTTGGTATCCTGCCGATCGTCGTCAGGACGAGGTTACTCCATGGATTGAGGCCTTCGTCAATGCACGTAAATGGGTGGAGGCTCACAAGTAATGAATATATATTGGGATTCTTTTAAGACCTTCTTTCACATTGGCATATTCACCCTCGGTGGTGGATATGCCATGATACCTTTGATAGAGGAAGAGGTTGTGAACAAGAAGCAGTGGGTGACCAAGGACGAGATGCTTGACTTGATAGCTATCGCCCAGAGTTGTCCTGGCGTGTTTGCCATCAACATAGCAACCTTTATTGGTTATAAGCTGCGCAAAACACGTGGTGCCATCTGTACCACGCTTGGTACGGCTTTGCCTTCGTTCCTGATTATTCTGGCGATTGCCATGTTCTTCAGCCAGTTTAAGGATAATAAGGTGGTGGCAGCCATGTTTCGTGGCATCCGTCCGGCTGTGGTGGCTCTGATAGCTGTACCTACATTTAATTTGGGTAAACGTGCTAAACTCAACTGGTACACCATCTGGATTCCTATCGTCTGCGCCCTGGCCATCTGGGCTTTAGGTGTTTCACCTATTTATATTATTATGATAGCTGCTGTTGGAGGCTATATCTACGGCAGAATAAATAAGACATCGTGTAATTCGTGAAATTCGTGCTTGAAATATGATTTTCGTTAGTTTATTTATCACATTTTTCGAGATAGGTCTTTTTGGCTTTGGTGGAGGTTATGGTATGCTTTCACTCATTCAGCACGAAACGGTCGAGGCACATCATTGGCTCTCAACATCAGAATTTACCGATATCGTCGCCATCTCTCAGATGACGCCTGGTCCAATTGGTATTAACTCGGCCACTTACTGTGGCTATACCGCCATCCATAATGCGGGGTATGGTCATCTAGTTTCTATTCTGGGGTCTGCTACAGCAACCTTTGCTTTGGTGTTGCCATCGCTTATCCTGATGATACTTATCAGTAAGATGTTTATGAAGTACATGAACACACCGCTGGTACAGTCGATATTTACAGGTTTACGCCCTGCTGTTGTTGGTTTGCTGGCTGCTGCCACCCTGTTGCTTTGCAACACCGAGAACTTCTCTACGCCTATTGAGAATCCTTGGCAGTTTGGTATCAGTTGTGCCCTTTTTGTAGCTACTGCTTTTGGTACAGGCTATCTTAAAATCAATCCTATCCGCATGATCTGCTATGCTGCATTCGCGGGGTTATTGTTGCTGTACTAATATTTTTTTTGATAATTTTGGATGCTTTTCGCAAAGATTTATTATCTTTGCACGCGGAATAATTGGAAACCGATGGAAGAAAAGGCGCCAATGACAATGAAGGATATTGCACGGGAGTTTGGTATTTCCGTGGCTACCGTGTCGCGTGCACTCAAGGATTCGCCCCGTATCAGCGAAGAACGTCGCAGGGCTATCCAACAGTTTGCACGCGAACATAACTTCTATCCCAATGCCATTGGCGAGGCTCTTCGCCATAGTCGTGTTATGCCCCAGCGTGTTATTGGTGTAATCGTACCAGAGTTCACGCATTATTATTTTTCATCTATCCTTACAGGTATCGAGGAGGCTGCTGCAGCCCGTGGCTATCGCATTATGGTGGCTCTCAGTGGTGAGCAGTATGAGCGCGAGGCACAGATATGTGATAACTTCCATCGCTTTAAGGTGTGCGGTGTTATTGTGTCGCAAGCTAAAGATACTAAGAACTACGACCACTATCAGAAGTTGATTGATGCTGGTGTGCCCATTGTGTTCTACGATAGAATATGTACGGGTGTAAACGCCAGTCGTGTGGTGGTAGATGACTATATGGGTGCCATGAACGCCGTTAATTACCTGATAGAGTCGGGCTGCAAGCGTATTGCTTTCTATGGTGGTCCGTTACAGCTCGAGATATCCAAGAATCGTTTTAATGGTTATAAGGATGCCTTGTTGAGTCATGGTATACAGATAGATGAGAGTATTGTTCAGGTTTGCGATAACCGTGCAGAAGCTGAGGAGCTTACGCCTAAACTGATGGCGATGGTAAATCCCCCGGATGGCTATTTTGCAGTAAATGACGATACGGCCATCGGAGTACTCTATACTGTAAAACATGCAGGATTCAGAGTGCCCGAGGATGTGCAGATATGTGGCTTTACTAATGGCCAGCGTGCTGTGGCTTGCGACCCGATGCTGACTACTGTCGAACAGCGCGGTCATCGTGTGGGCGAGGAGGCGGCTACCATTCTGATGGATAAGGTCGAAGGCCTGTCGCCGCTCGAGAAGATTGAGAAACGCGTGGTTAAAACCCGTCTCGTTGTACGAGGAACAACCAAATAATTGAGAACTAAGAATTAAGAGATATGAAACAAAAACCTGATTTGTCTTTTTGGAAATTGTGGAATCTGAGTTTCGGATTCTTTGGCGTGCAGATTGCTTATGCCCTGCAGAGTGCTAATATTTCACGTATCTTCCGCACGTTAGGTGCCGATCCTCACTCTCTGAGTTTCTTCTGGATATTACCCCCACTGATGGGTATTCTGGTGCAGCCTATCGTGGGTACGCTGAGTGATAGAACCTGGACTCGTTTCGGCCGTCGTATACCTTATCTGTTTATTGGTGCCCTGACGGCTGTGGCTGTGATGTGCCTGCTGCCAAATGCTGGTTCGCTAGGTCTTAGCATCTCGATGGTAATGATATTTGGTTTGCTCATGCTGATGTTGCTCGATACTAGTATCAATATGGCCATGCAGCCATTTAAGATGATGGTGGGCGATATGGTAAACGAAGAGCAAAAGGGTAAAGCTTACTCTATCCAGTCGTTCCTGTGTAATGCGGGTAGTGTAGTGGGCTTCCTGTTCCCGTTTGTATTTGCCTGGATTGGCCTGAAGAATGTGGCTCCCGAAGGCGTTGTGCCCGATACGGTTATCTGGTCGTTCTATATTGGTGCAGCTATCCTTATCCTGTGCGTTATTTATACTACGCTCAAAGTTAAGGAGTGGTCGCCCGAGGAGTATGCCGAATACAATCCTGTATCTACCGAGAAAGAAGACTCGGGCAACTGGTTCGTATTGCTCAAGAATGCACCCTCTGCATTCTGGCGTATCGGCCTGGTTCAGTTCTTCAGTTGGGCTGCTTTCCTTTATATGTGGACATATGTGGTTGATGCTGTGTCGCTTACGGTGTGGAATACTGCCGATTCTGCCAGCGAAGCCTATCAGGTGGCTGGTAACTGGACGGGTGTGCTCTATGCCATTCAGGCCATGGGCTCGGTAGCTTGGGCTGCTCTCATTCCACGCTTCAAGAGTATTAAATTGGCTTATGCTGTCAGCATGGCGCTGGGAGGTTTAGGCTTTGCACTTATTCCATTCTGTCCTGGTCAATACCTGCAGATTATACCATTCCTGCTTATCGGTTGTGCTTGGGCAGCCCAGCTGGCATGTCCGTTCACATTGGTTACCAATGCTCTGCAGGGCTATGGTCATATGGGTGCTTATCTCGGACTCTTCAACGGAACCATTTGTGTGCCTCAGATTGTAGCAGCCTTGTTGGGTGGCTCTATCCTCACACTTGTTGGTAGCAACCAGGCCTATATGATGATAGTATCAGGTGTCCTGTTGTTTGCCGGAGCCTGTGCCGTGTTCAATATTAAGACTAAAAAGTGAATCGATTAACGGCGATTATACTTTCTTGTATGTTGTCGCTGACCATGTTGGCCAGCGGCAACATATTAACTGAGCGATATAATCTGTCGTATATCAACCTCGAGAATGGGTTGCCGCACAACAATGTCAGTTCGCTCTATACCGATTCTAATGGTTTTTTGTGGATTGCAACGTATGGTGGCGGATTAGTGCGTTATGATGGTTATGGTATGATGTCGCCGATGCTCGGTCTGAAGAGTTTGTCGTGCAAATCGATTGCCGAAGACCGCTTTAAACGCTTATGGGTTACTTTCGACGAAGGAACCAATGTCATCGATCTGCGTACCATGCTTACCACCGTTCCAAAATCTCCTAAGGCCGATATAGCTGCATTATTGTCCCAATCGGGTGTGAAATCCTATTGCGATGCTCTTGGACGTATATGGCTGATAACCGATAAGCGTGTCAATCTCATTACTTTTGCCGAAGATGGTAGTGTAAATCATATTGCCTCATATCAGTATCGAGGTAATACCCCCGAGATATGCATTTGTGATGTTGAGGGTAATGGTAAACCTTGGGTAGGTATCGATTATGGTATCTATCGAATGGTTGAGAAGGATGGCAAATTGGTAAGAGAAGAGATATCCACCTTGCTCCATCCCTTGTATGGTCTTTATATTACCGATATCCTGAAGCGAGGTAATACTGTTTGGCTCACCACTAACCATGGTCTCTTCCGCTACGATCCATATCTGCAGCGATTGGATCAGACGCCCATTCAGCATCTCTCGCACGAGTTCCTGTCGAGTCTCGCTCTGATGCCAGATAATACGCTGTTGGTGGGTTCGCTATGCGGTGTGAACATCTACGACGATAAGTCGGGCACCTTTACGGCTTGGACACAGGCTAGCACACCGCCATTAAAGAACGATTTTGTTCATTGTCTGTTGGTAAACGATGGTCTGATATACGTTGGTACCGAGGCTGGTGGGGTTATTCGATTGGTTCCCAGACAGTTGCTGCTGCAGAATAGTGTGCATTCGCAGGATCCAGGTTCGCTATCACCCAATCCGGTTAATGCTATGTATGCTGCCCCTGATGGTACGCTGTGGGTGGGTACTGTTGAAGGTGGACTGAACCGCAGGGTCAAGGGCGAGCGTAGTTTTATTCATTATACCAAGACCAACTCGGCCTTGCCACATAATAGTGTATCAACATTAACTGCCGATGCTTACGGTCGATTATGGATTGGTACTTGGGGTGGGGGCGTTTGTTGGATTGATATGAAGAATCCTCAAACCATTGTCCGTCTTGAGCTGCCTGCCGAACAGGCTCGGTTAACGAATTATATCGGCGCCATGGCTTACGATGCCATAAACGGTGGCATGTGGATTGGTAGTAACGATGGATTGTTCTTCTATAGTTTTAAAAACAAACAGTTGATAGAACCATTTGAAGAGTGCCAATTGGTGCGAGGTTGTATTGGGTCGATCGTAACGCGCGATGGTCACTTGTGGATGGGTTGTATGCAAGGTGTTGTAATCGTTGATTTGAAGTCAGAGAAGAACGGGCAGTTTGCAACCCGTAATATCCGCCATCTGTTGGCCGATCCTACATCAAAAATCGTTGATAAGATATCCTCGTTCTGCGAAACCAGCGATGGTACGCTGTGGTTGGGCAGTAACGGTTACGGACTCTATAAACGTGTACAGGATGAGAATGGTGATGAGCGTTTTGAAGTGCTGACCCAGGAAAATGGTCTGGTGTATAATGGTGTTAAAGGTATTGTTGAGGATCGTAATGGGCGCCTGTGGATTACCACCCAGAATGGTTTGTCGGTTTATGATCCTAAATTGCAGGCATTTACCAACTACTCACAGTACGACGGTCTTATTAGTCCGCATTTCTATTGGAACTCTGCTGTGAAGGATGCTGCAGGTAATATTTGTCTGGGTAGTGAGGCTGGTTTGATTGAGATGTTGGATGATAATTCCGATACACATTACCATGGTCATCTTACGTTTACGCATCTGATGGTTGATAATCAGGAAGCTATCGCAGGTAGCGATTATCTTTCAGAGGATATCTCGGTGGCTAACACCATATGGCTGAAAGAGGGCCATCGCTCCTTCTCTATCGATTTCTCGGCACTCGACTATGGGTATGAGATGCAGGGCGTGTATAGTTACCGTATGAAAGGACTCGATAACGATTGGGAAGTATTGAAACCTGGCCAGCATTCTGTGCGATATAGTGCTTTGCCTGCAGGTAATTATACCTTTGAAGTAAAATACAAGTCGGTACAGATGGCAGGCGAGGGCGACACTATCTCAATCGAGGTGGTGGTGAAACCCTACTTCTGGCGCAGCTGGTGGTTCCGTTTGCTTTTAAGCATTCAGGTTGTAGTACTCATGGTGTACTTATATAATAGGTGGGCTACTATTGTCAAGCGTCGTGAGGCCGAGCAGCTCATTACTCCTATCCGTAAGGTGTTGGAAGAATCCGACGACCCGCGTCAGTTGCAGTCACGTATTCAGAATATCTTAGATAATCAGGAACGCTACAAGCAGAGTGTTACAAAGAGCGTTGAGGCTGATAAGGAAGAACAACTTAAGAGCACACGCCCCTTTATGGAGCGAGTGATGGAAATTATGGAAACACACTATATGGACTCGGAATTTGGCGTGCAGGAATTTTGCGATGCTCTGGGCATGAGTCGAAGTGTGGCTAGTAAACATCTTAACGCCGAAGCCGGACTGCCTGTCGGACAGTTCATCCGTAATTATCGCTTGAATATGGCTAAGGAGATGTTGTCGTCTAAAACTACAAACCGTAACATTACCGAGATAGCCTATGCTGTAGGCTTTAATGATCCCAAATACTTTACTCGTTGCTTCACCAAGATGTATGGTGTCAACCCCAGTTCTTGGTCTTGATTTAGCTCAAGGATAGGCCTTGACATATCTCAAGAAGTGGAAAATATGTATGCTGGAGGACAAAAATCGTTTTGTCCACCTTATTAATCGTTTTGTCCACCATCGCATTGTTATATATCAGTATCTTTGCGCCAGATTATTTCAAATTTTAACTAATTCAAATTAAAACTTAAAACAATTAGCAATGAGAAAACATGTATTATTCTCTGCGATGCTTGCGTTAGGTATGCTGGGCGGCCTGTCGGCTTATCCGGTGCCTGCCATGGCATTAGTGGCACAGCAAACTATTAAGGTTAGCGGCCAGGTTGTAGACCAAGAGGGAGAACCACTCATTGGTGCTACAGTGAAGTTGAAGGGGGCACAGAATGGTGTCATTACTGACTTCGACGGAAAGTTTACCATCGACGCACCCGCCAATGGTACACTCGTGGTAAGCTACGTAGGTTACAAAGATCGTGAAATAGCTGTACGCGGACGCGCGATCATTGAAACTATTGAAATGGAAAGCGACGCTATGTTGCTCGATCAGGTGGTAGTGGTAGGTTATGGTGTACAGAAAAAAGCCGACCTTACTGGTTCTGTATCAATTGTGAATGCCGACGAGTTGAAGCGAGTTTCACACTCTAACATTTCTTCAATGCTCGAGGGTAAGGTTGCTGGTGTACAGATTACCTCCGATGGTCAGCCTGGTGCCGACCCAACGGTGCGTATTCGTGGTATCGGTAGCTTTGGTAGCACTGCACCTCTGTACGTTGTCGATGGTGTGCCTGTAGGTACCAGTATTCGTGATTTCTCTCCAAATGATATCGAGACCATTCAGGTACTCAAGGATGCTTCTGCTGGTGCTATCTATGGTAGCCGTGCTGCTAACGGTGTGGTAATCATCACCACTAAAGGCGGTAAGAAGGAGCAGCCATTGAAGGTTGACTATAAGGGCTACTTCGGTGTAGATAAGATTCAGACTGGTGTTTACGATCTGACCAATGCCGAACAGTATAGCCGCTATTTGGGTATTGCTGCCGAGAATGCAGGTATTCCTGTTCCCGGTGGTTACAGTTTGGGCGCCGATGGTTACTATCACTTCCGCGATAATACCGATACCGACTGGCTGGCTGAGGCTTTCAAGACTGGTATCCGTCAGAATCATAGTGTGAACCTGAGCGGTGGTGGCGTTAATAATACCTATAATATAAGTCTTGATTACTATAATCAAAAGGGTACCCTCGAGGGTGCCGGACCAAACTTCGAGCGTTATACCGCCCGCGTTAACAATACCATGGATACCAAGTTCGTGAAGTTCCGCACCAGTTTGGTTTACTCTCATTCCGATCAGGATAATCTGGCAGTATCAAATGCCAACGAGTATGTACAGGGCTTGTATGGTAACTTAGGTAACGTACTTGGTGGTGTGCTTAACATGCAGCCAACCATCAAAGCTTACGATGCTTCTACATGGGTACTCGACGATGTGGTAGGCTCTGCAAGTGGCTATAAGTACGATGCTTACGGCTATGGTGTTTACTACGATACCGTACATGGTGATATCTCGGCCATGAACCCACTGCTGGTAAATAAGATGCTCACACGTAATACCATCGTTGATCGTTTTGTAGGTACTGCATCTGCTGATGTTGATCTCCTGTCGATGATTGGTATTAAGAGCAAGAACCATCAGCTTACCTATAAGATCAACCTGTCATATAGCACCACATCTTGCAATGATAAGACCTGGATTCCTGCATGGATTCAGAGTAACCGTGTATATCTGGCAAAGGAGAACGAGCGTCTTACCAAGGCTCATCGCAAGTACACCGATGCCCTGATTGAGAATACACTTACTTACGATGGTACCATCGGTCTGCACCATGCCAATATCGTAGTAGGTCAGACCTATCAGGAGGAGAATACCCAGACACAGTCGGCTACTGGTGTTAACTTGTCGCAGCCTTACTTCCTGCAGCTGCAGAATGCCAGCTCTTGGAGTGCTGAAAGCTATGAGTACAAGCATACTTTGGCTTCTTATCTGGCTCGTTTGAACTACGACTTCGATGGCAAGTACCTCATTTCTGGTATCGTACGTCGCGATGGTAGCTCTCGTTTGTCAAAGGATATCCGTTGGGACACCTTTACATCAGTATCTCTCGGTTGGCGTTTCGATAAGGAAAAGTTCTTCCCCATCAATCGCGACATCGTGAATATGTTCAAGCTCCGTGCCAGCTATGGTGAACTGGGTTACGAGGCTGCTGTAGGCGACTATGCTATCGAGGCAACCATGGCCCGTAACAACATGACCTATAGCTTCGGCAACCAGCCTGTTACTGGTTCGGCTGTTTCTACTTTCGTAAACGAGAACCTGACATGGGAGAAGAGAAAGACCATGAACGTAGGTCTTGATCTGGCTTTCTTCAACAACCGCATCGAGTTCACTGCCGAGTGGTACAAGAATAAGTCAGAGGATCTGCTTTATAACGTGCCTGTTCCTGCCAATGCAGGTGTGGCTAACACTTCAGTAACCATGAATGCCGCTTCAATGGAGAACAGCGGATTCGAGTTCTCACTCACCTATCGTAACCGCGATCATGCTCTGAAGCACGAAATCAGTGCTAACCTGAGCACCTTGAAGAATAAGGTTACATCACTTGGTTTCGGTACTGAGAAGTATATCACTGGTTCTTATATCACCGAGGTTGGTCAGGAAGTTGGTAAGTTCTATGGTTGGGATTACCAGGGTATTATCCGTACCCAAGAGCAGCTCGATCAGCTGAACGCACTTGCACAGGCTCAGGGTCTGGAAGAGTATCAGCCAGGTGCCCATGTAGGTGATTGCTACTATCGCGATGTAAATGGCGACGGCCAGATTAATGCCGACGACCAGACTGTTCTGGGTAGCGGTCTGCCAAAGGTTAACTTTGGTCTGAGTGCACACCTCGAGTACAAGATTTTCGATTTGAGTATCTCAACTTATGGTGCCCTTGGTTACCATGTAACCGATTATCTCTATAACACGCTGAATTCAAGCTACGGCTACGGTAATAAGAGTGTTGATATTCTTGCTGCTAACCAGTGGGATGGTGGTACCTACGTATCAAATATCCCCCGCACTTACCTCTCTAACAGTGCAACCTTGGCTTGGAACGACCTGTTCAGCTGCCGCCAGATTCAGAATGCCGCTTACTGGAAGATTGCTAACGTAGAGCTTGGCTGCAACCTGCCTAACAAGTGGTTCGCCAACTACGTAACTGGTGTACGTGTATATGTTTCGGCCCAGAACCTCTTCACCTTCACAGGTTATAAGGGTTACAATGTCGATTATGCCGGTGGTACCTTCACTCCTGGATACAACTACTGTTCGTACCCAACTGCCAGAAGCTTTATGGCTGGTTTGAATTTCACTTTCTAAGATGAGCATTGATATAATAATTGATAAATTGAAGTATATGAAACTACATAAAATTTCATTGGCTGTACTGGTAGGTCTTGGCACTCTCGCTTCGTGCGATAGCAAGTTGGATGTGTCGAACCCTAACCAGCAAACCACAGCCACATTCGGCAACGATGTCGAATCATTAGAGGAGAATGTGATTGCTGCCTACAACCACATCCGTATGGAGGGCACCTATGCCCGTGTGGGCTATACACTCGACGTTTGTCGTGGTGACGAAGTTTGGAACTCATCGCAGGTATGGTACATGCCTTTCGATGACCTGAATGCTCCGTTCACCGACGAGATTGGTCAGTGGTCATGGCGTGACTGGTATTACACCATCAACGTATGTAACTACACTATCACTCGTTGTGGCGAGGATAACTCAGTTCTTTCTGAGACTATGAAGCGTATCAAGGGACAGATGCTGTTCCTGCGCGGTCTGGCTTACTATAACCTGACTGGTTACTATCAGAATCCTATTCTGATTACCGATTATAATACCTATTCTACACTCGATGGTCTTTATGGTACTAACAGCACCTACGATGAGGCTTGGGATCAGGTAGAGAAGGACTTTGCCGAGGCTATGACCCTGCTGCCCAGTCGCGATGCAGGTGGTCAGTGGGCACTGGGTCGTGCTACCAACGGTGCTGCTGCCGGCTATTATGCACGTGCACTGATGATGCGTCATAAGTACAGCGAGGCTCTTGCCGTACTGAAAGATATCATTGGCGGAAAGTATGGCCACTATGAGCTGATGAAGAACTATGGTGATAACTTCCGCGAGGGCTCTGCTTATGAGAACAATGCTGAGAGCCTGTTCGAGATTCAGTATCTGGATTACGGCTCACAGGGTACCGACGACGAGTGGACACCTGTAAACACCAGTCCTAACGCTACTCAGGGTCATGCCGTTGAGAGTAACTTTGGTCCTGGCGACATGGGTGGATGGGCCGACCTTTCTGCCTCTCCATGGCTCTATCAGCTCTTTAAGTCTGAGAAGACCACCAGTGGCTCGCTCGATCCACGCCTGTATTGGACTATCGGTACTTACGAGCCCGAGTGGGATGGCTTTGAGTATGGTAACGTTTGCTATACCGTGCCTATGACTGCCGATGCCCCCGTGGTAACCAATAACAACAATGGTGGACTGCCTATTGCTAAGAATACCAACCTGCGTACAGGTCTTTACGATAAGGTGGTAACAGGTCTGCACTGCGGTATCAACCTGCGCATGATGCGTTACTCTGATGTACTGCTGCGTGCTGCAGAGTGCGAAAACGAGGTAAATGGTCCTACACAGCAAGCTATCGACTGGATTAATCAGGTTCGTAACCGTGCCGGTCTGGCCGATCTGAAACTTGCCGATTTCTCAGGGAATGCTGATAAGTTGTTCGAGCAGATTGCCAACGTGGAGCGTCCAAAGGAGTTTGGTTGTGAGTTCGGCCGTGGTTTCGACCTTGTTCGTTGGGGCTTCTTCTATAGCGCTGATCGCCTCCAGCAGATTAAGGAACATGGTACCTTCCGTCGTACTAACGACAAGACTCGTGTGAAGGAGGCTGTTAGCTACTCAGAAGTAGGTGTCGATCCTGAACTCAAGAGTTCGTACGACAGCTGGATTCAGGGTCATGAGTTCTTCCCTATCTATCAGGGAACACTGAACGATAACCCAAATCTGCAGGGTAACTCGGCCAATAAGAGCGAGAGCAATGCCGATAAGCTCTATGGTCCTGTTCATCCAGTAGTGAAACTCTAGTGAAAGGTAAAAGTAAAAAGGTAAAAAAGTAAAAACTATAAGATTATGAAATACAATAAAATAGCAACAGTCATCTGTTCGGCTGCCTTGAGTTTGCTCACGCTGACAGGTTGCGAAGGTGGTGATTTATTCAGCATCAATGCACCAGATTGGCTTTCGTCGAAGGCTGACTCTATTGCTGCCGAAAAGGCCAAGAATCAGGGCGATGACGTGATCGAAGGTATGGAGGAAGATGTGTACACCATTGGTGCTACAGACTACTCTACAGGCTGGTGGGCCCAGTTCTCAAAGTACTACCAGATACCCGAAGGCGGTAAGTGGATTGCCCAGTTCAACTTGAACATCAATCCCAGTGCCTCTAACACCTATAAGAACTTTGCCATGATTATCACCAACGACGAGGATCGTGGTGCTGCCAACTATAAGGAATACGGTGCTATCCGTTACGACTATCAGCCAAGCGGAAACTCTGAGTGGGGTGATTATATCGACCGTAGTCTGGCATCGAGCGACTTGGAGTTTGCTACCGATACCGACACAGGTGTTGATAAGTTAGGTGGTAAGGTAACGCTCACCATCGACCGTACCAATGGCGGTTTGGTGGTTACCATGACCAATGGTGTGGTTACAAAGACCTATAACCAAACCTCAGCGCTGACTAACCTGAATGCTGATGCTTCTAATGGTACCATCCGTGCATTCTTAGTTCCCGAGGGTTCTTATATCAGCTTCCTTGGTTCTACCATCGAGCCTATCGGTGGTTTCACCTCAAAGGAGGATAAGCAGCCACTCTCGATGACACTGAATGGTGTGCCCAAGAAGGTGCTGCAGGGTACTGAGGCTGCCGATGCATTTGCTAATGTTACTGCTACAGTTCAGTTCGAGCAGGGTGTTTCTAAGGAGGTTTCTGCCAAGGATATTACTTTCCAGGCTATTCCTGACATGAACACATTGGGTAAGAAGACACTTGTAGCAGTATTTGCAAAGACTTATAAGGGCGAGTCTGCTACACCTGTTATCGCTACTGCCGAGTTCAATGTGGTCGATAAGATGTACACCTCTCTTGGTGCTACCGATAACTCTACCGCATGGTGGGGCGCACACTCTGAGAATATCAAGGTTGGTCCTAAGGAAACATTCGTTAGTACCTTCACCAACTACACCAGTGGTGCCAACAACTGGAATAACTTTGTGGTTGTGCTCTGCAAGGCCGACAACACCGAGTATGCTGTTGTACGTGCCGACAACTATGGTTGGGGTGATGGTTATGCTGCAAGCACACAGGTATGCGACAATGGCGGCGACTGGAGTGCTTGGCTTGCTGCTATGGATGGTGCTAAGGTAACTACATACGTTACCAATAATGGCGACGGAACGGCTGATGTGAAAGCCGTGATAGAGGGTAACGATGGTAATACCTATAAGCAGGAGTACAATGGCATCAATACCGTTGATCCTAACGACTTCTACTTCCGTTTCACTGTGGATGGCTGTCACCTCGAGTTTGATGAGGTTGTTGGCGAGGAGGATAACTCTACTGCATGGTGGGCAGCTCACTCTGCCAACTGGACAGTACCTGTAGGAAAGACCTATTCGGTACGCTTCAAGCACTTTACCAATGGCGCAGCCAACTGGAATACGGTAGATGTGGTTCTCACCCGTCAGGACAATACAGAGTATGCTGTGCTCCGTTCCGACAACTATGGTTGGGGTGATAGCTATGCTGCTTGCACACCAAGTGGTGGTCAGACCGACTGGGCTGCTTGGCTTGCCGCTGTTGACGATGCTTACGTTACAGCATCAGTAACCAATAATGGTTCAACAGCCGATGTGAAGTTGGTATTTGAGGGTAACGATGGCGAGACCTATCGTCAAAGCTATACCGGACTGCCTATCGAGGGCAGCAACTTCCGCTTCCGCTTCACCATCGAAGGTGGACATATTGTATTTGAGTAACAGCTGATTCTATCAGCAAATAAAGAGCCGGCTCTGCCGATGATCAGGGCCGGCTCTATATCATTTAAAACCAAAGATAATGAAGAGATTGTTTCTTTACATCATAGCTGTTTTGCTGCCGATGACATCGTTTGCCTACCAGTTGAGCCGTGTGAGTGTTCACGACCCTAGTGTGGTATGGGATCCCGCCAGCAAGTACTACTACATTTTTGGCTCACATCGTGCTGTGGCCAAGAGTGCCGACCTGATGAAATGGGTTGAAGTGAAGAAGGGTAAACTTGACGACAATAGCTTGGTAGGTGTTCCTTGGAAGACGGCCTCGAGTGATAACGACTACAGTAAGAACGCCTTTACCACCCCTCAGGTAACCAAGGTTAAGAAAGGTGGGGTAGAGGTGGCTCTCCCTAATTTCGACGCTCAGGCCTGGGCAAAGCGCGGAAATAACAGTTATAACATCAGTGGCAATCTTTGGGCGCCCGATGTTATCTGGAATCCAGCCATGCAGAAGTGGTGTATGTACATGAGCGTTAATGGCGATGGCTGGTTCTCCAGCATCGTACTGCTTACAGCCGACGACATCGAGGGGCCTTATCAGTATCAGGCACCTGTAGTTATCAGTGGTTTTAAAAGTGGCACTTCGTATAAGGATACCGATCTGGAACTGGTTATTGGCGAGCAGAGTTCCTTGCCCGATCGCTACAATGTAGGTAGTAGTTGGGGCAACCGCTGGCCAAATAATATCGATCCTTGTGTGTTCTACGACGAGGATGGCAAGCTATGGATGAGCTATGGTTCATGGAGCGGTGGCATCTGGATGTTGGAACTTGATGAAAACACCGGTCTTCGCGACTATGACGTAACCTATACCCTTACGGGTTCGGGCGATGGTATCACACAGGATCCCTACTTTGGTAAGAAGATTGCTGGTGGTTATTACGTGTCGGGCGAGGCAAGCTATATCGAGTATATCGGTGGCTATTATTTCCTTTTTGTAACCTATGGCGGATTGGCTGCTGGAGGCAATGCAAACGACTACAATAATGGTGGCTACCAGATGCGTGTGTTCCGTTCAGAAACACCCGATGGTCCTTATAAGGATTCAAACAATGTCAATGCCGTGTATAACAGCTATCAACTTAACTTTGGTCCAAAGGCAGCCAGCAATCGAGGTGTTAATATCTTTGGGGCATATACCGATTGGGGTAATCAAGCCAAGGGCAACTACGGCGAACGCAGCCAAGGTCACAACAGTATCATTGCTGCCGAGGATGGTCGTACCTATCTGGTTTACCATACCCGTTTCCAGAACTGGGGCGAGAGTCATCAGGTGCGTGTTCATCAGGTGTTCCAGAATAAGGATGGCTGGTTGGTGGTTGCACCTTTCGAGTATACTGGCGAAACGGTGACAAGTGCCGATATTGCCACTACCCAGCAGGTGAGCACCGACAAGATCCCTGGTACCTATAAACTGCTTGTTCATAAGTACAAGCTCGATCATACGAGCAAGGAAGCAGCTGAACCTGTTGAGGTAACACTTACTGCCGACAAGAAGATAACGGGCGGCCTTACTGGTACATGGGCTGTTACCGAGGGAACATCGTACATGAATATGGTTATTGGCGGTATTGCCTATAGAGGTGTGCTGGTGGAGCAGACACTTGAGTCGTCAGATACCAAGACTATAGCTTTTACAGGCCTGGCCTATAAGGCAAATGGTACTGATGGTGTCACGGTGTGGGCTTATCAAACCGAGGCTTCTTCTACAGGCATTGCCCACATTGAAGTAGACAGCAATCCTATCACAGCGCCCACCTACGACCTGAGCGGTCGCCGATTAAACAATCCACAACGTAAAGGAATCTATATCCGCAACGGTAAAAAATACATAGTAAAATAAGAATATGAGAAAAACAGTTGTCTCGTTGATGCTGTTAGTCCTGAGTGCAAACCTGGCGGTTTACGGACAGCAGCACCCCAAGCAGCGTATGCCTTTTGTTACAGACACACCCATGGTGCACGACCCTGTGATGGCCTACGAGAATGGTACTTATTATATCTTTGCCACAGGCATGGGCATCCAGAAAATGACATCCGCCGACCGTAAGAACTGGACGGTGCATACAGAGCCGGTGATGTCGGTTATCCCTAAGTGGACACACGATTCTGTGCCAGGTTTCCAGCAGCATGTCTGGGCACCCGATGTTATCAAATGGCATGGCAAATGGTGGTTGGCTTATAGTTGCTCTACCTTTGGCAAGAACGGCTCGACCATCGGATTGCTTTCTACCCAGAAGTTGGCTTCTGGCTTATGGAACGACGAAGGCTGTATCGTAACCTCGCGCGAAGGTCGCGACAAATGGAACGCCATCGATCCTAACTTCGTGATCGACGACCAGGATCAGCCTTGGCTGGTATGGGGCTCTTTCTGGGACGGTATTCAGCTGGCGCGTCTCGATACCACCATGCATATTGCTAAGGGCGTAAAACCTCGTACCATCGCCCGTAGGTTTAACTTGGATAGTAAGGCCAGCAAGAATGCACTGCCCATCAATCCCAATCCGCCTAAGAATCCAACGTCCGACTTTGCCGGACCAAATGCCATCGAAGCTCCATTTATCTTCAAACATGCAGGATATTATTATCTGTTTGTGTCGTGGGATTATTGTTGTCAGGGTAGCAAGAGTAATTATCGTGTAGCGGTAGGTCGTAGCAAAACCATCGATGGTCCGTATCTCGACCGTAATGGCATTGATATGCGCTATGGTGGCGGCAACCTCTTTATCGAGGGTGATAAAAAGGCATTCGAGGCTGCAGGTCATTGTGCAGCTTACCATATCGATGGTCAGGATATCTTCATCTGTCATGGCTATAGCATTGCGCATCAGGGTGCATCCATTCTTATTCAGCGTCCTATCAGTTGGACGTCAGACGGATGGCCGACTTTGAATTAAAAAAGAAAAGTGATAAAGCGGAAAGTTATGTTCACCATAGTTAGTTATAAGTTAGTTAGAAATATTGTTTTTTGCAGTAATGTTTGGTTAAAGGCGATACTGATGCTTTTCGCTTTTCACTTTTCGTTTAGTCCTGCATTCGCCCAGTCGTGGACGGCCGATAACGGTAACGGCACATTTACCAACCCGCTTTTCTACGATGAGTTTTCCGACCCCGACATTCTGCGTGTGGGCGACGACTACTATCTGGCAGGCACCACCATGCATACCGTGCCAGGCTTGGTAATTCTGCACTCTAAGGATTTGGTTAACTGGGAGAATATCTCGTATTGCTTTGATCGTTTCGACTTCGCCGACGATGCATTCTCTCTTAAAAACCACAAGGAGATTTACGGTCAGGGTGTATGGGCGCCTGCCATCCGTTATGCCAACGGGCAGTTTTATGTGTTTACCAACATCAACGGTAAAGGTTTGCAGTGTTACACCTCGAAGGATATCCGTGGACCTTGGCAGCATCATAACATGCAGGGCAACATCTACGATCTCTCCGTGCTCTTCGACGACGACGGTAAGATCTATGCCATCCATAAATATGGCGAAGTACACTGTACTGAATTGAAGCCCGATATGAGTGGTCCTGTTGAGGGAACCGATCGTGTGATTATCCCCGAGGGCAATGCCATCGGCGAAGGGCATCATGTGTATAAGATTAATGGTATGTATTATATCATATCTACCGATTATATGCCTAATGGCCGTACCCTCTGTAGTCGTTCCAAAAGCATCTGGGGACCTTACGAAACCGTTACTATTACCGCCGACGAAACCTTTGGCTATCATGCCGCCCCCCTTACACAGGTGCCGCAAGGTGTAAAGTATCGCATTGGCGAGGATGGCACCAAGTTCGGCATTCCTCAGGTTGATAAAGATGCTACTGCCTGTACTAACATCCACCAGGGTGGTATTGTGCAGGATCAGAGCGGCCAGTGGTGGGCGCTGTTAATGATGGACTTTCATAGTATTGGTCGCACCGTTTGCCTCTCGCCTATCACCTGGAAGGATGGCTGGCCCATGATAGGTCTCGAAGGCAACCTAGGTCGTGCTCCCCGTACCTGGTTCAAACCCAACATAAATACCGATATAAAGCCCCACGCTCCATATCAGCGAAACGAAGATTTTAATGCCGCATCGCTTGGCCGCGTATGGCAGTGGAACCATAACCCCGATGATAGTAAGTGGAGCTTGAAGAAGGGCCGCTTGCGCCTGCAGTCGATGCCTGCCGAACAACTGATGTGGGCACGAAACACACTCACTCAGCGTGTCATCGGTCCAACATCTGTCGCCACCGTCGAGCTCTTTACCAAGGGTATGAAAGATGGCGATGTGGCTGGTCTTGGCAATATCAACGTGCCCTGCTCGTGGATCGGTGTCGTAAAAGGTGGTAACACCCTTACGCTCCGTTGCTTCGAACAAGCTACCAACGATACTATCAATCAAGAGCTGAAAGCTGAAAAGTTATGGCTCCGCATGGTGGGCGATTATGATAACAATCAGGCCCATTACGAGTATTCGCTCGATGGTAACACCTATCAGCAGTTGGGCCGCGAAATGCCCCTTAGCTATCAGCTTATCTCGTTTCAGGGCTCGCGTCATGCTCTTTTTGCCTTTAATCATAAAGGTAAACAGGGTGGTTATGCCGAGTTCGACAACTTTAAGGTGGTAGAGCCACAGGCCGATCGCAGTCAGAATATCCCATACGGCAAGTTGTTCCGTATCATCAACTTAGCCACAGGCAAGCCTGCCATCGCCCAGAAACATGGTTTGCTTTACGATACCAACGAGTCCGACCAGAGTATGCAAACGCGTTTCCGTATCATCGATAAAGGACAGGGAAAGGTTATTTTGCAATGCCAAGACGGTCGCTATGTATGGTGTTCGGGTTTTGGTATCCCAGGCGATGTGCGCCTGACTACCGATGAATCGAAAGCCGAGGTGTTCCTTTGGCAGGACTATCTCAACCACGAGTTTATGCTCCTTTCCATGCGTACCCACCGCTATATCGGTAAAAGTCCCACCACAGGCAGTCCTTATTCGATGGACTACGCAGGTGCCGACCCTGCCCGTCGAAATGGTGCCGTATTTCGTTGGGAGTAGTTTTATGTTCTTCGACAAGCGAAGCGGCAAGCCGATTACCCATAATGGGAACGCCATATTCCCAGGTTGGGAACAAAACATTCCCAGGTTGGGAATGAAACGTTCCCAAGTTGGGAAAATATAATGTGCTTTTGGTGGCGAAGGCTGAAGCCTTTGCTGCCATTTTTTTTAAACTTTTGCGAAAAAATCTCTCATCTCTCCCTCAATCTCTCAAAACCCGTATAAACACAGGGCTTTTGAACGATGAGAGATTTTTCGCATCCCTCCCTCATCTCTCATGAATCTCTCCCTGCAACATGAGAGTTTTTTCGAAAAAAACTATTCTGTGATGAGTGCTTGCACCTGGGCGGGGGTTAGTTTGCCTGAGCTGATAAACTCCTGCATGATGTCGTTGAGCTTGTTTTCAACCTCTTTGGTGATGGTGTAATCCCATGTCAAAGCCTCTTCGATGCTAACACGTACACCGCCCTTATTCTGGCTGTTGTCCAAGCAATAGAGCGTGATGTCGGGATGCTCTTTCAGCAGATAGGCAATACGCCCCTTAAAGAGGGGATAACAATACACATAGTAATAACGACTCATGGCACGGTTCGATCTGATGAGTCGGTTAATCATGTTTGTGAATCCTGTTATAGGATCGTTATGCACAAACACGATGCTGGCTTTAAAACCGCGGTCTTGTACCATTTTTAAGCGCGATTCGAACGATGGAATGCTGATAAAAGCACCATCGTACACCAGTCCTGCACTGTTAACCAACTCCTTTAGTTGGGGATTGTTTCTCAAAGCAGTAGATTTGCCTGCTGCTGTAGAACCCATCATAAAAAAGATGGTTTTGTTGCCTTCGGTCTCGGCACGGTCGAGCAGTCTGGCGAGTACCAGACTATCAATCTGTCGGCTGGCCATGATATAATCGGTAACATTCAGTCCGTTGTAACCAATGTGTTTCAACTCCTCGCGAACAATGTCGGGGTCGAGAATATTACCACTCTTATTCAGGTACGAGTTTGCCAACGAATCGAGATGACTGCCCACCCATTTGTAAGCCGCATCGCCTGTGATAACCAGCTGTGTTGAGTCGGCTTTCTCGTTGGTATTGCTAATAAGGTTTGCCGCTAATGTCGCTGTCTGCCAGAGCATCAGCAGGGCAATAAAAAATGTTCTATAGATAGCTCGCATAGTGAATATTCTATTTTTCCCGGCTGCAAATATACAACATTATTTTAAAACAATGAATAATTATGTTTATTTTTGCAGTAAAAGCTTGGTTTTATATCGAAAAAGTTATATTTTTGCAAAGAATAAATAAACTAAAAGATGAAACTACTACTTGTATCGATGGTTATGGCACTTGTTTCGCAAAGTGCTTTTGCTCAGAATGATTTTGTGAAAGGAGCCGATGTGGGATTTCTCACTGGTCAGGAAAAGCATGGCGTGAAATTTCACGACCGTGAAGGTAAGGAACGCGAATGTCTGGAACTGCTGAAGAACGACTATCAGATGAAGGCCATCCGCATGCGAGTGTGGGTGAGCCCACGTGGCGGCATGAACGATAAGCACGAGTTGCTGGCTATGGCCAAGCGTGCCAAAGCTCTTGGTATGGACCTGATGGTAGACTTTCATTACAGCGACTCGTGGGCTGACCCTGCCAAGCAGCCTATCCCCGAGGCTTGGAAAAACCATAACTACAAGCAGATGAAGAAGGATGTGCGCGAACATACCATCGATGTGCTCTCGCTGCTCAAGGCCAATGGTATTGAGCCACGTTGGGTGCAGGTGGGTAACGAAACAGCCAACGGACTACTTTGGCCTATGGGGCATATCGAGCAGAATCCCAAGCGGTATGCGGGCTTTATCCGTGCTGGTTACGATGCTGTAAAGAAGGTATTTCCTCGTGCCATCGTCATCGTGCATCTGGACCGCGGCCATCTGCAGAGTCTCTATGATTATAATCTCGACATCGTAAAGAAGTATGGTGGCAAGTTCGATATGATAGGCATGTCGCTCTATCCCTACTGGGCCATGCAGGATCATCCTGAACTTAATCCCGATGGCATCATTACCGACTGTATGGCTAACATCCGCCATTGCAGCGAAAAATACGGCTGCGATGTGATGATAGTTGAAACAGGTTTTGAGGTTGATGAGCAGCATCCTGAAAAGATGGACGAGGGTCGCCGCCAGCTAACCCGTGTGATTCGCGAGGCACGCACCCAAACCAATGGTCGTTGCCGTGGTGTGTTCTACTGGGAACCCCAGTGCCTGCCTGGTGGCTATAAGCTCGGCGCCTTTAACAGTAACGCCGCGCCTACAGCCATCATGGAGGCATTTGTAGAATAAAAACGTAAAGTTATTCGGCTACAAAAGTGGTGATACTACGGGGAGGCAATGATTGCTTCCCTGTTGTTTTGCCTACAGGTTTCAGCGTTTCGCCCGATACATCCGAGGTGCGATACATCTGCCACTGGGTAGACTGCTGGGTTGACAGGTGCAGATTAAAGTCCTGCATCTGATTGCTGTAATTGATAACAACAGCTACCCACTTACCATCGGTATTGCGATAAGCCGAACACATCACACCATATGGATTGAACTCGGCTGATGAGCTAACCTCGTAGCGTGTAGCACCAGGACGAATAAATCGGCTGTAGTTGCCCAATGCCCACATCAGTCGCGAATCTACGGCATAGCCGCTCTTCATGTGGTCGGCAGTGTAAACACGAATCAGTCCGTCTTTGTAATCCTCACCTACCGAACGCCACCACGACCAGCTCTCGGCATCGGCAAACACCAGGTCGTGATGTATCACGCGAGCCACGTAAAGGGCTGTTTTCATTGTAAAGTCGTAGCCACCGCCACCACCGATCTCTTCATCGTTGCCCATGATGCAAAGCTCTGTTTGCCAGAACTTCAAACCGTATTTGGCGATGGTGTCGCGTAGCTGTTCGCGTATCTCTCGCATATAAGGCACAGGAGTGTTGGTCCAATAGCTGTGTCCTACTATCTGGCGGGGCACGTTAGGCAGATTACCTAAGTAGGTATTGGTGCTGTCTTTAGTAAAGAATGTGCGTATCTGGTAGCCACGCTCCCAGTTGGTTTGGTGGGTAGCCAACAGGCAACGCAGGTCGCTCGATTCATCCATAATAATCTGTGTGTTCAGCTTCTGCTGCTTGAAAACCTTGCTGGTTTCGCGAACCAGTCGAGCTATCTCGCGATTGGTGGCTGGTGAACCTTCCTGCTTGGGCCCCAGCCAGTTCCAATGACCATCGGGCTCGTTAACAGGACATAGGTAATCAAAATGGATACCATCGTGTGCCTCAACTCCCTTAACTGCCGTAGCCATAAAGCGCGCAAAGTCGTCGTAACAGTCGTCCTTCAGGTTAATGGTGCCGCCACGCCCCGTATTGGTAGCCAGACCATTCTTGGTGAAATAAACAGGGGCCGAATTAAGGAATGCTAGGAAGTAGGGCACGCCACGCTGCTTGGCCATCTTCAGAAACTTGCGCTGACCGGCCTGCTTAGTCCAGTCGTAAGTGCCATCCTTGGTCAGGAAACACTCCGTACGGGTGCCAGGCTGTATCTGCGAGGCCTCGCCTTGTTCGGCGCTGCCTGCACCTAAGTTAAAACGCCAGATCGACAGGCCGATGCCCTTGGGCTTGCCCTGTGCATCGTTTTCGAGCGAAAAAAGCCAGTCGGCTATCTTCTCCTGCTCGGTTTGGTTCTCCCATAGGCCGATGAATTGCATCGACCAAGCATCAGAGGCGCCAAAGTGGCGGATTGTCTGACGCTTCTGGCTGACCTCAATCGTAAAGTCAGCCCCACAACACATTGTAGTAGCTGTTGCGAATAATAGTAGTAAGTAGTATCTCATCATGTGTGCAAAGATACAACTTTTTGTGGAAATCCGCCAAAAAGTTGTATCTAAAAAAGGTGAAAAACTAATATTGAATTAACGTGATAGAGTATATACGTTATCAGCCTGGGTGCTGATATCGTACAGATATGTTGATAGAAGTTTGTTTTTCAGCAGTTTCGAGGCATCTTTTACCAGTGGTGTGGGCATGTCGTATACCTGCATGAGCTGGTTGGTGTTGGCGCCCTTTGATTTCTTTAATCCCTTACCTTTGAGTGGAGCAGCTGAGCGTATGCGCAGATTGCCACCCAGTGTAGAACGGATGGTAAGTGATACCACGCGACCCTTTTCCCACTTCATGTGCTCGATGATAAAACCACCACGCGTTTTCAATCCTGAAACCTCGCCGTCAGACCAAACATCAGGTAATGCCGGCAATAGGTTAATGGCACCGTCGTGGCTCTGTACCAGCATTTCGGCAATGCCGGCGCAGCAGCCAAAATTGCCATCAATCTGGAAAGGAGGATGCGCATCGAACATATTTGCATAGGTACCGCCGTCCTGATCCTTGATGGTTACTTTGGGCGATTTCAACTTCAGCTGATTCTGAATCAGTTTGTAAGCGTGGTTACCATCCAAAAGTCGGGCCCACAAACAAACTTTCCATCCCATTGACCAGCCTCGCGAAGCATCGCCACGCCCAATGAGCGACTTCTGAACGGCAGCTGTGGCAACAGGGTTGTTATAAGGAGATACCTGACGACCTGGGTAGAGGCACCAAAGGTGCGACACATGACGATGGTTACTCACCTCGCGGTCCCAGTCTTCGAGCCACTCTTGCAATTGTCCGTATTTGCCTACCATCATGGGGGGTAGTTGGCTTCGAACCTGGTCCAGACTATCTGCGAAACTCTGATCGATACCTAATGTATGAGCTGCTAAACGGGTGTTATACAGCAGGTCGTAAATCATCTGATTATCCATGGATACGCCTGCAAAAACAGAGGGCGACTGGTCGTTGTTGAATATCGGGTCGTGATATTTACCCAAACCAGGATTATTCTCAGGAGAGTGTGAGGGCGAGGCTATCAAATATCCTGTCTTGGGGTCGCGTACCAAGAAGTCGAGATAGAACCGACAAGCCTCAGCCATCACTGGATATGCTTCATGTTTTAAGTAATTCTTGTCGCCCGTATACAGATAGTGCTCCCAGAGATGCGAGCAGAACCATGCGTTACATGTGGGCCAGATGGAGCACGAATGGTAATCTACGGCTCCAGTAGAGCGCCACAAGTCGGTGTTATGATGTAGCGTCCAGCCGCGGGCACCATACATCTCGCTAGCCGAACGGCGTCCTGTAACACTTACATCCTTAACCATCTGCAAAAATGGCTCATGACATTCTGAAAGGTTCGTTACCTCAGCGGGCCAATAGTTCATTTCTACATTAATATTAGTAGTGTACTTCGAGTCCCAGGCAGGATACTGGTCGGCATCAGGATTCCAGATACCCTGCAGATTGGCTGGCTGACTACCCTGTTGCGATGAAGCGATGAGCAGATAACGACCAAACTGGAAATAAGTTGCTACCAAGCTGAGATCGTTTGTAGTTGAGAACTCGCTGATTCGTACATCAGTGGGTTTCTTCTCCTGCTCAGGATTGTGCCCCAAATCAAGACTAACACGGTTGAACTGCTCCTGATAGCGAGCCACATGATGAGCCAACGACTTCTCAAATGGCTCGTGTTTATCAAGATAGCTGTTCAGAATAGTCATTGCTTTTGCATCGGCATCGGCCGTGATGTTGTCGTATCGAACAAAGTTCGTAGCCGAACTAACTACTACCAGTGCTTCGGTAGCACCATTTACCATAATAGTACCATTGGTACCTACCACTTTTCCACCAACTGGAATCACTTTGATATATGATACACAGTGGAGACCATTGGGAACGTTCTCTTCTTTTGGTGCAGTGGGATGACTGAAGATGCGTAGCATGTCGTTACCTACCTGACTGACATCGGCCAAGGCACGCTGCTTCTTTAACGGACCAACAAACGATGCACTGAACTGCAGTTTACCAGCATGGGTAGCTTTCAGTCTGATGAGTGTTACATTATCGGTTAATGAGGTGATGACCTGACGCTCGTAACCAATGCCGTCGGCCTGATAGGTAGTAGTTGCTACTGCCTCGTTCAGGCTAAGCTCTCGACGATAGGCGTTAACCTTTTGCTGAGGGAAAGTAAGAACTAGATTACCTACCGACTCGTAGATCATGCCATGACCAGTGATGCTTCTATCTGCTGTGATATTGTGCATTGACAAGTACTGGGCTTGCTGATAATCGCCACGATTAAGTGCTGCTCGGATGTCGGAAAGCACTCCAAGCGCTTTAGGATTAACATTGTTATAGGGCGAACCACTCCAGAAGGTGTCTTCGTTCAGCTGGATAGTATCGCTCTCAACACCACCATAAACCATAGCGCCTAAACGTCCATTTCCCAATGGCAAAGCCTCAACCCAATGCTTGGCTGGGAGATTGTACCACAATACGTGTTTTTTTGAAAAGGATGGCAGTGCCCATAATGCCATGAGCACTACCACCGTCATCCTGAATAACAAACCTTTTTTCATATAATTAACAATTAACTAACGCTTACCACCAACGAGGATCGCCGGCTACCTTTTTACCTTTGAAGATTACACCTTTCTTAAGGTGGAAGTTACCATTCTGTGGGTCTTCAAACAGATCTTCGGTCGATAGCTCCAAACGGATAGCGTTTGTGAACTTCTTGCTATTCTCTGGGAAATCGGCTGTGAGATAACAACCTGAGAAATCGAGCCAGCCAGAATAGTCGCCATAACCAGAGTTCATCTTCTGTTCACCATTAGGTCCACAGAATATCATATTGGTAACCTGAGCCTCTTTTGGTGTTTTTGTTGCCAGAATCCACTTTTGCAGTTTGGTGGTATAGTTGCAGAAGATGCAACGGTCAACCTTAAACATGCCTGCTTGTGCACGCAGGTCCATCATCTGGTCGCCAATCTCCATAAGTGTTGAGTTGGTGATAGATATGGTGCCGATGCTTTTTGCACTACCAATATTAATCATGCCATAGCCCGATGTACCCACGTTATTTATAACACAATTGTTGATGTTGATACTATTAACCTCAGCACTACCATTGCTTACAAACACAAGTGAGCGTGGAATGTTACGAATGATACAGCCTTCGAAGTTGATATTGCCGAAGCCATCGGCACGACGCATGTCGAACCAGAAAGCATTCTTCATTTCATCATCGATATCAACATACTGGAAGTTGATATTCTCAGTTCTGCTGTTGATACTAAATGCTGGCATCTTTAATTCTGGTCGAACACCGTTAACCATCTTACCCGAGAAGTAGATGTTCTTGATGGTCTCAGGAAGTGATACTTTTCCAACCTCGTATGTATTTCCACCATTAAATACCAGTGTTACGGTCTCATCGGTAGCGGCTGCAAGCAACTCGTTAACATCATCGCCAACTGCCACATCAATGGTCTGACCTGTTGCAGAACCCAGCGTCTTGAACTTATAGGTGCCGCGTAAGAATGTGTCGTTGTATATCTGTGCGATATAGTTAGTGCCCGGATTCAGACCGTCAATCATACTGTTACCTGCTTTCTGCATGTCGGCAGTAATATTCAGGCTTGATATCCATGTGGTATCCTTTTCACCAATGGTACCCAACTTAATGTTTGTAGCTGTCTTTTCAGGATCCCAGTTCAACTGCACATCCTTGATACCTGGTGTAACTGTGGTAAAGATTTGTTCGGCAGGTGTCTTGAAGCTTACACCATACCACCCCGACTCATCGCCAGTTGTCTCGTCTATAGCCTTTAAACGGACTGAATAGGTAGTTGTACCATACAAGTCTTCTATCAGCTTGTGGTACTCGTTCTGTACCATTACCTTACCTGTACTATAGGGTGTTAAGGTGTCGGCCTTGATAACCTCGGTCCTGACGATTTCGTTAAACTCCAGACTATCGAGACTAAATTCCAATACGTATTGGGTAGCACTGGTAACACCATTAAAGCTTAGTACCACCGAGGTTGGTTCGGTTTCAACCAACGATAGGTTGGTGGTACGGAACAGGTGACTGTAGCTCTCATCTACAGGCCACTGGTTTGCATCTTCGCTGCACGCAGCAAGGCCAATAGCAGCACATGCTATGCAGGCAATCTTATTAATTGTTCTCATATAACAGTTTTTTTTGAGTGGATTAGTTAATACTGTGGTCGTAACCATAAGAATTCTTAAGATATCCGTTCGACTTATAGATGTCGTCGTAGTAGATAGAGTACAGATGTCGATAGTTACATACACCATTTCCCATGGTGTAGGTCTGCAGTTTTTCCTGAATCTGCGAACCATACTGCAACTGGCTGAGCAGGGCGCTATAGTCGTAGTTGGCGCGCAAACCAGAGGCACAAAGCAGAATTCTAACCGAGCGGTTCACAACATCAGTCTCGCTGTTATCCTTACGCAGCCAGTTAAGCTCCTTGTAAAGGTCGGGATTGGGATTGGCATTGAGTTGACGATAGAAATTGATGCTCGAAATATCAACCTCAGGATAGCCACTGATGCCCTTCGAAATCATCTTATAATAAACCTTCTCAGGGAAGTCCTTAGGCTCGTATGTTTTATCAAAGATCTTTACCGTCTGAGTGCCATCGTACATCTTAACAAGAGCCTCTTTCATCTCCTCAATCTTCTGGTCGAGTAATCCCCAACGAACCAGATCGAGTTTACGAATGCCTTCGCAGCCAAACTCCCAGGCACGCTCGTTTACAATGGCATTAAAGAAATCGCTATCGTAGTTTTTGATTTCTGCCGATCCTGCACCGAAGGCACGTTCACGAACCAGCTCCAGAGCTTCGCGAGCCGACATCTTGGCAATCGTGTTCTTTGTGTCTTCGCCCTCTCCTAACTGATAACGTGCTTCGGCAAACATCAGCAGTACATCGGGATAACGCATCAGAATCCAGTTAATACCAGTGCTGGGACGGCCGCTGGCTGTTTGAGCCAGAGCCTTATAGGCATCGTTTGTCCAGAAATAGCTCCATTTACCAAAGTGAACGTTTAGCATATCGTTACGTCCACTCATGGTTTCGGTCAGTTTGTTGTTCTCCTTGGTAAACTTGGGGAAGTAGCATGCATAGTCACGACGGGTGTCGGATGGGGTGAATGAGTAGAAGTAATAGCCGTTAGAGTTTACATACGATGAACCCCAACCAGTGGCACCAAACAAGTTTCCATCCATCTCACGTCCCATCAAAGTACCAATATCACCACTATAACCCATACCATTGGCTACCTCGAACATGTTTTCGTTATAGGCATTGTAATCCAGATGACAAACCGTTTTCCAGATGTCGCCATAATCAGGATCGAGATGATGAGGATTCTGTTCGTCGCCGATAATCTCAGCACACTGCTGCTCGGCAATGGCATAGTAGTCGCGCCAGTTCTTAGGACGTCCTACATAGAAACCGTTCATCTCGCCCATACCTGGAACCGTTGAAGGATAGTGCTCTACATTCGAGTCGTCGGCAAACTGATTACCGTCGCGTACACTCCAACCACCTGCAAATAAGGCGATACGTGCCAACAAACCTTTGGCAAAGCCTTTGGTAATACGTTCGCAGTTGTAGTCAGACACCTCACCAAGCCAAGGCAAATAGTCGATGGCCTCCTGCATGTCGCGTACCAGATATGAATAGATTTCGTCGCGGTCGGTCTTGCCGGCATATACATTCGAGAGGTCACTGGCCGATGTTCCCTCCTTGTAAGGAATGTCGCCCCAGCGGCGTACGAGTTCAAAATAGCTAAGTGAACGCAAAACAAGAGCTTCGCCCAAGTAGCGTTGCATGGCTTTATTGCCACTCTTGAAAGCCTCAGAGTTGCGGATTCCCTCAACGGCAGTTGAGGCACGCTCGGCCATCTTGAAGATATACTGCCACTGGATGGTGTGGTTATACCAATCGCTATAAAAATTGGCTGCACCAGTATCGGATGTCAACTCCTTCGAGGGGTCGTTGTTATAACCGCTGGCCAACTCGATATCGCTGACACCCTGCCAGTTTACCGACATTTTCTGTCCATATACGTAAGTTCCTGCCAAATCGCTGTAAACACCCATGATGGCAGCACGAGCCATACCCTCGTTCTCATAGATCACCTGACTGGTTTGCTGCGAAGGTGATTCGGTGTCTAGGTAGTCGGAGCAACCAGTAGTAAGAGCACAGAGTGCGCCTGCAGCGAGCATATATTTTAATGTTCTGTATTTCATAATCATTATTCTTTGTTTGATATTACATTTTTAGAATGTTACATTAAGACCGAACACCCAAGAGCGTGACTTAGGATAGGCCGAACGGTCGTAACCCATCACCATATTGTTTGATGAGATGTTTACCTCAGGGTCCTGTCCGCTATATTTTGTCCAGCAGAAAAGGTTGGTGCCTGTGGCATAAACTCTCAGACGCTTGATACCTGCATGCTTCAGCAACTGCTGAGGCAGTGAATAGCCAAGTGTGAGTGTACCCAGACGCAGGAACGAACCATCCTCAACAGCCCAGTCGGTAGTAATACTGTTGTTCATCAGTGGGTGCCACATGGTCTTGCCCTGATTCAACTCCTGTAATTTTGCAGGATCGGCATGTTCGCCATTATAGATGTTAAAGCCTGTAACAGGGTCGATAACGGTGAATCGGTTGGCCAACGACATCTCGGTACTCATATTCTGATAACGTTTTGAGAGATCGTAAGAGGTGTTATCAATCTTGTTCACATTCAGTACATCGTTACCATACGACCAGTTGAAGAGTGCTGTGAGGTCTAAACCCTTCCAACCCATGTTGATACCAAAACCACCTGTGTGCTTGGGCTGTGCGCGACCAATCACCTTTCGGTCGTGGTCGGCATCTACCTTGCCATCACCATCCAGGTCTTTTAACTTCAAATGGCCAGGACCGAACCAAGCGCCTGAACGCGACAATACACCTGTTACATCTACAACGCCTTCGTTAAGCACCCAGCGCTGAGTGGTTTCGTTGAAGGTGAAGTCGTCGAAACTATAATAGCCATCACAAACATAGCCATACATCAGTCCTACCTCATCGCCCACAAACACACGATAGTTATCGCTACCAGTGCTAGGGAACGAACCGCCCGAAAGTATCATCTCGTCATTCTCGGTTCCATACAAGTGGTCAACTTTGTTCTTGTTGAACGAGATGTTGAAGTTGGCGCCCAGGTAGAAGTCCTTGGTGTCGATGATATTTGCATTAACAGTGAACTCGATACCGCGGTTGGTGGTCTGACCTAAGTTCTGATACTGGGTGTTGTAACCAGAGTTTGAGGGCAGCTGTACCGACATAATCAGGTCTTTAGTTACATCGTTGTACCAATCAACCGATACGTCGAGTTTCTTCTTAAGTATAGTAAAGTCGATACCTACGTTAGTAGAGTGCTTGGTTTCCCAAGTAAGTTTGTCGTTACGCAACACGGTTGAGGGCTGCAGACTGCTCTGACCGGTCTCATTCTGGAAATACAGGTTGCGAACAGCTGTTACAGGGCTGTAGGTCTGGCGCCAGTAGCTACCAACACGGGCATTACCCGATACACCATGGCTCAAGCGGAGCTTCAGATTGTCGAGCCAATCACGTGTTCCTGCCATAAATTTCTCGTCGGTAATGCGCCAAGCAGCTGCCACTGCAGGGAATACACCCCATTTATTTCCAGGCGAGAATACGTTGGTACCATCGGCACGCAGTGTAAAGGTAAAGTAGTACTTGCCTCCATACACATAGTTAGCACGGCCAAAGTACGACAACGTACGACCAGGCTCGTTGATAGTGGTATAGGTGGGTTCCGATGTACCATTGTTCCACATCGCAAGGATATTATCCACGGTATAGTCGAGTGGGAAGTAGTCGGCTTCGATATTCATGCGGTCCGACTCAGAGTTGTTACCTTCGAAACCAACCATGGCATCAGTGTGGTGTTTGCCAAAATCCTTTTTGAAGTTCAGCATGGTACGGAAAGTCCAGTTGTTGCCCTCCTGATACTGGCGCTTAGCCACAGGCATACCTGAACGGCCGTTTGCCTCACCAGTATTGGCCAAGAAGATGTTGTCCTGACGGTTGTAGCTAAAGCCGTACGTACCTTCTGTGCGCCACTGCAACCACTTGGTAATATCCCATGTAAGTGCCAGGTTGTACGAGTTATTAAAGTTCTTCTGCTTTTTGTACTCGTTGGCAATATTATAGAATGGATCCTGCAGATAGCTGATATTTTCGTACGAGAGGTCGTCGCCGCCTAAGTCGTCGATGCCAAGGTCAATCAAGGTCTTAACAGGTGGATATTTCACACAGTCGCGCAGTTTGTTGCCATACGATACACTCGGACCATCAATAATACGATAGGTCATCTTGGCATTAAAGTCAAGACGTAATTTATCCGAGAACTTCTTGCTTATCTTAGTGTTCAGTGCATCGCGCTTGAACTTAGAGCCTTCCATAATATAACTCTCATCATCGCGTGTATAGCTGAGGCTGTAGATAAGATCTTTGGAGCCACCATTGATATTCACATTGTAGGTCTGCTTGATACCTGTACGGTCGAACAGTTTCTTCTGCCAGTCGGTTCCCTGGCGAGATTTGTATATGTCGATGTCTTCCCAACGGCCGTATCGGTCAAAGAAACTGGCCTTATCGGCATTGTCAAGCTCGCGCTGTAGGTACACATACTCGTATGGCGACAGCACCTCGGTCTCGTTATAGAAGTTGTTCAAACCCATCGAAGCATTAAAGGTTACCTCGGTTTTACCTGCACGACCACTCTTGGTGGTAACCAGTACAACACCATTGGCACCCTTGGCACCGTAGATTGCCGTAGATGAGGCATCCTTCAAAACGTCGATACTTTCGATATCTGTTACAGGGATATCACTGATGCTACCAGCTTGGAAACCATCTATAATATAAAGAGGTTCGTTATTCTGGGTGATTGAACCACCACCACGTACGCGGATGGTAACATCGGCATCGGGCGATCCCTGAGTTGTTACAACGTTAACACCTGCCACACGACCTGTAATTGCCGAAGCAGCATTGGTAGTCTGGATATTCTTGAGCGTTTTTTCGCCTACCGACGATATTGAACCTGTTAAGTCACGGCGTCGAGCCATTCCATAACCTACAGCTACCACTTCTACTTCGCTCAACGTAGTGGCATCTTCTTCGAGTGTAACATTAATAGGTTTACCTGCTGTTACACGTAAGGTCTTCGTCTTCATTCCTATATAGGAAATCACAATCTGACGTCCTTTGGGCGACAGTTTCAACGTAAAGTTACCTTCGTAATTAGTTACAGTTGCATTCCTGGAATTACCAGCCTCGGTAATGGTAGCACCGATAACAGGTTCGCCATTGGAATCTTTTACAATACCTTTTACCTGTCCGCCCTGGGCAAAAGCCATCAATTGGGCTAACAGTAAAATCACAGAAAAGAGAGTTCGTTTAAACATACTTTTTTTGAATTAGTTATTAAAATTTGATTGATTTGAAAATATCTTAGTAGTCATAATTGGCGGCAAAATTATACATAATATGTATGCAATAGGATGAAGGAAGTACGTTTTACGGTTAAAAAAGTCCTATTTCGGCAGATTTAGAACTAAAATACACTTTTCTGATTTATTTTTCGTACTTTTGTATCGGCAAAATAACAGTTTTAACATGAGAAGATACATTATACTACTAACGACATGCTGCTTGGTGGCTGTATCGTCTTTTGCAGCCCAAGGCCATAAAACCAAGATTCAACACTTTGGTGAGGAAGATGGCTTTTCGGAAGCACTTGTCGTACACATGATACAAGATAGCAACGGTTATATATGGTTGGCTACTTGGGATGGTTTGCGCCGATACGATGGGTATCGGTTCGAAACCTTCAAAGCACGTCCAGGCGACTCTTCGCCACTGGAGTCTAATCGTTTTAATTATATAGAGGAGACGTCAGATCATCAAATTATATGTTGGTCGAACGATAAATATTATCTTTTCAATCCAGCGATGTCGCAATTCACCTTATATAATAAAAAGGTGAAACCTCATCTGTTTCATCCTACAGCCCAAGTTAAAGCAAAGATACAAAGCTTGAAAGAATATCAGAATATAGAATTCAATATATTGTTGGAAGACCAGCAAAATGGCATCTGGGTAAACTCTCATCGTGGTTTAGAGCGTATCTCGGATATACCAGCACCCATTATGACTTTAAAAGATAGTCCGCATGAAGAAGTGGTTAGTGCTATTTATGCTGACGAAAAAGGCTATTTGTGGGTGGCTGATAAGAGTGGCTATATTCGCATCATTAACAAGAATAAGCAAACACAATATCTTGCGTCGAATGGTGTTCTTTCAAGTCGTCGTACACCTTTCGGGCATGCTGCCTATAGCATTTTTAAAGATAGTAAGGGGAAGATATGGATAGGCACCAAACCTGATGGACTTTTTAAACTTACCCCTAATCAAGTAGGATATCATGTGGAGCATTTCTTTACTGATCCCAAGGATCCTTTCTCTATCAACTGTAATTCGGTATATGACATAGCTGAGGATGTACAGAGCAGAATAGTTATTGCAACCTATGGTGGCGGATTGAACATTGCCGAACAGCTGCCAAACGGACAAACCCGTTTCGTGCATTGTGGTAATTTATTAAAACAGTTTCCTCAGAAGGAGCTTAGGAGTAGATGCTTGAGTGTGTTGCCTGATGGTACACTGTTGTTAGGTACTAACGACGGACTGTACACGGCATCATTGAACAATCCCTACGAAAAAATGGCATTTTATATCAACAACCGTCGACCTAGCGATGCACATAGTATCAGTAATAATTATGTTACCGAAATATTAAAAACAAAATCTGGTCGAATCTATATCACTACCTCTGGTGGTGGTACCGATGCGGTCCTTTCTCGTCAACTTCTCTGTGACACGATACACTTTCAGCATTTTTCTGTTGCTGAGGGTATATCTTCGGACATGAATCAGACTTTGACCGAAGACAAAAACGGGAATGTTTGGATTGTGTCAGCAGGGTCGTTAAGCATGTTAAACCCCCAAACAGGATTAGCCACTAACTATTGGAATCTGTTTCCGGATGCTGGCGAGTTGTTTACTGAGGCAACACCTGCAGTTCTGCCAAATGGAACGCTCGTATTCAGTACCACTTTAGGTATATTACCCATCAATCCTAACGAAATGAAGAAAAGTAATTTCGTACCTCGAATTGTGTTTAATTGTGCTCAAGAAGTATTTCTGTCGCCCGATGAGAAAGATTTTAGTATCCGCTTTGCTGCATTAGATTACAATAAAAACGAAGAGATTGTATATGCATATAAACTGGATGGCATTGACAGCGAATGGCGATATACCCGAAGTAATGAACTGAATTATGTACGATTGGCACCTGGCGATTACACACTCCATATTAAATCAACCAATGGCGATGGCGTATGGACTGATAACGAGCAGACGATTATTCTGCACCGTTCTGCATATTTTAATGAGACACCTTGGGCCTGGATGTTATATGGGTTACTCATTACATGCTTTGTAATTGGTGGATTATCGGCCATCAGATACGTACGAAGATTAAAGCGTGAGCTGAAAAATGTACAACTTACCAGCAAGGAACAGATAGAATTGTTGGGTGAACGCATCAAAGAGTTGCTCCCTATCACCGAAGAGGTAAAGGAGATAACCGAGGAGAGTGAAACGTTGAGTCCAGATGACCGTATGTTTGCTTCGCGTGTCAAGGAGTATGTGGAGAAAAATATCGATAATGCTGATCTATCAGTAATCGATATTGCACAGGCCATGTATGTGAGCCGTACTGTGCTGTTTGTACGTATGAAGCACATATTCAATAGTTCGCCTAATAACTATGTGCTTAATACCCGTATTAACTATGCTAAGAAACTGTTACTTACTACCGATATGCGTGTGTCGGATGTTGCCTATAAGAGTGGTTTTTCCGACCCCAAATACTTTAGTCGCTGCTTTAAGAAACTAACAGGAGTTTTACCGAAGGATTTTTCCGAGGGTAAAAAATAATCCCGAAAACGAGGAAAAATATACGCCATGCAGTTTTTAGGACTTTTGTCGACCTAAAATATTGTATGGCTTTCTATCTTTGCGCCATCAAAATCTTTAAAAACAAAAAATGAAACGTACTAAAACAATTTTATTATCGCTACTGGTAAGTGTAGTAGGCTATGGCCAGAATAATACCAATAAGGTGTTCGATATGGTTGTTGCCTCTGATGGCAGTGGTAATTACACTAGCGTACAGGCTGCTATAAATGCTGCTCCCGAGCATTCTACGCGCCCGTATCTTATTTTTATTAAGAATGGTGTATATGATGAGCTGGTGGATATTCCCGCTGAAAAGACTTATATACATCTTATTGGACAAGATGCAAAAAGTACCATCATCCGTCATACCATGCATTGTGGCGGTAAGGATAGCCAACAATTTGAGTACTCGGTTAACAATCCCCAATCAGAAAATTATAAACATCATGCGGTGATGGATAACTGGGGTAGTAACTTCTATATGGAGAATATAACTCTTGAGAATAGTTGGGGAACACGCCAACAGGCTGGTCCACAAGCATTGGCCATCAGAACGTTTGCCGATAGGATGGCATTCTACAACTGCAGATTTCTGTCGTTTCAAGATACATGGTTTACAACCACCAACGATACCGATCGCCATTATATTAAGGACTGCTATCTGGAGGGTGCCGTTGACTACATCTATGGTAGTGGCGATATTCTTGCTGAAGAAACTACCTTTTACAATGTGCGTAGCGGATCGATTATTACCGCACCATGCCACACCAAAGCACGTTATGGTTATGCGTTCTTAAACTGTATTGTGGATGGAAATCAGAAGGCAGCCGATGGAAAACTGAAATTAGGTCGTCCTTGGCATAACAATCCTGTAAACGTGTGGATTAACACCAAGATGCTTATTCCTGTTGCCCCTGAAGGTTGGACTGATATGGGTACCATTCCTTATCTTTTTGCTGAATACCGTAGCCATGATAATCAAGGAAAATTAATAAATACAGGGAAGCGTAAAACCGTCTATACATATACCGACCGCAACACGGGAAACAAGTATTCGGGCAGTAGTCAGACTACAATCACAGCATCCGAAGCTGCCAAGTACAACTATCAGAATATGATTATGGCAGCCGATGGCTGGAATCCCCGCAGTTATATGGAATCATTACCTGCTCCTGAAAAACTTTATTATAAAAAAGGCGTACTGCATTGGAAATCGGTAAAAGGAGCAAAAGGATATCTGGTAACAAACGATAAGAATGAAGTGGTTGGAATCGTGAAAGATAACCATCTAATAATAACACAGAAGCATAGTCAGTTATATACGGTTAGTACTATTAATCATTATGGTCACATCGGTAATAAAACGGAGATTCATATAGGATTATAGTTAGATTAGTTAATTGAAGTAAGTAAGATGTCTTCCTGTTGTTGTGAAATAGCAGGAAGTTTTTTCTAAAGAAGAAACAAATAAGGATAAAACTATTGCAATTTGAAAATAATCGTGTATCTTTGCACTCAATCAAACTACTAAAAGATGAAAAATAAAGTTCAATTTGTTATTGCATTTTTACTGTTTTGCAGTAGTTATACTGCAGCACAGATACAAATGCCATATATCCCCAATGGTATTATCGATACCGCTCTGCACGAAACTGTAGGGTTAAAACCGGCTGCTAACGTAAAGACCGTAACGGTATTTAAGGCTACTGAGCAGTCCGACCACTATGCTAACGGTGTAGTATTGGCTGCGTTTAAGGGCGAGCTTTATTGCATGTGGCAAAGCTCGCCAAAGGATGAGGATAGCGACGATACCCGTGTGCTTTATAGCATCAGTAGCGATGAAGGCAATACTTGGAGCAAGCCCATGGTGCTGTCTGCACCTGGCATGGATTGCTATTGCACATCAGGCGGTTGGCTGGTTAACGGCGACACCCTTATAGCTTTTATTGATACTTGGCAGAAAGGACTTTCGCCACGAGGTGGAAAGACTTGTTATATAACCAGTACCGATGGATTCTCGTGGAGCCCCATGCAACCTGTAAGAATGGCAGACGGCAGCGAGATGAACGGTGTACTGGAACAAGATCCTTATCGCTTGCCAGATGGACGTTTAGTGGGAGCCACTCACTTTATGCCAGGATTGCATATCTGTCCTGTATATACTGATGACCCATGTGGTATTAGTGGCTGGCGAAAAGGGAATTTCGAATCAGAAGATATTAGTAAAACTTCGCGCGAAATTGAACCCAGTCAGTATTTGCGTCCCGACGGCACTTTCGTGATGCTATTCCGCGATCAAAGCAGTAGCTTCCGCAAACTGGTATCTGAAAGCAAGGATAGGGGAGTAACTTGGACAAAGCCAACGCTGACAACATTCCCTGATGGACGTACCAAACAGTGTGCGGGCAATCTGCCCGATGGCACCTCGTATATGGTTAGCTGTCCTGCTCCTGCCAAACGTCGCTGGCCGCTCGTGCTGCATTTGAGTAACGATGGCATAAAGTTCGATAAGGCCATCTTGTTGCGTAGTGGCTCACTAAACGATTTGCCACCACGGCGCTATGAGGGAAAATATAAAACCTTGGGATATAGCTACCCCAAGGCCATTGCATATCATCAAAACTTATATATTGGATATTCAACTAATAAAGAAGATGTAGAATGTACTATCGTTACCCTTTAGGGCTTTACGTGACGGTAACATTTTTTTGTTGTCTTTGTAGTCGATTTTTTGAATTAATAAAAATAATTGTTTAACTTTGCACCCAAACAAACTACAGAAATGAAGAAATTACTATTTACATTGTTTTTTGTGTTAGGCAGTATGGCTACTGCTTTGGCCGAGAATTATCCCTATCGTGCTGATTATTTGTGGCTTACGGTGCCCAATCATGCCGATTGGCTCTATAAGACTGGTGAGCGTGCTAAGGTCGAAGTGTCGTTCAGCCTATATGGCATGCCACAGAATGTAGAGGTGACTTATGAGATTGGGCCTGATATGATGCCTGCTACGTCATCAGGAAAGGTAGCACTTAAGAATGGTCGTGCCGTGATTGATATGGGCACGATGAAGAAACCAGGTTTTCTTGATTTGCGGCTGAGTGTTGATGGCAAGTATCAGCACCACGTAAAGGTAGGCTTCTCGCCTGAGCAACTGAAACCCTATACCAAGAATCCTCAGGACTTTGATGCTTTCTGGAAAGCAAACCTTAATGAGGCTCGCAAAACGCCTGTCTCGGTAAGTTGTAATAAGGTAGATAAGTATACTACCAACGAGTTTGATTGCTATCTTCTGAAAATCATGACCGATCGTCGTCACAGCGTCTATGGCTATCTTACCAAGCCCAAGATGGCAGGCAAGTACCCCGTTGTGCTCTGTCCTCCAGGCGCTGGCATCAAAACCATCAAGGAGCCTATGCGTAGTACTTTCTACGCCAAGAACGGTTTTATCCGTCTGGAGATGGAAATTCACGGCCTGAACCCAGAGATGAGCGACGAGCAGTTTAAGGAGATAACCACGGCTTTTGATTACGAAAACGGATATCTTACTAATGGGCTCGACGATCGCGATAACTACTACATGAAGCATGTTTATGTGGCATGTGTGCGTGCTATCGACTACCTGACATCACTCCCCGATTGGGATGGCAAGAATGTTTTTGTTCAAGGCGGTAGTCAGGGTGGTGCCCTTTCGCTCGTTACGGCAGGTCTCGATCCTCGTGTAACAGCCTGTGTTGCCAACCATCCAGCTTTAAGTGATATGGCCGGCTACTTGGATAACCGTGCTGGTGGCTATCCTCATTTTAACCGATTGAAGAATATGTTCACTCCCGAAAAGGTTAACACTATGGCTTATTACGATGTAGTAAACTTTGCCCGTCGTATTACCTGTCCGGTTTATATCACTTGGGGATATAATGATAATGTGTGTCCGCCAACTACCAGCTATATTGTCTGGAATCTGATAACAGCACCCAAAGATGCACTCATTACCCCCATCAATGAGCATTGGACAACTGAAAATACTAATTTTAATCAAATGGTATGGCTCAAAAAACAAATGCATTAATTATTGTATTGCTTATGTTCTGCTGCCCCAATGTGTCGGCGCAGAAACGTGCTAAGTACGAGTTTATGCGTAATCTGCCTGTGTATGCCGACTCGCTAATTGCCCATTTCGATTATCCCTTGGCTTGGGAAAATAGTGGCATTAAGAAGTTTGCAAAATGGAAGAAAGTGGCGCGCCAAAAAGTGTTCGACTGCATGCTGATGCCACCGCCACCACCTGTCGATGGTTATCAGACTAAGGTGCTGTTCGAGGAACAGCGCGATGGCTATAAAGCTCAGAAGATTGAGATCCGCTTGTCGCAATATTACACCGTACCAGCTTATGTATTGATTCCCGATGGTAAAGGCCCGTTCCCAGCCATCAACCTGTTGCACGATCATGGTGCCCATTTGTTTATTGGTAAGGAGAAGATGATACGTCCGCTATCCTGCGAGGATAAAGCGGTAGTGAAAGATGCCGAGGAATGGTTGGCTGGTTACGAAGGCCAGTTCTTTGGCGATTATCTGGCCAAGCAGGGCTATGTGGTATTCTCGGCAGATGCCCCGATGTGGGGCGAACGTGGACAGAAAGAAGGACCGCGCCGCGACCGATACGATATGATAGCAGGCAATATGATGCTGTATGGCATCGACCTTTCGGCCTGGATGACCTACGACGATATCGCTGGTACCGAGTTCTTAGCCCAGATGCCTGAGGTAGATGCCTCGAGGATTGGTTGTACGGGCTGGTCGATGGGTGCCTATCGTGCCTGGATGCTGGCTGCCCTGAGCGATCGCATCAAGGTGAGTGCCTCGGTATGTTGGATGGTTACAGCCGATGAGCAGTTGTCGTTTAAGTACGATCGCACCGAGAATGGTGGTTTTGCCAACTGCTTCCCTGGTCTGCGCCGCTGGATGGATTATCCCCATGTGGCCAGTATCGCTTGCCCTAAGCCCATGCTCTTTATCAATGGTAAACAGGATAAACTGTTTCCTGTGCCTGGTGTCGAAAAGGCCTTTGCCATCATGCACAACACCTGGAATAGTCAGGGAGCCGACGATAAATTGGAAACTGAACTTTGGGATATCCCCCATAGCTGCGGTCTGAAAGCCCAACAGCGTGTGCTCGAATTCTTCAAGAAACACTTATAAAAAGGAAACTACTTAAATATGAAAAGAACGATTTTAATGGCAGTTGTCTGCCTGCCTCTTTTAGCTTCGGCTCAGTATGTGTCGAAGGTGTGGTGCCCCGAAAATGGCGATGGCACCTACACCAATCCTGTGATTAATGCTGATTATAGCGACCCCGATGTGTGCGTGGGTGCCAGCGGCGAGGATTATTACATGACGGCTTCGTCATTTCAGTGCGTGCCTGGTCTGCCCATCCTGCACTCCAAGGATTTGGTAAACTGGGAGATTATCAATTATGCATTAGGCAATCTGTATGAGGGCGATGAGGCTTTGCTCGAGCATTTTAGTTCGCCTCGTCATGGTGCTGGCGTTTGGGCACCCAGTATCCGCTATCATGCCGGCTGGTACTATATCTATTGGGGCGATCCCGATTTTGGCGTATATATGGTAAAAACACAGGATCCTGCTGGCAAATGGTCTGCTCCACTTTGCGTTATCAAAGGCCAGGGCTATATCGATACCACACCGCTTTGGGACGAGGATGGTCGCTGCTATCTGGTTAACGGATGGGCAAACAGTCGCTCTAAATTTGCATCGGTCCTAACAGTTCGTGAGATGTCGGCTGATGGAACCCGCGCCATCGGCGAGCCTGTCATCGTGTTCGATGGCAACGGCACCGAGAATCGTACTTGCGAGGGTCCTAAGTTCTATAAACGTGATGGCTGGTACTGGATTATGTGTCCTGCTGGTGGCGTGCCTACAGGCTTCCAACTGGCTATGCGTAGCAAGAGTCCCTATGGTCCTTACGAACATAAGATTGTGTTAGCGCAGGGAAAGACAGCCATCAATGGTCCTCATCAAGGCGGATGGGTACATACCAAATACGGCGAGGATTGGTTCCTGCATTTCCAGGATAAGGAGGCTTATGGTCGCGTGGTTCACTTGAATCCCGTTGATTGGAGCACCGGTTGGCCCATCATGGGTAAGAAGGGCGAGCCTGTAACTACCTATAAGAAACCAAAGAGCAGTTCAACGTTGGTGATTAATCCTGTTGAAAGCGACGAGTTTAATAGTAACAAGCTAGGCCTGCAGTGGCAATGGCATGCCAACTACGACGAGAAATTTGGTATGCCAACCGCTTTTGGTACCTATCGTATCTATAATTATAAGCTCTCCGAAAACTTCGTGAACTTCTGGGAGGTGCCCAATCTGTTGCTCCAAAAAACGCCTGCCGATAAGTTTACGGCTACCACCAAGATACGCTTTACCTCGAAGGTCGAAGGACAGATGGGAGGCCTCATTATGATGGGACTCGACTATTCGGCGTTGGTAGTAAAGCGTGTTGGTAAGCAGTTCCAACTGCTACAAATTACCTGTAAGGCTGCCGATAAAGGTAATCCACAAACAGAACAGTTGATTGCAACCCTGAAACCTACAGCCGAGGATAAAATCGATTACAAACCAGGCATTCACATGGATATCTATTTCCGCCTGAGTGTAGATAGCTCGAAGTTGAAGTTCGCCTATAGTCTGGATGGCAAGAAGTTCAAACCCTGTGGCACTGAGTTCCAGATGCGCGAGGGAAAATGGATTGGCGCTAAGTTCGGTTATGTATCTGTAGATTATAATATTAAATCCGATCGTGGCAATCTGGATGCCGATTGGATCAGAGTAACACCATAAGTTGCTTATATATAATAAGGTATGGGCTTGTATCTATAAGATGCAGGCCCTTTCTGTTTATGCAAACGTTTGCATCGCGAAAATAACAAAATTAAACAAAAAAAAGAATAACGTATTGAAATCTAATATATCTTTGCACCGATAAAACTGTAAATTCAAGCTCCATAAAAGCTTAAGACGATATAACATTAACAAATTAACTCTAATTTAAATGTAATGATGAAGCAGGTAAACATTCAATTCCCGATGAGGATGCTTGGCCTTATTTTAGGGCTGTTCCTATCGGTAAGTGCCTTTGCTCAGATTGACGTAAAAGGCCATGTGAAAGATGCTACAGGCGAACCCATTATCGGCGCAACAGTACGTGTTGACGGCACACAGACCGCTACAGTATCTGATTTCGACGGTAACTTCGTACTGAAGGCAGAACAGGGTGCAAACATTACCGTGAGCTACATTGGCTATCAGAGCCAGACGGTAAAGGCAGCTCCCAGTTTGGTGATTACTCTCCAGGACGATGCTGCTGTACTTAATGAGGTAGTGGTTATCGGATATGGTGCAGTAAAGAAGAGCGACCTGACTGGTTCGGTTACAGCTTTGAAGCCCGATACAAAGAACAAGGGTTTGGTTGTTAACGCCCAGGAAATGATGCAGGGTAAGATTGCTGGTGTTAATGTAACCAGCGATGGTGGTACCCCTGGTGGTGGCTCTACCATCCGTATTCGTGGTGGTTCGTCGCTGAACGCATCAAACAGCCCTCTGATTGTTATCGATGGCGTGCCAATGGATAACAACGGTGTGAAGGGTCTTGCTAACCCCCTCTCGATGGTAAACCCACAGGATATCGAGTCGTTCAACGTGCTGAAGGATGCTTCGGCAACTGCTATTTATGGTAGCCGTGGTTCTAATGGTGTTATCATTATCACCACTAAGAAGGGCCGCAAGGGTAGCGCACCTCAGGTAAGCTACTCGGGAAGCGTAACCATGAGTATGAAGAAGAAGACTGTTGATGTACTTGACGGCGATCAGTATCGTGCATTGGTTAAGCAGATCTATGCTGGCAACTCTCGTGAGGCTGAGGCTCTGGCTGCTCTTGGTGATGCTAATACCGACTGGCAGAAGGAGATTTACCGCACTGCGTGGAGCCACGATCATAATGTAACCGTAGCTGGCGCCTTGAAGAATATTCCTTACCGCGTATCATTGGGTTACACCGATCAGCAGGGTATCTTGAAGACATCTGACTTTAAGCGTTACACTGCTGCACTGAACCTGAACCCATCACTGTTTGACGATCACCTGACATTGAACTTGAATGCCAAGGGCATGTGGGCTAAGTCGCAGTATGCTGATGGCGGTGCTATTGGTGCTGCTGTTGCTTTCGACCCAACCAAGCCTGTTCATGACGACAGTGCTACCAACTTTGGTGGTTACTGGGAGTGGCAGGTTCCTGGCTCATCACTCAACGATCCTTCATGGGCAACAACAACAAACCGTAATGCTACCAGCAACCCAGTGGCTCTGCTGGAGCTGAAGGACGACCGTGCTATCAGCCGCTCGTTTATCGGTAATGCCGAGGCTGACTATAAGATTCATGGTTTCGAGGATCTTCGCCTCCACCTTACTTTAGGTGCTGATATCTCAGAGGGTAAGCAGTGGACAGATGTTGAGAATTCTTCTCCTGCAGCTATCTATTACGGCTCACATGGTTGGGATCGCATTACCAAGCGTAACCTCACCCTTTCGGCTTATGCTCAGTATTACAAGGATTTTGCAAAGATTCATCATGTAGATGTGATGGGAGGTTACGAGTGGCAGCACTTCTGGCGCTCACAGCGTAACAACTACTGGGGAGCATATCCCAGCACAAATGCTGAGAAGCCCGGACAGTATCACGATTGGTCGATGTACAACTATAAGACCGAGAACTATCTGGTTTCATTCTTCGGACGTGCAAATTATACTCTGATGGATCGTTATATGTTCACAGCTACTGTACGTGACGATGGCTCTTCACGTTTCCAGGATCACTGGGCACTCTTCCCATCAGCAGCTTTCGCATATAAGATTAACGAGGAGAAGTTCTTTAAGGATATCAACTGGCTCTCTGACCTGAAGCTTCGTCTGAGCTATGGTAAGACCGGTCAGCAGGATGGTATTGGCGATTACAACTACTTTGCTATTTATGCCATGAATACTGGTGTTGGTAGCTACTACGATATCAGTGGCGATGGTTCAATGGCTCGTCCAGATGCTTACGACCCATCACTGAAGTGGGAAACAACTGATACCTATAACATCGGTTTGGACTTTGGCGTTCTGAATCAGCGAATCACTTTCAGCATCGATGCTTATCTGCGTAAGACTACCGACCTGCTGAACAGCGCTAACGTAGCTGCTGGTTCTAACTTCAAGAACACCGTTATGACCAACATCGGATCGATGGAGAATAAGGGTGTCGAGGTTACCATCGGTGCTAAGCCTATTCAGGCTAAGGATTGGTACTGGACCGTTGACTACAACTTTACCTACAATAAGAACAAGATTACCGAGCTAGTAGGTGGCGATGATAAGAGCTACTTCGTTCCAACAGGTGGTATCGGTGGTGGTACTGGTGTAACAGCCCAGGCTCACGCTGTAGGTCATCCTAAGAGTTCGTTCTATGTTTATCAGCAGGTTTACGATAATGCCGGCAAACCTATCGAGGGACAGGTAGTTGACCGTAATGGTGATGGAACTATTACCGAGGCCGATAAGTACTACTATAAGAGTCCTGATGCTCCTGTAACTATGGGCTTGAGCTCACGTCTGGAGTACAAGAACTTCGATTTCGGATTCACACTCCGTGCCAGCATTGGTAACTACGTATTCAACAACCTGATGTCGGGTAATGTTAACCTGAGTGCCGGCGAGCTTTACTCAAGCGGTAACAACTTCTTCGGTAACCGTCCTGTTGCTGCACTCGACTACAACTGGCAGACCTATGATCTGGAAGCTAAACTGTCTGACCACTGGGTACAGAACGGTTCGTTCCTGAAGTGCGACAATATCACACTGGGTTACAGCTTCGAGAACCTCCTCCCAATGGGTAGCTACAAGGGCGTTAGCGGTCGTGTATATGCTACTGCTTCTAATGTATTCTGCATCACGAAGTACAAGGGTATCGACCCAGAAGTGTTCGGTGGTATCGACAACAACCTCTACCCCCGTCCTATCTCATTCATCCTTGGTTTGAATCTGAACTTCTAACATTATAAATAAGGTAACAATGAAAACATATATCAAAAATATCATTCCGGCAGCTGCCTTACTCGTAGCAGTAGGATTCAGCTCTTGTACGAAGGATCTGGACGTGACACCTATCGACCCGAACCTGAATACAGAGATTCAGCCGGAGGCACTCTTTAACAAGTGCTATGCAAATATCGCTGTAGCCGGTAACGGTGGTGCTAACGGCGATTGCGACGTCGACGGTATCGATGGTGGTACCTCAGGATATGTTCGCCAGCTGTGGAACGCTCAGGAGTTAACTACCGATGAGGCTATCTGCGGATGGGGTGATGAGGGTATTTCTAGCTTCTGCTATAATACTTATGATGCCAGCCATCCTATGCTGCGTGGTTTCTACTATCGTTTGTATACTGGTATTTCTTTCTGTAACCAGTATCTGCAGGAGTTCGGCGACTATAATACCGCTATGACAGCTGAGATTCGTTTTGTACGTGCGCTCAACTACTTCTATCTGATGGATGGTTGGGGTAATGTTCCTTTCGTAACCTCGATCTCTTCTGAGAAGCCTGTACAGTATTCCCGTCAGGAAGTGTACAACTTCGTTGAGAGTGAGTTGCTGGATATTGAGCCACTGCTGAATGCTGCTACAGCAAAGAAGTCGACCGATGCTGGTTATGGCCGTGTTGACAAGGCTGCTGCCTGGTTGCTGTTGGCCCGTCTGTACCTGAATGCAGAGGTTTACACTGGCACCGCTCAGTGGCAGAAGGCAGCCGACTATGCCAAGAAGGTGATGGATTCAAGTTATAAGCTGAATACCACTGGTGTTGGCAAGTGGAGTGCTTATCAGATGCTGTTTATGGGCGACAACGGTGAGACCAGCGCTGCTTACGAGGCTGTATTCCCAATCCTGCAGGATGGTGTTCGCACTACCTCTTGGGGTACTTCTCTCTTCATGATCGCTTCTACTCACGATGCCGACATGTCTGACGTTAATGGTACAACCGAGGCTTGGGGTGGTAACCGCACTCGTCCTCAGCTCATCCAGAAGTTCTTCCCTGGTAACGATGCACCTGAAGCTGCTCCTAGTGATGTAGTAAAGGCTGCTGGCGACGATCGCGCTATCTTCGACACCAGAGGTCGTGAACTCGAAAATACCGACCCCAGCAACTTTAAGAATGGTTATGCTGTGGCTAAGTATAATAACTATACCACTAATGGCGCAGCAACCAGCAGTGCTCAGTTCCCCGATGCCGACTTCTTCCTGATGCGTTCAGCTGAGGCCTATCTGACTTATGCTGAGGCTCTGGCTCGCTTGAACGGTGGAGCTACTACAGCCGAGGCAGCAAGTGCTATTAACACACTGCGTCTCCGTGCTAATGCCGACACTAAGGCTAACTACTCATTAGATGAGATTTGCGATGAGTGGTGCCGTGAGTTCTACTTCGAGGGTCGTCGTCGTATGGACCTCGTTCGCTTTGGCAAGTTTGGTGGTAGCAGCGATTATGTATGGCAGTGGAAGGGCGGTGCCATCAATGGCCGCAACTTCGAAGCTACGAAGAACCTCTTTGCTATCCCAACAACGGATCTGACAGCTAATCCAAATCTGACTCAGAATCCTGGCTATTGATTAATTGATAATGAATAATTAAGAATTGATAATTATGAAAACAATATTGAAGTCAACACTACTGCTGCTTTGCAGCGTGGGCCTGTTCACCGCTTGTAGCGATGACAACGACTCCAACCCAACGCTGGGTCAGCCTACAACATTTGTGCTGAATACTCCTGGCTATGCCAGCATACCTGTAAATTTGGAAACTTCAACAGAGCTGCCTTTCACATGGTCATCGCCTGATTACGGATGTCCTGTTGAAGCCGAATTCCAGTTAGAGGCTTCTATCAATGGTAGTTTCACCGTATCAACTGCCGAGGCTGAGGAGAACGAGAGTCTGGTTCCTGATTACGTTGCACTGCCTGCTACCTTTACAGGTGGTTCTGGTTCAATGGATGCTGCCAAACTGGCTGCAGCTGTCAACACCATGGGTAACTGGGGTGATGATGCACCTGAGACTGTAACGCTTACAGTTCGTGCTTCGGCTACTACCAAGGGTGCAGCTACTATCTACTCTAATACAGTTAATATTATTGTTGTTCCTGCTGACGAGATTGCTCCTGCATTCCCAATGTATATTTACGAGATTGGTAATGAGAGTGGTTGGGGTACAGCTCATGCACTCTGCAGTCCTAACCAGGATGGTATCTATAAGGGCTTCTACTACCTCGATGGTGAGTTCAAGTTCAAACCAAACGAGAATGACTGGAACGGTGACTGGGAGAACGATGGCGATGGTAAGATTGCCGACAATGGTGGTTCTAATATGCCAGGCGTTGATGCTGGATTCTATCTGATTACAGTTAATCTGAATGAAATGACCTATAGCACTACACCTATTACCAACATCAGTATTATCGGTGGCTTCAACGATTGGGCTGGCGATGTAGAGATGACCTACAATGTAGAAGGTGGCTACTGGGAGTGCACAACAGGCGAAGTATCTGGCGAGTACAAGTTCCGTGCTAACCACGATTGGGCTATCAACTGGGGTGGAACTGAGGACAACCTGACACAGGATGGTGCAAACCTGAATAGCGACGGCGGTACTCACACCTACAAGCTTTATCTCTCTTGTGAGAACAAACATCATGTAGTTATCGAGTAACTTAATAACGACGTAGAATTATGAAAAAGATATTATCATTAATGGGTATGGCCTTGCTGATGGCAAGTTGTACCGACGATTATAAAGATTGGGCAGAGCCGTTCAGCAATGCACCCGAGGATCCGTATAGCATCAGCTTTACTGCCTCGCCTGCAAGTCCTATCGACTTTGCTACCATCAGCGGTGATAAGGTGCTGCTGTTCAACTCAACAATCGAAGGTCCTGAGGGTGCTGCAGCTACTGAGTATGAAGTAGTACTGAGCGACGAGTCTGGCGAAAACCAGACACCTGTTGAGGTAGACGCCGAAGGCTATGCTAATGTCGAGGAGCTCGAGGCTGCAGTTTATGGTCTTTACGGTCGCCGTCCTGTTGCTCGTACCATTCCTATGGAGGTTGGTGTTGCTATCAATGTCAAGGGGGCTTCTATTGTTAAGACAGCCTCTACTACATTAACCGCTACTCCTAATGCTCCAGTGATTGAGGAGGCTTATTACATTACAGGTACACCTAATAGTTGGAATAACAGCGATACATCGCTCGAACTCTCTAATGGTGGTGACGATGTTTACGAGAATCCTGTTTTCAAAGTGCTGATTCCTGCTACTGGAAGCGATATTAGCTTCAAAGTAACACCAAAGTCGGGTCTCGGTGGCGATTGGAGCAAGTGTCTCACTGCATCTGATACCGAGGGTAAGTTTGCTACAAATAATGCAGGCACCGACTTGAAGATTCCTCATGTTGAAGGAGCTAAGTTCTATCGCGTAGAGTTTAATATGCTCGACCAGACCTGGAAGTACGAGGCACTGAGCTTCGGAGAGTATTTCTACGAGATTGGTAACGAAAGTGGTTGGGGAACCTCTCATGCACTCTTTGGTGGTGCTGGCAATGGTAAGTACCTGGGCTACTACTATTTGGACGGTGAGTTCAAGTTCAAGCCAAATGCCGACAACTGGGACAATGATTTGGAGTATGTAAGTGGCGACTCTATGAGCGGAACACTGCAGTCAACAGGTGGTCCTAACTGTCCTGATCCAGGTGCAGGCTTCTATCAGATCAACCTCGATGCTGGCGCTATGAACTATAGTCTTACCAAGGTTGATGTCATCAGTATCATCGGCGACTTCAATGGTTGGGGTGCTGATGTGGATATGACCTACAACAAGGAAGCTGGCTGTTGGGAGGCTACTGCCGAGGTTAACACCAATGGATTCAAGTTCCGCATGAACCACGATTGGGCAATCAGTTGGGGTGGTGCTAATGGCAATGGTAAGCTTTACGATAACCTGACTCAGAACGATGGTGCCAATATCATCGTCGATGCTGCAGGTACCTATAAGTTCCAGCTCTATCTTAGCTGCGAGGGTCAGAATAAGGTTGTTATTACCAAACAGTAAGCACGATTTCGTGCAACCGATTGCATAAGATAACGTGCATAAAATGAGCCGCTTGGAGAATAACCAAGCGGCTTTTTTCATATCTTTGCAGCAAAATCAATAATACAGATAACTAAAAGAGCATGATGAGAAGACTTTACGCCACATGGATATTTTGTTTGGTAGCTGTTGCTGCCATGGCTCAGGGCTGGCCCAAGGATTATAGCGGTGTAATGCTGCAGGGATTCTTCTGGGATAGTTATAACGACTCGCAGTGGACTCGTTTGGAGAAACAGGCTGATGATCTGGCTCCCTATTTTTCACTGGTGTGGATACCCCAGAGCGGAAACTGTGGCGGACAGTCGATGGGCTACGACGATCTGTATTGGTTTACCAATTATAACAGCTCGTTTGGTAACGAGGCTGAATTGCGCTCAATGATTAAAACCTTTAAGGCAAAAGGTATCGGTACCATTGCCGATGTGGTGATTAACCATCGTCGTAATGTGTCATCATGGACCGATTTCCCTGCTGAGACCTATAATGGTGTAACTTATCAGCTTACGTATAACGATATCTGTAGCGACGATGAGGCTGCTAAGAATGGTCATCAGGTTGGTCCTAATAAAGATACTGGCGAAGGTTGGGATGGCATGCGCGATTTGGATCACATGAGTGAGAATGTGCAAACCAACGTAAAAGCTTATCTCAAGTTCCTGCTCAACGATCTGGGGTACACAGGTTTCCGTTACGATATGGTAAAAGGCTATGCCGGCATGTACACCAAGATGTATAACGAGGACAGCAAACCCTCCTTCTCTGTAGGTGAATGTTGGGATGCCAGTAAGGTGATACAGGACTGGATTGATGCGGCTGGTAAGACAAGTGCTGCGTTCGATTTCCAGTTCCGTTATACCGTTCGTAATGCCATCAATAACAACGACTGGACCATGCTGGATAAGGATAATGGTTCTTATACGAAGGATAAGGTAGAATACCGCAACTATCCGCTCATTAGCAAAAAATATGAGAATGCAAATTATAGTAGGTATGCTGTTACATTCGTTGAGAATCACGATACCGAGAAGCGTGCTAATGCCGCTCAGGATCCTATCAAGAAGGATACCTTGGCTGCCAATGCCTATTTGTTGGCTATGCCTGGCACACCTTGTGTATTCCTGACGCATTGGAAAGCCTATAAACAGGATATTAAGTCGATGATTGATGTACGCAAGTTGGCTGGCATCACTAATACCAGCAGCTATAGCAATCTGCGTAGTAACAAAGATTATTATGTAAACAGCATCGAGGTGGACGGCAAAGATCGTTTGTTGGTGATTGTAGGTAATAACACTAAGGGCTATGAGCCAAAAGCCAATGAGTGGCAAGAGGTGCTCTCGGGTTATAAATATAAGTATTTCTTATCAAGATCACTGGAAACGGCTTTTGCTGACAAGGCATCGGGTGAGTACGACGAGGCCTTTAAGGTAAAGCTGATAGCTGTTTCGGCCGATGATAATGCTCAGTTAGTTTATACTCTCGATGGTTCTGAGCCTACAGCCAACAGCGCCAAGGTGGCCAATGGTACCAGCATTGATATTACTGCCGACTGCACGTTGAAGGTGGCCCTGTTGGTGGGCAGCACCGTGAAGGGCGTGACTACTCGTAACTATACATTTAATACATTCGAGAAGCAGGAGATAACCATCTATGTAAATGCTGAAAAAGTAAACTGGAGTACCATTAACTTCTGGAGTTGGGGCGGCGATGGTAGTCATGCACCTGCGAGCGGCAATTGGCCTGGTGATAAGGTGAGTGCAACAACCACCATCGATGGTAAGAAATGGTTCAGCAAGAAGTTCACCATCAATAGTAGCGACGATGCCATCAGTTTCGTATTCAGCACAGGTTCGGGCAGTCCGCAAACAGTGGATGTAACAGATATTTCGCAGACCAGCTATTTCGAGATTTCATCAGATAAGGATGGCGAAAAGTATAAGGTAAACAATGTTACTGGCAGCTACACAGGCATTCGGGCTATTAGTACTGAGAAGCTGGGTGAGGTGAAGATTTACACACTTGATGGTCGATTGGTTAAGACGGCTAAGAAGGGTAGCGATGCCCTCAGCGGACTGGCCAAGGGCATCTATATTGTTAATAAGCAGAAGTTCATAGTAAGATAGTTAGTTAGTATTTGAGAAACGCGCGGACGGCAAACCAACAGTGTAGTAGCAAGGTTTGCACGCGTCCGTAATGATGCTCCATCACTCGATATCGCTCCAATAGCGATTCGCGGTGGTGGAGTGTTGTTTGTCCCTCCTGGGTGTAGTAGGCCACTACCATATGCAGGTTCAGTAAGGGTACATTCTCCTTGGCGGCTGCTTTCATCACACGGATACACCAGTCAACATCGGCCGAGTAGCGGTATTGCATGTCGTAAGGTGTGGCAATGGCGAAGTCGGCACGGGCATAAAAAGCCTGATGACATACCAGCATGCCCTGGCGGAACGATTTCCATGTAAGGTGCTCGGGTGGTGCCAGTCGACGGTGGTGCAGAAAGTGCCCCTCGCCATCCACAATATCGGTATCGCCGTAAAGCACGGCAGGTGTGCCGCCGCTGGCGGTAACCTGCTGTACTATACGACTGGCTGTATTGAGCGAGGGGAGAAAATCGCCGGCATTCAGAAAACATACGTAATCGCCTGTGAGGCATCTCAGACCTTTGTTCATAGCATCGTAGATACCCTTGTCGGGCTCTGATGTTACTTGAATCTGATGGCCGTTTTCGGCTGCATTCGATTGGGCAATGTAGTCGTTCACCAGTTTCAGCGTATCGTCTGTCGATGCACCATCAATAATCAGGTGCTCTATGTTGGGATAATCCTGCTCAAGCACACTGTCGAGTGTACGTTTCAGCACCTTGGCTGCATTATAGGTAATGGTAACGTATGTAATCCGTATCTCACTCATATTATAATTCAATCTTACAGTTCTGTCCGTCTTTCTTAACGATGTAGGTGGGATTGCCGATAACGGTGCAGTTGTCGGGTACGTTCTTGGATACCACGGCGCCGGCACCGATGGTTACATGGTTGCCGATGGTGATGCCGCCAAAAACGGTGGCGCCGGTAAATATCTTCACATCATCACCGATGATGGGACGCTGCATCTTGCCGTCGTTGCCTAATGTTACCAGCTGCAGACAATAGAAATTGCTACCTATACGCTCAGCATTCAGGTAGGTGGCGTAGTTGTGCTCAAAGTGGGCACCAGGTCCGATGCTTGGGCACCAGATGTGGAGCGTAGGATCGGGGGGAAGCATCCATTTGATGAATACCGATACATACTCGCCCAAGCGGTAATAAAACAGGTTGCGGAATACCTTCTGACGGGTGCATACTTTGATAAAGGCACCTATGCCACTGCCATCGGCAGAGTACTTCTCTAAATCGGGGGCTATCTTACTGCGATTCGCCATATATAATATGATATGTGGAATCATGCGCAGGGTTGAGGCCGAGAGTATCACGGCTTGAGTCAATGGATTCATATCTTGTAATGCTTGTAGGCCATAGCCTGATTATACACTTCGATATATCTCGAGGCCACACTGCGCTGCGAGTAGTTCATGTTGACCTGATGTACGGCTTGCTGAGAGAGTTGCGCATAGTCGGTGTTATTGAGTACCCAGTTGATACCTGTAGCCAGATCGTCGGCGTCGCGGAAACGGGCCACATAGCCGTTTTTCTGATGGTCGATCATCTCGGGGATACCGCCCACCCTGAATCCTACGCAGGGTACTCCGCAGGCCATGGCTTCCATGATGGTGTTAGGCAGATTGTCTTCAAGCGATGGCAGCACAAACACGTCGGCTGCATTGTAAACATCCACAATGCGTTTCTCATCGTTTACATAGCCTAACGGATAAACGGGCAGTGCCAACTGGGGAGCTACATCCTCCGAGTGTCCGCCTAAGATGGCTATCACCGTGTTTTCGCGTGCTTCTGGATGCTGTTCTGCTAAGCGGTTGATGGCATCGGTAAAGTAGGCCATGCCCTTGCGGTCGTCGGTAACACGTTGCGACACAAACAGTATGATGCGCTTATCGGTTGGCAGCTCCAAACGCTGACGGGCCTGCTGCTTATCTTCGGGGTGGTAGATGTGCGTATCAATTGGGTTGGGTACGCTGCAGATATGCTGCCCCTGTAACAGCGCACTCTTCTTGGCCTCGCCTTCTAACCACTTACTGCAGGCCACAAACGATATGTGATGCTCACTCAGTATCTTTTGTTTCTGGTTCCAGATTGCGGTCGAAAGGTCGTTCGCTGAGCCGCCACCAGGCAACAGCTGACATTGTTTGCAAGTGGTTTTAAAGTAACCGCATCCACGGGTATAATGGCAGATACCAGTGGCTGGCCAGATGTCGTGCATGGTCCATACCACAGGTTTGCCGCTACGCAGAATCTTACGGATGCTGTTGAGCGACAGCATGCCCTGATTAATCCAGTGCAAGTGGATGATATCGGCCTCTTGGAATTCGCGCATGTTGGTGATGTCGGTTCCTGCATTGGCGATGTCGATTTCAAACAGGTGCTGCTTGCTAAAGTGCAGATGGCAGAATACCACCAGTCGCTCCCACAGGAAATGCCAACGCTTCATAGGCGACTTGGTGAGTTGGGCTACCGTCAGGGTATCCGATTCCTTATCGCGTACCAGCATCTTGGCTTTTACACCACTATTATTAAGAGCTTTCATCAGGCGGTTGGCTGCTACGGCAGCCCCGCCTGTACGTTCGCTTGTATTTACTATGAGTATTTTCATGCCTTTAATTTTCTCGCCACAAAGGTACAATAAGTTTTTGTTAAAACCAAGTGAAAATACGTAAATATATGTTGTGTTCGTGCACAAAGATTGATATAAATCAAGATTAACGTGTAATTATACACTTAAAACGCAGAAAAACTTGTGAGATTCGAAAAAACGTCGTACCTTTGCACCCGTCAAAAGGTTAATAGATTAGATTGTTTTAGGTTAGTAGTAATATTTATAGTTTTAGGTTTTTAGTTATTGGTAAAAGAAAGTTTTCAACAGTGGGATAACTGGAGGTCGCTGTGAAGCTCCCTTTTAAACTTTCAAATTTTTGGCCCTTGTGGGCTGAAAATTTCTTTTTTATACGAAAAGGATTTTTAGTTAAACATAGGCTTTTGTGATGCCACAGCTCGTGAGGGTTGTGGCATCACTCTTTTTATGCCTTTTCAATCAGCACCACAGCATAAGCCGAGATACCTTCTTCGCGACCTGTAAAGCCGAGTTTCTCGGTGGTGGTAGCTTTGATTGAGATATCATCCTCGTCGCAACCAATCACCTGCGCCATGCAGGCTTTCATCTCGGGTATGTGTGGGTTCATCTTGGGACGCTCGGCGCAGATGGTGGCATCAATGTTCACCAGCTTATAGCCTTTGGTAGCTATCAGCTCGATGGTCTTCTTCAAGATAACCTTACTATCCATACCGTCTGTAAACTCAGCAGTGTCTGGGAAGTGGTAGCCGATGTCACGCATATTGGCTGCACCCAATAGCGCATCGCACACTGCATGCAACAGCACGTCGGCATCGCTGTGACCTAACAATCCCTTACTATGTTCTAACTTAATACCGCCCATCCAAAGGTCGCGGCCCTCTACTAACTGATGGACATCAAAGCCCATACCAACTCTAATCTTCATAACTATTAATTATCAATTGTCAATTATCAACTATCTGCGGAACAGATCTTTTATTCCGTCCATATCAAATGTCAACGAGAAACGTAGCGTCTGGTCGAGTGGATTGCTACGTGCTGTCGAAATCACGTAGCCCACATCCAGCGAGAAAACGTTCATCTTAAAGCCGCCACCCACGGTAAAATACTTCAGGTTACCTTTCGACTCGGCCTGATGGTGGTAGCCGGCGCGCAGCGAAAACTGATCGTGGTACACGTACTCAGCACCTACGCTCCATTGTATCTCCTTCAACTCTTCGCTCAATCCGCCAGGGGCATCGCCAAAACTCTTGAAGATACCGCTGATGGCACTGATGTCGCTATACTCGCGGCGCACGCGGTCCTGGTAGTCGCTGTTCGATTCGCCCTCTTCCTGTCGGGGCACGGTGGGCACCAGTAGTTTGTTGGCATCGGCGGCTATCGAAAAGCGGTTGTACTCGTCGATGGGCACCATGAGCGAGGCACCAAGGCGCAGGTTGGCGGGCAGGAACTGACTCTCGTCGTCGCCGTAGTAACTAATCTTACTACCTATGTTCGACATGTTCAATCCAATGCCCAACTGGCACTCTCTGCTGCCCAGCATCACGTAGTTGTTATAGTACATCGCCAGGTCGGCAGCAAAGGCCGAGGCGGGTTTCGAGTCTTCGCTATAGTCGTAGCGCAGGTCGCTGTATATCCAGCGGATAGCGGCAGCCAACGAGAACTTCTCGCTCAGCATCATCGAATAAGCCACATCAAACGACATCTCGTAGGGTTTTACCGTCATGCCATCGTTGGCAAATACCTCGCCAAGTGAGAAATAGCGCAGCGAACCGCTGATGGCCGAATAGTCGCCAATGCGGTAGTATCCAGCCAGATAGGCCAGGTCGATATCATTTACCAACTGGCGCAGCCATGGGGTATAGTTCAAGGCTATACCGGCTCGACTGATGCAGAAAGGGTATTTGGCGGGGTTCCAATACTGTGAGTTCACATCGGGATCGGTGGCCACACCCACATCACCCATACCGGCGCCACGGGCATCGGGGGCTATCGTCTGCGATATCACGGCATGCTCTACGGGGTTGAACATCGCGTTCTTCTCGTCCTGAGCCGAAGCGTGTAAAGGTAGAAGGGTAAGAAGGTAAATAAAGAATTTTTTCTTCATATGTTTACTTTTTAATTATCAATTTTACTGTTTGGCTATCGCCGTCGTTCAGGGTAAGGCGGCATAGGTACAGGCCTGTGTGCAGTCGGCTGCCACCTGCTACGTTCAGATTCCAGTCTATCGTCACGGTGTCGTTAGTAGCCTTTACGGTATCGGTCTGTCGCCAAAGCTGTCTGCCGCCCAGGTCAAACACGTCCAGTGTTACCTTCAGTTCGCTACCAGGACGGTCGTGGGTAATTACGAACTGGGTATTGGTGCTGGCAGGATTCTGTGTACAGGTAACGTTGAATTCGCCCGAACCCGCATCTTCGTTCACCTCGAATAGCAGTTCGGTGGTGGTCGAGTTGTTCAGAATGTCCCAGGCTCTGAACAGCAGCTTGTGGGTGCCAATGCTCAGTTGGGGTATGCTAAAGCCGATGCTACCGCTGCGGTAGTCGCCAAAGTCGTACTCAAAATAGTTGTTCAGGTTGTAAGTCTGGTTCATATCGCCGTCGATGATCAACTCCAGGTCGTGACCGATGCTGCTGCCCGAGGCGTTGATACCGCTGTCGTCGTAGAGTTCGGCTATAAAGTAAGGTGTGGTGTTTACCTTGCCGCCGTTCTTAAAGGATTTAGAGTTCAGGTAGCAGTAAACCGACGGACCGATGGAATCTGTCAATGCTGTGCTGCTGCCAATCAGTTCAAAGCTCTCGTTCTCGCCGTGGGCTGAGCGTGTCTTATCGGCATTAATGGCATAGAGCGTCATCAAACCACTGCCGTCGGTATAGCTGATATCCTTGGGGATGGCAAAGGTGAAGTGGAAAACGCCTTCGGATACGTTCTCCGAACCGCGATACAGGTAGTTGGTGCGGTCCTGATACACAAACGCCTTGTCGGCTCCAGTGCTCGATCGGTCGTTCAGTCTGCAGGTGATGGTTTCTTCGGCATCGCGTACCGACAGGGTCACGATACCGTTAAAGTCTGTATCGGTCTCGTTGTTCTGTTCTACGTGGCCGGTTATCTTTACGATAGAACCCGCTGCCAGTTTTATGCCCTTGGTGGCTGGCAGATTGTTGATGCTATCTACCACCATCTTCTGTTTGGGCGTGTTCAGCTGTAAGGCTGGGTCGCCTAACAGGGTGTATTGCAGTTTGTTGCAGGTCAGGTCGCTGCTTTTCTCTACCAATTCGCACTTGGCCAGACGTATGGCCTCGCCGATGGCCATGCCTGGGGTAAGCACATGCTTAGTAAAAGCCAGGTTCATCACCTCGTTATAGGTGGCATAAACGGTGCGGGTGGTGCCAAAAAAGGCAATGCCGCCGCCTTTGCTGTTCAGCATTACGGTCTCGCCGATGTTCTCTTCCTGTCCGTCGAAGGGCATGATATCGCACGAGGCTGTCATCCACAGCGGCAGATAGTTGCTCTGTTGGGCCTCAAAGTCGGTCAGTTTCATCACCAGCTCATGACTCATGGCATAGGCGGCACCATGACCGCAGTAGTTCATCATCAGCGCGCCGTTCTGCAGTTGCTGCTTAATCAGTCGGGTTACGTCGGGGTAGCTATAGCCGGTGCTCGACGAGGTGCGCTGGTAGGCATCCCAGTAAATCTTGTCTACATTATAATTGGGGTAGGTGCTTTCTATCATCGTGGACACCTTGTCGGCGGTCTTCATGTGCGAGTTGTCGTTGCCGTCGTCGCCCATCATGCAAATCTCGTTCTGCCAGGGGCCGGCATACTCGTTCTGGCTGTAGCTGATAATTTTATCCACTAGTGTCTTGGCCTCGTCTGGGGTGCGGGCGGGCAAGCGGCCCACGGCTACATCGGGCTTACCTGCATAGGTGGTGCTGTTGCCGTTGGTGGTTTGTATCACCTCCTCATCATCCAACAGACAGAAGAAATCGTCGCTGACGTAGCAGTTTACCTGACTGAACGAGTTCTCGCTCTCGTAGCACAGCAGATAGTCGTCGGTATTGTAGCCGCTCCACTCGCTGGTGAGCATGCGGTTGTCCCAAGCGCCATCGCCAAATAGCAGCAGGTAGCGTGGTTTGTCGTTAGGTGTGGTGGCACGGTCGTACAGCATTTTCAGATAGCGGCGGTAGGCGGTGGCATCAGGGGTGCCGCTACTGAACTCGTTATACAGCTCGTCGGCTGGTACGATGGTTACGCGCAGTCCGTCGTGCTGCTCATGGTGGGCTTTCAGGCGTTCGGCCTGTGCCAACAGGTGTTGACTGGTGGGGATGATAATCACCATATCGGTGGCGGCATCGGCATGGTGATCCTGATTGGTGATGCGATACACGTAGGTGGGCTCGCCGATGGTGATGGGGGCAGGCTCTGCGTGCTGCAGGTCGATGTAGTCCAATCGCAGGTTGCCGCCAGCGGTCTGGGTAATGCTGATGGTGTTCTCGGCCTTCAGGTTCTGCAGGTCGTACTGCCACAGCTGCTCGTCGGCTTTGGTATAGCTGTCTAACGTTATCTTTTTGCTGATGGTGGCTATCACCGAATCGTTTACGCTGATGGTTGCCTCGTAGTCGGCATCGGCTGTAAGGGCTATGCCTATGCGCCCTGTGCTGCCTGTGGCCTTCAGCTTGTAAGTCTGTGGTGTGCCGATGGTGTAGAGTGTTTTATCAAACAGGTTGCGCCCGCCGTGGTACCAGGCATAGTTATCCACCTCGTACAACTGGTGATAATCGTGGTTGGCGGGGTAGTGCAGGCCAACTAAGGTGGCGCTGTCGGTAGTCAGCGGCTCGTCCTCACTCTCGGTCAGGAAATAATAGCCGTAATCAGCATAAGGGTTACGCGTGCGCGCAAGCGATTCCTTATTATACCAGTTAACCGGCCCCACGCCATAGAATACCCGCTTACCGTTCATGGTGCAGGTGGGCAGTTCTTTCAGGTCGTCGTTAGCCGTTAGGTAATCGCCTGTCAGGCGTTCGGGTTGCAGCGCACCTCCATAGCCGTATATTTTTACATGGCTGGCATCGCTAAGCCCTGCCTTTTTAATAAGTGCATCCGTTAGTTCGTAAAAACCACTCTCGGCTACGCTGATTTTTGCCCAGTTACCCTCGCGGAGCACCGAGTGTTCCGCATACCGCCCTTGTGCCTTGGCCGTGGTGCCTAAGGCTATCAGGAGCAGCACTGAAAGTAACGTGCTGATGGTCTTCACTATATGTATTAACGTAAAGAGCTGTGTTTTATTGCGTTACTTGCAATAAAAGTCCAGCACTTTTCGCTCCTCGAGCCATCCTTCCAGATGGTCGTTAATCTTTACGGGACCTACGCCAGCGGGAGTGCCGGTGTAGAGTATGTCGCCTGTTTTTAGGGTAAAGAACTTCGATATGTAGGCTATTATTTCATCGATCTTATACAGCATATTGCTGGTGCAACCCTCCTGAACGGTCTTTCCGTTCATATCCAGATGGAAGTGCAAGGCCTGCAGATCCATGAACTTTTCTTTAGGCACCCACTCGCCTATGGCTGCCGAACCGTCGAACCCCTTACAGATGGTCCAGGGCTGTCCGGCCTCGCTAGCCTTGCGCTGCAGGTCGCGTGCCGTAAAGTCGATACCTACGGTCACAGCGTCGTAGTAACGATGGGCAAAACGCTCGGGGATGTTCTTGCCTAAACGGCAGATACGTACCACCACCTCGGTCTCGTAATCGATACGACCCAGGTGGTCGGGGATAAAGAATGGCTTACCCTGATTCAGTATCGCCGAATCGGCCTTCGTAAATATCACAGGCTCGTCAGGGCGCTTCAGCGTCCCATGCAGTTCCTGGTTATGTGCGGCATAGTTCATGCCAATTGCAAATATCTTCATATCGGTGGCAAAATTACAAATAAGCGAGCGAAATACAAAATAAAATGCGTTTTTTTTCTACCCAAACGCTAAAGGTGCTTTACTATGATACTAACTTCCTTTTTGTGTTATACTTTCAGGCAGATAGTATGATACTAAATAAAAGCCGCCGATGAGATCGGGTGGAGCGATTCATCGGCGGCGGGGGGAGTTAGAAATTTGATTAGGTTTTTATCTCTTCAGGAGGTTGAGCTGGGTTTGGGGAGCCAGCACGTTGTTAACCTTGGTCTGCTGAGCCTTGACAGTGGCCTTGAGTGTGGCCTTGATGTCCTGCGATGAGGCGCCTACCAGGAACTGGTATTCGCCGGCGGCTACTACCCAGGCTGAGGCTGATTCGTCGAACGAAGCCAGGTCGGCAGCCTGTACGGTCATGGTTACTGTCTCGCTCTCGCCTGGAGCCAGCTGCTTGGTCTTAGCAAAGGCCTTGAGCTCCTTGACGGGTTTGTTGGCAGCCTGGTTGTCGGGAGCTGAGATGTAGAGTTCAACCACTTCCTTGCCCTCGTGCTTACCGGTGTTCTTAACCGTTACGCTCACCTCGTAGGCATGATCCTTCTCGCTAATCTTGGCATCGCTATACTCGAAAGTGGTGTAGCTCAAGCCAAAACCGAATGGATAGCTAACGGGCACATCGAACGAGTCGAAATAACGATAGCCCACGTAGATGTCCTCCTCGTAATCGGTATAATCGACATTCTTCACATTGGCGCTCTTTGAGCCCTGATTGGTCATGTCGATACGTGGATCCTGATCGATGGGGAAGTTCTTTGAGCTGTAGGCATCAGTAAAGTTTACAGGCCATGTCATGGTGAACTTACCACTTGGCGACTGCTTACCACTGAGCACATCAACTACGCTATTACCGCCTTCCTGACCAGCCTGCCAAGCACACAGAATGGCATCTGGCAGAGTGTTCCAACTGGCTGTCTCAATCACACCACCGATATTGAGCAGTACCACTACCTGCTTGCCGGCCTTGTGGTAAACATCGCACACCTGAGTGATGAGCTGGCGCTCTGAGTCGCTCAGGTTGAAGTCGGCAGCCTTGCGATCCATAAACTCACCAGAGATACGGCCCAAGGTGATAACGGCGATATCCGAAGCAGCGGCCTGTTTTGTGAGCTCGTCGGCACTGAACTGCTTTTCGGCAGGCAATGGACGGGGCATGAAGCGCATCAGCATGGCGTTCTTGGGATCTTTCTTGGCAGCAGCTGCAATCTCTGCCTCTACCTTGGCCTTGCACTCGGCAGCGTAGGCTGCATAGGCGTTCTTCAACTCATCCGAAACGGTATAGCCGCCATTCTTCAGTCCGTCGAGCAGCGATACCACATAAGCATGGTTCACATTACCCGAACCAGTACCACCGGCAATAAAATCATATGAGGTGTTACCATACAGGGCAACATTCTTTACCGTCTTGGCAAAAGGCAGGGCGCCACCGTTCTTCATCAATACCATACCTTCGGCAGCACTCTGACGAGTAACGGCAGCGTGAGCCTCCAGGTCGGGTTTGTTGCTATACTTATAGCCCTGGAAACGAGGACTCTTCTCAACCAGGTTCAGAATGCGCTGTACGCTGCGGTCGAGGTCGGCCTCGTTCAGCTTGCCGCTCTTCACACCTGCAACGATGCTATCAAACTGCTCGGCCTTACCAGGCTGTAGCATATCGTTGCCGGCCCACATCTGCTTGGCACCATCCTTACCGCCAAACCAGTCGGTCATCACGGTACCCTCGTAGCCCCACTCATCGCGCAGAATGGTGGTAACCAGGTCCTTACTCTCCGAGGTGTAAACACCATTGATATAGTTGTATGAGGTCATCACCGTCCAAGGCTTACTCTCCTTGATGGCAATCTCGAAGCCCTTCAGATAGATTTCGCGCAGGGCACGCTGAGAGATATGGGCATCGTTGTTCATGCGGTTGGTTTCCTGATTGTTGGCCGCAAAGTGCTTGATGCTGGTACCTACATCGTTCTTCTGCACACCGGTGATATAGGCAGCAGCAGTCTTACCAGCCACCACGGGATCTTCAGAGTAGTACTCGAAGTTGCGACCGCACAATGGGTTACGCATGATGTTCAGGGCAGGGGCCAGCAGCACGTCGGCACCATACTCTTTTACCTCCTCGCCGATGGCTTGTCCCACCTGCTCGATGAGCTGGGTGTTCCAGGTCGAGGCCAGCAGGGTTCCGATGGGGAAGTGGGTGCAGTAGTAGGTGGCTGAATCATTGTCACGCTTGGCATCGATACGCAGTCCGGCAGGACCGTCGGCCAATACCACAGCGGGAATGCCTAAAGAGTCGAGAGGGTAGGTAGTACCGGCGGCACCAGGTACTAAGCTACGGGTAGCACCAATCACAGCATCGTTGCCCGAGAAGCCTGCCATACCAGTACCGATGACAAAGTGTGCCTTGTCTTCGAGTGTGAGCTTGCTCATCACCTCCTCCTGGTTGATGGTGTTCTTGGGGCCTTGCTTATCGGCTGTGGCGCAGCCAGCTACTAGTGCAGCTGCTGCCACGGCCATAATAACGTTTTTCTTCATATACTATTTCTTAAACAATAATGGGGTGAACTCTGAGAGGTAGATACGCCAGTTGCGCCAGATGTGACCACCCTCGGTCTCGAGGTAGGTGTACTTGTGGTGCTTAGAGTCGAGATAAGCACGCAGGTCGTTGTTGTTCTTGATGAGGAAGTCGGTCTTGCCGATACCAATCCAGAACAGCTTGGGGTTCTTGGCAAACAGCTTGTCGATCTTAGCATTGCGGTCGGCATAGATATTGGGGAAGCCACCGTTGGGCTGCTGCTGATCGACAGCGGCTGAGAACAGACCTACGTAACCGAACATATCAGGATTGTTGATAGAGATGAAGAGGCTGTGGAAACCACCCATCGACAGACCGGCGATGGCGCGGTGAGCCTTATCCTTCTTGACACGATAGGTCTTCTCTACAAACTTAACTACATCGGGGAAAGCAGTCTCGAAGCTACCTTCCATGGTCTTTGGCAGCATCATGGTTGGCACCTTGAATCCCTCGCTGGTCTCGCCAGGACAAGCCTCCTGCGAGATGTTACCGTTGGTCATCACCACCAGCATAGGCTCGGCCTTGCCCTGGGCAATCAGGTTGTCGAGAATCTGGGCAGCACGACCCAGCTCGCTCCAGGCATTCTCGTCGCCACCGATACCGTGCAGCAGGTAGAGTACAGGATACGCCTTACCGCTGGTTTCGTAGCCGGCAGGGGTGTAAACGGTGAGACGACGGGTGAGGCCGGCAGTAGGACTCTCGTACCACACCTTACTAACGGTGCCATGAGCCACCTTGTTGACCTTGTAGAGGTCGGCACGCTGGTCGCCACCAATCAGCAGTACGCTGAACAGGTTGTTGATGTCGCGGATGTTATATACATTCAGCGGGTCGATAATCTTTACACCATCCACAATCATATTATAGGTATAAAGCTCGGGCTTCAGGGGTTCGGTCGTGAAACTCCAAATACCCTTTTCGTTCTTCACCAAATCCACCACGTTGGGAGCGTCGTAGGTGTTACCGCCAAATTCTACCTTTTTCGGGGCTAGGAAATCGCCGGTAATCTGCACCTTCTGTGCCTCGGGGGCGATGAGGTTGAATGTCACACTGTTGTCGGCATGTACATCGGGCGAAGCCACCTGTGGGCCCTGGCCCCAGCTCAGGTTCTGCTGAGCTTGGGCTGCCATACCCATCAGGCAGAGGGCAGCCATAAGCATTAGTTTCTTCATTATTATTATTTAATTTAGCTATTCACGCTGCAAATATACGATTTTTTTCTTACTTTACAAGTGAAATGAACATAAAATTGAATGCACCGCTACCGGTAGTACCTGCAGCATCGATGGTTTCGAGGCCTGTGCCCTTAAATGAGAACAGGGTCTCACCCTCGGCGCTCTTAGCGGTGGTTATCTCCACGCTACCGCCTGTCAGATACTGCATTGTGCCGCCATTATCCAGATAGCTGGTGCCGCCTGCCATACCGTAATCGGGTATTGAGTAGCCGGCGCTTATCTGCATGGCATCATGCGCATCGCCAACGATGGTATAGGTGCCAGCCAGGTCGGCTGCCTGCTTGTTGTTGCCATTGATGGCATCGAACAGGGCTACCTGCTGACCATTAGGATCCTTGACGGTAATGGTATATTTGGTAACGTCTGGATAAACGGTGTTCTGGAAGGTGGTCCAGTCCATGATGGCAACCTCGCTCGTTGCGATGTTCATGGTATAGCCGCTGGGCTCAGGATCATCCTCGCCAACGATGAAGGTCAGCTCGCCTTTGAAGTAAGGCTTGTACTGCTTGCCGTCGCTGGTCTTCACCAGTCCGCTGATAAAGTAGCAACCGTTCACGGCGCTCACGTCGATGCTACCCTCGCTGATGGTTGCACCATTGATAGTACCAGCATAAGTACCACCTGTAGTGAGGGTGGCTACAGGCTGATAGGTTCCCTCGCCAAGAATCCACTCCTTGCTGCCAAAGCTGAGGCTGAGGCTGTTGCCTGCAGCATCGGTAAACTGGGTGTTCAGCGCCTTGATGCCCTTACCCAACTTGGTGGTAGGCTGTACGCTGCCGTTATTGAAGGTGCAGAAGGTGATGTTGTTGAACTCGCCCTGCAGGTCTTCGATTGATTTATTGTCGCAAGCCGTAAAGCCAATCACAGCCAACAACATGATGATATATCTAAACTTTTTCATAATTTTCAATTTTTACATTTTCTCATTCTTACATTTTTACATTGTAGAATTACCATCCCGTGTTCTGAGTCATATTAGGGTTGAGTTCGATTTCCTTCAGAGGGATTGGCAGTAGGTTGTGCTTCTCCTGGAAACCATACTTGTCGTTCTTGAAGAGCCACTGTACACCCTCGGTACCGAAGGCTGGTATTTCCTTACCCTGCTGACCCAGTGCCGACGCTGCATCGCCCCAGCGAACCAGATCCTGGAAACGTACGCTCTCGTTGCAGAGCTCCAGGCGCTTCTCGGTCTTGATGTCGTTCAGCGTTACGCTGGTCAGCGGTGTCTCCTTGGCGCGGATACGAATCTGATTGATGTAGTCGAGTGCCTTGCTGCTGTTGCCTGCCTGCAGATGAGCCTCGGCGGCCAACAGCAGAACCTCGGCGTAGCGCATAATCTTCAGATTGGTGAACTGAACACCCTGGAAGAATGACTGATCGACAACACAGTCCTCCTTCAGCGACTGGTTCTTCCACATAAAGTAACCCTCGCAGCCATATACCAGGGCGCCCGTCTGAATGCTAACGCCAAAGTTCTTCAGCTGCTCGTAGGTCATCATAGTTTTGTTCAGACGGTAGCCGTTGGCACCTTCCCAAGCCACGAACGCATCGTAGAGCGACTTGCGTGGGTTCATGAATCCGTAGGTACCCTGGGCAATCACGGTAGCAGCCTGTCCGCTGTAGTTCATCTTGTCGGTACGCCAGCCCTGCATCAACAGGTACATATCAAACTGGTTCCACATCTGCTCGGTATCGTTACGCTTCTGCAGTTCGAATACCGACTCGCAGTTGTTGTTGGCTGCTGCATGGAACTGCGCATCATACTCGCCCTGATAGAGAGCGTATTTGCCCGAGTTGATCACATTGTCGAGCATGGCGGCAGCCTCGCTGTTCTTTCCTTCGAAGAGATAAGCCTTGCCTAAGAAAGCCTGAGCCGTTTCCTTGGTGATGCGGATGCTACCCTCGGCATCGTTCACGTCGCTCTTCGAGGGCAGGGTACCGCTGTTGATGGCCTCGTTCAGGTCGTTCTCGATGAGTGCCCACATATCGGAAGGATCGCTATTGGCTAAGCGATACTCACCAGGCTCCAACAGGTGGTCCACAACAGGAGCTGTGCCAAACAGGGTTACCAGTTCGAACGAAGCCCATGCACGGAACACCTTAGCCTCGTTGATGGCACGTTTCATGATAGGGGTCTCACCTTGTACCTTGTCGATAATCAGGTTGGCTTTGTAGATGACGCCATAGAGACCCGAGTAGAGGCTCTGAACCATACCGTGATCGGTGCCGAAGGTGTATTCGTTCAGTTTTTCCATCTCGGCGTTGTCGCCACGCGAACCGCCACCTGTCCAGACATCGTCGGCCAGACTGTTCTTGGTCATAAACCAGTTGTAGTGAAGGCCGCGCATCTGCAGATAGAGCGATGAGGTGGCCTGCATGGTGTTCTCGTCGTTGGTGTAGAAGTCTTCCATGCTTCCCAGGTTGCCGTGCTTGGCAATGTCGAGCTCGCTGTCGCAGCTGCTAAAGCCGAGCGATGAAACAGCCAACATGGCGATATATATAATATTCTTTTTCATAATGATTTCAATTTTTCAATTCTTTAATTCTTTAACTCTCTTAGAATTCAATGTTCAGTCCCAGTACCACTTTCTTTGAGGTGGGGTAGCCGCCCTTGTCGATACCCATACCCGAGGTAGAGTTGGTAGCAGCCTCAGGATCGAAGCCAGGATACTTAGAGAAGGTGAAGAAGTCGTCGAGCGAAGCGTAGATACGGGCATGGCTCAAGGCTACTTTATTAATGAGGTTCTTAGGCAGGGTGTAACCCAGCTGAATCTGCTTGATCTTGAAGAAACTGCCATCGTAAACCAGCGCACTCGATGTGGCATACTTATCCATGTCGTTAGCGCCAGCACGGGGTACGGTGCCGTTAGGATTATCTACGGTCCAACGGTTGTCGTAGAACACCTCCTTCAAGCGGTTCGAAGCAGCGTAGTCGGGACGGTTGATACAGTTGAAAATCTTGTTACCGTGCGAACCGGTTCCGAATACGGTCAGGTCGATGCCCTTATAGGCAGCTGTGAGGGTGAGACCGTAGGTGAAGTCGGGGATGGCATCGCCGATGCAGGTCAGGTCGCCATCCGATACTTTTCCGTCGCCATCCAGATCCTCGAACAGTGGGTTACCTGTCTCCTTGTCGATGCCGGCAAACTTGTAGCCGCGGAAGTAGTAAACGGGATAGCCCTTCTCGAAGTAGGTGATGGTGTAGGTGTGGAAGCTGCTACCGCTCAAACGGGTGATAGAAGGATCGATATAGGTCACCTTATTGCTCAGGGTAGAGAGGTTGGCACGGATGCTGTAGTTGAAGTCGCCGATATGGTCGCGCCAGCCCAGCTCAAACTCAAAGCCCTTGTTCTCAACGTTACCGGCATTCATGGGCGAGGTGCTGCCACCGATGATGAGCGATGGTGTGGTGCCCCATACCAGCAGGTCCTTGGTCTTCTTGATAAAGTAGTCGATACCGAAGGTCATGCGACCGCCCATCAGGATTCCGTCGAAACCAAAGTTCAGCTGTTCTGATGTCTCCCACTTCAGGTCGTCGTTACCCATGGTTGATGGGGCTGCGGCCTGGGTGTAGTTGATACCCGAAGAGAATGGATAGAGTCCGCCCAGTGCCATATCGGTGCTGTAGCTGTAGCCGCCCAATGCCGAGAGACTACCGTTCTGACCCCAGCTGGCACGGAACTTCAAACTATCGAAAGCTTTTTTCAGTGGTGCAAAGAACTTCTCCTCGCTGATGGTCCAACCTACAGATACGGCAGGGAAGTAGCCCCAACGGGTTTTCTTTGAGAGCTTCGACAAGTCGGCAGCATCTGCGCGCAGCGAAGCCTGCAGCAGGTAACGGCCCATGAAATCATACGACAGACGACCGAAGTATGAGTACTTGGTGCTCTCGTTGGTTTCGCCGCTTACACCCTTGGTGGCCGATGCGTTGGCATAGTTCAGATAGTAGAACAATGGGTCGTTCTTCTTCAAGGCATCTTCGCCATTGGCTGTCAGCGAACCGTTCACATTGTCGCTTGATGACTTCTGGAACGACATACCTACCATGGCTGTAACGGTATGACCACCAAACTGTTTCATATAGTTGGCAAAGTTCTCCCACTGATAGTAGATAGAGGTAGATGAGCCTGCGCTGAAGTCGAGGTAGTCGCGGCTCTGTACACCGTTACCATAGAATGGCAGACTGGTGCTGCTGCTACGTGTACCAGCCAGGCGATAACCGAAACGAGAGGTAACAGTGAGGCCTTTTAATGGTGTGAAATCGCCATAGATAGAACCGTTGATGTTGAATCCCTGGTTCTTTGACAGACCGTTGTCGCGCATAATCATGGGATGATACTGCTCACCGGCATAGAACTTAGATACGGCATAGTAGTTGCCATTCTCGTCCTGCAACAGCTGCTTGCCGTTGGCCTGGGCGTTTACCATCTGGTAAGGCAGGTTCTCAGCGGTGTAGGTGTCGGGAGTCAGTGGGTCGAGCATCAGGATAGATGTCAGCAGCGAGCCGTACTCGCTGTTGGTAGATACCGAGCGAACGTCGTATTTCTCAATCTGGTTGGTAGTACCTACCTTCAACCAGTCTTTAATCTTATATTCGGCGTTGATGGTGGCTGTGAGTCGTTTGTACACATCAGTGTCGCCTTTAACGATACCATTATTATTAAGGTACGCGAGCGAGAGGAAGTAGTTGCCACGGTCGTTACCACCGGTAAACGAGAGGGCGTGCTTCTGCATGTGACCATGATTGAAAGCCACATCAGTCCAAGCTGTGTTGGTCACACCGTCCCAGTTCTTCAGCATATAGTCTTTCGTAAAAATGTTACCCTCGTCCATATACTGGATATACTGCTCGGCGTTCAGCATCTTAGGGATGCGGGCCAGACTCTCGTCGGTAAACATGAAGTCGTAAGAGATTTTTCCTTGTCCGGGCTTACCTTTCTTAGTGGTGATGAGTACCACACCGTTACCAGCTTCGGCACCGTAGATAGCGGCCGAGGCTGCATCCTTCAGGATTTCCATCGAGGCGATGGTGCTGGGGTCGATACCACTGATATCACTCAGGCGCACACCATCAACAACGAACAATGGCTCTGAGCTTGAATTAGAGGAATAACCGCGCACGCGGATGGTTGGTGATGAACCAGGAGCAGCACTCGACTGGATAATCTGTACACCCGAGGTCTTACCCTGCAGGGCTTGTTGAGCGTTGGCGATGGTGCGGTTCTCCATATCCTCGGGCTTTACCTGAGAGATGGCACCTGTTACGCTACTCTTCTTCTGTACACCATAACCTACTACAACCACCTCGTCGAGCACCTTGTTGTCGGGCTGCAGACGGATAGTCATGCCATTCTTGGCAGGCTTTTCCTGTGTTTCGTAGCCAATGTAAGAGATGGTGATAATCTGTCCAGCCTTTACATTTACCACGAAGTTACCATCAAAATCAGTGATGGTAGCATTCTTTGGATTACTCTTTTCGGCTACGGTTGCTCCGATAACGGGTTCGCCGTTTTCGTCGATTACATTGCCCTTCAGTCCTTGGGCGAAAGATGTTACTGACATCATCAGTGCCATCAACATCAACATAATACTACTCTTCTTCATTGAGTTTTAATTGTTTTGAGTTAATTGTTAGGAATATTATTTGGTTTTGAAAATCTCGGCTGCAAAGGTAACGTGAATTATTAAATAGTGTTTTTTTATTCTGTTTTTCGTTTTTCGCGCTTGTTCAAATCTATATAGGTGTTGTTCGATTTGTTTAAAACTTGTCGATTTTGTTCATATTTCCGTATTTTTCTTTTGCATTATTAAATATGTTTTGTACTTTTGCAACAACAAACTAATCTTATGATAAGATGATAAAGAAATTAACCGTTTTGATGTTTGCCGCTTTGTTATCGTTCAGCGGCGCAAGTGCAATTACTTCGTGCAGTAATGATGATGTAGAAGCTACTGTACAAAAATCGTATTTTGAGTCCTGGAACAAGTGTGAGGCACTGACTGCCTTGCAGGAGTATGTTGAGGATGTGACTAACCCGAAATCGCCGAACTATATCAGCGAGGAAGACCGTATTGCCACCTTTGATATGGACGGCACCTTTGTGGGTGAGCTTTATCCTACTTATTTTGAGTATAATCTGCTGGAGTACCGTGTGCTCGACGATGCTGACTACCGCGACAAAGCTCCCGAGGATGTGCGTACAGCAGCCCAGAACATCCGAGACTTTGTGCGTAACGGCACGGCGTTGCCCGACCATTTCGATATGATTCATGCCAAAGCCGCTGCCAAAGCTTATGCTGGTATGACGCTGGCCGAGTTTGATGCCTACGTAAAAGCCTATGCTGCTAAGACTGCTAACGGTTTTACAGGTATGACCTATGGTCAGAGCTTCTATCGTCCCATGCTCGAGGTGTTCGAGTATCTGAGGGAGCATGGCTTTACCTATTATGTGGTATCGGGTTCCGATCGTTTTATCTGTCGTGCATTGGTAGAGTCAATCGGTATTGCACCAAACAGGGTGATAGGTATGGATGTAAGACTGGTGTCTAGCAGTCAGGGCGACGTGGCAGGTGTGAACTATACCATGGGCAAAGAAGAGAACTTGGTGCGTACCGATGAGTTGATTATCAAGAATCTGAAGACCAATAAGGTGCTGCAGATATCACAGGAGATTGGTAAGGTGCCCGTACTGTCGTTTGGCAATAGCGGTGGCGACAGCGCCATGCATAACTACTGCTTGAGCAATAGCAAACACCGTGCTGCCGCCTTTATGCTGGTGGCTGATGATGAGGCTCGCGACCATGCTAACCGCGAAAAGGCACTATCGCTGGCACAGAAGTGGCGCGATAGCGGCTACCATGTGATTTCTATGCGCGACGACTTTAAAACCATCTACGGACCAGAGGTAGTGAAGGTGCCTTTCACCTTCGAATAAGCCCTACGCGGGTTGTCCGATTTGTTTAAAAGTTGTCGTGTATGTTCAAATAATGGTGATAATTGCTGAATTATCTGGAGTTTTTGTTATCTTTGCAAGCAAATAACTACAAAAAGATGACTAATAGAAAACCTGTTTTCGCAATTATAGTTTGTGCAATGCTTGCTATGTTGATGCTGGGCTGCCAGCGCCGGGGAACCGACGGAACGTCGCTGGATAAGGACGAGGAGCATGATCTGGTGGTGGCCAATGAACTGTCGAACAGTCGTGTGCAGTGCATTGCCGAAGATGCCGATGGCTACTTGTGGATTGGCACCTTTCGTGGCTTGAACCGTTACGATGGGCACGAATATCACCAATACTTCTGTACATTCGATTCATTGGGGCTGCCCGATAATCAGATACAGAGTCTGCTTTGCGATCAGCAAGGCCGGCTGTGGGTGGCTACTGTCAACGGGGTGTGCCGATACACCCGACAGGACAATTTTGAATCGATACCGATGCAAACCAGTAACCGGAATGCACGGAAACTATTGATGGACAGTAAGGGGCGCATTTTTGCGTATAACGGTATGGAGCTACTGATGTACGACGAGCAGCAACATATCTTCCTGTCGAAGTTTAATCGAACCATCACCAATCAGTCGTGGGGCGACTGTTTTATTGATGGCGCCGATAATATCCTGATGGTGGGCTCCGACAATCTGCTGGTTATCAATGGCGAGACATTTAAACAGAAAGCCGAGGTGAAAGCCGGTCAGCAGTTGGGATTCTATTTCTTCGAACTGCTGCCCAACGGGTTGCTGCTGTGTTCGGGCAATGGCACGTTGGTGCTTTACGATACCAAGTCGCAGCAGCTGATTCCGCTCAGTAGCGAGATGCATGATAGGCTGACGGCTCACAACAGTGTGCTGCAGGCTGCCTGCCTGTTGGACAACAATACCATCCTGCTCAGTACATCGCGTAACGGACTCTTCGAACTGAACCTGCTCACGCATACGCTGAAGGGGCAGGCCGACGCTAACTTTACCTTGCCGGTGCCCGATGCCTATGTCACCAAGATTTTCCAGGACTCCAGAAAGAATATCTGGTTGGGTACGTATGATAAGGGCCTTTTTGTCGACTACTACTATAAGGAGAAGTTTGGCGGTAGCGATAACTACCTGAATCGAGTGATTGAGAATTCGTCGGTGTTGGCTGTTGCTATCGATAAGCAGGCCAATCTGTGGATATCTACGCTGCTGAAGGGCGTGTTTGTGTATCATTCTGCCACCCAGAAAGCCGAGCATATAGAGATTGCTGGTCTGCCGGCAGGCGAGAAGAAGAATGCCATCACAAATATTTTCTGCGATCGCGACGGACAACTCTGGCTGTCAACCACGAATAGTGTCATGAAATGCCAGTATGATGGTAGTAAACTTAATATCCTGAATCAGTGGCAATTGCCGCCGACAATGAGCTTCGAGCAAACCGACGACGGCACCGTATGGGCAGCAACCAGCACTACTTATATCTTTGCCTTTAAGCCAGGTAGCTCTGAGCCAGAAGCCAAACAGGCGTTTAATGTCGACTTTACTTTTATCCCATCAATCCTAAAATTAAAGGATGGCTCGGTGCTGATATCAGCTTTCTACCAGTCGATTATGAAGATGAATCCAAAAACGGGTAAGCTGAGCGCCGTGGATATTCCCAGCATGCAGCGTTGTATCCGTCGTAGTGTGTATATTCCTACCGATATGCATCAGGATGCTAAAGGCAATATCTGGATTGGTACCGTGAGCAATGGTTTGCTGTGCTATCATCCCCAGACTAACGAGGTGCGCCGTATTGCAGGTCTCTCCTGTTCTGACGTTGCCAGTATCGAGGAAGATCGGCAAGGAAACCTTTGGATAAGTACCATGAAGGGTCTGAACCGTCTGGATGCCAAGACAGGGGGAATGACTGCGCTTTATAAGGCCGACGGTCTGGCTGGTGATGAGTTTGCCGATCGTGCTTCGTGCCAGTTGCCAAATGGCAGTCTGGTGTTCGGTAGTACCGATGGTATCACCATGTTTAATCCTGCTGATATCGATACACTTAGAAATATCCCTCTGAAGTTCTGTCATCTGAAGATTCACAATCAGATGATACGTCCCACAGAGGGGGCTCCCATCGAGTCGATGCTTGATAACTGTAAGGAGATACGTTTGAAGCACAGTGAGAATAGCTTTAGCATCTCGTACACCGCTCTCGACTTTGGCGAATACGAGCGCGTACATTACTATTATAAGCTGGAAGGATTTGATAACGATTGGATTGATGCGGGTAGCAGGCATGCTGCCGGCTATGCCAATCTGCCTTCGGGACATTATACGTTCCGAGTACGTATCTCCGACAGTGCCAGTGATGAGGCTAGCAGCGATGAGCGTCAGATCAGTGTGATAGTAGAACCTGCACCGATGTTCTCGTGGTGGGCTTGGCTCATCTATCTGATAGTTGGCGTATTGATAGCCTTGTATCTTTACCAGAGTGCCCGTCGAGTGGTGGCTGCTCGTCGTGCTGCCCGAAAGGCTGAGATGGAGAAGGAGCAGGAGTTGCGTACCAACCAGATGAACATGAGCTTCTTTGCGAATATCGCACATGAATTCCGTACGCCGTTAACGATGATTGCCGGTCCTGTGGCACAGTTGGCTAAGAGCGACAACGTTGGGGGCGAGGAACGTAACTTACTGAACATTGCCCAGCGTAGCATCCAGCGTATGTTCAAACTGGTGAACCAGCTGATGGACTTTAATAAATTGGAGAACGATACCCTGCGACTGAGCGTAGAGCAGATAGATGTGGTGAAACAGATGAACGACATCTGCGATACCTTTGAGTTTAATGCCAAGGAAAAAGGCTTGACGCTGAACCGCTTTGGTATGGAAGACCAACTGATGGCTTGGACTGATGGCGATAAACTGGAGAAGATTGTCAGCAATCTATTGTCGAACGCCTTAAAGTTTACCCCTCGGGGCGGCAGGATAGATGTGCAGTTGGATGTGGTTGATGATAATGTGAAGATAACCATCGCCGACACGGGTAAGGGAATCCCTGAGGAGCACAAAGAGAATATCTTTAAACGTTTCTATCAGTTGGATAACCAGACGAAAGCCATCGTCAACTATGGTACGGGTATCGGACTTTATTATTCGCGTCGATTGGCCGAATTGCACCATGGCACTCTGACTGCGGGTAATCGTGAAAGCCTACGGGTAGGCGAGCAAAGCTCGGGAAATGGTGGTGCTGTGTTTACCTTGGTTTATCCTATGAATAAAGAGGCATACACCGACGCAGAGTGCAGACCGCTGGAAGGCGATAATACGTTGGCAGTAGGGGCCCAATTGTCTACTACCACCTATCACCCTTCGCCTGTCACCTGTCATCAGAATGATGATGACCGCCCCACAATCCTTGTTGTTGACGATGATACCGAAATCATCAACTACATGCGGATGCTGTTCTCGCACGACTATCGATTGATTACTTGTCTCGATGCTGATACGGCACTCGAAGAGATGAGAGCCGCTGAACCGAATATTGTTCTGAGTGATGTGGCTATGCCTGGTAAGGATGGTTATCAGCTCTGTCAGGAAATCAAGCAGGATATACAGCTGAGTCATATCCCTGTTATTCTGGTAACAGCCAAGGTAACAGCCGAGAATCAGGTTGAGGGCTTGAATGTAGGTGCCGATGCCTATGTTACCAAGCCTTTCGAGCCCGCTGTGCTCTCGGCACTCATCCAGTCGCAGCTGAAGAACCGCGACCGTGTGCGCAAATTGCTGACGAATGCCACTACCACTGAGGATGAAGGTGTGGATAACGTTCTGTCGGAGCAGGATAAGCGCTTTATGGAGGAACTCTACAAGCTGATGGAGGAAGAACTTTCGAATTCAGAACTCGATGTAACCCGTATCACCAAGATGCTCTATATCTCGCGTACCAAACTCTATTATAAGATAAAGGGTTTGACTGGCGAGACGCCCAGCAGTTTCTTCCGTACCTATAAGCTGAACCGTGCTGCCGAACTGTTGAAGGGTGGTAAGCATACGGTAGCCGAAATTGCTGATATGACGGGCTTCAGTACCCAGAGTCATTTCTCGGTAGTATTCAAGAAACAGTTTGGCGTTACCCCTACCGAGTACAAGGGGTAGGGGTTGTGCAATCGTTTGCCACAGCTATGTTATGGGATTTCTTTTCTGATGCGAACAACGTATCAGAAAAATCCCTATCTTTGCAACATGAGAATAAACTAAGAACAAAAATGAAACGGATTTTATTAGTAACCGCCATTCTGATGGCAAACGTTTTAACGATGAGTGCAGCAAAGAAACAAGTGATTGACCGTATCGAACCCACCGATTGGTATGTAGGCTTGAAGAATCCTCAGGTACAGCTGATGGTGTACGGACAAGGTATCCGCGATGTTGCAAGTGTAACAACCGATTATCCAGGTGCAGTCATCGACAGTATCGTCCGACTTGATTCGCCCAACTACTTGTTGGTTTACATGAATCTGCGTGATGCACAGCCAGGCACGATGGTGTTGAACTTTGGTAAGACCAAGGTGCAGTATCAACTTAAACAGCGTGAGATGAGTGGTGACAAGCGTATGGGCTTTACCAATGCCGATGTGCTCTACATGTTGATGCCCGACCGTTTTGCACAGGGGGCCAACCATCCTTCAAAGATTAAGGGTATGCGCAACTATGTTGAGGATCGCACCAAGCCTAGTCTGCGTCATGGTGGCGACCTGAATGGTATCCGCGAACATCTCGACTACTTTAAGGAGTTGGGTGTAACAGCACTTTGGTTTACTCCTGTACTCGAGAATGATTCGCCCGACACCAAGAACGATTTCGCAACCTATCACGGCTATGCTACCACCAATTATTATAAGGTGGACCCTCGCTTCGGTTCTAACGAGGATTACAAGCGTCTTTGTGATGAGGCTCACCAGAAGGGCTTGAAGATTGTGATGGATATGATTTTTAACCACAGCGGTTTTGAGCATCCCTGGACCAAGGATATGCCAACCAAAGACTGGTTGAATACCCCCGAATGGCTGAACGAGAAACAGAGCGGGCGCGATCCGATGACTGGTTTTACTGCTAATGCCGATGGTTCAGCGCCCGCTAAGAGCGCTTATCTGCAAACATCGTATAAACTCACCCCAGTAGTTGATCCCTATGCTTCGGAGATTGATTTGAAAGAGACCGTAGAAGGTTGGTTTGTGCCCTCTATGCCTGATCTCAACCAGCATAACCCTCATCTGATGCGTTATCTCATCCAGAACTCTATCTGGTGGATTGAGACCGTGGGTATCGATGGCATCCGCATGGATACCTATCCTTATGCCTATGCCGATGCCATGGCACAGTGGCTGAAGGAACTCAACGAGGAGTATCCAAACTTTAATACCGTTGGCGAAACTTGGGTAACCGAACCCGCCTACACTGCTGCTTGGCAGATGGATTCAAAACTCTCGGAAAAGAACAGCTATCTCAAGACTGTGATGGACTTCTCGTTCTTCGACAAGTTGACTCAGGCCAGATACGAGGAGACTGATGGCTGGTGGAAGGGATTTAATCGCATCTATAACTCGTTTGTTTATGATTATCTCTATCCAAACCCATCGAGTGTGATGGCCTTTATCGAGAACCACGATACCGACCGCTACCTGGGCAATGGCAAAGATACCCTCGCCCTGAAGCAGGCGCTGGCGCTGTTGCTTACTGTAAATCGTATTCCTCAGTTGTATTATGGTACTGAAGTGTTGATGAACGGTACAAAGGAGAAAACGGATGGTAATGTACGTAAGGATTTCCCTGGCGGATTCCCCGGCGATACACATAACTGCTTTACAAAGGAAGGTCGTACGCAGAGCGAACAGGCTATGTTTACCTGGCTCTCTCGTCTGCTGCACTGGCGTCAGGGTAACGATGTGATTATCAAGGGTAAGCAGATTCAGTTCACACCGTTTAATGGTATCTACGTGATTGCCCGTCAGTATCAGGGTAAAACAGCGCTCACCATCCTGAATGGTACATCGAAACCAGCAACACTTGAAGTTGAGCGTTATGCCGAAGTTATCGGGAAGACATCAAAGGCTAAGGATATCCTGACTAATCGCTATTATGATTTATCGAAGAATATGGAGCTAAAGTCGCGTCAGTCGCTGATTCTTGAATTCTAAAATAGTAAATCCCCTCCCTCGAAGCGAAGGAGGGGATTTTTGTGTTTAGCGCTTTTTGAAATTCCACTTACAGTTGTCTGTATTGAAATCGTATTTAGCGAGTGTAGGTGTTGAGTCGCCAGCAGAGTACAGGCAGAATTCCTTGTTCGCACCCTCCTGACCAGGAATGGCCTTAGGCATGATACGGTATGTACCGTCTGTCAGCTGCTCAATACGCCAGAGCTGCTCGTCGGCACCAGTGTAAGTGGCAACGGTTGTTACTTCCTTATTGGCAGTAGCTGCCAGAGCACGCTCGGTTCCTTCGATAGTAATCTTGAAATAAGGATTGCTCAGATAACCGCCGGCAGAGTCAACTGGAGTAATAGTCCAGCGCTGGTGAGGACGGTTCATGTAGTCGCAGATGCGAGCAGGGATGTCGCCCTTTGGCCATGTGTCGATTACCTCAGCGAGGGTCTGGTTGGCGATAGGCTTCACTGGCTGCTCCATCTGGTTGCGGTTGAACCAACCCTGGCGCTCCTGCTTCATACGTATAAAGTCAACGGTGAGTTCCAGTGCATAACCACGGCGCTCCGACTCAATCCAGAAGTTACCGCCCTTGAAGTTGTCGCCGGCAACTGGCCAGCCGTTCTTCCAAACGATAGGACGTACGGCCAATACCGAACGACCGCTCTGCTCGAAATCAGCCTCCCAGTGGAACGACATCACCTCAACGCCTTCGTCAACGATGAAACGTCCGAAGTGACCGGCACCGCAGGCGCGGTCTTCGGCTGCAATCACCATCTTTCCACCGCCATGGTACATGTCACGACCAACATTGTCGAGATAAGGACCTTCTACGCTACGTGAGCGACCTACTACAATATTATAGGTAGAGTTCACGCCGTCGCAGCAAGTGCCGTGGGTACCCAACAGATAGTACCAGCCATCGCGGTACATCAGGTCGCTGGCCTCGCAGTCGATAGCGATATCCTTCTCCTTGTTACCCTTCTTACGGAAACCAGTCTTGGGGTCGAGCTCAATCAGTCGGATGGTTCCGAAATAGGTTCCGTAGCTTACCCACAGGCGACCAGTAGTAGGATCTAACAGCAATCCTGGGTCGATGGCGTCCTGATCTTCCATACCGTCAGAGGCACAAACCTCTACGGCCTCACTCCACTTGAAGTCGGGCGATTTTGGATCGAGAGTCTTGTTCCACATGGTGAGGATACGACCAGCGTGTCCGCCGCCTAAACCACCACCTGTTGCACCATAGATGCAGAGGTAACGGTCGCCAATCTTCAGTACGTCGGGGGCTGCGCCGCCACCAGGACGGTCGGCTCCGCTATGCCAGTTCCAGCCGTCGTCGGTAATGATACCGCCGCCACCAGTGCCAAAGGTGTAATATTTGCCATCACACTCAGCGAGTGTCGAGGGGTCGTGAATATAAGGAGCGCCAATCTGCGCATTAGCGGCTGCTGTTACAGCAAGTGCCGCCAGAAGTGTATGTAGTCTTTTCATTTTTATTGTGCTTTGATTGTATAGTTAGTTACAGGATTACCTTTCTCGTCGAGGAAGCGAACGCAGAAGTCGCTCATACCTGGGCCGTTGATAACGGCACCGCGCAGAATGTTACGTCCTTTCTTCAGAGTCAGACGTGGCGACATAGCGTCGTCCTTTACCATACGGCGGTCGCCAGAGAGCAGCAGTGCTTCCTCGCCATTGAGCCACCACATTGAGGCTGAGTTAGAACCTACGGCCAAGCGTACGTTCTCGATATCCTCGTCGCAGTCGATGATGGTTACTGCCCAGAAGAGTACGCCGTAAACCTGCTGTCCCCATTTCTCTGCAAAACGGAACAGTTTTACGTTCATGTTCTCACTGTCGAGAGCGTGCCAGGTCAGCGTCTGCTTAACGGTTGTTACCTTTGGCTCTGCAGGCTCCTGCTGTCCGAAACCATGGCCGAAACCAAGAGCAACCTCTACCTTCTTGTATTCTGCCTTTACCTTTTGACCGTTCTTTGGAACGATAGTCTGCTGGCCCTTGAAATACGTTGTGTTAAAGTGCTCGCGCAGATATGAGTCGGTGAATACGGTGTTGCCGCTATTTGGTTTGTCGATAGGCTCTAGGAGCAACCAACGACGGATGAATCCCTCATTATCGGGCTGAGCCGAAGGTGTTGTAACAGCTGAGAAGTACTTAGGACGGTTCTTGAACTGAATCCAGTCTACGCTTACTCCAGCATCGCCCTCACAGGTAATTACCAAGTCGGTAACACCCTTAGGCATGTACTCTAATGGGGCTGTCAGTGTGAGCCACTGGTTACTGAAGTCGCGACGGAACATAGCTGGTGCGCCAGCAGGACTCTCGGGCTTCACGGTCATGTCGATCTTGGCGATAATCTTACCATTGGCGGCCTTCTCACGTACATAGAGTGTGGTGTTGCCGGCAGCCTTGGCATTTACAATCAGATAACCCTCGGTCAGACAGTCGAAGTTTACATCGTTATACTTAATCCAGCTGCCCTTTACGGGGAGTGTAGCCTGGAAGCTACGGAAAGTATTCACGGTGTCGATCAGCGATGTTGTAACATCGTTGCTGGCCTCGCTATAGCGGTCGATCTCAATCTTTTCGGTAGCCTCATTGATACCTGCACCACGCATGGTTGGCTTCACCTCCTGAATAGTACCATCGGGGTTGAAGTATAGCTTCTCGATACATACCGAGCGACGCTTGTCGTCACGTGGTGAGAAATCGTTGTGGTGATAGAACAGGTACCATTGGCCTTTGTAGTTGATAATACTGTGATGGTTGGTCCAGCAGCCGTTGGCATGCTCGGCCATAATCAAGCCTTTGTACTCGTAGGGACCCATTGGGTTCTTACTCATAGCATAACCGAGTACTTCGGTATTCTCTCTTACATAAGGATAGGTCAGATAATAGTTGCCGTTATATTCGAAAGCGAATGGACCTTCGGCCTGACGGCTTGGCAGTCCCTTCAGACAGTTTACGCCTTTCATTTCAAACTCACGCTCGCCAAACTTTACCTTTTCTGTTGGTGTGTCGTCAGCCAGCTCCTTCATGTTAGGCTTGAGTTTTGCGCAGCGGCCAGCACCCCAGAAAATGTAAGCATTACCGTCCGAAGCCTGGAGCACGCAGGGGTCGATACCGCTGATGCCTTTGATGGGCTCTGGCTCAGGAATGAATGGTCCCTCAGGATTGTCGGCAATGGCTACGCCGATGCCAAATCCAAATCCTTTACCCTCAGCAGGGGCAGATGGGAAGTAGAAATAGTACTTGCCATTTCTGTACACACAGTCGGGCGCCCACATCGAGTAGGAGTTAGGACGTACCCAGGGCACTTTGTTCTGGGTTACAATCACACCGTGGTCTGTCCAATCGGTCAGATTCTCGGATGAGAACACGTGGTAGTCTTCCATGCAGAACCAGTCCTGTCGCTGACCAGCGGGTGGCATGATGTCGTGCGATGGATAGAGATACACTTTGTTGTTGAATACGCGAGCCGTCGGGTCTGCCGAGAATTGGTCGCGGATTACCGGATTCTGTGCCAACGTTACCAGAGGCACAGACATCAGTAAAGAAATACAAATTTTCTTCATTGGCAATGGTTTGTTATTTATTATAGATAATGTATAGTAATACGTTCAGTTGTATTCATCAGATTTCAGTTATTTGAGTCTTTTCTTAGAGAAACGTTTAATCTATGATTACCTTTTTTTATATATATGTTACAAATGCAAAACAGAATGTAACATTCCTCTTCGTAAAGATGCCGCGTTGTCACAACGCAGCATCTTACAAATAAAACCAAAACAAGTCTTTTTTAGTATTAATCTGTATAGTCGTATGGTCAGATTCTTACGATTGGTAAGAGAAGCTTTGGGATAGATGGTAAAAGGTTTATGGTTGACTATCACTGATGCCACTTTAATCGTAACACGCTGCAAATATACGATAAAAAACGACTATCTTACTTTATTTCTTGTAACAAATTCTTTTTGTTTTATATCATTCCTGTTAATTTCTTTTAATATGCGGGCAAATGTTGCTTTTTATCATAAAAAAGGTGCCGCGTCTTCGCGACGCAGCACCTCCGAAATACCAAAACAATGTGTCTAATACTAACTACTATATTTCATTTATTAAACATCCGATTTGATTTTAATTGTTTGCCCAACCACGTACCTGGTGCATCTGATCGTTGATTTCGATAACGGTCTGTGGAATTGGCCAGTACTCATTCTTACCAGCTACGAACTGGAGTTTGATACCAGCGTCGGCGAATGGATGATGGATCTTGTAATAGAGCTTGTGAGGCTTGGTCTTTGGAGCAGAGCCATCAGAAGGATTCCAGTACTCATCCCACTGCAGAGGAATGTTGTCGAGCACCTTGTCATAGCACTGCTTTGCAATGCCCCAGCGTACGATGTCGAACCAACGGCAACCCTCGAACCAGAGCTCATACTGCTTCTCGTCCTGAATGGTCTGCAGGTCAACTGATGAAGAGATGGTCTTAGAACCGGCGCGCTGCTGGATCTTGTTCACATACTTCAGAGCCTCTGAGCTGTTGCCAGATGCCAAGCAAGCCTCGGCATAGAGCAGGTAAGCCTCGCCCAGACGTGCCAGGCACAGGTTGGTGTTGTTACAGTTGTCACCTACAGAGAGGTCAACATCCTTAGGATGACACATCATCTTCACCTCCATGACATCACTGCGAGAGAAAGAACCGGCACTCTTGGTGATACCGCGATTCTCGTCAAGTTCCTTCTCGGCACGAGTTGAGAGTTTTCCGCCTGCTTCTACGTCGTCAGCCCATGGGCAAAGTGTTGCATCGTAGAAGAACTCGTCAGAGGTGAGGAATGTTGCCTTACGACGATAGCTGTCGCCATCATTAGCAAGCATCTTGTGAGCGAAATCCTGGTTGATAGAGCCACCGCCCCAACCACCGGTTGCGCAGATTTGTGGATTCTTACCACCGCCTACGATATCGTCACCACGCCAGTTGAGTACGTTGGCAACCATCCAACGGCCGCGCTGAATGCTACCGCCCCATACACCACCGATAGCAGTGTTAGTGGTATAGTTGAACTCGAAGATCTTCTCCTCGCAACCGTCACCCTCGATGTGGAAGAGGTCGCGGAAACGGTTACCGGGAACCAGTGCATAGTTAGAAGACTCTACCAGTGGCTTCAGCAGACTGGCTGCCTTAGCGTTATCACCAGCGAACAGGGCAGATTTTCCACCTACGAACTGAGCAAATCCCTTTGTTACGCGCCAAGCACCTTCCTTGTCGGTCTGTCCCTTGCGCTCAGGCAGATCGTTTGCTGCTTCTTCGCATTCCTTGACACACCAGTCGAAAATCTCTTTCTGAGAAATGTCGTTAGATGGCTTGTCGGTAGTGATCAGGTGGTCAACCAATGGTGGCTGATAGTAAACCTGTGCAGCCAGCATGTGAGCCCATGCACGCATTACTCTTGCCTCGGCAACAGCCTGTTTCTTAGTAGGTGTGTCAGCGAGTTCGCCACCAAAGTAGTTGATAACCAGGTTGGCAGAGTAGATGGCCTTATAGATGTGGTTGTAAAGGGTGCTGACTGGACCGAAACTGGCATCGTAGCGGAATTCGTTCAACTCACGGAATCCAGTATGGTCGGCCATGTCGCCACCTGCTGCGAATACATCGTCAGATGCATAGTTGATACCTGTGATATAGGCACTCCAGATACCTTCATTACCTCCAATTTCTCCAATGTATGTTGCATACATGGCTGTCACGGCAGACTCTGCATCGGCATCTGTTTTATAGAAGTTACCTGTGCTGCTGGTTGCTTTCTGCTCAATTTCGAGCAAGTCCTGATCGCACGAAGTGCACATCATGCCAGCAGAAAGCAGAGCAACTGAAAATAATATCTTTTTCATATTTATATTCGATTTTTATTGATTGGAATTAGAATGTAACACTTAAACCAAGAACCAGTTTGCGCATGTTAGGATAGTTACCCTTGTCAAGACCTGGGCAGTTGTACTCCTGTGTGCAAGTTTCTGGATCGAGACCAGGATACTTGGTGAATGTGAAGAAGTCGTCAAGAGATACGTAAGCACGTACGTTCTGCATATAAACCTTCTTTGTCAGGTTCTGAGGCAGGGTGTAACCCAGCTGAATCTGCTTGAGCTTGAAGAATGAACCGTTATATACCATAGCTGATGACTGGTAGAACTTGGCAACACCGTAAACACTCTTTGCCTCGGGGAACTTCTTTGACTTGAAGTCATCATAAACACCCTTTGCGATGTTGTTGTAACCTGTACGATACAGACCATAGTAGATATCGTTACCGGCCTGTCCTGCACCGAATACGGTCAGGTCGAAGCCCTTATATTCTGCATTGATAGTCAGACCGAAGGTAACGTCGGGAAGACCAGAACCGATGTTGGTCATGTCGCTATCAGTTGGGTCGTTGGTAAGGCCGCCATCTTTGGTATAGTACTGAGCGGTACCATCAGCAGCACGACCGGCATACTTATAACCGCGCATGTACCATACTGGCTGACCCTGCTCGAAGTAGCAGCGGATAGCACCAGGAGACGCTCCTTCAACGGTGGCACCAGAGATACGCTCGATAGAAGGATCAAGGTAGGTTGCTTTGTTCTTCAGTGTAGCGAAGTTACCAGAGATACTGTATCTGAAGTCACCGATGTTGTCCTTCCAAGTAAACTCAACCTCAAGACCGCTATTCTCAATCTCACCAGCGTTGATAGTCATGTCAGTGTAACCAGACTCAGGCATTACAGGAGCTTTAACGAGCAGGTCCTTAGTGGTCTTCTTATACCAGTCGATACCGAGAGACAGACGATCGTTGAAGAAACGGAAGTCAGCACCCAGGTCAATCTGTCTTGATTTCTCCCAAGTCAGGTCGGGGTTGGCAATACCATTAGGCATAGAGCCGTATGTAGCAGCGTTTGTAGCACCATACTGATACCACTGGCCATTCAGACCAATACCAGCTGTATATGAGTAGTTACCCAATACGTTTACGTTACCGTTAGTACCCCATGATGCACGGATCTTACCGAAAGACATGATGCTTGGGTCGATGTTGTCCTTAAAGAACTTCTCGTTAGAGAATGTCCAACCTGCTGAACCAGAGAAGAAGTAACCCCAACGGTTATCCTTTGACAGTTTAGAAGAGTCGAATGCATCAGCACGGAAGTTACCCTGCAAGCTGTAACGGTTGTCATAGCTATAGAGAATACGTCCGAAGTAAGAGAGTGCACGTGTCATGTTAGGCATGCCGCTGAATCCCTTAACAGTATCATCGTTACCGTTTACACAGTTCAAATATCTGTAGTTAGGCTCATAAGCAGTCAGAATATCTGGACCAGAAGCATTGGCGCTAACACCGTTAGAGTTGTACTGGCGGAATGACATACCGGCCATGGCGCCTACATTGTGCTTACCGAAGTCCTGGTTGTAGTTGATGAAGTTTTCCCACTGATACCAGGTAGAGTTGTTGCTTGCACCGTTGATGGTGTAGTTGTCACCCTTGGTCTGACCATTCAGGTAGTAAGGATACTGCCAGTCAGAGCTATTGTTGAATGACAAACGATAACCTAAGCGAGAGGTGAAGGTTACCTGCTTGATAGGAGTGATGTTCATGAATACAGTACCATTCACGTTTACACCCTCGTTTCTGCCCTCGGCACGGTCGCGCTGTGAGAATGGGTTGGCACCTGCCAGACGTGTGTTGAAGTATGAAGTGGCATAGTAGCCATTCTCATCACCAAACAGAGTATATTTTGAGTTGCCAGCCTGAATTGCATCGTAATATGAAGCATATTCACCCAGCATCTGGTTGCGAGAAGTCCAATACAAGGGAGTCAATGGGTCGATCAAAAGCAGCATTTCGAATGAAGAACCATAACCATTCTCTGATACGCCACGTGAAGACCACTTCTCGATAGCAGTGTTTGTACCAATCTGCAACCAATCCTTAATCTTATAGTCAGCATTGATCTGAGCTGTCAAACGCTCATATCTATCCTTGTTGCCCTTTACGATACCATCCTGGTTTACATAGCTGGTGCTCAGGAAGTAAGAACCACGGTCGTTACCACCCTGGAAAGTCAGTGTGTGCTGCTGTGCCCATGTGTCCTCGAAATATTCCTTCATCCAATCAGTATCGGTGTTGGGATTCCAACCATATTGGTTTATGGCATCTTGCATGTCCAGATCGAGCTGACGGTACATCTTACCATCTTTCTCGACCTCACCTAACTGCATGTCCATCCAATCCTTGAACTGACCTGCATTCAAGAGCTTACCAACGTGACCGAGGTTCTGGTTTGTGAACTTGACCTCGTAAGTGATTGAACCCTGACCCTTGCTCTTGGCACCACTCTTGGTGGTGATGAGTACAACACCATTACCAGCCTCAGCACCGTAGATGGCAGCCGAAGCAGCGTCCTTCAGCACCTCCATTGACTCAATCATTGAAGGATCGAGGTACTGGATGCTTGATACCTGCAGACCATCGACGATCAGCAGAGGACCGATGTTGCTAGAGTTAGAAGAGTAACCACGTACGCGGATAGAAGCACCTTGACCAGGCTTACCTGAACTGTTCAGAATCTGTACACCAGCGGCCTTACCCTGCAGAGCAGCAGCAGCGTCGGTGGTTGAACGGTGCTTCAGGTCCTCGGCCTTTACTGATGCTACAGAACCGGTCAAGTCTGACTTCTTCTGTACACCGTAACCGATTACTACGACGTCGTTCAGGGTCTGTGCATCTTCTTTAAGAGTAACAGAGAGATTGTTTTTGCCAGCTACCTTAATGCTTTCGGTAGTGTAGCCAATGTAACTGATAACCAGTGTGGCATTGTTGTCGGCCTGGATACTGAAGTTACCATCGAAGTCTGTAATGACACCCGACTTTGATCCCTGTACTTTTACACTAGCACCAATGATCGGGTCGCCAGATACATCTTTCACCGTTCCCTTGATCAAGCTCTGAGCCAGCGCTCCCAGTGGGAACAAACAGAGCAGGAACAGTGCCATTAACGGCTTTTGGATTGATTTAAAATTCCACATAATTAATTTAATTAGTTAGATAATTGAATATGTTATTTGGCTGAATTCGTACTTTTAGGTTTCAATTTTCGGTTGCAAATATATTATAAATTTAACTCAATTAGTTTATTTTTTGTAACGTAGAGTTTGTAAAATTGCCAAATTGTTCAAAAATGTAACATTTGGTAAAGTTCTGGTTACTTTTTAAAAATATACCCTTATTAAACGTTTACCATTTTTAAACTTCTAATAACATTAAAAGGTGCTGCGTTGTGTTGCGCAGCACCTCCTGGATATAGTTTTGTTAACTGTTTGTCTATTGTATTTCAGTTGCCTCGGCATCTTCGATGATTACATCGGGCTCGTCGTAGAACTCAGGTTCGTCGTAAACCTTTGGCTCTTCGAATACTTGTGGCTCAGGTGTGGGCTCCGTAGTTATTGCTGGCTCTGGCTGCTGTGGAACTGCAGTCGTTTCTACTTCGGACTCCATCTCAGGCTCTAAGTTTTCGTCGGGTTTCTGTTCTAATTTGGTGGCACCTTTGAATCGGATAGCCAGCAAGGCCATATCGTCGCGCTGCTCGAAGTCGCCGGCAAAGCGGTGAACAGCGTCCAGCATGTTCTCGATAAATGGTTTGGGGCGAGAATCCAACTTCATGGCCTGCAGTGCCGATCCTAACATGCGTTTCTCGTTAAACACGCGGTGCTCAGCATTCTTTACCTTAATAAGTCCTTCTGTATTCAGGAATATCATGGTACCAGGCAGCATCGTAATCTCCTGAGCCTCATAGGCATAGTTGGGTTCTTCGCCTATGGCCACATTCTGCTCTACAGGCAGGTGGTGTAGCTCGTTGCTTACCAATAGTGGGGCTGCATGACTGGCATTGCAGAAGAACAACTTACCATTATAAATGTCGAGTACACCAATAAACAAACGTATGTCGATGCCCTTGTTTTCTTTCTGTGCCAAGGCATTGTTGATGGCCGACATGATTTTGTCTGGTTGCGATTCAAAGGTGACAGCTGTACGGAACTGGGCTTTGACGATGGTAGTGAGCAGCGATGCCTTGACACCTTCTAAGCCGGATTCTCCCACGCAGAAGAACAGTTTTCCGTCGCGTACACAGTAATCCATGACGCCGCTGCCTTCCATCTGCCCCATCTTTACGGCACTCCACAAGTCGAACGATTTGTATTTTGGCAGTAGTCGTGGTGTGATCACACGTTGAATATTCTGGGCTATACGGAATTCTGAGGCCTCACGCTCTTTCACTGCTGTGTCGGCCTCCATACGATCGTAGTCGTATTTCAGATCCTCGTAGGCAGCCTGTAGCTGATGTGCCATACGGCGACGGATGAGTGCATAGCCTAACAAACAGAGTATGACAATGGCAATACCGAAAGCAATCATAAACTGATACTTGCGATTTTTCTTGGCTTCCTGCTCTGTCATCTTCTCTACGGTCTTTACAATCACAGCCTGCTCTTCCAGTTCTATCTTCTTCGACTTGGCAATAGCCTTGCCTAATGCATTAGTGATATTCAAAGAAACCTGGATGGCCGAGTCGCGTCGCCCTGCTTGCAGGTTAGTGCGGTATTTCTTCAGTACCAGGTTCTCGATGTTCTCCAACGAGTAATTCTGCGGCGTTTCGCCCATCATCGCATCCAGACTACGATAGTGTTCGGCAGCCTCATCCCAGCGGTTAGCGGCTGTCAGATAGTCGTTAGCGTCGATACGTCCCTTAGGTGTGTTACTGTAACGGGTACTCTGGAACTTTTCGTAGGCTTTGGCAGCTTCTTCGGTTTGACCTAAACCTAGTAGGGCAAGCGCCTGGTAGATATCGTAGCGGGCCAGCTGTCGGTCGATAAAGTCGGCATCAGCATCAGGTCGCTGTTCGTATTCGCTCAGTATCTGTCCAAAGCGGGTGGTCCATGTCAGGGCCTCCTGCCATTTCTTGGCATATATATAATTATAGGTAATATTGATGAGACCGGTGATACCATCTTTATAGACCACATCGTTGTGGAACGTCTCTATGTTTTCCTTATGCCGCTGGTAAGCCTTATTAAAACCATCGCTATTACCATTGGCTGTGCCTAAGCCCTCCTGACAGCAACCTATATATATAAGTATGTTCAGGTAGTCGCTGGTACTGTCGCAGTGCAGTTCTTCCAGTTTGTTGGCTACAGGTACGGTGAGGTCTAATCCCTCTTGATAGTCACCTCTTACGGATAGCATGTTAGCCAGACGACTGGCCGACTTGGCATAGTAAGCCATCTCGTCGCTGCTGGTTGCGTTTTCAGCAGCATCGAGCGATGCTTTCCAATAGAACTCAGCCAGGCGCTGTCGTTTCATCTTGTCGCAGGCATAGCCTCGCCAATAGTATGCTTTGGTGGGGGTGATGCTGCCGGTGGTTTCTAAACTGTCAACCACCTTCAGCAGTTCAGGGTAGTTCTTGGTCTTCTGAGTGTTCTCAATCAATTTGTCGGCTTCACTCATCTGTCCGTTCTGCTCCTCATTGTTGCAGGCTGCCATCAGAATGCCTGCCATCACCATCAGGAATATCCAAATTTTTGTCTGTCTCATATACGGTTCCAAGTAATTGATGTTTCTGGATGCAAAGATACAAAAGAATTTTAAATAAACTCAAAAACAAGGCAAAAAAGTGCTTGTTAGGGGACGATGATACGCACACAAAAGTAAATGTAACTCTTTGAAAAAGGTCTTTTCTGAAAACTGCGTACCTTTGCACCCAGAATAAACTGAAACATTGATGAAACGTATATTTACTCTGATTACAATTCTATGTGCGCTTGGCGCAGGAGCTCAGGGAGTCAAGCCATTGCCCTCGCTCCATACTGAGGGAAGATGGCTTGTTGACAAACATGGAAACCAAGTGGTACTCCATGGTGTGATGGATACGCCCAGTAATTATTTTAATGGTGGACGCTGGGAAGGTTCCAAGGCACTTGGTTGGTGGGACCACTATAATGATACAGGCGTTACCAACTGTCTGGCTTATTTTGAAAAACTATTCAAAGGCATGGAGAAGGCTAAGTGCGATGTGTTCCGTTTGCACATGGATCCTGCTTGGACCAACGATCCTGCCGATGGTTATGTTTATGCAGGCTCAGTAGGACAGGCTTCCGATGCGTCGGGCGAGGCAGACATCAAGAATTTTAATCCCGAGCGCTATCAGAAATACCTGCCACAGCTATATCTGAAGTTGGCCGAGATGGCTATGAAATATGGTATGTACGTAGTAGTACGCCCTCCCGGTGTATGTCCTCATGACTTGAAGGTGGGTGATTATTATAATCAGTATCTGCTGTATATATGGGATGTGTTCTCTCAGCAGAAATTTGTGAAGGATCATGCCGGTCAGATTAGTATTGAGTTGGCCAACGAACCTGTTAACTTGAGAAATGCCCAGAATCAGGACGATCCCAAAGCGCTCCATGACTATTTCCAGCCTATCGTCAATAAGATCCGCGAAAACGGCTTTACGGGGATTATATGGGCGCCTGGTACTGGATGGCAGGCCAACTATACCAGTTATGCTACTTATCCTATCGAGGGTGATAACATCGGTTATGCTGTTCATGACTATACCGGATGGTATGGCTGCAGCGATGCCAATCCCGATCCGCAGAACAAGATTGAGCAGTTCCATAAGCAGGTTCCGGTAGTTGATACCAACCCGATTATTATTACCGAGGTTGACTGGAGTCCTGAGAACCCCTCGGCTCAAGGTCATTATAATGAGCATAACGAGTGGGTACAGCCTAACTATGGTACATGGTCAACAGGCTCAACCTCTAAATGGGGTAAGGCTTACAAGGCTATGCTCGACTATTATGGTAATATCTCGATGACGCTGTCAGGAACAGGTTGTTTGTTTGATATCGATAAACTGCTCTCTACGGGCAACGTCTATCCGGCTTTTAATGGACTCGAAGAGGCTTGTGGTAAGGCTTGTATGGATTGGTATGCCGAGTATTATAATGTGAACTATCCCCATGCCGACGATGAGGCTGAGACGGGCGATTTCTATACGATTGAGTCACTGAAGGCTGATCAGGAATCATTTGATTTGATGATTGGCGATAAGACCAAGTTCTCGCTGAAGGTCCTCTATCGCGATGGTCATACGAAGGATATCTCTGATGTGGCCACCTATGAAGTCGATCAGCCCTCGGTGGTTGAAGTTAAGAATGGTTCTATACATGCATTGGCCAATGGCGAAGCCCAGGTACAGGTCTCATATACCGATGTGCAGGGTACCCTTTGGAAAAAGACATTTGTGGTTAAGGTTAGCGGTCTTGATTTAGGCGCCCTGACAGCTTTGACCAGTCTTTCGGATATAACCACCCAGCCTTTTGCTATCGTGAATAAGGAGAGTCAGAAGATGTTTTATGGTTCTGAAAATCAGAATCTTGACACGGGCGATCCTCTGGGCGTCATCAATAACAAGAGTATCAGCGGTTATATGTTTAAGGCCGAGGCTATTTCTGGTCGTGATGGTTGTTATCTGTTGCGCTTGATGACGTTGAACGGTAGCGAATACAGCGTTTATGGCAAGCCAGGCTATCTTAATTCTCAGCCAACTACAGGCTGGTGTAGCTTTATTCTCGGTTTGAACGACCAGAATGGCGAAGATGTCAAAGATGGCGCTGTGTGGGAAATAAAATATGAGAGTGGCAAGGGCTTTACATTGAAGAATATGGCTACGGGCAAATACCTGAAGGATGCTGCCCCAGCCAAATACGATGCGCCAGCCTATTTCGATTTCTTGAAATCCAGCATTACAGCGGGTATTCATAAGGTAGAGCGTTCTGTGGATAACGATGCTGTTTATACGCTTCAGGGCATCAAGATAGCAACCCTTCAGCAGTGGGATGCGCTGCCTCGTGGCATCTACATCGTTGGTGGAAAGAAAAAACTTAAATAATAACTTTATATCAACTCAATTAAAATGTATCAATCAACTTTAAAAACTTTCCTGTTGGCATCGGCATTGCTCATTTTGCCCGCCAGCATGTCGGCCCAGAAACGTAAGGCCGCTCCTAAGACGGCTGCTACCGAACAGGTTGGCAAGCCCGATCCTAATTTCTACATTTTCCTGTGTTTCGGCCAGTCAAACATGGAGGGTAATGCCCGTCCCGAGGCTCAGGATTTGACTAGTCCTGGTCCACGCTTCCTCCTGATGCCCGCTGTCGATTTCCCCGAAAAGGGTCGTAAGATGGGTGAGTGGTGCGAGGCTTCGGCTCCTCTCTGTCGTCCAAACACTGGTCTGACTCCCGCCGACTGGTTCGGTCGTACCCTCGTGGCTTCACTGCCTGAGAATATTAAGATTGGTGTCATCCACGTGGCTATCGGTGGTATCGATATCAAGGGCTTCCTGCCTGATAGCATCCAGAACTACCTGAAGGTAGCCCCAAACTGGATGAAGGGTATGCTGGCTGCCTACGATAACAACCCCTACGAGCGTCTGGTTACATTGGCTAAGAAAGCTCAGAAAGATGGTGTTATTAAGGGTATCCTGATGCACCAGGGCGAGACCAATACCGGCGATCCAAAGTGGGCAGGTATGGTTAAGCAGGTTTACGACAACCTGTGTGGCGATCTGAACCTGAAGCCCGAGGAGGTAAACCTCTATGCCGGAAACATTGTTCAGGCCGATGGTAAGGGTGTATGTATCGGTTGTAAGAAGCAGATTGATGAGTTGCCTCTTACCCTGCACACCTCACAGGTCATCTCTTCGGATGGCTGTACCAATGGTCCCGACCGTCTGCACTTCGATGCCGCTGGCTATCGCGAGTTAGGTTGCCGTTATGGCGAGGCTGTTGCCCGTCACTTGGGTTACGAGCCCAAGCGCCCCTATATCGAGATGCCTAAGCAGATTGAGGTTCCTGCCGATGCTTTTATTGCTGAGACAACCGTTCCTGGTAACGAGTTCCCCAAGGTAGATAAGGAAGGTCGTGCTTATTTCCGCATCGCAGCTCCCGAGGCCCGCAAGGTGGTGCTCGACATCTGCAACAAGAAATACGACATGCAGCGCGATGGTAAGGGCAATTTCATGGCTGTTACCGATCCCCTGCCCGTTGGTTTCCACTATTATTTCATGAATATCAATGGTGTAAACTTCATCGATCCTTCAACCGAGACCTTCTTCGGCTGTAACCGTGAGGCCGGTGGTATCGAGATACCCGAGGGTGCTGAGGGCGACTACTACCGTCCACAGCAGGGTGTGCCCGCTGGTCAGGTTCGTAGCATCTATTACTACAGCAACGAGCAGAAGACTTGGCGCCACGCTATGGTTTATACCCCAGCCGAGTACGAGCTGGCTAAGAATGCCAAGAAGCGTTACCCTGTGCTATACCTGCAGCATGGTATGGGCGAGGACGAGACTGGCTGGAGCAAGCAGGGTCACATGCAGCACATCATGGATAACGCCATTGCCAAGGGCGAGGCTGTGCCTATGATTGTGGTCATGGAGAGTGGCGATATCAAGGCTCCATTCGGTGGTGGTAACAATCAGGCTGGTCGCAGCACCTATGGTGCTTCGTTCTATCCTGTACTGCTGAACGACCTTATTCCTTATATCGATAACAACTACCGCACTAAGAGCGATCGCGAGAACCGTGCTATGGCAGGTTTGTCATGGGGTGGTCATCAGACCTTCGATGTTGTACTGACCAATCTCGATAAGTTTGCTTGGCTCGGAACCTTCAGCGGTGCTATCTTCGGTCTCGATGTCAAGACTGCCTACGATGGTGTGTTTGCCAACGCCGATGAGTTCAATAAGAAGATACATTATATGTATATGAACTGGGGCGAGGAAGACTTCATCAAGAGCGGCGATATCGTTAAGCAGCTGCGTGAGTTGGGTATCAAGGTAGATTCAAACGAGTCGAAGGGTACTGCCCACGAGTGGCTCACCTGGCGCCGTGGTCTCAACGAGTTTATCCCACATCTGTTCAAAAAATAGCCAATTTCCCCAAACCTAACATCGCGCCCCTCCCGAGTCACATCGAGAGGGGCGCTTCCTTTTTTTTATTTTTGAATGTTTTTGAGCAGGTTCACTTTTCCATCATCTATCAGTTTTAGTATCAGTTCACCAAACAGGGTGTTTTGCCAGGCAAACCAGTGGCGACTGTAATTGGCAGCATTGTCCTTGTTGAACGACTCGTGCATAAAGCCTGTGCCGGCATCTGTATCCACCAGCATCTGCAGGCACTCCTTAATTTCCTGATCGTCGGTGCTGGTAAAGGCACGCATCATAATCGACATGGGCCATACCATATCGTAGCCTACATGAGGTCCACCGATACCCTCGCCGGCCTTACCACGGAAGAAGTAAGGGTTATCCTCGCTCCACACAAACTTACGGGTGTTCTGATAGATTGGGTCGTTAACATCCACATCACCTAAGTAAGCCATTGCCAGCAAACTGGGCACATTGGCATCGTCCATCAGGTGCTGATTGCCAAAGCCATCCACCTCAAAGGCATAAATCTTACCATATTTAGGATGGTTATAGATAGCGTACTGCTGCAGGGCGGCGCTCACCTCGTTGGCTAAGGTTGTGCACTCGTTGGCAGTCTTGGTGTCGTTGTTCACCTTGGTCAGGATATCAGCAGCCTTACGCAGTGATGTTACGGCAAAGAAATTGGATGGGATGAGGAAGGGGAACACCGTGGCGTCGTCGCTGGGACGGAATATCGAGGCAATCAGTCCTACTGGCTTTACAGGGTTGCCATAGCCGCCATGACTCACGGTGTCGTACTGCTGGGCTGTGGTACGCTGGAAGCGGTACGGACCATGACCATCTTTGCGCTGCTGCTCACGGAAAGTCTTCAGAATCTTGCCGATGGCTTCTTGCCACAAGTCGCCAAAAATGCTGTCGTCGCCAGTTACCTGCCAGTAATAGTAGGCCAGGCGCAGGGGATAGCACAGCGAGTCGATCTCGTACTTGCGCTCATGCAGGTTGGGATTCATCGTGGTATGGTCGCTGGCCCATTCGCTGCCTGTAGGTCCCATGTTAAAGGCGTTGGCATAGGGGTCGATGCAGATGCACTTCAACTGGCGCAGGATGGTGCCTCGTACCATTTTTCTGATTTTCTTGTCTTTCTTGGCAAACTGTACGTATGGCCACACCTGGGCACCCGAATCGCGCAGCCACATGGCGTGGATGTCGCCTGTATATACAAAGGTATCGTCGTCGCCCTCAGCATCCGAGTAGTGTACAGTGGTGTCGAGTGTGTTCGGGAAACAGTTCTCGAACATCCATGCTAAGTATGGAGCATCCTTCAGCATCTTTTTTACCTCGGCAATCTTCTTCTCGATAGTGTCTGAGTAGAAAAGTCGTTCTTTGACGGCGGGTCTACGGGTTACTTTTGTGTTGTCGGCTGGAGCGGCAATCGTTTTGCTCCAGTCTTCTATCCCGTCGGCCATAACAGGCACCGATAGCCCTGCCAACAGGATGGTGGTGAGTAATGTACGTCTGTTCATTTTTGTTCTGTTTTTAATGTTTTAATTAGTCGTTTGCAAAGATACTAATTATAAATAAGCTCCTTGTCGTAATTCCTGTCAAATCAGTATGTTGTACAATAATTGCAGAAACGAGGACATTGTTTCGTTTCTTTCTGTCTACCTTTGCCACACGAAAATAATAAAAACCGTAAAGTGATGAAGAAAACTCTAACATTACTCGTCTGCCTGTTCATTTCAGTACAACTCGTACAGGCTGAAAATCTAACCGGAAAGGTGAACCCTTTTATCGGAACAACAACTCTATGGAGCCCAGCCGATCTGGGATATACACGCACAGAAACTAAACGCGCTTGGGGAGCTGAGTCATTTCCTGGCTCAGCCTTACCCAATGCCATGGTGCAGCTCACTCCAGTCACCATGTATCCTTCGGGTTCAGGTTATCAGTACGAAGACCATCAGATATATGGTTTCGCGCACACATGTAAGGGCCACTGGAATCTGCTTCACCTGCCCATCATGCCTGCTACTGGCAGGTTCTACCCCGATAACTTCTGCTCATGGTTCAGTCATACTAACGAGTCGGCTCATCCAGGCTACTATCAGGTGTATCTCGACCGCTATCATGTAAATGCCGAACTCACTTCAACCCTGCGTTGCGGCTTCCACCGTTATACCTTCCGTGCCGACGATGAGAAACGTCTGATTGTAGATATCACACGTAGCAACAATCGTCCCCGCAAGTGGAAAATCGAGAAGTCGGGTGCCAACACCTTCCAGGGATTCCAGGATGGCGAGGGCCGTATCTACTTCTATGCTGTGGCCAATCACGATGTAAGCGAGGTAAGCATCCAGAAGGATTTTCGCCATCAGATAGCTGTGGTCGATTTTCTAAATAATAAAGGATCGCGCGCGTTGGAACTCAAAATAGGTTTCTCGTTTGTAAGCATTGCCAATGCCAAGCAGAACCTCGAGGCCGAGATGCTGAACAAGAGTTTTGAGAAGGTGCGTCAGGAGGCTGATAACATCTGGAACAAACAGCTGGGACATATCCAGGTAGAGGGTGGTACCCAGAAGCAGCAAACCATGTTCTACTCCACACTCTACCGTGCCTTCCTTTGGCCTGCCTTGCGTAGCGATGTGAATGGTGAGTATACCGACGAGCAGGGCCGTGTTTGTAAGGCCGACTTCCGTTACTATACCAATCCTTCGTTCTGGGATACCTATCGTAACAAGCTCATTCTGTTAGGTATGATAAACCCCGATGTGACTACCGATATCATCAAGTCGATTATCGATAAAGGCGAGAAGGCCGGTGGTTATATGCCTACCTTCTTCCATGGCGACCATGCCTCTATCTTTGTAGCAGGTTCGTGGCTGCGTGGTATCAAAGGGTTCGACTTGCAGCGTGCTTATAAGCTCCTACTTAAGAATGCCACCGTTCCTGGTCGTGGCGGTCGCCCTTGGCTCGAGGAGTACCTGAAGCAGGGTTGGATAGCCGAGAAAGATACCACCAACGTGCCTACTTGGGATGAGTATAAGGCCTCGGTAACCAAGACCCAGGAGTATGCTTACGACGATTATGCCACCGCTCTGATTGCCCGCGAACTGAAAGATAAGAAAAACTACCAACTACTGATGCAACACTCGCAGAATTACAAGAACCTGTTTGATGCGTCAACAGGTTTCTGGCGTGGCAGGATTGCCGATGGCTCATGGATTAAGGATTTTGATCCTTGGTACCCCTATTATGCCTATATGTATCGTGAGGCCGATGCCTGGAACTCGTTGTTCTTTGCTCCGCACGATCCTGAGGGAATGGTGGCTCTCTATCCATCTAAGAAGGCTGTTGAGTTGAAACTCGACTCGCTGTTTACCCAGCCCAACCATGGCTACGAGGCTTGGAACCTTACTGGTTTCTTAGGTACCTACTGTCATGGTAACCAGCCAGGTCATAGCATTCCTTATACCTATTATTTTGCCGATAAGCAGGAAAAGGCCCAGGTGGTGATTGATTCGCTGCTGAATCATTACTATGGTATGGGCGAAGAGGGACTGGCTTATGCAGGCATGGACGATGCCGGCGAGATGTCGTCGTGGTATGTACTCAATGCCATCGGCATCTATACCTATTCGCCTGCCGATCCGCAGTATATCGTTACCGTGCCATTGTTCAACAAGGTGAGCTTCACCCTGGGTACCACTGGTAACACTTTTACTATCCGTCGCGAGGGTAGTGGTCGTAAGATCAGTCAGATAACGGTAGGTGGCAAGCCGCTCAAGGGCTGGTTTGTGCCTCATGCCCAACTGGCAAAAGGTGCCGAAATGCTAATAAAAACCGAATAAGCAATTAAACTGTTCTATAACTAAAATTACATTCAATCTAAAGTTTTACTAAATGAAAAAAGTAAATTTCAACTATTCCAGATTCATCTGGCGAGGTTTTATGGGAGTGGCCCTATGCGTAGGCAGTCCTTCCGTGGCTCTTGCCAATGGTGTCTCAGTGGCTGCTACTAACAATGTACAGCAAACCACTGTCAGGGGCACAGTTGTTGATGCATCGGGAGAGCCTATGATCGGTGTAACAGTCTCGGTAAAAGGTTCATCCTCGGGTACCGTTACTGGCCTTGATGGTAGCTTCTCGCTGAACTGCAAACCAACCGATGTCTTGGTCTTCTCGTATGTAGGCTATGTAAACCAGGAGCTGCGTGCCAATGCCAACCTGAGTCGTATTGTGCTGAAGGAAGACAATGCTATCCTCGACGAGGTGGTGGTGATTGGTTATGGCACCACTACTCGTAAAAGTGCCGTGGGTGCTGTCGATCAGGTTCGTTCCGACCTGTTGGAGAATCGTCCTGTAGCCAACGTTACACAGGCTTTGCAGGGTGCAGCACCAAACGTTATCATCCAGCGTAAGAACTACAACCCTAATGCCCAGAACAACAACTTTAATATTCGAGGCATCAGCACGCTGAACGATAACAGTCCGCTGTTTGTGATCGATGGATTGGTTACCGATTATGATAACTTCAATCGTCTGAATCCCAATGACATAGAAAATATTTCGATTCTGAAAGATGCTGGTACCGCCGCTATTTATGGTTCACGTTCGGCCAATGGTGTTGTGCTTGTTACTACCAAGAAGGGTAAGAACAACGAGCGCACCAGTATCCGACTGAATGGCATGGTAGGTTGGGAAGATCCCCACATCCTGTTCACCCCTGTTACCGGTTACCAGAATGCCGTGCTGCGTAACATGGCCGAGACTAATGTGGGTAATGCCCCCGTTTACAGTCAGGACCAGATTCTCGACTTCTACGCCCATCAGGACGAGGAGCGCTGGGCGCTGAACGAGATCTTCAAGACCGCCATGCAGCAGAACTACAATATCAGCATCAGTGGTGGTAGCGATAAAACCACCTATATGGTTTCTGCCGGCTATTTCGATCAGGGTAGTAACTACGTCAGCAACCAGAAGTTCGGTTTGCAGCGTTATAACTTCCGTACCAACCTGGTTACCGAGTTGGGCCGACTGAAGCTTACTGCCACACTGGCCTATACCCGCACCGACAGTAAGAACACCACTGGTAGCAGCTTGGAGATTGATGCCAGTCGTGTGCCCAGCAGCTATATCTATAAGATGAAGTCGGCCGATGGTCGCTACCTGCTTAACGATGTATGGGGCGAGTTCAACCCGCTGGGACAACTTGAGTCGGGTGGTTTCGATAAGTACCGTACCAATGCCGTTACAGCCAGCGTTACTGGTGAGCTCAAGATTATCGACGGCTTGAAACTGCGTGGTGTGTTTGGTGCCGATGTAGTGGGCAACAACCGCTACTCACGTAACATGCCCTCTTACTACTATGCTGGCGAGGATGCTACTGAGCCCCGTCCACGTAAGGATTCAGATTTTAAGACCAGCAACTGGAATGCCGACAACTACCGTCTGAACACCCAGATCCTGTTGGATTACAACAAGACCTTCGGTCTCCATACCGTAAACGGATTGTTCGGTGCCACCAACGAGTCGTACACCTGGTATAACAACGAAATCTGGAAGAACTATGTTGATCCCGATCTGGGTACTTCAACCAGCATCACCACTGGCGAGGTTGGTAATATCGGCGGTGCTACCACGGTAGATAGCTCTGGTCAGACCAGCATTACCTCACTGTTAGGTCGTATCGGCTATAACTACAACGAGCGTTATTATGCTGAGTTCGACTTCCGTTACGATGGTAGCTCAAAGTTCCATAAGGATTACCGCTGGGGTTTCTTCCCTTCACTGTCGTTAGGCTGGCGCATCAGCGAAGAGCCTTTTATGGAAAAATATCGTGAAAAGGTGGGCGACCTGAAGATCCGTGGTTCATACGGTATTCTGGGTAGTCAGGCTGTAGGCGACTACGACCGCTATACCCGCTATAGCGTTAGCTCTACCACCTATGCTTATAACAATCAGGCCGTAGCCGGAGCCGGATTCAACCTCGGACTGAAGGACCTGACCTGGGAACGTACCAACACTTTCAATATAGGTTTCGATGCTTCGTTCTTGCATAATGCCCTGAACATCACCTTCGATTACTACACCAAGCGCACCAAGGACATCCTCATGAAACCCTTGCAGCCCAGTGTATTCGGAACCACCATGCCAAGCACCAATATCGGTGAGATGTCGAACGACGGATGGGAGCTCTCTGTCAACTACCGCTTGAAGACCGGTGATATGAAGCACAATTTCTACTTCAATATCGGCGACTCAAAGAATAAGGTTACCAAATTCCCTGGTAACGAGCAGATTAGCGGTGTAGATGAGATTTACAAGATTATCCGCGTTGGCGAGGCGCTCAACTCTTACTATGCATGGCAGGTAGAGGGCATCTTCCAGAGCTACGATGAGATTAAGAACTCAGCTCTGCCCCTTGGTGCCGAGGTAGCACCTGGCGACCTAAAGTTCAAGGATCAGAATGGCGACAACGTTATCGACTCTAACGACCGTGTTATCGTAGGTAACGCCTTCCCACGTTACACCTTCGGATTCACTTACCGCTTCGAGTGGAAGGGCTTCGACTTCAGTATGTTCTGGCAGGGTGTAGGCAAACGTTCGCAGATGCTGCGTGGCGAGTTGCTCGAGCCATACCACTCAAACTATTCTTATGTGATGTACAAGCATCAGCTTGATTTCTGGACCCCGACTAACACAAACGCTAAATATCCACGTCTGGCAGCACAGGGCTCGGCCTCAGATACCAACAACTGGGGCCGCCCGTCAGACATCTTCGTGCTCGACGCCAAGTATGCACGTTTAAAGAACCTTGCCATCGGTTATTCACTGCCTAAGAAGGTGATTGAGCCTCTGGGCCTGCAGAAACTCCGTGTATATGTTACCGGTCAGGATCTGCTTACACTTACCAAGAACTCGTTCATCGATCCTGAGTCGTCAGAGTTCGGTTCAAACATGAACTCTGGTGGTGGTAACAGTGGTCGTAACTATCCTATGCTGCAGTACTATGGCTTTGGTTTCGATGTAGAATTTTAATGATTAAGTATCTTATGAAAATGAAAATCAAGAAATATATCTATCTGTTTGCTGCTGTGGGCGGACTTACGCTTACTGCCTGCAACGGCATGGAGAATGCCCCTGGCAATCAGTTTACCGATGCAAACTTCTGGGACTCTCCCGACAGAGCGCAGTACGTGGTAAACATGGCCTATGCACAGATGTATAATGCTGGCAAAATGTGGCGCGACGAGTCGCTCAGCGATAACATGATCGACGGTCGTTCTACGACCGACCAGCGCCTGATGCGTATGGGCCAGGCCACGCCTACCACTGGTATTTTTGCCAGTGAGTGGTCCGATTTGTATGGCGGCATCAAAACCTGTCATGTGTTCCTCGAGAATATCGATGCCATCACTAACCTCGATGCAGCCAAGAAGGCTCGTATGATTGCCGAGATACGCTTTGTACGTGCTTATATCTACTTCCGTCTCACCAACTTCTATGGCGATATTCCTTTCTTTACCAAGGATATCACTGTGGATGAGTCGAACACCATCGGTCGTACCTCGCACGCCGAGGTGATGGCGTTCATCCATCAGGAGTTGAACGATATCATCGGCGATCTGCCCTCGCGCAACGACCTGCCAGAGAGCGAGAACGGCAAGATTACCAAGGGTGCTGTGGTAGCCCTGCAGGCCCGTGCCTATCTGATGGATAGCGATTGGAGCAACGTGCAGAAGTACTGCGAGATGCTTATCAATCAGCCCGAGACCTACGGCTCGTATGCCCTGTTCCCCAGCTACCGTGGCCTGTTTGAGGAGGGTAATGAGTACAACCAGGAGGTGATTCTGGATCGTGCCTATGTTCGCAACCTGCTTACCTGGGGCGAGATTCTCGACATGGTGCCCCTGAGCAAGGGTGGTCGTGTGGCCGACCGTGTACCTCAGCAGTCGTTGGTTGATAGCTATCTCACCCTGAATGGTTATACCATCGATGAGGCTGGTACCGATTACGATCCTAACCATCCTTACGACAACCGCGACCCACGCCTGGCAGCTACCGTTATCTATGATAACTACGACTGGAGCGCCAATGTGGGCGATGGCTCAAAGGGTGAGGTGATCCATATCGATCCTGCTGGCGATAACACCGTTGATACCTATATCGGAACAGGTAGCAATACCACTGCTACAGGTTACTATACCCGTAAGTGGTTTGCCCCACAGGCTACTGGCGACATGAGTTCGGGTCTCAACATCATCATGTTCCGCTATGCCGATATCCTGCTCATGTGGGCCGAGGCTAAGCTCGAGCAGAACCAGATGACAGCCGATGTATGGAACAGCACCGTACGTGCCATCCGTCAGCGTGCTGGCTTCAAGACAGCTAAGGCTCTTAATTTCCCTGCCGATAAGTCGCAGACCGAACTTCGTCAGATTCTGCGTAACGAGCGCCGCTGCGAGCTGGCCCTCGAAGGCTTGCGCTGGTACGACATCAAGCGTTGGAAGGCTGGTTCAGAGTATCTCACCCAACCCGTACGTGGCGCCAGCTTTACCCACGACATCCCCTGGAAGTTTACGTTCGATGAGAACCGCGACTACCTCTGGGCTGTTCCTCAGAGTCAGATCGACCTCAATCCTAACTTAGGCCAGAATCCTGGCTACGGCAATTAATCCATATCATCAATAAGTATTATTAGTAAAAACCAAAAAAGAAACAATTAACTATGAATAAGAATATTATTAAGGCATTCGCGCTGTTTGGCGCCGTGTTCAGCATGTCAGCCTGCACCTCCGACATGGAGTTCAAGGATAGTCAGGTATCAGCCATCACCCAGCTCTACGAGCCTGCCGATGGCAAGAGTGTAACCCTTCAGGCTTCAGCCACCGCCTCTACCTTCTTCGAGTGGGAGGCAGCCAAGGCCGAGGATAGTGGTTCGCCCCTCTACGAGGTGGTGTTCTACAAGGACGGCGAGAGCACACCTATCTATAAGGTGCTCTCTGATAAGAATGGTATGATGAACAGCGCCACCATCACCCACAAAACCCTGAACAAGGTAGCCGCTGCTGCCGGTTTCAAGAGTGGTGCCAGTGGCACGGTCAGCTGGTCGATCATCGCTTCTCGTGGTTTGAATCAGGCCGAGGCTACAGTTAAACACAAGCTGAACATCACTTCGCTCGAGGGCTTCGACGAGATTCCTTCATCGCTCTTCATTATGGGCGAGGGTGCCGAGAATGGTGCTGCTTTCTCATCACCCGAGCAGGGCGTATATGAGATCTTTACCAAGCTCGAGGGTGGCAAGAGCTACCAGTTCTGCAGCAACAACAAGGGCGATGGCACCATCTACTCGCTCGATGGTTTGAAGTTGCTCGAGGGTGGCTCAACCGTAGCACCAGCTACAGGCATCTATCGTCTGGTACTCGATTTCAATGTGGCTTCGGCTACCATCCGCGAAATCAAGAGTCTCGGTTTGTTCTTCTGTCCTAACAACAATATCATGTTCGATCTTCCTTACGCTGGCAACGGCGAGTTCTCAGGTGTAGGTGTGGTAGCCTTCAAGCAGGAGGGCTGGGGCCGCGACGAGCGTTATAAGTTCCTGATGGAATATGCCGATGGCACCAAGCAGTTCTGGGGCACCAAGAATGGCACCGACTCACGCCCTGGTGGTTTGGCTATGGACGATCCTTACTATTACATCATGGAAACTGGTAACAACCAGTGGGACGACAAGTGGAAGTTTGATGGCGACTTCGATGGTGGCTCTGATGGTCCTCACCCAGGTGTCAAGACCCGTATTACCGTGCTCTTCCATGGTGCTAACTATACCCACCATGTTGAGCTGGCTGATTAAACTGTAAGTTCTAACTTATGCATAACATATTAAAAGTTTTCTTCGTACCGCTTCTCTGCAGTCTTGTGCTGCAGGGTTGCGGTTCTTCATCTTCGTCCGAGGATGATCCAACGCCTGCGCCCCAGCCTGAGCAGACGAATTGGAAACAGGTGGCCGAGCAGGCTACACAGGCTTTAGTAACTCACTTCTGGAACGGTCGCGAGGGTTATTTCAACTCGTTACCCGATGTGGCCGACACCCAGCAGAACCAGTATTGGCCCCAGGCTCATGCCATGGATGTGGTGATTGATGCCTATCTGCGTACTGGTAGCGCCGGCTATCGCGACTTGTTTGATAAGTGGCACGAGGGCATCAAGAAAAAGGCTGGCAATAGTTATTTCAACGATTTCTACGACGATGAGGAGTGGATATGCTTGACCATGCTCCGTTTGTACGACTGCACCAAGGAACAGAAGTATCTGGATACCGCCCAGTTGCTGTGGGACGACATCCAGAATGCCTGGAACACCAAGTACTGCGGTGGCGGCATGGCATGGCGTAAGAGTCAGCCCTGGAGCAAGAATGCCTGCAGCAACGGTCCTGCCGGCATCATCGCTGCCCGTATGTACAATATCCTTCACAAGGCATCTGATTTAGACATGGCTAAACGTATCTACAACTGGGAGCGCGACAACCTGTATGCCGCTGGCACAGGTGCTGTGTATGATAGCATGAATGGTCAGAGTGGCAACAGTGTTACCACCTGGGTGTTTACCTATAATCAGGGCACGTTTGTGGGTATGTGTTACGAATTGTTCAAGATTACTGGCGAGACCCTTTATCTGCGCGATGCCGTACGTGCTTCGTCATATACCCTATCGAGTTTGAGCGACCTTACCGAGAGTGTACTCAAGGACGAGGGTACTGGCGATGGCGGCCTGTTCAAGGGCATTTTTGTGCGCTACTTCACTTTGCTTATTCAGGAGCCCCAGGTTGAAGCGAGCGATAAGACCCGCTTTGTGGCTTACTTAAAGCACAATGCCGAGGTGCTGAAGGAAAAAGGCCTGCAGGCCCAGTACCTGATTGGCAGCAACTGGGCTCGTAACACATCGGCCATCGACTTGGGTACCCACGTTAGTGGTTGTGTACTGCTCGAAGCTGTTGCTCTCGATACTCTTTAGGCGTCATGCCAAAATGCTTTCGGAACTCAGTATAGAACTGTGAGCGCGTGTTGAAGCCCGTTTTATAAATGATTTCCTGAATAGTGGTATTAGTAGTGGTAAGCCATCTTGCTGCCACATTAATACGGTAGGTCTTGATATAATCCTTAGGTGTCGGCATATTGGCATCACTGAACTTCCTATAGAGATTGCGCGGACTGATACTCATCAGTTCCGCCAATGTCTCTGGGGTCAGCTCAGTATCGGTCAGATGCTCGTCAATCACCTTTGTCACCTCGTCAGCAAAGCTCTGGTGCTCCTTGCTAATCAGGTCGCCGCCAGCATACACATAGGCCGATGCTGCCGAATTATAGTATTCGCGCAGCACGTTGCGGTTCTCTAACAGGCGTACCACGGTGGCCTGCAGCAGGTTGATGCTGAAGGGCTTGCTGATATACACGTCGGCGCCGCTGTCTAATCCCTCTATACGCTCCTCTTCCGAAGTCTTGGCCGATAGGATAATCAGTGGTATGTGCATGGTGTGCTTGTTGCGCTTTACCTGTTGTGTAAAGTCCAGTCCGTCGGTACCAGGCATCATAATATCGGTAATAATCAGGTCGGGAGTTTCCTCTTTCAGGTAAGCCATGCCCTGTTCTGCATTCAAGGCTGCCAGCACACGGTAGTCCGACAAGCAGTCGGCCAGCAGGTCAAGCATCTCCTGGTTGTCGTCAATCGTCAGGATGGTAGGTGTTCTGTCGCCTGCCATCTTGGGCAGTGGGCGTGCTGGTTTGGCAGTGCTCACAGCCTGTGGCACAGCCAGGGTCATGTTGTCGGTCTGCTTAGCCGATGTCACCACCTCGTCGCTAACACCTTCGGGTAGCGGCTTTTCGGGCAGATACACATTAAACTGTGCATACTGGCCCACCTCGCTGTCAATCTCTATCCGTCCGCCTAACAGTTTGGTCATGTTATGACAGATGGCCATGCCAATACCATTACGCGAGGTCTGTCCGGCATTCGGACTCTCCTCAACGCTGTCGAACACAGTGTAATAGTCAAAAATGCGTTCCCTGTCCTCAGGTGCGATACCACGTCCTGAGTTATAAACCGAGAACAGCAATCCGTCAGCCTGCCGGGTAAGTTTTACTTTGATGGTGCCCTCGCTCTTGGTGTATTTAAAGGCGTTTGATATCAGGTTGCCTACGATGCTTCTCAGTGCCTTGTCGTCAGATGTCCACACCAATCCCGGCTCAATGTCCTGTTCGTAGCTGATGCCACTGCGCTCGGCCATCTCGGTAAAGGCGTTGGCGTAGTCGCCCACCACTGCCGATACATCCACGCGTCGCCAACTTATCTCGTGGTGTCCTGTGGTTACACGGCGCAGGTCGATAACCTCCTGAATCAAACTGTTCAGTCGACCCAGGTTCTGCATCACCTTGCCCACGTATTTTTTCACAAACTCGTCGGCCTTGGTGTATGCCATAATGCGTTCGCATGGTCCGTAAATCAGGGTCAGAGGTGTGTTCAGTTCGTGTACCACATTGGTCAGGAACTTCAGTTTCTCCTCGTACAGCTCGTCCTGGTGCTGCTGTTGTAGTCGGGTCAGCTGCATCTGCTGGTGCAGTTTCTGGTCCTCGTACCAGTGACGCACATAGATGGCTATCAGGACAATGACCAGTAATATATATATAAGGTATGCCCAGATGGTGCGGTAATAAGGTGGCTTGATGTCGATGTGCAGTTGCGATACGGCCGTTTCCTTACCGTTCATCATGTTCTTGGCCTTGACATACAGCGTGTGACTGCCCTCGGCCATCTGGGTAAACGATATCACGTTGCTCGATCCGTTGTCAATCCATTCGCCATCGTCTGTCAGTCGGTACAGGTAATGGTAGAACGGCTCCTCCAGATAGTTAAAGGTGGCTAAGCTCACGGCAAAGGAGTTCTGCGTGTGGTCTAATGTCAACGTCAGGTTATCGCGCTCGCCCTGCATAAAGTCGTTGATGTTCTGCAGCTTACCCAAAATGTTGAGTGTGGTAAAACTAATGCGCAGTTCGTGTACCTGCTGCTGTACGGTGGTGTCGTTCACAATAGCCGTAAAGCCGTTGATACCGCCAAAAAACAGCTCCCTGCCATTGGCAAAGGCGGCACCATCGCAGTATTCGGTTACATCCAGTCCGCTGTTCATGCCATACACCTTCAGCACCGTGCCGTTGGGCGACAGTTCTACCAGTCCGCCGTTGGTGGTAGCCCATACTTCGTCTGCTGTACCTTTTGTAAAGGCATGTATGGTGTTGTTAGGCAGTCCGTCGGCTGTAGTCAGGTGGTGGCTCTTGCCTTGCTTGTTACGTATAAAAATGCCCATACCCGTACCTATCCACAGGTTATCGCCCACGGCCTGCAGCGCAAACACATCGTTAATGCTGGGGTCGTTGGTTGTCTGGCTGGGTGCCATATACTTCAGCTGTCCTTTTTCAAAGGTATAAAGTCCTTTTCCACGGTTTCCAAACCACCAGCGGCCCTGTTCGTCGCAGGTCAAACAGAAGAAGTAGTTCGACGAGCCTTTACCGCCATCCAGCACGTAACGCTTCATGTTGGTTAGTCGTGGCTGTCCGTTTTCTACGCTGATATCGGCTTTTACTATACCCGATCCCAAGGTGGCCATCCACAGTTCGTTGCCTTTCTCGCGGATATCTATCACCTGCTGCAGGTGCATTTCGGCTGGTACGGGTCGTATGCTCTTGGTGGCTTGCGAGTAATAGCAGATGCCATCGCCGCCACTAATCCAGAACCAAGGATGTTTGCTCTCGGCCAGTTTGTAAACCACATTGCTGCTCAGGCCGCTGTTCTGCTCTCTGTACACCGTTTCGCCCAGCTGGTGTGGGTTCTGGTAGATGCTGAAGTTGGGTACCTGTATCAGTCCGTCGCCCTTGGTGCCCACCCATAGGTTGCCCTCGCCATCTTTTAGCAGGGCACGGATGGGGAACGATTTGCCGGCACGTAGCGAGGTGCTTGCAAACGATCGTAATGTCAGTGGCTCGTCGCTATACATCAGCACGCCGGCACCGTCCGATCCTATCCATACGATATCGCCTAAGCGGTCCTTGTGCATGCAGAATACGCCTGTTTCTACCCCTAAGTCAATCACCTCGGCTGGCTTGCCTTTGGGGCGGTTCACCTTAATCACACCACCTTCGCCAAAGCCAATCATCAGCGACTCCTTGTATTGCAGCACCTCGTTTACAAAACCACGTCGACTGATTTCATGGGCCAGCGACATCTCGTGTTGCAGGGTGAGCGCCTCCATCTGGTAGCTGTATAGCTGTCCGTCGTTGGTAACCAGGTATTCTGTATCGCCATCGGGCATGGCCGATACCAGGTGCATGCGTTGCACCATTTTGGGCTTGCCAATGGTGTATTGGTTGTTGTTGACGCGTAGCTGATAGCTCACAATGCCATCGCGGTTAAACAGGTAAAGAGCCTTACTCGATATGGCAAAGTCGCACACGTTGGCCAGTGTTACTCCTTTCAGGGGTAGGGCATGTATGCTGCCGTCGCGCTTGTCGATATAGTTCAGTTTTCCGTCTGTCAGCAGGAATCCGTCGCCTTGTGGATTTTTGCGTATGCGTCTAAGTCCTTGAAATTGCGGGTAGTAGCGCACCTCCTGTCCTTTGGGTGTTACAATGTTCAGACCATAGTTAGTCAGCACCCAGGTATTGTTATCGCCTACGTTCAGCACATGCTCTATCAGGTTGCCGTACAGTCGCTGTCCGGCATGCAGGGTGGCAGGTCGCACCTTACTGCCGTCGTAGCAGTTCAGTCCGTCGATGGTGCCAAACAGCATGGTGCCGTCGGGTTGCTGCTCAATACTGAGTATCGAACTGGCCGACAGTCCGTCGCCACTGGATATATGTCGGATGTTATAAGCCTGTACTTGCAGCACGAAAGCCGCGAAAGCAAGTAGTAATTTAATCTTCATGTTTTTAATTTTTCCTTTTCGTGCGCAAAAATACAAAATTATTTTGTAAAGACTGTTCTTTATCCCTTTTTAATGACAAAAAGATGTTAAATACTAAAAAATTAGTTGATAAAATTTGGAACTACTAAATATTTAGTATATATTTGCTGGCGGAATGATAAACCTAAGTATTATGAAGGAGAAAAAGAAGCAACTAACCAAGGCCGAGACGCAGGTGATGAACATCCTGTGGAGTCTGCCAGAACAGCAGGGTTTTATTCAGGACATCATTGATCGCTATCCTGAACCAAAACCTGCCTACACGACTATCCTGACGTTTATGAAGATTCTTACAGACAAGGGATTTGTAAAGCCAGAAAAGGTAGGCAAGGCCAATCGTTTTACGCCGTTGGTAAGCAAGGATGATTACACCTACTCGTTTATCAGCGATGTAAAGGATACTTTTTTTGATGGCTCATTCACATCGCTTGTCAGCTTCTTTGCCAAGAAGGAGCAATATACCGACGAGGAGTTGGCAGAACTGAAGGAATTGATGACAAAAATCGAGTCGAAACGATGATAACGGCATTTCTGTTATATATAGGTAAGGTGGCGATACTGTTGGCAGTGTTCTATCTGTTTTATCGCCTGTTGATGGAACGTGAGACTTTTCATCGCTTTAATCGTGCCATCCTGCTCCTGTCGGTCTTGATAGCCTTTATCCTTCCGCTGTGCGAAATCACCCTGCACAAAACGGTTTTGGCTGCATCCACGTCTGCATCCGGGTCTAATGTTGCAGCTGGTGCTGTATTGGATAGTCCATCTGCAACTTACGGTAATCCCCTCCTATGGCTATTTGTCATTTATCTTGTAGGCGTAGTATTAAAACTGCTCCATACCGCCATCAGCATTTATCGTTTGAACAAGTTGATTAGCCAATGCGAGCAGCACCCGCAAGCAGATGGAACCACCATTGCCGTTTGCGCTCAGAATATCGCTCCGTTCAGTTGGTGGAACACCATTGTGTTTTCGCGTCGCGACTATCAATTACAGGATTCGGCCCTCTTGGTTCATGAGCGGGCACATATCAATAGCTATCACTCATTCGATCTGTTGCTGATGGAGCTGGCGATAGCCCTGCAGTGGTTCAATCCTGCCATCTGGCTGATAGGTAGAGAGCTGCGTGCTGTTCATGAGTACGAGGCCGATGCCAGTGTGTTATCGGGTGGTGTAGATGCACACCACTATCTGAACTTGCTGATGGATAGAGCCAATGCCAAGTTGGAGTGTAAGTTGGCTAATGCCATCAGTCAGCAAACACTGAAGAACCGTTTTCAGATGATGGCGCGTCATCGCTCCAAGCCCTCACGTCTGCTCAAGGTGCTGTATCTGCTTCCCGTTGTAGCCATCACCTTAGCCTTGAATGCCCAGACGATGATTCACTATCAGGCGCCAGAACCTGCTCCCATCCATCCTGTTGTTGATGCCATTCAGGCTCCTGCGCCACAGGAGGTGGCACCAGCCCCTGTGGTTGAGCCTCATAAACAGCAAAGCACTCAAAAGACGGAACCTCAGCCAGAAACCGCATTGCTGACGATTTCAGGAACGGTAGTTGACGAAGAAGGTAATCCCTTGTTAGGTACAGCTGTAAAGGAACATGACGGTGCAACAGGTACGATTACTGATTTTGATGGTAAATTCTCGCTCAAAGTACCCAAAGGCACTGTGGTAGATTTTCTGAATATTGGTGTGGCCACAGTCTCCATACAGGTAAAGAGCGATATGACTGACCAAAAGATAATTATGAAACAAGAATAACTTAACCAATAAAAGTAATGAGTATGAAAAAAGTATTTGTGATGATGGCAGTGTTGTTGGCATCAGTAGCCGCATCTGCTAATGACAACTTTAAGTTGGCAGGTAGAATTGATGGTGCAAGCAATGATACGCTCTGCATCGAGTATACTATTTTGCAGCCTCAGAAACAGCACATGGTGCATAAGGTGGCTGTAAAGGCTGGTGAGTTTTTGTTCAACGCCAATCTGAAAGAGGCTTATTCGGCTAAAATGTATTTAAAGACGAATCCCAAAGAGAGTCTTTATTTCTATTTGGTTCCTGATGAGGAGGCTGTCTTTAGTGGCAGTCTTAATTCGGTAGACGAGCATTGGAGTGGTAGTACATTCTATCAGCAGTACGAACGAATAACCGAACTCCAACGTCCTTTTAATATTGAGTTTGTGGCTGCTCGAATTGATCCTGATAGCATAAGGGGGGAGAAAAACCGTGATATCAATAGGCGCGCACATTCTGTATATATGAAATACATTGAGGCACATCCCGACGAGGATGCCACGGCAACTTTGATTGTTTACGTAGGTTACGAGCAGGTGCTGCCTGCTATCGCTAAGTTGACTCCGGAAGTTCGCAATGGCAGACTGAAAAGCGATTTGGATAGCTTGGAGAGAATGTTTAAGCAAGTGCTGAAAGAGGCGGCTGCACGCAAAGCCGTAAAGAACGATACTGTTACAATAGGTAGTCAGGTTCCAGAACTTGGGTTGAAAGATTTGCAGGGAAATGTGTTGGAATTGAAATCGCTTCGTGGTAAATATGTAGTGCTCGATTTCTGGGGCTCGTGGTGTACCTGGTGTATCAAAGGGTTCCCCAAACTAAAGGAGTACTACGCCAAATATAAGGATCGCCTTGAGATTGTGGGCATCGACTGTAACGATACTGCCGAAAAGTGGACTGCTGCTGTTAAGAAACACAATCTGCCTTGGCTGCAGGTAAGAAGCGAGGATGGCATTACAGAGGATAGATTCAGAATAAAGGGCTATCCTTATAAGGTGCTGATCTCGCCCGAAGGCATTGTGCTCAATGCCTACCTAGGCGAAACCGCCGATTTCTATCAATACTTAGATTCTGCACTTTAATCTTTTTATTCCCATTATTGGAACACCATGTTCCCAGGTTGGGAACAAAACATTCCCAGGTTGGGAATGAAACGTTCCCAAGTTGGGAAAAAATGAAGCGCTTTTGGTGACGAGGGTTGTAGTATTAGTTGGTGTTTCTTTTGAAACTTTTGCAAAAAAATCTCTCATCTCTCCCTCAATCTCTCAAAACCCGCATAAACACAGGTGGTTTGAGCGATGAGAGATTTTTCGCATCCCTCCCTCATCTCTCATGTATCTCTCCCTATAGCATGAGAGATGTAGGGAGGGATTAGGGAGGGAAAAGGGAGAGATTAAGAAAATCTCCACCCTCTCGAAATGCCTGTGTACAAAGGCTTTTCGGAAGATTGAGGGAGAGATGAGAGCTTTTGACGAAAACAAAAATAATTTGCGATAGCCTACAGACGATGATAGGCTATCGCAAATATGCCAGGGGGCACTTTATTCCGTGACATGCACTATTTCTTGCTATGGAAAGAGTAACCAATAGTAAGGCCTACATGCGAGTAGTATTTCTTACTGATGTGGGCATCAAGGGTGAGGCGCAGGTGGCGGGCAAATTCTACACCTACTCTTGGAATAATGCAGAGGGTTGTTGCTTCATCACCTAAACTGCCAATGATTTGTTGGCAATTCGCAACTCCAAGGCCAAGACCGATGAATGGTGATACCTTCGATCCACGATTTATCTGATAGTCGGATAGTACAGCAAGCGATATCGTTCGGTTGCTGAGCGACTTGTCATCTTCGGCATGTCTTACAGCGCTGCCGATATATAGCTCTGCACCAACATCCATCGGCAATCGTTTCGGATTCCATCGCGATTCAAGTCCCAAGTTAACGCCTAACTTGTTACTGATTCCCGATTCGCTATCCAACGGCAAATTGGTTCCTGCTTTTACTTCAAACTCAAACGGAGCAACATTCTGCTGGGCTCGGCATGGCATAACGGCCATCAGGGCTATACATAATACAAGTTTTAATTTCTTCATCTTTATTTTATTGGTTTGTAAATTCACGTGCAAAGGTACAACAATTAGTTGGAATATACTCAAGAAAATCCCTATATAGTGGTAGGTAATCCCCCTAAAGTAGCCATTGATGGTACAAATAATAAAGTTTATGATACTCACGGAATAGAGGGTTTGGGGGATTTGTTGTAACTTTGCAGCCGAATAGATTAATAAACAGAAATCAAATTAGCAAATATGAAGAAACTATTAGTAGCGTTATCGCTTATCGCCGGTAGCCTGACCGCATCGGCACAGTGGGGACGTCCTGTAGATTATGCAGCAGGTCCTGGACTTAAGGATGCTTACAAGGATTATTTTACTGTAGGTGTGGCTGTAAACAAGTTCAACATCTCTGATCCTGCTCAGACTGCAATCGTTAAAAAGCAGTTTAACAGCGTTACTGCCGAGAATGCTTGGAAACCAGGTGAGATTCACCCAAAAGAGGGTGTGTGGAACTTTGGTTTGGCTGACAGCATTGCCAACTTCTGTCGCGAAAACGGTATCAAGATGCGTGGTCACTGCTTGTGCTGGCACTCACAGTTTGCCGACTGGATGTTTACCGATAAGAAGGGCAAGCCTGTAAAGAAAGAGGTATTCTACCAGCGTTTGCGCGAGCATATCCACACCGTGGTTAACCGCTATAAGGATGTGGTTTATGCTTGGGACGTAGTAAACGAGGCTATGGCCGACGACGGTCGTCCATTCGAGTTTGTTGATGGTAAGATGGTGCCTGCCAGCCCTTATCGTCAGAGTCGTCATTTTAAGCTTTGTGGCGATGAGTTTATTGCTAAGGCTTTTGAGTTTGCACGCGAGGCCGACCCAACAGGTGTGCTGATTTACAACGACTACAGCTGTGTTGACGAGGGTAAGCGCGAGCGTATATATAATATGGTGAAGAAGATGAAAGAGGCTGGTGTGCCCATCGATGGTATCGGCATGCAGGGCCACTACAATATCTACTTCCCTGATGAGGAGAAGCTGGAGAAGGCCATCAACCGTTTCAGCGAGATTGTAAACACTATCCATATTACAGAGTTGGATCTGCGTACCAATACCGAGAGCGGTGGTCAGCTGATGTTCTCGCGTGGCGAGGCTAAACCACAGCCTGGTTATATGCAGACACTGCAGGAGGACCAGTATGCCCGTTTGTTCAAGATATTCCGTAAGCACAAGGATGTGATTAAGAACGTTACATTCTGGAACCTGAGCGATAAGGACTCTTGGCTGGGTGTAAACAACCACCCACTGCCTTTCGACGAGAACTTCAAGGCTAAGCGCTCGCTGCAGATTATCCGCGACTTTGATGCCGCTATGGACAATCGCAAGCCAAAAGAGGACTTTGTGCCCAACCCCATGAACCAGCCCGGACAGGAGTATCCTATGGTTAACTCTGAGGGTTATGCCCGTTTCCGTGTTGAGGCTCCCGATGCTAAGTCGGTAATTGTTAGCCTGGGTCTTGGTGGCCGTGGCGGTACCGTACTGCGCAAGGATAAGAATGGTGTTTGGACTGGTACTACCGAGGGCCCAATGGATCCTGGTTTCCACTACTATCACCTGACTATCGATGGTGGCGTGTTTAACGATCCTGGTACACACAACTACTTCGGTTCTTGCCGTTGGGAGAGTGGTATCGAGATTCCTGCCAAGGATCAGGACTTCTACGCTTATCGCAAGGATATCAACCATGGTAACATCCAGCAGGTAACCTTCTGGAGCGAGAGCACTGGTAAGATGCAGACTGCCAATGTATATCTGCCTTACGGTTACGGCAAGGTGGTAAAGGGTAAGCAGGAGCGCTATCCAGTACTGTACCTGCAGCACGGTTGGGGTGAGAACGAAACTAGCTGGCCTGTACAGGGTAAGGCTGGACTCATCATGGACAACCTGATTGCCGATGGTAAGATTAAGCCATTTATCGTAGTAATGGCCTACGGACTGACCAACGACTTTAAGTTTGGTTCAATCGGTAAGTTTACTGCCGAGGAGTTTGAGAAGGTTCTCATCGACGAGCTGATTCCTACTATCGATAAGAACTTCCTGACCAAGGCCGACAAGTGGAACCGTGCGATGGCTGGACTGTCGATGGGTGGTATGGAAACCAAGCTCATCACCCTGCGCCGTCCTGAGATGTTCGGTTACTGGGGATTGCTGAGTGGCGGCACCTATATGCCCGAGGAAATTAAGGATCCTAAGGCTGTGAAGTATATCTTCGTAGGTTGTGGCGACAAGGAGAACCCAGAGGGCATCAACAAGAGCGTTGAAGCACTGAAGGCTGCCGGATTCAAAGCCGAAGGTCTGGTTTCTGAGGGCACAGCACACGAGTTCCTGACTTGGCGCCGCTGCCTTGAAAAGATGGCGCAGAGCCTCTTTAAGTAAGGAAAAGTGCGAAAAAAGTGTGATTTTTTAGTGGTTGAAACAAAATAAAAAGTAAATGTAACATGAGGATAAGCCACTTTCGAAAAAATACACTAACTTTGCACCCAGATAAGATAAAGAATCGGTTAAAATTGTTTTAGTTATATTAGTAGTTAGTAGTTTTTCCTTCCCTGGGACTAAAGAAAAGCGTTTCTTGTCCCAGGGTTATTTTTTTAATTCATAAATTATTTGTATCTTTGCAGCGAAATTTAAAACCAATAGTATATATATGAAACGATTATTGACTATCCTTGCCAGTGTGTGTGTAGCACTTGTGGTTAACGCCCAGCAGCATAAGCTGTGGTACAGTAAACCTGCCGCTCAGTGGTTGGAAGCCCTGCCTATAGGCAATTCGCACTTAGGTGCCATGGTGTATGGCGGTATCGGTACAGAGCAGATACAGCTGAACGAAGAAACATTCTGGAGCGGGTCGCCGCACAATAACAACAATCCTGATGCCAAGACCAGCATCAGGGATGTACGACGCCTGATTTTTGAAGGCAAAGAAAAGGAAGCCGAGGCGCTGATTGACAAGACTTTCTTTAAAGGACCCCATGGACAAAAGTATCTGCCCCTGGGCGACCTGATGCTTTCTTTCGTCTACCAAAATGGGGCTGAACCAAGCAATTATCGTCGCGAACTGAACCTGGGTGATGCTTTGTGTACCACCAGTTTTGATGTGGCTGATGTGAAATATATTCGTACAGCCTTTGCCTCGCAGGCCGATAATGCCATTATCATACAGATAACAGCCAGCAAGAAGAAAGCCCTGAACTTCGGGGTGAGCTATCAGCGCAACCAGCAGGCTGTTGAGGGTGGTGCTGTGGCCAAGAACGAGCATGCCTATATTATTAATAATGTAGAGCACGAGGGTATTGCTGGTAAGCTGCAGGCCGAGGTGCGTGTAAAAGTGGTGGCCGATGGTGTGGTGGCCAGTCATGGCAGCGACATGCAGGTGCGCAATGCTACCAATGCCACTATCTTTATTACTGCGGCTACCAACTACGTGAACTACCAGACCATTAACGGCGATCCGATAGCCAAGAACAATCAGACCATGAAGCTGTTGCAGGGCAAGAGCTACAAGCAGCTGCTGAAACGCCATCTGGACATGTATCAGGAGCAGTACGATCGTGTGTCGTTGTCGTTAGCCAAATCGGCGCAGTCGGATCTGCCTACCGATGAGCGATTGGCTGCTTTCGATGGTACCGACCTGGATATGGTGTCGCTGATGATGCAGTACGGACGATACCTGCTGATATCATCGTCGCAGCCTGGTGGTCAGCCTGCCAACCTGCAGGGGGTATGGAACCATAAGATGGATCCCGCTTGGGACTCGAAATATACCATCAACATCAATGCCGAGATGAACTACTGGCCTGCCAATGTGGCTAATCTGGCTGAGACGCAGGAGCCGCTGTTCTCGATGATTCGCGACTTGAGTGTAACAGGTGCTAAAACGGCTCGTACCATGTACAACTGTCCGGGTTGGGTGGCGCATCATAATACCGACCTGTGGCGTATTGCCGGTCCTGTGGATGGTACCAGCTGGGGAATGTTCCCAACAGGTGGTGCCTGGCTCACCACACATCTGTGGCAGTACTACCTGTATACTGGCGACAAGCGATTCCTTGATGCTTGCTATCCCATCCTGAAAGGAGCTGCCGATTTCCTGCTGTCGTATATGCAGGAATATCCAAAGAACGGCGAAGTGAAGCAGGCTGCCGGCTGGCTGGTAACGGTGCCAACGGTATCGCCTGAACATGGACCGGTAGGCAAGAATACCACCGTAACAGCCGGATCGACCATGGACAACCAGATAGTGTTTGATGTGCTGAGCAGCACCCTGAAGGCACACCAGATACTGGGCTATAATAATGTGGTTTATACTACCATGCTGAGCAATGCCATTGCCAAGCTGCCACCTATGCAGATTGGTAGATACGGACAGTTACAAGAGTGGCTGATAGATGGCGACGATCCTAAGGACGAGCATCGCCACATATCGCATCTGTACGGCTTGTATCCTTCGAACCAGATATCTCCCTACAGTCATCCTGATCTGTTTACCGCTGCGGCTAACACCCTGAACCAGCGCGGCGATATGGCTACTGGCTGGAGTTTGGGCTGGAAGATCAACTTCTGGGCACGTATGCAGGATGGTAACCATGCTTTTAAGATTATCAAGAACATGCTGAACGTGATACCTAGCACCACAGAGTGGGGGCGCAGTGGCGGTACCTATCCCAACTTGTTTGATGCCCATCCACCATTCCAGATTGATGGTAACTTCGGATGTTCGGCTGGCGTATGCGAGATGCTGTTGCAGAGTCATGATGGCGCTGTACACCTGTTGCCCGCCCTGCCTGATAGTTGGAAAGATGGCGAGGTAAGTGGACTGGTGGCCAGAGGTGCCTTTACGGTAAGTATGAAGTGGCATCAGGGCGAGCTGACCGAGGCTACGATATACTCGAAGATTGGCGGACAGCTGCGTCTGCGTTCGTATGTGCCATTGCAGGGTGCTGGTTTGAAGCCAGCCCAGGGTGAGTGCAGTAACGAGCTGTTGGCACCTGCTGCCATCCGTGAGCCATTGGTGTCGGAAGAGCTGAAGGACTTTAAGACACTGCCCATCCGCAAGGTGTACGAGTATGATATCATGACCGCACCGGGGAAAACGTATTACATTAGGCATTAAACATTAAATATTAGAAATGAAACATCAACTATTCTTATCATTGGCATTGTGTGTGGGGCTGGGAGCCTCGGCACAAACATTGCCTTACCAGAACCCGAACCTCTCGGCTAAAGAGCGAGCCGTTGACCTTTGTAGTAGACTGACTTTGGAAGAGAAAGCCATGCTGATGCTGGATGAGAGTCCGGCCATCCCCCGCTTGGGCATCAAGAAATTCTTCTGGTGGAGCGAGGCGCTGCATGGTGCGGCTAACATGGGTAACGTAACCAACTTCCCTGAGCCTGTAGGTATGGCTGCGTCGTTCAATCCTCATCTGCTGTTTAAGGTGTTCGATATCGCATCTACCGAGTTCCGTGCTCAGTACAATCATCGTATGTACGACCTGAATGGCGAGGATATGAAGATGCGTAGCCTCTCTGTTTGGACACCAAACGTGAACATCTTCCGCGACCCTCGTTGGGGCCGTGGACAGGAAACCTATGGCGAGGATCCCTATCTTACCAGTGTGATGGGCGTGCAGGTGGTGAAAGGCTTGCAGGGGCCTGAGGATGCCAGATACCGTAAGCTCTGGGCCTGTGCCAAGCACTATGCCGTGCACAGTGGTCCTGAGTACACACGTCATACTGCCAACCTGACTGATGTGTCGGCCCGTGATTTCTGGGAGACTTATATGCCTGCCTTCAAGACATTGGTGAAGGATGCGAAAGTGCGCGAGGTGATGTGTGCCTATCAGCGTCTGGACGATGATCCCTGCTGTGGTTCAACCCGTCTGCTCCAACAGATTCTGCGCGATGAGTGGGGCTTTGAATACCTCGTTGTGAGCGACTGTGGTGCCGTTAGCGATTTCTATGAGAACCATAAGTCGTCGTCGGATGCCGTACATGGTACATCGAAAGCTGTCTTGGCTGGTACCGATGTAGAGTGTGGCTTTAACTATGCTTATAAGAGTCTGCCCGAGGCAGTCAGAAAGGGTCTGCTCTCAGAGAAGGAGGTTGATAAGCATGTGATCCGTTTGCTTGAAGGTCGTTTCGACCTGGGTGAGATGGATGATCCGTCGCTGGTGGAGTGGTCGAAGATTCCTTATTCGGCTATGTCGACCAAGGCTTCGGCTAACGTGGCGCTGGACATGGCCCGTCAGACCATCGTACTGCTTCAGAACAAGAACAATATCCTGCCTCTGAAGAAGAATGCCGAGAAGATTGCCATTATCGGTCCTAATGCTCATAACGAGCCTATGATGTGGGGAAACTATAATGGTACCCCAAACCATACCGTTACCATCCTGGATGGTGTGAAGGCCAAGCAGAAGAAACTGGTTTATATACCAGGCTGCGACCTGACAAATGATAAGGTGATGGAGTGCCATCTGGCTACCGACTGTGTGACTCCTGATGGCAAGAAAGGCTTGAAGGGCACATTCTGGAACAATACAGAGATGGCTGGAAAACCCTTTACTACCGAATACTACACCAAACCGGTAAATGTAACCACTGCAGGTATGCACGTGTTTGCTCCCAATCTGCCTATCGAGGATTTCTCGGCTAAGTACGAGACAACCTTCACAGCCAAAGAGGCTGGCGAGTATGTGGTAAACGTGGAGAGTACTGGTCATTTCGAGCTCTATGTCAATGGCAAGCAGCAGTTTGTGAACCACATCTGGCGTGCTACACCAACACGTACGGTGCTGAAAGCAGAAAAGGGTCAGAAGTTTGATATAGAGGTACGTTTCCAGACCGTGAAGACATGGGGTGCTTCGATGAAGATTGATGTGGCTCGCGAGCTGAATATCGATTATCAAGAGACCATCGCCCAGCTGAAGGGTATCAATAAGGTGATTTTCTGTGGTGGTATCGCTCCCAGTCTGGAGGGCGAGGAGATGCCTGTAAACATCGAGGGCTTTAAAGGTGGCGACCGTACCAGCATCGAACTGCCTAAGGTGCAACGCGAGTTCCTGAAGGCCCTGAAGGCTGCTGGAAAGCAGGTGATCTATGTGAACTGTTCGGGTTCGGCTATTGCCCTGCAGCCAGAGACAGAGAGCTGCGATGCCATCGTACAGGCCTGGTATCCTGGTCAGGAGGGTGGTACAGCTGTGGCCGACGTGCTCTTTGGCGACTATAACCCAGGCGGAAAACTGTCGGTAACCTTCTATAAGAACGATCAGCAGCTGCCCGATTATGAGGACTACTCGATGAAGGGTCGTACCTATCGCTATTTTGATGATGCGCTGTTCCCCTTCGGCTATGGCTTGAGCTATACCACCTTCGAGGTGGGCGAGGCCAAGGTTGAGGCTGCTACCGATGGTGCGCTTTACAACGTACAGATACCTGTGACCAATACTGGCGCTAAGAACGGTAGCGAAACCATCCAGCTGTATATCCGCAACCTGCAGGATCCCGACGGACCGCTGAAGAGTCTGCGTGGCTTTGAGCGTTTGGATATCAAGGCTGGTAAGACGGCAACAGCCAACCTGAAACTGACCAAGGAGTCGTTGGAGTTCTGGGATGCTGAGACAAACACCATGCGAACCAAACCCGGAAAGTACGAGATACTCTACGGAACCAGTTCGTTGGACAAAGATCTGAAAAAACTGACCATCACTTTATAGTGGTGGTCTTTTTTTGACGTAACAAAAGTGTGGTGGTGATAATCATAAACAGGGCTACAAAGCCTGCAATCACGTAGAACCAGTAATCAACAACAGGTTTCTCCTTGATTTTCTCCCAAATCTCACGAAGCACTTCCTGACGGTCGCCACTGTCGCGTAGATAGCTGCAACGGCTGATGACGTCCTTGGTGGGATACATCACGCTATCTACATGAACGGCGGTTGCTTCGGGGCCAAAGAAATAACTCAGATCGATGGCAGGAAGACTGTCGTTGGTAACAGCTTGCAATATCTCGGGTGTGCCGATGGCCGAGCTGTAGCCTGTTTCTTCCATACACAGCAGGGCTATATCGGGGCGGCACAGGAAGTTTATCCAGAGACTGGCGGCCTTGATATTCTTACAGGTGGTGGGAATCACCCAGCAGTCGGCCCAGCAGTCGCTACCCTCGATGGGTACAATATACTGCAGGTTGGTGTTGTCGCCTGCCTCGTCGATAGCCCATCTGGCATCGCCGTTCCAGGTTACACTCATCCAGTCCTTGCCGGCTGACATCAGGCGCTTGTCGTCCTCTACATCAAAACCCTTCATCTGTGGACGGGCTGTCTCCAACAGGTCCTCGACAATAGCGATGTTGCGGTTGGTGAGATAGGCAGCCAGCAGGTTACGGTTGGCTACGCCCGACTTGATGTCATCGTAGAATGCGTAGTTGATAAACACGTTATAGATATCGCTGAACGAGTCTTTCATAATCACCTTGCCACGGTATTTCGAGTCGAACAGGAATGCCCAGCTATTTACCTCCTCGGGTTTTACAAACTTGGTATTGATGAGTACGCCTGTGTTACCCCATAGATAGCCTACTGTGTAATCCTTGGCGGTGATGCCCTGCGCTTCGCCGATATGCTGTAGCATGTTATCGATGAAGGGTGAGGTGCCATGCAGGTAGTTAGGAATGCCTTGGGCCACGAAACTGGTGTCGATAGGGGTGAGCATCTTGTGTTTCATCATGCGTTCGGCCAGATATTCGGGTGGACAGAATACATCCACCTCTGTCTGCTGGTCCTTAATCATGTCGAAACACTCCTCAGGGTAGTCGTAGGTTACGTAGCTTACCTTGATAGGCTGGCCTGTAACCTGCTGGTACCATTTCTCAAACTTCTCTATAACGCCTACACCAATGTAGTCGCCCCAGTTATATACCTTCAGTATCTGTTGACGGTCCTGTGCCTGTATGGCCAGACTGCAACACAAGGCAAGAATAGCAGTTGCTAGCCGTTTCATATCGTTCCTTTTTTTGTTTAGCGCTCTTCGTGCTCCTTCATATAGTCGCGTGGCGACATACCGTAGAATTTCTTGAATACGGTAGAGAACGAGGCTGAGTTAGCAAATCCACATGCATACATCACCTCGGTAACGTTCATGCCTTGGTTGGCCAGCAGCTGGGCGGCCTTCTTCAGGCGGATATTGCGGATAAAGTCGTGAGGTGTCTGGCCGGTAAGGTCCTTCATCTTGCGATGCAGGTGTACACGGCTGATACCAACAGTATCGGCAATCATATCTACACTCAGGTCGGAGTTGTTCAGATTCTTGTTGATGCACTCCATGATGCGCTCCAGCAGCTTCTCGTCGGGCGACTTGAGCTCAATCTCGTCAATCTGTTCCTCCAGGCTGTCGTTGCGCTCGTACTTCAGGCGCAGCAGACGGTGCTTGTTAATGAGGTTCATGATGGTGCGGCGCAGAATCTCCATGTTGAATGGCTTAACGATATAGGCATCGGCACCAGTCTCCAGACTCTCCAGCTTGTCCTCGTCGCGGTTCTTAGCGGTGAGCAGTACCACTGGGATAGAGTTGGTGTTAGGATTGGTTTTGATGCGGGTACACAGGGTGTTACCATCCATCTCGGGCATCATGATATCGCTCAGTACCAGGTCGGGCTTTGTGCGGATTACCTCGCCAAGTGCCTCGCGACCGTTGGTGCAGGCATGAATATCGTAATCCTTCGAGAGCTCGCTCTCAAGGTAGTTGCGAATCTCCTCATCGTCTTCGGCAATCACCAGGGTGAGCTTGCGGTTGCCAGGTGTCATCTCGCTCATCGGATTAATCAGCTCTGTCTCGGGCTCCTCTTCCAACAGCAGTTCGGGGGTGATGGTCTCGGCGGCCTCGGCAGCTTCGGCTTCGGTAATCATCTCGTCGGCATTCAGATGGCTGTTGCCCATTGGAATGGTAATCACAAACTCACAGCCCTTCTCCAGGTTGTGAACGGTAATGGTACCATGGTGCAGCTCAACCAGCGAGCGGGTAAGGTCGAGACCGATGCCAGTGCCCACATAACGGTCATTGAGCGTGGTGGGCGTCTGATAGAAGCGGTCGAAGATCTTATTCATCTTATCTTCGGGGATACCTTCGCCATTGTCGTAGATGGCGATGGTGGCCGATTCGTCAGTATGACTGATGCGGATACCTATCTCGCCACCGGTTGGGGTGTACTTGAAGGCATTCGAGAGGACATTCATAAGTACCTTATCGAAGTTCTGGCGATCTATCCATACAGGAATTTTTTCGCTATCGTGTTCGTAGATAAACTTAATCTTCTTGGTCTTGGCCTGATTATCAAACAGGTCGTAGATATCCTTGGCAAAGCTTACCAGGTTGGTCTCACGCATTCGCATCTGCATTTGACCCTTGTCGATCTTTCGCAGGTCCATCATCTGGTTTATCAGACTGAGAATACGCTCGGCATTACGACGGATGGTTTCGTAAACGGCTTTGCGGCTGGGATCGTTGTCGTTCTTGATAAGCGAGAGCAACGGTGTGAGAATCAGCGTCATTGGGGTGCGGATCTCGTGACTCATGTTCATGAAGAAACGCAACTTGGCCTCGCCCATCTCTTCGGCATGGATATGGGCCTGGAGGCGCAGCTTATCCTGCTCCTTATGGCGACGGTAAACCAAATACTGCCATACAAACATACCGATAACCATAGCGTAGAAGAAATAAGCCCAAGCCGAGCGGTACCACGGACTGTGGATAACCACTGTGAACTCTCTTTCGGGTGTTTCTACGTTATTGCGCTCGGCCTTAACCCTGAAGCGGTAGGTGCCTTGTGGCAGGTGCGACAGGGTAAGCACGTTCTCGCCTGGCTGCAAGCGGTTGAATGGCTCGCCATTAATGCTATATAAATAAGATATGTGTTCAGGGTTCTCGTAGGTAAGGGTCGAGAACTGGATTGAGAACGTGTTATCGCTATAGCTGAGTTCGAAACGGTTGCTGGCAATAATGGTAGTATCGGTAACCAGATAACTGCCCGAATGGGTGGCGCGGCTTACCTGCTGACCATTGATAGAGAAGGAGGTGAGCTCAACCTCGGCCTCCCATTTGCTGGGAGCAATATGATGCGAGTCGAACCACGAGATACCTGCTGTACCACCCATGGTGAGGATGCCATCGGGCGACATGAACGAGGCTCCATCGCTGAACTCGTTACTCTGGAGACCATCATCCACAAAGTAGTTCTGCCAGATTTCGGATTTAGGTGTGAAACAACTCAGTCCGTGGTCGGTACCTATCCAAAGGCGGCCTTGCAGGTCGCGCTCGATGGTGGCGATACCATTATCCGACAAGCCATTGGCGCGGGTATATTGCTGGGTTTTGTGGGTACGCAGATCGTAGCGGAACAAACCCTCGTTGGTACCATACCACAGGTTATCATCGTATTCGCGGGTAATTCTTACAGGGGTGCTGTAGTTCAGACAGTTCATGCCAAAGGTGCTTGTCCAGCTGTTGGCGGGGATGTCGAGACAGCATAAGCCCATACTGGTGGATACATACAGACGTTTGCCATCGGGCGACAGTTGAACCTGCGATACATAATCGTTGGTAATGCAGTTCATCTTCCTGTTCTTATCAGCACCTGCCTTCATTTTGTAAATGGCCAGCACACGTCCGTCGTTGGGGTCCATCTTCACAATGCCATGTTTCATGGTACCCAACCACAGGTAGCCATCGTTGCCCACGGCTATGTCCATTACAATCAGGTTGGGATCCTGTGGGAATGGTACACGGTGATACTGGAAGGTGACAGGATCAACCCAGCCAATACCTTCGCGGTAGGTTCCTAACCAGATACGTCCCTTCTGGTCTTCGGCCAGCGATACGATGACTGATGGATACTGATCTTTGAGGTGCTTAGAGGCCTGGGAATAGAAATCGTAGCAGTAAAGCCCGTCCTTATCGGTACCCACCCATACACGTTTCTTGCTATCCAGGATAACGCTGACTACACAGGCCGTACCTAATATATTATGGGCACCAAGCTTATGTCCCATGTAGTGGAAGCCCTTAAAGCTGATGGGCTGCATAAAGATGCCCTTCTGTAATAATCCGAACCACAGGTTACCGCTCTTGTCCTCGGTAATAGAGTAAACCTTACTCATAGGAAGGTTAACCTCGAGTGAGAAGAACGGGTTATCAATCAGTTCGGGCTTGCGGGGATTATAGAGGGCTATACCCTGACCATCGTAACCAATCACAATGTTACCATCGTGGGCACGGAAGAGCGATGATACGGCTTTTGTACCTGTTTCGGCAATGTGAACGAACGTGTCACCCTGCATTCTGAATACACCGCAGTTGGTACTACCGGCATAGATGATGCCATCGGCACCTTCGCAGAGGCATGAGAATACCACGCTGGGCAGGTTCTGCATATGGCGCTTGACGGTCTTGCCGTTGTATGAGATGAGGCCCATGTGCTCTGTAACAATCCACAGGGTACCTGTACGGTCCTCAATCATACTGTTAACGGTGTGTATGGTCGCCAAAGGTCCCTTCTCCTGATAGGCTGTCTTCTGATCCTTGAACTTCAGGATACCTAAGCCAGAGGTTCCCACCAGTACGTCGCCATTGGCACGCTCCAGGAAGCAGTTGGGGTAACTGTGACCGGCGTTGCCGTTCTTGTCGTACATGGTGACATTATGGAATTTGGTGCCGTCCCACGTTTGCAGGGCGCCATACATACCAAAATAAAATAAGCCTTTGCGATCTTGCATCATACTGTTCACGTAGTTGCTCGCCAGTGAACTGTCGTGCTCGTTCTCTTTCTTGAATACGCGGAACTGATAACCATCGTAGCGATTGATACCGTTACGGGTGGTTGTCCAGATGAATCCCTCGTTATCAAGATATACTTGTGTTACAAAGCTGCTTGATAATTGATGATCGGTAGTGAAGAACTTTCCCCTTTGGGCGAAAGCACTCAACGAGAGAAGTGAAGTAGCTAGAGTCAGTATATACTTAACTTTCATTGTTTTGTTAGTAATTAAATGGCTGCGTTAGTCGTTTTATTGTTTATATGTTGCAAAGATAGTGCATTTCTCGTGATGTAACAAACAAATGTTACAAATATTAAAGTTTTTGATACATTTAATGTGGTTTTACTCCCAAAAATGCCCTATCTTTGCGCAAAATTATATAATTTGTAACATTCGTAGTGATGAATAAAAGACTAATTTTGTTGAAGACATTGGCATTTTTGGTGTGCGTAACAGCTGTCTCTCAGTTGAAGGCGGCCAGCCAATTTGTGTCGTTCCTGCCAGAGGCTGATGCCTTGCAGTTGAAGAACCTGACTGTTGGCTTGAGTCAGAAAGAGCATAGTTGTGTGCAGCTGGCAGCCAAAAATCTCTTGGTGGATTTTGAGAAAGTAACGGGGCAGAAAGCATCGCTCTCGGAGGGTGCCGCCGAGGTGCTGGTTGGTACGGTGGGGTGTAACCCGCAGATTGACCAATGGGTGAAGCAGGGTGTGCTGCCTGGTTTGAAGGGTAAGACCGAGAAGTATATCATTAAGACCATCGGCAGTCAGCTGGTGATTGCCGGTAGTGATAAGCGTGGTACGGTATATGGAATCTATGAGCTGTCGAAGCAGATAGGTGTGTCGCCATGGTATTATTGGGCCGACGTACCAGTAGAGAAGCATGCTGCTATATATATTAAGAAAGGTGAGTATACCGACGGCGAGCCTGCTGTTCGCTATCGTGGCTTATTCCTGAATGATGAGGCGCCTTGCTTGACTACATGGGTAAAGAATACTTTTGATACCAATTATGGTGGTCATCAGTTCTACGAAAAGGTGTTTGAGCTGATTCTGCGTCTGAAAGGTAACTACCTGTGGCCAGCCATGTGGGGATGGGCTTTCTATGCCGATGATCCTGAGAACCTGAAGACAGCCGATAGGATGGGTGTGATGATGGGTACGTCGCATCACGAGCCTATGGCACGTAACCACCAGGAGTATGCCCGCCATCGTAAAGAGTGGGGTGCTTGGAACTATTCTACGAATAAAGATAATCTGGATCGCTTCTTCCGTGAGGGTATCGAGCGTATGAAGAATACCGACGACATTGTGACCATTGGTATGCGTGGCGATGGCGATGAAGCTATGGGTAACGGTACCGATACACGTTTGCTCGAGGAGATTATCAACAACCAACGTCGTATTATTAAAGAGGTGACCAAGCGCCCGGCAAAGGAAACACCTCAGATCTGGGCCTTATACAAAGAGGTGCAGGATTATTATGATGCCGGTTTGCGTGTGCCCGATGATGTGACCATTCTGCTTTGTGATGATAACTGGGGTAATGTGCGCCGTATTCCTACTGCCGAAGAAAAGAAACGCAAAGGCGGTTGGGGACTGTATTACCATGTGGATTATGTGGGTGCGCCTCGTAACTCAAAGTGGATCAATGTGACGCCCATCCAAAATATGTGGGAGCAGTTGCAGCTGGCCTATAACGGTGGTATCCAGAAGTTGTGGATACTGAACGTGGGCGATCTGAAGCCGATGGAGTATCCTATCCAGTTGTTTATGGATATGGCTTGGGATCCTGCTAAGTATCAGGTTGACAATCTGTTGGATCATACCCGTGATTTCTGTGCCGAAAGCTTTGGTGAGACGCATGCTGATGAGGCTGCATCAATCCTGAACCTGGTTTGCAAGTATAACGGACGTATCACCTCGGAGATGTTGGATGCACGTACCTATACCTGTGACGAGTTTGAACGTGTGGTAAACGAGTACAAGGCCTTGGAAACCCGTGCGTTGCGTTTGTTTTTAGAGTTGAAACCTGAGTGTCAGGATGCTTATCGTCAGCTTGTACTCTTCCCTGTACAGGCTATGGGGAATATCTATGAGATGTATTATGCACAGGCCATGAACCTGCAGCTGGCTAAGAATCATGATCCAGAAGCCAACGAGTGGGCCGACCGCTGTCGTCAGGCTTTTAAACGCGATTCGTTGCTGTGTAACTATTATAATAAGGTGATGGCCCGCGGTAAGTGGGATGGCATGATGATCCAGAAACATATCAGCTATCGCACATGGAACGATAACTTCCGTGCCGATGTTTGTCCACGTCTGGTTGAGGTGCCCACCCCTGTCAGCGGACCGGTATTCTCGCCAAGCGATGGTTATATCAGCATAGAGGCTGAGCATACCTATAGTCGTGAGGATGCTAAAAATGCTACTTGGACGGTGATTCCTTATATGGGTCGTACGTTGAGTGGCATCTCGCTGATGCCTTATACTGCTTCTACCGATCAGGCCAAACTGACTTATCAGTTCAAGGCTGCTGATGTAAAGACGGTAAAGGTGCATGTGGTGACAAAATCAACTCTCGACTTCCTGGATAAGGGTGGCTTGATTTACGACGTGGCTATCGATGGCAAGCAGCCCGTGGCTGTGAACTTTAATAAAGACCTGAACGAGAAGCCTGAGAATATTTACACGGTTTACTACCCAACGATTGCCAAGCGTGTGGTTGAGATGGTAGTGGAGTTGCCAGTTGATGCCAATGAGAAGGTACACACACTGACCCTCCATCCTCAGGATCCGGGCATCGTTTTCGAGAAGATTGTGATTGATCTGGGTGGTTATCAGTCGCAGTATCTGTTCGGTAAAGAGTCACAAAAAGCGTACAATTTACAATAAAAACTAACTCTATATTATTAGTTTTCTTTGTTTTCTGTAACACGGACTTTATATTTTGTAACATTTTTCTTTAATTGTTACTGAATATAAAGTTTGTGTTTCTTCTTTTTAAACCTTTTTTTACTTAAAATATGTACTTTTGCGGCCGTTTTAGTCTGTAAGTCGAAAAAGTATGTAGAATCAAAACAAGTTTTTTTATCTCAATTAACTATAGTCAAATTATGTATCAAAATCAATCAAAATGAAACAGCTAACAAGTCTTTTGAAACGTGCTGTTCCTTCTTTGCTTCTGCTTTTCTGCTCTGCTTTCGCGCAGGCGCAGGTAGGAAGTGTTAGCATTAAGGGATCGGTCGTTGACAATGCGGGTGAGCCTCTGATTGGCGCATCGGTTGTTTTGAAGGGAAACACTGGTCAGGGTACGGTAACGGACTTTGACGGTAATTTCCAGTTGAAGGTTCCTTCTGAGAGTTCTGTTATTGTGATCTCTTATGTGGGAATGAACACTCAGGAACTGAAGGTGGGCAAGCAGCGCACTTTCAAGGTGACACTGACCGACAACACCAAGTTGACGGAAGTGGTAGTAGTTGGTTACGGCCAGCAGAAAAAAGCCTCGGTGGTAGGTGCTATTACCCAGACCACAGGTGAGGTGCTGGAGCGTGCCGGCGGTGTGAGCAACATTGGTGCTGCCCTGACAGGTAATCTGCCTGGTGTAGTAACCATGCAGTCTACTGGTATGCCAGGTGATGAGGATCCAAAGATTGTGATCCGTGGTATTTCTTCTTGGAACTCAAGCGATCCTCTTGTATTGGTGGATGGTATTGAGCGTTCACTCGGAAGTATCGACATCGCCTCTGTACAGAGCATTTCTGTACTGAAGGATGCCTCTGCCACAGCCGTGTATGGTGTGAAGGGTGCCAATGGTGTTATTCTTGTTACTACCAAACGTGGTAATGATGGTAAGGCCAAGATCGAGATTGGTATGCAGGCTACAGCCAAGGTAGTTTCACAGCTGCCAGGTAAGCTGCACTCAGCCGATGCGCTGGCCGTTCGTAACCAGGCTATCGAGCATGAGTTAGGTCTCACTCCTTCTTCTTGGGGTAAGATTACACCAGAGGGAATCCTGAACAAGTATCGTAACCCCATCGACCAGGCTGAACGCGAGCGCTATCCTGATGTAGATTGGCAGGACGAGCTCTTCAAGAAGATGGCTTTCTCTTACAACCCTAATGTCAACATCTCGGGTGGTACCAAGGCCGTCAAGTACTTTGCTTCGGTTGACTTCCTGCATGAGGGTGACTTGTATAGAGAGTTTGATAATAACCGTGGTTATAATGCCGGTTATGGTTTCAACCGTATCAATGTACGTTCAAACCTGGACTTCCAGATTACTAAGACAACAGTCTTGAAGTCGAACCTGTTCGGTAGTCATGGTCAGAAGAAGGGACTGTATGGTATCGATACCGGTTCATGGTATGAGAGCCAGTTGTGGCAGGCTGCCTACAGCACACCAACAGATGCTTTCATGCCTCGTTACAGTGACGGTACATGGGGTTACTATCCCGACGACACTCAGGGTGCCCATAACTCTATGCAGGATATTGCAACTGGTCATGGTTCGGCCACCAATACTACTACGCGCGTAAATACCGACTTTATCCTGGAGCAGGATCTGTCGTTCATCACACCAGGACTCCGTGCTTCGGCTACAGTATCTTGGGATAACGTTTTTGTAGAGGTGAACCGTGGTATCAACGATATGAACCACTCTACACAGACCAAGTGGATTGATCCTGAGACAGGTCAGGAGAAGTATTCTCAGCCTCAGGACAGTAAGACCAACTTCGACTACCACGAGGGTATCCTCTGGAGTACTGATGGTGGTTCTATTCAGAACTGGAACACACAGCGTAACCTGTTCTATCAGGGACAGTTGTTCTGGGGCCGTCAGTTCGGTCAGCACGATGTAACTGCCATGGGTGTATTCAACCGTACAGAGCGCACATCGGGTGGTAACTTCACTAACTATCGTGAGGACTGGGCCTTCCGTACCACTTATAATTATGGTGGCAGATATTTCTTTGAGTACAATGGTGCTTACAACGGATCAGAGAAGTTCTCAAGTGCCAACCGCTTTGCTTTCTTCAACTCAGGTGCCGTAGGTTATCTGATTAGTGAGGAGAAGTTCTTCCAGCCTTTGAAGAAGTATATCGGCATGCTGAAGTTCCGTTACTCTTATGGTGAGGTTGGTGATGACTATATCAACAGTCGTTGGCTCTATGCTACACAGTGGGCATATGGTGGTAACATTCAGCAGGGCCTGCAGACTGAGACCAGTCCTTACACATGGTATAAAGAGTCTTCTGTAGGTAACCCCGATGTACACTGGGAGAAGGCTATCAAGCAGAACTTAGGTATCGACTACTCTCTGTTGGATGGTTTGTTCGCCGGATCTATTGAAATCTTCCACGAGAAGCGTTCTGACATTCTGATTGCTGGTAACAACCGCTCTATTCCTTCTTATTATGGTGCAACACCTGCCACTGCTAACCTGGGTCGTGTTCGTACCAAGGGTTATGAGTTGGAACTCCGTGTGAACAAGGTGCTTCATAATGGCATGCGTTTCTGGGGTAACTTCAACATGACTCATGCTGAGAATAAGATTCTGGAGTATGATGATGCTCCTGGACTGCCCGATTATCAGAAGCAGACCGGCTTTGCCATCGGTCAGGATCACGCAAACCTGACATCTGGCTATGCTAACACTTGGGACCAGGTTATCGGTATGACCGATTTCAATACCAATGATGATCAGAAACTGCCTGGATCGTACATCATCCACGACTACAATGGTGATGGTGTGATTGATTCAAACGATTCAGCTCCATATAGTCTGACTGGCACACCACAGAACACCTATAGTGCTTCTATCGGTTGGGAGTGGAAGGGCTTCAGCCTCTATATGCAGTTCTATGGCGTACGTAATGTGGTTCGTTATGTAGCCTTCAACTCTCTGCCTGGTGGAAAACTCGATACCGTATATGATGAGGGTAGCTACTGGACCGTGGATAACATGGATGCCGACGCACCTATGCCACGTTGGGGTTCTAAGCCCGACTATTACGAGGGAACACGTTTCCACTATGATGGTTCATTCATCCGTCTGAAGAATGCTGAGATTGCCTATACATTCACTCAGCCTTGGGTTAAGAAGATGGGTGCACAGAGTCTGAAGGTATTCCTGAATGGTAACAACCTCTGGGTATGGAGCCGTATGCCAGACGACCGTGAGTCGAACTTCGCTGGAACTGGTCTCGCTTCACAGGGAGCCTATCCTACTGTTAAGCGTTTTAACTTAGGTCTTAAGATCAACCTATAAAAAAAGAAAACAATGAAATTTCTAAATAAGTATATAATGATAGGTGCTGCTGCCCTGACCCTGAGTCTGGGTATGATTTCGTGCACCGACTATTTGGACAAAGCCCCAGAATCAGATATCTCTGATACTGACGCCTACAAGGATTTCCATAACTTCCAGGGCTTTGTAGAGGAATTATACTATTGTCAGCCTGATCCTACCAACGGTTACTGGACTAACTCTTGGAACTGGGGTGAGGACGAGATTATGAACATCAATGTGAACTATCACATGTGTTATAAGGTTGACCAGGGTGACTTCTGGGGATGGCAGAGTGAATTCGACGGATGGCAGTCTGGTTGGATGGATCGTGCAAGCAACGAGACAACCAGTGCTAATGGTCCCGACCGTTTCAAGCACTCTATGTGGCCTTTGGCATGGTATGGTATCCGTAAGGCCAACATGGGTATCGAGAATCTGGATAAGATCACTGCTACCAAAGAGGAGAAAGACCTGATTGCCGGTCAGCTTTACTTCTTCCGTGGTTGGTTCCACTTTATGTTGATGCAGTACTTTGGTGGTCTGCCTTATATCGATTCTGTTCTTCCCGCTGGTGAGAAACTTACTTTGCCTCGTCTCTCTTATGCCGAGTGCGCTGAGAAGGCTGCTGCCGACTTCCGTAAGGCTGCCGACCTGCTGCCTGTTGACTGGGATAAGACTACTGTAGGACGTGTAACTGCAGGTAAGAACCAGTTGCGTGTAACTAAGATTGCTGCCCTCGGTTATCTGGGTAAGGATCTATTGTGGGCTGCCAGTCCTTTGATGAACGAGGAGTCGACAGGTGCTACTACTTATAATAAGGACTTTGCTAAGCGTGCTGCTGAGGCATTTGGTGAGCTGCTGAACATTGTTGATGGTGGTAACACACAGTTCGGTCTGATTCCATTCGACGAGTACTCTGAGAACTTCGTAACAATGGATGGTTCAGGTAAGATGCCTGGACAGAATAAGGATAATACCATCACCGAGGCTATCTTCCGTGGTCCTACCTATGGTTCTGGTTGGGGTTGCTCAGCCTGGGGACAGGTAAAGTGCTATGGTGGTATGGATATCAACGACAGTGGTGTAACGTTTATGCCTACTGCCAACTATGTAAACTACTATGGTATGGCTAACGGTCTGCCTCTGGATGATAACGATTCTCAGTTTGATAAGACTCATCCTTGGAAGGACCGCGACCCACGTTTCTATCATGACATCAAGTATGATGGCTGTCAGATGATTGTAAAGGAAGACGACGGTTTCAAGGATTGGCGTTATGCTGACATGCAGACCAATGGTAAGTATCGTGATGAGTACCGTGGAACCCGTACTGGTTACTTTAACTATAAGTTCGTTTCTACCAAGTGTAACAAGGTGGACGATGGTTATGGATGGTCGCCACAGATTCACATGCATATCCCCTGGATGCGTTTGTCGGATGTTTACCTGATGTATGCTGAGGCAGCTGCCGAGGCTACTGGTAGCGCTACAGGTTCTGTAGGTTGCAAACTGACTGCTGTTGATGCCGTTAATAAGGTACGTGAGCGTGCTGGCGTAGCTGATGTTGCCGACAAGAACACTGCTTCACTCGACAATTTTATGAGCGAGGTTCGTCGTGAGCGTGCTGTAGAGCTCTCGTTCGAGGGACACCGTTTCAACGACTTGCGCCGTTGGCTCCTCCTGGACAAGTATCCTTATAACATCAAGACATCACAGGAATTCTTGCGTGTAGGCGATATGAATGTGGATGATCCTACAAAGAACACTGTTGCAGAATGGAGCGAGAAGGTGATTCTGAAGCGTAATTTCTCTAAGAAGCACTACTGGCTGCCACTTAAGAAATCGGATACAACACTTTATCCTGAGTTTGGTCAGAATCCAGGATGGTAAGATCATCAATACTATTATTTATAAGAACATTGATTTATGAAACATATAATTAAGAATATTGCACTTGGCGCCGCTCTGCTGCCTGTAGCAGCAGTGGCACAGACAGAGAAGGAATATACCGACTCTGTGGCAAGTCAGGTGAATGTGGCCTTCCGCACAGTCAACGAGGCTGATCTGATGGGAGGTGTTTCAACTGTCAATATGATAGAGCAGGCCAAGAAGGACTATACAACCTATAGTCTGGATGGTATGGATGCTTTGGTTGGCGGTTATAACGGACAGCTTTGGAATCAGGGTGAGGCCTTGGTGCTTGTTGATGGTGTGCCCCGTGATGCCAACAATGTACTGCCCACCGAGATTGAGCAGATTACCTTCCTGAAGGCCGCTTCGGCAGTAGTGCTCTATGGTAGCCGTGCTGCAAAAGGTGTGATTCTGATTACTACCAAGCATGGTCGTAACGACGGTCTGAATGTAAGTGTTCGTGGTAATGCTTCGCTCTATGTTCCAAAGAGCTATCCTAAGTATCTGGGATCGGCTGCTTATATGGAGCTTTATAACGAGGCTCTGCAGAACGATGGTAAGGCTGCCGTTTACTCTGAGGATGATATCTATCACTATGCCTCTAATGAGAATCCCTACCGTTATCCAAACATCAACTTCTTTGATAGCCAGTATATTAAAAAAACCTATCAGCGTTACGATGGTACAGCTGAGTTCTCAGGTGGTGGTCGTCTGGCTCACTTCTATGCCAATATCGGTTTGTCGAATGTTGGTAGCCTGATGAACTTCGGCGAGGGTAAGAACAATCATACCACTCGTTTGAATGTTCGTGGTAACATCGACCTGCGTCTGAATGACTGGATTGACGGTTATGTAAACGCCAATGCCACATTCTACGATGCCCGTAACGATAATAGTAACTTCTGGAGTGAGTCGGCTACTATGCGTCCTACCAGTCAGTATCCTTTGGTGCCATTCATCCCCATCTCGTATGTGGAGGAAGCTGATGCTGTAACGCTGAAGACCATTCAGAACTCTAACTATATCATCGATGGTAAGTACTTCCTTGGTGGTACTCAGTCTCAGCAGACTAACCCATTCGCAGCTATGTATGCAGCAGGTTACAACAAGTACACCTCTCGTCAGATGCAGTTTGATATGGGCATGAACTTCGACTTGAACAGTCTGGTAAAGGGCCTGAAGTTGAAGACCAAGTTCGCTGTTGACTACCACACACAGTATAACACCTCTATCAACAACGAGTATGCTGTTTACGAGGCTAAATGGAATAATTACTCTGGTCAGGATCTGATCACATCGATTACCAAGTATGGTACAGATAAGCGCACTGGTACTCAGAACCTCAGCAACAGTCATGACAAGCAGCTCATCCTGATGCAGGCTCAGCTCGACTACGACCGCTCGTTTGGTGACCACAACCTCAACGCTACATTGTTGGCTCACGGCTATCAGATTAGTGAGGATGGTAAGTATCACCGTACCAGCAATGCTAACCTTGGCTTGCAGTTGGCTTATAACTATGCTCATACTTATTATGCAGACCTCTCAATGGCTGCCATTCACTCAGCTAAACTGGCAGAGGGTCATCGTGAGGCCATCTCTCCAGTAGTATCACTGGGCTGGCGCTTGAAGAACGAGAGCTTCCTGCGTAATGTGAAGGCTGTAGATGATCTGAAGCTGACCGCTTCGTATGGTATCATCAATCAGGACCTTGATATCGAGAAGTACTATATGTACGACTACGTTTTCACTGCTACCGGTACATGGTGGGGATGGAACGAGGTTGCTAACTCTATGCAGACCAGCGATTCGCAGCAGGGTTCTAACTATAACCTCGGCTTCATTAAGCGTAAGGAGTTCCGTGCTGGTCTGACTGGTTCGTTGTGGGAAGGCGCATTGAAGTTCGATGCCAACTTCTTCACCACTTCAACAAACGGTCTGCTGACAACAGCTTCGACTATCTATCCAAGCTACTTCCAGACTTACTGGCCTGTATCTACTTTCCTGGCTAACACCAACTACAACAATCAGCGTCGTACTGGTGTTGACCTGACCTTGAACGTACATCAGAAGTTTGGTGAGTTTGATACTAACTTCGGTGTTTCGGCTATGTACTATACTTCGAAGAACACTAAGTGGGACGAGAACGTAGAGTACGACTGGTTGAAGGCTGAGGGACAGAGCGTCGAGGCTATGCGTGGTTACGAGTGCCTTGGCTTCTTCAAGGATGCCGACGATGTAGCTAACTCTGCAAAGATTAATAACAACACCAAGCCTGGCGACCTGAAGTATAAGGACCAGAATGGTGATGGTATCATCGACTCTAAGGACCAGGTGGTAATCGGTAAGTGGACTAATCCATTCCAGATGGGTGTACATTTCACTGTAAAGTATAAGGACTTTACCCTCTTTGCTCAGGGTTCTGGCACCTTTGGTGGCAATGGCCTGAAGAATGGCAAGGATACGTGGGTATATGGCGACGGCAAATACTCGGATGTAGTGCTGAACCGTTGGACTCCAGAGACAGCCTCTACGGCTACTTATCCTCGTCTGACCACAGAGAGTGGCGACCTGAACTTCGTCGCTTCTGACTTCTGGAAGTACTCTACTTCTGCATTCCGTCTGAACAAGGTTCAGCTCACTTATGATCTGCCTCAGTCAATCTTCGCTGGCGATTCATTCGTGAAGGGTGTTTCTGTATATGTAAGTGGCAGCGATCTGCTGACTATTGCCAAAGAGCGCAAGTATATGGAACTGAACGTAGGTACTGCTCCTCAGACACGTATGTATAATCTTGGTGTGAAGGTAAATCTCTAAAGATAAGATAAATATGAAAAAGATTATTAATATATTGACTCTGGCCGCAGTATCGGTAGCATTCACATCATGTGATGACCTGTTTGAGCCTGCTATTGAAAACAACCTCGGTCTGGACTATATGTATGAAAACCCACAGTACGCTGAAGGCGTATTGGGTAATGCTTATACACGTATCCCCTGCGCTGACTTCCCATTCAGCGAGGTGGCTACCGACGATGCTGTGAGCAATGACGCTACAAACGACTGGCGTAAGATTGCTTCAGGTACATGGACTTCGAACGAGAACCCATCAGAGCGTTGGCGTAACTGCCGTGCTGCCATCATGTATCTCAACCTGTTCCTGGCTAATGCCGACAAGGTGAACTGGGCTAATGACGAGATGGCTTCGCGTATGTTTAACGACCGTGAGAAGGGTGAGGCCTATGGTATGCGTGCCATGTATATGTACTATCTGTTGCAGGCTCATGGTGGTATGACTGCCGATGGTCAGTTGCTGGGTGTGCCCATCGTAACTGAGCCTGAGGATGCAAGTAGTGAGTTCAACCTGCCACGTAACACATTTGCAGAGTGCCTGCAGGCTATCTATGATGACTGCGACCGTGCTTTGGAATTGTTGCCTACTAATTATAAGGATATTAAGAATGCCAGTGAGATACCTTCAAAGTATCAGGGTGCAAACGTTGGTCAGTACAACCGCGTATTCGGTGCTAACTTCCAGCTCCGTATGTCGGGTGCCATCGTTGAGGCTTTCCGTTCTAAGGCTGCTCTGCTGGCTGCCAGCCCTGCTTTCGAAAAGTCGGGTGCTACCATGGCTCAGGCTGCCGACTATGCTGCAGTAGTTCTGGACCGTATTGGTGGAGTTGCTGGTATGGATCCTAATGGTTGGACCTGGTACTGCAACAATGAGATTGATGCCCTCTCAGCTGGTCAGCTGCCAAAGGAAATCCTTTGGAGAGGTGAGGTAGAGAAGAGCGGTAGCAACGACCGCGAGGCTGATATGTTCCCTCCATCACTCTATGGTAAGGGTCGTATCAATCCTACTCAGAACTTCGTCAATGCCTTCCCAATGGCCAACGGTTATCCTATCGACAACGAAAAGAGTGGATTCAATGCTGCTAATCCTTATGCTGGTCGTGATCCTCGTCTGGCTGCGTATGTTGTTTATGATGGCAACGGTGCTGGTAAGGATAATACAGCTATCAACACAACAGTGGATGATTCACAGAACCGTGATGGTTTGAACAACGAGGTTGGTTCTTCTACCCGTACAGGTTACTATATGCGTAAGCTGCTGCGTCAGGAGATTAACCTGGACCCTTCAGCAAAAACCACACAGAAGCACTACAATGCTCGTATCCGCTTCACCGAGATCTTCCTGAACTATGCTGAAGCTGCCAACGAGGCTTGGGGCCCAACAGGTAAGGGTAACCACAGCTATAGTGCTTACGACATCATCAAGGCTCTGCACGAGCGTGCTGGTGTGGGTAACGACTATCTGGAGAGCATTAAGAACGACAAAGATAAGATGCGCGAGCTGATCCGTAACGAGCGTCGTATTGAGCTGAGCTTCGAGGGCTTCCGTTTCTGGGATCTCCGTCGTTGGAAGGCTAACCTGACAGAGCCCGCTAAGGGTATCAGCATTAAGACCGTTGATGGTAAGAAGACCTATACCACCATCGAGGTTGATAAGCGTGATTATAAGGACTACATGATCTATGGTCCTGTACCTTACTCTGAGATGCTGAAGTTCGATGAGTTGAAGCAGAACCAGGGCTGGTAATAAAACAATGTAAAACTAAAAAGAAAAAAGAAAATGAAACGAATATATGCATTCATTTGTGGAATCTGCGCGCTGAGTGCTTTCACATCTTGTGAAAACAAGGAGGTGGAGTTTGACGACTTTGACTATCAGACCGTCTACTTTGCCAAGCAGACTCCTATAAGAACGATTGTACTGGGTGACAATGTTTATCCTACAGAACTTGACAACCAGCATCAGTTCGAGGTATATGCCACTGTAGGTGGTGTATGGAAGAACCGTCAGGATCGTACCATTCAGGTGGCTGTGGATAACTCACTGGTTACCGGTAAGACCTTCGAGAATGGTTCACCTGTCCAGGCTTTGCCCGAGGATTATTATGAGTTGTTGAGCAATACACTGACCATTCCTTATGGAAAGGTTATGGGCGCAGTGAAGGTTCAGCTCACTGATAAGTTCTTTGACGATGCCAAGGCTACAAGTCTGAATTATGTACTGCCTTTGCGTATTGTAGGTGCTAAGGACTCGGTACTGACTGGTAAGGACTATATCCTTTACGGTTTGAAGTATATCAACAAATATACAGGCGCATGGATTAGTCATGGTACTGATGAGATTGATCTGAATGGTGTGAAGTCGACCGAGACACGTGAGGCTGAGTACCTGGAGAAGAACGAGATCCGCTACCTTACTACCGAAGGACTGGCAGTAAGCAACTACTCTGTTCCTACAACAGTAGAGGCTTACAGATATGATGATGCTGCGAAAGCGTATAAGAAGACCATCGTATCACTGCCATGTAACCTCAAGCTGACCTTTGGTCAGGACGAGAGTTGCACAGTAGTTCCTACTACTGCTGGCTGCACCGGTTCTGGTTCAGGTAAGTGGACTTTGAAGGGCGCTAAGAATGCATGGGGTGGTAAGGATCGCGACGAGATCGTGCTCAACTATACCATCGATTATGAGTACACTGACTATGATCCCAATAACAATTGGGCTGCTGTTCAGCGTCATAAGATTGTGAAGAGCGCTGATACGCTGGTTATGCGTGATCGTCAGACCAAGCTCGAAACTTTCGTAGTAAAATAAAAAATAATTCTGAAAGATTATGAAACGTAATATTTCAAATATCATCTGTGGTGTTGTCGCCGTCTGTGGCCTCGCTTCATGTGCCGACACAGACATGATCAACATCTTTAAGGATAAGACTAAGAATCTGAAGGACTATGAGTACCTGAATGATTACGATGCGCTTAAAACATTTTCTAACCCTAAGGCTTCTCCCAATTTCAAGTTGGGAGTGGCCTTGGAGGCAGATGAATATAATGCCAACGGTCTTGTTACACGTCTGGCTAATGCCAACTTCATGGAGCTGACAGCAGGAAATGCAATGAAAATGGCTTCGTGTGTGGATGAGAATGGTAATCTGAACTTCGAGAATGTTCAGGCCTTTGTTAATAACGCTGAGGCCAATGGTGTGTCGGTTTATGGTCACACACTGGCTTGGCATGCTCAGCAGCCCCTGAAGTGGTTGGAGAAGCTGCTCAAAGATAAGGAGCTCGACATCGATCCTAATGCGAAGCTTGAGAAGGAAGACTATTCTGGTGACTTTGTGGGCATGTCAAAGTTCCCTTATTATGTGATGGGTTATGAGCCATCTATTGTTAATGGCTGTCTGCATTCAGAGAACCCTGGTTCATGGTATCAGTATTTTATTGCTGATGGTATTTCTATCCCAGCCGATGGCAATTATACTGCTATTGTAAAGGTTAAAGGTTCTGTTGCAAATGATGGTCTTACCCTGAACTGTGGCTGGGGCTGGGGCTCTGGCGAGTCAGCTTCTGGTAAACTGAAGATTACAACAGACTGGACTGAGCAGAAGGTCGACTTTACCGGAATTCCTGGTGGAAAGAAGTGTAACCTTGTACTTCAGCCTGGTAGCTATGACGGTACTCTTGATATCCAGACCGTTCGTCTGGTTCATTACGAATCACCTGCTATCGAGGTTGCAGTTAACGATTATGATTACTCGTTCAAGGATGTTAGTAAGTTCCCATATTATGTGATGGGCTACGAGCCAACAATTGTTAATGGCTGTCTGCATTCAGAGAACCCAGGTTCATGGTATCAGTACTTCATTGCTGATAACATTCCGCATCCTATCGAGGGTACTTATGTTGCAACCGTACGTGTAAAAGCTTCAAAGGCTGGCAGCATGGCTCTTAATATGGGCTGGGGCTGGGGCTCTGGCGAATCTGCATCTGGAACTTTGAAGGTTGATACTGAATGGAAGGATGTGAAGGTTACCTATGATAATATCCCTGCCAAGTCATGTAACCTGGTACTCCAGCCTGGTAGCTTCGATGGTGTTATTGACATCGCATCGGTGAAGGTTGACCACATCGTAAAGATGAACACACTGCCTCTGACAGAGAAAGAGAAGAAGGATACACTGACTTATGCTTTGGATAAGTGGATCGGTGGTATCATGACTGCTTGTGATGGTAAGGTAAAGGCTTGGGACGTAGTAAACGAGGCACTCTCAAGCGGACATGCCGATGCTGAGGGCGTATATGCTTTGCAGCACCTGAAGGATCAGCAGGATCCAGAAAAGGCTGCAACCGAGAGCTTCTTCTGGCAGGATTATCTGGGCGATATCGACTATGTTCGTACTGCCGTTAAGCTGGCTCGCAAGTATGGTCCACAGGATATGAAGCTCTTCATCAACGACTATAACCTTGAGGCTGCTTGGGATCAGAACAACAAGGCCAAGAGTCTGGTTGCTTGGATTAAGCGTTGGGAGGCTGACGGCGAGACCAAGATTGATGGTATCGGTAGTCAGATGCACGTAACCTACAGTATGAATGCCGACAAGCAGAAGGCTAATGAAGAGGCTGTTGTGAACATGCTGAACATTCTGGCTGGTAGCAAGAAGTTGGTTAAGATCTCTGAGCTTGATATGGGCTGCGAGGATGAAGCCGGCAATGTTATTAAGACAGAGAATATGACCGAGGAGCAGCATAAGGCTATGTCTGCTTACTATAAGTTCATCATCGAGAAGTACTTTGAGATTATCCCTGCTGACCAGCAGTATGGTATCTGCCAGTGGTGCATTACCGATGCTCCAACTAACTCAGGTTGGCGCAAGGGTGAGCCTGTAGGTCTCTGGGATCTCGATTATAACCGTAAACATACCTACGGCGGATTTGCTGATGGTTTGAACGGTAAATGATATTGTTTGTCTATGAGCAGACAATTTTAGAACTTTACATTGTTTTTGGAGCCTGGGCTTGTGAAAGTCCAGGCTTTTTTCTTGGTAGGTTCAAGAAAAATGTGTAATTTTGCAGGGTTTTTAGAAAGATCAGATTTATGAAGCCTGAATACATCAACAGATATCTCCAGATGGTAGTCAAAAAGAATTGGATTTTGTCAGTTTTTCTTGGCGCTTTGATCTTTTTGTTTTGGGGAGGTTATCTGCCGCATGCACTTTCTTACGCAGAGCAATACCAACTGTTTTTGTGGACGCCTGACTATTTGCTGGGATGCTTGGACCATCCAGGAGGGGCTGCCGAATGGCTGGAAACGTGTCTGGTGCAGTTTTATTATCTGCCGTGGTTGGGGGCTATGATTCTGGCCTTGCTTTTTATCAGCTATCAGCGGATGGTGGCAAGTTGGTTAAAGGCTGAGTCTTTCCTGCTGAGTTTGATTCCTACTATGTTGCTCTTTTGGGCGATGGGCGATCTGGATGTGCTTCTTTCGTTTCCTATTGCTGTTGTGGCTTCTCTGGCTATGGCTCAGATTGGTATGAGCAATCGTTGGTTGGATATCAGCAAGGAAATTGTTCTGACCCCATTGGTATATTGGTTGATAGGTCCGATGGCTTGGCTGTATGTGGCATTACGCATAGTGGTGAATTACAAGCGCTTTATCTGGCTGCCATTATGGTTGTTGGCCATACAACTGGTGTTGTGGCATACGTTGCTGGAGCAGTTACCCTTACACTCGGTGATGTGTTCTATGGGCTATTATCGTAGTCTATCGGTGGTTCCCCTGCTATGGATAGTGCCTCTCTCCGTACTGTTATGCGTGCTGGCTGACCGACTATATATAAATAAGGTATTAAAATGGCCTGTCCAGGCTATTGCCGTTGTGGTGTTAGGCTGGCTTGCTGTGACACGTGGTTATGCCGATGAGCGTTACGAGCTGGTATGGCAAGACTATCAAATCAGAAACGAGCATTGGGACGATATCATCAAAGGGGCCGAACAGAAAACAGTGGAAACAGCATTCTGGTCAAATAGCGTTAATCTGGCATTGGCAGAACGTCGCCAGTTGGCTGATAGAATGTTCGATTTCTATCAGAGTGGTATCGATGCCTTATTGATGAATATGGTTCGCGATCCGTTCTCGAATATTCCTGCTGCCGAGGCTTTCTATCGTTTGGGAATGATTAATTCGGCTCAACGGTATATGTTCGACATGCAGGAGTCGATCAATAATGGCAGAAAGAGCGGACGTTTTACTCAGCGCATTGCTGAGTGCTATATTATCAACGGGAAATACGATTTGGCCAGGAAACATCTGGCGCTCCTGAAGAACAGCCTGTTTTATAAGGGCTGGGCAGAAGAGGCTGAACAATACCTGGGCGATGAGGCTAAGATAAATGCCCATCCGGTATGGGGCCAGTTGCGACAGTATCGACAGAAACAGGATTTTCTGTTCTACTATCCGGAGATGGCTTCGATGCTGGGTAGCTTGTTTAATGGCAACAGATTGAATACCATGGCCTTGGATTATTTCGTAGCGCAGGTTCTGTTGAACGGCGACGCGCCAACCTTCCAGCAGGCATTACCATGGGTAGAGCAGTGTGGAGGCTATATGCAGATGCCCCGTGGCTATCAAGATGCCTTGAACTGTATCCAGCGTCAGGGTAATGTGCCTGGTTCGCCGTATGCTGCCTTTATCAGCAGGATGTTAGCGAAAGCACAGCAACAACAAAACAATCAAGTGTATGAAACGGCTCATTAATCATATTTCTATCGTTTTGACAGCGGTCTTCTGTCTGCTTGTGTTGGAAGGCTGTCGGCATCAGGTGGAGCATGCAACTCGTGTACATCAGGTGCCAGCTATCTATCCCGACTATGTGGGAGTGACTATCCCTGCGGGTATTGCTCCCTTGGATTTTAATTTTGTGGGTAACGATGTGGACCTGTTGGATGTAACGGTTCGTGGCTCCAAGGGAGGGGAACTTCATGTACAAGGTGATTGGGCTGATTTCGATATTGAAGCCTGGCAACAACTGACCCAACAGAATGTTGGTGGTGAGTTGCTATTTACTGTTTGTGTGGAACGTGATGACGAGTGGACACAGTATGATGATTTCAAGGTATATGTGAGCAAACAGCCTTTAGAGGATTATGGCTTGACTTATCGTCGCATTCCGCCTGGCTATGAGGTGGGAGGCGCTAACATTGGTATCTATCAGCGTGATTTGCATAGTTTCGACGAGACTGCCATTTTGAAGGTGAGTGCTGTTTACGGCCATTGCATCAACTGTCATACAGCTAACCAGACCGATCCTTCTGCGCTTACCATGCAGTTCCGTGGCGAAGGTGGTGGCACCCTGGTGCAGAAGAATGGCAACCAGCAATGGCTGAACACCCGTACCGATTCGACCAAGGCAGCTGGCAGCTATGCCTATTGGCATCCATCGGGGCGATATTGTGCTTATGCCGTGAATTCGGTGCATCAGAATTTCCATGTGGGTACCGAGAAACGTATCGAGGCTTATCACCGTTTTAGCAATCTGGTTCTTTTAGATACTCAGACCAACCAACTGATACTCTCGTCTTTGTTGCAGACGAAGGATCAGGAGATATTCCCTGCTTTCTCGCCCGATGGAAAGTATCTGTATTACAGTACTTCGAAACCATGCAATCTGCCTGCAGAGTACGAGAAGGTGAAGTGTAGTATTTGCCGAATTGCCTTTGATGAAAAGACAGGTTCCTTTGGTAGCGAGGTTGATACACTGGTAAATACTGCGGCTACCGGTAAGAGCTATACGTTGGTTCGTCCTTCTTACGATGGACGTTGGCTGATGTTCTGTGTGAGCGACCATAGTAATTTCCCGGTGTTCCAGAATGATGCCGACTTATGGCTGATGGATTTGAAAACAGGTGAGATGCGTGAACTGAAGGAGGTAAACAGTCGTCAGACGGAGAGCTTTCATAACTGGAGCTCAAACAGTGGATGGTTCGTATTCTCGTCGAAACGTGAGAATGGCGAGTACGCCCAGCTTTACTTGTCATCGATAGATGATAAGGGGCGTGTTACAAAGCCGTTCTTGTTGCCGCAGCGTAATCCCAAGAAATACTACGGCGAATTGTTCGACTCGTATAATGTGCCCGATTTCACTAAAACACCAGTAAGTCTGGATGTACATGAGGTTCACAGACAGGTGTTTGATGGCAAAAGACAACAGGTAGAGGTGAGATGATATGAGAGAAATGAAGAAGAATTGGCCCATTTACATGACTATTCTTTTCGGAATAGTGCTGTTTTGTTTCTGGAACTATGTGCGTCCGGCGCAGATAGAAGCCCGTGAAGCTTTTCAGTTGTTTCTCTTTCAGAGTGATTATTTTCTGTCGCGTTTGTCGGTGCCTGGTGGTATGGCGCGATATGTGGCCGAATTCTTGGTACAGTTCTTCAGGTCGGTGGCTTTAGGCGCACTGATAACTGCGGTTCTGTTGGTGCTTATACAGTGGTTGTCGTGGAAACTGTTGTGTCGCAACATGACTGCAGTCAGTCCTAGTCACCTCTTTCCATTTTCATTCCTTCCATCTTTTGCCTTATGGAAGATGATATGTGATATGGATGTGTCGATGACGCTTCCTGTTGCCGTCTTGTTGACGTGGCTGCTGATGTTGGTGTTGCCGAATAGAAGAAAGCCGAGCCTTGTTTCTTCGTTGGTGTTGATACCAATCGGATATTGGTTGCTTGGTCCCGTCATTATCTGTCTGGTATGTTGCCATTTCAAGTGGCTACAGAAGTCGGATGATCGCATTGTTGTGCTGGCAGAATCTGCTGGCTTGACCATTCTGTTGGCGGCATGTGTGCTTGTTAGTTCACATGTGGTACCATATTCTTTGTGGAATATCACTAAGGGTATAGATTACTGGATGATTCAGAGTGATAAGGCTGGAACGTACGAAGAAATAGAGTACGACTATCTGCTGCAACAGAAACAATGGGGTAAGATTATTACGCTTTCTGAAGAAGAGGAGCCCAAGTCGTTGGCTTGTAAGAATGTGGTCCGTTTGGCAAAGTATTACGAGAAACGTATCTCTGGCGAAGAGTTGAAAGAGAATATGCTGCATCCAAACAAGGTGCTGACCAGTGGCGCTGCAGCGATGATGATGAGTGATGTATATCTTCATATGGGATTTGTTAATATGTCGCAGCGAGCTGCCTTTGAGGTGATGATGAGTTCGCCTAATTATAATATGAGTGGTAGAGAACTTTCACGACTGGTTGAGACAAATCTGATAACCGGACAGTATGAGGTGGCATTGAAGTACATTTCGCTGTTGGAACATACACTTTTTTATCGCAGCTGGGCCAAACAGATGCGACAGCTGGCTACTAATCCTGAACTGATTAAGCGCTCACCGAAATACGGTTCTCTGCAAGAGGTTTATCAGCAAACGGTTGATGTGTTTTTCTTTTAAAAAAGTAATAGCATGAAGAAAAAGATATATACGGGTATGATGATGGCGCTGCTGGCAGTAGTACTGTCGGCCTGCGGTCTGCATCCCGATAATGTGCAACCAGTTAATCAGTTGCCGGCTATTTTCCCCGATTATGTGGGTGTAACAGTACCCGTTGAGATTGCACCGCTAAATTTCGCGATGACCGATGATGCGTTTACCGATATCTATGTGGATGTGAAAGGTATGAAGGGTGGCAGCATGCATGCTGAGGGGTCCTATGCTGATTTTGATATTGATGAATGGCATCAGTTATTAGCTGCCAACAAAGGAAGTCGCCTGATTGTATCAGTTTGGGCACGCAAAGGGGACAACTGGTATCAGTATCGCGATTTCTCTATCAATGTGAGTCCTTATTCTTTGGATGAGTGGGGTGTTACCTATCGTAGAATTGCGCCCAGCTATGCACTCTATGGTCATATGGGATTGTATCAGCGTTGTCTTTCTGATTTCTCAGAAACATCGATGCTTGAGAATTCGCAAGTCTATGGTCAGTGTATCAACTGTCATACACAGAATCGTACGAATCCAGAACAGTATGTGTTCCATGTGAGAGGTGAACATGGGACTACCGTTGTGCATAATCATGGAAAAGATAAACTGCTAAAAGCCCGTAACGACAGTCTGGGTGGTTCGATGGTATATCCTTATTGGCATCCCGGAGGGCGCTATTGTGCTTTCTCCACTAATAAGACCGCTCAGATGTTCCATAATGGCAACAACAAACGTATTGAGGTGTTTGATACCTCGTCGGATGTGTTTGTATACGACATGGAGCAGCATGTGGTAATCAAGGATACTCTGATTATGAAGACTGGCTGGGCTGAGAATACACCAGCCTTTTCGTCAGATGGTAAGTGGTTGTATTTCACGACTGCCAGATGTGGCAACTATCCCAAAGGCTATGACCAGGTAAAGTATAGTCTTTGTAGAGTGTCTTTTGATGAGAAAGCAGGTAAGATCGGTACCGAGGTGGATACGTTGGTAAATGCTGATGTAACAGGTAAAAGCGTAACTTGGCCTCGACCTTCGTATGATGGGAAGTTCCTGATGTACACGCAGTTAGATTATGGCTATTTCTCGGTATGGCACCCAGAGGCAGATTTATGTATGCTTGATCTTGAGACGGGAGTAAGCAGACCATTGAACGAGGTGAATAGCACGCGTTCGGAGAGTTTGCATAACTGGACCCGTAATAGTCGTTGGTTCCTGTTTACCAGTAGGCGGGATGATGGTCTTTATACACGTCTCTATTTCTCGTCTGTCGATGAACATGGAAAGGCTACCAAGCCATTTCTTCTTCCACAGCATAATCCCAAGGTGTATTATCAACGCTTAATGTATTCGTATAACACCCCCGATTTTACATCAGCACCAGTAAAAACGAATGCTCGCGAAATGGGTAGGAAAATAGAGCGTTTCTGATGATATCGATCTTGCTTTAAGTTATCTGTTACGTTTCACAAAGTAAATGATACATATAGGAAATCTAATATCGTTATTTTGTGCTACCTTTGCAGCAGTAAACTAATAAGCGAGAAAGAATGATTAATAAATCAGCAGCCATAGCAGCACTCATGTTGCTAGCTACAGGTGCGAAGGCACAGAACCCCTTCGTACAGACTTGGTGTACCAGCGACCCTGCACCGATGGTACATAACGGAACAATGTATGTTTATACTGGTCATGACGAAGATGGCGCCGACTTCTTCTGGATGCAGGAGTGGCGTGTATATTCAACTCAGGATATGGTGAACTGGCAGGACCATGGTTCGCCCTTGGCCTTGGAGACTTTCTCGTGGGCCGATGACCGTGCTTGGGCCGGACAGACTATCGAACGTGACGGAAAATTCTACTGGTATATCTGTGCTCATTCAAAGATTTCGAATGGTATGGCCATTGGTGTGGCTGTGAGCGATAGTCCTACAGGTCCGTTTAAGGATGCACTTGGAAAACCTTTGTTTGAGAATGGCAGCTGGGATCATATCGATCCAACCGTGATGATTGATGACGATGGGCAGGCTTGGCTGATGTGGGGTAATCCACAGTGCTACTACCTGAAGCTGAACCGTGATATGATTTCGTACGAAGGTGAACTGGGAAAGCTGCCTATGACCGAAGAGGCTTTTGGCGGTCCGATGATGAAGGAGCGCGAGAAGGGCAAGACCTATAAAGATTCGTATGTTGAAGGTCCTTGGTTAACCAAGCGCAATGGTACATATCAGTTGTTGTATGCCGCTGGTGGTGTGCCCGAACATATCTCGTATAGCACGGCACCATCGCCAACAGGTCCCTGGAAGTATGCTGGCGAGATTATGCCGCTGTGCGATACCAACTCGTTTACCAACCACTGTGGTGTGGCCGATTATAAAGGTCATAGCTATTTCTTCTACCATACAGGTAAACTGCCAAATGGTGGCGGTTTCGGTCGTAGTGTAGCTGTTGAGGAGTTTAAGTACAATGCCGATGGCAGTTTCCCAAAGATTATGCCCACCGATGCTGGCGTGAAGCCTGTTGGCGTGTTTAACCCTTATCGCAAGGTGGAGGCTGAGACCATGGCCTTCTCGAAAGGTGTGAAGACTGAACAGAACGACGAGGTAGGGGTTTATGTCAGTGACATCCACAATGGCGACTATATCAAACTGCAGAATGTGGCCTTTGCCAACAAGTATCCACGTACGTTCACAGCCCGTGTGGCCAGTGGTTTGCGTGGTGGCAGAATTGAGATTCATCTCGACAGTATCGGTGGCAGATGTCTGGGAACCTTGAATGTGCCTGCTACTGGTGGTTGGGAGAAATGGCAGACCATTACCATTGATCTGGATTACTCTACCATCACCGATATCGATGCACCAACCCGAACCATTTCGGGTTTGAACCTGCCTGCTACAGCCGACGTTTATCTGGTGTTCAAAGGTCGTAAGGGACCAAAACTGTTTAACTTCGACTGGTGGGAGATGCGTGGACTGGAGCAGGTGAATATGCCACTGTTCCAAACCAAATATACAGCCGACCCATCCCCCCTGGTAGTGGGCGACACTCTGTTCCTCTATACCTCGCATGATGCATCGCCAGAGGATATCCCCGATGTAAACGAGAAGAGCTCTGCTGGTTTCTTTATGTACGACTGGCTGTTGTGGAGCACTACTGATATGGTGAACTGGACCGAACATGGTGCAGTGGCTTCGTTGAAGGACTTCGCCTGGCGCAGTCGCGAGAACGGTGGTTGGGCTATCCAAACCGTAGAGCGTAACGGTAAGTATTACCTGTATGCCCCTCTGCATGGTCATGGCATTGGTGTGCTGGTGGCCGATTCGCCTTACGGACCGTTCAAAGACCCACTCGGCAAACCGTTGGTTTGGGATCAGAGTAACTGGTATGATATCGATCCATCGGTTTATACCGACGATGATGGGCAGGCTTATATGTACTGGGGAAACCCACATACCTTCTGGGCTAAGTTAGGCGAGGACATGACGTCGCTGACCAGTGGTGTCACCAAGTTGCCACATATTCCTAACTATCAGGAGGGACCTTGGTTCTATAAGCGCAATGGTCATTACTATTTAGGTTTCGCATCAACCTGCTGCCCTGAGGCTTTAGGCTATGCCATGAGCGACAGTCCCACTGGACCTTGGGAATGGAAAGGCTATATTATGAGGCCTACCCAGCGCGACCGTGGTAACCATCCTGGTATCTGCGATTTCAAGGGGCATTCGTATGTGTTCGGTCAGAATTACGACCTGATGCATCTGGAGACATTTGTACACCACGAGCGTCGCAGTGTGTCGGCTCAGGAGATTACCTATAATGGCGATGGCACCATCCAGGAGATTCCTTATTGGTTGGACCAGCAGCCCATGAAGCAGTTGCACTGGCTGAACCCCTACCAGCGTGTAGAGGCTGAGACCATGGCTTGGGGCTTCGGACTGAAGAGTGCCAAGATGGGTATCGAGAATACCGGTGTGGTAGCAGATATGCCTACCTCAACGGGAAAGAAGAATATGTATATCTTTGATATTAATGATGGCGAGTATATCAAACTGCGTGGTGTTGACTTCGGTAAGGGTGCCAAGCAGTTTAATATCACAGCAGCCGCTACTGGTGGTTGCACCATCTGTCTGCGATTAGACAGTGCCGATGGTCCTGTGGTAGGAACCGTAACCATCGGTAAGACTGGTGGCGTTGAGAAATATCGCTCATTCGGTGGCAAAGTGAAGAATGCTGCTGGTGTGCATGATCTTTATATATGTTTCGACAAAGCATCAGGTGATGTTCGTCTGGATTGGTGGCAGTTTAAAAAATAAATAACGATAATGAAGAAACTAATATCAACTATTCTGTTCTGTGTAGTGGCAGTGTCGGCCACTGCGCAGAACCTTTCTGTAACTTATGTGGCTAAGAATGCCGTGAGAGTGAGATACGCCAATCCGGCTACAAAGAGTGAATTGCCCGACTGGTTGTATGTGAGTCATGATGAACTGAAACAAGCTGATATTACTGCCGAGGTGGATGGTCGCACCTTGACGGTGAAAGATAAAACAGGTAAAGCTGTATTTAAAGCCACTGACCATCAGTTGGCGGGTAGCGAGGCTACACTGACTTTCGTCTCGCCTAAGGATGAATATCTCTTCGGTCTGGGACAGTTCCAGGATGGCTACAGCAATGTGCGTGGATTGTCGCGCCGACTTACACAGGTAAACACCCAGATCAGCATCCCCATGCTGATTTCGAGTAAGGGCTATGGCGTGCTGTGGAATAACTACGGCCTGACCGACTTTAACCCATGCAGCCATAGTGTGAAACTAACGAAACGTGCAGGAGCCGGTGAGCGTGAGGTGGTGGATGTCACCTCTACCGAAGGTGGCAAGCGTGAGGTTCGCGAACGCCATATCTTCGAGGCCACGATTGATATCGATGAAACCGCCGATTATGCGCTGCTACTCGATGTGGGGCAGAAGATGGCGCGCCGCCATAACCTGCTGATTGATGGTAAGCCAGTGATTGAGATGCAGAACCTCTGGTTGCCCCCCACGGCCTCGACGATTGTTCAGCTCTCGAAAGGAAAGCATCAGCTGTCTGCCGAACTGACCAAGGACGATCAACCTATATTATATTATAATAAGGTGAAAGACGAGACCGTGTTCCGTTCGCCAGTAGCCGATGGTGTTGACTATACGGTGTTTGTGGGTTCGCCTGATGAGATTATTGCGACCTATCGCGAGCTGACCGGTGAGTGTCCTCAGATGCCAGAGTGGGCTTTGGGCTATATCCACTGTCGCGAGCGTTTCCACTCTTCTGACGAGATTCTGCAAACTGCTAACCGTTTCCGTAGTGAACAACTGCCTGTGAGCATGCTGGTTCAGGACTGGCAGTATTGGGGCAAGTACGGTTGGAACTCAATGCGTTTTGACGAGGAGTTTTATCCCGATCCCAAGGCGCTGACCGACAGTCTGCACCAGATGGGTATGAAACTGATGCTGAGTGTGTGGTCGAAGATCGACAAGAACTCAGAAGTGGGTCAGCAGATGCTAGCCGCCAACTATTATATCCCTGAAACTGATTGGATTGATTTTTTTAATCCTGAGGCTGCCGCTGCCTATTGGAAGAACTTCAAAGAGCGCCTGTTGCCTTTGGGTATCGATGCCTGGTGGCAGGATGCTACCGAACCTGAGAACGACGACCTGTTGGGCCGTAAGGTGAACAACGGTCGATGGAATGGTGAACAGGTGCGTAATGTCTATCCGCTACTGGTGAACAAGACGGTGTATGAAGGTCTTGTGGCTGCTGGTAAGGAACCGATGATACTCACCCGTTGCGGTTTTGCTGGTATCCAACGTTACGGATCGGCCATGTGGAGTGGTGATGTGGGTAACGATTGGGAAACTTTCCGTCGCCAGATTACGGCAGGCTTAGGAATGCAGGCTGCTGGTATCCCCTGGTGGACCTATGATGCAGGTGGCTTTTTCCGTCCACAGAACCAATATACCGATAGTGCTTATATTGAACGCATGCTGCGCTGGATAGAAACGGCAGTATATCTGCCACTGATGCGTGTTCATGGTTATATGAGCAATACCGAGCCTTGGAACTATGGCAAGGAAGCACAGACTGTGATTGCCGACTGCTTGAAGGAACGTTATGCATTACTGCCTTATATCAAGCGTTGTGCCAAGGCTGTATCGGAACAGGGTGGTACGCTGATGCGTCCGTTGGTGTTCGACTTTGCGCATGATGCTGAGGCTTTACAGCAGAAGTACGAATATATGTTTGGTCCGGCACTTCTTATCAGTCCTGTTACTGAGCCTGGAGTGTCCAGTTGGCGCACCTATCTGCCTCAGCACCCTGGTGGATGGACCGATTACCATACAGGACAGCACTATGAGGGCGGTCAATATGTTGACACTCCGATAACTAAAGCCTTTATCCCCGTATTTATCAGAGCTGGCTATTCTATCAAATAACTACATAAACTTTAAACTTATGAGCAAAAAACTATTATTAACTCTACTGATGGCTTGCGTAATGCAGGCAAAGGCTGGAACCATCACTAATGCCGATGGTACGGTAACATTCCAGTACAAGAACGACCAGGCCAAAGAGGTGCTGGTAGATGTGCAGTTTGCAGGGCGTAAAGCCATGCAGAAAGATGCCAAGACTGGCTTATGGACCGTAACGCTGGGTCCGGCTGCCCCCGACATGTATCCCTATTGTTTCGTGGTTGACGGTGTGAGCATCATGGACCCCGACAACCCACAGTATTTCCCCAACGAGGGTTTTAAGAACAGTCTGCTGGAAATCAAGTCGAAAGACGGATTGCCCCACGACATCAAGAATGTGCCACATGGCACCATGGAGTATATCCATTATTACTCTAAAAGTCTGGGCGGCACCAATACCGCCATCGTGTATCTGCCACCCAACTACATGATGAGCCGTGATAAGAAATACCCTGTATTCTATCTGATTAGTGGTACAACCGATACCGAAGAGGTATATTATAAGGTGGGTCGTGTAAACTATATCCTCGACAATCTGCTGGCTCAGAAAGCTGCCAAGGAGATGATTATCGTGCTGCCTTATGGCAATCCTACCAAGCTGTTGGCTGCACCTGCTGCTAACGGCGCTCCACAGACCCGTTTTGGTGGCGACGTGTTCAGTAAGGATTTGATTAACGACCTGATGCCGTATATCGAGAAGAACTATCGTACTATCAACAACAAGGATCATCGTGCCATCGGTGGTTTCTCACGTGGTGGCAACCAGGCTTTGTTTAATGGCTTGAGCAACCTTGATAAGTTCTCGTATCTGTGCAGCTATAGCTCGTTTACATCAACAGATATTGCCGGTGTTTACGATAATGCAGAAGATACCAACAAGAAAATCCGTTTGTTCTGGTTAGGTGTAGGTACCGACGATTTCCTTTATGGCAATGCCCGCGACTATATGGAATTCCTTGATACCAAAGGTATCCGTAGCGTGAAGGAGTTTACCAACGATAAGTTCGGACATACCTGGATGAATGCTAAGTACTTCCTGACCAAGACCTTGCCACTGCTCTTTAATAAGAAGGCATCGGAAGAGGCTATGAAGAATGGTGAGCCAGCTCCTGCAAAGACCGGAAAGGAACAGCAGTTTACTGCTGGTGTGATGGCACGACTCTTCCCGCGTCCTATCATTTCGCCAGAGTATACCGAGGATGGTATCATCTTCCGTTTCAAGGCGCCTGATGCTAAGAAGGTGGAGCTGGAGTGCGAGATGCTGCCCGAGAATGTGGCTATGGAGCGCGACAGCAATGGCGTGTGGAGCGTGAAGCTGAACGAGTATCTGTTTGAGACCTTTAAGTATTGCTTTGTGGTTGACAGCATGCAGGTTACCGACCCCAGCAATATGTATATCTCGCCCGATGCCGGCTTTAAGTACAGTGTGGCCGACAATCCCAAGTCGCCATTCAACTTTGCCTCGCAAGGTGAGATGGATCACGGTCGTGTCAGCTACGACTTGGAGCGTAATACCGCTTTCTATATCTCTGGCAATATGCGTATGGGTGTGATGCCTGCCTTTATCCAGCTGATTCCTGTCGAAGGCGAATCGGTAGAAAGCTGGTTTAAGGTAGGTGGTGCCGATGCCATTACCGACCGTTTGATAGCCGATGGCAATGCCAAGCCCTGTATGATTACTGTAAGTGCTCAGGACTTGAGTCAGCAACAGGGTGGTATGCAGATGCCAGGCTTTAAGATGAATAAGTTGGATGCTAACGACTATCCTACATGGGGCTTGCGTCGCAGAGCTTTGGTAAAACTGTTGCTCGATATCAAGAAGCAGCCCGATCCAGAGTTCCCAGCCATGGGTGGCTTTGGCGGTGGCGGCTTTGGTGGCGGTTTTGGCGGCGGCCCCCAGATGTAATACGTTTCTAACTAATTGTTTTAATGATGAAGCAACTATTATCAACTATAATTCTTGGTTGTGTTACCCTCTGCGCTCAGGCGCAGCAGGGTGGCCAACTTCCATTAGCTTATCAGGTAGAGAATACTGGCGCAGCGTTTGCAAAGCCTGCCATGCCTGCAGCTAATGAACTGCCCGTTATCAAGGACCTGCCCGACCCACTGAAAGGCGTGAATGGTTTCAGCGACTGGGCGCGTCGCCGCAGTGAGATAGCTGCCCTGATACAGCATTACGGCATTGGCGAGAAGCCGGCTGTGAAGAAAGAGAATATCAAGGCCCGCATGAGTGGCGACACCCTCATTGTGGATGTGACCGTGAATGGACAGACACTCACTCTGACCTCTGAAATCAGATATCCCAAAACGGGCAAGGCGCCTTATCCCCTGATGATTGGCTCGAGCATGATTGCGCTGCCACGCCAGTTGTTCGAGGACCGTCCCATTGCCACCATGAACTTCCACGAGAAGCAGGTGAACGACTACGGACAGTGGGGTAAGCACCATGAACGTGGTGAGCACAACTTCGACCGTTTGTATCCACAGTTGAAGGATAACGGTGCCTATAGCGAATGGGCTTGGGGCTTCAGTCGTTTGATAGATGGACTGGAACTGTTAGGTCCTGAGATCACCAAGATTGACACCAAGCATATCGGCGTTACGGGGTGCTCGTATGCTGGAAAAATGGCCCTGTATTGCGGTGCCTTTGATGAGCGTGTGGCACTCACCATCGCTCAGGAGCCTGGTGGTGGCGGTGCTGCTGCCTGGCGCTACTCGCATCTGCAGGACAGCGTAGAGAATCTGGATAAGACCGACTATCACTGGTTCCTGGAGAGTCAGCTCGAAAACTTCCATGGCGACAGTGTGTATCAGCTGCCTTACGACCAGCACGAGCTGTGTGCATTGGTGTGCCCACGCGCCCTGTTGCTGTTGGGCAATCCCGACTACAAGTGGTTGGCCGACGATGCCATGTTGGTATCAGCCAAGGCAGCCAAGAAGGTATGGGAGCGTTTCGGTATTGCCGATCGTATGGGTTGGAGCATCGTAGGTGGTCACGGCCACTGTCAGTTGCCTGAGTGCCAATGGCCCGAGGTGCTGGCCTTTATAGATAAATTTTTGTTAGACAAAGATACTAAAACGAGTGATATTCGCGTTTATTCTAAAACATTAATCAAATGAAGAAGACTATATTATCAGTATGTATGTGTTGCCTCTCGGCTGTGGCCATGGCTCAGCCAGCAGGCGGATTCGGAGGTTTTCAGGCACCTCAGGTAAAGCTGGAAACCTCGCAGGAATGGAAGGATGTGAATTATGCTGGCGACGACCAGGCTTATCACACCTGCGACATTTATCTGCCTAAGCAGGAAAAGGCTTCTTATCCGGTGGTGATTCATATCTATGGCAGTGCCTGGTTCAGCAACAGCAGCAAGGGTATGGCCGATCTGGGTACCATCGTAAAGAGTTTGCTGGATGCCGGTTTTGCTGTGGTTTGTCCTAACCACCGTTCGAGCATGGACGCCAAATGGCCTGCTCAGATTCACGATATCCGTGCCGTGATTCGTTTTGTACGTGGTGAGGCTAAGAAGTATAAGTTTGATACCAAGTTTATCGCTACCAGCGGTTTCTCTTCAGGTGGTCATCTGGCTTCTACAGCTGCTACCACCAGCGGTACGAAACAGACCAAGGTGGGTACAGTTGATATCGACTTGGAAGGTAATGTAGGTAACTACCTGAATGAGAGCAGTGCTGTGAATGCTGCTTGCGACTGGTCGGGACCTATCGACCTGACTGCTATGGACTGTGGTGAGTCGATGAAGATGGGCGAGAACAGTCCTGAGGACGTGCTGTTGAACTCTAAGTTGGCTAAGGAACCAGATAAGTATCTCAGTCTGAGTGCCAATACCTATGTGGATAAGAACGATCCTCCTATCATCATCTTCCATGGTGAGAAGGATAACGTGGTTCCCTGCTGTCAGGGAAAGGCTTTCTTCGAGACATTGAAGGCTGCAGGTGTAAAGACCGAAGCCACCTTCGTTCCTGAGGGCAGTCACGGTGGTCCAGCCATGTATGTAGATGAAAACCTTCAGAAAATGGTGAATTTCCTGAAGGCTCTCCTGTAATATTACTATTCTTATAACGAAAAGTAGCTTTTTGTCACGCAAAAAGCTACTTTTTATTTGGTGAAGAATTACTTTACGACAAGCGAAAAGTTACTTCTTGATTAGTCGTGAAGGATTAATGCCGACTGTGGCTCTGCAATGGTCTTGGTGCCTTTAATGGTGCCGAGACCATTTTCGTTGATAGTGCCATCGCAGCACACAATGGTGTACTCTCCATCGGGAATCGTAATCTCAGTGGGCTCCTTGCTGGCGTTCAGTACCACGATGATGTTACGCCAATTGTCACGACCAGCGTAGTTCTTCAGTCGGAAGGCTACCACATTCTCTGGGGTATCGATAAACTCCAGGTGTTTGCGTACCAAATCGGCATTGCCTAAGCGGAAAGCAGGATGGTTCTTACGCAGCTGAATCAGGTTCTTATAATAATTGAATACCTGTGGATACTGCTTCAGGTTATCCCAGTTGAGTTGGTTGATGCTGTCGGGCGATTCGAAGCTATTGTGTACGCCTTTCTTATTTCGTAGCAGTTCTTCGCCGCTGAGCATAAAGGGTACACCCTGCGAGGTGAACACTGCGGTCTGGGCCAGCAGGTTGAGACGAATGAGCTCTTCGGTTGTGATGCCAGGGATACTCGACTGTAAGCGATCTACCAAGCACATGTCGTCGTGACAGCTTACGTAGCTAATCATCTGGGTAGGCTCGATAGCCCATGGCTCCTTGCTATAGTTTACCTTGGTCATATCCACCTGTGGATGACTGATGGCACCTGCAATGCCGAACTTGATGCTCTCCTTATGGCCATCCAAACCTGCTAAGAATGCAGGCTGTGTATCGTCGCTGAATGGACCACGCAGGGCATCGCGAATCTCATCGCTAAAGGCAGCGATAGTTGGCATCTGTGGGATGTTAGCCTTCATACCCAATTGCTCGTTAGGAATAGCACAGGCACCAGCGCTCCAGCCTTCACCGTAGATAAACAGACTAGGATCGATCTCGTTGACGGCCTTGCGAATGGCGTTCATGGTCTCGATGTCGTGTACACCCATCAGATCGAAACGGAAACCATCGATGTGATACTCGTTAATCCAGTATTTTACGCTCTCAATCATAAACTGGCGCATCATGGGCTTCTCCGATGCTGTCTCGTTGCCACAGCCACTGCCGTTGCTGTACTGGCCATCGGCTGTTTTGCGATAGAAATAGTCGGGATAGGTGCGCTGAAAGTTGGAGTGCTCGATGTCGTAGGTGTGGTTATACACCACGTCGAGAATCACACGGATGCCAGCCTTGTGCAGTGCTTGCACCATCTGCTTGAACTCGCGGATGCGTACTTCAGGCTTGTAAGGATTGGTGGAATAGCCACCCTCGGGCACATTGTAGTTCACTGGATCGTAGCCCCAGTTGTACTTGTTGTCGCTCAGTCGTGTCTCATCCACCGAACCGTAATCGTAGCTGGGCAAAATATGGATGGCATTCACACCTAACGACTTGAGGTGATTGATGGCCCAAGGCTCGGTGAGTGCCATGAACTTGCCTGGATATTGGGCATCCTGACGATGGATAGAGAAATCACGATGGTGCATCTCGTAGATAACCAGGTCGGCAGGCGACTTGCATACGGGATGCTGATCTTCGCACCATCCCTCGGGGTTGGTGCTTGCAAGATTGATAATGGCGCCACGCTTGCCATTGGCACCTACGGCCTTGGCGAATACACCAGGGCACTCGCCTTTGCCCATGTCGAAGGTGTAGAACATACCCATCAGGTCGCCCTTGATGGTGGCTGTCCAGCACTCGTTGCCGGTTTTCTGCATCTTCATGCTTTTAATGGCTTTGCCGCCCAGACCGTCCTTATAGATGCGTACGGTTACCTGCTTGGCATTATTAGGGGCAAAGAGTTGGAACTTAGTTTCTTTGGGGGCATAGTCAACCTCCTTAAAAGTCTGTGCTACCACCTGTTTAGGTAGTAGCATAGACAACAAACCTGCTAATATCAATTTTTTCATGCTTTATCTAGCAATAAGTGATACGGCGAATCCTCCACCAGGAGCCTCAGTGAGCTTGAGTACATCCTTGGCTGTTACCACCTTCTTGGTGATGACGTAAGCCTTTGGGTTGTGCTCGTAATGGGCATCCTTGGCATCGGCGTAGATGGTACAGTCGTATTTACGACCTTTATCCAAGAAGTTGAGCTTGATAGTGCTCTTGTGTCCGTTCTCATCGCACTTGCCGCCAATAAACCAGTTGTTGGTTCCCTTGGCCTTGCGGGCAACGGTGATATAGTCGGCTGGTTCGGCCTCCAGATAGATGCTCTCATCCCAGTCGCAAGCTACGTCGCGGATAAACTGGAAAGCATCATCGTACTTCTCGTAGTTCTCGGGTAGGTCGGCAGCCATCTGCAGGGGTGAGTACATGGTGAGATAGAGTGCCAGAGAACCAGCGATGGTGATACGTGCCCATGAGGTGTTCTCGCTCCAGTTCTTAAGCTGGGTCTCGAAGATACCTGGGGTGTAGTCCATCGGACCGCCTTGCAAGCGTGTGAATGGCAGGATACAGGTATGATCGGGTCTTGAACCACCGAAGGCTTCGTACTCGGTACCACGTGCACTCTCGCCACCAACCAGGTTAGGCCAGGTACGGCATAGACCAGTAGGACGTGTAGCTTCGTGGCTGTTAACCATGATATGATGTTTGGCGGCCTCCTTGATGACATAGAGGTAGTGGTTGTTCATCGACTGTGAGTAGTGGTGATCGCCACGAGGAATGATATCGCCTACATAACCGGTCTTTACGGCATCGTAGCCATATTTGTTCATCAACTCGTAAGCCTCCTTGATATGACGCTCGTAGTTCTGGGTAGAGCTTGAGGTCTCGTGGTGCATCAGAATCTTAACACCCTTAGAGTGGGCGTAGTCGTTCAGCATCTTGATATCGAAATCGGGGTATGGGGTCACGAAGTCGAATACATCGCGCTTCCATAGGTTAGCCCAATCTTCCCAACCTACATTCCAACCTTCAACCAATACCTCATCAAGACCGTTCTTGGCTGCAAAGTCGATATAGCGCTTAACCTTCTCGTTGTTGGCACCATGACGACCGTTGGGTTTTACCTTGTTCCAGTCGATCTGGTCGAGCTTGATGCTGGGGTAATCGTCGGTATAGTTCCAAGAGCTCTTACCAACAATCATCTCCCACCATACACCGCAGTATTTGGTTGGGTGAATCCATGAGGTGTCCTCAATCTTACAAGGCTCATTCAGGTTCAGAATGAGGTTGTTCGACAGCATGTCGCGTGCATCATCAGATACCATGACTGTACGCCAAGGTGTATTGCAAGGTGTCTGCATAGCGCCTTTCAAACCAGTGGCATCTGGTGTAAGATGACTTACAAAGGTGAAAGGCTTTGGCAGTGGGAAACGCGATGGAGCAGGATTGGGGGTATAGGCATTGGTAAAGCCTTTCAGCTCCTGTGAGAGATGCTTGGTCTGAGCATCAACCAACTCCAGGTGCATAGTGGCGTAATCCTGGCAGGCAGCCTCGTGGATGTTGATGTAGAGTCCATCGTCGCTCTTCATCTGGAGTGAAGTCTGAACACCTGTCTCTGAGAACACGGCTACCGATGAGTTATACCAGTTAACGGCCTCGTTGAAACGGGCACGTATACCAGAGAGCTTGGTCTCTTGTGTCTCCTGCTCCTGAGTATCGTAGTCGCCAGGCAGCCACCAGGCAGTGTGATCGCCTGCCATGGCAAACTCTGTGCGTTCCTCTTCAATCAGGAAGTAGTTCAACTCCTTCTGCTGTGGAAACTCGTAACGGAATCCGATACCATCGTTGTACACACGGAAACGGATAATCATCTGGCGTTTAGCCGAGGGCTGATCCAGCGTTACTACCAACTCGTTGTAATGGTTGCGAATGTTCTTGGTTTCGCCCCATACCGGCTGCCATGTCTCGTCGAAGGTAGATGTTTCTTCCTTGGCGATAGCGAAGCCGTCCATCAGGTCGGTCTCGTTTGTCCACTTGGATGAGTGACGGTCCTTGGCCAGTTCCAGTCCGAGATGTGAGGGTTTGATAACCGCACGACCCTTGTAGGTCATCTCGTAAACAGGGCGGCCTGTGTTGTCTACTGTGAATTTAACCTCGATATTGCCGTTAGGCGATTTTACATTGCCGGCGATGGCCATGAGTGGCAGCAAAGCCAGCGATAAGAGTAACTTTTTCATTTATTTTCTTCCGCTTTGGATAATTAATGTGCTGATTTCGTTATTGAAGTCGTCGGCCTGCAGCAACTGCTCGATGGTGAGATGCATGCGGTAACGCCAGTAATGACGTGGGTTAGCCGGGATATTGATACGTTCGGCATTCTGGTCGGGCAGACGGAGACTCTCGTCGGTGCTCAGCCAATCCTGCAATGACAGCAGACAGAGCATTGAGGGTGATGTGAGATGGCGACTCACAATGTCCTTTGCCAACCAACCTGGCAGTGGGTGTGGAGCTGCACCACCACGGCGTAAAGTGGTGTTATAGTAAGTCTGTGTCTGCTCCTCGTCCTCGTCCCACCATTGGCGCAATGTTGACATATCGTGGGTAGAGATGGTATCTACCGAGCGATAGGGGTTATGCGACAGTTTTCCGAAACGTGTGGTTGGATCCTTTGGCATCGACTGGATTTCGAGACTCAGGATGCGCAGTTCGTTCATTACCCAGGGCACGCAGTCGGGTACCATTCCCAGGTCTTCGGCACAAACCAACATTCGGGTAGCTTGTGTGAGGCGAGGCATCTTCTTCATAGCCTCGGTGTACCAGAACTGGTTGTTACGACGGTAGAAATAGTCGTTGTACAAACGATTGAACACAAACTTATCGTTGTCCCAAAGGGCTTCGTAGATAAAGTCGTTCTGTACACCGATACGTGGGTGGAACTTATCCTTGTTCTTACGGTCGCGAACAAACAGTACATCGCTGATCAAGGCATACAGACCATCGCGCAGATTCAGATCTGCCTCGTCGGTCTTGCCCTTGAAGGCGGTTTCAACCTTACGCTGGGTGTCGTATTCGGGCTTCATCTGCCAGATATCGTCGTGAGCATGATTCAGGAAGGTGTCTTTTACGTACTGAGCACGCTCGCCAAAAATGCGCTCCAAAGTCCAGTCGGCAATGAATGGCTTGGTGAACAGCTCCTCCTGGAAGTGCAGACCGTAGGCTTCGATTTCCTCGCGGGTCATGCCCAGTGATGGTGAGAACTGACCTAACAAGCCGTGAACGGCATCGATAGGAATTTCCCAGATGCGGAAGAAACCCAACACGTGGTCGATGCGGTAGGCATCGAAGTACTCCGACATCTTGCGGAAACGACGAACCCACCATGAGCAGCCGTCTTCAAGCATGGCATCCCAGTTGTAGGTGGGAAAGCCCCAATTCTGTCCGTTAGCCGAGAATGCATCGGGTGGTGCACCGGCCTGTCCGTTCAGATTGAAGTACTTGGGCTCTACCCAAGCCTCTACACCATCGCGACTGATGCCAATGGGGATATCGCCCTTCAGTACCACGCGCTTCTTTCGGGCATAAGCATGGGCGGAACGCATCTGCTGGTCGAGGTTGAACTGTACATAGTACCAGAAAGCTACCTCTTTATATAACTTAGTTGTTGACTTGCTCATAGCCTCGCGCTCGCTGTCGGGCAGCTCGTGATGGTCGGGCCAGTCCTGGAAGGTAGCTGTGCCGTACAAATCGCGATAGTGACAGAATGCAGCGTAAGGTACTAGCCACTCCTTATTCTGATCGAAGAACTGCTTGAAGGCTGCCGTCTTCATCGTCTTGGCGCCTTCCTGTGCATAGATGGCATGCAGATACTCCATCTTGGCATTGTTTACACGCTCATAGTCGATCTGTGGCAGGGCGTTCAGTGATTTACGTAGTACCTCGTACTCCTGACGTAGCTTCTCGTCCTTAAGCTGAGGCAGCTGGCGCAGATCGGTGTATTGTGGATGCAGAGCATAGATGCTGATAGAGTTGTATGGATATGAATCCTGCCAGGTGTGGGTGATGTTGGTGTCGTTGATAGGTAATACCTGCAGTACGCGCTGCTTGGTCTTGTCGCACCAGTCAACCATCAGTTTCAAATCACCAAAGTCGCCTACACCAAAGCTACCTTCACTACGTAGTGAGAAGATAGGAATGACGGTTCCAGCACCCTTCCAAGGATATACGGGGAAATAGGCTTGCGACAACTCGTAAACCACTACTTCGCCATCAGCCATCTGGGGTAGATCTACGGTACGATTCATGCCGTTTTCCCACAGTGGGGTAACATCCACTTTCTCGTCGAGGGCAACGAATTTGAACTCGATGGTACGGGGTAGCTTGTCGGCGTCAAGACTGATAACCCATTCGTTGTTCTCGTGTTCTGCCATATCAATGGCACGCTTAGCTTCCCAGTTTCCTAGGGTTTCGCCGCCACCAATCAGTGCCAGACGCTCGTTGTTACGTAGCTGTGGGGCACGAACCTTCAGACGTATGGTCTTGCTGTAGGATGTAAGGTTGCTCATTTTTGGTGTTCGGGCGGCTACACACTCGGTAAAAGCAGTCGAGTACATATACGAATCTTCTGGGATATCAATCCAGTGGTCGTAAACCATATAACAGGCTCCTTTTGAAGCAGCAAACTCCAAACGGTGTGGAATAACCAGCCACTCGTGGCGCTGCTCATGGTCGCCGCGCATCACGGTATAATAATAGTCGATGTGGGCAGACGATTTCTCTGCCTTATTCATTTCGCACATCCAGTGCAGCCCATCCAGGGTTGTCATCTTGTGCTCTTCCGTCTTGTCATCCGTTAGGATGTTCAGTGCCAGCTCTTCGCCGAAGATAGTCTGGTACTCCAGGTTGAAAATGATCTTCATACCAACTTGCTTTTAGTTATTTTTGGCAAAAGTACGAAAATAACCCGTTCGGTGTTTCCAAACGGGCTTGTATTTGATAGTTTCTCGATGCAAACGATTGCATGCAAGAAGCTCTGCTTATCGGGGGAGTGTCATGACGAATCTGGCGCCAGGACTGAAGTCGGTATCAAGTTGTATATCGCCTCCCATGCGGCGTGCCATACTACGTGCAACGGTTAGTCCGATGCCGGTGCCTTCGTAATATGTATCGAGCTGTACAAACTCGTCGAAGATGTGCTCAGCTTCTTTGGCAGGAACGCCGATGCCATTGTCTTCGATAGCGAACTGTACACAGTTGGGTAGGGTTTCTACATGCAACTTGACACGCTGGTCGGCGCTTTTTGCACTGAATTTGCGCGCATTGTCGAGTAACAGGGTTAGGGCACGAACAGCTGCTTGCATATTTGTCTTCAACTGTATCTTCTCAACATCAGGCTGCATCTCTAAATCGAACGTCAGTGAGGGAGTATCGGCAATCATACTCTTGACGATGGCCTCGCTAACAATCTTATTTGGCGATACCTTATCGGTTCGCTCAATCACGTTGCGGCTGTTGGCATCGCTCAGTTCCAACATCTTGTTAACCAGACCAGTAATACGTTCGGTATTGGTTACAATGTCGTTGGCAATCTGCCTCTTCTCATCCTCGCCTAACTCTAAGTCAGGTGTAGTGAGTATCTGTGTAAAACCACTCAGAATATTCAATGGGGTACGTATCTCGTGCGAAATCTGTTGGATGAAGTGGGTCTTCATCTTTGATGATTCCTCGGCTCTGGCTGTTGCCTCTATTAGCTGGTGGTTGGTTTGTTCCAACTCCATGTGACTCATTTCCAGAATGTTGTAGTTGGTTTCTAACATGGCGTTGGTGAACTGCAACTTGCGGCGGGAACGATACAAGGTGAAGATATAAAGTGATATGAGTGCCAGAATAATAAATACGCTTACATACCATATCCACATGGGCACACCATGATGACTGACACCTTCTTTGATTTCAGAGCCGTATATCTTATCAACCACTCCTTCGCTGTCCATCTTGGCTATCTCCAGACTGATGGCGTCAATCAGTTCCTTGTTGTGGCCAACATAGCAGTATTCGCGTGGCTGTAGCGAAATCTCCTCTCGAGCCAAACCTTCTAGGTTGTAATGATCGATAAAGTACTTGGCCTGATAACGGTAACAGATGATGGCGTCGTAACGGCCGTTTGCCAGTTCTCGGAACGACTGGTCGAGATCGTTTACTTTTACGCAAGTTCCACCTTCACGCTCCACCAGTTCGGAAATATGGCGTGAATTCAGGAAGGCAAACGTCTTACCTTTCAGGTTACGGAAATCAAACGTCTTATAGTCGCTTTTACGATACACCACCTGATAGTACAGACGGAAGATTGGGCGTGAATAATAGATGGAATCCTTGCGATAGGATGAATATACCATCATGGCCAGATCGGTATCGCCGTTCAGCACCGAGGTGGCCACCTTGTTCCACAGGTTAGGTACATAATAGTATTTGATACCCATACGTTTCATCAACTCACGTGTGAATTCGATGTCGTAACCATGGGGAAGTCCGTCTTTGTCTACCGATTGCAGTGGGGCATAGTTAGCATCCAGACCAATAGTAATCTGATCTGTAGGTGGTACGAATGCTGCAGCCCGCATAGATATACTGCATAGAGTTGCTACCAACAACCCTACAAGCCAGTATCTGTCTAGTCTTAATTTAATCACGTGTATTTGCTTTATTAATATAAGTTCTTAATCTTCTTAATCATCAGCCAGTGTAAAGTCTAGCTGTTTGCGCTCCAGATTGGCACGGGCTACCTGAATACGTATGGGGTCGCCCAACTGGTACTTGGTATGATGGCGACGACCAACAATCATGTAGTTCTTCTCGTCGAAGTCGTAGTAGTCGTTACCCAGGTCGCGAATAGGTATCATACCCTCGCAGTGGGTTTCGTCAATCTGGGCGTAGATGCCGTATGACTGGATGCCGCTGATATGTGCATCGTAGGTGTTACCAATCTTATCGGCCATGAACTCAACCATCTTGTACTTGATAGAGTCGCGTTCGGCATTCATAGATATCTGCTCCATGTCGCTGCAGTGCTCGCAAAACTCCTCATACTTATCCTTGTTAGCCGAACGGGCACCATCCTGATACTTGGTAAGCAGACGATGAACCATCATATCGGGATAACGACGGATGGGCGAAGTGAAGTGGGTGTAGTAGTCGAATGCAAGTCCGTAGTGACCGATATTGTGTACGCTGTATTTGGCTTTCATCATGGCACGCAGTGCAACTGTCTCGATAGCATTCTGCTCACGCGTTCCTTCGGCCTGCGACATCAGGGCGTTAAGCGATTTGGTGATAGCGCCCTTGGTACCAGCAGTTTTAACTTTATAGCCAAACTTAGCCACAAACTCGCGCAGGTTCTCCAGCTTCTGTGGGTCGGGTTGGTCGTGAATACGGTAGGGCAGCGTCTTTGCCTTAATACCCTTCTTCACGCGACCGATACTTTCGGCTACTGTTTTATTTGCCAGCAACATGAACTCCTCAATCAGCTTGTTGGCATCTTTCGATACCTTGAAGTAGGCACGGATAGGTTTACCTGTCTCGTCGATATCAAAGTGCAACTCCTCGCGGTCGAACTTCACACTGCCGTTCTTGAATCGGGCTTCGCGCAGTTTCTTGGCCAGCGCATCAAGCTTCAACAGGAATTCGGCGTTTTCGCCTTTTCCCTCTTCAATAATCTGTTGAACCTCTTCGTAGGCATAGCGGCGGTCGCTCTTAATCACGGTGTGTGCCAGATGCCAATCCTTGATGTTTGCCTCGTCGTCCATCTTGAAGATAACGCTATAGCACAGCTTTTCCTCGTCGGGGCGCAGCGAACAGATAAAGTTACACAAACGCTCGGGCAGCATAGGGATGGTACGGTCCACCAGATAGATACTGGTGGCACGTGCATATGCTTCCTTGTCGATGGTTGAACCCTCTTTTACGTAGTGTGATACATCGGCGATGTGTACACCAACCTCCCAAAGACCTTTGTCTGTCTTTCTGATACTCAAGGCATCGTCGAAGTCCTTGGCATCCTTGGGGTCGATGGTGCATGTGAATACATCGCGGAAGTCCTCGCGGCGAGCAATCTCCTCTGGGGTGATAGCTGCGTCGATCTTCTCGGCAGCCTCTTCTACGTTCTTGGGATACTTATAAGGCAGATTATACTGTGCCAGGATGGCGTGCATCTCGGCATTGTTCTCACCTGTCTTACCCAGAATGTCGATGACCTGACCGATAATGTTCTTATGGTCCTGATCGGGCCACTGGATAATCTTTACTACAGCCTTGTCGTCGGTCTTACCTCCTTTCAACTTACGTTTAGGGATGATGATATCGTGAACAATCGTAGAGTCGGCTGTTACCAGAAAAGCAATATCCTTTTCAACGCGCAGCTTACCGACGATAGTGTCGTGGGCTCGTTTCACGATCTCGATGACCATCGCTTCTTTGATATGCTTGTCGCGGCGCGCCATAAGCGACACTTTCACATGGTCGCCATCCATAGCCGACATTGAGTTACGTTCGGCCACAAACACTGGTGTACCACCATCATCGGGCACAAACGAGTTGCGTCCGTTAGCTTTTCTGTGGAAGATACCTTCCTGTACCTGAGTCTTCAGGTTTAGTTTATAGGAGTTGTCGCTCACCTTCAGCAGGAAATCATCCCATGCCATCTCCTCCATCACATCGATGGCCAGCATCTTGAGCGGATGAGTGTCGAGTTTCAACACCTTGAATATCTGTTTGAACGAGAATGTTTCGTTAGGATTATGCTGAAACAGGTTCTGTAGTAGTTCGCTTACCTGCTTCTTTCCTAAACGTTTTCCACCTTTCTTCTTACCCATAGCTTGTTTTCTTTTTCTTTCTGCCTGCAAAGATAGTAATTTTTGGCGCGATTTATACGAATTACGCGAATTATTTTGTGCTATAGAGATTAAAAATCGTGAAATTCGTATAATTCGTGCCTATTTTTTATACCTTTGCACCCAAATTGTAAACTGTATGAAGATATTAGTAACTGGTGCGAGTGGTTTTATCGGCTCGTTTATTGTTGAGGAGGCACTCCGTCGTGGCTTTGACACTTGGGCTGCTGTGCGTGGCAGTAGCTCTAAGGCTTATCTGCAGGATGAGCGCATCAACTTTATCGAACTGAACCTTTCATCGAAAGTTCAACTGGTGGAGCAGCTGCGTGGTATGACATTCGACTATGTAGTACATGCTGCTGGAGTAACTAAGTGCTTGGATAAACAGGACTTCTTTCGTATAAATACTGAGGGCACCAAGAATCTGGTTGATGCACTTGTTGAGGTAGGTATGCCGCTAAAGCGACTGGTGTTTGTGAGCAGCTTAAGCATTTTTGGTGCTATCCGTGAACAGCAGCCTTATCAGGAAATCACAGAAAACGATACTCCCCAACCTAATACCGCTTATGGTCGCAGTAAACTGGCCGCTGAGCAGTATCTGGAACAAATGGCTTCGCGCGTACCTTATATAATAGTTCGTCCAACTGGTGTTTATGGTCCTCGTGAGAAAGACTATTTTATTATGGCCAAGAGCATCAAACAGCACTCTGATTTTGCTGTGGGCTACAAGCGTCAGGATATTACCTTCGTATATGTAAAGGATGTGGTGCAGGCTATCTTCCTGGCTTTGGATAAGGGTGAGAACGGTAGAAAGTACTTCTTGAGCGATGGTAAGGTGTACCAGAGTGAGACGTTTAGCAATCTGATTCATCAGGAACTTGGATGCCCATGGTGGATTCGCATCAAGGCGCCTATCTGGGTACTGCGTGTGGTAACCTTCTTTGGTGAGTATATCGGCCGACTGACAGGTAAGGTTACGGCGCTTAATAACGATAAATATAATATTCTACGCCAGCGTAATTGGCGTTGTGATATACAGCCTGCTATCAGTGAACTTGGCTATAAGCCCGAGTACGACCTGGAGCGTGGCGTGAAAGAAACAATTAAATGGTATCAGGATAACAAATGGTTATAAAAAAATTATTCGAGATAGAAAAGAAACCCCGTAAGGGCTTAATGGCATTCGAGTGGGCAGTGATGGCTTATCTGCTGTTTACGCTGCTGCTTATTATGATTACCTTTACCAAATTGCAGAACCCAGGCGAAATGCTTTGGGGGCGTGCGCAGGTGGTTATTTCTACTCTGGCACTCTGGTGGGTGTATCGTATGATTCCCTGCAGACTTACGATGATGTTCCGTGTGGCATTACAGCTGATACTATTGTCGTGGTGGTATCCCGATACCTATGATATGAATCAGGTGTTCCCAAATCTCGACCATGTGTTTGCTGGTTACGAGCAGCAGCTGTTCCACTTCCAGCCGGCTCTGGTCTTCTCGCAGGCTATCTCTAATCCTGTGTTCAGCGAACTGATGCATCTGGGCTATGCTTCGTATTATCCGCTCATAGCTCTGGTAACGCTTTACTATTTCCTTTATCGTTATCAGGAGTTTTCGCGTGTGGTGTTTATCATTCTTGCATCGTTCATGCTCTATTATGTCATCTTTGTGTTGATGCCTGTTACTGGTCCGCAGTATTACTACTTGGCGGCAGGAGTGGATCAGATAGCGCAGGGTAACTTCCCTAATGTGGGCGATTACTTTGCTACCCACTCTGAGGCGTTAACAATACCAGGCTGGAAGGATGGCTTCTTTTACCAGTGTGTGGCCAGTGCACACGAGGCTGGCGAACGTCCTACGGCAGCTTTCCCCAGCAGTCATGTGGGTGTTACTACCATTCTGCTGTTGTTGGCTTGGCATGCCCGTAATCGTAAACTGCTATACACATTGTTGCCTTTTTACGTGTTGATGTGTTTCGCAACTGTTTACATTCAGGCGCACTATGCAGTCGATGTGATTGGAGGCTGGATTTCAGCTCTCGTCATCTATGCGTTTTTGTTTTTTTTATCGAAAAAATTTGTTTGATTCGAAAATAATGCTTATCTTTGCAACCGAATAAGTAAGGATAAGACATAATACAACATAGGGATTCCGACACAAGGCGAGTCGGGATTCTTTTCTTTTTTGTCCATCCGAGTAATTAAGAAAATCTTTAAAAATTGAATAGTTATGGCATACATGTCACAAGAAGGCTACGATAAACTGATAGCCGAACTGCAGCGTTTAGAAGGTGTTGAGCGTCCAAAGGCCTCTGCCGCTATTGCCGAGGCCCGTGAAAAGGGCGATCTGAGTGAGAACTCTGAGTACGATGCCGCCAAGGAGGCACAGGCTCACCTGGAGGATAAGATCAATCAGCTGAAGATGACTATCGCCGAGGCAAAGGTGATAGATACCAGCCGTTTGAGTACCGACTCTGTACAGATTCTCTCGAAAGTAGAGATGACTAACCTGACCAATAAGGCCAAGATGACTTACACTATTGTGAGCGAGAGCGAGGCTAACCTGCGTGAGGGTAAGATTTCTATCCAGACTCCTATTGCCCAGGGCTTGCTTAACCATAAGGTCGGTGACGAGGTGGAGGTGAAGATTCCTCGTGGTACTATCAAACTGCGTATCGACAAAATCACTGTCGGCTAATCAATAATTAATTATCAAATTGTAAATATTACGATGGATATCTTTAGCAAAATCGCTGCTGGCGAGATTCCCAGCTATAAGTGCGCTGAGAACGAGGAGTTCTATGCATTTCTTGATATTAATCCGTTGGTAGAGGGACATACATTGGTTATCCCTCGCCGCGAAGTAGATTACATCTTTGATATGGACAACGACGAGTTGGCTCGCTATCAGGTGTTTGCTAAGCGCGTTGCTCTGGCCATCAAGAAGGCCTTCCCATGCAAAAAGGTGGCACAGGTTGTGCTGGGTCTTGAAGTACCCCACGCACACATCCATCTCATCCCCATGCAGAGTGAGGCCGATGTTGACTTCCGCCGTGAAAAGCTGAAGCTTACAGAAGATCAGTTCAAGGCTATTGCCGAAAAAATACGTGGTGAGTTTGTGTAATTACACAAACTCATCGCCGTATTTAATCCTTACCTCGTTTACATATTTTTTTACCATCGACGAGTTGTCGCTCTTCTTGCAGATGAGTAGCACCCCGTCTTCTTCGGCAACGATATACCCCTCCAATCCGTTGAACACACCCAGTTTGCCTTTGGGTAGCTTGATGATGTTGTTCTTGCAGTCCTCAAGTATCACCTCCGAGTCCATCACCACATTGTCGTCGGGTACTTTGTGCATCACCTCGTAGATGGCATGCCAGGTACCCAGGTCGGCCCAACCAAAGTCGCACTTCATCACATACACGTTGTTGTTGCTCTGTTCCAGAATGGCGTAGTCGAGTGATAGGTTGGGGTAGCGTGGATAGTTGTCGGCCACAAACTTGGCTTCCTCCTCCTCAGTGTAGTTCGGGTTGTCGTAGCGTAACTCGCGCAGTACTGGGGGAAATACATGTTCGAACGTGTCGAGTAAGTGATAGGCGTTCGAAATGAAGATACCTGTGTTCCAGTAGAACTCGCCGCTCTCCATAAACATGCGTGCAAACTCGCGTTCAGGCTTCTCGGTAAACGATTTTACCTCAAACACATCAGGCTTGCAGCTCAGGTCGCCCAGCTGTATGTAACCATATCCTGGTTCGGCACGTGTGGGCTTAACGCCCATGGCCAGCAGTACGTTGTTTTTGGTTACGTAACTGATACCAACCTCCATGCTGTGTGCAAATGATGCTTCGTTCAATATCAGCTGATCACTAGGCGATACGATGATGTTGGCATCTGGTGTATGGTGGTGAATACGCATAGCTGCCCATGCCACACTGGGGGCTGTGTTCCGATGAATAGGTTCTACTATGATGTTTTTAGGGTCAACCTCGGGGAGTTGTTCTTTCACCAGTTCCAGATATCCCGCGCACGTACATATTAGTATGTTCTCTTTGGGTAGCAATCTGGCAAAACGGTCGTAAGTCGTCTGTAACAAAGTACGGCCAGTGCCAAAAAGGTCCAAAAACTGTTTAGGGTACTGCTCTCGGCTAACAGGCCACAATCGCTGACCGCGACCCCCTGCCAGAATCACGCAGTAATTTTTCTTATTATTTATTTCCATCATTAGGATTTTAGCGTTATATTCTACCTGCAAACGTACAAATATTTTGCGAAACAAACAAGAAAATCCAAGTTTTTTTTCATTTTCTTTTGGTAATTCAAATAAAAGTCGTATCTTTGCACCCGCTTTAGGAGATTAAGCAGCTAAAACTGTTATGCCCAGATGGCGGAATCGGTAGACGCGCTGGTCTCAAACACCAGTGGAGCAATCCATCCCGGTTCGATCCCGGGTCTGGGTACCAAGTCCTAAGGCAAGGGAATCTTCAGATTCCCTTTTTTTGTGTCAAAAAGTTACTTGTTTTTCAGGAAAATGATTACCTTTGCAGCCATGAGAAAGTGTTTTGCGTTTTTTCTGTTACTGTTATTGGCTGCTTTGCCTTGCTCTGCAAAGGCAAAAGCGACTATCAGTACCCGCGATTTGCAGGTTGATACTACAGGTCGTACACAGTGTACCAACCAGTTGCAACAAGCCATTGATCGATTGACGAAGAAAGGTGGTGGTACTTTATTGCTGGCGCCAGGACGTTATCTTACAGGTGGGTTGATGTTGCATTCGGGCATCACGCTGCAGTTTGATGAGGGGGCTGTGCTGCTCGGTAGCACTAATCCTTACCACTATCAATCAATGGTTGTTGAAGATACCGACGACCAACGGGGTGATAATGCCTCGATGGCATTGTTGATGGCAGACGGGGCAGAACACATCTCAATTTGTGGAAAGGGCGTGATTGATGGACAGGGCCTACAATTGGCTCTGAATATCGATAGTCTGCACCATACAGGCGAGCGAGTTGATGTACATTATAACCAGCGCCGCCAACGTCCCAGCGAATTGGCGCGTCCCAAACTCTTTTTCTTTTATAGATGTAAGGATGTTGAGGTAAAGGACATGACATTGAAAAGTAGCGCCAACTGGGGCTTGTCGTTCGATTTATGTCAACACCTGTCGCTTACCAACCTAACTATCGAGAATCGTGCTTATTGGAATAACGACGGCATCGACTTTACAGATTGTCAGCATGTGCTGGTGGCCGATTGCCGTATCAACTCGGCCGATGATGGCGTTTGCTTGAAATCGTATCACACCCAGAGCGAGTGCCGTGACATAGAGCTGGCTCGTTTGGATATCCGTAGTAGTGCTTCGGCCATCAAGTTCGGTACTGCTTCGTGGGGTGGATTCCGTCAGGTGTATATCCACGATATCAAGGTTCGCGATACGTTCCGTTCGGCCATTGCTATCGAGAGTGTAGATGGTGCTCAGATTGATAGCATCCTTGTGGAGCGTGTTGATGCACGGAATACAGGCAATCCTATTTTTATGCGTTTAGGACAGCGTGCTGGTCAGCGTAAAGGCTCGCTTAAGAATGTTACCATTCGCGATTTTAAGTGTGAGGTACCTTTCGGTCGTCCTGATGAGGCTTACGATCTGCGAGGCCCTGAAGTGGATTTCTTTCACAATCCCTTCCCCAGTAGCATCTGCGGTATCCCTGGCAACAAAATCCAGAACGTTATGCTCCAGAATGTCAGCATCCTTTATCCTGGTCGGGCCACCAAAGGTATGGCTTATATTCCCCTTTGGCGTAAAGCCGACGTACCGGAACAGATACAGAAATATCCGGAGTTTACCATGTTTGGCGAGCTTCCTGCTTGGGGCTTCTATATTCGTCATGTCGATGGTATAACGCTTCAGAATGTGTTGTTGAGGTTAGCTGCTGATGATTTCCGTCCAGCCATTGTTGATGAGGATGTGAATCGTCTGCAGATAAAATAAGAAAATGTCAAAAACTCTACAAAAGATTTTAATTAAATAGATTCGTTATGATTAGGTATACCAAGAAGGAGGAGATATGGAATGCAGCATCACACGGTGGAGGTGTTCTGCTAGGTGTGGTGTTTGGCATTATTTTCCTGATATGGTGCTTCCAGGCCGATAATAACTGGGCCCGAATTGGCGTGATTCTTTACCTGTTTGGTATGCTGGGTTCGTATGCTGCCTCTACCATCTATCACTCCATCAAGCACCACTCAAAATGGAAGGAACGATTACGCAAATGGGACCATGCTGCTATCTATTGGCATATAGCTGGTTCGTACTCGCCTTTAACGTTGGTGGCCCTGCGCGAACAAGGCTATTGGGGGTGGAGCCTTTTCTGCTTTGTGTGGGCTTGTGCTATCGCTGGAACCATTATCAGTTTTATCCATCTAAAAGAGCATTCCAACGTCGAAACGTTTTGTTTCGTCGGTATGGGTCTGAGTGTTCTGGTGGCCTTCAAACCTTTGATCGATTCAGTATCAACAGCAGCTGTTGTTTGGATTATTGCCGAGGGCGTGAGTTACATCACTGGTGCCGTTTTTTATTCTTTGAATAAGACCAAGTATATGCACTCCGTTTTCCACTTTTTTGTGCTTGCTGGTAGCATTTGTCATATCATTGCTGTGTGGGATGTGCTGATGGAGTACTTATAATGGTTAAAAGTTCGGCGTTTTTTTTGGTCGTTTCGCTAAAAAGTAGTAATTTTGCACGCAAATTTGCAAATTTAATCTATCATATGGCATATACACGTATCACAGCTGCCGAGGCTGCAGCATTGATTAAGAATGGCGAGAACATCGCCATGAGTGGTTTTACACCCGCAGGTGTAGCCAAGGCAACAACAAAAGAGTTGGCTAAAATTGCTGTAGCTGAGCATGAGGCTGGTCGCGAGTTCAAGGTAGGTATCTTTACCGGTGCATCTACAGGTCAGAGTACTGATGGCGATCTTGCAAATGCACAGGCCATTAAGTACCGTGCCCCTTATACCACTAATCCCGACTTCCGTAAGCATGTAAACTTAGGTGAGATTCCCTATAACGACCTGCACCTGAGTCATATGGCACAGGAACTGCGTTACGGTTTCTATGGCGATGTGGATTGGGCTATCCTCGAGGTGTGTGATATCGAAGAGGTTGGTAACGACTATCACGTGTATCTGACTGCTGCAGGTGGTATCTCGCCAACAGCAGCCCGCTTGGCTAAGAAGGTAATTCTGGAGCTTAACTCGTTCCACAATCCCAACGCAAAGTTTATTCACGACGTGTATGAGCCACTTGATCCTCCTTACCGCAAGGCTATCCCCATTGAACACGTAGGCGACCGTATTGGTAAGCCTTATGTAAGCATTCCAAAGGACAAGGTGGTAGGTGTTGTAGAGTGCAACATCCCCGATGAGGCCCGTGCCTTTAAGGATAGCGACCCTGTAACAGAAAAGATTGGTTTCCTCACAGCCGAGTTCCTGGTAGAGGAGATGCACAAAGGTCGTATTCCCCAGGAGTTCCTGCCATTGCAGAGTGGTGTAGGTTCTACTGCCAACGCTATTCTTGGTGCACTCGGTGAGGATAAGCACGTGCCCAACTTTAATATCTACACTGAGGTGATTCAGAACTCGGTTATCGAGATGATGCTGAACGGACGTGTAAAGGATGCCTCGGCTTGCTCGCTTACGGTGTCTAACGATTGCTTGATGCAGGTTTACGACAATATGGACTATATGAAGCAGCACCTGACACTGCGCCAGAGCGAGATCAGTAACTCGCCTGAGATTATCCGTCGATTAGGTGTGATTGCTATCAATACGGCTATCGAGGCCGACCTTTATGGTAACGTGAACTCAACCCACATCAGTGGTGTGAAGATGATGAATGGTATTGGTGGTAGCGGTGACTTTATCCGCAATGCCTATCTTTCTATCTTCACCTGTCCATCAATTGCTAAGGGTGGTGTAATCAGTTCTATCGTACCATTTGTTAGTCACCAGGATTCTTCGGAGCACGATGTAAACATCATTGTAACCGAACAGGGTGTGGCCGACCTGCGTGGTAAGAGCCCTGCTCAGCGTGCAGAGTGTATTATTGAGAACTGCGCACATCCCGACTATAAGCAGTTGTTGTGGGATTATCTGAAGATTGCAAAGATGGGACAGACCCGTCATAACCTCACTGCTGCATTTGCCATGCATGACACACTGGCTCGTAAGGGCGACATGAAACTGACTGACTTTGCTGAATATGTGAAATAAAAAACAATGGACTAATTATTAATATATGAGAGATTTGAAAAAATGGCAATTTAGGATTACCTTAATCCTTACTGCTGCAATCCTTATGTCGTGTGGCGGCAACTCGCGCTCATGGAAGGGAAACAGTAAGTCGGCTAAGGATTCGCTGAAGGTAAGTGCCATAGACAGTATGATTGTAGCTGTTGAGGAAGCAAAGGATTATGAACGTAAGTTTGCTTTGGCCGACAGTTTGGAAAAGACAGGCGACATCAGTCCTGTAAAGGCAAATTATTGGCGCGGTACTGCTTTGCGCAGCCTGAAGAAAAAAGCAGCCTCTGAGGCATACTTCAAGAAAGCCTTGGAAGTAGAGGAGTTACAGGAAAAGGATTTGCTCTATTATAGCCGTTCGGCTCGCGTGCTGGCGCAGATGCTTTCGGTTAAGAACGACTACGAGGCAACGCTTCGTGTAGCAACACCTGCCGTACAGAAACTGGCAGGACATCCTAAGGCACAGTCGGGCGATCTGGCTGTTCTCTATTATGTAATTGGTTCGGCCCAGATGTATCTTGGTCACGTCGAGGATGCTTCTGAGAGTTACGAGAAATCCTTCGAGCAGTATAAGAAATCTATCTCGAAGAAAGATACCAACGGTTCACGTATCCGTTCGGCCATTACCGGTATTAACAATATTACCGTGGCCTGTCTGAACACCCAGCACTATAAGGAGGGTAAGAAGTGGAACGACCGTACCGACTCTCTGCTGTATGTGTATCGCTTGCGCCCGGATGCCGACTCTGAGGTTTGCGACCACTTTCGCGCCCGTATCCGTTTGTTCAACGCTTTGACTGCCTATGAGTTCGGTCATCGTGCCGAGGCAGATGCCAGCTTTGCTGCCTTCCAGAAAACTGATTATGCAGCTACCGAGCAGGGCCAGCTGGATGCTAACGACTATCTGATGAAGGCTCATCGTTTCGAGGAGGCTGCTAAGAACTTCCGTATGCTCGATCACTGGGTTGATGTCCGTGGCATGAAGATGAATCTTGATAATATCTCGATGTATCTCATTCCTAAGTATCGTGCCAATATCGGTGCTGGCCGTAAGGATTCGGCTATTTACGTAGCCAATCAGATTGTAAACGCATACGATTCGGCCCTTGTATGGTCAAAGCGTGATGATACAGCCGAGATGGCAACCATCTACGAAACCCATCAGAAGGAAGAAGAACTGGCTCGCAGTCAGTGGGAGCTTGAGAAGCGTGGACATGATATTGCCCGTCAGCGTATGATCAGCTTCGGTATTGGAATCCTGCTGCTCACAGGCTTCCTGGGCTTCTATACATTTCACAAGCGTAAGGCCTTTAACCTGTTGCAGGATGCCTACGATCAGCTTGAAGAGGCGACTTCGGCCCGTGAGCGTATCGAGAGTGAGTTGCGTATTGCACGCGATATCCAGATGTCGATGATCCCGGCCTCTAATCTTGAGAGCGAGGGGTTGGATCTGTTTGCATCGATGACGCCAGCCAAGGAGGTTGGTGGTGACCTGTACGACTACTTCCTTGAGAAGGATCACCTTTATATTGCTATCGGCGACGTATCTGGTAAGGGTGTGCCTGCCTCACTGTTCATGGCTCAGGTTATCCGCCTGTTCCGTGCCATGGCTAAGCAGCACTACACGCCTGCTGATATTTGTACCCGCATCAACAACGAGTTGACCGAGAATAACGAGAACGGTATGTTCATCACCATGTTCATTGGTTTGATCGACCTGAATAGCGGTCGTCTCGACTTCTGTAACGCAGGTCATAATCCTCCCGTACTGGGTGGCGATGCTGATGGTGGTAACTTCCTGAAGATGATTCCAAACGCACCTATCGGTTTGTGGCAGGGCCTTGAGTTCGAAGGTGAGTTTATCGAGAGCATCAAGGGTAAGCCTCTCTTCATCTATACCGATGGTTTGAACGAGGCCGAGAACCCCGATCTGGTTCGCTTTGGCGACGACCACATGCTGGATGTTCTCCGTCATACCGAGTTCGCTAACGCCATGCAGGTGGTTGAGAGCTTGAAGCGTCAGGTAGAGGAGCACCGTCAGGGTGCCGATCCAAACGACGACCTCACCATGATGTGCCTGAAGGTAGGATAATACCCAAATTATATACCGATATCATCAAAAAGTGCCGCAACGCGTTGCGGTGCTTTTTGCGTATATGCGCTTGCATTTTTAGAAAAAAATGCTCATATTTGCAATACCAAAACAACACAAATATTCATATAATAGGCCATTTGATGGTATCACAATAGGGTTGTCTTGTTGCACATATCATTGAATTTAATTAGTTAGATAAGGTCACCGGCTTGCGAAAGTCGGTGGCCCATCTAACTGGGGAGAGCAACGCGTTGCGCAATTTTTTTTAAGTGTTGCGTATGATGTTTACGCAAAAATTTGTATTTTTGTGCTGACTAACATTATACAACGACTTAGATGAAAAGAATTTCGCAGCGAGAAATCGCTAACTTATTGGGTGTCAACGTCTCTACCGTATCTCGTGCTTTGCGAGGTCTCGAAGGCGTTAGTCAGGAATTACGTCAGAAAATTCTTAGTCTTGCCAAGGAGCAGGGCTATCGTCCCAATCCGTTTGCTGTAAGCTTACGTTACGATACCACCCGTACCATTGGTATTGTGGTGCCCGATGTATCGTTCAGCCATTATGCCCATATCGTGAAGCGTATCGAGGCCGAGGCCCGCAAAGTGGGCTATATGTGTATCATCACCGACTCTGACGACAAGTACGAGAACGAAAAGAATTGTATCGACTTGCTGGTGAATATGCATGTCGAGGGTATTATCGTTTGCCTGGCTCAGGAAACCACCGACTTTTCGCATATTCAGCATCTCCGTAAGATTCACATGCCTGTGGTGCTGTTTGATAGAGATGCTGCTATCGACATCTCGTCGGTGATTATCAACGATGCCGAGTCAGCCCGCGAAGTAACCAATCGTTTGATTGACAGTGGCGCTAAGCGTATTGCTTTCTTAGGTGGACCTAACAAGATGAAGCAGACGTCGGAGCGTAAGCATGGCTATCTCGAGGCTTTGCGCGAACGTGGAATCCCCATCCAGAAAGAGTTGGTAAAGTGTAATTTCATCAGTTTCAACTCTGGTTTGTCGGATACTAATGATCTTCTCGATTTGCCTGAGCCCCCCGATGCTATCATTGCCAGTCATGGTCTGCTCACCACATCGGCCATGAAAGCCATCGAGAGTCGTGGGCTGCGTATCCCCGATGACATCTCAATCGTGGGTTATTTGAGCGATTGGATCTCTGATGTGTTAACCCCTCGTGTGTCGTTTGTTGAACAGAACCAGAAAGAGATGGGCATCAAAGCCTTTAAACTATTGCACGACCAGATGGATGGCGATACCTGCGTACAGCATGTCATCGTAAAAGCCCGTCTGGAGTTGCGCGACAGTACTCGATAACAAGCGCGATACGATTTTTGCACAATTTTCAAAACTTAATACTTTTACCGAGGGTGTAGGCCTTGGCCTGTCGCTGTGTAAGCGAACCTCCCCAAACCAACATAAAATTTTTAGTTAGTAGTATGTACAAATTATTTAGGTCTTTTTTAGTTTTAACTTTATTATCTGTTACCTTTAGTGCTGCGGCGCAGCCCGACCCCGAGGACAGAAAGCTTACTATCCGCGGACAGGTGCGTGATGCCGAGCTGAAGGAACCGATGGTGCAGGCCACCATCCAGTTGTTTACCGCTTCCGATAGTACGTTTGTAGGCGGCACCGTTAGTAACGAGCGCGGTAACTTTTATCTTACCGCCCCTTCCAGTGGCACCTACCGCATCAAAATCTCGTCGGTAGGCTATCAGACCATCGAACGCGAGATAACGCTGCGTCGTAACGCTAATCAGGATTTGGGCAACCTGCTCATGGAAACCGAGAGTATCATGCTGCAGGAGGCTGTTATCACCGGTCGTGCCGCACAAGTCATCGTTAAAAAGGATACCATCCTGTATAACCCCGAGGCCTACCGCACGCCCGAGGGCTCGCCTATCGAGGAGCTCATCAAGCGTATTCCCGGTGCCGAGGTGGATGAGGATGGCAACATCACCATCAATGGTAAGCAGGTGAAAAAGATTCTGCTGGATGGTAAGGAATTTATGCTGGGCGATGTTGAGACGGCACTGAAGAATATCCCCGTGAGCATCATCCAGAACATGAAGTTCTACGATCAGCAGAGCGATGAGTCGCGTATCACCGGTATCGAGGATGGCGAGAAGGAAACCGTGCTCGACTTCTCTATCAAGAAAGGTATGAACCGCGGCTACATGACCAACCTCGACCTGGGTGGCGGTACCAAGCACCGCTATGCCTCGCGTGGTATGGGTAGCAGCTTTACCGATAAAACGCGCTTTGTGCTGTTGGGCAACTTTAATAATAAGGAGGAGAATGCCGGTTGGTGGAACCGTCGTGGCTTGAACTCGCGCAAGATGTTAGGCACCAACTTTAACTTTGATGATAACGATAAGCTCAAGATTGATGCCAGCGTGCGTTGGAACCACCGTGGTGGCGACAACCAGACCGAGAATGCCAAGGAGGATTTCTACAGCGAGGGCAGCACCTTCTCTAACACCCTTACGGCCAACTATACCCGTAGCGATAACTGGTGGGGTAACCTGCGCTTTGAGTGGAAGCCCGACAGTCTGACCAATATCCTGGTACGTGCCAACGGTAGCTATGGTACCAGCGATGGCACTACCCAGTCGATGGCTGCCACCTACGATGCCGACCCTTATCTGTATGCCACCGACCCGCTCAACCAGCTCTCGGTGCTCAAGCCCTATGCCATTAACCAGAACTTGAATGCCAACCTGACGTATGGCGAAAACAAGAATGCCTGGGCCATGCTGCAGCTGTATCGCCGCTTGAACCCTCGTGGTCGTAACATCATTCTGCGTGTTGAGGGTAGTGCTGGCGATAGCGAGAACCAGAGCGTATCCGACAACGAGGTGCTGCTGTTCCGTAAGCAGGATCAGTATGGTAACGATTCTACCTACTATACCGCCCGTTACAGCACTACGCCTGCCGATAACTGGGGCTATGTGCTGCGTACATCCTACAGCGAACCCCTGTGGAAAGGTGCCCACCTGCAACTCAGCTACGAGTTGCGTTATAACCAGAACAAGAGCGACCGTCTGACTTACGACTTCAGTCACATGTCTACGAACATCTTCGAGGGCATCACCCCCGAGTACCGCACCTGGGATCCCTGGCTGCACAGTGTGTACGATAAACTCGACGATTACCTGGAGCGCGACCTGAGCCGCTATTCCGAGTATAAGAACTATACCCACAACGTGCGCCTGAACCTGCGCCACCGTGTCGAGAAGTACGATTACAACATCGGTTTCCTGGTTCAGCCCCAGCACTCTAACTTTATCCAGAACTACCGTGGTGTGTATGTAGATACCGTGCGTAATGTAACCAACCTTACGCCAACCTTCGATTTCCACTATAAGTTCAGCGACCAGAGTAACCTGTGGCTGCACTACCGTGGCGATACCCGTCAGCCTGAGATGACCCAGTTGCTTGATATCACCGACGATTCTAATCCGCTTTACGTCACCATGGGTAACCCTGGTCTGAAGCCTCAGTTCACCAGCTCGCTCAATGGTTATTACAACAACTATATTGTGCGTTACAAGCGTAGTATCGTGGTTTATGCCAACTACCGCCATATCCGCAACTCCATCTCAAACCTGGTGCGTTACAACCCCGAAACAGGTGGTAGCATCACCCGTCCCGAGAATATCAATGGTAACTGGAACGTCAATGCCGGCTTTACCTTTAATACGGCGCTCGATAGCACTGCCCATTGGAATGTAGGTACCGATACCCGTGTGCGCTATAACAATCTGGTGAGCTATGTGGCACAGGATAAGGCCGATGCCGCCAAGAACACCACCCGTACCACCAACCTGAACGAACGCATCACCATGGGCTACCGTAACGATTGGCTCGAGGTGTCGCTCGATGGCCAGCTCAACTACCAGCACACCCGCAACGAGCTGCAGCCCACAGCCAACCTCGATACCTGGCAGTTTAACTACGGTGGACAGTTCCTGGTGCGCCTGCCGCTCGACTTCGAGTTGAGCATGAACCTGCACGAGCGCAGTCGTCGTGGCTATAACGATGCCTCGATGAATACCAATGAGCTGATATGGAATGGTCAGGTATCCAAGCCGTTCCTCAAGAATAAGTCGCTCATCGTGGCCCTTAACTTCTACGATCTGTTGGGGCAGCAGAGCAACTACGAGCGTTGGGTAAACGCCACTGGCCGTAGCGATACCCGCTTCAACAGCGTTAACTCTTACGCCATGCTGCATGTACGTTACCGCCTGAATATGTTCGGAGGCAAGATCGACACCGAGGGCCGTTACGACAAGAAGTGGGGCGGCCGCGACAACCGTGGTCGTGGTGGCTGGCGCCGATAAACACTAAAAAGAACTGCAATTTTTTTCCAAATTGCAGTTTTTTTTATCAATGTGCGAATAAATTTTGGTTGTTTCAGTGTTTTTTGTTTCCTTTGCACCCATGAATACGATACTCACGATAACAGGTAGCGACGGTACAGGTGGTTCTGGTGTTCAGGCCGACATCCGACTCATCGGTGCGTTAGGCGGTGCTGCAGCATCGGCTATCACGTCGATTACCGTGCAGAACACCCTGGGTATCCAGGAGTTCCACGATCTGCCTGCCTCTGTGGTTCGTCAACAGGTCGAGGCCATCATCAACGACCTCCAGCCGCAAGTCATCAAGATTGGTCTGGTGCGCCGTATCGATGTGGTCGAGATGCTGGCCGATGTGCTCAAGCGCTATCAGCCCAAGCACATCATCTACGCCCCCGTGCTCACATCTACCAAAGGCGAACAACTGGTTCTGCCCCGTGTGTACGAGGCCATCCAGCGCCTGCTCATACCGCTGTGTACGGTGGTTCTGGCGCCATCCGATCTGCCTGGCGGTCCCCGTCGCCATGGTCTTGCCAACCAGTTAGGTTCGGCTTTGGCCTACTATCTCAGTCTCGACGAGAAGGTGAGCGATGCCCTGTTGCATGCGCAAACTTATCTCAAGCAGTTGCCAGCTGTTTATGCCGATGGTAACACGCGTAGCGAGGAGCTTTACAATCAGTTCCTGGATGCTGTTGAGCATTACTACAACCGCTATGCCGATGTGGCTTTCTATGCCGAGCAGCTTAATGTCAGTGCGCGCTATCTGGCACAGGTCACCCGTCAGATTGCCGGTCGTTCGCCCAAGGCCATCATCGACGAGCGTATCACTGCCGAGATTGCCAAACTGATTACCACAACCAACAAGCCACTCAAGGACGTAGCCCTGTGTCTGGGCTTCTCGTCGCAGGCCCACCTGTCGCGTTTCTTCAAAAAGCGCAAAGGTGTTTCGCCCACCGAATTTCAACATAAACAATAATAAAACAATGACAAACGAAAGACAAGCGTTAAACCGCCAGTTAGCTCAGATGCTGAAGGGTGGTGTTATCATGGACGTGACTACTCCCGAGCAGGCCAAGATAGCCGAAGAGGCTGGTGCCTGCGCTGTAATGGCCCTCGAACGTATCCCTGCCGACATCCGTGCAGCAGGTGGTGTCAGCCGTATGAGCGACCCTAAGATGATTCGTGGCATCCAGGAGGCTGTAACCATTCCTGTGATGGCCAAGTGCCGTATCGGTCATATCGCCGAGGCTCAGATCCTGCAGGCTATCGAGATTGATTATATCGATGAGAGCGAGGTGCTCAGCCCTGCTGACAACATCTATCATATCGATAAGACCAAGTTTGATGTACCCTTTGTGTGTGGTGCCAAGAACCTGGGCGAGGCCCTGCGCCGTATTGCCGAGGGTGCTACCATGATTCGTACCAAGGGCGAACCAGGTACCGGCGATGTAGTACAGGCCGTGAGCCACATGCGTCTGATGCAGAGCGAAATCCGTCGCTTGGTATCGATGAGCGAGGACGAGCTCTTCGAGGCTGCCAAGCAGTTGCAGGCCCCTTACGAGCTGGTACGCTACGTACACGATAATGGCAAGCTGCCTGTAGTTAACTTTGCTGCTGGTGGTGTGGCAACCCCTGCCGATGCTGCGCTCATGATGCAACTCGGTGCCGAGGGTGTGTTTGTTGGTAGCGGCATCTTCAAGAGTGGCAACCCCGCCAAGCGTGCTGCCGCCATCGTACAGGCCGTAACCAACTATCAGGATGCCAAGCTGCTGGCCGAACTTTCTGAGGATCTTGGCGAGGCTATGGTAGGTATCAACGAGCAGGAGATCCAGCTCTTAATGGCCGAACGTGGTAAGTGATGAAAGTGGCTGTATTGGCCCTGCAAGGGGCATTTATAGAGCACGAGCAGGTGCTGCAACGCCTAGGCGTTGAAACTGTCGAAATCCGACAGTTAAAGGATTGGCAGCAGCCTATCGATGCGCTGATTCTGCCTGGTGGCGAAAGCACCGTGCAGATGCGCCTGCTCAAGGAGTTGGGACTGCTGGAACCCATCCGCCAGGCCATTGCCGACGGTATGCCCGTGCTGGGCACCTGTGCCGGCATGATCCTGCTCTCACAGGGTTATCTGGGCACCATGCATATCCGTGTGCGCCGCAACGCCTACGGGCGCCAGTTGGGCAGTTTCCATACCACTGGCTCTGTCGAAGGCATTGGCGACGACGTGCCCATGACCTTTATCCGTGCACCGTATATCGAAGAGGTGCTATCGGCCGACTGCCAACCGATAGCCGAAGTAGATGGCCATATCGTTGCCGCTCGTCAGGGTAACCAGATTGCCACGGCATTCCACCCCGAACTCGACGACGATACCCGTCTGCACCAATTGCTTATTTCGTTACAATAATAACTACTCCGTTCTTTAGACCGCCACTCTCACACGTGAGGGTGGCGGTTGTTTTTTGTGTGGTGCTCTGCACCAGCACCTGTGCCCTGCCGTTAAAGGCTGGCACGCTGAATGCCTTACAGTTCAGTTCCTTGGGATGGTCGATACCTGCATACATCGGGTCGCCGTTGCCCACGCCTAATATGCGGGCATCACCCTCTAATTGCAGGTTCAACATCGGGCAGGCATCGGGCACCACGCGCCCTTTCTGGTCCTGTACTTCGATGGTCACCACGGCCAGGTCCTGTCCGTCGGCCGTAATCGTCTGTCGGTCGGCCTTCAGCACTGTCTTATAGGCAGGCTTGGTGGTCTCTATGGTCTGTGTCAGTGTGCGCTTGCCGTTCTTGTAGCCTATGGCCACCACCTTACCTGGCTGGTAGGTGGCTTTCCACTTCAGGTGCCCGTTCTTCGGCATCGTCTGTCGGCCCAGTTTCTTTCCGTTCACAATCAGTTCCACCTCGTCGCAGTTGCTGTAGGCCCACAGCTCTATCTCCTCGCCCTCGTGGCCCTGCAGGTTCCAGTGTGGCAGCAGGTGCAGCGTAGGCTCATCCGTCCACCACGCTTTCAGGTAGTAAGCCTCGTCTTTCCAGAATCCGCAGTAGTCCAGGATACCGAACTCCGAGTCGTGTGCCGGATAGGACAGGGGATTGGGCTCGCCGCGATAGTCAAAGCCTGTCCAGTAGAACAGTCCTGCAGCCCATGGTCGCTCGTCGTAGAACTTCCAGCCGCGCTCAATGATGTTCTCGTAGTTCTGCTCCATGGTGCGGTTCAAACTTACCATGCGGCCCTTGCAGTCGGGGTTGTTAAAGTAGATGCCGCGTGTGCCGCAGCCCGTTGTCTCTTCGGTGCCCACAATCTTCCAGTCGGGGTTGGCCTTCTTGCGGTTGTCCACATCGTTCTGGATAATGTAGTTAAAGCCCTTCACATCCAGTCCCTTTATCAGCTCGGTACCGCCTGCATTAGCCACCGTACTGTGACGTGTAGGGTCGTAAAGCCTGGTGTATTCGCGCATGGCTTCGGCCAGTCGTGTGCCCTGTATGTTGTTCTCCAGGCCCCATTCCTCGTTGCCGTCGCTCCACAGGATGATGCTGGGGTGATTACGGTCGCGCTTAATCATCCGCTCCAGCAGTCGCAGATGCTCGTCGTTGATGCCCATCAGTCGGTTCTCGTCTATCACTAAGATGCCCTCGTGGTCGCAGATGTCCAGCAGTGCTGGCGTCATAGGGTTATGCGATGCACGGTAGGCATTGCAGCCAAAGGCCTTCAGCTGCTTGATGCGCCATGCCTGCAAGGCATCGGGAATGGCAGCGCCCACACCCGCATGGTCCTGATGCAGGTTCACGCCCTTCAGCTTCAGGGGCTGACCGTTCAGCAAGAAACCACGGTCGGCAGTAAACTGTATATCACGCAAACCTGTTGTTGTTTCGTACACATCCGTTACCTTACCATCTACCTTTACCGTGGTCTCCACCTTATACAGATAGGGGTCGGTGGTGCTCCACAGGTGCGGATTGGAAATCTTTATCCGATGATCGGTTGTTCGCGTTTCTTTGGCGAGTATAGGGTACGTGAATCCGCTGACGTGTGCCACCTCTCTGCCTTCGGCATCCAGCATGCGCTGCTCAACCTCATATAGCTGGGTTTTCAGACTGCTGTTGGTCACCTCTGTCTTTACATGTACCACAGCCTCGCTGTAAGGCTGCTGCAGTTCGGCGTACACAAACGTGCCGAAAGGTGCCACGCTTACCTGTGCCGCCTTCTCCAGCCACACGTCGCGATACAGGCCTGCGCCCTCGTAGAACCAGCCCTCCTCCAGGGTGGCATCGGCGCGCACGCATATCAGGTTGTCGTCGCCGTATTTGATATAGGGTGTGATGTCGTAGGTTTGTGTGGCGTATCCGCTGGGTTCGGTGCCCATATAGAAGCCGTTGAACCACACACGGGCATTGCGGAAGATGCCGTCGAAGCGCAGCATCAGTCGCTTGCCCAGATCGCCGTTGGGTATGTGGATGGTTTTGCGATACCATCCCACGCTGGTCTCAGGATATTTGTAGCCCACCGTTTTATAGCCGTGCGAGTGACTGGCTTCGGCCGCATAGGGCAGTGTGGTCACCCAGTCGTGCGGCAACTGCACCTCGTGCCAGCGGTCGTCTTCCTTAAACTTCTCGGTGTATGGCCCCTCGTTGTGTATCGAGTTGGCCTTTGTCAGGTAGTTAAAATACTCCGTGCCGCAGCCGAAATCCTTTTGGGGGTCGGCAGCGTTTCCCAGTGCAAATCGCCATCCCTTGTCAAGTCGGATGGTTTCGCGTACGCTCTGTGCATTCAAGTTGGCAGTTAGCAGACAGCCTATTGCTGCTACAATCGCTGTTTTTAGTTTCATTGTTGTTCGCTGTTTATAGTTCTCTGTGTGCAAAGATACATTATTTTTTGCCACTTGTCAAGTGCTTGTGCCTATTATTTTCGGCTGTGTAGCCTATAATACAAGCAATCGACAAAAAAGTACAAACAGCATCAAAAAAATTACGGTGCAACCCTTGCGAGCTGCACCGTTGCTTTTCATCATATTAGAAATCAAGTCGGTAGAAGATGTTTGGGAATGCGATACCGCCATCGTCTATGCGTACATCGCGAGTTCCCAGGTCGAAGCGCTGGTACTGTGGCACCTTGGCGCCCAGAACGTTCAGACCCTCGAAAGCGATGGTGTGGCTCACCTTACGCTTGTTGATCTTATAGCTGATGGTGAGATCCACTACGCTTGTTGGATCGAAGCGCTTGGTGAATTCCTCGCCTTCCTTGTAGATAGGACTATCGTCGATGATACCGGCTTCCACACGGTTGCGCATCTGATCCACATCAACCGGTGTATAGCGCAGACCGCCCTGGATGCTGTACTTGGCACTGACGTTGAACACGTTTTTACCAATCATCCACTCCTTACCGGCCAGGATCTTGAACATGAAACCACGGTCGTACAGCTGGTTGCGCCATACCTTATCCTGTCCGCGATATTCTGCCTTATAGAGCGAGAAGTTGGTCTGTCCGAAGAATCCATGCGACATGTAGTGCTCCAAGGTGATGTCGCCGCCATAGTTGCGGGTATTGCCCTTGTTCACCAGTGGCTCGTCGGTATAGTTGTAGTAGCGGTTTGTCACACAATAGGTGCTGCCGTTGATGCCCACTGGCGTGTCGAATCCGTACTCGTAGAAGGCATTCACGCGCAGTGTCAGGTTGCTGTTGAACTTATGCATGTAGGTGGCATGCAGGTGGTGCGCCTTGGTCAGTCCCAGGTCCTTGTTGACCAGACGGTCGTTGCCGTCGCGATAGAAGTAAGCGTCGAGCTTCTCAATCATTGAGTGCAGACCGTAACCCATCGAGAAGTTGTTCTTCTCGTTTGGTTCCCACTTGAAGCTCACGCGTGGCTCTATCGAGAGGTCTTTCGAGAGCAGGAAGTAGTTGCCAGAGATACCTGCTGACAGACTGAACTTGTCGCTCACGTTGATGATGTTATGCCAGAACAGGTTAGCCAGTCCGGTGTTGTCCTTCATCTTGGTATATTCAGTCATGGGGTTCACCGTGTCGTAGAGCTTGTCGTGCGAACGGTAGTAGAGATTGAAGAAACGGTGCGAGTATTCACCACCGAACTGTGTGAGCCACTTGCTGGTGACCTGCTTCGAGAGCTCTGTGTTGAACACCAGTCGGTCTTCGTTCATCTGCTGCTGGCTGAAGGGGTACATCTTACTGTTTGGGTTGTTGGGATCCTCGTATGCCAATGGCTGCTTGATGGTACCATTTTCAGTGCGTGCAAACCCATAGTAATGCATGTTGCTCTTCAGGTGCTGCATATTGTAGGCCACAGTGGTGCGCCAGGTCCACTTGTTGTTGAAGTGGATTTTGTGAGATGCACCTGCCAGAATCTGCGTCAGTTTGCTGTCATTATTCGAAGCGTCGTAAACCGAATGCGCATCTTCAATCTTCAATGGGTCGTCGTGGTTAGTATCAAACAAACCTAAACCGAAAATAGAGAACGTACCAGCACGCTTGGTGGGGAAGTTCAGCTTGACTGAGAAATCTTGGAAGCCCATGTGCGAACCCTCAGTGTCAACCAGTCCCAGTTTATCTACCAGTGATGTGAAACCATATCGGTAGTTGATGATGTAACTACTGTTGTTCTTGCGAGAGATAGGACCCTCGAGTGTCAACTCCTCTGATACGGTACCAATCTGCAGGATGTTCTCGTGCTTGGAGTTGTTTCCCGAGCGCATCTTCACGTCGAACACACCACTCAGGGCGTTGTTGTAGTTGGCGTTGAAGGTCGAAGTAAAGAAGTCGCTGTTGGCAATCACGTTCGAGTTCAGACCGCTCACCAGTCCGTAACCGGCATTCCACATGTCGTTAAAGTGGTTAGGTGTAAACACCTCGACCCCCTCGATACGGTACTGCATGCGTTCAGGGGCATTACCGTGGATCGACAGTCCGCTACCACCAGCATCACCCGATACACCTGCAAACGACATCACCAGTCGGGCAGGGTCGTTATAACCGCCTGCAAATCGGCTGGCCTCTTCCATCGAGAGCATCACACCACCGGTAAGTACCGATGGGTTCACAGTGGCCTCCTTGTTTACACGGGGCTTCACTATCACCTCCTTCAGCTCGGTGCTGTTCTCGCGCAGTGCTATCTCCAGCACCACCTCCTTGGCTCCCGAAATCATGATTTCCTTCATGATACTGGGCTCGTAACCGATATAGTTGGTCTCGATGGTGTATCGTCCGCCCTTGCTGATCTTGATGGTAAAGTTACCATCCATGTCGGCCACAGCGGCGGCATTCTCCAGTTCTACGATTTTTACGGTAGCACCAATCAGTGCTTCGCCAGTCACGGCGTCTTTTACGGTTCCACGCAAGGTCTCGGCTTGCAGGGTAGTGGCGCCCAATAAAACGATGATAAGGGCCAACTGTCGGGTGGCAGCCATCATCCAATACTTCATTCTGTTCATCATTGTCATATATATAAGTTAATAGATTACGCAACGTCGATGTTTTTAGTATCTGCTGGCACATACAAATATGCCGCAAAGATAGGGATTTTTACATTAAAATACAACTTTTTCACGATAAAATCGTTCTGTTTTACATTATTTAAGAGTTTTCGTGATTATAATCTCACTCCGAAAGCTGTGTTGATAAACCAGTCGTTCAGATAGCCATGCGTGCTTTGGTGGCGATAGCGTATGTTGTTAAACTGTCCGTAGGCACTGATAAAGTAGCGTCCGAAGTTGTAGGTGACCGACATGCGTGTGTCGAATCCCAGACTGATACCGCTGTTGATGGTTTTGTCGCCCATGGGTGTGATGTGCACATTGCTGTAGAACCACTCGTCCCATTCCTCGTTGCTGATGTCTTCGCTCCAGAATCTGTCGTCGGTCATCAGTTCGGGCACGTTGGTGGCGTAGGCAAACACCTTCAGTTTGTTCACGAATGTCACCATGGGCATCAGCATCACGTTAACCAGCAGTCCGCGTGCTGGCACCCAGTTGTAGGCATAGCCCACGCCAGCGCTGCCCTGCCACAGCTTTACTTTGCCCAGTCCGTGCATCAGATACACCAGGTCGCCATTCAGGTCGGTGGCATAGTCGATACGCGTATAGTTGTACATCAGTCCGGCCATGAGCGATCCTGCCGAGCGTTTCTGTATCACCGACTGGTCGTAGGCCGCCGCATACGAGAATTTCTTGCCGTTGAACATATAGTAGCCATCGGCAATCACGGTTCGCACGTGTATGGGGTCTATCAGTTGTACGTCGTCCCAGGTTTTCTGTTCTTCCTCGCTCAGCAGTTCGCTGTTCAGGTTGATGCTGGGGTTGCTGTTGTCGAACGAGTGTATGCGCACGTTCACGCCGTAGGCGCCTCCAGTAGCACCAAACACCAGGTTGCTACCCTTATCGCCGCCCACGTTCACGGTGTAGCCGATGCCATAGCCTCGGTAGCCCGCCCAGAAACCTACGTACTGTGAGGGCTGCGTTTTAAGATAGGGTCGGGCACTGTAGTCCACGCCTAATATGTTTCCATCGGCGTTCATACTCACAATCGTCTGACTCACATTGCCCTTGGCTATCAGTTGCCATGGTTTCTCAGGTGCATCAATATAGCTACGGTCGAGGCCTCTCACCGACATCGAGTCGATCATCGTGCCCACTTTCTTCACGAAAGTAGTCAGGCCCCCTTGCGCCGTCGCCGTCCCGCAACAGCCCATACCTATTGCTAAAATGATGCTTTTCAATGTCATTGTATATTAATAATCAGATTGTTTTATGCTGCAAAGATAGTGCAAATCGAGCGAAATACCAAAGGAAAACGCAAAAAAAAGTGCCCGGCGTTATCACAACGGTGGGCACTTGCCATTTATTCACTTAACAATGTCTGAAACAATTATTTCCTATTCTGCGTTCGATTGGTCAACGCTACCACTGCCTATGCCCATGGTCTGGTTGCCCACGTAGATGGTGACGTGATTCTGGTTAATCACAGGGTCGCCAGTGGTGTACACGGTAATCACTGCTGTACCTGGGCCTACGGCCGTTATCAGTCCGTTGGCAGTTACAGTGGCTACCGATGTATCGCTACTCTCCCATTCAAAGCCTGTACCAGGTATCATAAATCCATTCTCGGCCTTTAACTGCAGAGTCTGACCAATCTCTAAGTAAGCCTCGTGGCCTTGCAGTCCATCGCCCCAAACGTTGATGGCCTCACTCCAGTAATTATCCTCGTTACCGCAGCTGCTCAGCGCCGTTGTTCCTACCACCAGCGCCACAGCCATCATCAGTATGCTAAATATATTCTTTTTCATAATCTTCAATTTTTACATTTTTACATTTTCAATGTTCAATGATCATTTTCCTTTCGCCTTGTTCAGCACCGCTTTGCAGGCTGGCACCTTGGTGTTGATGCTTGGATCAATCTCGTAGAACTCATTGTCCTTCAGAATCATGTAGTTATTGCTATCAAAGTGCATGCCCTCAATCACAGGTACCAAGCAGTTGCCAGTGTAGCTGTTGGCATCTTCTTGAGCGATGGTAGCACCCGATAGCTGGCGGCCCGGACTGGCAGTAAACGTATAGGCATCGCCACCCTTATCGCTGGTGCAGGCCAGCAGCACGCCGTTGTTAGCCTTAATACCGCGTCGGTTGTCGGCCAGTTTCAGGTCGTCCTCGCTCAGTGGTACTATGCGTATTTTTCCGCCGTTGTAGGTGGCAATAAAGGCGTTAATGCCTTCGGGCAGTGTGCAATCCACGCCACTCGAGAATGTCCAGTACTTGTTCTTTGGTGTGGCTGTAGCTGTTATCAGGCTGCTCTCGTAGTTGTCCTTCAGCGATGTCATCAGGGCGTAATCGTCAAGCATGCTCAGTGGTGTAATCACGTTCAGCAGTTGGCCTTCAACCTTCATAGCGCCATCGGCTATCTCAATGGGGGTATCTGTTTCGGGCAGTATTACGGCTGTTACCACGGTGTTACTGTTGGCGTCGGTCTTAAAGGCGTCGGCCTTAATCTCGGTAACCTTGTAAATTACGTTGCCATCTACTATTTCGCTGGGCACTGTTACGGTAATCTCCTTTTTCTCGCCAGCCTGTTCGGGTACGGTAATGTCGTCAAGCACTACAGGTATTACGGTATATGTTTCCTGCTTCTCAGCGCCGGTCTCGGGGTCGGTAACGATACGTGTCTCGGTGGTGGTATTTTCGGCAGCATCGTCGGTTATACTCATCTTCATCTTCACGTCGTCAACCTCCTTATTTTCCTCGCCTGTTTCGTTGGCATCTACGTCAATCTTTGGCTCGCCCTCTTTAATGCGCCATGTGGCTGTGGCAGTGCCTGTAAAGTTGCCTATACCGGTGGCTTTGGCGGTGTAGTTGCCCACATCGGTGCCCTTGTTGCCGCTCAGGGTGTAGCCGCTTTCGGGCACATCCAGTTCGCCGGCTTTTACGCTGGCTGCCTCTACGGTAAGCTCCTTAAAGGCATGTGTAAGCAGCGTTTCCTTCAGTGTCAGCTGTGTCAGCTCGGCAGGATTAATGGTAAATGCCTTGCTGGCTGTGCCGGCATAGTCGTCGTTGCTGCTGTTAATGGTAACGGTTACCGTTGGTGCCTCGGTGGCAGTAGCGGCTGCTGCGTTCACGTTGTTAGTGTAGCTAACGCTGTAGGCGCTGGCGGGTATTGTTACGTCGCCGTTCTTTACGGTTACTGTGGGCTCATTAGCCTGAGCGTTGTAGGTGTATTCGCTGGTGCCCAGTGTAATCCAGCTGGTTTGTATCAGCTGCTTGTAGGTAGCGTTAATCTCTACGTTGGCACGCTGCATAGTAAACGTGTAGGTGTTAGTGCCTGCAGCGGTAAGCGTAATGTTGTTAAGCATGTCAACGCCACGTGTTTTGGCAACTGCGGCAAACCATTTTCCGCTAACGGCTTTGGTGGTCCAACCTGTGTTAGGTGTAACAATAACCGTTACGGTTTGTCCCTCTTGGGCAACGTTCACCTCGTTATCGCCCACCTTAAAGGTAATGGTGCCGTGTGCATTGGTGCCAACTGTTAGTTGGAAGTCTCCTTCGGCCCTCGCAGTCATCGCCACGAATACCAGTGCTAATATCGATAATATTTTTTTCATATTCGTTACTATTTTAATTATCAATTGTCAATTATCAATTATCTAACGATTACTTTCTTACCATTCTGGATGTAGATGCCCTTGCGGTTAGGCTTCTCCACCTTGCGGCCTTGCAGATCGTAGTAGTCGCCCTCGTTGTCGTCGCTAGTAGCGGCATCGATGCCTGTTGTGCCGTTACCGCCAACAATCGATCGGGTGTTGGCGCGTGTTGATGCAAGCTGATAGTTAATCTGCAGCCAGCACTTGTTGGCGCTGATGTTCAGTGCGTTCTTAACCCAAACAAAAGCCTTACCGTTTAGTGCGTAGTTGTCCTGCGTGCTGGTGCTGGCAGGAATGCTGGCAGCCTCCAGAGTGCCCTTAAACTGGCTTGCAGGTGTTACAGCGTCGGCATCCTCAGTGGCAGGTATCAGCAAGAATGTCTTCTGCTCGGTGCTGTTGTTGTAAACCAGCAATGGGGTGCTGGCAGGTGCAACGTTAAGCTTGCTGCTCAGTGTGGCTATTGTTTCGCCTACGGTGGTAATGGTGTAAAGCTCAGCGTTAGCGTCCTCAACCTTTATTTTCTCGTTCTTAAAGTAGGTAACGTACTCGCCTGCTGGTACGGTAATGTCGTAGCCAGCATATAGCTCAATGTCGTGGCCGTAGATGGTGCCTACATATGGCTTTCCTTCGTTGGCAGTAGCCTCCAAACGCCAGATACCGGGGCTAAGCTCAAGCTCAGACTTGCCCACGTATTCTTCGCCCTCTTTCTTTTTGAATGAGTAGTTCAGCTCGCCATTTGTCAAATTTACGTTGTTAATCTTATCTACAGCGGCATATTGCCAACCCTCGGTAGTAACAAATTTGTAGTGGCCTTCTGTGTCTTTAGCTATGCGTATGCGGGTAGAGGCAGTGCCATCAATGCGCACTTCCAGATCTACTTGCTGTGTAATGTCGCGCACCAGTTCGTACTCGGCGGTGGCATCGTAGGCGGGCATCTCCATCGTAGCCTCAGTCTTAGCCTCGTTGAGGGTCATCAATGGCCTAGGAGCAGTCACGGTTATAGTGGCAGATGATCCCATGTTATAAGAGACAGTAACCGTTGCATCACCACTGAAGGTGCCGGTAACTGTGAAGTTCTCATTACCATATTTTACGACTTTACCATCGCCTCCAGATATGGCATTGATGTTAACATTAAAATCTAAGTCTGTGACAACCGCTTTGAGAATGTCCGCCGTAGTTGACCAAGGCAGTGTGACATTCTCGTATGTCTTCTCTGTCGTGCCGCACTTGAGCGTGATAGTCGCTTCTTCTGCCCATGCGCCCGATGCTGCGGTCAGTAGCAGCACGAGCAGTGATAATATTTTGTTTCGCATATTGTTCATTGTTTTATGTTTTTATACATTTATATATATATACATTCGCGAGAGGGTTACTGCTTCGGAACACTCTTCTTCACCTCCACCTTGCGGAACTTGTAGCCGGTGTTGGCTTTGACCTTCACCTCGCTGCCCATCTTCACGCCCTGGAGCTTGCCCTCGGTGATGTCGCCGGTCTTGTCGGTGCCACCTACAGTAACGGTAGCCTTGCCGGCCTCGATGGTGTTGGCGTTGGCAGCGTTGAACTGGATGTCGAACTTGTTGGTGAGCACCTGGACGGTGAGGCAGGCGGGCTCGGTGTTGTCGAAGGTGTTGTCGAGCGTGGCGGCTACACCCTCGGGGGCGTCGGCGCCCTGGATGTAGTACCATACGTAGACGGTTGCTCCGTCGTCAGCGATGTCCTTGGCTGTGGGCACTGTGGCGCTGAAGGCGGTGAGTGCGGGGGCCTCGGTGGCTGAGGTGCCGACGGCGTACATCAGCGTGCCCTGCGTGACCTCGGTGCTCTCTCCGGCGAAGGCCACGATGCCGGTGCCCTCGGCGATGAGCGATGCGTCGGTGCCGGCGATGACGCCTTCAGCGGCTTCGGGCAGCAGCGGCTTCACTTCGGGCTCGGTGCCGGTGGTGGCGAATGCGGCTGCCTTGGCGTAGATGGGTGTCAGCACGACGTCGCTGCCGGGCATCGAGAAGGTGCCGGTCTTGGTTGCAGCGTTCCAAGTTACTTCAATGGTGCGTATAACCAAATGGAGGGTTGACTCCTTTTGGATGTTGTAGTCGTTCAGTGTCTTCGAGTCTTCGAGTTCCTTGCCGGCGAAGATAAGACGCTGCATGTCGGTTGGTATCGACTCTTTGTCCTTGATCATTCCTTTCACTTTTAAGATGGTGTAGGTAGATTCAACGTCGAGCGTGATGGTCTTGCCCGTCAGCGTCTTGACGAATATCTGCATGGCGCTTGCCGGTACCGCAACCGTGAGTAGCAGCGCGAGCGTCATTATATATCTTGATATTGTTTTCATATATTGTATTTCTTTATGTTGTTTATACCTTTTATATTATATACGCGCGAGAGGGGGGCGGTCAGTTCGTCGGCTCAATGGTGAACACAAACTTGGTAGTGCCCTCGCCACGATCCTTAATATCGTCGCTGAACGATACGCTGGAGGCATTGCCGGTCCAGGTGCTGCCCGACCAGCCTTCGCCTGATGCTTGCCAACGCGATGTAGTCACTTCAATCTTGGTGAAGTTGCCGAGGGTGGTGGTAAATGTTCCGCCTCCTATGAAATTCTTTTCATCGAAGTCTATATCGCCGGCAGTTATAGTGACACCGTCCTTGGTGAAAGAATTTCCACTGCCGGTTATATCATCGTTGTTCCACGTTACGGTGATGGGGACGGCAGCCTTCGCCTTCTTCTCCGCCTTCACGCCGAGCACTTTCTTCGAGCCGGTGTAGGTGACGGTGACGGTCTGGCCCTTCGTCACGCCGGCGGCGGGGTCGGCCTTCCACTTGTCGGTCTCTGGAGTGCCCTCGGCGAACTCAACGGTGTAGGTGGGTTCGGGCAGCACGGTGACTTGGAGGGGCTTGGGGTCGGTGTCGCTATGCTCGTCGTCGCCCTTGATGTAGTACCACACGTAGCAGGTGCCTGCTGCTTCGACGGTCTCAGCCGTTGGGATGGCGGCGCTCCACTGGGTCTCGGCCAGTGCGATGGCGTCGGCCTGGGAGAAGTTCTTGTCGGTGGTGACGTAGTACATCAGTGTGCCGCCGGTGACTGCGCCGTCAGCCACGACTGCGAGCGGAGCCTCGGTCTTGGCAGCGGCATCCTCTGCTGCGGTCAGCCCTTGGAAAGCCAGAGTAGCCTGCGGGTAGTACTCGGGCTCCAGTGTCACGTTGCCGCCGGGCATCGTGAACGTGCCGGTGTTCTTGGCCTTGTCCCAGGCGACCTCGGGGCCGGAGGAGGCGGGGGCGTCGGAGGCTGGTTCTATGGTGAAGGTAATCGTCCAAGGTCTATCCCCAGAATCGTCTGTTAAGTATCCCCCGAACGGAACCGCTGCAGCATTACCTGTCCACGTCCTGCCGCCACTCCAGCCCTCACCACTGAAGCCATTGATATAGCCTCCGGTGATTTCGATTTTGGTGAAGTTGCCAAGCTCGGTCGTGAACGTGCCCTTTTCTTCATCGTACGCCAGCTGCCATTCATCAGCATAATAATAGACGATATCACCCGAAAGCGTGACGCCGTCTTTGCTGTTGTTGTTTTCATAGGTTTCGCCACTGGACCATTTGACGGTAATCACGTCCGTGGCCCACGCTCCGGTCGTCACGGCTAACAGCGCGACGAGCGTCAGTATTGTTTTTTTAATTTGTATCATAATCTTAATGTTTTAATGTTTCTTTGTTCTTGATTCTATTCACTCCCCTCCCTCAGCAGGCGATTTAGTCCTTAAGCGGACAAAATCTTCAAGGCCGGGGGTGGGTCTCCTTATTCGGGCACCACCGGTGTTACGTCCCCGCCGTCCTGCGCCTCGGCCTCCAGCGAGTACTGTCCGGCCTCCACCTTCGTGGCGGCATCCACGGGCTCGCCCTGCTTGTCCAGCAGTCGGCGCTGCTGGAAGAGCACCTCGTCGTCGGCCGTCACCGTCCAGCCCTCGTTCGACTGCAGACCCTCGTCCACCGCCTCGCGCCAGGTCTCGCCCTGGTAGTAGCTGAAGTAGACGTTGTTGGCGATTTTCAGCTTCTTCACGCCGCGCGGGAACACCTGCTGCACGTAGTAGTCCTGGTCCTGATTCACCACGTCGATGGCGTGGTCGTAGGGGCTCACGCCCTGCTGCTGCTCCACCACGGCGAAGGCGTTGATGACCATCACCGTCTCCACATACACCAGGTCGGCCGCCACGCGGGCCCTCTGCATGGCCTGCGCGTCGATGCCCGCCTGCTGCTCGTTGCGCTGGGCAATGAGCGTCTGCACCTGCTGGTTCTCCGTCTTCAGCTGACCGACCAGCGCCGTGACGGCGAGCGTCGTGCAGTCGTCGGCCAGGGGCGACACTTCGAGCTGCTGGATGAGCTGGGCGATGTGGGTCGATTCCAGCTCGTAGCCCTCGCTGATGTTCACCTGATAGTCGCGCATGGCCTGCAGCACGCGGGGTGCCGCCTCCTTCTGCGCAGCGGTGCCCACGCGGCCCAGCGCCTCCACCATGGTGCGCAGACCTACGAAGGTGTTGTCGCGCACCTGGTCGGCCTCGGCTATCTGGTCCGACAGCGGGCTGCGCGTGATGGTGCGGTAGGCCTCGTCCTCGGCCTGTACGGCGGCCACCAGTGCCGTGTTCTGACTGACGATCATTGCCGGGCAGTCCTGTCCCAGTTCGGTCACGATGAGCGTCCCTACGCGCTCCTGAAACCGCTGCATCCACGAGAGGTGGGCGGCGTGGGGAGCGTGGTTCGCCTTGTTGATAAAGGCGTTGATTTGATGAAATCTTGTTGTTGCCATATCGTTTAATGTTTAAGTTAATCTAAGTTTTGGAGTCTCCTTCGGAGAGAAATCATTCAAATCATTCAAAATCTTACAAATTTATTTTATTTTATCTGTTCGATTTGGTCAGATTTGTCAGATTTCTGCCCCGACAGGGGCACTCTTTTCATGAAATTGATATACGAATCCCGATTTCCGTGGCGTAAATCCGAGTTCTGAGCCTCGGGCGGTGCTTCACCGCAGCGGAAGAGCAAGCTTTTTGCCTCGGCAGACCGATTTCCGCATCGGAAGAGCAAGTTTTTTGCCCCGAAATGCCGATTTCCGCATCGGAAGAGCCGTTTTTTTGCCTCGGGCAGCGGATTTCCGCAGCGGAAATCCATGTTTTTTGCCTCGGGCCGAGCTTCTCCGCCCCGTAGGAGCACTCCTTTCTCGCCATCGTCATCATCGCCTCCATCGTCATATACTCGAATTCTTGTATTCCTGTCTCCTTGTATTCTCGTCTCCTTGAATACTATACATTATATATATATATATACGCGCGCGAGGGAGGTTACTCTGAGGGATCAGAATGCCGTCCCCTGATTCACTTAGGGGTTGGGCGCAACCTCCTGAACGAGGCGGACGCTGCACCCGAGGCACCGATTGATGCTGTTCGCGGGTTCCAGACTGCCCGAATTGAATTTCACGCGGTACGCATAGTCCGCGCCATCAGGCGTAGCAGACCCGTAGTAGCCGTCCGAGCCCAGACCGATCATCTCCGAGCCATACCGGCAGCCTGCAGCCGGCAGGAACACACAGCCGGCAGACTCCATCTTAGTCCAATCCGCAGCGGTGTAGCTGTTGCCTTCCCAGCCATACTCGTCTGTTGCGTTGACACCTGTCGGAGCCGCCACGCCGTCGGGGTGAGTATAGGTGTCGGGGAAGAGGATAACGCCCCCCACATCGTTTACCTTAGCCTTGGCATAGCGGCCGTTCTCGGTGCCGTTCACGGTAGATGCACTGCGGGTCTTCAGCAGATATGCCCACTCGTCACTTGTCAGCGTGCGCCAGCCTGCGCCCATCGTTGCGCCCCAGTCCACGAAGTCGCCGGAATAATCGTCGTTGTTTGAAGAAGTACTCATGCCGTATGTGGTGGCAGATGTGCTCCAGCCGAAGTGGTCCCATGCGTCTGCGCTGTGGCTGGTGTAATAGTCATACTGGTTGTCGAAGAAGCTCCACTTCGACGATGCGTAGCGCAGGTTACCCTTCGAGAAATAAACCTGCTTGCCATCGCTGACGCTGAACTTGCCGCTGATGGCCCCGTCGGGAACGCTGGCCTCAGCCGCTTCGCTTGTAGCCTTGACGCCCTTCACCTTCAGTCGTCCGTTGTACTGCAGCGTCACCTTCTCCGTGCCGTCGCCCTTCAGTCCGCCGATGGGCAGCGCCTGGGCCTGGCCGTCGCCAACCTTCACCGTCCACTTGTCGGCATCCTTCACGCCGTCCTTCATGTAAGCGTAGAGGGGGGAGGTGGCGCTGACGGGGATGCCTTGAACATAACTACCAAAAATTAAATTGATGATGGTTTCGCCATCGGCTATAACCGTGACCGGGGTGCTTGCGCCGTTAAATTCGCCAATGCTGACGATGCTGGTGTTGCGGGAGGTGATTCCGGTAAGAGGCATGCCAACAGAGGACATACTGCTGATTAAATCACTGAAGGATTGGCCCGAAACGGCCTCATAGAGTTCGCCGATGGTAGTGGCGTAGGGCAGCGGCTGCTCCAGCGAGCGTGTCTGTTCGCGGTAAGTGGCCGTAATCAAATGCTTGGCGTCCTGCGCCCACGCGCCCGTCGCCGCCGTCATGAGCAGCACGAGCAGAAGTAATAGTCTTGTTTTCTTCATAATTAAATTGTTTTAAAGGGTTAATATCAAATACTTAAAATTCATTCATTAGGTTATTAGTAGGTATTATATGGTATTGATATCATTAGTTTGTAGTAATATGGCTACAAAAATAAGCAAAATCTTCGAAACCTGCAAGTTTTTTTTGGCCTGAAGTGAAGATTTTGTAAATTCTGCCACTGATTTTGTAAATTCTGCCACTCCGCGGGGGCGGGCCCCGCCGGGGGGAGGGTCCCCCCAGACTGTCCTTTTCTTTGTCGCAAAGAAAAGAACTAAAAGAAACACCACCCTCTAAATCTCCCTTTGTAAGGGAGACTTAACCGCTCCTCCTCGTCGCTCTTTCATTAAGGTATGCTCGGGGCATCAAAGCCCCGGCATGGATTGCTTTCGGCTGCGTGATGTTTTGGCGACAGCCAACATCTAATACCATGCTAAAACACCTAGGGGTCGTAGGGGCGAGCAGCCCCTAAATAATACTCCCTCCGCATGGAGTGTGCGGAGGGAGATCTTATGGTTTCAGATATAAGCTTACATAGCAATGAGGAATTCCGAAAGACTTTCCATGTCTTGGAATTCGTACATCTTTGCGTTTTCTACGCCACGCTTGCGTTCGCGACTGCGGCCATCGCGTACTTTCGTCATCATCGTAGCCACGTCGTTGTTCTGATTGACGAGTGTAAATGTCTTGCCGCCCATGTCGTCGATGATGTTGCAAACCTCATCGGCAAACGAGCGCGACATGAAGCCGATGCCCTCGAAATCGAGTGTTACCTCGTCGGCATCGTCGTTAATGCATTTGCGCAGCTCAGAAGCTCTGGAACGTGTGTAGAGATCTGCGCTATAGATATCCTGCAGTCTGATTGTCTGTTTCATATCATCACCTCCTTATTCTAGATAGTCAATATAATTAAATCCTTTGGGTAATACAACTGGGATACGCATGAGTATAACAGTGCCATTCCATCTGAAGATGTTACCCAGGTCGATATAGTCGTTTGCTCCATTCTCATATCGGTGGAATGCTCCGCCCGACAACATAAAGAACCCTCCCTTCATACCTGTTACGAGCATTGCCTTAGAAGTTGAAATGCCATAGCCACGGTTCTCTGCCTCTGGACGATTCTTGGTAGAGTATCCTTCGTTGGCCAGTTTTAATGCTTCGGCCTCATTACCATCGATTTCTTGCTGATACAATCCTGCTTTCTTAAAACTACCGGCTATGTTAATACCAGTATCTGCAATACAGAGATTGATTACACCTTCTTTTTCAAGATACTGCGAGAATACGTATCCATTGGGGCTCTGCGAGTGCTCGTAGATGTTGTCGAGCAGTTCGCTGATGAGATAGCTCAGCGACGAGCTGCCGCCCTGGCCGATATTTGCCTGCTTCATGAGCACGGTCTTCATGATAGATCCGAATGTATCCTTGTTCGAATCGGTCATGGCAAAGCTACACAGCGGCAGATAGGTCTTGTCAGTGTATTTCTGCATAACTGCCTCGATGTCCTCACTCTTCTCCTGACCGAAATGAAGCATGCGGTCGAAGCAGATGCTGTTAAGATACGACTGTATGCGTAGCGATATGTTGATGCATTCGATATCCTTGCCCGATGTATTCTTGTAGATAGCTAATGGGGCAAGAAAGAATGGATGCAGAAAGGTTACGTCGGCAAAGTCCCACTGTACGTCATCAGCAGCTTCAGTCTCAGCCATCACCTTAATCATGTAGTTGAAACTGTAGCCAATGCGAACCTCCTCGGTTACATTTGGAATCTTTACTATTACCTTTTTTGCCATTTCTATATCATTTCACGCCGCAAAGATACAATAATTTTCGGATATTGCAAGGGGTTTTGGGGGAAAATCAATCTTTATTGGCTTGCAGGGCGGACTCTTGCTCGGCGATCCAGTCTTTTACGCTCTGGCCGGTGCGCTGCTTGAAGGCTACGCTGAAGGTGCGGTAGCTGCGGTAGCCACTGCGGTTGGCCAAATGCTTGGCCTGGATAGACTGGCCCTCGGCGGCGGCCGACGCCTGGCGGAAGAGCTCTATGAAATAATTGATGCGCAGCATGTTGATGTAGGCATTGTAGGTAGTGCCCTGGCTCGAGAAATACATGCCGAGATAGGTGCGGTTGGTGCCCAGGGCCTGAGCCAACTGCACCGACGTAAGGTCGGTCTGCAGGTAGAGTTTGTTGCCCTCGCAGCGGTCGTGCAACAGCTTACCAATCTCCTGGATAACGGCCTCCGACAGGCCCTCGGCCGGCTGCGGGCGCCCGCCATCGCCCTCGAGAGTATCGTCATCGGCTTCGTCATCGGCTTCGGCAGCCTCGGCAGCAGCCCGCTGCGCTTCGGCCAACGCTATGTCGCCATCGGCCATCGGCTGGAAACTCAGGTCCTGCAGCGTCTCCACACGCCAAAGCAGATAGGCCACGAGCGCGATGCCGCACAGCTGGATGATGAACTCGTAGGTGATGCTGCCGTAGCCCACCACGTAATAGCAGAACAGCAGTATGATGACGGCCAGCACCAGCAGGCTCTGCCACACCTCCTTGTGCTCCAGGTCGGCATAGTTGTCGCGCAGCCATCGGCCGTACTGCCGCACGGCGCGCACCATATACGCCGTGAAGCCCACGGCCATCAGCAGGAAGTAGCCCTGCATCCACTGCACCAGCGCGTAGCTGCGCATGCCCACGCTAACGGCCGAGAGGATGATGAGCGGCGCCGTGATGAGCCACGCTATCCAGAGCGGCCTTTTGCGGTCTTGCAGCATGCAGAGCATCACCACGAGCGCCAGGGGCATGGTGAGCATGCAGTCGAGCAGCGCGCCGATGAGCATCCACAGCGTGGCCGCATCGCCATCGGCCATCATGGTTCCCGGCAGGTACCACAGATGGCCTGCCGTCAAGATTCCGAAGAACGCAGCCGTCCACCGGCGCAGTCGTTTGGGCGTAGATATGCGCCGCGTAAAGGCGTTGCCCCTGCGCAGCAAAAGATACACACAAGCCACCGCCGACACCGTAGCCCCCACGGCATACAGCATCAACAGCAGGATGATATCGAGAGTGATATGTTCGAACATTATCGTCTTAGGTTAGTATGGGTTGTTTAATCCTGGAAAATAGGATTATCGGCTATTACCTGTTTTGCAGGGATGCAGCGTATCACATTGTCATCGCCACATACGATGACGTCCTCATTGTTACGGGCTTTTTCTTGCAGCATCCTTTTCTCTGCTAACTCTAAACCACGACGCAATTTCTCTATAAACTCCTGTTTTTCCTTATTTGACATAACTCTGCATCTTTAAGTACAACACTTTTAAGAAACCCTTGCGGTCTTCAGTTCGTTCTCTAGGAAAGAGTACACGTAGCCAGGACTCTGGTAGTAGAGACCAGTAGCATCGTCCTGCAGACGCT
>NZ_JHXD01000003.1 GCF_000687715.1 Xylanibacter ruminicola Ga6B6
AAGCCAGCCGCAAGATGAGGACTCCATTGAGGGTCGTCATAGACGATGACGTTGATAGGGTGCAGGTGTAAAGACGGTGACGTCAAAGCCGAGCACTACTAATTGCCCGAGATCTTTCGCTTCATGCTGATATTATCAGATGTAGTTGTTTCCAAGAGCAATCTTGAGCTACGTTTCTTGTGTGCAATTGTCAACCTTATACTAGATATTCTAGTTAAGCTAGAAGTTCTAGAACGAACTATTAGGTGGTTATTGCAGTGGGGTCCCACCTCTTCCCATTCCGAACAGAGAAGTTAAGCCCACCTGCGCCGATGGTACTGCAATGCAATGCGGGAGAGTAGGAAGCCGCCGTCTTTTTAAACGAAGTAGGAATCACTTTCGAGTGGTTCCTATTTTTTTTTGTATTTATTATTTGGAATTTTACTCGCTTATTCGTATCTTTGCAGTGATGAATCTATTTAAACGCTGTTTAGTTTGGCTCAGTCGCATTCATCGGTGCCGTGGGTTTGGAATCCAGTCGCCAACCGATTACTCGTTTGTACGCTACGTTATCAACGAGCATTGGCCTTATTATGCTTATGAGCAGCTTCAGGGTGATGACTGGCTTACCAGTAAGCTGGGACGCCTTTATTTCCGCTTAGCCAATTGGCGCCAGCCATCTATGATGATTCCAGATGAATACCAACGCTACTGGCAGGCAGGATGTCAGCAAACAGTTTTTACACCTACTATTAATAAAGTAGAGTTGGCTAGAGTTTCCATTGAGGATAAAGCCGCTTGGGAAGCTTTGCTGTCAAAATGCGATGATCAATCTGTAATGGTGGTCGAGAGTATCTGGCGTGATTTGGAACGTTGGCACGAGATAGAATCCGACACTAGAACCGTGATTACCTATGACCTTTACTATTGCGGTATCGTATGCTTTGATAGAACGAGATATAAACACCACTATAAGATTAACTTCTAACCAATCAATTTATGAAAATAACTAAAGTCTATACCCGAGGTGGCGATATGGGTAAAACATCGCTTGTAGGCGGTCAGCGTGTATCGAAGGCCAGTGAGCGTCTTGAGGCTTATGGCACGGTAGATGAACTGAGCAGTCATTTAGGTCTGTTGGCCTCGTCCTTACCTGATGGTGATGACAAATCGATGATTACGCGCATTCAGAACTGTTTGTTTAATGTGTGTACCAACTTGGCTACCGATCAGGATCAAACAACCTTATCTCCCTCCGCATATCTGCCTGAGGGCGAGATAGAGATGGTAGAGCGTCAGATAGATGTCATTATGAAGTTGTTACCCGAGAAACAGGGCTTTGTGCTGCCTGGTGGAACTCGTGAGGCTTCTCAGGCACATATATGTCGAACGGTGTGTCGTAGGGCCGAACGTCGCATTGTTGCCTTGTCGGAAGTGGCAAAAATTAGCCCTGAAATATTGCAATATGTGAACAGATTGAGCGATTATCTGTTTGTTTTGGCAAAAAAAATAAATTTTAACGCAAATCAGAGTGAAATAGTATGGCAAAATGTTGGTAGATAGAAATTAATTCATTACTTTTGCGGCCGAATAAAAAAATGAATTAGTTAAACTAACAAACTTGTATTATGTATTGGACACTTGAATTAGCTTCGAAATTAGAAGACGCACCTTGGCCCGCTACCAAGGATGAACTCATAGATTATGCCATCCGTTCGGGAGCTCCACTCGAAGTATTGGAGAATCTGCAAGAGATTGAGGATGAAGGTGAGGTGTATGAGAGCATCGAAGACATCTGGCCCGACTATCCTACTAAAGAAGATTTCTTGTTCAACGAGGATGAGTACTAATTGCTGAAAACAAACGAGCTCTAACCTTAGACGTCTTTTAATGAGCAACATGACATAATCTGCGTGATTTGTCATGTTGCTTATTTTATATTTCTGTTATACACACGTGTTGTTTGTTGAATTGTTAACTACTTGATAATCAGTATGTATTTTGTTCGTAAAGGCTTATATTGCCTTATACAAATCTTTTTTATTGGCGAATAATGGATATAAGAGGTTAACTTTGCACCGCAAATCAATCCAAAGCTAACAAATTAACAATTTAACAAAAAATGAAGAAACAACTAACCAAAATTTGTCACTTCTGGTTACCTGCCGGTTCTGTGATGCTTTGCAGCCTGACTATGCTGATGGCTGCTCCGTTGTTGCCTCAGGCTCCTGCGGCTGTGGCGCAAAGCGTACAGACCAACCAGGTAACAGGTCTTGTAACCGATAAGCAGAAAGAACCGCTTATTGGTGTTACCGTAACTTTGGTGGGTACTGAAACTCGTGCCATTACCGATGCTGATGGTATGTTCCGAATTAACGTGCCCGCTAAGAGTGGTACTACGTTAGAGTTTAATTACATTGGTTTTGCTAGCAAACAGGTAAAGGTAAATGGTTCGCGCCTGCTGAATGTGATGCTGGAGGAAGAAACCAATGAGTTTACCGAAGTGGTAGTAACTGGTTATTCCAGTCAGAAGAAAGCATCTATCATTGGTGCTATCGAGACCATCAAGCCTGCTGAGCTGCAGTTCGGTTCTACGCGTACTTTATCTAATAATCTGGCTGGTAAGCTGAGTGGTGTTATTGGTATTCAACGCTCAGGTGAGCCTGGCTATGATGACTCAAACTTCTGGATTCGAGGTATCTCAACCTTCTCTGGTAGCAACAACCCATTGATTCTGGTTGATGGTGTGGAGCGTGACTTGGATAACGTAGATGTTGCTGAAATTGAGTCGTTTTCTATATTGAAAGATGCTTCGGCGTCGGCCATGTATGGTGTCCGAGGTGCTAACGGCGTGATCGTGATTACCACCAAGCGTGGTAAGATAGGAGCACCTCAGGTGAGTTTCCATGTTGAACACGCTATCAATCAGCCCACTCAGTTGCCAAAGTTCCTGAATGCGCCCGACTATATGTCGCTGCTCAACGAGTTGGCTGCTCAGGACAGGGTGGCTCAGCCTTTTACACAGCAGCAGATTGACCGTACCCGCTCTGGCTATGATCCCGACCTTTATCCTGATGTGAACTGGGTAGATGCCATTACAAAGGATTATGCCTATACTACTCGCGGTAATCTAGAAGTAAGCGGTGGTTCAGACTTCCTGCGCTACTCGATTGTGACCTCATATTTTAAGGAGACTGGTTTGTTGGAGCAGGATAAGAGTTTGGTTTTCGATAATGCAACTAACAACCAGCAGTATAACCTGCGCACCAACATTGATATGGACGTGACCAAGACCACCATGCTCCGTGTAAACATTGGTGGTTATCTGAACCGATTCAAGAAGCAGCGTTGCAATACCAATGATGCGTTTGGTGAGGCTTTCCGTACCTTGCCTTTCGTGCATCCAGCCCGTTATAGTGATGGTGCTATCCCTGTGATTTCGTATCGTGCTAACCCCTGGCGTACGGTCACTCAGCAAGGTTACGACTTCATTACTTCAAGTAAAATTCAGACTCTGTTCAGTGTTGAGCAGGATTTGAAGATGATTCTGCCAGGATTGAAGGCTAAGGGTCTGTTTAGTTTCGACCGCTGGAACCGTAGCCGTCGTAGTCGTACGGCTAAACCAAGTACCGTATTCCCCGCTACTGGACGTGATGAAGAGGGTAACCTGATTTACTCGCAGCATGAAGCTGGCGATGAATCGCTGGGCAACGAGCAGGGCAATGAATATGGTAATACCCGCGTGTATTTCGAGACCGACCTGATGTACAACCGTCGTTTCGGTAAGACTGATGTGGATGCCATGTTGCTCTACAATCAGCAGGCCTATGATGATGGTAGTATTCAGGACTACCGTAAGCAGGGTATCGCCGGTCGCTTGTCGGCCACCTATGACAACCGCTATGTGGCTGAGTTCAACTTCGGTTACAACGGTTCTGAGAACTTTGCCAAGGGTAAGCGTTTCGGTTTTTTCCCTTCTTTTGCTATCGGATGGTTGCTCAGTGAGGAGCACTTCATGGAGAAACTGAAACCTATCTTCCATAAGATCAAGTTCCGTGCCAGCATTGGTCAGGCCGGTGATGATAATATTGGTGGTCGCCGTTTTGCCTATCTGGGCACACTTTTCACCAACGAGGAGGGCTATATTTGGGGAACCAATGGTCAGAAAAACTATGATCGCGATGGTGTCAAGGGTATCACCGAAGGTGAGATTGGTGTTGATAACCTGACTTGGGAGACCGTGACCAAGAAGAACCTTGGTATCGAGGTCGGTTTGTGGAATATGCTCGATCTGAATGTGGATTTCTTCAATGAGAAGCGTAAGAATATCTTTATGGAGCGTAGCATCATTCCCACTCAGACTGGTTTTGTGAAGGCTCCTTGGGCTAACTTCGGTCAGGTATCTAACAAAGGTTTTGAGGTGACACTCAATTTCCACAAGCAGTGGAACAAGGACCTGTTCACTTCGGCCTATGGTAACTTTACTTATGCCAAGAACCGTGTAGATGAGAAAGACGAGCCAGAGGCTCTGAAGGGCACTCACCGTTCGGCCACAGGTCGCTCGATGAATGAGTTGTGGGGTTTGGTTGCTGAGCGCTTATTCACCTACGACGACTTTAATGCCGACGGAACCTTAAAGGATGGTATTCCTACACAGGATGGTGTGGGTGCTGCCATTCTGCATCCTGGCGACATTAAGTATGTAGATGTGGATGGTGATGGTGCTATTACTGAGGCCGACGAAGGTTACATTGGTGGTACTGAAGACCCACGCATCGTGTATGGTTTCGGTGGGGTGATTAGCTACAAGAACTTCGATTTCAATTTCTTCTTCCAAGGCACAGGTGATATGTATCGTGTGATTGGTAATCAGCCTTACTTCCTGCCTGGTGGTGGTACTACTACGGAGGGTAACGCCTACAGTTATAATCTCGACGATCGCTGGACAGAGACCAATCAGGATCCATATGCCTTCTGGCCCCGTCTGACCTATGGTCCTAACGTGAACAACTACCGTCGTTCTACCTGGTGGAAGAAAGATATGAGCTTCCTGCGTTGTAAGACTCTTGAGGTTGGTTATACCTTGCCCAAGTCTTGGTTGCAGAGTTTCTATGTGAAGAGTTGTCGTGTGTATGTCAGTGGCAATAACCTGTTCTGCCTCTCGTCGTTCAAGCTGTGGGATCCTGAGTTGGGAACCAACGACGGCTTGAAGTATCCAATGAACCGTTCAGTGATGTTCGGTGTCGACATTAACTTTTAGTTTATCGTATTATTGTTATGAAGAAAAAACTTCTATATATTTTCTGTGCGCTTAGCGCCATTAGCGGCTCGTTAGTGTCGTGCTCCGACTATCTCGACAAGGAGCCCGATACCGAGCTTACCACCGACATGGTGTTCGAGAATCGTGAAAAGGTTTACCAGTGGCTGGCCTATGTATATAATGTGATTCATACGCCTGATAAGTGGGAACTGAAAACCGACGGTTATGAGGTGTTTGCCGATGACATGACTCCTTCAAAGCGTTGGCAGCAGTGGGACTGGAGCAAAGTTATCCCAAAGATTTTCGGCCAGTGGACCATTAACTCACAGTGGGATGCCAATTACTGGCAGATGATGCCCCGTTATATCCGACATGGCTACATTTTTAATAATATGGTGAAGGCCATGCCCGATCACGACCTGCCACAGTCGGAGGTTGACAACATGAAGAACGAGGTGAAGTTCCTTACCGCCTATGGCTGGTGGCAGTTGGCCGAAAACCATGGTGGTATCCCCTTCAAGCCCGATTATATTGCACCCACCGATTTTGATTTGGCAGATTTGATGGTAGGTCAGTCTAAGTTCGACGATGTGGTTGATTACTGTGATAAGCAGATGTTGGAGGCTGCTATGGCACTGCCTGCTGTATATGACGATCCTTCGAAATATGGTCGTATCAACCGCATCATGGCGCTCACCGTTCGTTCGCGCATGTTGCTCTTTGCCGCCAGTCCATTGGTGAATGGTAACCCTTGGTACAAGGATTATGTGAACAACGAAGGTGAACAGATTTTTAATCCTACCTACGATCCACAGAAATGGGTGCGTGCTGTAGAAGCTTTGAAACTCTGTATCGACGAGGCCGAGAAAGCTGGCTATGCTCTCTATACCGAGAAAGGTCCTAATGGTGAGATCGACCCCTTCATGAGTACCTATAACGTGCACATCAAGCGTTGGAGCGAGGGTAACCACGAGATTACCTTCCCTGTAACCAAGAATAATAGTTATAATTTCTTCCTGGTTAAGGTGAGTGTACGTGAGTATGGTGGTGGTTGTGGTCTGGGTGTTTATCAGGGCTTGGTTGATGCCTTCTTCACCAAGAACGGTCTGCCCATCAGCGATCCTAACTCAGGTTATGTAGAGGATGGTATGTCGACCTCTGTTGACGATCGTTCGGATATCACCAACTGGGAGTATGGTACAGGTAAGCCCGGACAGGTTACCGCCCGTGGTACCTATAATATGTACTGCAACCGCGAGCCTCGTTTCTACAATGCTGTATCGTTCCATGGTGCTTGGTTGGCTGTAGGCAATCGTAAGTATGATTTCCTTTATAACGGTCGCGATAATATCCAGACTTCATCACCTCACGATGCCCCACAGAATGGCTATCTGGCTCGTAAGGGCTTGAACGTGCTCGATAATAATCTCACCGGGTCAATCACCCCACGTCAGGGCTTTACCTATCGTCTGGCTTTTACTTATCTCGACTATGCCGAGGCTGTGAACGAGTGCTACGACAATAGTTCTTCGCGTCAGGAGGCGCTGAAGTATCTGAACCGTATCCGTGAGCGTGCCGGCGTGCGCCAGTATACCACTGCTGACGTGAGCCCAATGGACGAGAAGTTCATCCATGTGGATGACACCCAGGCCGAGCTGCGCCGTGTGATTCGTGCCGAGCGCCGTGTGGAGCTGTGCTGCGAGAACAATCGCTGGTACGATATCCGTCGTTGGAAGGAGGCCGAGAACCTGCCCGAGATGTGTGGCGACGACTATGGTATGAACTTCCAGGGTAGCACTCCTGAGGAATTCTTCAAGCGCACTGTGTTCCAGACCCGTATCTGGAAGCGACAGTACTACTGGATGCCTATCTATATCGACGAGTACGAGAAGAACCCCAACTTGCGCGAGGCCCCATTCTGGGTAAACGAAAATGGTAATTAAGCTATAAATGAATACGATTATGAAGAAATATGCAATGATATTCAGTGCCTTGTGCACAGGACTGCTGTTCACATCGTGCAACAAGGACCCAGAGTATTTCACGCTGGAGGAGAACCCCGACGAGATGCACGTGAAGAGCTCGGTTGAGGAGATTACCCTCAGCAAGAGTGCTGCCGACCAGACGGCCGTCACCTTCAGTTGGGATGCGGCCACAAGTGTCGACCCATCAACCGAAGGCATCAGCTACAAGCTATGCCTCTATCCCACAGGTCAGAAGGAGAGTCACTCCGACTATAAGGAGTTGGGCACTAACCTGACTTATTCGATGACCCACGACGAACTGAATAGTCTGCTGAGCCAGTGGGCTCTGCCAGGTCAGGCTGTCAAGGTAACAGCTCAGTTGCTGGCTGTCTTCAGGAACGAGCAGCGCTATATCAAGCCTGAGCTCTCGACTGTCGAGTTCACAGCTACAGGCTACGAGAAATACTCACCCTACCTGTACATGCAGATTACCACCGATGATGGTAAGAAGAGTACCCAGCGTCTGGATCAGCGCCAGTTGGGTACTGGCATCTACGAGGCTACGTTGAACATGAGTGCCTGCAAGTTCCACTTCACCACCACACCAGAGGCTTATCCTGCCTATGGTATGGCCGAAGGCGAGCAGTTGGAGTACTATACAGACGGTGATGTGCGCGATTTCCGTTTCGATGGCAATGGCAAGCGTACGGTTATCGTGGATACCAACGTCGGCTTCAACGACTGTCGTGTACTTGACATCGTTCAGTTGCCCACACCAGGACAGATCTGGATTTGTGGTAACGGCTGTTCGGTAGGTTGGAATACAAACACCTCTAATGGTCGTTTGGAGATGGTAGGTAGCGCACGCGAACCATATTATTATGCTTGGACTGGCGATTTCAATGCTGGTGGTGAGTTTAAAATTGGTGTTGGTAATGGCTGGGGCGATCCCTTCTTCTTCGCGCCTGACTATAATGCCGATCCATTAACCGACCACCGTTTGTCAACCTATCGTTATCAGGACAATGGTGGTGACGTAAAATGGGTGCCTTCTGTGAGCGGGCGTTACACTCTTACGCTCTGTTTGTTGGCTACAGATATGTGGACTAAGTTCGAACCGGCTAATTAGTAAGTAGTAAAGTAATATTTCGGCCGATGGGCAGTTAGTAGCTCTCTGTGAGCTATTAATTGCCTGTTGGTTTTTATGGCGTTAATTATTGTTATATTTTGAATTGAGATGGTGCGTGGTTGGGTTTTTATCTTTAACTTTGGCTGCGATTAACGAAGACTCAAACTAAAATGAAGATTAGGAAACCTATACTAACATGTTTATTGGTATTTTTAATGGTGCCTGTTAAGGCTGCAATTGATAAGAATACTGCCGACTGGTTAAACAAACTGGATGCCAGTCTTGCCAAGCGTGACTATTATGAGAAACAGCGTATCGACCGTATTGAAAGTCTGAAAGAGGGTATGGCTAAAGCCAAGGCCGAAGGTCGCGAATTTACCCAGATGTACGCCCTATACAACGAATACAAAAGCTATCGCTACGACTCAGCCCGTCACTACTCTTATGCTTGTTTGGGATTAGCCACTCGTCTGCAGAATCCACAGTATATCGCCCAGTCGCAAGAGGCTATTGCTTTCTCGTTGATATCGGCTGGTATCTTGAGCGAGGCTCACGATGTGATGCTCTCGATAGATCGTAGTGCGCTTAGCGGAAAACTTCTCGAGGATTATTATGAGATTAAAAGCTTGCTGTGGCGCAATATGGCCGATTACATCAAGGAAGAACCCTTTTATACCAAATATATCAACAGAAGTAATGGGTATCTCGACTCGCTTAAGCAGATTGTGCCGCCCAATTCCTGCATGTGGTGGTCGGTTACTGGTACGCGCCAGTTGCGTGAGCACGAGCATCAGAAAGCACTCGAGTCGCTGCAACATGTACTTGATGGATGTGGTGACGACTTGCACATGCGTGCCAAAGCGATGGCAGAGATGGCATGGGCTCATCTCTTATTGGAGCATGAGGATAAGGCTATAGTATGTTTCGCCCAAGCGGCTATGGCTGATAACGAAACGGCAACACGTGAGATAACCGCTCTTTATCATTTGGCTCGTCTGATTTTTAAGGAGGGTGAGCATGAACGTGCCAGCGTGTATGTGCATCAGGCTTTAGAGGATGTAAACTTCTACGGAACCCGACTCCGTAAGGTGGAAATCAATGATATCCTGCCTATTATCGAGCAAGATCGCTACGATGGTATGCGTGGTCAGCGTAACTGGCTGTTTGTGGCAACGGCCCTGTTCGTTATCCTGTTGTTGGCATGTCTATGGAGCTACTGGACTATCCGCCGTAAGAACCTAAAGCTTACCGAGGCGCGTGAAACCATTGCCGGGCAGTTGGAGCAGCTCAAGCTCACTAATCTGCAGTTGCAGGAGGATGATAAGATCAAGAATGCCTATATCGGTCGTTCATTCTATACCAATGCCGAGTTTATTGCCAAGTTGGAGAAACTTTATCTGGCTATCGATCGTAAGATAGCAGCTCGTCAGTACGAGGATCTCCGCTCGATGATGAAACTCTCAACCCTTAATGCTGAGCGTGAGAATATGTATGAGGCTTTCGATCAGACATTCCTGAAATTGTTCCCCGACTTTGTGGAGCGTTATAATGCGCTGTTCGAGGAGAAAGACCGTAAGCAGCCTGCCAACGAGCAGTCGCTCACATCCGAGATGCGTATCTTTGCCCTTATCCGATTGGGTATCAACGATAGCGAGCGCATTGCCAAGTTCCTGGATTACTCGGTACATACGGTAAATACGTATAAAACCAGAATAAAGAACCGTTCGACGGTGGACAACGAGCAGTTTGAGCACCTGATTATGGAAATCTAGGCGGCTCACTGCTCAATATTTCTGTTATACAAACAACTAACTCGACTTAAGTGAACTTGCTGATTATCAGCATTCTCTTTGATATGTTGCATATTATTCATTATACATTTACTTGCTTCCTTTCGTGTGTGCTTTATTTGCAGTACTTTTGTGCATGAAATAACAAAAACGTATTTTATAAAATGAAACGAATTCTAACTTTATTATTCATTTGTCTGAGTATCAACACCGCGTGGGCACAGGAGTTGAATCCGGTGGCTCATCCCGATGCTGTCGTACGCTCTGGCAAGGCGCGTTTTACTGTATTGACGCCCGAAATGATTCGCATTCAGTACAGCGACCGTTCGCTGTTCGAGGATCGTGCTACGTTTGCTATCGTGAACCGTCGTTTACCCGTACCTGCTTTTACGGCAGTAGAGAAGGATGGCTATCTTGAAATCAAGACGTCGGCCCTTACGCTTAAATATAAGATAGGTGGCGTGATAGATGGGTGCCATCCATCAGCCGAGGTTCTCAGCATCTCGATGACACTTAACGGCCGTCGTGTATTGTGGTATCCTGGCAAGGATGATGCGCTGAACCTGAAGGGAACCACCCGTACTCTCGACGGACAGATTGGTGATAACAAGCGCCAGGAACTGGAGAATGGTTTGCTGTCGCGTGCTGGTTGGAGTATTATCGATGAGTCGCCATTGACCCGTCGTGGCGATGGCTCGAACACATTTGTATTCGACAAGCAGGTGGATGGTATCGACTGGGTAGCTGAGCCCGTTGACAAGCAGGCCATCGACTGGTACTTCTTAGGCTATGGTCATCAGTATAAGAAGGCGTTGGGCGATTACATCAAGGTGGCCGGTCGCCAGCCCATGCCGCCACTCTATGTGCTGGGCTATTGGTATAGCAAATACCAGCGTTACACCTCGGATGAGTTCATGGAGATTGTGAACGATGTAAAGCACTTCAACATCCCGATGGACGTGATGATTTTTGATATGGACTGGCACACCCAGGGGTGGACCGGTTGGACTTGGGACCGTACGGCTATTCCCGATCCCGAAGGTCTTATCGACTGGATGCACCAACACGGTTTGAAGGTATCGCTGAATCTGCACCCAGCTGATGGTGTGGACGATGATGAGGATTTCTTCGATGATCTGCGCGAGGATATGGGACTGGATAAACAGACCAAGCGTGTGCCCTGGAACTTGAGTGATGGCCGCTTTTACCACAATATGTTTAAGCACATTATCCGTGCCCGCGAGCGTCAGGGTGTCGACTTCTGGTGGCTCGACTGGCAGCAGAACCTCACCAGTAAGTATGTTGATGGACTGGGTGAGACATTCTGGTGCAACCATGTGTTCTATAACGATATGCGACTGAATCGTCCTGACCGTCGCCCATTGATTTTCCATCGTTGGGGCGGCCTTGGTAGTCATCGTTATCCTATCGGTTTCTCGGGCGACTCGTTCACTACTTATGGAACCTTGGCCTGGCAGCCTTACTTTACTGCCACTGCCTCGAATGTAGGCTTTGGCTACTGGGGCCACGACCTGGGCGGACACCAACAGACTGGCGGCAACGATCCCGAGATTTATCTGCGCTGGATGCAGTTCGGTGTGTTTACCCCTATCTTCCGCACCCATGCTACTAACTGGGAAGGTATCGAGCGTCGCATCTGGAAGTACTCTAACTTCCCCTCGTTGCTCGAGACGGTTAAGTTGCGCTATGCGCTGATGCCTTATATCTATACCGCAGCCCGCCAGGCTTATGATACGGGCGTTAGTCTGTGCCGTCCGCTCTATTACGAGTGGCCCGAGGCTAACAATGCCTATCTGTTTGAAGATGAGTATATGTTTGGCGACGATATCTTGGTGGCTCCAGTGGTTACCAAACCCGAAAAGGATGGAACTACGGCCCGTCGTACCTGGCTGCCCGAAGGTCGCTGGTTTGATGTGTGCCGCAACAAGGTGGTTGAAGGTAATCGCACCTTTACCGATCGTTATGCCATGGAGGAGATTCCTTACTTCTTCCGTGCTGGTAGCGTGATTGTGAATAATCCACCGATGATGAACCTCAGCACACGTCCCGACCGCTTGATACTGAAGGTTGTGCCTGGTGGTAACGGACAGACCTCGCTTTACGAGGACGAGGGTGATACCGAGGGCTACAAGCAGGGGGCTTATACCACCACTACCATCAGCCACGAGGGTAACACGCTCACCATTCTTCCCCGTGAGGGAAAATTTGCGGGCATGCCTGAGAGTCGTTCGTACACCGTAGAGTTCCTGGCTGTTAATCGTCCTAGCACCGTGGTTATCAACGGTAGTCAGGTGGCTGAAAGCGAATGGAAATACGATGCGCAGCGCCGTTTGCTCACCGTAAATGTGACTCGTACATCGTGTGATAAGAGAACTGTGATAACAATTAAATAAAGTAAGTGTGATGAAAAGATTATATATGATGATGGCTGCACTGGTGGTGTGTATTGCCATGTGTGCCCAGCAGTATCAGGAGCTGTGGATTACGGGTTCCGCTGTGCCTGGTGGCGCCCAGAAGCTCACCAAGGTTAGCGATAACGATTTTAAGTATGCTGGTCGCCTCCTGGCAGGCGAGTTGCGTATCAGTACCGCCAAGAAAGCAGGCAAGGGCACTACTTATCTGGTGGCTAACACCCCCGATGCCAATATCGTTAACAAAGGTATCGACTATACCATCACTACCGATGCCAAGCAGGCTGGCTGGCAGGTGGTGGTAAGCGAGGATCGTTACCGTTTCCATATCGATACCGAGAAGAAACAGTTACGTGGCGAACTGTTCCAGCCTTGGGGCGAGCTGTTCTTAGCTGGCGGTGCCACCGAGGTGGGCTGGAAGTCAGAAGGCCATATGCTGCTGATGAAACAGGACTTGAACAATCCTTGCATCTGGACTTGGGAGGGCGAGCTGAAACGCCATCCCGAGGTTGAGGAGCCTGCCAGCTTTAAGTTCCAGGGACAGGACCGCTGGCATCCCAAATCCATCCATCCTTATGCGACCGATACGGATATCCTGAAAGATCAGCGCTTCCATACCGGTGGTGATGATACCAAGTGGACATTATCAGCCGATGGGCGTTATCGTATCAAGGTAGATTTGTTTAACGAAACCATCCAGGCCGAGTTAGTGAAATGAAATAATAATTGAGTTAATTAATAGTTAGTAATCATGACTGTAAGAATCAGTTTTATCCTTAGTAGTCTGGCCATCGCATCTGTTGCGATGGCTCAGTCTGCATTTATCACCAACGATAGTGTGGCCGTGTTTTACCCTGCCCATTACGATGCCAAGCAGCACCAGCCTTCGCCCATCTTCGAGCAGGAGCCTGCTGCCATTAATCCCTTGGATGCCCAGTGGCCTCTGCGTGTTGTTTTTAGTCAGCAGAATGGTCATAGTATAGCAACCATCCGCGTGACCGACGATGTGGATTTCTATGGCACAGGCGAGGTGACTGGTCCGCTGCGCCGTAACGGTCGCACCATCGAGTTGTGGAATGTTGATACCCCTGCCTATGGTGTTGATGATGGTACCCACCTTTATCAGAGTCATCCTTGGGTGATGGGTCTGCGTAAGGATGGTACAGCCTTTGGTATCATTGCCGACAATACCTGGCGACAGAAGATTACTACCGCCGACCACGAGGTAACCTTTGATAGCGAGGGCCCGGCCTTCCGTGTGTTCATTATCGAGCGCCAGAGTCCACAGGCTCTCATGCAGGCATTGGTGGGTCTCACTGGTACCATGTCGCTACCTCCCCTGTGGTCGTTAGGCTACCACCAGTGTAAGTTTACCTACTATCCCGACAGTAAGGTGATGGAGGTAGCCGATTTGCTGCGTAAACACCGTATCCCATCAGATGTAATCTGGATGGATATCGATTATATGGATGGCTATCGCATTTTTACCTTCGATCCCAAAGGATTCAGCAATCCAAACCGTTTGAACGATTATCTGCATCAGAATAACTTTAAGTCGGTGTATATGATCGACCCCGGTGTGAAGGTAGAGAAAGGCTACTTTGTTGACGATCAGGGTACCGCAGGTGATTATTGGGTGAAAACACGCGATGGCAAGCCTTTCGAGGGCGATGTGTGGCCAGGTGCCTGTCACTTCCCCGATTTTACCCGTCCCGAGGTACGTACCTGGTGGGCCACGCTATATAAGGACTTTATGGCTAAGGGCGTGGATGGTGTTTGGAACGACATGAACGAACCCGCTGTGTTTGGACAGAAAGAGAGCACCATGCCACGTGATAACCAGCACCTGAATGGCGATGGCGGTGCTGCAGGTCCCCACCTGCGTTTCCACAATGTGTTCGGCTTGAACATGGTACGTGCCAGTCGTCAGGGTCTGCTGTTGGCTAACCCGCAGAAACGTCCGTTCATTTTGTCGCGTTCAAACTTCTTGGGTGGTCATCGTTATGCGGCTACCTGGACAGGTGACAATCTCTCATCGCCCGAGCAGATGAAACTCAGCGTGCCCATGACACTTACGTTAGGCTTGAGCGGTCAGCCCTTCAATGGTCCTGATATCGGTGGATTCTGCGAGAATTCTAATGCCGAGCTGGTGGCTCAGTGGACAGCCCTGGGTGTTTATTTCCCCTTTGTGCGCAACCACAATACCAAGGGTACTATCGATCAGGAGCCATGGGCTTTCGACGAAAAGGTGCTCGATGTGTGTCGTACAGCCATCAATCGCCGCTATATGCTCATGCCTTATATCTACACCTGCTTCCGCGAGGCCAGTGTGGATGGTATGCCCGTGATGCGTCCGCTGTTTATGAGTAATCCTAAGGACTTGAGTTTGCGTAACGAGGACCGTGCTTTCCTGTTGGGTGCCGACCTGATGGTTCGTCCACAGTGGGCAACTGATGTGGCTCAGCCCGATGGCGGCAGCTGGCAGAAGTTGACACTCGAGACCAATACCGATAGCTATCAGGCCGAACTGCGCCAGCGCCCTGGATCAATTATCCCTCTGGCTAATCTGGCTCAGAGCACAGCTGAGATGCGTACCGACTCGCTCACTCTGCTGGTATGCGTGGATGCCAACGGACAAGCCAAAGGACAGTTGTATGAGGATGCTGGTGATGGCTTTGACTATCAGAAGGGGCAGTATCGCCTGACTGAAATGAAGGCCGTTAAGCTGAAAAACCAGCTCAAGGTAACCCTCACTCAGAAGGATGGACAACTGGCTCCTGTTCAGCGTCAGTTGCGTATCGGCTACGTAAATGGTGGCAAAGTAAAGTACAGTGCCTGGAAAACAGGCGCAGCAATAACCGTTCCCATCAAATAATTACAAAAAAGGCAGAAACGAGAACATCGATTCCGGCGAAATGGGCTACTTTTGCGGCACCAACCCATTAATTAACATTCTATGATTATGAATTCTAAAAAGTTTTTATCTGTGGCTGTGGCTGCGCTGCTCTCATCGGGAGCTTTGGCGCAGACCGAGAAGAAGGCCTACATGGTTGCCGATGCCCATTTGGACACGCAGTGGAACTGGGACGTGCAAACCACTATTCGCGAGTACATAAAAAGTACGCTCGATCAGAACTTGATGCTCTTGAAGCAGTATCCAAGTTACATTTTTAATTTCGAGGGTGCCGTTAAGTACAGCTGGATGAAGGAGTACTATCCGTTGCAGTTTGCCGAGTTGAAACACTATGTGGCCAATGGCCGCTGGCACCTGACCGGTAGCGGCTGGGATGCCAACGAGGTGATTATCTGCTCGCCCGAATCGTGGTTGCGTAACATCTTGCTGGGTCAGACGTTCTACCGTCAGGAGTTCAATACAGAGAGCACCGATGTGTTCTTGCCCGACTGCTTTGGCTTTGGTTACACGCTGCCCACACTGGCAGCTCACTGCGGCTTGATTGGTTTCTCGTCGCAGAAACTGGTGTGGCGTACCAATCCCTTCTACGAGGGTGGCAAGCGTTATCCTTACACCATTGGCCTGTGGCAGGGTATCGATGGCAGTCGCATCATGATGACCCACGGTTTCAATTACAGCCAGCGTTACAACGACGAAGACCTGTCGCAGAACCAACAGTTGCTGCGCGAGATAGGTGAGAGTCCGCTTGGTCAGGCCTATCATTACTATGGTACTGGCGATATCGGTGGTTCGCCCACCATCGCCTCAGTGCGTGCTATCGAGAAAGGTATCAAAGGTAGCGGCCCGATTAAGATTGTGAGTGCTACCAGCGATCAGATCTACAAAGATTATCTGCCTTACGACAAGCACCCTGAACTGCCAGTATTCAACGGTGAGTTGCCTATGGACGTTCATGGCAACGGCTGCTATACTTCGCAGGCAGTCATGAAACTGTATAACCGTCAGAACGAACACCTGGGTGATGCGGCTGAACGTACAGCAGTGATGGCCGACTGGCTAGGCGCTGCCAGCTATCCAACTGATGTGATGACCGATACGTGGAAGCGCGTCATCTGGCATCAGTTCCACGATGACCTGACTGGTACCAGCATTCCCCGTGCCTACGAGTTCTCGTGGAACGATGAGCTGCTGGCACTCAAGAAGTTCTCGGATGTGCTTACACACAGCGTTTCGGGCATTGCCCGCCTGATGGACACACGCGTTTCGGGGCAGCCTGTTGTGGTTTACAACAATGAAACTACCCCCGTCCGTGCCATCGCACAGGTAGAAGTGAAAGATAACCGCGATTACCGTGTAACCGATGCTAATGGTCGTAGTGTGGCTTCGCAGGTAGTAGAGCGCGATGGTAAGCGCGTGCTGCTGTTCGATGCCGATGTACCTGCTACTGGTATGGCTGTATATGGTGTTAAGGCTGCTGGCAATAAGAAGATGGCTGCCGCCACCGCAGGTCGAACCATCCAGTCGTCGCGTTATCAGCTTACCGTAGATGATTTCGGTGATGTTGTATCTCTCATCGATAAAAAGAATAACCGCCAGCTGGTGGCTAACGGAAAAAGTCTGCGCCTGGTGGTGTTCGACGACTGTCGTTCAGAGAGATGGCCTGCTTGGGAAATCCTGAAGCGCACACTCGATAAGACTCCGTTGCCTGTTCACGATGCTGTAGAGATTTCCATCCAGCCTGGCAGCCTGCGACAGACTTTGGTTATCAAGAAGAAATATGGCGAGAGCGACATCATTCAGCGCATCCATCTGTACGAGGGTGCACAGGCCGATCGTATCGACTTTGAGAACGAGGTCGACTGGCGTTCGCTTAATGCCCTGCTCAAGGCTGAATTCCCACTTAGTGTGGCTAATGCTGAGGCTACCTACGATATTGGTTTGGGTAGCGTACGTCGTGGCAACAACCGTGATAACAGTTTCGAGGTGTATGCCCACGAGTGGACCGACCTGACCGACCGCAAGGGCGACTATGGTGTAACCTTGCTTAACGATTCGCGTTACGGTTGGGATAAACCCGCCGACAACACTCTGCGTTTGTCGCTGCTCTATTCGCCACAGCCAGGTCGTAGCTATACCTATCAGGCCCGTCAGGACTTCGGTCATCATGTGTTCACCTACAGCCTGGTGGGTCACGAGGGCGCACTTAATGCTGTAGAGGCTGTATGTGAGGCCGACCGTTTGAATAGTCCGCTGCGTACGTTCCATGCCGATCGTCATGCAGGTACATTAGGTAAGCAGTTCTCGTTCGTCAGCTCTGATAACAAGAATGTAGTGGTTCGTGCCCTGAAGCGTGCCGAGGTGAGTGATGAGTATGTAATACGTGTGTACGAGATGAGTGGCAAGGGTGCCCAGCAGGCTCGTATCACTTTTGCTGCCCCAGTGGTTAAGGCTGTTGAGGCTGATGGTACCGAGCGCACCATTGGCGAGGCTGCTACCGATGGCGGCTCGCTGGTAGTAGATATCAAGCCTTACAGCGTGAAGACCTACAAGGTGCTGTTGGCTGACACAAAGCAGCAGACTGCTCCCGATGTGCAGCAGCTGGCTCTTGATTTCGATCGCCATTGCTTCAGCTTTAACGAGTTCCGTACCTCGGGCAATTTCGAGGGTGGCTGCAGCTATGCTGCCGAGTTGCTGCCCGACGAGGGTATCACCGTAGGCGATATCCCCTTCACCTTTGGCGAGAAGGATGCTGCTAACGGTGTGACCTGTAAGGGACAGACCATTCAGCTGCCTGCTGATAAGGATTACCGCCACGTATATCTGCTGATGGCATCGGATAAGGACGACCGTCAGGCTGCGTTTACTGTTGGTGGCAAACAGCAGCAGGTGAGTGTACCTTACTATACAGGCTTTATTGGCCAGTGGGGCCACGATGGTCAGACCGTGGGTTACCTCAAGGATGCCCAGGTGGCTTGGGTAGGCAGTCATCGCCACTCTGGTGCCGGCGACGAGCCTTACGAGTTTACCTATATGTTCCGTGTACGTTTGGATATACCGAAAGGTGTACGTCAGATTAAGTTGCCCGAGGATGAGCATGTGGTTATCTTCGCGGCTACAGCCGCCAACGATATCGCTGATGCAACCGTTGCAGCACCATTGTTTAAAACCTCAATCCTGCCCACCACACTAAAGACAGCTGCATCTGCCCAGGCTCAGGTAAACCTGCTGCGCGAGGCTAAGGTTATCGCTGTTTCGGGCGAGGCCAACGACGATGAGCGCGCCACCCTGCTGACTGATGGTGATCCTAACACCAAGTGGTGTGATCCGCAGGCTGCTCCTAATTATGTGGTATTCGATTTTGGTAAACCTACCACTATCACGCGTTGGCGTGTGCTGAGTGCTGCTTGTGAGCAGTCGGCTTATATCACCCGTACCTGTCTGCTTCAGGGGCGTAATAGCGATACCGAAGAGTGGCAAACGCTGGATATGTTCGAAGGCAATCGCAACAACTACACCGATCGCAGCTTCACAGCTACCAGCGTGCGCTATCTGCGACTCTTTGTGATAGCTCCTACACAGGGCCAGGATTCTGCCGCCCGCATCTATGAGTTAGAGGTTTATTAAATACAAAAAAGAGAGCTGATGTTTGTCAGCTCTCTTTTTTCGTTTGTGACCGCAATTATTTCTTTGTATTTGGCAGGTCGGCTGTGCGGGTAAGTTCAAAGTCCATAGCCGAGAACCATTTGGCGTGACAAGTTTCTCCTGTGAATTCTGAATCCGACGATATGCCGTAGGCTATTGAGTCACCTGCTACCACAATGCTATCAATGGTGATGGGCTTCCATCCCATTCCGTTTTCATTCTCGTTAACGGGGATGGGCTGCAACAACTTTTTATTGCCCATGGCATAAACAAAAGTGCCAGGACCCTCGGCTCGGGCATAGCATGTAAGCTCGTAAATACCAGGCTCGACCTTTTCCTTGCGCTCGGCTTGGAATACCTCCTCGCAGCGATTGTTAAACACATCCATAAAACGAACGTTGTCGAACTCCTGACTATCCAGGCCATAATACGTGTAATGATCGCAGTTCTTGGCTTTTATCAGATTCCAGTTACCACGGCGCAGGAAATCGGCATCATTCTCATTCATTTTTATCCCCTGATAGGTGGTGGTTGTATCTATTTGGTAACGATCCTGGTAATAGTCATAATGATAATTGGCAATGGTGATCCCCAAGGGCACTGCAATGCACACGGCGGCAACCCAAAGCACGATGTTTACGATACGCTGAATAACACCCATAGGGCGGATCTTGCCAGTGAGTGAGAGTACCAAGTGGATAATGGCATAGATGGGCAGAAGCAATACCAGGAACAGGGCGATTACAAAGATGATGAGCATCTTGGGGTTACTAACCCATGCGCCTTCTAGTCCCATAGCTCCGAGGCTGAACGGTAGGGTGCTGTTTAATGGCAGCACCATCGCACTAACCGTAGCAATGAGCACGCCGAAGAATCCGAGTGACAGGGCAATGCACACGACGATTGAAATGATAACGACAAAGGCTATAACAATTTTCATAAGGATGATGAACAACAGACGCATAAAGCCGGGACGCTGCACGTGCTGCTTTTCGCCCTCAACCACTACATCTGCCAGGTTCTGCGGCGTAACATCCTTGCCCTCCATCTGCAACAGCTGCTCGGGTGTTCTGGCTTCGGGAATGACGAGTGCCAACACAAGATAGATAAAGATACCCACGCCATAGCAGAAGGTAAACAATATCATCAGGAATCGCCAGATAACAGGGTCGGTATTGGTATATACAGCAATACCAGACATGACACCTGCCAGCATCTTATCCTTGGGGTTGCGATACAGTTTTTTGCCAGCTGTACGTGCGCGTACATTCTCATAAATCTTCTGTCCAGCCGAACGGGCCTGTTCCTCCCAGTTGGTGCCGTTGCTTTCATGTTGCTTCTCGCCATCCTCGCCTGTAAGCTCTTCGGGCTTGCCGATACGGGTGATGATTTCCTTTACATGCTCGATGGTGATGGCCTCGACGCCTTGCTGGCGCAGTTCGTCGAAGAGTTCGGCGATGCGGCTCTCGATGTCGTCCACAATCTCATCGCCCCCCTCCTGTTTGCCAAACGATGAACGGAGCGAGTTAATGTACTGCTGCAGCAGCTCGTAGGCATCCTCGTCTATCTGAAACAGACGTCCACACAGGTTGATGGTAATATTCTTCTTCATTTTGATTCTAATAATTTTGGTGTAACATTCTTTAGATAATTAATGGTGTTAGTGAGTTCCTGCCAGGCTCCATCCAGCCCTTCGAGAAACTTTTCGCCCTCTTTGCTCAAGGCGTAATACTTACGAGGCGGTCCTTGGGTCGACTCCTGCCATTCGTACTGCAGTAAACCATCGTTCTTAAGTCGGGTTAATAGTGGGTAGAGTGTACCCTCCACCACCAGTAGCTCGGCATTTTTCAGTTGTTGGATAATGTCGCTGGCATATGAAGGGCGATGCTTCAAGAGTAGCAGTACACAGTACTCAAGCATGCCTTTACGCATTTGCGACTTTGCATTTTCAATGTTCATATCTTTACCGTTTTAAAAGATTTCTGCGGCAAAGATAAGCAAAAACCTAGTACCTTGTATAACAAAGTACCAAGTTTTTGCAAGGAATTATATCTATTTAACAATTAGGCCGTTATTTGAGAACGAGTAGGGGAGGCTGTTCTCATTAGTGCCTCGCTGCTGGTTGGGCTTCGACGACAAACGATAATCGATACGACCACCCTTCAGCAGGTCGGTGTGTTCCAGGTAGTTCTTGTCATAGGTAGCACCATTCACGCTCATCTCGCTTACGTAGCAGTTCTCTGTACTGTTATTATCGGCATTGATAACCAGTGTATTGCCGTTGGCCAGATGCAGGGTTACTTTATTAAAGTAAGGTGTGCCCAGTGCATACTGCCCTGAACCTGGACAAACAGGATAGAAACCGAGGGCTGAGAACACATACCAGGCCGAAGTCTGTCCGTTGTCCTCATCGCCGCAGTAGCCATCTGGTGCGGCCTGATACATGCGGTCCATCACCTGACGAACCCAGTACTGTGCCTTCCAAGGCTGTCCTGCCCAGTCATACAGATAAATCATGTGTTGGATGGGCTGGTTACCATGGGCATAGTTGCCCATATTCATGATCTGCATCTCGCGAATCTCATGAATCACTGCACGATAATAGCTCTCGTCGAAAACAGGTGGCAGGTTGAACACAGAGTCGAGCATACTCACAAAGTTCTCCTTTCCCCCCATCAGACGAATCAATCCAGCAGGATCGTGGAAAACCGACCAGGTATAGTGCCATGAGTTACCCTCGGTAAAAGCATCGCCCCACTTCAGGGGGTTAAACGGACTCTGGAAGGTGCCGTCCTCATTTCTGCCGCGCATCAAACGGGTTTCCTTGTCGAACACTTTCTGGTAGTTCAAGGCACGCTCCTTATAAGGTCTTAGTTCTTTCTTAGATTTGCCGAGTGCCTGTCCTAAACGATAGATACACCAGTCGTCGTATGCATATTCTAAGGTGCGAGCTACATTTTCCTTGATGCCTACATTATAAGGCACATAGCCCAGTCGGTTATAGTATTCAAATCCCAGTCGGCCTGTGCTTGATACCTGAGGATGGACGGCATTGGCACCGTGCTTTACAGCCTGCCAGAGTGTCTCCACATCGTAGCCACGCATGCCTTTCAGATAGGCGTCGGCCACCACCGAGGCCGAGTTGTTGCCCACCATGCAGCCGCGATGACCAGGACTGGCCCATTCTGGTAGGAATCCACTCTCCTTGTAGGTGTTTACCAGTCCCTCCTGCATCTGCTGACTCATCTCAGGATAAACCAGGTTGAGTAGTGGGAAGAGCGAACGGAAGGTATCCCAGAAACCGGTATCGGTGAACAAACGTCCACTGTGTACCTGTCCGTCGAAAGGACTGTAGTGTACAATCTCGCCCGTCTTGTTTGCCTCGTGGAACATGCGGGGAAAGAGAACCGAACGATACAAGCAAGAATAGAAGGTGCGCAAGTGATCAACATTGTTATCTTCAACCTCCAGACGACTTAGGATAGTGTTCCAACGCTGACGACCATCATTGCAGACGGTATCGAACGAACGCCCGGTGACCTCCTTCAGGTTCTGTCGGGCCTGCTCGGCGCTGATGAACGATGAAGCTACACGTAGGGTCACAGTCTCGCCACGAACTGTCTGGAATCCTACTATTGCACCGGCATGATTACCTTCAAATTCGCGTTTGTCGGTCTGTATCTTGCCATCTGCTACTGTAGAGAAGAATGTGAACGGCTTGTCGCTCTCAATCACAAAGTAGTTCTTAAAGTTCTCAGGTACGCCGCCACTATTCTTGGTGGTATAACCCTCAATGTGGCAATCGTCGATAATGCTTACCATCGAACCTTTATCAAAAGCATCCACTACGATGCGTGACTCTTTGGAGTCGGGGTAAGTGAATCGCATCTCAGCGGCACGTTCAGTGGGTGTTACCTCGGCTGTGATGTCGTAATCAGCCAGATACACCTTATAGTAATACGGACGGGCCGTTTCGGCCTTGTGCGAGAACCAAGAGGCACGCTTGTCTTCATCGAACACGGTGCCAACAGTGGGAAGGATGGCAAACTGTCCGTAGTCGTTTATCCAGGGCGAAGGCTGGTGGGTCTGCTTCAATCCACGAATCTTACTTGCGTCGTAGGTATAAGCCCATCCGTCGCCCATCTTTCCTGTCTGAGGCATCCAGAAATTCATGCCCCAGGGGAGTGCGATGGCAGGGTAGGTGTTGCCAGTTGAGAGTGCGTGGTTTGACTGTGTGCCTACCAGCGTGTTAACATAATCAACAGGCGTAGTGGCTGCTATAGCACTGCCCCCAAGGAGCAGTGCCACAACCAAAAGGCTCTTTCTCAGATTCTTTCTCATACTAACAATATTACTTTACTAACAATCTCATCCAATAACCACCAATAACCGAGCGGGCCTTGAAGCCAACCATCATTCCGGTCTTTGTCTCGTGCCAGTCGCTGATGGGAACACGCGACTGGGTCTCGTCTATATATTTGTAGATAGGTTCCACAAACTTCAGGAAGGTATCCTTATCGTTGGCCATCGCTGCACTCCACATAATCCAGTCGGTCTTGGTATAATCCTTACGGATGTCGAGTGGCAGACCGTAGGTATTCTGCTGCTTCAGGTAGTAGTTTACCTCGCGCTGCATCACCTCATCGCCAAACAGGTTGGTGTTCCACAGCTTGTCCCAGATCATATTGTACTTCTGACTCCAGGTGTTCTGACGGTCGAATGCCAACTTGTAGTGATCGCCCTCGCGAGCATCGGCCTCCCATTTCTTAGCCATCTGGCGGGCGCGGTTCATATAGCGATCGGCAGTAGCGGCATCACCCTTTATGCGGGCCATCAATGCGTAGCCTGCCACGCCCATAATGGCTTTAACCGAGAGGTTACAGTTGTGAGGCCAGTGACCAGCAAAGTCGTCGGTACACAGCTGGTTAGAGGGATCTTGTCCGTTCTCTACCAGATAGTCGGTCCACTGGGTCAGAATGTCCCAATAGGGCTTTACGTAATCGATATTACCGTCCTGGATACAGAGCTGGGCTGCCAGGGTCAGCATATTACCTGCCTCTTCGATTGGCATGTCGCCACCATATACCTGTCCGTTGGCAATGGGGTAGGTACCCAGGTCGTGAGCAGCAAAGGGTTTGGTCCAGCGACCAGAGCGACTATACTCGAAGATACTGGTCATCATGGCCTTCTGCAGGTCAGGGTTGTAAGCCAGGAAGAGTGGGGCCGAAGGATAGGTCAGATCCACGGTGTTCACACAACCGTTAGAGTTATTCTCCTTCGAGAAGTACAGCAGGTGTCCCTCGTTGTCCTCGAACAGCTTGTGTGCTGCCAGCACGTGACGATAAGAGCCTGAGAGAATTTCGGCATAGTGGGCGTTACCCACCTTCAAGGCATCGTCGTAAATCTGTTTATCCATGGCGCGGCAACGCTCCATGATACTCTTGTAATTACGGTTCAGCTTATTGAAAGCGTCGAAGATATCTACCTTGCCACCATGTGCCCAGTAGGCCTTGTAGCGCTGGTACATATACTCGATATCCTCTACCTCGTCGTAGCCTATCAGCGAGAACGATGCCTGTGGCTGCTGGTCAACCTTGCCAAAGTTATGCACATAGGCCAGCACAGGGGTGTCGTTCTGCTTGTACGCACGCACCAGCTGCTGTCCGCAGCTCAGGTCGCCCTTGGTCATGAAGCCATTGATAATGTTGTTGTAGCTGTCGAGCGAAACCTTTCCATTGAAGTCGGCTACATACAGATAGCCCCAGTCGATGCCGATGCCATCGCCTTTCTTGGCGAGGATGGGCTGGTCGATGGTTCCTGTCTTGAGATATTTTACGCCATTCACAGATACCACCGATGACTCTGTGGGCTGATGAGACTTGTTGGTGGCTATTTGTGGACTTGCCAACAATGCAAACTGCACATCATGCTTCTTGCGGTCAAGGCTCTTTACCTGATAAGAAACATACGAAACGGGGGTAGAGAGCAGGTCGAGATCGTCAATCAGCATGGGCGATGTGAACACTACATCCAGTGCTACCGGACCGCAGGTAAATGTGTAGTAGGTTGACGTGGCCATCACGTCGACGCTCTTCTGTACGGCTGTTTTAACCGCGGTGGCCTCGATGCCGATGTTGGCATACAATCCAAAGTCGGCATAGGCACCGCCCGCGTTATTATACACGTGCAGGGCCATCACGTTACGTCCCTCGTGCAGCAGCTGCTTCTGCTGGGCATTCAGACGAACCGACTCATTGAATACGGCGTCCATACGACCTGTTGCCACCTGTGTGCCGTTGATATACAACTCACAGGCATCATCGTGTGAGTACAAGGCATAGAGGTCGCCCTTCAAATCCTCGGCTGTGAGGTTAATCTCACGGCGGATATAGATGTCGCTGTGCTCCTTGCTCCAGCCAGTGCGAATGTTGTCGCCTGCATTACCAAATGCAGCGCGGCCTGTCTGCCAGCCATTGGCCTTAAAGTCGGGCATCTGCCAGCCATCTGCCTGTTTGGCCTCGGTGTACTGGCCCTCCCAGGCAGCCTCATCGCTCATAGGGGCAAGTGCCTTCAGCACCTTATGCTCCTTGTCGCCCATAAAGCGATAGGTGGTGCCATCTACACGAAGGAGACCTTCCAGCGGTTTCTCGTCGCCAGTCCAAAGACGTGTGTTGCCTTCGGTCAACTTGTCGTAGGGCGACCAGATGGAGAAATAGGGATCGTTAACCACAATGGGTACTGCAGGGAGTCGGAGCGCTGTAGCCTTGTAAGGCGTGAAGAGCTCAGATTGGGCAAAGGTGCTGGCTACTGCCAGCGCCATGCCTAATACGGAAAAAACTTTTTTTATCATACTTGTTTAATTATGTGTTATGGAATAATAACTTCCAGTGGTTCGCTGTAGTTCCAGCGACGGGTGCCACTGCCTCGCGGCGTGTCGTAATTGATACGGGCGGCAGCACGCACAAAGACATGATAGCCTGATGGGATGGTCTGTCCGGCAGCCGAGCGGATGGTGATAGGCTTGCCTTCGAACTCATCAAAACTGTCGCCAGTATAGTTGATCTGACTTGACCAGCGCTGGTCGCGAGCACGGTAGCCAACACTCGACGACATCGATACAAACAGCTGAATGTCGGTAACGTTTGTGAAGTCGTTGCTGTAACCGCCCATCGGTTCAACCATATTGCGGAATTCCTCTTTACTAGTAGCACGAGTAACTTTTACCTTGGCTGTTATCTGACCGTTAGATACTGATGGCGTTTCAACGAACTCCACCTTCAGGAAGGGGTGTACCTCGAACTTCACTTTGGTTGTACCTGAAATCTTGCCATACCAAGTATCGTCGGAGATCACTGTTCCATCGTCGGTATCACGGTATATAGGTATAAACGGACCGTCAATGCGAATATTGTATTCTCCATCGAAAATCTTTGTGTTTCTGAAGGTTCCATCGGGACGACAATAGAAATCAGGATTGTGATCTACGTTATCACCATAGCTCAGTTCGGTCAGACGTACGCGGATACCCTCAGAACCTTGATCGGTCAGTACGGGTTCGCCAGTCTTGGCATCTATTACCACACCCTCGATGGTCTCGCCTGGCTCTTCGTAGTTGTCAATCTCGAAGGCATCGCAGGCAGTAAGTGCGAATGCTGCAAACAGCAGGCTCGAAAAATATCTGAATGTTTTCATTGTTTTCTGTTTTTTATCTGTTATTATCATTGTAGATTATCTGTTAGGCTGCTGATCGATGACCGGACTCTTTGATACTTCGCCACCAGGGATAGCAAAATAGTAGTCGATGGCATTGAACTCGCTTTCGTTCTGTCCCAGATACTGGTAGTGGTAATCGAAGAAATACTTACCTGACTGGGCCGACATGTAAGGGAAGAGACCGTGGAAACGGTAGCGGCTGTTGTCGCTGTAGATATCCTTATCGCGTGTGATACCCCAGAATCCGTCGCGGTTGTCGTAATCCTGTACACGCCAGCGGCGCAGGTCGTACTTGGTCTTCTGTTCAAAGGCCAGCTCCTTGCGGCGCTCCTTACGTACGATGTTACGGCTCTTCTCGTTAGATGTCAGATCGGTGCTGATGATGTTGGCACCAGCGCGCTCCTGGATGGCACGGATAGCCTCGGTGGCTTCGGCCAGCATGTTGGTGCCATCGGGTGAGTCTATTCCCTGCAGTGAGAGCTCAACAGCTGCTTCGGCAAAGTTCAGCAGCACCTCGGCATAGCGCATCAGGATAAAATGCTGGTCGCATACACCCTCGCCACTACGGGCATCGCTACCCTGATAGAGCCATTTACGAGAATACATACCGGTAACACCACCCTCGGCCCAGCTGTAGAAAGGACCATCGGCACCTGTAGCCTGTGTTTTTACGCCTTTCACGTCAACAGTCTCTATGGTACCTTGGTTCGGACACATATAGAGTGTCTTGGGCTTGTCGTTGTAGGCCTTCAGAGTCTGGGGCCCCTTGCTGGCATTTCCGTATGAGTAATCAGCACCTGGATCGGTAGAGAACAGAGGCTTGATGGGCTCAGAGCCAGTATAGATACCCTGACGAATCTCGATGACCTTACCACGGAACACATCGCCAGGTACGATAACCTGAGCACGCAAACGTGGTTCGGCATTCTTAAAGAAGTCGAAGGGACTATCGTACAGCACATAGTTGCCCTGTGCGTCGGTGGTCTTGATAGAGCCATCAGCATTTACGGGGATACCATCAAACAGCGAGATGAAGTCGGCTGTAGGACAGGTACCACCCGACAGAGGTGAGTGGATGGTACAGGGTGTGTTATACGAATCGTAAGAGTGAACATAGGTAGGATAACTGTACTCGCGTGTCTGGATGTTCTCTGGACTGTCGGAATCGGATAGCATGTTTACCATCGACTGCATGATAGCATCCTTGTTGCCAGCCTCCCAACCTTTCTTATAAAGGGAGTATCTGCCGCTCTTGATAACCTCATGGGCAGCCAGATAAGCCTCCTTGAACCACTGGTTGGCCAATTTATCAGCCTGAGCATCATCAAACCCCATCACACGTACGCCTGTCTTCTGTCCAACACCTGTCAGATGACCGGTAACCGTTTTGTTATACTTGGCTACACATGCGGCATAGAGGGCTGCTTCCGACTTCCACGAGAGGGCCACATATTTGTTGGCATAACCATCCTTCAGACTGATGGGACCCATCAGCTCTGCAGCCTTGTCGTAGTCGGCCAGAATCTGCTTCCAGGTGTCCTCCTCGCTCGAGCGTGGTACTTCCAATTCATCGCTCTCAGCAGGATAGTCGATAACTTTTGTAACCAAAGGAATACCACCGTAACGACGGGCCAACGCATAGAAAATGGTGGCACGGCAATAGTAAGCATCGCCCAGATACTGGTTGAGTGTGGGCTCAGGCAGACTGCTGGCCTTTGCAGGCAGATCGTTGATAAGCTGATTGATCTGGCGTAGTGTTCTGAAAGCCTGACTCCAGTAGGGATTAGCCTCGCTTCGCCATGCATTCATGAATCCTTCGCGGCCAACGCCCTCGCCGATACCCTCGGTACCAAAGCTAACAAGCCATCCGTTGTTGGTGAAGCCTTCGCTGAAACGGTACTTAAAGTCTTCGAAAGGCATATTACTATAGATGTTGGCAAAGTAAATATCAAGGCCTGACTCATCGCCGAGCAACTGATCTTCGGTTACCACATTATTGGGGGGTACATCAAGACCTACGCATGAGTTAAACAGAAGGGCGATGCCGGCTGCCATGATGAATATAATCTTTTTCATATCTTTTCTTTCTTATTGATTCGACTTAGAATGACAATTGCAGACCAAAGGTATAGGTCTTGTTCAGCGGATACAAACGGCCCAGGTCGCTGTCGGGATGCTCTGGGTCAACAAACTTCACACCTGTGAATGTAAGCAGGTTGTAAGCGTTGGCATAGATGCGGAGCGACATACCGTTTAGTGCTTTCAACTTAGGCAGGGTGTAACCCAGCTCTACGCTCTTCAAACGCAGATAGGCGGTACTTACGCGGTTGAACTCTGAGTTGCCGATAGGATTGTGGTTGGTATAGGCGTAGTAGCCCGATACCCACTCCTGAGTAGGATCCCAAGGATCGGCAGTTGGATTAACCGGGTGCCAGCGATCCCAGAACTGCTCAAGTGTACCACCTGCAGCAGCCTCGTAACCCCAGATGCGGTAGAGTGGCTCTTCGTAGCGCATGCTACCCATAGCCGAGCCCTGGAAGAGAATGTTCAGGTCGAAGTTACGCCAGGTGGCATCGATGTTGAACGAGTAGTTCATCCATGGTGTCTGGTCGTAGGCAAAAGGATGCTCGTCGAGTCCGTTTATCTCGCCATCGCCATTCCAGTCTTCATATTTGTAATCGCCAGGCAGCACGTCGCGTTCGTGGTAGATGTCGTAGTTCCATATATCCTCCCAGCTGGTGAAACGACCTGCTGAAGTGTAACCGAACTGTACACCCTGATAGCGACCGTTCAGATTGTCGTTGCGCCATTTGTCATAGCTGTTGGCGTAGGTGGCATTCTGAACAGCTGTAAGATACTTGTTACGGGTAAGACTGAAGATACCCTTCAGGCCGTAGCTTACCTCGCCGATACGATTGCGATGTGTGATTTCAAGTTCTACACCGGCGTGCTGGTCGCTGTTGGCATTCATCTGTGGAGCATCGGCACCAATCACTGTTGGGAAATCGCCAGGACGCATGTAGAGACCTGTGCGCTTGCGGATAAAGTAGTCGAAGGTAATACCCAACTTGCCATCCCATGCGGTGAAGTCGAAACCGATATTGAAACTCTTTGATTTATACCATGAAATCGACTCGTTAGGCATAGCCTTGGGCGAGGCACCATAGATAAACTGTCCACCAAACATCCAGCCTGGGGCATAGCCGTTATACCAGCCCTTGTTGCCGTCGCCACTGCCGCCTGAGGGGTAAGAGTAGCCTGATACCCAGTCGTACGAAGCGCCTGAGTCGTCACCCATCTCGCCATAGCTGGCACGTACCTTCAGGTTCTGGATAAAATGCAGGGCATTGATGTTCTTGAAGAAAGGCTCTTCGCTGATACGCCAACCGGCACTGGCTGATGGGAAGAAACCCCAGCGGTGACCTTCGGCAAACTGCGAGCTGCCATCGTAACGGAACTGACCCTCCAAAAGGTAACGGTCGGCATAGTTATAGTTCAAACGACCGATGAATGAGTTGTAGTTAGCAGCATGGATATCGCCTGCATTGGCATTACCCACCTGACCATCGTCAACGCCATTAAAAAGGTAAGGACTGTTGAAGGCAAGATTGCGTCGGGCATAGAAGGCGTCGTAAACCTTCTGCTGTGTTTCCAAACCAATCATGGCGCCTATCGTGTGTGAAGATATGGTGCGATTGTAGTTCAGAGTGAACTGCGAAAGCTTCTGCGTGTTGTCATAGTGCTCCTTGCGCAACTGGGCTGGCGAGCTGCCTGCGTAAACCTGCTGGATATAGGTATCTGTTACAGGATCGTAGGCATACTGGTTATACTGGCGACGATAGATCTCGTTTTTGTCCATGTGGAAGTCGTAAGAGTACATGGCTCTTGCGGTCAATCCTTTGAGGACATCTACATACTTTCCAAAGTCGAATGTGATTGTACCCTGAGTCAGCATCTGGTAACGCTTGTACTTTCTGTGTCCGCTGATAGAGCTGGTCATTTCGGCTACAGCGTTCTCGCCCAGATCCAGATTCTGATAGTTCAGCATGGTGTGCTCTGGGTCGGCATAGGCTGCTGCCAGCGGACCTTGGCGCCAGTAGTTGCGGATGATGTCGGTAGTTGATGTGTAAGGTGTGTTGCGGTTGTCGAGCATGCCGTTTATCTGCAGCTCGAAGTTCAATCCCTTCACAATCTCAGCGTTAATCTTCGATGTGATGTTGAACTTGTCGTAGTTCAGGTCGCCGCTCTTCAGAAAACCTTCCTGATAGAGGTAACCCATGCTTACGAAATACTGCATCTTCTCCGAGCCGCCGCTGATGGTCATGTTGTGATTGGTCTCAGGGGCTGTATCGGCAAAAATCAGTTTGTTCCAGTCGGTGCCTTGTTTGGTACCATTACGGTATTCCTCTATAGCCTCTTCGGTAAACATGGGAGCACCTCCGTCGATGTTGTTCTTCTTGAGCTCGTTCATCAGTGTCATAGCACGAACGGGATCGAGCAGCTTAGGCATACTTTTGGGTGCCTGGATAGTGAATGAACCGCTATAGCTGACTTGGGTTTTACCCATACCGCCTTTCTTGGTGGTAACAAGCACTACACCGTTAGCGGCACGCAGACCGTAGATGGCTGCCGAGGCATCTTTCAGCACCGAGATGTCCTCGATGTCATTGGCATTCATGCGTTGGAAATCCTCAACCGAACGGGGCACTCCATCGATAACGATAAGTGGCGCACCAAGTCCGCGTACATCAAAATTATTTTTGTAGGTACCAGGCTCAGCACTCTGCTGCCAAACGCGAACGCCGGCAATACGGCCTGTTAACATATTCTGGGTGTTTTCGTTGTTGGTTTTCAGCATTTCCTTACCACGCAGGGCGCTTACCGAACCTGTTATCGAACCACGTTTCTGTGTGCCGTAACCTACTACAATCACGTCGTTCAGTTCGGATACATCTTCTTTCATGCTGATGTTTATAGTCTGTCGGCCTTGAACATTCTGGCTTACAGCTTTCATGCCAATGTAGGCAAAATCAAGTGTGCCGTTGTCGGCTACTGAGATGGAATAGTTTCCATCGAAATCGGTTACTACGGCCGTCTTTGTGCCACGATGGGTGACTGTAGCGCCTATCACTGGCTCGTTGTTCTGGTCGGTAACAGTTCCTTTTACGGTGATGATACTCTGTGCCTGCACGCTCAGACTGAAAGCTGCCGACAGCAGAAGTAAACATTTCTTGGTTAAAATATTCATACTGTTTTTGTTATATGGTTATTACTGCAAATTAGTTGCTACGAGCATGCCGTATTCCGAGGCGTAGGCGAAAGCGATGATGGCACGTACATCGTTCTGTGCCTGATTATTGCTCCAACCGCCTGTAAGACCGCGTGGCAATGCGTTCTGACGGAGAAAGCTCTCCCACGAATAGTCGAGGTTTGTCTGGAAGGTGGCAACGCCCTCTTTAGCGTCCACTCCAATACTTACTGCATCTATCCAACCGCGCATCAGTACATCGTCGAACCAACGGCTGAAGTCGCTATAGGCATAATCCCATGTGCCTTTCGAGTTCTTCTTGGGGAAGTAGTCGAAGGTAGCTGTGTAAAGCTTGCGTGTATCGTCGAGATAACGACTGTCGTGAGTGAGTGCATACAGGTCGGCACCGCCACTTACCATAGTACCGCTGTTATAGGTGTGCTTGGTGCCACCTGCACCTGTGCCTGGATTAGAGATGCGGTACTGTACGCCATCAAAAACATCGTAGCGGATGTTGTTGCTGGCGCCTACCATATCCAGATATACGCCATCCGATGCACGCAGGTTGTATTGCTGCCACTCGTATATCTTTTTAGCCATCATCAGGTAGTAATCGGCTTTTGTGGCAGTAACATCCTGTCGCTTACCATCATTAGCGATGGTGCGATAGGTTACTTTATCGTTCTTGCCCTGATAGTACTCGGCCAACCACACTAGTGGCGATACGAACGGACCGTTGCTGCAAGCATGTTTGGTGCCGTAGGATGGGCCCCAGGTAATGCCGCCCACCTCATTGCCCCAGGCGTGCTGCTTGTCGTCAAGGCACCAGTCCCAGCCATCCAGTACATAGGCTGTCAGGTATTCTGCCTTATCCAGATATTTCTGTTCGCCAGTGGCTTTCCACGAACGTAGAAGTTCGCGGATAATCCACTGCTGATCGTCGTATACATTCTGGTCGCCATCTACCTTGGCGCCTCCTTTCATACCGCCACGGTGTACACCATAAACGGTCCACTCCTGATTGTTGCGGGTATAGGAGGTGAGCTTAAAGGTGCCTGCATAGTACTCCAGTCCGTCGTACAGTTTTGCAAGCTGCTCCTTATAGGCTGCTGCTGTTCCCTGCTGGGCACTCTTTCCGGCCTTAGTAAGTGCTGCGTAACCCTCAAGGATGCTGTTGCAGGCCTCGATGGCTGCAGTATAGGGCCATACGTCGGCCTCGCCCGATGCTTTGTCGGTATAAGGGTTGTACATGTCGGCCATCTTCATGTCGCCGCTGATGTAGTGCTGCATGGCTGCATCAAACAGGGCGGTGGCTCTGGTGAGATTGCGTACACTCACATCGTTGGTCTCAATAGGCTGGGGCGCAACGGGAGTGGTAGGTTCGTCGGTCTGGAAGTCGTTATTGCTGCCACAGCTGGCTGTGGTAGAGAGCGCGAGGGCCAGACTGACCATAGTTAGAATTTCTTTCTTCATTTTCTTATTCATATCTTTGTTAGTTCAAGTCAATACTGTAGATGGTTACCTTGTTCTCATCGCCGTTTGCCTCGCCTTTGTAAACAGCCAGAACCAATGTTACGTTCTTACCATTATACTGCGACAAGTCGAACACAAATTTTCCATAATTCTCTGGGTGTCCGGTATCACCGTTACTGTGGCGGAACTTGATGGTGCCGTCGGGGCCTTCCTTCAAGTCAGATACCTTCGATTCGCTATTGGGCTGCAGATACTTCACGTTCATTTCGTCAGTAATGGCAATAAGTTTGAAGTAGGTGGCGTTGTCGCCAAAGTTGCGGGCACGCAGGGTGAATTTGTTTCTGTTATTGCTGATGGCGAACTTGCTGTACAGGTAGCTTTCGGCTTTCGTCGTACTTACGCTGCCATCGCCGCCACGGGTCTTGATGGTGTAACCCTCGTTGGTAAATACATCGCAGTCTTTAGTGATTGAGGTCAGTCCCCAATAGGCTGCTACGTGTCCAGTCTTGTTCCAATCGCGGTAAGCCCATACATACTCGTCGCGGTTCTTCTTACCTTCGTAGGTGGTGATACCTGTAAACGAATTCATCTCGTTTGGCATGGTGGCACGTACCATATCCTGGGTAAGGTGCAAATCCTCAAGCTGCTCGTTGATAGGTGTACCAGGCAACCAAGCCAGTCCATTGGTGGCTGATGGAGCGAAACTCAAGCGGCGCAATACTAGCTGAACCCACTCGCCTGAATAGTAAGTGCCAATGGCTATGGCGATATCCTTGCCTACGTAGGCGCTCAGATCGAACGTGAAGTTCTTGTAGTTACCATCCTGGAACGAGATGTTGTCGCCCAGCTTCTTGGCCTGTGGTTTCTGCTCGCTCAGGTCAACCACTACCACATTCCAGATGGCAGGACCTTGGTGGGTGCGGGCAAACACGGTCAGAATCTTATTATCTTCGGTGATGTGCTTTCTACCATATATAAAGGTGTTCAGATGATCGTAGTCGACTCCGCCTTTGCTCTCATCAACACGCATGGTGGTTCCTTCGTTCTGCTCCTCCCAGTTACCCATCATGTCGAGTGTACACATGTAGTTTACACTCCAGTCGAATTGTGGGTAGTTGTCGGCATTACGTCCACCGCGGTATTCGTTGTACATCCAGGGAGTACAGGTTTTCAGATCGCTCAGCGTCAGACCTGGTAAAACCTCATCGCCGCCCATGATGATGTCGGGCAGTTGGGCTACGCCATCCTTAAAGTCGTCGGCTTTCACCTCTTTAGTTACAGGTGCGTAATCGCCGTATGTAAAAGTGATGGTGTAGTTGTCCAAGGGTAGCTGCGATATGGTATACACGCCATCGCTGCCTGTTGTAACAGGTTCGCTACCAACTGTTGCTGTGGCGCCTGCCAGTGGCTGCTTACCGTTTTGGGCATCAAGCAGTCTACCGGTAATCTTCGCTGCGGCATAACGCATGCTGGTGCTGATGTTGGCAGTACCATCGCTCCACTGTTTGGGAGCCACCGTACAGCTCACGGTCTGGTAGTCTTGCTTACTAAATGTAATAATGTGTTTGCCGATGGGTAGCCCTGTCAGGGTGTAGCTACCTGATACATCAGTAGTACTGCTGATGTCTGCATCGTTCACTGTTACACTGACGCCTTGTAGAGGATTGCTTTGGTCGTCGGTAATAATACCGCTTACGTTACCATTGCCCAGGTTTACGTCATTGTTGTTTTCGTCGTTGGTGCAGCTTGTGCTGCCGAGTGCCAAAAAACATACCGTTAAGAGATATGCCGTTAGTTGTTTGGCTTTGGTTTTCTGTCTCATTGATTATACAAGTTTAGTTATTATTAGAAATCGGCTGCAAAAATAGGTGTCAATATCATAAATAACCGGTTAATTAAGGGTTATTTTGTGATTAAAAGTGTTAATCTGCGTAAACTTTGATTATATTCTGCCTTAAAAGCGCTAATTTTGCAACCACAAAACAAAAACTGACATGGACAAAATTTTAAAACTGCTATTGTTACTCTTATTTTCTGTGAGTTACGCCCATTCGCGTGCTCAAGGTTTACGTTTTCTGAATCCTATCGATTCTATTAATGGCCGTACCTCATATTCTGTGTTTGCCGACGATGAAAAGGTGTTTTTTCATCAGTTGGATATCCAGTTCGATATGCTGTTGCCCCGAGTGGGCGAGGTGGGGTATATACTCCATGTGGTTGACGAGGAGAAAGGGGTTAACTTTAATATCTTCTACGATGGACGTGGAAATGATCTTATCGAGCTCAACGAGGAAGGTAAGACTACGCTGATTCGTCGTCGGTTTAATCGCCAGGGGCTGCTCGATAAGGGATGGATATCGTTTAAAGTCTCGTTTAATCTCGATAAGCACGAAATTTACATGAACATTGATGGACAGAAGCAGACAGTTCTCGTTCAATCGCTGCCTGCTTCGTTATCGCCCCGAATCGTGTTTGGTCGCTTTGACTATCTCATCGAGGTTCCCTCTGTTACCATCAGAAACCTGCGCATCAGAAGTGGCGAGGCAAACTATTTTTTCCCTCTTTCGCAGAGTAGTGGCAATGTGGTGTTCGATCATCAGCTTAAAAAGGTGGGGCATGTGGATAACCCCTATTGGAGCATTAACGACTGCTATCACTGGCAGCGACTTAGCGAGATGAAATTCCAGCATAATGCTGGAGCCGCTTTCGATTTCCAGCGCCATTTGTTTTATGGTTATACACGCGATACCTTATTAATATATAATACCGATAATCGTGAAACCACTTGTCGTGTATTCCCCCAAAAATGTCCTGTTGATGTTAATCTGGGTATGAATTTTATCGATCCTCGTAGTAGGAAACTCTATACTTACGAGGTGTACAAGTATGATAACCTGGCCGACCGTCCACAGGATGAGGCCTCGATAGCCAGTCTGGATCTGAATACACTTGAGTGGACACCTGAGTGTTACACCCAGTTGCCCACCCAGCTGCATCATCATGGCTCGTTTGTTGATACTTTACGTAATCGATTCTGTATTTTCGGAGGTTTTGGTAGCATGCTGTATTCCAGGCAGTTACATGTGTACAATCTGGATAACCATCAGTGGCAGCAACCTCAAAACCTCCAGGCTTGTACACCGCGTTATTTTACTTCTATGGGTATCGACTCGTTGTCGCGTTACGCCTATATCTTTGGTGGCATGGGCAATGAGTCGGGTAACCAGTCAATCGGGCGTCACTATCTCTACGATTTATATCGAATCGACCTGGCAAATGATTCGGCTGTGCGTATGTGGACCATCGACTGGGGCAAACGCCAGAATATTGTGCCTGTGCGTAATCTCGTGGTGATGGGCGGTTACTTCTATACGCTGTGCTATCCCGAGGCATTGTCGGACTCGTATCTGCGTTTGTGCCGTTTCTCAATTGCCGATGGTAGTATGGAGATGTTAGGCGATTCTATCCCCATCCACTCCGATAAGATAGCCACCAATGCCAATATCTATTACGACCCAGTGGTAGATAAGTTCTTTGTGTGTGTGCAGGAGTTTACGGATGACATCTCGTCAACCATTTCGTTTTACTCAATTCAGCTGCCTGTGCTGTCGGATGCGCAGTTTGCCGAGGTTTCCAAGTTGCCTGCCGACAGACGTCTTTGCTACCTGGCCGTGGCGCTGCTACTGATAGTAGTGGCTTCTGTGTGGATGCTTTACCATTGTTATCGCAAACGTAAACAGGTTATTGCAAACAATGAGAAAATCGACGTACAACTGCCCGAAACCAAGCCCAATGCTATTTATGTTTTTGGTAGTTTCTGTGCTTTCGACAGAAAGAACCGTGATATATCGTACCTGTTTACCGATAAATTGCGTGAGCTTACCTGTGTGTTGCTTTGGTATCACAAGCAAGGAGGTGTATCGTCAAAGTTACTTGGTACCATGCTGTGGGGCGACAAACCGGCTGATAAGATTAAAAACTCGCGTAGTGTGCTTATTAATCACATGCGTAAGGTGTTGGAGGAGATGGATGGTATCGAGTTGGTTTATACCGATGGCTATTACCATTTTGTTACCAGTCACCCCTTCTATTGCGATTATCTCGATTGCGCCCGTCAGATATTTACCGAGCAATATACCGAGCAGAGTCTGCTGGGCATCTTGTGTCGCGGCAAATTCCTGCTAACTCAGGATGCACCCTCACTCGATCAGTTTAAGTCAGAGACCGAGCGTATTCTTAAACCCGTTATCCTGCGCATGATAAAACATACCTATGCTAGCAACGAACTTAAACTTACACTTTATCTCGTAGAGGCGATGTTACATATCGATCCCTACCATGTCGACTCGTTCTCCTACAAAATCAAATCGCTCAAGCGTCTGGGTAAGGTCTATGAGGCGCAGGATGCCTCGCGTGCCTTCCACGAAGAGTACATTAAAGCCTTCGGCGAAGATTTTGAATTAAAATAAGAACCATCAAAAAGTAAACACAATAAATGGCGAGGAAATACGTTTTATAATATGTGAAACGTTTCATTATCGCGATAGTAGGATTGTGGATTGTGGTCGTAGCGGTGCGGGCGCAATACGATGTTTCCTTTGCTCATTACTGGGCAATGGAGCCGTCGTTTAACCCAGCGACTGTGGGTAAGGAGGCTAAATTGAATGTGACTGGGGCCTATGGGCTGCAGCTGGCAGGCTTTGAGCATAACCCAAAAACCATGTACGCGGCGGCCGACATGCAACTGTATGGCTTGGGTACCTATCACGGTGTGGGTGTGCAGCTGCTGAACGATGATATCGGACTGTTCTCGCACAAGCGCTTGGCTGTGCAGTATGCCTACCAGCGACGGGTTCTGAAGGGCAAGCTGAGCGTAGGTGTGCAGTTGGGTATGCTGGGCGAGACGTTTGATGGTAGTAAGGCCGAAATGCCCGAGGATGGCAGCGACCCCGTATTGTCGAGCTCGTCGATTAACGGATCGGGACTTGATATATCGGCAGGCATCTACTATAAGGCCCGAAAATGGTACATGGGAGCATCGGTTCTGCACCTTAACAACCCCGTGGTAACACTGGGCGAAACCAGCGAACTGAGCATTGGTGCAACATATTATTTTACCGCTGGATACAATATTCAGCTAAATCATCCGTTTTTTAAAATACAGACCTCTGTGTTAGGGCGCACCGATGGCACCGCCTGGCGGGCCGATGTAACAGGGCGCATCAGGTACGAACACGATAAAAAGATGCTGTACGCAGGCCTCTCGTACAGTCATACTAACTCGGTAACGGTGCTGGTAGGTGGCCGATGGCACGGCATACACCTGGGCTATAGCTACGAGTGTTACACCAGTGCCATTAACGTGGGTAACGGCAGTCATGAACTGTTTGTGGGCTACGAGACAGAGCTGAATCTGTATAAAAAAGGCAGGAATCTGCATAAGAGCGTAAGATTACTATAGTAAATAAGATATATATGAAGAAACTGATAGGACTATGCACCGTTGCGGCACTGATGCTTACCAGCTGTTTTGGTGGTAAGCTGATGACGGCTAATGGTGGTGAGGTGACAGGTACCAGTGGCAGGGCTTTTACCGAGCCAACACCCTACGGCATGGTGCTGGTTAAGCGTGGCCATGTGAAAATGGGTATTGAAAACCAGGATTCGCTGTGGGGTAAGAAAACACCCGTACGCGACATCTCGGTAGATGGATTCTGGATGGACGAGACCGAGGTTACCAACTCGAAGTATCGCCAGTTTGTGAATTATGTACGCGACTCGATTCTGCGCGAACGTCTCTCGGAGATTGACGAGACCTACAAAACGGTAAAGACCGACCGTGAGGGTAACGAGATATCGACCGTACTGAACTGGAAGAAACCGCTGCCCCGCCGTCCGAGCGAGGATGAGCAGGAGATTATTGACGCCATGTACGTAACCAACCCAGTTACAGGCGATAAGATGTTGGATTTCCGCCAGCTTAACTACCGTTACGAGGTGTACGACTATACCGCCGCAGCCCTGCGTCGCAACAGATTGAACCCACAAGAGCGCAACCTGAATACCGACCTGACAGTTGATCCCGACGAGCAGGTGTGGATATCGAAAGATACAGCCTATGTGGATGACGAGGGGCGTATTGTTCGCGAGAGCATCAACCGTCCGCTCTCGGGCCCGTGGGATTTCCAGAATACCTATATCGTAAACGTATTCCCCGACACCACGTGCTGGGTAAACGATTTCCCCAATGCTGATAACGAGATGTATCTGCGCTACTATTTCTCGAATCCCGCTTACAACGATTACCCCGTGGTGGGTGTTACCTGGGAGCAGGCCAATGCTTACTGTGCCTGGCGTACTGAGTATCTGCTGAAAGGCTTAGGTCCCGCAGCCCGTTATGTGCAGCGTTACCGTCTGCCAACCGAGGCCGAGTGGGAGTATGCCGCCCGTGGTAAGGATCAGAACGAGTTCCCTTGGGACAACGAGGATGTGGCCAGCGGCAAGGGCTGTTTTTACGCCAACTTTAAGCCCGATAACGGCAACTATACCAAGGATGGTAATCTGATTACCAGTAGGGTGGGCATCTATTCGGCCAACTCGAATGGACTTTACGATATGGCAGGTAATGTGGCCGAGTGGACCAGCACCATCTATACCGAGGCAGGTGTTGAGGCAATGAACGATATCAACCCCACACTGAAGTACAACGCTGCTCAGGAGGATCCCTATCGACTGAAGCGAAAGAGTGTGCGTGGTGGTTCGTGGAAGGATCCCGAGTCGTATATCCGTTCGGCCTGGCGTACAGCAGAGTATCAGAATCAGCCCCGTTCGTACATCGGATTCCGCTGTGTGCGCAGTCTGGCCAACTCAACCAGCGAGCGCGCCAAAAGCACAAAAGGTAAGAGAATGTAAACACTAAATACGCAATAGTTATGACGATATACAGCAAATATAATGTAATTTACCGCTTGCAGAAGTGGATGGACAGTGTGCCAGGACAGACGTTCCTGAACTACGCCTACTCATGGGGCGCATCAATCGTAATCTTAGGTACGTTGTTTAAGCTCACCCACATGGGTGGAGCCGATTATCTGCTGTTCTTTGGATTAGGAACAGAGGTCATTGTGTTCTTCCTTTACGCCTTCGATCGTCCGTTCGACAAGACTACCGATGGTATGGTGCTGGATACCCACGTGAACGTTAATGGTGAAGCGCCCGTTGTTAGTAAAGGTGGTAGCGCAACCGTAGTAGGTGGAAATGGCGGAACCATTATCATTAATGGCAACGGTGGTACCTATACTGGATCATCGACCAATGTACCGTCGACACCCAGCGCCCAGCCGACAGCTGTACAGCATGCAGTCGCTGCCCAGCCCGTATCTGTTTCGGCTCACCCCGAATTGGATGCTGCTACCTCTACCTACGTAGAGGAGCTGAAGCACCTGACAGAAACTCTCTCGAAGGTATCGGCCCAGAACGAGAAGCTGGCTCACGACTCTGAGGAGATGGAGAACCTGAACCGCACGCTTACCGGCATCTGCAAGGTTTACGAGATGCAGTTGAAGAGTGCCAGCGCCCAGATTGGTACGATCGATGATATTAACGATCAGACCAAGAAGATGGCCGCACAGATAGCAGAACTGAATAAGATTTATAGCCGTATGATTGAGGCAATGACGGCTAAGATGAACGCATAACGACTATGGCAATCAAGAAAAGACCCGTTTCTCCACGCCAGAGGATGATTAACTTGATGTACGTTGTCCTGATGGCGATGTTGGCACTTAACGTTTCGAACGAGGTGCTCAACGGTTTTTCGATTGTGGAGGAAAGTCTGAACCGCACTACAGGTAACTCTGCCAAGGAGAACCTGGCCATCTACAAAACCTTTGAGCAGCAGCTGAAGGCTAACCCGCAGAAAACCCGTGAATGGTATGACAAAGCCCAGCAGGTACGCCAGATGAGCGACTCGCTGTATAACTTTGCTGCCAGTCTGAAGCAGGCCATCGTGGTTGAGGCTGATGGCAAGGATGGCGACGTAACCAATATTCGCAATAAGGAGGATCAGGAGCCCGCTAACTATGTGATGCTCTCGCCTACCAACGGACAGGGACAGAAACTGTACAAGGCTATCAACAGTTTCCGCGAGCGTATGCTGACGATGGTAACTGATGAGAAACAGCGACAGATTATAGCCAGCAATCTTACTACCCAGATGCCCAAGCGTGCTATGGGTAAGAACTGGGCCGAATATATGTTTGAGTCGATGCCCGCTGCGGCTGCTGTTACGCTGCTGTCAAAACTGCAGAGTGATGTGCGCTATGCCGAGGGAGAGGTTCTGCATACTCTGGTACAGAACATCGACGTGAAGGATGTTCGTGTAAACCTGTTGGATGCCTTTGTGATTCCCAACTCAAAAACGATTGTTCGTGGCGACCGTTTCTCGGCCCGTATCGTGATGGCTGCTGTTGATACTACTCAGGTACCCGATATCTTTATCGGCGGACAGAAAGTAAATTTGCAGAACGGCTTGTATGAGACCGTATGTGGCAAGACGGGTGACTTTACGCTGAAGGGCTATATGGAGATGGTGAATGGCAATGGCGACCGTATACGCCGTGAGTTTGCACAGGATTACACCGTAGTTGAGCCCAGTGCCACCGTATCGGCCGACCTGATGAATATGCTTTATGCAGGTTATGCCAACCCCATCAGCATTAGTGTGCCAGGTGTGCCCCTGAATAAGATTCAGGCCTCGATGACCAATGGTACTTTACAGAGCGTAGGTCCTGGCAAATATATCGCACGTCCAGCTAAGATAGGTCAGAATGCTGTGATTACCGTTACCAGCATCAATACCGGTCATGCCCAGCAGATGGGACAGTACACCTTCCGTGTAAGGAAATTGCCCGATCCTACACCTTATATAGCGATGAAGGACGAGCATGGCAATCCCGCTCGATACAAGGGTGGTGCCCTGAGCAAGGGACAGCTGGTGGCAGTAGATCATCTGGGTGCTGCTATCGACGATGGCATACTGGATATCGCCTTCCGTGTGCAGAGCTTCGAAACGGTGTTTTTCGATAATATGGGTAACGCCGTGCCGATGGCATCGGATGGTGCGCAGTTCTCGGCCCGCCAGAAAGATACCTTCCGCAAACTGGCCCGTAATCGCCGATTCTATATCTCGAGGGTAACGGTAACCGGTCCCGATGGATTAACCCGTACCCTGACTAACCCCATGGAAGTGATTGTAAAATAAATAAGGTATAAGATAGTATGAAGAGATTATTGTTCATATCAACCCTCGTGCTGATGGTGAGTGTAGCAGTGGCTCAGCCACCACAGCGCCGTGCCGAGCAGCAGGCTCAGCAGCAAGCCAAGCAGAATGCAGCATCTTCGGCTATGTCGATGCGCGCACAGATATCATTCCCCACAGCTGTAGAGATGCCCGAAGAGGTGGTGTGGCGTCGTGATATCTATCGTGAGATATCATTAGAGGATGATGCCAACGGCGGACTTTACTATCCCGTAGAGCCACAGGGCAAACAGTTGAACTTGTTTACCTATATCTTTAAGCTGGCGCTGAACGGCTATATCCCCGTGTACGAGTATCCTACCGATGGCAGCGATGTGTTTACCGATGCTACTAAGGCCGATATGAAGGCCCTGCTGGATAACTACCACATCTATTATGAGGAAAAGGATGGTAAGATACGTGTGGATAACAGTGATATTCCCTCGGCGATGGTGAAGAAGTACTATCTGAAGGAGAGTGCCTATTACGATCAGGCTAACTCGTCGTTCCACATCAAGGTGCAGGCCTTATGTCCCATTATGATGGACGAGTTTGGTGGCGAGGCAACGCAGTACCCCCTGTTCTGGGTGAAATACAGTGACTTGGAACCCTACCTGAACCGTCAGACGGTGATGGCCAGCAGTATGAACAATGCCGCCACCGTATCGATGGACGATTTCTTTACGCTCAACATGTATCGTGGAAAAATCTATAAAACCAACAACGCACAGGGCAAAACATTGCTGCAGTTATGTGGTGGCGATGAGGCTAAGATGACAGCCGAACAGAAGCGTATCGAAGCCGAACTGGAGGGTTTTAAGAAAACGATTTTCGGCGATCCTGCTAAGCGCGACTCGCTTGATAGCATAGCTGCCCTGAAGGATAGCAAGGCCGACAAGAAGGTGAAGGCTGCCAAGAACAAAACCGCCGCAACCAAGGGCGTAAAGGTGACTAAGCAGAAGAGTGCCAAGACCGAGAAATCGAGTGGCAGTAGCAACAGTGGTGCCCGTGTGTCGGTACGTCGACAGCGTCACTAACTAGTCAAAATACAAGGGAATAATCGAAAAAAAACGGTTATTCCCTTTTCGATTCCAACTTTTTTCGTAACTTTGCGCCGTGGAATGATTCAATAACATTAATAATTGGTATAAGTTATGAAGAAATTTTTTACTTTAGTAGTGCTGCTGGCAACAATGGCTGTTGCTGCTCAGGCACAGGTGAAGTTTGGTGTTAAGGGTGGTCTTAACCTGACTAATATGAAGTTCGACAATTCGATCATTGACAAGTCGAATCAGACTGGTTTCTTTATCGGTCCGACTCTTAATTTTACACTCCCAGTGGTAGGTCTTGGTATTGATGCATCGGCCTTGTACGATCAGCGTTCGGCTGAGGTTAATGATGAGAAACTTAAGCAGCAGTCAATTCAGATTCCCATTAACCTTCGTTATGGTTTTGGCTTGGGTAATACTGCAAGCATTTACATCTTTGCTGGTCCTCAATTTGGCTTTAATGTGGGTGATAAAAAGACAAATCTGGTGAATGAGGCACTTGATTGGCGCATGAAGGACTCAAGCTTGAGCGCAAATGTGGGTTTAGGTTTGATGCTCCTTAATCATCTTCAGGTATCTGCTAACTACAACATTGCTATGGGTACAACAGGTGAGTTTGATATACTAAAAGATGTACCCGATGCTGCCTGGAAGCAGGTTACGGGAAAAACTAAGGCTAATTCTTGGCAGCTTTCGGTTGCTTACTTCTTCTAAGGGGTGAGTTACGCGGATATCATATTACCTGTTCCGTTAACAGGACTTTTTACCTACGCCGTGCCCGATGGCATGAGCGTAGGTATTGGTATGCGCGTACTGGTAACCTTCGGACGTAGCAAAACCTACTTGGGTATTGTGGCCCGATTACACAATGAGAAACCAAAAGACTATCAGGTAAAGCCCATCAGTCAGGTGATGGATGCCACACCTATCATTACTGATAACCAATTGAAACTATGGCAGTGGATAGCCGATTACTACATGTCGCCCATTGGCGAGGTGTATAAGGCTGCACTCCCGTCGGGACTGAAAGCCGAGGATGGTTATCGTCCACGTACCGAACTTTACATCCAGCTATCGCCTAAGTTCCGCAGCGAGCAGGCCTTGCATGTGGCTATCGATATGTTGCAGCGTGCTCCTAAGCAGCTCAAGGCTTTCCTGGATTATCTGGAACTCTCGGGTTGGGACCAGTTGGGACAGACCGAGGAACAGTTCGAGATAACCCGCGACGAGTTGATTAACCAGGGACACACCCTACAGTCGGTAAACGCCTTGGTGCAGCGTGGTGTGTTGGAAACCTATGATAAAGAGGTGGGGCGATTGAACTTTGGTGGCGATCCGCATCCTGAACATATCAAACCGCTGAGTGATGTACAGCAGGAAGCGTTTAACCAGATACAGTTCTCGTTTCTGCAGAAGAACGTGACGCTGCTGCATGGCGTGACCTCGAGCGGTAAAACCGAGATTTATATCCACCTGATACAGCAGGCGTTGGATAAGCATCAGCAGGTGCTTTATCTGTTGCCCGAGATTGCCCTTACCGTGCAGATGATGCAACGTCTGCAACGTGTGTTTGGCAATCGCCTGGGCATCTATCATAGCAAATACTCGGATGCTGAGCGTGTGGAAATCTGGCAGAAACAGCTCTCGAAGCATCCCTATGATGTGATTCTGGGTGCGCGCAGTGCCGTGCTACTGCCTTTCCAGAACTTAGGACTGATTATTGTGGATGAGGAGCATGTGACCTCGTATAAACAGCAAGACCCAGCACCGCGTTATCATGCCCGTTCGGCAGCTATCATGCTGGCACAGATGTATGGTGCCAAGACGTTATTGGGTACTGCCACGCCGTCGCTCGAGACCTATCATAATGCCAAAACGGGTAAGTATGGTTTGGTGGAGCTTTTCCAACGTTATAAAGGTATTCAGCTGCCTGATATCCAGGTGGTGGATATCAAGGACCTGCAGCACCGTAAGATGATGAACGGTGCGTTCTCACCTTTGTTGTTGGCGAAGACCCGCGAGGCATTGGAGCGAGGCGAACAGGTGATATACTTCCAGAACCGTCGTGGCTATGCACCCATGATAGAATGCAAGCAATGTGGTTGGGTGCCTCATTGTCAGCATTGCGATGTGTCGCTGACGTTACATCGTAATATGAATCAGCTTACCTGTCACTACTGCGGCTACACCTACCAGGTACCCATCGAGTGCCCTGCCTGTGGTGGACATGATTTGATAACCAAGGGTTACGGCACCGAGAAGATTGAAGACCAGTTGCGTGATATCTTCCCTGAGGCCCGTATTGCCCGTATGGACCTTGATACCACCCGTACCCGTAATGCCTACGAACGTATCATCAGCGATTTCTCGGCAGGGCGTACCAATCTGTTGATAGGTACCCAGATGATATCCAAGGGCTTGGATTTTGATAAGGTATCAGTTGTAGGTATTCTGAATGCCGACAACATGCTGAACTATCCCGATTTCCGTGCTTACGAGCAGGCTTATATGATGATGGCTCAGGTAGCTGGGCGCGCCGGTCGTAAGGGTAAGCAGGGGTTGGTAATCCTACAAACCAAATCGCCAACGCTACCCGTTATCCAGCAGGTTGTGCAGAACGATTATGCCGGATTGTACCGTTCGCTGATAGCCGAGCGCCAGCATTTCCATTATCCGCCTTATTATCGCTTAATCTATGTTTATCTGAAACATCGGTCGGATGCGGTGGTTGAGTCGGCAGGTATTGAGATGGGTAGCAGATTGCGCCAGTGGTTCTCGGCCCGTGTGTTAGGTCCCGACAAACCTGCCATCGCTAAAGTAAAGTCGCTCTCTATTCGTAAGTTGGTGCTTAAGTTAGAACCAGGCATCGGTATGGTCGACGTGCGTAAATATTTAGCGCTTGCCCAGCAGCAGATGCTACAAGACAAGCGCTATTCGTCGCTTCAGATCTACTTTGATGTAGATCCATTATAATCAAATACTTAAAAATTCAGTTCGCAACCAATACCCAGTACGCGGTTGGTACGTGTAAATGAGTCGCTGATCAGTGGCTCGGTTGAAGTAACACGATCGTAGTGACCGTAATTGGTCTGGAAGTAAGCAGCCTTCAGAGTGATGTTGTCGGCAGCCTTGTAGTTAAAGCCGAAACCTAAACTGTAGCTGTTTACTACGAACGACATATCGTTCATATACTCGTCGGTAAGCTGATAACGGGTAATCTGACCACCACCACTGATGGTGAGCTTGTCGGTCAAATCCCACTCTACACCAGCCAGGTACTCGTTAGTACCGCCACCCAGCAGGTCTTGAGTATTGTTATACCACTTTACGTCCTTATCAAAGAAGTGATGATAACCTACGTTCAAACGGAAGTCGTCGCTGATGCTCCACATGGCACCAACTGCCAACTGTGCAGGTGAGTCCTCGTCAATCTTCTCAGAATCGCGGAACTTATTAATAGCGGGAATCTCGCTGGCCTCGTTAACGGTCGACTCGTTCTTCATGTGAATCTCGGTCTTAGCCTCGTACTTAGCAGCGAAGTTGAACTTACCTACGCGCCAGTCGATACCAATAACAGGAGCTACACCTACGCTCGACTGGTTACACAGCAGGTTTACACCCTGTGAGTATTTCTGCAGTGAGTTCAGGCTCTGCTTGGTTCCCTCTAACTGGGCCAACTGAGTTGTGAGCTCGGCAGGAACGTCAACACCTGCTGCCTGATACTGGGCTATACCTGCGTTAACCTTGCTGATACCTGCATCAACGGTAGTTGTTGCACCCTGCAGGAAACTACCGAAGTCCAGGTAACCATTAGCGGTGTTTACCATGATGTTGCTGATCTTTGCCTTGTAGGTAGCTGTACCGTAAAGCACACGCAGACCACCGTAAACCGACAGATCCTTTGTGACCTTGTAGGCAGCACCAAGCTGGAAACCAAAGTAGTACTGACGGCCCTGCATGTAGCCATCCATATCGTAACCGGTAGCGCCCAGAGGCTTCAGCTGGTTGGCAATGCCACCAACAACGCTCTCGAACGAACCCAGTCCGTCCTGGAACTCACAGGCTCCACCACCACCAGGAACTGAGAAGTTGAACTGCAAACTCCAGTTGCCCTTGTTGTAAGCGGCCTGGATTGAGGGGATAAATGGTGCATCGGCAATACCCTCGAAAGTCTTGGTGCTCTGACCGTTGTTCTTCTTACCTAAGGCAAACAGCGGATTGTTGCACTCGATAGTACGGGTCTGGTGAGCATACTGCCAGTTGATACCTAAATAGAAACCTTCGGGCATGAAGGCTACACCGGCGGGGTTACTGTATACTCCATCAAGACCGATGGCTGCATCTCGCGCAGGGTTGCGCAAAAAGTCGATACTCTGATTGGTGTTGGTTAAGATGCCACCTGCTGTGGCTGTTGTTGTAGCTGCTGTCAGCATCAGACTGGCCAGCAAGACATTCATCTTTTTCATAATTTAAACACTTTTTTTCAAAATCGGCTGCAAAGGTATACTGAATGTTTTAAAATCTTATGTTTACGCACACAAAGTTAACGTTGTTTAACGAAAATTGCACACAAACCTGCACAAATGTGCAAAAGTGTGCAGGTTTTTGCACACTTTTGGGTGGTTTTGTGCATAAATGGATTTACTTTTTCAGCTCAGGGTAGCTCAAACGGGTGTGATAGATGGTCTTCAGCTTCTCAATCAGTACGGTTTTGGCATAGGCAATATCACGGAAGGTAATGGGGCACTCCTTAAAGTAACCCTCGGCCACCTGAGCATCAATCAGTCTGTTAACCAGTTCGCGAATCGACTTTTCTGTGTAGTCGGGCAGCGAGCGCGAGGCGGCTTCTACGGTGTCGGCCATCATCAGGATGGCCTGCTCCTTAGTAAACGGATTAGGACCAGGGTAGGTAAACAGCAGGTCGTCGACATCGTCGTTGGGGTGAGCATTCTTATATTGTACGTAGAAGTACTTGGTTTTTCCCTGTCCGTGGTGGGTGGTAATAAATTCCTTGATCACATCGGGCAGGTTGTACTTGTCGGCCAGTTTGGTTCCCTCGGTAACATGACTGATAATCATCTGGGCGCTGTCTATAGGATTCATCTTCTCGTGTGGATTTACACCCGACTGGTTTTCGGTAAAATAGATAGGATTAACAATCTTACCAATATCATGATACAGTGCACCAGTACGCACCAACTGACTCTTGGCACCAATCTTGTTGGCAATCTCGGCAGCCAGGTTTCCTACCTGAATAGAGTGCTGGAAAGTGCCTGGGGCAACCTCGCTCATCTTGCGCAGCACGACCTTGTTCATGTCAGAAAGCTCAATCAGCGTGATATTAGATGTAAAGCCGAAGGCCTTCTCGATGACATAGAGTAGGGGATATGAGCAGAATAGCAATACACCGTTGATAATCAGGTAGTTGTATTCGCTATAACTGATTTTCGAAATGTCGTTGATGCGAATCCAGTCGAGTGCCAGGTTTGTAAGAATTCCTGCCAAGGTTACCGATACGGCTGTCCAGAACAGCTGTGAACGACTTGACAGTTCGCGCAGCGAGAAGATGGCTACCAATCCGGCTACCAGTTCAACGGCTACAAACTCCAGCGGGTACTGCAGGAAGCAGGCGCAGGTAAGAACCATTGTAGAATGGGCCATAAAGGCTGTTCGCGAATCCATGAACACTCGGATGAAGATGGGCACCATCGCAAATGGTACGATATAAACATGTAGTACGCTGTGCTCTACCATCGCCGAGGCAATAATCGTAAACAGCACAATGAGTGCATACAGCATGGTGGTAGATCGTACCTTCTCAAAGTAGTCTTTTCTGAACAGGGTGAGGAAGATGGTAAAGCAGGCAATCAGGATGGCTGTGTACAGCAACTGTCCCATGATGTTCAGGCGAATCTTCTCCTGATCCACATTCTGACGCTCCATCTCCTTCTGGAACGATAGCAGTTTGTTGTAGGTTTTGCCGTCGACGATATCACCACGGTCGATAATCTTCTCGCCTCGCTGTACCAGTCCGCTGGCCAGCGGAATACTGTTTTGCAGGTCGTTCAAACTGGCCTCGCTGCGTTCCTTGTCGTAGGTGAGGTTGGGGGTGATATAGTCATTTAGGTTACATTTCTGCAGTACCTCACGATGCTTGGCAAGTGTCTGATCCTGAAACAGTTGCTCGTAGGCCGATACCACCGAGTATACATGGCTGATTTGTAGGCTGGTGGCGTTCTTACCGCTGACGATACGTACAAATCGAGAGGTGTCCTTGCTGATCTTGGCATAGTCGGAATTGCTCATGATACCCTGCTCGTACAAACGGTGCAGACGGTTTGAGATAATGCTGATGTAATCGTTGTGCAGTCCGGGAATGCCGTTTGAGTAGTCTTTTGAGAACTGGCGCACCTGTTTGCCCACAATCTCGCTGTTCATGATGTAATACGGTTCGTATTGCTTCATGATGCTGTCGCGTTCGGCCTTCACGGCTTCATCACTCTTGTAGATGGGAAAGTCGAATGGCGCTTTCAGGTCGGTATATATCCAGGGTCGGCCTTTTTCGATCTTGAAATTATGCTGACTGCTGCGTGGCATCATCCACACGATGATGGCAACAGTTATGATGATCAGACCCAAACGAATGAGGAAATCACGCCAAGTTAGGTCGTTTTTAATGTTAAAACTACTCATTTCTACGTATTTTATGCAATTATGGTGCAAAAATACGAAAAAACTCTCAATTTTTTTGTAACTTTGCACACAAATTTTAATTGATTATGTCAGAAAGAAGAGTTAGAGTACGTTTTGCACCCAGTCCAACGGGTGCTTTGCACATTGGTGGTGTGCGCACAGCATTGTATAACTATCTGTTTGCCAAGCAGCATGGTGGTGATCTGGTTTTCCGTATCGAGGATACCGATAGTAACCGTTTCGTACCAGGTGCCGAGGAGTATATCATCGAGTCGTTCAAGTGGCTCGGTATCAAGTTTGATGAAGGTGTTAGCTTTGGTGGCGACAAAGGTCCTTATCGCCAGAGCGAACGTCGTGATATTTACAAGAAATATGTTCAGCAGTTGCTGGATGCCGATAAGGCTTATATTGCTTTCGATACCCCAGAGGAGTTGGAGGCTAAGCGTGCTGAGATTCAGAACTTCCAGTACGATTGTCATACCCGCGGTCAGATGCATAACTCGCTGACCATGCCTAAGGAAGAGGTTGAGAAGCTGATTGCCGAGGGTAAACAGTATGTGGTTCGCTTCAAGGTTGAGGCTGGTCAGGAGATCCTGGTTAACGACCTGATTCGTGGCGAGGTACGTGTGAAGAGCGATATCTGTGATGATAAGGTGCTTTATAAGAGTGCCGACCAGCTACCTACCTATCATCTGGCTAACATCGTTGACGACCATCTGATGGAAATCTCGCATGTTATCCGTGGTGAGGAGTGGTTGCCATCTGCTCCATTGCACGTCATGTTGTATCGTGCTTTCGGTTGGGAGGACACCATGCCTCAGTTTGCTCACCTGCCATTGCTGCTCAAGCCCGATGGTAAGGGTAAACTGTCGAAGCGTGACGGCGACCGTCTGGGATTCCCTGTATTCCCACTGCTGTGGAAGGATCCTAAGAGTGGTGAGACTTCTCGCGGTTATCGTGAGGATGGCTACTTCCCAGAGGCTGTTATCAACTTCCTGGCTCTGCTTGGATGGAATCCTGGTACTGAGCAGGAAATCTTCTCACTCGATGAGCTGGTTCCTCTGTTCGATATCTCTAAATGTTCAAAGGCTGGTGCCAAGTTCGCCTTCGAGAAGGCTGTTTGGTTCAACCACGAGTATATTCTGAAGAAGAGCAACGAGGAGATTGCTGCTCTCTTCGAGCCTATCGTGAAAGAGCATTGTCCTAACGAGACTTCAGAGCGTGTTCTCAAGGTTACCGAGATGATGAAGGATCGTGTATCGTTTGTTCACGAGTTGTGGCCACTTTGCTCGTTCTTCTTCGAGGCTCCTACAGCCTACGATGAGAAGACTGCCAAGAAGCGTTGGAAGGAAGATAGTGCTCAGGTGATGACCGAACTGATCGGTGTGCTTGAGGGTATCGACGACTTCTCGCTCGAGAATCAGGAGCAGATTGTACACGCTTGGGTTGAGCAGAAGGAGTATAAGCTGGGTAATGTAATGAACGCATGGCGACTCACTCTCGTTGGCGAGGGTAAGGGTCCTGGCATGTTCGATATCTCTGCCTTCCTGGGTAAGGAGGAGACCATCGCCAGAATGAAACGTGCGATTGAAGTACTGGGCTAATGATTTACAACCTTGTCATATATCTGTATCTTCTTGGAGTGGCTATTTATAGCCGCTTCAATGAGAAGGTACGTAAAATGTGGCGTGGCGAGCGCGAGGCATTCAAGATTCTACGCGAAAAGGTAGATCCGAATGCCAAGTACGTGTGGTTCCATGCTGCCTCGCTGGGTGAGTTTGAGCAGGGACGCCCCTTGATGGAGCAGCTGCGCAAGGATCATCCTGAATACAAGATTCTGCTCACATTCTTCTCGCCCTCAGGTTATGAGGTGCGTAAGAACTACGAGGGTGCTGATATCATCACCTATCTGCCACTCGACACCATCACCAACGCACGTCGTTTCCTGCGTACCGTACGTCCTGTGATGGCTTTCTTCATCAAGTATGAGTTCTGGTACAACTACCTGCATATTCTGAAGCATCGTGGTGTACCTGTCTATAGCGTGTCGAGCATCTTCCGTCCCGAGCAGGTGTTCTTTAAGTGGTATGGCCGCCAGTATGGTCGCGTGCTTAATTGCTTCACTCATTTCTTTGTGCAGAACGAGATCAGCAAGGAACTCTTGGCCAAGATTGGTATCACCGATACTACCGTGGTGGGCGATACCCGCTTCGACCGTGTGCTGCAGATTAAAGAGGCTGCCAAGCAACTGCCTGTTGTTGAGGCATTCGTGAAGGATGCTCCTCTGGTGTTCGTGGCAGGTTCGTCGTGGCCTCCCGATGAAGAGATTTTCATTAAATACTTTAATGAGCATAAGAACTGGAAACTGATTATCGCCCCTCATGTGATTGGCGAGGATCATTTGCAGCAGATAGAAAAACTGCTCGAAGGTCGCAAGGTCATCCGCTATACCACTCTAGATGGGCTAGATAATCTAGAAAATCTAGATAAGCAGGATGTGTTGATTATCAACTGCTTCGGCTTGCTGTCGAGCATCTATCACTATGGCAATGTGGCTTATGTCGGTGGCGGTTTTGGTGTTGGTATCCACAACCTGTTGGAGGCTGCTGTTTGGGATGTGCCCGTATTCTTTGGTCCCAACAACCAGAAGTTCCAGGAGGCTCAGGGACTGAAGACCAGCGGTGGTTTCGAGATTAGCAGCTACGAAGATTTTGCTGCACAGATGGATCGCTTTGCTGCCGATGCTGCCTACCTGCAGGAGCAGGGCCAAAAGGCTGGTCATTTTGTAAAGGGCCAGTCGGGTGCCACACAGAAGGTACTCTCGTCTGTCGCTCTGTAATTTTTTTGTAAAGCATGAAAACTATGTGGATGATACTATTCCTGTTATTACCATTCTTGGCTATCGGCTATCTGGCATGGCACATCTGGGTGATGATGCCCGTGCAGGCTTGGCTCAAAGGGCTTGTTATCGCTGTTGGCGTACTGAGTTTTGTAATGCTGTTCCTGAATTTCCGTCGCGCCTTTGATAGCATGCCTTTGTTTACGGCTCGCTGGGCTTACGAGATTGGTACATCCTCATTGTTTGTTTTGCTTTATCTGGTGATGATTTTCCTGGTACTCGACTTGGGCCGGTTGGTTCGTCTGGTGCCCAAGTCAATTCTTTACCAAAACGGATATACTGCCCTTGGCATCTTGGTGCTGATGGTGGGCGTGTTTGTGTATGGTAATCTGCATTACCATCATAAGGAGCGTGTAGCGCTTGATTTAAAGTCGGCAAAGCCACTTGCGAAGGAATATAAGATAGTGATGGCGAGCGATCTCCATATTGGCTATCACAATCCGCGAAAGGAGCTGGCGCGCTGGGTGGATATGATGAATGCTGAGAATCCCGACTTTATCCTGATAGCAGGTGATATTATCGATGGTAGTATGCGCCCTGTGCAGGAGGAGCAGATGGCTCAGGAGTTTCGTCGCTTGAAAGCCCCCGTGTATGCCTGCTTAGGTAATCATGAGTTTTATTCGGGTGTGCCTGGTGCCAAACAGTTTTATAAGGATGCAGGTATCCACCTGTTGATTGACGAGGCTGCCGTTATTGATAGCAGCATTGTTATCATTGGTCGCGACGATCGTACCAACATGCGCCGCAAACCTATCAAAGAACTAATAACCAACACCCGTCACCTATCACCCAACACCCAACACTACACCATCGTGCTCGATCATCAGCCTTATAATTTGGATCGTGCTGAGGCGGCGGGTGTCGACTTTCAATTAAGTGGCCACACCCATCGTGGACAGGTATGGCCAATTTCTTGGATTACAGATCGTATCTACGAATGCTCTTGGGGTAGCCACCAGCGTGGCAAAACCCAGTTCTATGTCTCGTCGGGCATAGGCATCTGGGGTGGAAAGTTCCGCATTGGAACCCAGAGTGAGTATGTAGTAGCTACGCTGAAGTAAATACTTAGAATTTTGTAGGTTCTGTTTCGCCCTCCTCCAGATAGAATTTGGAGTAGGCTACATAGTGCTTGGCATTATCCGTCTGTCCTGGACGTACGGGCTTGATGTATTTGGCAGGCACGCCGCCCCAGATCTCGCCAGCAGGAATCTTGGTGTTCTGCAGCACCAAGGCGCCAGCAGCTACGATCGAGCCTTCGCCTATCTCACAACCATCCAACAGGGTGCTGCCCATACCAATCAAGGCGTTATCATGAATGGTGCAGGCATGAACGGTTACGTTATGCCCGATGGTGACGTAGTTGCCGATATGTGTAGGACCTGTCTCATGGGTTACATGCACACAACTGCCATCCTGAATGTTCGTGCAGTTGCCAATAGTGATAGGTGCTACATCGCCGCGCACCACCGCATTAAACCACACCGAGCACTCATCGCCCATCGTTACATCGCCCACAATCGTAGCGTTCTCACTAAAATAACAATCTCGCCCCCATTTGGGAGCGAGACCGCGATATGTTTTTATTAGAGCCATACCTGATAATTATCAATTATCAATTGTCAATTATCAATTGTCAACTGATTACAGGTTGGCATTGTCCTTAGCCCAATCCTCAACAGCGGGGATGATACCAAGGCTGATGATCTCGTCGCGCATCTTCTGCAGGTGCTCGTAAGAAGCCTGGAGTGAAGCCATCTCCTCAGCTGTGCCCTCGGGCTCAGTGAAGTGTACACCGTCCTTGTCGATAACAGTAGGCATAGCCATCATAACGTTCTTGAAGCCGTAAGCGTTTACATAGCAACCAGCAGGCCACTTGAAAGGCTCACCGCCCATAGCACCCTCAATCATCTTAACAGCCTGATATGCAGGGCTCTGGAATGAAGAACGGCCACGGAGCTTGATGATGTTGCTACCACCCTGAGTAGTCATGTGCTTGATCTCAGCCCAACGCTCGTCAGAGAGAGAAAGCTCTGAGAGAGGCTTGCCGTCGATGAGAGCCTTGCTGGCAAATACTGCCATCTGCTCACCATGACCACCGTAGGTGTAAGCGTTAGTAACCTTGTCCTGCTGTACGCCGAACTCCTGAGCCAGCTGCTGCTGCAGACGGGTAGAGTCGAGAGCTGCCAGAGAGGTCAGCTGGTTGGGCTTCAAACCTGAGTGAATCAGAGCTGTAAGAGCTGTTACGTCAGCGGGGTTGAAGATAACTACCACGTGCTTAACGTCTGGGCAGTACTTCTTGATGTTCTCACCGAAGTCGGCTGCAATCTGGCAGTTGCCCTTCAGCAGGTCCTCACGGGTCATACCCTCCTTACGTGGAGCACCACCTGAAGAGATGATGTACTTAGCACCAGTGAAAGCCTCCTTAGGATCTACAGTGTAAGAAATGTTTGCACCTGGGAAAGCGCAGTGGCACATCTCATCATATACACCATGAACACCTGGCTCATAGATATCATACAAACAAATGTTGGGAGTCAAGCCCAGCATCAACACACTCTGTACCATGTTAGAGCCAATCATACCACCGGCACCAACAATCACCAATTTCTCGTTAGTTAAAAAAGCCATAATTGTATTTTTATTATTGTTATTTTTAAAGTGCTGCAAAGTTACGAAAAAAGACTCATATATAGCGTTTTTTTATTATTAATCTGTGTTAATCATGTGATTTTCTGCTAGTTATTTTGTACCTTTGTAATCTCGAAATTACAAAACACGATGATGATGACAGTAAATCAACGAATAGAAGCATTGCGCGAGGTGATGAAACGCGAACATCTCGCTGCGTTTATCTTTCCAAGTACCGACCCTCATCAGGGCGAATACGTGCCCGATCATTGGAAAGGGCGCGAGTTTATCAGTGGCTTTAACGGCTCGGCTGGTACGGCTGTGGTTACGATGACTTCGGCTGCCTTGTGGACTGATTCACGCTACTTCATTGCGGCCGAGGAACAGTTGCGTGGCACCGAGTTCCAGTTGATGAAACTGAAGATGCCCGGTACGCCTACCATCCCAGAATGGATTGGTAAGGAGTGTGGCGCTGGTGCCGAAGTGGGCCTGGATGGTATGGTGAACTCTGCTAACGAGGTGAAGGAGTTGATTGCCGAACTTCGCCACCAGGGTGGCATCACGCTGCGTACTAATCTCGATCCGTTGGCACAGATCTGGACCGATCGCCCTGTTATCCCAGAGCATGTTGTCGAGATTTTTCCATTGCAGTATGCCGGTGAGAGCTGTCATGAAAAGATTGCCCGTATCCGCAAGGCCCTGCGCGAAAAACATGCCGATGGTATGCTGATGTCGGCGCTCGACGATATTGCCTGGACGCTGAACCTGCGTGGCACCGATGTGCATTGCAATCCTGTGTTCGTGAGTTACCTGCTTATCTCGTCTACAAATGTTACCTTATATATTAATAAGGTGAAGCTAACGTCCGAGGTTGAAACTTATCTTAAAGCCGAGGGGGTAGAGGTGGCACCTTACGAGGATGTGGCTAAAGGCTTGAAGGCGTATTTCGAGTATAATATCCTGCTCGATCCCAATGAGGTAAACTATACGCTTTACAAACAGGTTACTCGCGAGATTGTTGAGGTGGAATCACCTGTTAAGCGTATGAAGACTGTCAAGAATCCTACAGAGATTGCGGGTTTTAAATCAGCGATGCTGAAAGACGGTATCGCTATGGTGAAATTCTTGTACTGGTTGAAACCTGCCGTTGAAGCAGGTGGACAGACGGAGATATCTATTGACCAGAAGCTCACCTCGCTCCGTGCCGAACAACCGCTCTATCGTGATATCTCGTTCGATACCATCGCTGGTTATCAGGCTCATGGAGCCATTGTGCATTACGAGGCAACCCCAGAGACCGATATCTCCTTGAAGCCCGAGGGCTTCCTGTTGTTGGATAGCGGTGCTCAGTATCTTGATGGTACTACCGATATCACCCGCACCATTGCCCTCGGCCCTTTGACTGAGGAGCAGAAGCGCGTTTATACCTTGGTGCTTAAAGGTCATATCCAGATCGAGCTGTGTAAGTTCCCTAGCGGTGCCAGCGGTACCCAATTGGATGTGCTGGCTCGTGAGGCCATGTGGCGCGAGGGCTTTAACTATCTGCATGGTACAGGTCATGGTGTAGGCACCTATTTGAATGTTCACGAAGGTCCTCATCAGTTCCGTATGGAGTGGAAACCTGCTCCCCTTGTGGCTGGTATGACCATTACCGACGAGCCTGGTATCTATCTCGAGGGTAAGTTTGGTGTTCGCGTAGAGAATACCCTGCTTATTACTCCTTACAAGGAAACCCAGTTCGGTCAGTTCCTGCAGTTCGAGAGTCTCACCCTCTGTCCTATCGACACCACGCCGATTGTGAAAGAGATGATGTTAGACGAAGAGATCGCTTGGCTCAACCAATATCACCAGCATGTTTTAGCCACCCTTTCACCCCATCTCGATGATGAAGAAAAAGAATGGCTAAAAGATGCTTGCAAGGAGATATAATAATTACTTGCAGAACTTTTCCATAGTCTGTTTGAATGCCTCCATGTCGTCAGCGTGGAGCCAATCCAGGTCGTGGATGTTGCCTTGCTTGTCTATGATTTTATAGGTGGGAAAGCCTTGTACGTTCAGGTAACGCTCGATGGCACTCTGCTGCTCTTTGGGCAGATTGTAATGAACGCAGTTGGGACCTGCTAAGTTATACTCCTTGATGACATTCTTCCACGATTCGTCGCTGCTGCCGTTACAGAGATAGAGGTATACAATATCTAAATCCTTGAGTGCCTCCTTCTCCTTCCACGAGTCTTTTAGCCGCTGCTTACATGGTCCGCACCATGTGCCCCACACATCGAGGTAGATAACGCGCCCCTTGTATGGCTCGATAATCTTACGTAGCATCTTCTCGCCATCGGTCATATTCTCCACATCGGTAGATGGACGCAGGCTGGCTGCATTAGCCAAATCTTGATGCTCAAGGGCTATGTACTTGTCGTTTGTTGTCTTCACAATATCGAGTGCAGCAGGCAACTTTATTTCTTGCAGCGCAAAGTTCAGCGCAGCGGTGGCTAATGACTTGCGGAAGCTGTTGAGCGTCCAATAGAATCTGTGAGCCAAGGCCAAGTCTATCAAAGCTGGGTCAGGATTCGTTGATTTTACAGCCTCTAGCTGGTAGTAGATATCAACCAACGTACTCTCTTCATCTATCACAGCCTTTACATCAGGGCGCTCCATAATGGCATGATATTGCTCAGAGTAGCTGTTGCTAATATTGATGTTAAGACTATCTATTTTCTGGTTTTGGGCTTGAGCAGCATACTCCTTACGATATGCTTCTGCATAACGCTCTACAAGGGCTATCTCATCGTCGGTAATCGACACCCTGCCGTCAGCCTTAGCCCGGCGCAGAATGGTGGGATAGGCCCCTTCGGGCAAGGTAATGGTGTAACGATCAATTTTTACGCCATGACGCTCTGTTACCACTTGGTCGAGATAGTCGCGCATAAAGGTTGAGAAGGGCATAAAGAGTGTATAGGGTTTAGGCATTTTCTGCCATAGTTGCGTGGTGACGTAATCCATATACTCCTTTGGCAATTCTTTGCCAGGCACTACGAAACGTGCCTGCATCATCGATTCTCCTTGACCAGCCAAACACAAGCCATTCACGTAGTCGATATAGCGTTGCGAGAGATTGGGGCGCTTTGCAATGTTCTCCTGTATCTCAGCCTTCATCGCCTCACAGATGCCATCCATACGTGTCTTGAACTGCATCGCATCCTCGCCTTGATTGATGCGTCGATAACCCCATGCTGCAGGACAGGCAGCAAGTTCGTTCTGCAAGCGGGCATCATCGCCCATAAACAACTCTTGTCCAGTCTTAAAGTCCTTGAGGAAGAAATAGGTCTTGCCAGGCTCAAGTACTGGTGAAACAGAAGAACGGCGCAGATCAAGGAAGGCGTCTGACGAATTGACCAATGGGAAACGCAGGGTGAAACGCCCCAGCGAGTCGAGTTTTGTGGTATATCTTTCCTGATTGTCGATGATGAGGTGACTGATGATTGCTTCAAACTCTCCACTCTGTTTCCAAGCCTGTTCTGGCATATCTTTCAGCCAGCCAACGATGGTTACGCTGTCGCCTGTACGATAACCGTTGTCTACAAATCCCTTGCGCATATCCTTTGTAGGATAATCGGGCATAGTAGCTGTGGTGATGGGACTACATACGATGCCCTTTTGCTGGTCGATACCGATGGTGCGCTTACCCTTCTTTAACTTTCCTACCTTGATGATTGGCCCATCGGTAAGGGCAATGGTGTAAGCATCCTTATTGTTTGTCAGCGTGGCGATATCCCACACCTTATTATTATATATCACGTGGTTGACAGCAAAACCTATCAGCCAATCGCCTGTAGCATTGTTGCGCCAATAGGTATCAATGATGCCATCAGGAATCTCGCCAGCTCCATGAATGTTCGAGAACGTTAAACCTGCGGGTTCAATCAAATCCATCCGCGTGGTGCCGAGTGGTGCAGGATTAAATATCAGCGAGAAGTCTACCGTATCAGTAGGCATGGTGTAACCCTCGTTGAGTTTGATAACGGTTGCGTTCTTGACGGCGTACTGCTGAGTACCTACTTTCAGATGTGTGCCACTGGTGAATCCAAACTGCTTGCCAGCTCGAAAACTAAGCCGCATGCACACTTCGGTACTATCTGGCGTAAACGTAACTTTGGTTATATCGATAACGGGAATGTTGCAATAACCAGTAATGACATCATCCCACACTTTGGATTTTTGCGCCAACGCAGCCACACAGGTTATAGCCAGCACGATAGTTGATAAAAGTTTCTTCATTTTTAATTATTTTTTCTTAAGTGGATGCAAAGGTAAACGTTTTTGTCCATTCCTCAAAAAATAAATAGAAGAATTATATGTATTTTAAGAACATCTCTGCTTTGGTGATTTTTTCTTGCCACAAAATTGCAAAATTCTCAAAAATTGCTGCTTTCGGATGGAAGAATACCTGCCGTTTTTTCGCATATTTTGTTGTGTTTGCTTGCTAATTTGGAAAAATCATTGTATGTTTGCCCGCAAATAACGGAATTCAGAAATGGATGAGCAGAAAGATAAAAGATGGATTCAGCGATATGCTAACTATCATAAGGCATGTGGCAGACTCGTTGAGGTGACTGAGGCCGACAGGTTCTTGGTCTGTTGAAAAAACTGGATGAAGATTTGAACGTGCTTTCACAAAACGAAGATTATAAACAGACATGAAATTTGGACTAAGCGATACTGTTATTAAGGAACTGCAAGATGTGTTTCGTCGGCATGCGAACATCAAGAAAGTTCTGATTTTCGGCTCTCGGTCGAAAGGAACTTATCGTGAAGGTTCAGATATCGATCTGGCTGTGATTGGCGAAGGTGTTGATTATAATCAGATACTAACCATTCTGTGCGAGATTGATGATTTGGAACTCCTGTACTCCATCGATCTGCTTGATTACAATAAAAAGAAAGGTACACCAATAGGCGACCATATCGATAGAGTAGGGCAGATATTTTACGAAGCAGCATAGATCATAAGCGGCACCTCAATCACTGCGAGGTGCCGCTTTTTTATAAAAAAATAAGGTGGATTGTTGGTAAAATACAATAAAAAAGTGTACCTTTGCAGCAGATACTAAAAAGCTAAAGTATATGCCTAGAAAAGAAAGTGGAATGTGGTATGAGGTTCATCGAACCCCAGTAAAGGGCGAAGATGGACAAAACATAGTATATGTCCGTCCCAAAAGCGGAATGAAGCTGAACATGAAGCAGCTCGAGGACTACTGCGAGCGGATGAACTATCTGCGGTATGGCGAACTAAGTAGGGTGATGGATGCCTTTGTGCGTGCAGCGGGTAGATTCCTGGCCGAGGGCTATCGCATTGATACACCTATAGGTTCGTTTGCGCCAAAGTTGTCGCTGGCTAAACAGTTGACTGATGCCGACCAGGTGAAAGATCGCGATGTAAGGCTTGAGGGCGTGGAGTATAACCCTGGCAAGTTTTGGGAAAGGGAGATTATGAAGTGGCTCGACGGATTTCGTCGCTATCATAACCCTGACACCAAGGAGATACTGGCCGATAAGGATAAACTGGAACAGACGATGCGCGACTGTTTGCAGCGTAACGGCTATATTACTGCTGGCATGTTTGCCCACATTACAGGGCTTACTATCTATTCGGCTCGTAAACAACTGCAGGAGTGGTCCAAGGGCGACAATCCTAAACTGCTGATGACACCACGTGGCAAGGAGCACATCTATACAGAGATATAAATAGATGACGATGGTGCTGGAGTGCGATTGAAATCGGGTATAGTCGAACAGTTGTTTGCGTATAGGCGCACAATCGTTTGAGTATAGGCAAACGATATTTAAACAGGCATTCTGTACCTGTTTGCCTTAGGTTTTGTACTTGCTAGGTTTAATATTCGCACCTTCATCTATTAGTATTCGCAACTGCACTACTTCACGGTGTAATGGTCACGTGGTCACAGCTGTGACCATGTGACCGCAGTGAGGAAGATGTGATGTTTTGTTGTGACTAACTTATTGATAAATAGATAATTACGAATAAAAACAAATAATCAAAAGGATAAAATGGTCACATGGTCACAGCTGTGACCATGTGACCGATAAACATGAAATGAGTATGAAGACCGAAGAAATTAAAAAGATTGTTGACGACGAGCGCACTGAGCAATTAACGGTTCAGGTGTGCCGTCATTGGCAGGTGGCTGCCGACCGGCTTGAGTGCTTGGTACAGGAACTGACTGATGGTATGGATACTTGTGTTGAGGCTGAAGTCTATGCAGCCATCATGCGTATGCAGAGTACGATGACGGCCTTGGTCGAGCTGAATAAGATGCCTTGCGCATTTTTATATTCCGAGTATCTGGATCGCATCGATAAGATGGTGTGCAACAACAGTTTACGCAAATCGGTAATAACGCTTACCAGTAATTATTTGGGCGAGCCATTAGCGCATAAGTCGGTATCGTTTGTGGATCTTTCGCAGCAGATGATGAATCAGTATTTTGCTATGCCACCTCAAGAGGCTAAGAACGCACAGCCTGAAAGTTCGCCATTGCAATACTTTATGTATGTTTGTGCTCAGCATCTTAAGCCAGAAGATTTGATAGTGATGGCCACCATTGTTAATAGTATAAACGAGAAAGATGCATCGCAGGATAAAGATTTGGCAACCACCTATTTTAAAACATTACACCAAGCGATGGATTCGATAGGTACGGGTTTAACCAACAATATGCAGGTTATGGTACTTTGGCTGTTGGTTCTGATGCTATTGCCAGGAATGCTTGTGAGCATTATGAAGAGTAACCGAAGTAAAGGCAAGGCAATGGCCAACCTGCTTGATAAGGAATTGGCACGTGTGCGAAAGAGCAACACCTGGGAGGCCTATTGGAAAGAACATCGTGATACACTCAGGGTGGTAAACGATAGCTGCTCGTGGATGGAAGTGATGGCTGCCGAGCGCAGTAAAGAGCTGCAGGAACTGGCACAGGTACCTGGTGGACTGTTTGCCAAATGGAGTGCCGATCGCGAGGCGTTCGACCGGGATTTTCAGGAGGCACAACTTGGTGATGAGCAAATCCGTTATTTCATTTTCCACCTTGCATCGCTTTGCGAAGTTGCCCGCGAACTGGATCCTACCACCAAGTTCGGACAAGAGCAGCTGGTAAACACCGATGTTCAGCAGATAGGCGAGGCTGTGATAAATGCTGCCAATAAACTTGCCAATCTTCTTGACGAGAAGTGGATGCCCCATTATATAAATATGTGGAGGGAGTTGATAGAGGATGAAAACATATTTGCTCACCTGAAGGTTACTCGTAAAAGTCCGCATAATAATCAGTTTACTGCCCGCTTTTTCTGTCATTTGGTGGGAGAAATGAAAAAAAGTGCAATGTTTGGCGCTCATTCCGACCGCGATTTAGCCCAAAAGCTTACTGAGGTACGATATGTTGACACATTCAGAAAGAATATTCAGGAAGGTTTTAGTAGTGAAGACGAAAAATTGAAAAAAGTTTTTAGTGCTATCTATCAGAAATATAACCAGTTAGCAAACTCTAAGAATAATTGCACTATTAGCTAGAATTATCCCATTTTGAAGGTGCAAAACCCCTTGCGACCTTTGCCGCCGATATGATACAAATGGCATCATCTTTTAGCGGCAAGCCTCGCAAGGCGAGCATGGCTGCTTACCGTCAGCTGCTGGCGGAGAATCACGTAGAGGAAATCCTCACCGACGTGAAGCAGAACAAGAATTTGAGTCGCAAGAAGGAACTGCCTGTATGGCTGCCTCTTGCAGAGTGTTTTACCAACGGAACCCGTAAAGCTGAAGATGCTGTACCTTCGGGACTTTTCTTCCTCGACATCGATGAGAAGGGTCTGACTGAGGAGCTCTGGGGTAAGGTTTGGACGGAGAACCTGATAGACGAATGCCGTATTGCGTATTTTGCCGAGAGTGCCGGAGGTGGTACCCACATCTGGGCTTGGCGTACACCTGGGGCTACCATCGAGGAGGATATCCAGAAACTGGCTGCCCGACTCGGGGTAAGTTACGATTCGCATGTTACCGACCTGGCCCGATGCTGTTTTATGGTTAGTGAGCAGTATGTGAGGTTTCTCGATCCTGCGGTGTTCGAGCCTCTTACCGAGGAGCAGAAGAAGCTGTATGAGGTTGGAAACCATCCAGTTGCTGAGAGTGAAGCTGCACCTGTCGCATCGTCTTCCTCATCTCTTAACTACAAGGGTATTCCTTATGAGAGCATCGTATCGGGATTGCTCCTGAAGTTGGGATATGGCGATGCTCCAGCCGAAGGTGAGCGTAATATGGCACTCTATACAATGAGTCGCTATATGCGTTTCATCTGCGATTTCGACGAGCAGAAGCTTTTCTCAATTCTTCCTCATTGGGGACTGTCTGACCATGAGACTATTTCTACCATCAAAAGCGCTGTGGGCAGTACCCGCCCCTCGGATATGCCTTCGATTATGAAGGATGTGCTGTCCACCTTGGGAGCAGTAGCTGAAGCTGGTCAGGATGGTGATGACGAGACCTTTGTAGCTCCTGTTGATAAGGAATTGCCTGGCATACTTCAGGACCTTTCCGATCATGCTCCTGAAGAATTCCGCGAGGCTACCCTGATGGCCGCCATGCCTATGCTTGGCACATTGGCCACAAGTGTCAGGGCCAAATATCGCGACGGCAAGCTGAATTCACCCAGTTTTATCGTGGATATCGAGGCGCCTCAGGCCACTGGTAAGTCGTTCGTGGATACTGAGTACGAACTGCTGATGGATCCTATCATCAAGCAGGACGAGGTGGAGTGGCAGAAGGAAATCGAGTACTCGCTGGCCAAGAAAAACGGCGAGGAGGTGGAGAATCCCTGCAGTCAGATTCGTATCATCGAACCTAACATCGGTGTGTCGGCATTCCTGGAGCGTGCTCTCTATGCCAAGGGTAAGCATCTGTTTACCTATGCCCCTGAGATTGAGACTGTTCTGAAGAATAACAAGGGAGGTGCGTGGACAGAGAAGAACGACCTGTTCCGCCTGGCTTACGACAACAAACCTTGGGGACAGCACCGCATTTCGAAGGATTCGTTCTCGGGTAAGGTCACCCTCTATTATAATATGGTGATGTGTGGTACACCTAATAAGTGCCGTGCTTTCTTTGCCGATGCCGAGAGTGGTCTGGTTAGCCGAGTAACGCCTGTGCTTCTGCCTGACATGGTAGGTGCCAAGATGCCTAAGTTTAAGACGTGGACCAAGGAAGAGGAGGAAAAGGTGAAACGCCAGTGTCTCTGTTTGATGGATGAGGAGGGTGAGGTAAGTCTGCCTCTTATCAATCAGGCCATCGAAGAGTGGGACGAAGGTAAGCGTCAGGAGTATCTGCAGACACTACGATATTCTATCGATGTGCTTCGTCGTCGTGCTGCACTCAATGGTTTCCGTGCCGGCATCATCGCCTATCTGCTCGAAGGCAGGCAGGAAACTGACCGAGCCATTAAGTTTGCCATCTGGTATGCTGAGCGTTGTTTCTATTATCAGTTGCTGATTTATGGCAATAAGATTGATGCCTTGCGCGATGGCGCTATCAGTGCTCAGGCCTCAAAGGGTAATATTCGCTACCTGGATGCTTTGTCTAAGGAGTTCTCAAAGGAAGATTTGGTAAATCTCCGTTTGGCAAATGGTGAATCGGGTGTGGTAAAGACCATTATTTACCGTTGGGTTAAAGAAGGCAAAATTGTGAAGATTGACACCAACCTCTGGCAGAAATGCTAGAGGTATGGTGTTGAAAATCAAGTATTTTGCGTGTAATTTGATAAAAAATGTGTAAAAACTTGGTAGTTTTGTAAAAAATCAGTAACTTTGCACCCGCTTTTCGAGGCACTGGGCCCGAAAGCATTAAGTTTAACATAAATAATTAAAAGCAAAACAAATGATTATTGTACCAGTAAAGGAAGGCGAGAACATTGAGAAGGCTCTCAAGAAGTTCAAGAGAAAGTTCGAGAAGACAGGTGTTGTAAAGGAGCTGCGTCGTCGTCAGCAGTTTGACAAGCCATCTGTACTGAAGCGCCTGAAGATGGAGCACGCTGTATATGTTCAGCAGCTTCGCGCTAACGAGGAATAAAAAAAGTTCCCCGAAAATTTGGTAGTTTCGAGAAATTTCCGTAAATTCGTACCCAAATACTAAAGGTTGCGATTTTATGATGATTAACCAGTTTCTGGACTACCTGCGCTACGAGCGGAATACATCTCCGCTAACGGTGCAGACATACGAAGAAAGTCTTAGGGACTTTGCATCGTATCTGACTTTTAGGGATAATGATCTCTCTTTAGGTTCGGTTGATGCCGACCTGATCCGTGACTGGATGGAGAGTCTCATGGATAAAGGAAACTCTGCCTCAACAATCAATAAGAAATTGAGCGCACTGCGTTCCTTTTACCGCTTTGCCCTAAAGAGACAACTGGTTAAGGCCGACCCAGCGCATGCTGTTGTAGGTCCAAAGAAATCAAAACCACTGCCGCAGTTCCTTCGCGAAGGAGAAATGGACCGTCTGATAGACGGCGTAGAGTGGGATAGTTCTTTTAATAATGTACGTGCGCGTACCATATTATTACTATTCTACGAAGCCGGTCTTCGACGTGCGGAACTTGTAAGTCTGAACGATAGGGATGTAGACTTTGATGCGGCACAACTGAAAGTAACGGGAAAAAGGAATAAGCAGCGCATAGTGCCCTTCGGTGCTGAGCTGGCCGAGGTGCTCAAGCAGTATCAGTCTGCTCGCAACGAACAATTCGGCGAAACCTGCGGCGCGCTTTTTCTGAGCGACAAAGGGCAGCGGATTACCGACAGTCAGGTTTATCAGATCGTGAAGAAGTATCTTTCGATGGTTACCTCGCTGAAAAAACGTTCGCCACACGTGCTTAGGCACACCTTTGCCACTGCCATGCTGAACAATGGTGCCGGGTTGGAAACAATCAAGAGTTTGTTAGGACACGCCAGTGTTAGTACAACCGAGATTTATACCCACACCACGTTTGAGCAACTAAAGCGAATTTATAAAGAGGCTCATCCTAGAGCCTGAACCTTTTTATTAACAACCTAAAATAGGAGGTAATTATGGAGATTAAGATTAAGTCGATTCACTTCGACGCTACCGAGAAGTTAGAGGCGTTCATCGAAAAGAAGGTCGCCAAGTTAGAAAAATCGTTTGAGGATATACAGAAAGTAGAGGTGCAACTTAAAGTAGTCAAGCCAGCCACGGCTCAAAATAAGGAAGCAAGTCTTGAGGTTTTCGTTCCAGGAACCACTCTCTTCGTAGACAAGACATGTGACACTTTTGAGGAAGGAATTGACCTTTGCGTGGATTCTATGAGGGCTCAATTGACGAAATTTAAGGAAAAATTGAGAAATAGATAAAAAAAACTCGAAAAAGTTTTGGTAATTCAAAAATAAGTCGTAACTTTGCAGCCGTTTTCCGACAGGTCGTAAATCTGAAACAGAGAACGGCTGCTTAGAAAAGCCTCTTTAGCTCAGTTGGCCAGAGCACGTGATTTGTAATCTCGGGGTCGTTGGTTCGAATCCGACAAGAGGCTCAAGAAGGAAGGAGGAGGGTAGGCGAAAGCCAATCCGCTTGGTTCGAAAGAACAAAAGGGAAGGTCGTCCCTCGCTTAATAAGCGGAAATGACATGGGTGTTTTCCAGAGTGGCCAAATGGGGCAGACTGTAAATCTGCTGTCTTTCGACTTCGGTGGTTCGAATCCATCAGCACCCACTTCAAGAGATGTTTGCGGAAATAGCTCAGTTGATAGAGCACTAGCCTTCCAAGCTGGGGGTCGCGGGTTTGAGCCCCGTTTTCCGCTCCAAGAACATGCTGTAATAGCTCAGTGGTAGAGCACTTCCTTGGTAAGGAAGAGGTCCTGAGTTCAACTCTCAGTTACAGCTCTCTTGCGATTAGAAGGAGGAAACTGAAAATTCGTAATAATTAACAAAATTAATAACAAGTAAAATGGCAAAAGAGAATTTTGTGCGCACCAAACCGCACGTAAACATCGGTACTATCGGTCACGTTGACCACGGTAAGACAACTCTGACAGCTGCTATCACAACTGTGCTGGCAAAGGCTGGTCTCTCTGAGGTTAAGTCATTCGATCAGATTGACAACGCTCCCGAGGAGAAGGAGCGTGGTATCACTATTAACACCGCTCACGTTGAGTACGAGACTGCTACTCGTCACTACGCTCACGTTGACTGCCCAGGACACGCTGACTATGTAAAGAACATGGTAACTGGTGCTGCTCAGATGGACGGTGCTATTCTTGTTGTAGCTGCTACTGACGGTCCTATGCCTCAGACTCGTGAGCACGTTCTGCTCGCTCGTCAGGTAAACGTTCCCCGTCTGGTTGTATTCCTGAACAAGTGCGATATGGTTGAGGATGAGGAGATGCTGGAGCTCGTTGAGATGGAGGTTCAGGAGATTCTCGCTCAGTACGAGTTCGAGGAGGATACTCCTATCATTCGTGGTTCTGCCCTTGGTGCACTGAACGGTGTTGCTAAGTGGGAGGAGAAGGTAATGGAGCTCATGAACACTTGTGATACATGGATCCAGGAGCCTCCTCGTGCAACTGACAAGCCATTCTTGATGCCTGTTGAGGATGTATTCTCAATCACAGGTCGTGGTACAGTTGCTACTGGTCGTATCGAGACTGGTGTTATCCACGTTGGTGATGAGGTTGAGCTGCTCGGTCTTGGTGAGGACAAGAAGTCAGTTGTAACTGGCGTTGAGATGTTCCGCAAGATTCTTGATGAGGGTCAGGCTGGTGATAACGTAGGTCTGCTGCTCCGCGGTATCGACAAGAACGAGATCAAGCGTGGTATGGTACTCTGCCACCCAGGTCAGATCAAGCCATTCAAGAAGTTCAAGGCTTCTATCTACGTTCTGAAGAAGGAAGAGGGTGGTCGTCACACTCCATTCGGAAACAAGTATCGTCCTCAGTTCTATCTCCGCACAATGGACTGCACAGGTGAGATTTCACTGCCCGCAGGTGTTGAGATGGTAATGCCTGGTGATAACGTAGAGATCACTGTTGAGCTTATCTACGCTGTAGCTCTGAACCCAGGTCTGCGCTTCGCTATCCGTGAGGGTGGTCGCACAGTAGGTTCTGGTCAGATCACAGAGGTTTACGAGGACTAATCCTCAGTAAGCTCTAGGAAATCTAGAAATTCTAGTTAAAACTAGATATAGCCAAGCCCCCGTTTTTAATGGGCGGGGGCTTACTTACGGGAATAGCTCAGTTGGTAGAGCATCGGTCTCCAAAACCGAGGGTCGTGGGTTCGAGTCCTCCTTCCCGTGCTAAATAAGAAATAATATGTTTAAGAAGTTTATCGATTATTGCAAAGCTTGTTACGACGAGCTCGCACATAAGACAACGTGGCCTTCTCGCAAGGAGTTGACTCATAGCGCAGTAGTGGTGCTTTCAGCATCGCTCATTATTGCTTTGGTGGTATGGGCTATGGACTTTGTGTTCAAGTCGGTAATGAGTATGGTTTATCCCGGTTAATATAACGCAAGAGAAATGGCTCAGTCAGGAATGAAATGGTACGTACTTCGCGCAGTTAGCGGTAAAGAGGCCAAGGTAAAGGAATACCTTGAGGCTCTGATGAAGCGTGACTCTTTCCTTCAGTCAAACGTAGGTCAGGTTTTGCTGCCTACCGAGAAATATGCTCAGTTGCGTAATGGTAAGCGTGTGGTAAAAGAGAAGCTGTTTCTGCCAGGTTATGTGTTGGTAGAGGCCAACCTGCAGGGAGAAATGGCTCACACACTGCGCTTTATGCCTAATGTGTTAGGCTTCTTGGGCGGTTTGGATAATCCAACCCCTGTAAAGCAGAGTGATATTAACAGAATCCTTGGTACTGCCGAGGAGACGGAGATAAAGAGTGAAGAGATTGGTGTACCTTATGCTGTGGATGAAGCAGTTAAGGTAACAGATGGACCTTTCAGCGGATTCAGCGGAATTATCGAAGAGGTGAATGCCGAGAAACACAAGCTGAAAGTTATGGTTAAGATTTTCGGTCGCAAGACTCCTCTGGAGCTTGGATATAATCAGGTAGAAAAGGAATAGGGTGAATGTTACGGTTCGCCTGTTCTCTATATCGGTAGAGGGAGGCTTCCACTCCTGATGCTTATATAACAAAATTCAATTAATAACAAACAGAAATGGCTAAAGAAGTTGCTGGATTAATCAAATTACAGATTAAAGGTGGCGCTGCGAATCCCTCACCTCCAGTAGGACCTGCACTGGGTTCTAAGGGAATTAACATTATGGGATTCTGCAAAGAGTTCAACGCCAGAACCCAGGATAAGGCAGGAAAGATTATTCCTGTTGTTATCACCTACTACACTGACAAGTCATTCTCTTTCGAGCTGAAGACTCCTCCCGCAGCTGTACAGCTGAAGGAAGCTGCTAAGCTGAAGAGCGGTAGTGCTGAGCCAAACCGTAAGAAGGTAGCCAAGGTAACTTGGGATCAGGTTCGCGTTATTGCTGAGGATAAGCTGAAGGACTTGAACTGCTTTACCGTAGAGTCAGCTATGAAGCTGATCGCTGGTACAGCGCGTAGTATGGGTATCACTGTAGAAGGGGAGTTCCCTGGTAAATAATTAATAACTTCAATTAGAGACAATGAGTAAACTGACAAAAAATCAAAAGTTGGTCGCTGAGAAGGTTGAAGCAGGGAAAGCATACTCTTTGAAGGAAGCCGCCGCACTGGTGAAGGAAATTACCACCACTAAGTTCGACGCTTCAGTTGATATCGATGTACGCTTGGGCGTTGATCCACGTAAGGCTAACCAGATGGTTCGTGGCGTTGTATCGCTGCCAAACGGAACTGGTAAGGTTACACGTGTGCTCGCTCTCTGTACTCCTGATCAGGAGGCTGCTGCTAAGGAAGCAGGTGCTGACTACGTAGGTCTTGACGAGTATATCGAGAAGATCAAGGGTGGTTGGACAGACGTTGATGTAATCATCACAATGCCTTCTTGCATGGGTAAGCTCGGTCCTTTGGGCCGTGTGCTCGGTCCCCGCGGACTGATGCCAAACCCCAAGAGTGGTACTGTTACTATGGATGTTGCTAAGGCAGTTAAGGAAGTTAAGCAGGGTAAGATTGACTTTAAGGTTGATAAGGCAGGTATTGTGCATACATCAATCGGTAAGATCAACTTCAGCGCAGATCAGATCTTTGAGAATGCTAAGGAGTTCATCTCTACCATTATCAAGCTGAAGCCCGCCGCTGCTAAGGGTACATACATTAAGAGTATCTTCCTCTCAAGCACTATGAGCATGGGTATCAAGGTAGATCCTAAATCAGTTGAATAACTCGTTAAAAGATTAGACAAATGAAAAAGGAAGTAAAAGATACTATCATTGTAGAACTTGGAGAGAAGCTGAAGGCATATCCTCATTTCTATCTTGTTGACCTGACCGGTCTCGATGCCGCTAAGACATCAGAGCTCCGTGAGAAGTGCTTCAAGAATGAGATTAAGTTGCTGGTGGTGAAGAACACTCTTCTCCAGAAGGCATTCGAGGCTTCAGAGATTGATTTCACTCCACTTTATGAGTGCTTGAAGGGTAACACAGCTGTTATGTTCGCACAGACAGCTAATGTACCTGCTAAGCTGATCAAGGAGTACAAGAAGGAAGGTATCCCCGCCCTGAAGGGTGCATATGCTGAGGAGAGCTTCTTCGTTGGTGCTGACAAGCTTGATGAGCTCGTAGCAATTAAGAGCAAGAACGAACTGATCGCCGAGGTTGTAGCTCTGCTGCAGTCTCCAATCAAGAATGTTGTTTCTGGCTTGAACGCTGGTGGCAAGGTTCACGGTCTGCTTGACGCTATCGCTGAGCGTAACAAATAAGCGAAATAAGTAACATTCAAATTAAAAACAATTAAAATTTTAAATAAAATGGCAGATATTAAAGCTATTGCAGAAGAGTTGGTAAACCTTACTGTAAAAGAAGTTAATGAGTTGGCAACTGTCCTGAAGGACGAGTATGGAATTGAGCCCGCCGCTGCAGCTGTTGCTGTTGCCGCTGGTCCTGCTGCAGCTGGTGCTGCTGAGGCAGCTGAGGAGAAGACTTCATTCGACGTAGTTCTGAAGTCAGCCGGTGCTGCTAAGCTGCAGGTTGTAAAGGCCGTTAAGGAGGCTTGTGGTCTTGGTCTGAAAGAGGCTAAGGATCTCGTAGACGGTGCTCCTGCTACCGTTAAGGAGGGTCTGAGCAAGGAAGAGGCTGAGAACCTGAAGAAGACCATCGAGGCCGCTGGTGCCGAGGTTGAGCTGAAGTAATCAGTTACATACAAATAGCAATCGGTTAGGGACTCCCCAGTCGGGGGTTCCTAGCCTTTTTATTTAAATTATAATTTATGGCTTCAAAAATAATAGATAACAGAGTAAACTTTGGCAGCGTCAAAAATCCGATGCCATTCCCGGATTTCCTTGATGTGCAATTAAAGTCGTTCAAAGACTTCCTGCAGTTGGATACTCCGCCTGAGGAACGCAAGAATGACGGCTTGTATAAGGTGTTCGCTGAGAACTTCCCTATCACCGATACACGTAATAATTTCGTTCTTGAGTTCTTGGATTACTATATCGACCCACCTCGTTACAGCATCGATGAGTGCTTGGAGCGTGGTTTGACTTATAGCGTGCCCCTGAAGGCTAAGCTGAAACTGTATTGTACTGATCCGGATCATGAGGATTTCGGAACTGTGATTCAGGATGTGTTCCTGGGTCCTATCCCTTACATGACCGCCAATGGTACATTCGTTATCAATGGAGCCGAGCGCGTAGTCGTTTCACAGTTGCACCGTTCACCTGGCGTATTCTTCGGCCAGAGCGTACATGCTAACGGTACCCTGCTGTATTCGGCTCGTGTTATCCCATTCAAGGGTTCATGGATCGAGTTTGCTACCGACATTAACAATGTGATGTATGCATACATCGACCGTAAGAAGAAGTTGCCCGTAACAACTCTGCTGCGTGCTATCGGTTTCGAGGCTGATAAGGACATCCTGCAGATCTTCAACCTGGCCGAGGAGGTTAAGGTTAACAAGAAGAGTCTGAAGGCTGTGATTGGCTGCAAGCTGGCTGCCCGCGTACTGAAGAGCTGGAACGAGGACTTCGTTGATGAGGATACTGGTGAGGTAGTATCAATCGAGCGTAACCAGATGATTATGGAGCGTGAGACTGAGATTACCGAGGAGAACATGATGGATATCCTTGAGAGTGGCGCACAGACTATCCTGGTGCACAAGGATGCCTCTGTAGCTTCGGATTACAGCATCATCTTCAACACACTGGCCAAAGACCCATCTAACTCTGAGAAGGAGGCTGTGCTCTACATCTACCGTCAGCTGCGTAATGCTGATCCTGCCGATGATGCCAGCGCACGCGAGGTTATCCAGAACCTGTTCTTCTCTGACAAGCGTTACGATCTGGGTGATGTTGGTCGTTACCGTATCAACAAGAAGCTTGGTTTGAACACTGATATGGATGTTCGCGTTCTGACCAAGGAAGATATTATCGAGATTATCAAGTATCTGATTCAGTTGGTTAACTCTAAGGCTACTGTCGACGATATCGACCACCTGTCGAACCGTCGCGTACGTACCGTAGGCGAGCAGCTGGCTAATCAGTTCTCTATAGGTCTGGCTCGTATGAGCCGTACCATCCGTGAGCGCATGAACGTTCGCGATAACGAGGTGTTCACACCAACCGATCTGATCAACGCCAAGACTATCTCAAGCGTTATCAACTCGTTCTTCGGTACCAACCCTCTGTCGCAGTTCATGGACCAGACCAACCCTCTGGCCGAGGTAACTCACAAGCGTCGTCTCTCTGCCCTGGGTCCTGGTGGTCTGAGCCGTGAGCGCGCCGGATTCGAGGTTCGTGACGTACACTATACACACTATGGTCGTCTGTGTCCTATCGAGAGCCCTGAGGGTCCAAACATCGGTCTGATCTCATCTCTCTGTGTATATGCTAAGATCAACGAGCTTGGCTTTATCCAGACTCCTTACCGTAAGGTAGAGAATGGTGTTGCCGACCTGAGCGAGAATGGTATTGTTTACCTTACCGCTGAGGAGGAGGCTGAGCACATCATCGGTCAGGGTAACGCACCTCTGAACGACGATGGTACATTTATCCGTTCGGTTGTTAAGTGCCGTCAGGATGCCGACTTCCCTGTAGTTCCACCTACAGATGTTGACCTGATGGATGTATCGCCACAGCAGATTGCCTCTATCGCAGCATCTCTGATTCCATTCCTGGAGCACGACGATGCTCACCGTGCGCTGATGGGATCTAACATGATGCGCCAGGCTGTACCTCTGCTGCACAACGAGGCACCTATCGTAGGTACCGGTCTTGAGAAGCAGGTTTGTGAGGATTCACGTACCATGGTAACTGCCGAGGGTGATGGTGTGATTGAGTACGTTGATGCTACAACCATCCGTATTCTGTACGATCGCACTGAGGACGAGGAGTTCGTAAGCTTCGAGCCCGCCCTGAAGGAGTACCGTATCGCTAAGTTCCGTCGTACCAACCAGAATATGACCATCGACCTGCGTCCTATCTGTGAGAAGGGACAGCGCGTAAAGGCCGGTGATATCCTGACTGAGGGTTACGCTACTGAGGACGGTGAGCTGGCTCTGGGCCGCAACCTGCTGGTAGCTTACATGCCTTGGAAGGGTTACAACTATGAGGATGCTATCGTGCTGAACGAGCGTATTGTTCGTGACGACGTACTTACCTCTGTACACGTTGATGAGTACTCACTCGATGTACGTGAGACCAAGCGTGGTGTTGAGGAGTTCACAGCTGATATTCCTAATGTAAGCGAGGAAGCTACCAAGGATCTGGACGACAACGGTGTTATCCGTGTTGGTGCCCGTGTTGAGCCAGGCGATATCATGATTGGTAAGATTTCACCTAAGGGTGAGAGCGATCCTTCGCCTGAGGAGAAGCTGCTCCGTGCCATCTTCGGTGATAAGGCTGGTGATGTGAAGGATTCTTCACTCAAGGCTAACCCATCACTGAGTGGTGTTGTTATTGATAAGAAGATGTTCCAGCGTGCCATCAAGGACCGTAAGTCTAAGCAGCAGGATAAGATCGTGCTTGCTAAGATCGACGAGGAGTACGATGCAAAGGTTGAGGACCTGAAGGATATCCTGATCGACAAGCTCATGGAGCTCACTAAGGGTAAGACCTCACAGGGTGTTAAGGACTACACCGGTGCCGAGATCATCACCAAGGGTAGCAAGTTCACTGCTACAGCCCTGCGCAACCTTGAGTATGGCGACGTACAGATTAGCAACTGGACAACAGATGAGCATAAGAACGAGCTGATTGCCAAGCTGATTATCAACTTCATGAAGAAGTATAAGCTGCTTGATGCTGAGATGAAGCGTAAGAAGTTCGCTATTACCATCGGTGATGAGCTGCCTAACGGCATCCTGCAGATGGCTAAGGTTTACATTGCTAAGAAGCGTAAGATCGGCGTAGGTGATAAGCTGGCCGGACGTCACGGTAACAAGGGTATCGTTTCGAAGATCGTTCGTCAGGAGGATATGCCATTCCTCGAGGATGGTCGTCCAGTCGACCTGGTACTGAACCCTCTGGGTGTGCCTTCTCGAATGAACCTTGGTCAGATTTTCGAGGCTATCCTCGGTGCTGCCGGTAAGAAGCTCGGCGTTAAGTTCGCTACACCTATCTTCGATGGTGCTAAGCTCGACGACCTGGCTGAGTGGACCGACAAGGCAGGTCTGCCACGTCTGTGCTCTACCCACCTGTATGATGGTGAGACCGGTGAGCGTTTCGACCAGCCTGCTACAGTAGGTATCACCTACTTCCTTAAGCTCGGTCACATGGTTGAGGATAAGATGCACGCCCGTTCAATCGGTCCGTACAGCTTGATTACTCAGCAGCCTCTTGGTGGTAAGGCCCAGTTCGGTGGTCAGCGTTTTGGAGAGATGGAGGTTTGGGCCCTCGAGGCCTTCGGCGCCAGCCATGTTCTTCAGGAGATCCTGACAATCAAGTCGGATGATACCGTAGGTCGCTCTAAGGCTTACGAGGCTATCGTTAAGGGCGAGCCAATGCCTACACCAGGTATCCCTGAGTCTCTCAATGTGCTGCTGCACGAGTTGCGTGGTCTTGGTTTGAGTATTACCCTCGACTAAGTGAGTTAAGTAATAAGAGTTAAGAATTAAGAGAAAGATAATATATATGGCTTTCAAGAAGGATTCAAAAATAAAGAATAATTTTACGAAGATTACCATCGGACTTGCTTCTCCTGAAGAGATTCTGGAGAGCAGCTTCGGTGAGGTTACCAAGCCAGAGACCATCAACTATCGTACCTATAAGCCTGAGCGCGATGGTTTGTTCTGCGAGCGCATCTTCGGTCCTACCAAGGATTATGAGTGTGCCTGCGGTAAGTACAAGCGCATCCGTTATAAGGGTATTGTCTGCGACCGTTGTGGTGTAGAGGTAACAGAGAAGAAGGTTCGTCGTGAGCGTTCTGGTCACATCGAGCTGGTTGTGCCCGTAGCACACATCTGGTACTTCCGTAGTCTTCCTAATAAGATAGGTTACCTGCTGGGTCTGCCCACCAAGAAGCTCGATGCAGTTATCTACTACGAGCGCTACGTGGTTATCCAGCCAGGTGTAATGGCAGGCCGTAAGGATGCCGAGGGTAACGATGCCCTGGGTTCTAACAAGTTCGACCTGCTCTCAGAGGATGAGTACTCAGAGATTGTAGAGAATCAGCTTTCACCCGAAAACGAGTATCTCGACGACAGCGATCCTAACAAGTTCATCGCTAAGATGGGTGCCGAGGCTATCTACGACCTCCTGACACGTATCGACCTCGACTCACTGTCGTACGAACTGCGCGACCGTGCTAACAGCGACTCTTCAGTTCAGCGTAAGAACGAGGCTCTGAAGCGTCTGCAGGTAGTAGAGGCATTCCGCTCATCAGTAGAGAAGGGCATCAACCGCCCCGAGTGGATGATCATGAAGATTATCCCTGTTACTCCTCCTGAGCTCCGTCCTCTGGTACCACTGGATGGTGGTCGTTTCGCTACTTCTGACTTGAACGACCTCTATCGTCGTGTGATCATCCGTAACAACCGTCTGAAGCGTCTGATGGAGATCAAAGCTCCTGAGGTCATTCTCCGAAACGAGAAGCGTATGCTGCAGGAGGCTGTGGATTCACTCTTCGACAACAGCCGTAAGTCATCTGCTGTCAAGAGCGATAGCAACCGTCCTCTGAAGTCACTCTCTGACTCACTGAAAGGTAAGCAGGGACGTTTCCGTCAGAACTTGCTGGGTAAGCGTGTTGACTATTCAGCCCGTTCGGTTATCGTTGTAGGTCCTGAGCTGAAGATGGGTGAGTGCGGTCTGCCAAAGCTGATGGCTGCCGAGCTGTACAAGCCATTCATTATCCGTAAGCTCATCGAGCGTGGTATCGTGAAGACTGTAAAGAGCGCTAAGAAGATCGTTGACCGTCGTGAGCCAGTTATCTGGGATATCCTGGAGAACGTGATGAAGGGTCACCCTGTACTGCTGAACCGTGCACCAACACTGCACCGTCTGGGTATCCAGGCCTTCCAGCCTAAGATGATCGAGGGTAAGGCTATCCAGCTGCACCCACTGGCATGTACTGCGTTCAACGCCGACTTCGACGGTGACCAGATGGCTGTACACCTCCCATTGAGTAACGAGGCTATCCTCGAGGCTCAGCTGCTCATGCTGCAGAGCCATAACATTCTGAACCCTGCCAACGGTGCACCTATCACCGTGCCTTCACAGGATATGGTACTTGGTTTGTACTACATTACCAAGATCCGTCCAGGTGCAAAGGGTGAGGGACTTACCTTCTACGGTCCTGAAGAGGCTATCATCGCTCACAACGAGGGTAAGTGCGAACTGCACGCCCAGGTTAAGGTTATCGTTGACGATATCGTTGATGGTAAGCCCGAGCGCCGCATGGTTGAGACTTCAGTAGGTCGTGTGATTGTAAACGGCATCATTCCAAAGGAGGTTGGTTACGTTAACAAGATTATTTCTAAGAAGAGTCTGCGCGACATCATCGCAGCCGTTATTAAGAATGTAGGTTTTGCCGAGGCCTGTGAGTTCCTTGATGGTATCAAGAACCTGGGTTACCGCATGGCTTACGTGGCTGGTCTGTCGTTCAACCTCGATGATATCATTATTCCAAAGGAGAAGGCTGAGCTGATTGCCAAGGGTAATGAGGAGGTACAGCAGATTACTGACAACTATAACATGGGATTCATCACCGACAACGAGCGTTATAATCAGGTTATTGATACCTGGACCCACGTTAACAACGATATCGGTAACATCCTGCTGAAGCAGATGACCGAGGCCGACCAGGGATTCAACGCTGTATTCATGATGCTTGACTCAGGTGCCCGTGGTAGTAAGGACCAGATTAAGCAGCTTTCAGGTATCCGTGGTCTGATGGCTAAGCCTCAGAAGGCCGGTGCCGAGGGTCACCAGATTATTGAAAACCCAATCCTTTCTAACTTTAAGGAGGGTATGTCGGTGCTCGAGTACTTTATCTCTACTCATGGTGCTCGTAAGGGTCTGGCTGATACCGCTATGAAAACAGCCGACGCTGGTTACCTGACACGTCGATTGGTTGACGTATCGCACGATGTGATTATTACCGAGGAGGATTGCGGTACCCTGCGTGGTTTGCAGTGCACAGCTCTGAAGAGCGGCGACGAGATTATCTCAAGCCTGTCGGAGCGTATCCTGGGTCGTGTATCAGTTCACGATGTGATCAATCCTAAGACCGGTGAGGTGATTGTAGCTGCCGGTGAGGAGATCACCGAGAGTGTAGCCGAGGCTATCGAGGCATCTGATATCGAGATGGTCGAGATCCGTTCAGTGCTCACTTGTGAGTCGAAGAAGGGTGTCTGCATGAAGTGTTACGGACGTAACCTCGCTACCCGTCGTATGGTACAGAAGGGTGAGGCAGTTGGTGTGATTGCCGCTCAGGCTATCGGTGAGCCAGGTACACAGCTTACTCTGCGTACGTTCCACGCCGGTGGTGTGGCTGCCAACGCCGCAGCAAATGCAAGCATCGTATGTAAATATGATCGCGCTATGATCGAGTTTGAAGAGGTTCGTACCGTTCCATTCGATGAGGATGGCCGCGACTGTCAGATGGTTGTAAGCCGTTTGGGTGAGATGCGTTTCGTTGATCCTAACACCAAGATCGTTCTCTCTACCGTTAACGTGCCTTACGGTTCGTCACTCTACTTCGGTCACGGCGACGAGGTTGCCAAGGGCGACAAGATTGCTCAGTGGGACCCATTCAACGCCGTTATCGTAACCGAGTACGCTGGTACCCTGAAGTTCAACGACGTCATCGAGGGTGTTACCTTCCGTGCCGAGACCGACGAAACCACTGGTCTGACTGAAAAGATTGTTACCGAGTCGCGCGACCGTACTAAGGTTCCTACCTGTGATATTATCGGCGCCGATGGCGAGGTAATCGGAACATATAGCTTCCCTGTAGGTGGACACGTTGTTGTTGAGGATGGCCAGACAGTTGCAACTGGTGAAACCCTCGTTAAGATTCCACGTGCTGCTGCCAAGGGTGGTGATATCACCGGAGGTCTGCCTCGTGTAACCGAGCTGTTCGAGGCTCGTAACCCATCTAACCCTGCTGTTGTATCTGAGATCGATGGTGAGGTAACCATGGGTAAGGTAAAGCGTGGTAACCGTGAGATTATCGTAACCTCTAAGACTGGTGAGCAGCGTCGTTATCTCGTATCGCTGTCTAAGCAGATCCTGGTACAGGAGCACGATGCCGTACGTGCTGGTACACCACTTTCTGATGGTGTTATCACTCCAGGCGACATCCTGGCCATTAAGGGTCCCACCGCAGTACAGGAGTACATCGTGAACGAGGTTCAGGACGTATACCGTCTGCAGGGTGTAAAGATTAACGATAAGCACTTCGAGATCATCGTACGTCAGATGATGCGTAAGGTACAGATCAACGAACCTGGCGATACCTCATTCCTCGAGCAGGAGATTGTCGACAAGCTCGACTTTGCTGAGGAGAACGATCGCATCTGGGGTAAGAAGGTAGTTACCGATGCCGGTGACTCTGAGAACCTGCAGAAGGGTCAGATTGTTACCGCCCGCAAGCTGCGCGACGAGAACTCTATGCTGAAGCGTCGTGACCTCCGTCTGGTACAGGTTCGTGATGCCGTGCCCGCAACATCTACCCAGATCCTGCAGGGTATCACACGTGCCGCCCTCCAGACCAAGTCGTTCATGTCGGCTGCATCGTTCCAGGAGACAACCAAGGTACTTAACGAGGCTGCCATCCGTGGTAAGGTAGATCACCTGGTAGGTATGAAGGAGAACGTAATCTGCGGACACCTGATTCCTGCTGGTACCGGTCTGCGTGAGTTCGAGAAGATTATCGTTGGTTCAAAGGAGGAGTATGAGCGCATTCAGGCTAATCGCAAGAACGTTCTCGACTTCGCTGATGAGACCATTCTCGAGGAGAAATAAGGCTATCTTTGATTAGCAAAATATGTTAAGAGTGCTGCATGTATGTGCGGCACTCTTTTTTCTTCATTATGGACATAATCTACTATTAATTAATTCAAAAAACGTTATTTCTTGTTAAATCAAGGGTTTAAACTTGCATTTTCTCCATATAAGTTAGGTGGAATCGGAAAATAGTTGTACCTTTGCAGCCCGAAACGCCCCTATTAAGCGAGATAGGGTGTGTAAAGCGCTGATTATAAATAAAATAACATATATATAAATTAAAAATTAAAGTATTATGCCTACAATTTCACAATTGGTAAGAAAAGGCAGAAAGGTAATTGTTGACAAGTCAAAGTCACCTGCTTTGGACAACTGTCCTCAGCGTCGTGGTGTCTGCGTACGTGTGTACACAACAACTCCTAAGAAGCCTAATTCGGCTATGCGTAAGGTAGCCCGTGTTCGTCTGACAAATCAGAAGGAAGTTAACTCTTACATCCCTGGAGAGGGACACAACCTGCAGGAGCACTCAATCGTGCTTGTTCGCGGTGGTCGTGTTAAGGACCTGCCAGGTGTACGTTACCACATCGTTCGCGGTACTCTTGATACTGCTGGTGTAGCTAACCGTACACAGCGCCGTTCTAAGTATGGTGCTAAGCGTCCAAAGGCTAAGAAGTAAAATGACCGGAGATGGTCAGTCAGGCCAAAAAGAAACAAAAAATTTAATCCGTTTTGCTGGAGATAATGTTATAAAGGTTGAGTAAATGTCCGAGCGAAGGACGTTGAAGAACAAGTAAGAACAGCCCTCAAGCAGAATTTTAATTCAAAAACAAAATGAGAAAAGCAAAACCAAAGAAGCGTGTGATCCTGCCAGATCCCGTATTCAACGATCAGAAGGTGTCTAAGTTTGTAAACCACCTGATGTTTGATGGTAAGAAGACTAAGTCTTATGAGATCTTCTACAATGCACTGGAGACAGTGAAGAGCAAAATGAACAACGAGGAGAAGTCTGCCCTGGAGATCTGGAAGCAGGCCCTCGACAACATTACCCCACAGGTTGAGGTAAAGAGCCGCCGTATCGGTGGTGCTACTTTCCAGGTACCTACTGAGATCCGTCCCGACCGTAAGGAGAGTATCTCAATGAAGAACATGATTCAGTTCGCTCGTAAGCGTTCTGGTAAGTCAATGGCTGATAAGCTGGCTGCTGAGATCATGGACGCCTTCAACAATCAGGGTGGTGCCTTCAAGCGTAAGGAGGATATGCATCGCATGGCCGAGGCTAACCGCGCATTTGCTCACTTCCGTTTCTAATAAATAAGGTAAGAAGTTAAAAGGATACAAAACAATGGCAAACCGCGATTTACATTTAACAAGAAATATCGGTATTATGGCTCACATCGATGCCGGTAAGACAACCACTTCTGAGCGTATTCTGTTCTACACAGGTAAGACTCATAAGATTGGTGAGGTACACGATGGAGCTGCTACTATGGACTGGATGGCTCAGGAGCAGGAGCGTGGTATTACTATCACATCTGCTGCTACCACCTGTAACTGGACATGGAATGGTAAGAACTTCAAGATCAACTTGATTGATACTCCGGGACACGTTGACTTTACCGCTGAGGTAGAGCGTTCACTGCGTGTACTGGATGGTGCTGTTGCTACTTACTCAGCTGCCGACGGTGTTCAGCCTCAGTCTGAGACTGTATGGCGCCAGGCCGACAAGTACAACGTACCTCGTATCGGTTACGTTAACAAGATGGACCGTTCAGGTGCTGACTTCTTCGAGACTGTTCAGCAGATGAAGGACATCCTGGGTGCTAACCCTGTTGTTATCCAGGTGCCCATCGGTGCTGAGGAGAACTTCAAGGGTCTGGTTGACCTGATCAAGATGAAGGCTATCCTGTGGCACGATGAGACCATGGGTGCTGAGTACGATGTTGAGGATATCCCCGCCGACATGGAGGCTGAGTGCGACGAGTGGCGTAACAAGCTGCTCGAGGCTGCTGCTGAGTACGACGAGGCTCTGATGGAGAAGTACTTCGACGATCCTAACTCAATCACTGAGGACGAGATCATCGCTGCTATCCGTAAGGGAACCATCTCAATGGCTTGTACTCCTATGCTGCTCGGTTCTTCTTATAAGAACAAGGGTGTGCAGCCTCTGCTCGACTACGTATGTGCATTCCTGCCCGCACCTGTTGACGTAGAGGTTATTAAGGGTACCAACCCTGATACCGATGAGGAAGAGGATCGTAAGCCTTCTGAGGACGAGCCTACATCGGCTCTGGCCTTTAAGATTGCTACCGACCCATACATGGGCCGTCTGGTATTCTTCCGTGTTTACTCTGGTAAGATCACTGCCGGATCATACGTTTACAACCCACGTTCGGGTAAGAAGGAGCGTATCAGCCGTCTGTTCCAGATGAACTCAAACAAGGAAATTCCAATGGAGAGCATCGACGCTGGTGATATCGGCGCAGGTGTAGGTTTCAAGGATATCCGTACTGGTGATACCCTCTGCTCTGAGGATGCACCTATCGTACTGGAGTCAATGAGCTTCCCCGACACTGTGATCTCTATCGCAGTTGAGCCAAAGAGCCAGGCCGACGTTGCTAAGCTCGATAACGGTCTTGCTAAGCTGGCCGAAGAGGACCCAACATTCACCGTTCGTACCGACGAGCAGAGTGGTCAGACCATTATCTCAGGTATGGGTGAGCTTCACCTCGATATCATTATCGACCGTCTGAAGCGTGAGTTCAAGGTTGAGTGTAACCAGGGTAAGCCTCAGGTTAACTACAAGGAGGCCATCACCAAGACTGTTAACCTCCGTGAGGTTTACAAGAAGCAGTCGGGTGGTCGCGGTAAGTTCGCTGATATCATCGTAAACGTTGGTCCTGTTGACGACGATTGGGATATCGCTAAGGACGGCGGTCTGCAGTTCGTTAACGAGGTTAAGGGTGGTAACATTCCTAAGGAGTTCATCCCATCTATCCAGAAGGGATTCGAGAACGCTATGAAGAATGGTATCCTCGGTGGTTACCCAATGGATTCACTGAAGGTAACTGTACTTGACGGTTCATTCCACCCCGTTGACTCTGACCAGCTCTCATTCGAGATCGCTGCTCTGCAGGCATACAAGAACGCATGTGCTCAGGCTAAGCCCGTACTGATGGAGCCTATCATGAAGCTCGAGGTTGTAACACCTGAGGAGAACATGGGTGATGTTATCGGTGACCTGAACAAGCGTCGTGGCCAGGTAGAGGGTATGGAAGAGGCTCGCAGCGGTGCCCGTGTTGTTAAGGCTCAGGTGCCCCTGTCAGAGATGTTCGGTTATGTAACCGCTCTGCGTACCATCACTTCAGGTCGTGCTACCAGCTCTATGGAGTATGATCACCACGCTCCTCTGTCAAGCTCTATCGCTAAGGCAGTTCTGGAGGAGGTTAAGGGCCGTGCCGACCTCGTATAAGGATAACAAATGGGTGCTGCTGAGCAAATGACTCTTTAGCAGCACCCGCTTTAAAATAACAATTAAACAATTAAAACGACAATGAGTCAGAAAATTCGTATTAAGCTGAAGAGCTACGACCACAAACTCGTAGACAAGTCAGCCGAGAAGATTGTGAAGGCTGTTAAGGCCACAGGTGCTATCATCAGCGGTCCTATCCCCCTTCCTACACACAAGCGTATCTACACCGTTAACCGCTCTACCTTCGTAAACAAGAAGGCTCGTGAGCAGTTCCAGCTCTCAGACTACAAGCGTCTGATCGACATCTACAGCTCAACTGCTAAGACTGTTGACGCTCTGATGAAGCTCGAGCTCCCCAGCGGTGTTGAGGTTGAGATCAAGGTATAGTTTTATCTTTATCTGATTATAAAGCAGCGTATCCCCATGGATGCGCTGTTTTTTTTTGTTCTGTAGCCTGAATAATCGTTAAAACCATCCTTAACTAATTAATTTAGTTTAAAAACTATAGCTTTTAGTTGTATGTAACGAAAACTTTTAGTTACTTTGCACTCGGATATTGATTACAACGCGCAATTTGATTACGAAACTTAAAGCAAACTGTAGTAAAATGAAAAAGTTAACAAACAAGGAAAAGGAGATCATGGATTTGTATTGGCAGCACGGTCCGATGTTCGTCAAGGAGCTCTTGGAGTATTACGACGAGCCACGCCCGCACTTCAATACACTGTCTACGATGGTACGCATTCTGGAGAAGGAAGGCTATCTTGATCATAAGCAGTTTGGTAATACCTATCAGTACTACCCCCTCATCACCGAGGCCGAGTACGGACGTAAATCCATTGCCGGTGTGATTAAGAACTACTTCAATAACTCCTATCTCTCAGCAGTGTCTGCTTTCGTTAAGGAAGAGAAGATTTCTGTTGAAGAACTCCGGGAACTTCTTGACCAGATAGAAAAGAAACAATAGTTTGAAATCGTAAATAACTAAATTGTACAATGATAGATTTCCTGACCTACGACCTGAAAGTGGCAGCCATCTTGGCGGTGTTCTACATGTTCTACCGTGTGCTGCTGGCCCGCGAAACGTTCCACCGTGTTAATCGCGTGGTGCTTCTGGCTACAGCTGTGGCATCGTTCGTACTGCCGCTGTGCGTTATCACCCTGCATAAAACCGTTGTGGTGGAGTCGGCCCCCAGTGTGTCGTTTGGCGCCTTCGAGGCTGTGGCCGACGTGTCGTCAGCTACTGCTACGTATTCGGTTGTGCAGGTGGCGCTCATTGCCCTGTTCTTCATCGGCATGGCAGCCACGCTCGGCCATACCCTCTGGTCGTTGTTAGGAATCGTAAATCTCATTAAGCAAAGCCAAAAGTATCCGCAAGCTGATGGTACCGTGATCTGTGTGACCGGTAACCCCGATCTGGCCCCATTCAGTTGGATGCATTATATCGTGATGAACCGCAGCGATTACCTGGCTAACGATGCGGCTATTCTCACGCACGAACGAGGACATATCCGTTACCACCACTCGTGGGACCTGCTCTTCGTTGATACCCTCACCGCCCTCCAGTGGTTTAATCCCGCCATCTGGATGCTGCGCAGCGATCTGCGTGCCATCCACGAATACGAGGCCGATGGTGCAGTACTCTCTCAAGGGATCAATGCGCGTCAATATCAATACCTGTTAATCACAAAAGCCGCGAGCATTGGTGGGTACTCCCTTGCTAACGGTATCTCCCACAGTACCCTCAAAAACCGAATTAATATGATGTTACATACTAAATCCCCCCGTCAGCGCTACCTTAAACTGCTGGCACTCCTGCCTGTCGTAGCTGTAGCGCTCGCTGTAAATGCCGAGACCGAGACCCATTATGTCTACACCCAGCCCCAGCAGCAGACACCTGTTAAGAAAGGTGCAAAGGCTGGCACCATTAAGGTGGGTAACAAGGCTATCAAGGTTGTAAAGTCCAGCGCCCAGTCAAAGACCGATGCTTCAACCGCTCAGACCAGCAAGCCGCGTCCTTTTGATGTGGTAGAGCATATGCCGGAGTATCCTGGTGGCTCAGCAGCACTATTCCAGTTCCTGGCTAGCAACGTTAAGTATCCTGCAGCAGCCGTCAAGGCAGGCACACAGGGTCGTGTGCTCGTAACCTTCATAGTTGAGCAGGATGGCTCTGTTGGCGAACCAACTGTTACTAAGTCGGTTAGTCCCGAACTCGATGCCGAGGCCGTGCGTGTTATCAGCGCCATGCCCAAATGGAAGGCTGGTACGCAGAATGGCAAGCCCGTACGTGTAAAATTCACCGTGCCTATCAATTTTGCGCTCCCAAGTAGTCCTGCACCTGCTCAGCATGCAGCAGCTGACAAGACCGAAGGTGCAAACCAGGTGAGCGAGATGGTGGTTGTAGGCTATGGAAAAGACGAAGCCCAAGCTGCCGAAAAGCATCCGTTGGTGCTGCTTGATGGTAAGGCTATCGATTACGCTCAGTTAAAGACTATCGATCCTAGCACTGTTAGTCACATGGAGATCCTGAAGGATAAGGCTTCCACCGATAAGTTTGGCGATAAGGCCAAGAACGGTGTCATCCTGATTACAACAAAGAAATAAAATCTCTCTCTTAAATTCAATAATGAAAATAGTTCAAACTATTGTTGCCCTCGCCCTTTTGGCGGTTACACCTGCAAAGGGTGAGGGCTTAGATTCTCTTAAAATCTGCCTACAGGCTGGCGACAGTTGTATGCAACAGTATAACACCTTCGAAGCTCTGAAACACTATCAGAAAGCTTATGACTTGGCCAAGAAAAAAAGCCGGGAGAAGGCAGTAGAAAACCTAGCCCTTCCCCTTAAGCAACTGAATAAGTTGCCAAAGGAGAAGCAAAATGAAATCATCGAGCGTCTCAAGCATTCTGCCGAACAGAGTGCGATAGTTGACTGTGCTGTCCAGATGAAACTGGCAGACTGCTACTACAAGCGTGCTAACTATCGCCAGGTAATAGAATTGCTTAAGACGATTCCAGAGGATAGTCTCTCGCACGAGTCTTTCCGCCAGTTGGCTCAGAGCTATAAGAAACAGAGTGATCTGGACTCTTATGTGTTTTGGACAAGTCAGTTGTTGGCGCGTTTCCCTATGGATGGGGAGATGGTGGCAGGACTCACCTTGGCATATGCGCAGTTGGAACAACCACAAAACGGCATCAAGTGCGGACAGCAGTACTTTGCTGTTGACTCTACTAACGTTGAGGTGAATCGTGCCTTGGCCGATGCCTACTTTATGGATCGCCAGTTCGGCAAGTCGTCGCTGATGTATGAACGCCTGTTAGCTCAGGGCGACTCTACCTTCAATACCCTTTATTCGGCAGGCATGAGCTATTCGCGTGTCGACAGTCTTGAGCTGGCCTACAAGTACCTGCAACTGGCTTTTATTGTCAGCGGCATGAAGCATTATGGCTGTGCCTATCGCCTGGGCGTGGTGTGTGTTGATACCCAGCGTTATCCCGAAGGACTGAACTATCTGTCTTTAGCTAAGGAGCTGATGCTTCCCGATACTACCATCATGAAAGCAATTACCTTGTCGGAGGGTGAGGGCTATTATCTTACCCACAAATACCCCGAGGCCATAGCCGCTTGGAAGGAGCACCTATTGTATAATCCCTCATCGGTAGCCACTTACTATAACATCGCTAATGCCTATGCCTATCTGTTAAAGGACGAGGAGCAGGGCAGGGCCTACTATCAGCAGTTTGTTGAGAAGGCTGCCGAAGTCGACAAGCCAACCGACAAGCTCACCGAGATGCTGGAGAAAGCCAAGGAGATGCTGCGTATCTATGACCTACGCGAAAAATTCAGAGCCAAACCCAAAAAATAACTTAAAAACTGAACGATATATTTGCACTTTTTTCCGGATAAAGTTCTGAATATTAACAAAATTTATTACCTTTGCAGCGTAATACCATTAAGAGATTATCCGGAATGTGTGTATCTAGATATTATCAAGTGGCAGAACATCGGTTCTGCGTGCGTGGCGATGAGAGTTGTTTTTCTCTCATGGCCAACTATCAGCCGTTTGCCTGTGCCGATGGCGAGGCATTGTTTTCACTGGCTATCAGCAGCGGCGAAGCGCCCGAATTTACCGAAGAACTGCGACAGGATGATGTTGAGCAGATGATTGTCTGCGGCCATACGGCTGCAGGCGATGCCGTTTTTGGTTTTGTATGGGATGGCGCCACCGCAGGCTGGCTGGTTTGTTCGGCCGATTACCACGCAGGGCGCCTGATAACCACTGGTCAATACACCAAGCTGGCTATCGACAATGCACTGATGATTCTTTTTGCCCTGGCCACCGCCGATAAGCGCACGGCACTGTTCCATGCCGCCGTGGTGAGCCATCAGGGTAGGGGATATATGTTCCTGGGCCCCAGCGGCACAGGTAAGAGTACGCATGCCCGATTGTGGCTGCGGTATATCGAGGGCACCGAGCTGGTAAACGACGATAACCCCGTGGTACGTGTAGGCCAGGATGGCGTGGCTACCGTGTTCGGCTCGCCCTGGAGCGGTAAAACACCCTGCTACCGTAACCTGAGCTATCCCCTGGGTGGCGTTGTGCTGCTCAGTCAGGCACCCTACAATAAGATACAGCGCCTGGGCGCTCTGCAGGCTTATGCCGCACTGGTGCCCAGCATCAGCGGCAAGCGCTGGGATGCGCGCATAGCCGATGGTCTGCATGCCACCGAGAATGCGCTGGCCATGCAGGTGCCCGTATGGCATCTGGAGTGCCTGCCCGACGAGGCTGCCGCCCAACTGTGCAAAGGTGAAATAAATGGTGAAAGATAACTACATCATCGAAGAGGCTGTCCGTCTGGTTCAGGATGGCGTGAGTGTTACGCTGCCCGTGAATGGCCACAGCATGCTGCCGTTTATTATCGGTGGCAAGGAGAGCGTGGTTCTGCAGCAACCTGCCCAACTCAAGGTGGGCGATGTGGTGCTGGCGTGGGCGGATAACTGCCGATACGTGGTGCATAGGATTATCAGTATCAGCGGCGACAGCATTGTGCTGATGGGCGACGGCAACATCAAAGGCACCGAACAGTGCCGGCGCGCCGACGTGAAGGCCGTGGCAACCCACGTGGTTGGGGCCAACGAAAAGGCACACTATCTGTACACCCCGTGGCGCTGCCGAGCTGCCCGGCTCTGGTGGCATCTGCGCCCCGTCCGCCGGTACATATTGGGCGTATATCGGAGAATGTAAAAATGCTAAAATGTAAATATTAAAGAGATGAGAATTAAGAAAGGCTTTGTGCTGCGCGAGGTATGCGGCGAAAACATCATTGTAGGCGAAGGACTTGGCGCCGTGAACTTTGGAAAGATGCTGGCGCTGAACGAGACAGCCGCCTGGTTGTGGACAAAGGCCATGGACCTGGGCGAGTTTACCAGCGACGATCTGGTGGACCAGCTCTGCGACGAATACGAGGTATCGCACGAGGAGGCACGACCAGATGTGACCGCCATCCTCGACGAGTGGCTGAAAGTAGGCGTGATAGAATAAAATATGAAGTACATCGCATGGTTGTGGCGTAACTCGCGCGGCATCCGCCTTAATACGGTGGTGCGTGTCGTAACGGGTATCGGTCAGGTGACACTTGGCCTGCTCATGGTATGGCTCAGCCGCAGGTTTATCGACGATACCATTCGTACCGGCACGGCCGACGATGTGCTGCACATGGTGCTGCTGCTGGTGCTCACCGTTTTAGGCGGTGTGGCCCTCCGTCAGGTGGGCTACTGGCTCACCACCACCGCTGGCGTGCACCAGACCAACGCCCTGCGCCTGCGCATCTTCAGCAGCCTGTTCCGCCGTCAGCTTTATACCGAACAGGAGCTGCACTCGGGCGATGTCACCTCGCGCCTGGTCAAGGATATCGAGACCGTCAGCAGTGTTTGTACCGACACCGTCCCCCAGATAGCCATCACCTTTATTCAGCTGTGTGGCGCGTTTCTGCTCATGCGTTGGTTCGACGCCCGTCTGGCTTGGGCCCTGCTGTTGCTCACGCCTATGGCCATCGTGTTTGGCAAGCTGATATCACGCCGCCTGCGCAAGATGACGCTCGATATCCGCGAGGACGAGAGCCGCATACAGATGCAGGTGCAGGAGAGCATGGAGCACAACGCCGTGCTGCGCTCGCTGGGTTCCGAGCAGTGGGTTACCGACCGCCTCGAGTCGATGCAGCAGCGCCTCAAGGGCAACGTCATGCGCCGTATGCGTTTCACCGTGGCCATGCGTATTGTCATGGGCTGTGTGTTCGGTCTGGGCTATCTGCTGGCCTTCGTATGGGGCGGCATCTGCCTGCGCAACGGCACCATCACCTTTGGTGTCATGACCTCGTTCCTGCAGCTGGTAGGTATGATTCAGCACCCCATACTGCAACTGCTCAACATGGTGCCCACGGTGATACACTGCACAGCCAGCATCGATAGGTTAGAAGAGCTGTCGGCGGCCAAGGAAAACGAAATCCGTGTATCTCCGTGTAAATCCGTGCCTAATAATATGGTTAGGTTTGATGATGTCAGCTTCCGCTATGCCAATGGCGACAGCGAGATATTACAGCACTTCAGCCACGAGTTTGCCCCTGGCAGCAAGACGGCCATCATGGGCCAGACGGGTATCGGCAAGACCACCCTGTTCCGTCTCATCCTCGGCTTTATCCAGCCCACCAGCGGTAGGGTAGAGGTGGGTGGCAACATCTGCTATGTGCCGCAGGGCAACACCTTGATGAGCGGCACCATCCGCTACAACCTGCAGCTGGCCAAGCCCACGGCCACCGACGACGAGCTGCGCCAGGTGCTGCACACCGCCTGTGCCGACTTTGTGTTCGACTTGCCCGACGGTCTTGATACCGAATTGGGCGAGCGCGGTTGCGGCCTGAGCGAGGGTCAGTCGCAGCGCATAGCCATCGCCCGCGGCTTGCTGCATGGCGGCGATATCCTGCTGCTCGACGAGATCAGCAGCTCGCTCGACGAACCCACCGAACGCGAGCTCTACCAGCGCATTTTTACGGCTCACCCCCATAAAACCATGCTATTCATCACCCATCGCCCCACGGTGTGCCAACTGTGCGACGACTCCATCTTAACCCTCAGTTAAACGAACTAACAAAGAAAAAAATGACGATAGAAAACTATTATTACGGATTGGCGGCACTCATGTACCTTACCACCTGCTGGATGTTTGCAGCAGTGCGCTGGTTCCACACTTGTAAACAACCCAAGAGCACCCACCGCTATATCTGGCCCGACCGCAAGCTGCAGTGCCTGCTTTACAGCTGCGCCTCGGTGCTGCTGCCCTACGTTATTAACCCCACCGATGCATCGGCTTGGCTGCTCATCAAGAGCTACTTCCCCGCTACCTACTATTTCTACTGCGGCGTACTGCTGCTGTGCTTTGCCGGCACCGTTAAGCAGTGGAACCAGTGGAAAGGCATCAGTTGGGTGGCCGCCATCATCGTCATAGGCACCATGCTTGTTCCCGTGCTCAATGCATGGCTGCCCACCGGCATTCTCAGTGCCGACGGGTTGCGCATCTGGCAGCATGTAGTGCTGGCCGAGAGTATGGTGATGGTGGGCTATGTGGCACTGGCCATGTGGCAGGTTAAGCACTGGATGGACGAGGCCCGCGATGCCAACTACTCAAACCCCGACGACTTCCCTGCCGACTACGCCAGCCGCGTATTGCTCTATCCTGTATTCCTCACGCCCCTGATATGGCCTGCCTACATACTCGATTCGCCTACAGCCATGGCCATTCAGAATGTGCTGCTGGCCGTGTCAAACGTTAGTCTGCTCATCACCGTCATGCCCGTTTGGCGTCGCAAGGCCCTGCTTGTTACGCCCGAAACCGCCCACATACAAGAGTGCGACGATCATGAGGATGACGATCATGAGGATCTCATCGGCCAGACCGCTATCGAGATCGAGGCATACATCCGCGACCAGCAGGCCTATCTTAATCCTCACTTAAAGATCGACGATGTAGTAGAGCATTGCCAGCTGGGCCGTTCTTACGTGTCGCTCACGTTCAGCCGTCGCTTCACCTCGTTTGCCTACTATGTCAACAGCCTGCGCTTGGCGCACTTCGATCAGTACATGGCCCAGCATCCTGATGAGACCAAGGAATCCGCAGCCCTCGCTTCCGGCTACGCATCCTATAATTCCTATTACCGCGCCAAACAGAAAATGGAGCGCGCGTAACGCATAGAGCATAAAAACAATAAAAAAGTCCGAGTTCATCGGGCTTTTTTTGTGTGGATTCTTGCATGCTATGGACAATTTTCAATGTTTATTGTGCTAAAATGCAATCAATTTGCACCGTATTGCAACATACATGTACAATTTTCAATGCCCCGTTTCATAGAAATGGTGTACCTTTGCGGGCATAAAATTACAAAACTTAAAATAGTTATGAGTCAACTATCATCAATCACTCCTTTGGAGATTATTCTTATTGCCCTCGCAGCTGTGGGCATCTTTTTCTTTTTCCGGGCCTGCTGGCGCAATATCAAGCGCAGCCGGCAGCACCTCAGTGTAGTCCTGCTCACCCTCATGATGTCCCTCACCGCGCAAACGGCGATGGCAGACGGCATCAGCTACTTGGATGCCACTGGCACACAACAGTCATGCACGACCTATACGACTGTAGAGAGCAGCTCAACCTTTTGGAACAGCGGCTGGTTTGTGGTCAATAGCAATACAACCATCTCTGACCGCATCACCGTAAGCGGCACGGTCAACCTGATTCTCACCAACAACGCGACGCTGACGGCCAGCAAGGGAATCACCGTTGGCAGCGACGCTACGCTGAACATCTATGCTCAGACGGACGACGAGGCGACGATGGGAGCACTCGTGGCATCGGGAGCCAACGATAACCGTCAATATAATGCAGGCATTGGCGGTGTGGACAACACGGCTGCCGGAACGATTACCATCAACGGCGGAAAAATCAATGCAACAGGTAAGGTTGGGGCCGGTATAGGCTCTGGCGGTCAATCTGGAGCGACCGTCGGAACCATCACCATCAACGGCGGCATCGTGACGGCACAAGATGGTGATGGCTACGGCGCCGGCATCGGTGGCGGAGGGATACTAGGCAAAGCCAGCACCATCAACCTGAACGGCGGAATCATCAATGCCGCTGGTATCGGTTCCGGCTATTTAGGCGGCGATTGCAGCATTACCGTCAATATCTCCGACGGCATCAGGAAGATTGTTGCCACTCCCGTTCAGGGAGGCGCGTGCATCGGCAAAGGCAAGTCTGCAAGCGGCTCTGTCACCGTGAATTTCATAAGCGGCGGTAACATCGTGACCGGCGATGACAAGGATGCCGTGTTCTACGATACGGACGAGGGCTCGGAACGTCAGATTCGTACCAAGGCATTGAATCACACCGTTTCGATGAGCGATGATCTAAAGGCGCACATCACTGTTTCCACCGAGTTCGCGATTACGGGCGAAACCGTCACCCTGACGCTCGGCACGGCGGTTGATGCTTCGACGCTCAAAGTGAACGACGGCACCAGCGACCTGACGCTGACCGATGCTGGCAACCGCAATTACACATTCACCATGCCCGCTGGCAACGTGACCGTGACGGCATCCACCGCTACCACCTATTCCGTCAATCTGCCTGCCAATATGGAGATTGTAAGCGCAACGAACACAGCAGATGGCAGCGGTAAGTACATTTCGGGAACGGTTGTCACGTTCAAGGCGAGCTTTTCCTATACGGCATCTAATGTGTATGACGGCGCGAACACACTGACGGCTGACGACAGCGGCAACTACAGCGTTACCGTAGGCACGGCCGACATAACCGTGACGGCCACCATCGAACACAGCAGCAACATCGACCTGTCGCAAGCCCCCAGTGACTTCACCGTCGTCGATGGCAATGTGCTGACAGGCTCGACGAGCCACACCGTGACGATAGCCAACGGCGCAAGCATCACGCTCAACGACGCGACCATCACCGGCGGCATCGTCTGTGCAGGTACAGCGGAGATTACCCTTGTCGGCACGAACAGCGTGACGGGTGCAAGCTATAAGGCAGGCATACAGGTCGGCGGTTCAGGCACTACGCTCACCATCAAGGGCAACGGCTCGCTGACAGCAAACGGCGGCGACCAATCCGCAGGCATCGGTCTGAGCCGTGCTTGGAACCCTGCCAATGACGTTATCGGTGGCGATATTATTATCGAGGGCGGAAACATCACGGCAAACGGCAGCGTCAATGATAAGTGGGGTGCAGGCATCGGCACAGGCGTTATTAAAGGCGGGACTGCAATACTTGGCACCATCACCATCAAGGGCGGCTCGGTTAAGGCAACAGGCGGCTCGGAAGCTAACGGAATCGGAACTGGATATACCTACGGCGGCTGCACCAACACCATCGGCACGGTGACCATTTACGATGGCATCGATATGGTTGACGCATCGAGCATCAGCGAGAGCATCGTCTATATGCACGGCGAAACAAACGTGACCGCCAACAAGATAGACTACTTCACCATCATTGAGAACGGCAACCGCCGTGTTATCGCACCAAAGGATGATACCGACTACACCATTACCATTGCCAATGGCATCGAGCACGGTACGTTGACGGGTGCTGCTACGGCTAAGTATATGGAGAAGGTGACGATAACTGCCACACCAGCTCTCGGATACAGATTCAGCCGCCTTGTTGTAAAGGATGCTCAGAACAACGACGTGGCTTCCACGGGCAACAGTTTCTTCATGCCAAAGAGCAATGTAACGGTAAGTGCAGTGTTTGAGCAAGGCACCCACGGCACGACAGAGTTCGCATGGGGCTATATAGGCGATTATTATAATCCTTTTACCCTGGAAGCCACCATCTACGACGGCGTGACCACAGTAAATCTTCAGCAGGGCAAAGAATACAATATTGGTAAAGATTATCATGAAGACGAACCGGGAATGGGGTATTGCGATAATACATTCCGTTTGGATGAAGACCCGTATGCAGAAGGCAGAGACATTCCGTATTCAGGCGGAACGGGTTCATTTATGGAGGGCGGCTACGGCAATTTCAGGCTTAATGGCGATGCTGGCTTCTACGACATTACAATGACCGATGTCGGCAACGGCAAGTGGAATGTATCTATTCTGAAAACCGCCGGTCAGATGGATGTCGTGCCCGACCAGACCTACACAGGCAGTGAAATCAAGCCTGAGCCGCTCGTCATAGCCGGTTCGCTCAGCCTCACCAAAGGCACGGACTATGTATATTCCTACACAAATAATACGAATGTCGGTACGGCTAAGGTGAGAGCCACCTTCCAAGGCACCTATGCATCGCTGGGCTCTGTGGAGAAGGAGTTCGCCATCCTGCCATCGACTGTCATGGTCAATGTGACGGGCAGTGGCACGGTGACATACAACGACAGGAGCGCAACGGACGGCACTTCGTTTGGTGTAATGTCGGAGAAGGGCGCCAGCGTCGTGCTGACTCTTGCACCTACTGACGGTTACGCTGCGAGAAGCGTAGCATACGGATATACTAATAACAGTGGTACGACTGCGAGCGGGATCAAATTGCCCATCAGCGGCACGACCGCCACGCTCACTGTGCCTGATGACCTGAAGGACGGCACGGGCGTAACAGTTACCGTTACCTTTGCCCCTGCCCTCAACGGAGGTGCTGACGAGGCTTCGGCAGTGGCACTGACGGACGCTACGGTGACTGACCTCGGCGGAGGATGGTATAAGGTGGATAGCGACATCTCCTTCGACCACACACTCAACCTCCTTGGCGATACTCATCTCATCATTGCCGACGGCAAGACGATGACCGTCAACACCGCTTCCAATCGTGGTATCTACAGTGATTACACACTCTTCGTCAGCGGCGAGGGAACGCTTAGCGTCGCGACTACTGATATAGCCGCCTGTGTCGGCAACTATGTGCAGACTGGCGCCACGGTCACGGCAAGCGGCTACATCGGTATTCGCTGCAAGGATGATTTCCTAGGCTTCGACTTCGACAATGATTTCACTTTCAGCGGCGGCCAGCTCACAGCGACGGGCTCAGGCGGAGGCATCCGGGCAGATAATGACATCACCCTCAGTTGCACCAATGCCACCGACTTCATCCTGGCCAGCAGTTACAGCTCAGCAAATGGCGCCGTGAAGATAGCCGACGGCAAGGCCCTCACCGACGGCACTGAGGCCAGCAATGGTATGAACGGTTACAGCGGCACGCTGACGAACGAACAAATAACCGCAATCGGCGGCAAAACGCTGCACCGTGCCGTCACCACCTCATATGTCGATGCCAGCGGCACACTGCACGAGAATGTCATTGCCATCCCGCTGGACAACACCATGACAACACTCGCTGCGGGCTGGTATGTGGTTAACAGCGACGTGGCCTATACGGGCACCGTGACACTCAGCGGCAACGTGACGCTGATTCTCGGCGACGGCAAGGCGATGACTGTGACGAACACGGGAACGGCCGTAAATGATCGTGCCATCTATGGTGATGAGAAGACGCTGCATATCTACGGGCAGAGCCAGGGTACGGGCGCGCTGACGGCTACAGCTGTTGGAGGTGAATCTGCAATATTCTTGGAGACATCACATGACAACGCTGGTAGTCTGCTTGGCATCCACGGCGGTGTGGTATCGGCTTCGACAGAGTGCGCCAGTGGCGTCGCCATCTCTGTACAGTGCGCCACTGATGCTGGCGGCATCGTTATCGACGGAGGACAGGTGACGGCCTCAGGCAAAAGCTACGGCATTTTCTGTTTTAGTGGACACTTTGATGTTATTGGAGGACAGGTGACGGCCACGGGCACAAATGGTTACGGATTAGGCATTTGTGATTATGGGACAAATCCTGGCGTGCTGACACTTGGCTACTCAAAGGCAAGCGACTTTGTTAGCACCAACAGTATATACAACTACAGCGGCGAGAGTTCTGCCGGCGAGGTTAAGATTGCCGACGACCAGACGCTGGTTGACGGAAATGGAAACATCTGGAGCGGAACGCTCAGTAATGATGAGATCCAAAGCATCCACAACCAGACGCTGCGACCTGTTACGGGCGTGGCGCTGACGAAGGATGGCAATAACGTCTCCGCCACATTCAACGGCTCATCGGAGACGACGGTGAGCATCCCTGTGGATGTCAATGTAACTAGCGTGACCTACAACCGCGCATTTACCGAGGGCAAGCCATCCACTGTGATGTTGCCGTTCAACAAAGTTGTCAGCGAAATCGGCGGTGGTACGTTCTATACCTTCGGCGGTGTGGAGAAAAAGAACAACAAGTGTGAGGCAACGATGAACGAAGTGACGGGCTCGCTGACTGCCAATACGCCGTATCTGTTTTTGCCAACTGGAACGTCGCTCACCTTCACCGATGGTGCCACGCTGAACACCACCGGCGGCGGCAACTGTCTCGCTTCTGATGCTGAAGGATGGGAGTTCCACGGTACATATAGTAAGAAGTTATGGAATGAGGTTGAGACCCATGACTATGGTTTCGCTGCTACCAGCGGCACCTCTGCTGACGGTCAGAAGGACGTAGAGGCTGGTCAGTTCGTTCGCCTCACTACAGGCGCTTCAGCCAAGCCTATGCGCTGCTACCTGTCGTATGTAGGCGGACCTGCCCAAGCCCGCGCCATGACGCGTGGTGCAGCTGCTACGGACGAGGAACTGCCCAGCAGCATCATCGTGCGCCTGGTAGGAGCCAACGGCCAGACAACAGGCATCGGCACCATCGATACCAAGACGGGCGAGATGACCTTCGACAACGAGGCATGGTACACGCTCGACGGTGTGCGCCTGAGCGGCAAGCCCACCAAGAAGGGACTGTATATTAATAATGGTAAAAAGATTGTAATTAAGTAAAGAGAGGATTCAAGCAATGAAAAAGAAAATATACGAGAAGCCTACGATGCAAGTAGTCATCCTGCAACATCAGGTACGTCTATTGGTTGGTAGTGGTGAAGAACCGACAGATGCCCCTCTGTGGGATGGTGATATTGATTAAAGGAGATTTTTGAGAATGATTCAAATAATAGCTTTAATCGTTCTACTTCAGGCAAGTGGTGAGCAACAACCTGAAAATGTACCAGATTACGATGACTGGTTAGGTTAAAAAGAATCATCTATAGATGCCACTGACATGAACAGCATGGCATAACAGCCAGATAACATTCAATTCTCTTGCAACTTTATAATAGGTTGCAAGAGGATTTTTTGCGCCCAATCTATTAATTTTTTGGTGAACAAAATCGGAACAAAATCGGAACAAAATCGGAACAAAGATTGAACAAAGATGCGATACTCACGTGCGTACCTACTTATATCGCGCGCACGTATTTAGAAATAGATATAGATATAGAAAAAGAATAAAAAAGAAAAAGTGTGCGTGCGTTTTAGTAACACGCACTTTTTTATTGCGAAAAGTTACTTTTTGCAATCCCGATAGTTAGTCCTTGTTTTCAGATGATTAAGAATCGGCAATTCGATTAGTTACTTTTCGTTAGTTGAAAACTAACTTTCTGCTACTTTTTTTAGCGCATTAGTAGCGCATCAATATTTTGGCTAACTACACATGACGGCTTTTCTTGCAATCGGGGTTATTATTATGTACCTTTGCCGGCGAATAATAACATTAATCCGTAAAAAGTATGAAACGTAAAATCTATCGCATTCTAGAAGAGTATCCTTCAGTAGGTGATCTTTTTCAAACTCGAGTTAACTCTCGTAACCGTATTCTGCAGTTTTATCGTATGAATAGCAATACTGTTTGGCTAACAGATGGCAAACGTGTATATGAACGTAAGCCCGAGGAGGTGAAAGCCGTTCGTATAGACAAGAAGCTGCTGCTTAACATTGGGTTTCGTGCTGATGGTGAACGGTACATACTTGATTGTGATAATCTGCACTTCGAGGCCTACAAGTTTGGCCGTGATCTGGTTATTGTGATTACTACCGAAGGTTCGTCGCGCAAAACATATGTTAGTTGTGACTTTCTGCATGAGCTTCAACATCTAAAACGTCTTGAGATTGCCGGAATCAAACTACCTTCGGCGTTTATGATGCCAGGGGACTGCCCCCAGGCAGAGCAAAGAAAAACAAAGGATTATTGAAAATTGGCGGGGGTGGTGCCGGTGACTTGGCGACGAATACGATGATTTCTTTGGCTGATATCAGGTCTTTTGCGAGTGAAAGGTATAAAAATTCTTAAAAGATACTATCAAATACTAACAATATTTGCGTATATTATATATTATTTGTACCTTTGCACCCGCAAAAGTGAGTATTGCGCTGGCCGTGGAGCTAACAATGCCCTGATAAATAGCGACTTAGCCTTCGAAAACGAAGTAGTTGAAGTTCCTTTTTAAGTGGGTAATTTGTGTGCGCGGAAGTTGCGAGAACCACTTAAAAAGGAACATTTATTATATATTTTATAAACATTATTAATTTTTAAACTGAAATGCCAGGATTAATTGGAAGAAAAATCGGAATGACATCCGTTTTCAGTGCCGACGGTAAGAATGTACCGTGCACTGTTATCGAAGCTGGTCCTTGTGTTGTAACTCAGGTTAAGTCTGTAGAGAAGGACGGCTATGAGGCTGTTCAGCTCGCCTTCGGTGAGAAGAAGGAGAAGAATACCACAAAAGCAATGATGGGTATCTTCAAGAAGGCTAACACTACACCAAAGGCCCACTTGGCCGAGTTCAAGTTTGATACCGAGATGAACCTCGGTGACACCGTTACAGTCGACATCTTCGAGGGTGCCGAGTTTGTTGACGTTGTAGGAACTTCAAAAGGTAAAGGTTTTCAGGGCGTTGTGAAGCGTCATGGTTTTGGTGGCGTAGGCCAGGCTACTCACGGTCAGGACGACCGTCTGCGTAAGCCAGGTTCTATCGGTGCCTGTTCTTATCCCGCCAAGGTATTCAAGGGAATGCGCATGGGCGGCCAGATGGGAGGCGATCGAGTTACTACTCAGAACCTCAAAGTGTTAAAGGTAATTCCAGAGCACAATCTTATCCTTGTTAAGGGTAGCTGCGCTGGTTATAATGGTTCAACTGTTTTAATTAACAAGTAAGATGGAAGTTAGCGTATTGAATATCAAAGGTCAGGAGACCGGACGTAAGGTAACTCTGAACGAGGCTATCTTCGGTATTGAACCTAATGACCACGTTCTCTACCTCGACGTAAAGCAGTATCTCGCTAACCAGCGTCAGGGTACAGCTAAGTCAAAGGAGAGAAGCGAGATTTCTGGTTCTACTCGTAAGCTTGGACGTCAGAAGGGTGGCGGCGGTGCCCGTCACGGAGATATCAACTCACCTCTGCTGCGTGGTGGTGGTCGTGTGTTTGGTCCTACACCTCGTGACTATAGCTTCAAGCTGAATAAGAAGGTTAAGGCTCTTGCTCGTAAGTCGGCTCTGTCATACAAGGCACAGGAGAATGCAATCGTTGTTGTTGAGGACTTCACCATGGAGGCTCCTAAGACTAAGGAGTTCATCAACATTGCTAAGAACCTGAAGGTTGACGGCAAGAAGGCTCTCTTCGTAATGTCAGATACTAATAACAATGTATATCTGTCGGCTCGCAATCTGCAGGGCACAGAGGTAATGGAGGCTTCACTGGTTAACACCTACAAGGTGCTGAACGCTGATGTACTCGTTATCACTGAGAAGTCGCTGGAGACAATCGACGGTATCTTAAACAAGTAAAAGGAGGACTAAGGATATGGCATTTATCATTAAACCCCTGGTCACTGAGAAGATGACCAAGATTACAGACAAGTCTTCTGTAGAGAAAACTTATAAGGTAAAGGGCGAGGAGCGTACCAAGAAGGCTGAGGCCAAGTATGGTTTCATCGTTCGTCCTGAGGCTAATAAGCTCGAGATTAAGAATGAGGTTGAGGCTCTGTACAATGTTACAGTAATCGACGTGAACACTGTTCGTTACGCCGGCAAGCGTAGCTCACGCTACACTAAGGCTGGTCTGATCAAGGGTCAGAAGAACGCGTTCAAGAAGGCAATCGTTACCTTGAAAGAGGGCGATGTAATTGATTTTTATAGCAATATTCAGTAATAAAAATGGCAGTACGTAAATTAAAGCCCGTAACTCCGGGTCAAAGACACAAGATTATTGGCACGTTCGAGGATATTACTGCATCCGTGCCAGAGAAGTCTCTCGTTTACGGTAAGCGTTCAACCGGTGGTCGAAACAACACCGGTAAGATGACTGTTCGCTACATGGGCGGTGGTCACAAGAAGAAGTATCGTCTGATCGACTTCAAGCGAGAGAAAGATGGTGTTCCAGCTGTAGTAAAGACAATCGAGTACGATCCTAACCGTTCAGCTCGCATTGCACTCCTTTTCTACGCTGATGGTGAAAAACGTTATATCATTGCTCCTAATGGACTGCAGGTTGGTGCAACTCTGATGTCGGGTGCTGATGCAGTACCCGAGGTTGGTAACGCCCTTCCTTTGGCAAACATCCCTGTAGGTACAGTCATCCACAACATTGAGATGCGTCCTGGTCAGGGTGCCAAGCTGGTTCGTTCGGCTGGTAATTTCGCTCAGTTGACTTCTCGTGAGGGTAGCTATTGCGTTATCAAGCTCCCTTCAGGCGAGACTCGTCAGATTCTCTCAGCTTGTAAAGCAACTGTAGGTAGTGTAGGTAACTCAGATCACGCTCTCGAGGCATCAGGTAAGGCTGGTCGCTCTCGCTGGTTGGGTCAGCGTCCTCACAACCGTGGTGTAGTTATGAACCCACATGATCACCCAATGGGTGGTGGTGAAGGACGTCAGTCTGGAGGTCACCCACGTTCACGTAAGGGCTTGTACGCTAAGGGTCTTAAGACTCGTGCACCTAAGAAGCTTTCAAACAAGTACATTATTGAAAGAGCTAACAAGAAGTAAACAAGTTAATTAGAGTAAATTATGAGTCGTTCATTAAAGAAGGGTCCATACATCAACGTATCACTCGAGAAGAAGATTCTCGCTATGAATGAGAGTGGTAAGAAGAATGTCGTTAAGACATGGGCCAGAGCATCAATGATCTCACCCGATTTCGTGGGACACACTGTTGCAGTTCATAACGGTAACAAATTTATCCCTGTTTACGTTACAGAAAACATGGTTGGTCACAAGCTCGGAGAGTTTGCACCTACACGTCGTTTCGGTGGTCACGCCGGTAACAAGAAGTAATCCCAGGGAGAATTAAGAATTAAAAAATTAAAGAATTAAAATGGGAGCAAGAAAACATATTAAGGCTGAAGAAAGAAAAGCAGCACTTAAGACACAGTATTTTGCCAAGCTCAACGGCTGCCCCTCTTCACCCCGCAAGATGCGCTATGTTGTGGACATGATCCGCGGCATGGAGGTTAATCGCGCTCTGGGTGTACTCCGTTTCTCGAAGAAGGCAGCTGCAGCTAATGTAGAGAAACTCCTCCGTTCGGCCATCGCTAACTGGGAAGCCAAGAACGATCGCAAGGCTGAGGATGGTGAGCTGTTCATCACTCGCGTATTCGTTGACGAGGGTGTTACAATGAAGAGAATGAGACCTGCACCACAGGGTCGCGGCTATCGTATCCGCAAGCGTTCTAATCACGTGACTCTGTTTGTTGATGCTAAAACTAATGATGTAAAAGAATAAGTATGGGACAGAAAGTTAATCCAATTAGCAACCGTCTTGGAATCGTAAGAGGTTGGGATTCAAATTGGTTCGGAGGCAAGGACTTCGGAGATAACCTGGTAGAGGATCAGAAAATCCGTAAGTACCTGAACGAGCGCCTGGCTAAGGCCAGCGTTTCGAAGATTGTCATCGAGCGCACATTGAAGCTGGTTACCATTACTATTTGCACAGCCCGTCCAGGTCTCGTCATTGGTAAAGGTGGACAAGATGTCGACAAACTGAAGGAAGAACTGAAGAAGCTCTATGATAAGGAGATTCAGATTAATATCTTCGAGGTAAAGCGCCCTGAGCTCGATGCCACGATTGTTGCCAACAACATCGCTCGCCAGGTAGAGGGTAAGATCGCTTATCGCCGCGCCATCAAGATGGCTATCCAGAACACTATGCGTGCTGGTGCCGAGGGTATTAAGGTTCAGATTTCAGGTCGTCTTAATGGAGCTGAAATCGCACGTAGCGAGATGCTGAAGGAGGGTCGTACTCCTCTGCACACTTATCGTGCTGACATTGACTACTGCCACGCTGAGGCTCTGACCAAGGTTGGTATTCTGGGTATCAAGGTTTGGATTTGCCGTGGTGAGATCTACGGAAACGTTGACCTCGCACCTAACTTCACTCAGGAGAAATCTAATGGTCGCTCTAACGGCGGTAATGGTCGTGACAGAAAGTTCCGTAATAAGAAGAAGTAATAACGATTTAAAGTAGAAACTTATTATGTTACAGCCCAAAAGAGTAAGATATAGAAGACCTCAGGATGGTCGTGGCAACAAAGGCAACGCCCACAGAGGAACAACACTGGCTTTCGGTAGCTTCGGCATCAAGACTTTGGATGCAAAGTGGATCGACAGCCGCCAGATTGAGGCAGCCCGTGTTGCTATCAATCGTTATATGAACCGTGAAGGTCAGGTATGGATCCGCATCTTCCCTGATAAGCCAATCACTCGCAAGCCTGCTGACGTGCGAATGGGTAAAGGTAAGGGAGATCCCGCAGGATGGGTTGCACCTGTTACACCAGGCCGTATTCTCTTTGAAGTAGAGGGTGTACCTTTCGACATCGCTAAAGAGGCTCTCCGCCTCGGTGCTCAGAAGCTGCCCGTAAAGACTAAGTTTGTTGTAAGACGTGATTTCGATAAAAACGCTTAATTGAGTATGAAGATTAAAGAAGTAAGAGAGCTCGAGACCAAGGATCTGGCAGAGCGCATTGAGGCTGAGGTTGCAAAGTACAACCAGATGAAGTTGAACCACGCAATCACTCCACTTGAGAATCCATCTCAGATTAAGGCCGCTCGTCGCGATATCGCACGAATGAAATCAGAACTTCATCAGAGAGAACTTAATAAATAACAATGGTCCAGATGGAAACAAGAAATTTAAGAAAGACAAGACAGGGTGTCGTTATCAGCAACAAGATGGATAAAACCATTGTTATTGCAGCCAAGTTCAAGGAGAAGCACCCTATGTATGGTAAGTTTGTCCAGAAGACAAAGAAGTATCACGCACACGATGAGAATAACGAGTGCAATGTAGGTGATACAGTGCTCATTATGGAAACCCGTCCTCTGTCAAAGACAAAGAGATGGAGATTAGTTAACATCGTAGAAAAAGCTAAGTAATTATGATACAGACAGAATCAAGACTTACAGTAGCTGACAACAGCGGTGCACGCGAGGCTCTCTGCATCCGTGTACTGGGCGGCACAAAGCGCCGTTATGCCAGCGTAGGTGATATCATCGTTGTGTCTATCAAGAACGCGATCCCTACAAGTGATGTAAAGAAGGGTGCAGTATCAAAGGCTTTGGTTGTTCGCACTAAGAAGGAAATCCGTCGCGCTGATGGTTCTTACATCCGTTTCGACGACAATGCCTGCGTACTGCTGAACAATGCAGGTGAGCTCCGCGGTAGCCGTATCTTCGGTCCCGTTGCTCGTGAGCTCCGTGCCGTGAATATGAAGGTCGTTTCTTTGGCACCTGAGGTACTGTAATAGTTAATAATTAACAGTTAAGAGTTAAGAGAAATGGCAAAGTTCAATATTAAGAAAAACGATACAGTCATCGTTCTGGCCGGTGAGGACAAGGGCAAGACTGGTAAGGTACTGAAGGTTCTGACCGACAAGCAGCGTGCTCTCGTTGAGGGCATCAACATGGTGAACAAGAGTGCCAAGCCAAGTGCCAAGAATCCTCAGGGAGGCTTTGTGAAGATGGAGGCTCCTATTCACATTTCGAATATTAGTTTGATTGATCCGAAGAGTGGCAAGGCTACCCGTGTTGCTATCAAGCGCGAGGGTAAGAATGTCGTTCGTATCGCTAAAAAGTCAGGAGAGGAGATTAAGTAATGGCAAATACAGCACAGTTAAAGAAAGAGTACAAGGAGAAGATTGCTCCTGCTCTTCAGAAGCAGTTCAACTACACTTCTGCAATGCAGATTCCTGTCCTGAAGAAGATCGTAGTAAACCAGGGTCTTGGTGACGCTACTCAGGATAAGAAGATCATCGAGGTTGCTATCAACGAGATTACCGCTATCTGTGGTCAGAAGGCAGTTGCTACATATTCTAAGAAGGATATCGCTAACTTCAAGCTTCGTAAGAAGATGCCTATCGGTGTTATGGTAACTCTGCGTCGTGAGCGCATGTACGAGTTCCTCGAGAAGCTCGTTCGCATCGCTCTCCCTCGTATCCGCGACTTCAAGGGTATCGAGAGCAAGTTCGACGGCCGTGGTAACTACACACTGGGTATCCAGGAGCAGATTATCTTCCCAGAGATCAATATCGATTCAGTTGACCGCATTCAGGGTATGAACATCACCTTCGTTACATCGGCTCAGACCGACGAGGAAGGTTTCGCACTGCTGAAGGCTTTCGGTCTTCCATTCAAGAACGCTAAAAACGATTAAGAGATATGGCAAAAGAATCAATGAAAGCCCGCGAGGTAAAGCGCGCTAAGCTCGTTGCTCGCTACGCTGAGAAACGTGCTGCTCTGAAGAAGGTGATCGCTACAACCGAGGATCCCGCCGAGGCTTATGAGGCAGCTCGCAAGTTGCAGAGCATTCCCAAGAACGCTAATCCTATCCGTCTGCACAACCGTTGCAAGATCACAGGTCGTCCAAAGGGATATATGCGTCAGTTCGGTCTCTCTCGTATCCAGTTCCGTGAGATGGCATCAAACGGTCTGATTCCTGGAGTAAAGAAGGCCAGCTGGTAATTCACCTGATTTAAGCAAAAAGAGATTTTATTTATTTAATATTGTCGGGGTAGTCCCGATTAATTAAAACTTTTATTTTATGACAGATCCAATAGCAGATTATCTGACAAGACTCAGAAACGCCATCATGGCACATCACCGTGTCGTTGAGGTTCCTGCGTCAAACTTGAAGAAAGAGATCACTAAGATCCTCTTCGAGAAGGGTTACATCCTGAACTACAAGTTCATCGAGGATGGTCCTCAGGGTACCATCAAGGTTGCTCTGAAGTACAACCCAGCTACTCGTGAGAACGCTATCAAGTGCTTGAAGCGAGTTTCAACACCAGGTCTTCGCCAGTACACTGGCTACAAAGACATGCCGAGAGTAATTAACGGACTTGGAATCGCCATCCTTTCCACGTCTAAAGGTGTAATGACAGACAAAGAGGCCGCAGCCCTGAAGATCGGTGGTGAGGTTCTTTGCTATGTATATTAATTGGAGGATAGAATATGTCAAGAATAGGAAAATTGCCAATTAGTATCCCTGCAGGCGTTACTGTTGCTCAGGACAAGGACGGTGTTGTTACCGTTAAGGGTCCAAAGGGAGAGCTGACACAGAAGGTTGACCCCTCTATCAAGATGACTATCGAGGACGGTCAGATTAAGTTTGAGATCGACGAGAACAGCCCTGTTAACATCAAGCAGAAGCAGGCTTTCCACGGTCTGTATCGTGCGCTTGTTAACAACATGGTAGTAGGCGTAAGCGAAGGTTATAAGAAGGAGATGGAGCTCGTAGGTGTTGGTTACCGTGTTTCTAACCAGGGTAACATCATCGAGTTCGCTCTGGGTTATACTCACCCCATCTTCATCCAGCTTCCTCAGGAGGTTAAGGTTGAGACCAAGTCTGAGCGTAACCAGAATCCTCAGATTATCCTCGAGTCATGCGACAAGGCACTGCTCGGTCTGATTTGTGCTAAGATTCGTTCTTTCCGTATGCCTGAGCCTTACAAAGGAAAGGGTATTTTGTTCAAGGGTGAGGTTATCCGTCGTAAGTCGGGTAAGTCAGCTTCAGCTAAGTAATCTTGAAAATTAACATCATTAAAAATTGAAGATTATGACAACAAAGAAAGTAGAAAGACGAATTAAGATCAAATATAGAATTCGTAAGAACGTTTTCGGCACAGCCGAGCGTCCTCGTCTGAGCGTTTTCCGCAGCAACAAGCAGATCTATGCTCAGGTGATCAATGATTTGGAAGGTAAAACACTTGCTTCTGCATCTTCACTGGGTCTCGAGGCTATGCCTAAGATCGAGCAGGCTGAGAAGGTAGGTGAGCTGGTAGCCAAGAAGGCTCAGGAGGCTGGCGTTACTGCCGTTGTCTTCGACCGTAACGGTTATCTGTATCACGGCCGTGTAAAGTCGCTTGCAGACGCAGCACGTAAGGGTGGACTTAAATTCTAAACGATTATGGCAATGAACAAAGTTAAAGTAAATAGTGACGTAGAGTTGAAAGACAGACTGGTTGCCATCAACCGTGTTACCAAGGTAACAAAGGGAGGTCGCACCTTTACATTCGCAGCCATTGTTGTTGTCGGCGACGGCAACGGCATCATCGGCTGGGGTCTTGGTAAGGCTGGTGAGGTTACAGCAGCTATCGCCAAGGGTGTTGAGGCAGCTAAGAAGAATCTTGTTAAAGTTCCCGTACTCAAGGGTACCATCCCTCATGAGATGGAGGCTCGCTTCGGCGGTGCTCAGGTATTCCTGAAGCCAGCTGCTGCTGGTACCGGTCTTGTTGCCGGTGGTGCTATGCGTGCCGTACTGGAGAGTGTTGGTATCAAGGATGTGCTCGCTAAGTCTAAGGGCTCATCTAACCCTCACAACCTGGTTAAGGCAACTATCGTAGCTCTGAGTCAGATGCGTGATGCCTATACTGTAGCAGGTACTCGTGGAATCAGTATGGATAAAGTATTTAGAGGTTAAAGGAGATTATAACTATGGCAACAATTAAGGTAAAGCAGATTAAGAGTAAGATCGGTTATCCAGTTGATCAGAAGCGCACTCTCGAGGCTCTCGGCCTGCGCAAGATCTCGCAGGTTGTTGAGGTAGAGGATACTCCTTCAATCCGTGGCATGATCCGTAAGGTACACCACCTGGTAACAGTCGTTGAGTAATTAACATTTTAAAAGTAGATTCGATTATGAAACTGAATAATTTAAAGCCGGCTGAGGGTTCTACCCACTCAAGTCGTCGTATCGGTCGCGGACCTGGTTCAGGTCTGGGTGGTACTTCTACTCGTGGTCACAAGGGTGCCAAGGCTCGTTCTGGTTATAAGAGAAAGATTGGATTCGAAGGTGGTCAGATGCCACTCCAGCGTCGCGTTCCGAAGTCTGGTTTCAAGAACATCAACCACAAGGAGTACTTTGCAGTTAACCTCTCTACACTGCAGAAGCTTGCTGAGGAGAAGAACCTCACCAAGATCGGCATTGAGGAGTTGATCGCTGCTGGTCTTACCAATGGCAAGGTGCTGGTAAAGGTTCTTGGCAACGGTGAGCTCAAGGCTAAGGTTGACGTAGAAGCTAACGCTTTCTCAAAGACTGCTGAAGAGGCAATCAAGGCAGTAGGTGGTAACGCAACAAAAATCTAACATTAAAAATGAAGAAGTTAATAGAGACACTGAAGAACATCTGGAAGATTGAGGACCTGCGCCAGCGCATCCTCATCACTCTCCTGTTCGTAGCAATTTATCGTTTTGGTTCGTTCGTTGTACTTCCTGGTATCAACCCAGCCATGTTAAGCCAATTGCAGTCACAGACTGCCGGTGGTTTGATGTCATTGCTCGACATGTTCTCCGGTGGTGCATTCTCCAACGCATCTATCTTTGCGCTTGGAATCATGCCTTACATCTCTGCTTCTATCGTAATGCAGCTTCTTGCTGTCGCTGTTCCCTACGTGCAGAAAATGCAGCGCGAAGGTGAAAGCGGCCGCAAGAAGATCAGCATGTACACCCGTTGGCTCACCGTAGCCATCCTGATGTTCCAGGCACCGGGTTACCTGATGAACCTGAAGATGACTTCGGGAGCTGCTCTGGCAACAGGCATCTCATGGTCATACTTCATGGTTCCTGCTGTTATCATTCTGGCTGCAGGTAGCATGTTTATCCTGTGGTTGGGTGAACGCATTACGGATAAGGGTATAGGTAATGGTATCTCGCTCATTATTATGATCGGTATTATCGCTCGTCTGCCTCAGGCTTTCATCCAGGAGGTTAGCTCGCGATTCACCGCCATCACCGGTGGTGGACTGGTTATGTTCCTGGTCGAGATCATCATTCTCTATGCAGTTGTTTGCGCATCAATTGTTCTGGTACAGGGTGTTCGCAAAGTGCCCGTTCAGTACGCAAAGCGCCTCGTAGGTAACAAGCAGGTAGGTGGAGCACGTCAGTATATCCCCCTGAAGCTGTTCGCAGCCAACGTAATGCCTATCATCTTTGCTCAGGCTCTGATGTTCATTCCATTGACTATCGTTCAGTATTCAGCTCCTGAGAATGCTAGTTGGTTCGTTCGCACGATGCTCGATCATCACAGCTGGACCTACAACATCATTTTCGCTATACTGATTATCGCTTTCACATACTTCTATACAGCTATCACTCTGAATCCTACTCAGATGGCTGAGGATATGAAGCGTAACAATGGTTTCATCCCCGGTGTTAAGCCCGGTAAGGAGACCGCTGAGTACATCGACACTGTTATGAGTCGCATTACTCTCCCCGGTTCATTGTTCATCGCATTCATCGCTATCATGCCTGCATTGGCTAGCTTGCTGAATGTTCAGGATGCGTTCTCTCAGTTCTTTGGCGGAACATCGTTGCTGATTCTGGTGGGCGTTGTGCTCGACACACTCGCTCAGATCGAGAGTCACCTGCTGATGCGTCATTACGACGGTCTGCTCAGTTCTGGTCGTATTCACGGACGTGGAATGGCCGCATACTAATCTTCTATGAAGATATATCTAAAGACTGAAGATGAGATTGAGCTGATGCGCCAGGCCAACCAACTTGTTGGCAAAACGCTTGGCGAATTGGCTAAACATATTAAGCCTGGTATAACGACCCTCCAGTTGGATAAGATAGCGGATGAGTTCATTAGAGATAATGGTGCTATCCCAACTTTCAAGGGTTTCCCCAATCCATATGGAGGGCCGTTTCCTGCCAGCATCTGCACATCAGTGAACGACGTAGTGGTTCATGGTGTGCCCAACGCTGAGACTGTTCTCAAGGAGGGCGACATCATTTCGATCGACTGCGGCACGCTGTTGAATGGCTTTAATGGCGATTCGTGTTACACATTCTGTGTGGGCGAGGTTTCCGACGAGGTCAAGCAGCTGTTGAAGACTACCAAGGAGTCGCTTTACAAAGGTATCGAAAGTGCCGTTGCAGGCAAACACCTCGGGGATATCAGCGCTGCAGTGCAGGAGCATTGTGAGGCACAGAAGTACGGCATCGTACGTGAGTTGACCGGTCACGGTATCGGTCGCGAGATGCACGAAGACCCACAGGTGCCTAACTATGGTCGACGTGGCAACGGTATCATGCTGAAAGCCGGAATGTGCTTGGCTATCGAGCCTATGGTAACTATGGGTAACCGAGCCATCTGGATGGATGCCGACCGCTGGACCATCCGTACACGCGACGGAAAGCCAGCCGCTCATTTCGAGCATACCATTGCTGTAAGAAAAGGTCAGGCCGAGATCCTGTCTTCTTTTGAAGAAGTTGAATTATTAGAAGGTAAGTTATATTAAACATTAAGTATGGCAAAGCAATCCGCTATTGAGCAGGACGGAACAATTGTAGAATCGCTGTCGAATGCGATGTTTCGTGTAGAACTTGAAAATGGGGTCCAGATTATTGCGCATATCTCTGGTAAGATGAGAATGCACTATATCAAGATCCTCCCCGGTGATAAGGTTAAGGTGGAAATGAGCCCCTACGACCTGACAAAGGGACGAATTGTATTCAGATACAAATAAACAATACGAATTAATATGAAGACAAGAGCATCATTGAAGAAGCGTACCCCAGACTGCAAAATCGTACGTCGTAAGGGCCGCCTGTTCGTTATCAACAAGAAGAACCCAAAGTATAAAATGCGTCAGGGTTAATGTTAAAAATGCATAAAATGGCGGAGAATTGAAAAATTCTTCGTACCTTTGCATGCTTTTTAGCAAGAAATGTAATTTTTAGAGTAATTTATTTTTATCTTTTTAATTAACAATGGCAATAAGAATTGTTGGAGTAGATTTGCCCCAGAATAAGCGTGGCGAAATCGCATTGACCTATATCTATGGTATTGGTCGAAGTAGTTCAGCAAAGATATTGGATAAGGCAGGTGTCAGCCGTGACCTGAAGGTTAACGAGTGGACTGACGACCAGGCAGCCAAAATCCGTGAAATTATCGGCGCTGAATTCAAAGTAGAAGGTGATCTCCGTTCAGAGATCCAGTTGAATATCAAGCGACTGATGGATATTGGTTGCTATCGTGGCGTCCGTCATCGTAACGGTCTTCCCGTTCGCGGTCAGAGCACTAAGAATAATGCTCGTACTCGTAAGGGTAAGAAGAAGACTGTTGCTAACAAGAAGAAGGCTACGAAGTAATTCTAAGTTGAACATTTAAGAAATTAGGAATTATGGCAAAGAAAACAGTCACTTCAAAGAAGAGAAACGTGAGAGTAAACGCTATCGGCCAGCTCCACGTACACAGTTCTTTTAATAATATTATTGTATCGCTGGCTAACGACGAGGGTCAGATCATCTCTTGGTCATCAGCTGGTAAGATGGGCTTCCGTGGCTCTAAGAAGAATACTCCTTATGCTGCCCAGATGGCTGCTGAGGATTGCGCTAAGGTTGCTTACGACCTGGGTCTTCGCAAGGTTAAGGCTTATGTTAAGGGTCCCGGTAACGGTCGTGAGTCAGCTATCCGTGCCATTCATGGTGCTGGTATCGAGGTAATGGAGATTATCGATGTAACTCCACTGCCACACAACGGATGTCGTCCTCCAAAGCGTCGTCGCGTATAATTATTAGAAGGATTATTAAGAAGAAACATATTTTATTATTATGGCAAGATATTTAGGACCGAAATCAAAAATTGCGCGTCGTTTTGGTGAGCCCATCTTCGGCGCAGACAAAGTTTTGTCTAGGAGAAACTTCCCTCCTGGACAGCATGGCAACAACCGTCGTCGTAAGATGTCGGAGTATGCAGTCATGCTGGCAGAGAAGCAGAAAGCCAAGTATACCTATGGTGTACTCGAGCGTCAGTTCCGTAATATGTTTGAGAAGGCAGCTAAGGCTGAGGGTATCACTGGTGAGGTTCTGCTCCAGAACCTCGAGAGTCGTCTCGACAACGTAGTATTCCGTCTTGGTATTGCTCCAACTCGCGCTGCTGCTCGTCAGCTCGTAGGTCACAAGCACATTACAGTTGATGGTCAGGTTGTTAATATTCCTTCTTATGCTGTTAAGCCTGGTCAGGTTGTAGCTGTTCGTGAGAAGTCTAAGTCACTTGAGGTTATTGAGGCTGCTCTTGCAGGTTTCAATCACAGCAAGTATCCTTGGATTGAGTGGGATGAGAATGTGAAGGGCGGTAAGTTCCTGCACAAGCCTGAGCGCGCCGACATCCCCGAGAATATTAAGGAGCAGTTAATCGTTGAGTTGTACTCTAAGAACTAAAATCATTTAAATTAATGGCGATATTAGCATTTCAAAAACCCGATAAAGTCGTAATGTTGGAGGCTAACGACAAGTTCGGCAAGTTCGAATTCCGTCCTTTGGAGCCTGGCTTTGGTGTAACCATTGGTAACGCCCTGCGCCGCATTCTGCTTTCATCACTCGAGGGTTATGCTATCAACACCATCCGCATTGCTGGTGTTGAGCATGAATTCTCATCAGTTCCCGGTGTAAAGGAAGATGTAACCAACATTATCTTGAATCTGAAGCAAGTTCGATTCAAGCAAATAGTAGAAGAATTCGAGAACGAGAAAGTAAGTATCACGGTCGAGAATTCTACCGAATTCAAGGCTGGTGATATCAGCAAGTATCTTTCTGGATTTGAAGTGTTAAATCCCGATTTGGTGATTTGTCATTTAGATTCCAAAGCATCGATGCAGATTGATATTACAATCAACAAGGGCCGCGGATACGTACCCGCCGATGAGAATCGCGAGTTCTGCACCGACGTGAATGTAATTGCAATCGATTCTATTTACACTCCGATCCGTAACGTAAAGTACGCTGTTGAGCCATATCGTGTTGAACAGAAGACCGACTATGACAAGCTCGTACTCGAGGTTACTACGGACGGTTCCATCCACCCAAAGGATGCACTGAAAGAGGCTGCTAAGATCCTCATCTACCACTTCATGCTGTTCTCTGACGAGAAGATCTCTCTCGAGAGTTCTGAGACTGAGAGCAACCAGGAGTTCGACGAGGAGATCCTGCACATGCGCCAGCTGCTTAAGACTCGTCTCGTTGACATGAACCTCTCGGTTCGTGCACTCAACTGCCTCAAGGCCGCTGATGTTGAGACACTTGGCGATCTGGTACAGTACAACAAGACAGACCTCCTGAAGTTCCGTAACTTTGGTAAGAAATCGCTCACTGAGCTTGATGATTTGCTCGAGAGTCTGAATCTGTCGTTTGGAACTGATATTTCAAAATACAAACTGGACAGAGAGTAATCTCTTGCCCAATAAAAGCAAAAAATAATTATGAGACATAATAAGAAATTTAATCATCTCGGTCGTACTGCATCTCACCGCAGTGCCATGCTCGCTAACATGGCTATCTCGCTGATCATGCACAAAAGAATCACTACGACCGTAGCAAAGGCTAAGGCCCTGAAGAAGTATGTAGAGCCCCTGATCACTAAGGCTAAGGAGGATTCTACCAACTCTCGTCGTGTAGTATTCAGCTACCTCCAGAACAAGGAGGCTATCAAGGAGCTCTTCTCTACTGTAAGTGAGAAGGTTGGCGATCGTCCCGGTGGATACACTCGTATCATCAAGCTCGGTACTCGTCAGGGTGACGCTGCTCAGGTTTGCTTCATCGAGCTCGTTGACTTTGATCCAGAGATGGCAAAGGATACTAAGAAGAAGTCAACCCGTCGTTCACGTAAGGCTGCTCCTAAGGCAGAGGCTGCTGAGGCTCCTGTAGCTGAGGCTCCCGCTACCGAGGCTCCTGCTGAAGAGGCTAAGGCTGAGTAATCGTTAGAATTTTATATTCTAATTATAAAGAATAGGGATTCCCCTACCACAGTGTGGGGGAATTCCTTTTCTTTTTTTCGTATATATGCCTATCTTTGCACCGAAATAATTAATTAGTTAGTTAGATAGGTTATGAAGAAGTTGTTTGTTATGTCGCTTGGTGCCATGCTGCTGCTGAGCAGTTGTGGCACCTACACGGAGACAGGGGCTACCACAGGTGCCTGGTTCGGATCTATCATTGGTTCGGCTATCGGTGGCATTTCGGGCGGTCCACGTGGCAGTGATGTCGGTACGCTGATTGGCATGGCCGGCGGTGCAATTGTTGGTGCAGCTGTAGGACAAGCAGCCGATGAAGCACACCAAAAGAAGATGGAGGAGTATCAGCAGCGCCGTATGGAGCGTGGCAGCGTTCAACGCCAGTCGGATTATGATTACCCGGATGACCGTATCTATATCGACCGCACCCCCGAGGTGTTAGAGATTCGCAGACCGATGCTGATCGACAGTAGTCGCGACCAGGTACTGACACGCGGTGAGGAGGCCAGAATCGTGTTCGAGGTTTTCAATACTACGGATAAGATTCTATACCGCGTACGTCCCAATGTAACAGAAATAAGCGGAAATAAGCATATAGAGGTCTCTGACAACGTTATGATAGAGAGTATAGCCCCAGGCAAGGGCATCAGATATACAGCGCTCGTACGGGCTGATAATGGCTTAAGAGACGGCGAGGCTGTTTTCCGTATAGGTGTTTTTCTAGGTCGTAATGAGATTGTTTCCCAGACAAGGGAGTTCAGGATTCAAACAAGTAAGCGATAGGGTTAATCCTATCGCTTCTTTTTTTCTTTATGCTCCTGCTGTTTCTTCAGTTTCATCTGCTGGTTTAGTTCAACCCAGATAGGTGTGGCGGCATCGCCATCGCTGGTACTCAGGTCGAGCTCAGGCTTGCTGAATATCTCGGCCGGTTTGAACGGGATGACCGACTCGCTATACTCCTCGACAATCACAGGAGCTATGCCCTGGGCGATGATACCTAACTCCCTGGCGGCGCGATGCGAGAGGTCGATAACGCGACCTTTAACGTAAGGACCACGATCGATAACCTTTACAATCACATGATTACCATTAGCCGGGTTGGTTACTAAAAGCAGTGTTCCGAAAGGGTAGGTGCGGTGGGCGCATGTGAGACTGTCGTGATGCAGGCGCTCGCCACTGGCCGTTCGGCGTCCGCTGGAGCTTTTAGAATAAAACGAAGCCTTACCGCTCTCGGTTTGCGCCTGAGCGGTAAAGCTTATTATTAGTGTTAGTGTCGTTGCGACTATCTTTATGAATTTGATCATACAATGCCTTCATGCCGAAGCATGGCAGTATAGACCTTGGCTATCGCCGAGCTCTATACGATGCCCTGAGCCAGCATCGCTTTAGCGACCTTCATGAAGCCGGCTACGTTGGCACCCTTTACATAGTTAATGTAGTTGCCTTCCTTACCGTACTTCACGCACTGCTCGTGGATACCACTCATAATCTGGTGCAGACGCTGGTCGACCTCCTCGGCAGTCCAGCTCATGCGCATTGAGTTCTGAGTCATCTCCAAGCCTGATGTGGCTACACCACCGGCGTTAACGGCCTTACCAGGAGCGAACAGCTGACCAGCAGCGATGAACTTGTTGACAGCCTCGGCTGTGCAACCCATGTTAGATACCTCGGCTACGCAGAGTGGCTTGTTGGCCAGGATCATGTCGGCATCGGTACCATTCAACTCGTTCTGAGTAGCACATGGCAGATAGATGTCGGCCTTCTGCTCCCAAGGCTTCTTGCCTGCGAAGAACTTAGAACCCTCGAACTCCTCCTCGTATGGCTGACATACGTCGTTGCCGCTGGCACGGAGCTCCAGCATGTACTCAATCTTCTCGTCGTCGAGACCTGCAGGATCGTAGATGTATCCGTCGGGACCTGAGATGGTGATCACCTTGGCACCCAGCTCGGTAGCCTTCTTGGCGGCACCCCATGCAACGTTACCGAAACCTGACAGAGCTACGGTCTTACCCTTGATGTCGAGTCCGTGAGTCTCCATCATGTGGTGTACAAAGTAGAGTGCACCGTAACCTGTGGCCTCAGGGCGCAGGATAGAGCCGCCCCATTCCATACCCTTACCAGTGAGGGTAGCACCATGGAACTGGCTGGTGAGCTTCTTGTACATTCCGAACAGATAACCAATCTCACGACCACCAACGCCGATATCACCGGCAGGTACGTCCATGTCGGGACCAATCACCTTGTACAGCTCGGTCATGAAGGCCTGGCAGAAACGCATAATCTCGGCATCGCTCTTACCACGGGGAGCAAAGTCAGAACCGCCCTTACCACCACCCATAGGAAGTGTGGTGAGTGCATTCTTGAAGGTCTGCTCGAAACCGAGGAACTTCAGGATACTGAGGTTTACTGATGGGTGGAAACGCAAACCGCCTTTGTAGGGACCGATGGCGCTGTTGAACTGCACACGGTAACCGATGTTTACCTGTACCTCGCCCTTGTCGTCGACCCAGGGCACACGGAAGGTTGTGATACGCTCTGGTTCCACGATGCGCTCTATGATTTTGGCTTTTTCAAACTCGGGGTGCTGGTTGTACACATCCTTAATGCTGTCCAACACCTCTCTTACTGCCTGTAAGTACTCCATTTCGCCTGGATGTTTCTGCTCCAAGGCCTGCATAATTTTCTCAACTTCCATTGTCGTTAAAACGTTTTAAGTTTACATTTTGTTACTAATTGTACTGCAAAAGTAGGAAAATTACCGATACCATCCAAGTAAAAACCCGAAAATTTTTATCGCAAAGTTACATTTTGTTAATTGTGCGCGTTCCCAGGAATTTATGGAAGGCATCTTGGTAGCCATCGGGCACGTGAATAATCTCGTTTCCGATGTAAATACAGTCGTTGCGGTCAACCTTTCTTATTTTGTCAACCGCTATGATATATGATCGGTGTACACGCAGAAATTTTTCGGGGGGTAGCATCTCCTCAACGGCTTTCATCGTGAGGTGGGTGATGAGAGGCTTGCTCTCGCCGTCGAGATAGAACATCACATAATCCTTCATACCATTCACATAGATGATATCGTTGATGGTGATATTACGCAACTCACCATCTACGCGCACGAAGAGGGCGGATGGTTGATGCGTGATGGCTGATGACTGAGGCATGGGCGATTCGCTTTTGGCAAACCACTCCTTGGCCTTCTCTACGGCCACCATGAACTTGTTATAGCGGATGGGCTTGAGCAGGAAATCGAGAGCGCTCACTTCGTAACTCTCAAAGGCATACTCCTTGAAGGCAGTGGTGAACACCACGCGGGTTTCGGCTGGAATCATGTGGGCCAGCTCCATGCCGTTCAGGTCGGGCATCTGTATGTCGAGGAACAGCAGGTTGGGCTTCTGCTCCTTGACGGCGTTGATGGCCTCTACCGAGTCGGTGAAACTACCCAGCAGTTCCAAGTCGGGGGTCTTCGCTACAAACGATTCCATCAGCTTTACGGCCAGTGGCTCATCGTCGACGATAATACAGGTTAATGGCATATCTAATGTTCAATTTTCAATGTTATCTTCACGTGATAGATGTCGCCTTCGAGTGATTGCTCCCAGGTATAATGGCCTTTGTACATCAGGTCGAGGCGGCGACGGGTGTTTTCCAATCCGATACCCGAACCGCTACGGTCGGCATCATCCTTGGGGAAGTTGGTGTTGTCGCAGTTGAATATCAGTTCGTCAGTGTTCTGCAGCAGTCGGATGTCGATCTTCGACGGACGGTTACTGCTCACACCGTGTTTGAATGCATTCTCTACGAGTGATATGAATAGCAAAGGAGCTATCTCCATGTTCTGTTTGATATCGAACGAAGTTGTTACCTCGGTCTTCTCGTTACAGCGCAGTTTCATTAGTTCGATATAGTTACGCATAAACTCCACCTCGCCCTCGATAGGTACCATTTTTTTGTTCGTCTCGTACATGGCGTAGCGCAGCAGGTCGCTCAGCTGTGCGATGGCGTCCTGGGCAGCATCGGCATCAATCTGGCAGAGACTGGAGATGTTGTTGAGTGTATTAAATAAGAAATGTGGGTTTATCTGATTCTTCAACCATGCCAGTTCGGCCTCGGTGTTCTTAGCTTTCTCTTCCTTGAGCTGCTGCTTGATCTGTCGGATACGCATAAAGTGACGGATGCCGATGGCAATAGCGCCCACAAAGCAGTTGAGCAGTATGAACATCAACATGCCAGCAAAGATACCTATCCACATGTTTGGTGTCATCGTTATCTCATGCGGAATGCGGTCACGATGGAACCATAGCATGAAGAACTGACTGTTCATCAGTAGGATAGTGAGCAGGTTGCACAGTGCGAACCACCAGAACCTGCGGCGGAAGAACAGATAGGGCCCGAACAGGTAGAAGTTGATGAAATAGATTACGAAGGGCGAGTGTAGAATGCCCCAAACCACAAAGAACGATGTCTTTGTGGCGTGTAGATCTTGCGTGCTAAGGAATGTGGCCAGTGGCATTGCCAGTATGATGATGGCCCATACGCCAAGCTGTGTCAGTAGTAACCAGATGTCTTTTTTCTCTATCTTCTTCATAACGCTTGCAAATATATGAAATAATTTAGAATAAAGCGCCCTTTTTTGTAAAAAGAACGCTTTATTCCATCTTTTTCTTACATATCGCTGCCGATGCTGTTCAACATCTCACCCTGCGACTGCTGCTCGATGAAGTCGTTCTGTACGCGGCTCTGGTGCTGCTTCTGCGACATTCTTGAGTTACCGAAGGTGTAGCTAACGGTGAAGGTTACGCCGTAGATGGGCACCTTGATGCTGGTGTTGCTGGTGAAGTCCTTACCGCGGCTTGAGGTATTGATATTGATGTTTCCGCCCTTGTTCAGGCCCATCATACCCGATACACTCAGGTTCAGCTTATCCTTGAGCAGCGACTTTGACAGGCTGGCTGTTACCAGATTGAATCCGCCACTGTAGCCCTGCAGTGTGTAGCTCTTGGTAGAGGTGATGGCAAAGGCACTCAGCTTCAGGTTCCAAGGCAGTGTCTGCTGTATGCCGGCCATGATGTTGGCTGTCCATCCGCTGTTCTTGGACGAGCCAAGCGGCGAAGCCGAGCGTTTCTGGTCGAGGGCTGTACTGCGCAGGTCGGTATAGTTCAAACCGCCGTTGAAGAAGATTCGGGTATCCTTAGTAAGCAGGTAGTTAACGTAACCGCTCAAACCGGTCTGATGACTCTTTACTACGTTGCCGTAGGTGGTGTTCAGCAGGTTGTCGTTATCGTAGAAGCTGTACTGCGAGATGGCGTTATCCACAAAGTTATGATGCAGGTTCAGGTTCACCATCAGCTTAGATGTAAAGGCATTGTAAACCAACGATACGTTATGAGCCTTCTCTACATCCAGGTCGGGGTTACCGTAGCTCAGTGCAATGGGGTTGGTCTTATCAACGTATGGGTTCAGGTAAGAGATACCAGGGCGAGAGATGCGCATGTTGTAGGTAAGACCGAGGTTAGAACCCTGCGAGATGGTGTACTGCATGCTGGCTGTTGGAACCAGGCTACCGTAACTGGTACTGAAGTCCTGACCGTTACCCAAGTGGTACTCTACATCCTGCCAAGTGTACTCGTAGCGCAGACCTGCCTTGAGACCGAACTTACCAAAGTTGCCTACATACTCGCCATAACCGGCCAAGATAGAGTTCTTGTACTCGTAGTCGGAGCTTGAATTGGGATCGTAGGTGCCCTTCAGATAGTACTTGGCATCCGATGTGGCATCGTGCAGCTGCAGTTTGCTACCCACACTCAGTGTCTGACCCTGTGCCAGCGGCATGGTGTAGTCGAGCTGGAAGATGTGGTTGGTGGTCTTGTCCTTATTCTCCGAGTAGCGGTTGGTCAGGTCGATGATGCTCGATGTAGTACCAAAGTTGTTGGTCATCTCGGTGGTGGCGGGGCTGTAGTTCAGCTGGTAGGTGAGTGCCAGACTCTGGGTGTGCTCCTTGTTGAAGAAGCGCTGGTAGTCGATGCTTCCGCTGAACGAGGTGCGTGAGTTCTTCATCTCGGTGGTGCTGCCGTAGCTGAATCCATCGCCGTAAGCACTACCGCCCATGATGGTGTTAGAGGTACCTGTACTCTTCATGTTCATAGAGTTTACCTGTGCGGTCAGGTTCAGTACACTCATCGAGTCGAGCTGGTAGCCTAAGGTCAGACTTCCCATGGTGAATGGTGTCTTTACGTTGTTGCTCGACGTCATCAGTTGTGTGGTACCATTATCCTGTATCTGCTCCATTTCGGTGGTGGTGTTACCAGGCTTGTTATAGCTGGTCATCACGTTAGCGCTATAGCTCAGCTTACCCTGCTGCCCGTTCAGGAACAGGCTTCCGCCCAACTGCTTGTTACCTGCCGATGCACGTACTGTTCCGTTATAGCCGTTCATGCTCTGTGCGGCCTGTGGGTTCTGTTTGTTCATCACAATGTTCAGTACACCAGCGGCACCCTCGGCATCGTATTTGGCACCAGGATTGGTCATCACCTCGATGCTTTTAACGGCTGAGGCTGGCATGCTTTTGAATACCATCGATGGATTGCTCGAGAACATCACGTTTGGCATGCCATCTACATATACCTTAAACGATGAGCTACCGTTTACGGTAATGTTATCTTGTCCGTCGACTGTTACCATAGGTACCTTGCGCAGCATGTCGAGTACAGTGTTCGATTTGGAATCCTCGTCCTCGGCTACGTTGTAGCTCATCTTGTCGACCTCCATTTTTACCAATGGTTTCTGGGCAACGATTTCAACGCCCTTCAGCATGGTCTCGTTCTCTTTCATGAAAATGGTGCCCAGATCGAGTGGCGTTTCTTTTCCCAGTTCGATGCTCTGGCGCAACTCTTCCTTACCAACGCTGCTGAATACGATGTCGAACTTACCCTTACCTTTTACCTCCTGCAGGAAATGTCCGTTCTCGTCGGTGATAAACATGGCGATGGGCTTATCGCTCTTGCCTGCTTTAAACACACGTACGGTGGCAAATGGTTCGCCCTCGTTCAGGGTCTTGTCCATCAGCACGCCACTAACGGTAGTTTTCTGTGCCATTACTACTGCTGAGAGTGTCAGCATCATTGTTACCAGGAAAAATCTAATCTGTTTCATACCTTTTTATTTTAATTTTTATTTTTTTTCTGCTGCAAAGGTATAAAGAAAGGGGGCAAACGTGAAATTACTTTCGACGTTTACCCCCATGTGTTTCGACGTTTGCCGTCGGCTTAAATCTTTTCGAGTGCCTGCTTGATGTCGTCCAGGATATCCTCAACATCCTCGATACCTACCGACAAGCGGATCAGGTCGGGTGCTACACCAGCTTCGCGCAGCTGCTCATCGCTGAGCTGACGGTGGGTGTGACTGGCGGGATGCAGCACACAGGTGCGGGCATCGGCCACGTGGGTCACGATGTTGATCATCTCCAGCGAGTCCATCCACTTAATGGCTGTCTCGCGGGTGCCCTTCAGTCCGAAGGCGATTACGCCGCAGCTGCCGTTGGGCAGGTATTTCTGTCCGCGTTCGTAGTTGGCATCGGTGGGCAGTCCGCAGTAGTGTACCCAAGCCACTTTGTCGTTGGCGTTCAGGAACTCGGCCACCTTCTGTGCATTCTTGCAGTGCTGGGCCATGCGCAGATGCAATGTCTGCAAGCCCATGTTCAGCAGGAACGAGTTCTGTGGGGCAGGGATGGAGCCCAGGTCGCGCATCAGCTGGGCTATCAGCTTGGTGGTGTAGCCCATTTTACCGAATGCCTTAACGTAGGTAAGTCCGTGGTAGCTCTCATCGGGTGTACACAGTCCGGGGAACTTCTCAGCATGAGCCAACCAGTCGAAGTTGCCGCTATCTACGACACAACCGCCGACCTGTGTGGCCAATCCGTCCATATACTTGGTGGTACTGTGGGTTACGATGTCGGCCCCCCACTCAAAGGGGCGGCAGTTTACTGGTGTGGCAAAGGTGTTGTCCACAATCAGGGGTACACCGTTCTTATGAGCAATCTTGGCGAATTTCTCGATATCCAATACGGCGCAGCCAGGGTTCGAGATGGTCTCGCCAAACAGCGCCTTGGTGTTGGGACGGAAAGCAGCCTGAATCTCCTCTTCGCTGGCATCAGGACTAACAAAGGTACACTCAATACCGAGTTTTTTCAGCGTTACACCAAACAGGTTAAAGGTGCCACCGTATATCTCGTTCGATGTAACGATGTGGTCGCCAGCCTCGCAGATGTTGAATACAGCGTAGAAGTTAGCAGCCTGACCTGATGAGGTGAGCACAGCGCCTACACCGCCTTCGAGTGTGCATATCTTAGCAGCCACCGCATCGTTAGTGGGATTCTGCAGGCGGGTATAGAAATAACCCTCCTTTTCCAGGTCGAACAACTTCGCCATCTCGTCAGAGTCATCGTACTTAAACGTGGTACTCTGGATGATGGGTAACTCAATTGGTTCTCCGTTCTTGGCCTTATAGCCAGCCTGTACACATAGTGTACCTTGTCTTAGTTTCTTTACCATCTTGATCCTCTTGTTTTACAATTTGCCGGCAAAAGTACAAAAAAGATATCAATATGCCAAATTTTGTGCGTTTTTCTTGCATAAATTGAAAGAATTGTTTATCTTTGCAGCAACAGAACATTTCTATCTATCTATTAATTTTATGGCAAAAACAATTGTACCCCCACCATTTCTAATACCGGGAGATAAGGTCGCATTGGTGTCGCCTGCCTACAGGGTCGACGAGGCTGTTCTTGTCGAGGCCGCAGCTGTTATCGAGAGCTGGGGCTTGCAACCCGTTATCGGGCCTAATACCAGCTGCTTGAATGCAGATGTGTATGCTGGCACAGCCGATGAACGTGCAGCCGATATCATGTGGGCACTGCAGGATGATAGCGTCAAGGCCATTATCTGTAGTCGAGGTGGTTATGGTTCTATCCATCTGCTTAACCGTATCAGCAGGGATAGTTATCGAAAGCACCCTAAGTGGCTGGTAGGTCATGGCGATATTACCACACTGCTTTATGCTGAGGCTGGGGCAGGGGTGATGAGCATGCACGGACCGATGGCATTCCAGTTGGCAGGTAATCTGGAGCCCTGCTCAACGCTGATGCGCAATATGCTGTTTGGTATGGTGCCGCTTTTTAAAGTGCCAGGTAATCCCCATAACCAGTGCGGTCATGGCGAGGGTGTGCTGATAGGTGGAAATCTATCGAGCTATTCGGCCATCGCAGGTTCAAAGTTCAACCTGTCCGATGATCAGGATATTATTTTGTTTCTTGAGGAGATGGAAGAGTCGTTACACGATATCGACCGTTTGTTCTATATGTTGCGTTTGCAGTTAGATTTTTCGCGTGTAAAAGGTATTATCTTCGGAACCTTCAGTTCTATCAGGTTCGATATTCAGTATGATAGCGTAGAGCAGATGCTTATTGCGCATCTTAACGATCTTGATATTCCTATTGCCTGCGGACTGCCCTTTGGTGCTAACAGTTGTATGCCGCTGTATGTAGGAGCTACTTGTACGCTTGATGTAACACCCGATGGAACCACACTTGCCTTTGATGTTGAGGGCGACGTACAGACTGTTGAAGTGGCACCTGCCGCTCAACAACTCATGAAATCACAAAAAGATTAAATTTTTACCACAGGTAGTCTTCAACCTCCCCGTCGTACTTGATGGGGCCTTGCCAGTTGTTGGCACGCATAACCTGTTCTATCACTTTTTGCTGGTCGGGTGTAATCAGGCGTTCGCCTTTACGCATCTGGAAATACTGCTTGCGCCCGAACTTGGCAATCAGCTGTCGGCGTATTTTAAATTCCATGTGCCAAGGCATGTCGTAATACATGTTGGTAAAGCCTTTCTTCTTGATTACACGTATATCCTCGCGATACAACGGACAACTGTCGCTTCCCATCAGCGGGTTATGCGGGTTAACAGACAGGTATGTTTCTCTACTGGTATCGGCATAACGGCCTACCATCCATCTCAAACAGTGCCTGTGCATCGGGCAGCTGTCGATAAAACAAATAGTATAGTGGTCAACTTTATCTTTCATGTGGCAAAGATACGAATTAATATCGAAAATCCAAGCATTATTTGTCATTTTTTTGTATCTTTGCGGCATGATTATGAAAAAGATAACTATAAGCCTAATGGGTTTGCTGTTGTGCGCTATGGCGGCAACGGCGCAAGAGAGTAGTAAACTGGTGGTTAACACCAAGAGTGGTAAGGTGAGCGGCATTGTGCAGGAGGGTACGATGGCGTGGCTGGGTATTCCCTATGCCAAGGTGGAACGACTGATGCCGCCATTGCCTGTGGATAAGTGGAAGGGCATACGTAAGTGCGACCACTGGGGACCGCAGGTGATGCAGCAGACGTGGGGGCAGGAGCTCTCAGAGGATGAGATGTCGGAGAAGAACTCGTGCGTGCTCAACGTGTGGAGCACTGACCTGAACGCCCGCAAGCCTGTGATGCTGTGGCTGCATGGCGGCGGTTTCGATTCGGGTACGTCGGCTTGGAATCCTGGTATGCAGTTGGCAAAGAAGGATGTGGTAGTGGTAAGTATCAACCATCGCCTGAATATCCTGGGTTTCCTTGACCTCTCGGCTGTATCCAAGAAATATGAATTCTCGGGTAATGTAGGCATGCTGGATGTGGTGCAGGCCTTGGAGTGGATTCGTGATAACATCGCTAACTTTGGTGGCGACCCTAAGAACGTAACCGTGTTCGGTGAATCGGGTGGTGGCGGTAAGGTAGGCACGTTGATGTGTATGCCTCAGGCCAAAGGTTTATTCCATAAAGCCATTATTATGAGCGGTACCATCCTGAATGTGAACAACCACGAGATGACACAGACACTGGGCAAGGCTGTGCTGAAGGAACTTGGTATCAGTGAGGCCGAAGTGGAAAAGATAAAAGATGTGCCTTATCAGCAGCTGTACGATGCAGGTCAGCGTGCGATGGCTGCCAGTATCGGTACCCGCAAGCCTGGCACACCTATGATGTGGGGTTTCGGTCCAACACCCGATGGGAAGGTGCTGTTGCAGCAGCCTTTCCAACCCACATTCGCTCAGATATCAGATGACATCCCCGTGATGATTGGCACCACCTTTAACGAGTTGCAGCGTCTGTGTTACGATCAGCCTATGACTGAGAATGAGGCTCGTGAGCAGCTGAAGGCCACCTTTGGCGATGATACCGATGCTTATATCGCTGCCTTTGCCAAAGCCCATCCCGACTATGTACCACAGGATCTGCTTTGTATCGACTGGCTGTTCCGTCCCAAAACGCTGATTACTGCCGACGCCATGACCAAGAGTCGTAAGGCACCAACCTATATGTATATGTTTACCTGGCGCTCGCCTGTTAACAAGGGCTCAGTACATGGTCACGAGTTGAAGTTCTGTTTCAACACCTTGCACCAGTCGCCTAATGAGTTGCCACAGCCATCGGCTCAGGATCTGCAGTTGGCTGATAAGATGAGTAGTGCTTGGGCACAGTTTGCACATACCGGTAATCCAAATATCAAGGGCTTACCAGGCTGGCATCCTTACTCGGCATTGAATGGTGAGCTGATGGTGTTCGATCATCGTTGCTATATCCGCAACAATCCCGACCGCCAGTTGCAGCAAATCATCAACCGCCACTGCTTTAAGCAGTTAGACGCGTTTAAACAGTCGCACTAAGTTATTGCTTAGTATATTCGGATGGTGCCACGCCAACTACTTTCTTGAATACCTTCGAGAAGTAGTTGGGGTCGGCAAAGCCGCAGCTGTAGGCTGTTTCCGAAACATTATGTCCGTCGGTAATCATCTGGCAGGCTTTTTGTATACGTTTGTGGCGGATGTAGTCGCCTGCCGAGGTGTTCATCAGATTCTTCATCTTGGTATGCAACAAACTGCGACTCATACCTAATTCGGTAGTGATATCGGTCACCGAGAAGTTGGCGTTGCCGATGTTACTATCCACCAGTTCCATCAGTCGCTGGATAAAGTCGCGGTCAAGCTGCGTCAGACTGTCGTTCTGTTTCAGTGACTCTTCGCCATCATTGAAAATGGATTGCTGACGGTTCTGTATCAGTTTGAGCAGGTTACTGATCTGTAGCGACAGCGATTCTGGATCGAAGGGCTTCAGCACATAGGCATCGGCACCATTGCGATAACCGTCCTTCACATCCTCGGGGTCGCCCTTGGCTGTGAGCAGAATCACGGGAATATGACTGGTGCTCATGTTGCCCTTTATCATGTTACATAGTTCGGCACCTGTCATCACAGGCATCATCACATCCGATACCACCAGGTCGATATCCGTTCTACTGATAGCGATATCCCATGCCTGTTGTCCGTCGGGTGCCGTTATCACGTTGTAATCGGCTGCAAACAGCTGCTCCAGGAATTTCAGCATATCCTCATTATCCTCAACTACCAGCAAGGTCTGCTTATGAGCTGCTTGGGCCGATGGGGTAGTGGTGGTAGGAATGGCACTACCCGCGATGGTAACGGGTGTGGCATCGAGCTTACTGAGATAGCTGTTTACCGTTGCCTGTTCGCTATCGCCAGCAATCTTGTTCTTATCCGAGAATGCGTTGCCCGAAATGTTCAGCAGTACCGTAAACGTGCTGCCCTTGCCCAGCTCGCTCTCTACCGACACCGAGCCTTTGTGTATCTCAACCAGTCGGCGGATGAGCGCCAAACCGATGCCCCAGCCACTGCTGTTAGTGCTGTAGCCGCGCTTGGTTTGGTAGAAACGCTCAAAAATATTCTTCTGTTCATCTTTGATAATGCCGATACCGGTATCGGTTACCTGCATCTTCAGGAACAGGTCGGGCGAATCCGCCGTCTGTGTAATCTCGGCATGGATAGTGATGGCGCCACCGTTACCTGTGAACTTGATGGCATTCGACATGAGGTTGTTCAGTATGTGCTCGATATATGATGGCGAGAACCAACCGTCTTCGCCGTTATCGATACAATTTACGGTGAGGTGTAAGCCCTTGGCCTGAACGGCCTCGTTAAAGTTATCGGCCACCACACCTACAAACTCCACAGGGTTGCCCTGCTGCACGTAGAATGGGAAATTGTCTGACTCGATCTTGTTGAAGGTTACCAGCTCGTTAATCAGGTGTTCCATCTTCGAGCAGTTACGAATGGCTAGGTTCAGCGATTCGCCCACCTCCTTATCCACCTCGCTGGCGCTGATACTCTTCAGTGGTGCGATAATGAGCGAGAGTGGCGTTTTGAGTTCGTGCGACACCATCGTGAAGAAGTTCGACTTCATGCGGTCGATCTCCTCAACCTTGGCTTTCTCCATGTTGGCATAGCGCACCTTGGCCTGCTCTTTCATACGGATATTGTAGAGCGTGAGTCCGCCCCATACCAGGGCAGCAAAGCATATGAAATATATAATGTACGCGATGGTAGAGAGATAGAACGGTGCCTTGATAACGATGGTAAGCGTGCGTTCAGGACATTTATCCCAATCGCTATCGCAGGTGTTTGCCCTTACGTGTAGTTGGTAAGTGCCCGGACTAAGCAGATAACCATAAAACCGGCGTTCGGCACCCACATTACGCCATTCCTTGTCGATACCATCTACTTTTATCTGATACTGTATGCCCTGTACATTCTCGGGCATGACTACGCCGTATTCGATGTGGAACGAGTGCGACTCTTCGTAGGTGAGTGTGATGCTGTTGGTATAGTCGATCTGCGACCGTACCTGATCGTTTACAAACAGTTTCTTGAAATGCACATACATGTTTTTGGCTTCGGTGTGCATCTGTTTGGGCTGGAAGGCTATCAGTCCGTCGAAGGTACCCATCAGCACGCGTCCGTCGGTGGCCAGATAGGTTGATGTAAAGTTGAACTGGTTGACGGGCAGTTCGGCTCCTGCCGAGAAACAGCGGGTATGACCGTCGCTCAGGCGGTGGCTGTACAAGCCTTGGTCGGTACCAATCCACAAGTTACCCGTTTTATCCTCCACAATGCTGCATACCGTACATTGGCGGGGTATCCATGTGCCTGCCTGTACAATCTTGCCGCTCTTGTTGTCTAACCAGAATAGTCCGTTATTGTTAGTGCCTATCCATAGGCGACCTTTCGAGTCCTCGAATGATGATATGATGTAATTATCGGTCAGTCCGCTGCCGTTATCCCTGCTGTAACTTGTTACCTTGCCGTTGCTGATGCAATACAAGCCACAAGCCACTGTGCTGGCCCATAATTGGTTATGTCGATCTACGAACAGGGAGTAGATGAACGTGCGGTCCAGCAGATCGTCGCCTATTGTACAGAAGGTGTCCGATTGCTCGTCGTAATAGCGCAATCCTTCCATGGTGGCAATCCACAAGCGTCCGTTCTTATCGCGGGTCAGGTAAAAGATACCTTCCGATGTAAGTCCATTGGTACGGTAATACTGGGTGGTTTTGCGGGTTTGCAGGTTGTAGCGGTACAAACCTTTGAATCGCGTACCAATCCAGATGTCGGCAGTCTTGGTATCGTAGTAGATGCTATGCGTGTTCGAGTCAAGTCCTGGAATCTCGGTAAAAGGTGTGAACAGGCCTGTGAAAGAGTTGTAGATGTTTACGCCCTGGTCTTCGCTGGCAATCCAGAAGATGCCTGGTGATGTCTCGGTTATCATGCGTGGTATGCGGGCCTTTAAATCGCCTTTGGCGGCACTGGGCTCAAAATGGTGAAACTGCGGTTTCTGACTCGACAGATAATCTACGCCCCCAAAGTATGAACCTATCCAGATGTTGTTCTGGCGGTCGGCCAGGATGGTGTACACCGCATTGTCCGATAGGCCGTCGCTACCATAGTGTTTCTGTGTAAGTATGCTGCTGCCATCGGGATTCAATGTCAGGATGCCATTCTCGGTACCAAACCAGATACGGTGCTGCTTGTCCTCGATGATCACGCGGATGATGCCGCCTGTTAGTTGGTTGGCGGTATAACGTTGCTGGGCATGACTCTTCAGATTGTAGCAAATGGCACTGCCATCGTTGCAGCCCACCCAGAGGCGCTGTTTGGAATCAACCAACAAGGGGAGGATGGCGTTATGACTTACGGGCTGTCCATCGTTAAGACTGATGTTTAGCGGTAGTATCTTGGTGAGGTTGGCGCTCATCGAGAATATCATCTGACTGGCCGACACATAGATGTTGCCAGCCCGATCCTTAGCTAGCGAGGCGATGGTGCCGGCATTGAGCGATGGGATGACTACAAACGAGTCGGTCTTAGTATCGTAAGCATACAACTGTCCTGAGCCGGTGAGTATCCTGCCATCGTTGGTTTCTACGAAACTGGTGCAGTAGCCCCGTACGTTGAAATAGTTCCGAAAGTCGTCGGTTTCGGGGCGGTACATACTCACACCATTCTCAGTACTGATCCATAGGCGGTGCTTGCTATCCACAAACAATCCATGAACGAAGTTATGCACTAATGAGTGTGTTTGTCCCTCAACATGGTAGTAGGTATCTACATTATATCCATCATATCTGGCCAGTCCGTTACGCGTACCTATCCATATATAGCCGTTGTTATCCTGCACCATGCTCTCAACCTGCTGGTTAGGTAAACCGCAGGAGGTGTTCAGATGCTGGAACTTAAAGTCGGCAGCATTTACCATGATACTGGCAAATATCCAAGTAAGGAGTAACGTTATATATCGCATAGCTTCGTTTTTATCTGTGTGCAAATTTAGCGATTAATTCTGATATTACCCCTATTTTTGTGCAGTAATTCTGTACTTTTGACGATATTACCCGTTTTCAGAACAATATTACCCGTGCCTAATAATCCTTTTTATTACTTTTGCCGCCGAAATCTTTATTACCAACCCAAATGTAACTAAATGTATAAGAAAACCAATTTAAGATTAGCGATGACTCTGATGGCAATGCTTACTGTTTTACCATCATGTAGTTCGAACGACACGGGTAGCGCAGTAGCACCAGTGCCCGAGAAACCATCTGTACCCCAACAGGAAGTGCTGACCGAAGCCGACCCCACTATTTTTGTGGATACCGATGGTACCTATTATTTATATGGTACAGGTAGTAATTCGGATACGGGTTTCTATGTATATCGTTCTGCCGATATGAAAAACTGGCAGGGACCGGTTGGTAAGGCCAATGGGTTCTGCTTAACAGGTGCTACCTCGTATGGTACTACAGGTTTCTGGGCACCACAGGTAGTGAAGCGTGGCGATACCTATTATATGTTCTATACAGCCAACGAGCAGATTGCCGTAGCAACAGCCACCTCGCCTATGGGGCCTTTTACCCAGCAGGAGAAGAAGTGCATTGCTACCCCAGGAAAAGCTATCGATCCTTTTGTGCTGTTTGATACCGATGGCAAGTTTTATCTGTATCATGTACGATTGCAGGAAGGCAACCGTATCTTTGTGGCTGAGATGACCGACGATCTGATGGGTATTAAGGAAGAAACTGCCAAGGAGTGTATTCATGCTTCTGAGCGGTGGGAGAATACGGCGCAAGCCAGCTGGGGTGTGACCGAAGGACCTACCGTACTGCATCTTGGCGATATCTATTATATGTTCTACTCGGCTAACGATTTCCGTAATATCGACTATGCCGTTGGTGTGGCTACGGCCTCATCGCCTTACGGTCCATGGGCCAAATCGCCAGAGCCGGTCATCAATCGTGCAAATATAGGCTATTATGGCACCGGTCATGGCGATATGTTCAAGGATGCTCAGGGCCAGTGGAATTACGTGTTTCATACCCACAACAGCTTTACCGAGGTGAGTCCCCGAAAAACAGCCGTTGTAGGATTAACACAGAACAGCCAAGGTTTTGGAGTTACCAATGGCACGTTCCATTACTTATATAAAGAGTAACCCACGCAAGCAACCAACAAAAACTTTTATTATATGTTCAACAAAACTTTTTTATTAACAGTTTTTGCTGCTTTGACAATGAATGCTTCTGCTATCAACATCCAAACGCAGATCAGTATCAAGCAGCCAGGCAACGAGGCAAAAGTTATCCAACTGCAGGCTGATGGTAATCAGTTAAAGTCGGCCGATGGCAAGACATTGCCTTTGCACATCAGTGCACAGTTAGCAAATGATGGCAACGATCAGGTTTATACCGTTACCATCAAGGCCGATGCCACAACGTATTATAACTTCGGCGCGCAGCTTGCCACAGGCATCAAGTCGGCCGATAGTGAGTTCTATCTGCCAGGTTTCTGGTATCATCGCAACCTGCGTTCGCCTAAGGAGGCACCCGCTTTTCACACATCCAAGAGCTGGAACTTCCGTGAGGACCGTCTGTCGTCGCCCATGACCAGTGTTTATGATGAGGCTAACGGTAAGTCGGTGGCTGTAATCCGTCAGCTTGACACTCCGCAGGAATGTATGACTACCCACCAGGCAGGTGAGATTATCTTGAGTGGCGAAACATCTCTGGGTTATCTGGGCCTTGATTGTGAGCAGCAGGAGGCTAAGCTCACTTTTGGCTATCCTTACATTGAGACGCCTAAGCGCTACATCCGTAAGTTAACCTTGGCAGCCCCAGTGTTTGCTTTCGCCAAGATTGAGAAGGGTGAGACCAAGACTATCCAGTGGCGTATCAGTCAGACTGAGGCCAAGGACTTTGGCGAGCACGTTACACTGATGTGGCAGCGTTGCTTCGATAACCTGAAACCACAGGCATTGAAGCCACTCTTTACCCCTGAGGAGATGAAGAAGGGACTGACCAACTACTTCCGCCAGTCGTATGTAAGTAACTATCCCTTGAAGTACAACTCGGGTCACACCCTGCTTACCAGCGATTGCAAGCCTTTCCCCGAGGCACAGGTAGGTTTCTGTGGTCGTGTGCTGCTGAATGCTTTCAATGCTATCGAGTATGGAGAACAGCATGGTGAGCAGGATCTTGTAACCATGGGTAATGAGATTTTGGAGAGCTATCTGCAGCATGGTTTTACCAGTGCCGGCTACTTCTATGATAACGTGAACTTTACCCGCGGCTTCCCAAGCGATGATAAGGTTGTACACTCTATCCGTCAGCAGTCAGAGGGTGTTTATGCTATTCTGTTGTATCTGAAGTACGAGAAGGCACATGGTCGTCGCCATCCTCAGTGGGAGGCACGTATAAAAGGTATTCTGGATGGATTCCTTAAACTGCAGAAGGCTGATGGCAGCTTTGCCCGTAAGTATCACGACAATGGTACCGATGTGGATGGTACAGGTGGTAGCACACCTTCATCTACCTCAGCTTTGGTGATGGGTTATCGTTACTTCGGTAAGAAGCAGTATCTGGAGGCTGCCCGCCGCACTGTTGACTATCTGGAGCAGAATATCATCTCAAAGAGCGATTACTTCTCATCAACCCTCGATGCAAACTGCGAGGATAAAGAGGCTGCTATTGCTGCTGTTACTGCTACCTATTACCTGGCCGCTGTAACCAAGGGCAAGGAGCGTCAGCGTTATATCGACCTGTGCGAAAAGGCTGCTTACTTTGCTTTGTCATGGTATTACATGTGGGATGTACCCTTTGCACAGGGACAGATGTTAGGCGACTTAGGTCTGAAGACCCGTGGCTGGAGTAACGTATCGGTAGAGAATAACCATATCGATGTGTTTGTATTCGAGTTGCCACACATTGTGAATTGGCTCGGACAGCAGAAGGGAAACCTGCGTTTCCTGCAGATGCACGATGTGATCTTTAACTCGCTCTCACAGCTGATGCCTACACCCGAGCGCCTTTGTGGTATTGCCGTACCTGGTTTCTATCCAGAGGTGGTACAGCACACTACTTGGGATTACGGTATGAATGGCAAGGGATTCTATAACAACCTCTTTGCGCCAGGCTGGACTATCGCCTCGCTCTGGGAGATGTATTCACCAACACGAACTGACGATTTTCTTAAGAAATAAACAAAAACAATTAAACCTAAACATCAAGAAATGGAAAAAAGATTAATTACCTCGTTGGTAGGCGCAGCTATGCTGATGGCAGCTTCGCCAGCTTTAGCCGAACGAAATCTGGCCTTATCGGTTCATTCCAGTACTGTAGCAGCCACTCAGCAGCAACGTACTGTTACTGGTACGGTGGTAGATGCGCAGGGCGAACCCCTGATTGGCGTTACCGTTAAGGAGCAGGGCACGCAGAATGCCGCTGTTACCGATATGGACGGACGTTTTAAACTGCAGCTCAGTAAGAGCGATGCGCAAGTGGTGTTTACCTATATCGGTTACGTAGATGTTACTGCTCGTGCAACCGATAACATGGTAGTAACCATGAAGGAAGACCGCAACGAATTGAACGAAATAGTAGTAGTGGGCTACGGTACCCAGAAGAAGGTGAACCTGACGGGTTCGGTGGTATCGGTAAACCTTGAGAAGGAAGCCAACTCACGTCCTGTTACCACTGTTGCCCAGGCATTGCAGGGCATGGCTGCCGGTCTTGATATTCTGCAGGGCTCAGGTAAGCCCGGCGCCGAGAACTTCTCGGTAAACATCCGTGGTGTGGGAACCATGAACGATGCCAGTCCGCTGGTATTGGTAGATGGTATGGAAATGAGTCTCTCGGATGTGAACCCCATGGATATCGAGAGCATCTCGATCCTGAAGGATGCTGCATCGTGTGCCATCTATGGTAACCGTGGTGCTAACGGTGTTATCCTGGTTACCACTAAGAGTGGTACTGAGGGTAAGGTGAATGTAACCTATACCGGCAGGTTGTCAATCAATAAACCATCGAAGCTGGTTCGCTTTATGTCGAACTATGCCGACTATATGGAGATGGTGAACGAGGCCAGCGAGAATATCGGTACTGCAGGAAAATATCCACAAAGCGTAATTGACCAGTGGCGCCAGGCTGAGGCTAATCCCAATGGCATTGCTGAGTCGGGCTATCCCAACTATGTGGCTTATCCAAATACCGACTGGTATGATGAGATTTACCAGACTAAGGTGATGCAGGAGCATGCCATCTCTCTGTCGGGTAAGGACACCCGCACACGTTATAACCTTGGATTAACCTATCTAGATAACCCTGGTATGATTGTTCGCTCGGGCGAGCAGAAGTACTCTATCAACCTGAAGCTGATTTCGGATGTAACTAACTGGTTGCAGCTGGGTGCTCAGGTATGGGGTACTCACAGCGATCGCGACCGTAACAATGTGGATGCCCTGTCGAGTTGGGAATTCCTGAAGACCGTGCCTGGTATCTATCCTTATTACGATGGTAAGTTCGGTGGTATCGAGACATCGGTTGAGGATGGTGCAGCTCACAACCCCATGCAGTTGCTGAATGGCGATGGCGACAGTTACTATAAGACAACCCACGCTTACAGCACAGCCTATGCTCAGGTGAAATTCCTGAAGGACTTTACCTTCAAGTCAACCTTTGGTTACGACTACTACAATGCCCGTCATAAGTACACCGATGGACAGAACGAGAGCTATAGCTTCAGTCGTAATGAGGTGGTAGCATCGCCTGCTGCACTCGAGGCCCTCTCAAGCTATATGTACTATCACCACTACTATAACTGGAAGATTACCAACACCCTGAACTGGGCCCACACCTTTGCCCAGAAGCACGATGTAGGTGCACTGGTAGGTTTCGAGGAAGGTAAGAACAGCGATGGTAATACCGATGTGAAGAAGATGGGTATGATCGATGCCACACTGACCGACTTGAATACCCTGACATCGGAGGAGTACACACGTGGTAACTTTACCGGTTATACCTATCGTTCTTGGTTCGGTCGTTTGAATTATGCCTTCGATTCGCGTTACCTGTTAGAGGCTAACTTCCGTTATGATGGTTCGTCGCGTTTCTCACCCGATAACCGTTGGGGTTTCTTCCCATCTGCATCTGCAGGCTGGCGTATCAGCGAGGAGGCTTTTGCCAAGAACTCTTTCCTCAGCGTATTCGATAACCTGAAGCTGCGCGCCTCTTATGGTAAGCTGGGTAACTCATCGGTTGATAACTATGCTTATCAGTCGTGGTACGAAACAGGTTACACCACCATGGGTGGCAAGAAGGTGCCTCGTTTCTACCTGAAGAACCTGCCTAACATGAACGTAACTTGGGAGACTACCAAGACCTTCAACCTGGGTCTCGACTTCAGTACCCTCGGTGGTCGTCTGTCGGGTGTTATCGACTACTACGACAAGCAGACCTCTGGTATCCTCTACCGTCCATCTATCGGACTTATCTTCGGTGATAAGGTTGCTCCCCTGCAGAATCTGGCCGGTGTAAGCAACCGCGGTTTGGAGATGACCTTCCGTTGGGAGGATAAGATTGGCGATGTAACCTATGGCGTGGCTGTTAATGGTTCGTTCAATAAGAACAAGGTAACCGATTATAAGGGTGGCATCATCCAGGGATGGGGTGCAGATCCTAACAATCCCGATCCTAACGTGTACTACTCTAACCTTGGTGAGGTTTCGTCGGGTGGTACCCAGCGTCTGGTTGAGGGACACATGATGAACGAGTTCTATGTATATCCTATCTATAGCGGAAACGGAACCTATTACGATGCCAACGGTGTGGTTAACCCCAATGGCGGTCCACGCGATGGTATGATCCGTACTCCTGAGGATCTGAAGTGGGTACAGGACATGATTGCTGCCGGCTACTCGTTCGAGCCACAGCACGCTGTAACCCAGAATGCTATCTGGTATGGTGAGTATATCTATGCCGATACCAATGGCGATAAGGTTTATGGTGGCAGTCACGACCAGCAGTTCATGGGCGAATCGAACGTGCCTAAGTTCACTTTCGGTATGCAGATGCACGCAGAGTGGAAAGGTATCGACCTCTCGATGAACTGGGGTGGAGCCACAGGCTTCTCAACCTACTGGCGTGAGATTGGTCAGAACTCATCTAACGTGGTGTTTGGTTTGAGCATCCCACAGTGGATTGCCGATGATCACTACTTCTATGATCCCAACAACCCCAACGATCCTCGTACCAATATCACTTCAAAGAATCCACGTATGTCGCTCGAGAATCCAAGTATGAGTGATGCCCTCGACAATACATTCCATCTCTATAGTTGTGATTACCTGAAGCTGCGTAACCTTACTATCGGTTACACATTGCCAAAGAACATCAGCAGAAAGATCTATGCCGAGAACCTGCGAGTTTACTTTTCGGGTGAGAACCTGTGGACTATCACCAGCTTCCCCGGACTTGATCCTGAGATGCGCTCTGGTGAGGGTTATGCTACCATGCGTCAGCTCTCATTCGGACTGAATGTAACATTTTAACCATCAACAATGAATAACCAATATGGAAAAGAAAATAATCAATAATATGTGTCGCAGTATTATTCTGGCTGCATCGAGTATCGCTTTCACGGCTTGTAATGCCGACTTCCTGGATACTCAACCTTCCGACCGTGTAGGTACCGACTTGGTATGGAGTACCTATAACATGGCTGATGCTGTGGTGAATGGTGCCTACGAACGTTTCTACTGGGAGCAGCAGGGCGAATGCCCCGACTGGCAGAACTTTGATGCTGCTACCGATGTTTGTGACCTGGATGCTAACTGGGGTGGTTACGATTGGGCCCGTGGCCGTTGTAATGCCGGTTACTGGGGATTCAACGACTGGTGGAAGCGCTTGTATGAGGAAATCTATCGTACCAGCAACGTGATTAACAACCTTGACAGGTGTGAGGCTATGTCGGCTAGCGAGCGTGCCCGCGATATTGCCGAGTGTAAGTTCCTGCGTGCCTGGGCTTACTATCGTGCTAACGTGCTGTGGCGTGGTGTGCCCATCTACACCGAACCCGTAGAGTATGGCGAGGACACCAAGCCCCGTAACACTGCCGATGAGGTTTGGCAGCAGATTATCAAGGATTGCTCTGAGGCTATCAACGAGCCCAGTCTGCCTAACAAGTACGCCACTTCTGATAAGAACTACGGTCGTGTAACCAAGGCTTGTGCTTACTATCTGCGTGGTCAGGTTTACATGTGGCTGAAGGACTGGGATAAGGCCGCTGCCGATTTCACAGCTATCACCACTATGGGCTTCCAGCTGTTCCCTGATTATAAGAATATGTTCAAGGCTGCCAATGAGCGTAACGATGAGTATATCTTCCAGTATCAGTACACCGACGAGGAGGGTATGGGCTCGCTGTTAGGTCGCACACATGGTAACCGTAATACTTATACCGCCGATGGTTTTGGTTGCTGGAACAACCTGATTCCTAATCCTTACTTTGTTGACTCGTACGAGTATGCCGATGGTAGGCCATTTAATATGGACGAGGTATTCCCTGGCTATTCAAAGATGGATCCTAAGGCCCGTTCGGTTTACTTCCTGCGTGATGGTCTTGATCCTAATGCTGCCAGCGATAAGCTGAAGGCTGGCTACCAGCAGATGGTAACCTATGGTGCCGACATGAGTCAGTACGATAAGGATGGCAACGAGGCCCGCATCCTGGCTATTTATCAGAACCGCGACCCACGTATGCTCATGAACTTCATCACTCCGTACTCTACTTATAAGGGTGGCTCGACTGCCGACTGTTGGGATTACACCCTGCGTTGGCCTTACATCGGATCGGACAATGCTGCTCCTTACGACCTGCGTACCGATACCAACGACCGTTTCTACTACCTGTGGCGTAAGTTTGTGCCCGAGGGGCGTGAAACAAAGAATGGCTTGAACAGCGATATCGATACACCTATCTTCCGCTATGCCGGTGCACTCATCTCTTTGGCTGAGGCTCTGAACGAGCAGGGAAAGACCGATGAGGCCGTGAAATACATCAACATGGTTCGTGCCCGTATTCCTGGACTGGCTCTGCTTAATAGCAATGAGTATACCAAGGTTACTGGTCAGGACAATATGCGTGAGCGTATCCGTAACGAGTATGGCTGGGAGCTTTGTGGCGAGGGTCAGCTTTACTGGAAGCAGTTGCGTTGGGATACATGGCTTGATCGTAAGTTGGGCACCAATCGCGCACTGGTTAGCGATCCTTCACAGCTCAATGGTGCTAATGGTATGACAGAAATCTGGGGTACCAAGCGCTACACCAATAACTATATCGGTGAGCACGTGAAGCTGTTTGCTGTGCCACAGGGCGAGCTGGAGCGTAATCCTAATCTCACACAAAATCCTGGTTGGTAATATGTTAGTAATGAATAAAAGAAGTTACATGTTTTCTATAGTTAGTATAATTGTTGGCTTTATGCCTATTCTGGGTTGCTCATCGTCGGACGACGGTGGGCACTCTCAGGATATCAAACCTATCCCTGTTGTTCAGAAGTATCGTAATCCTATTATTGCAACCTCGTTGCCCGATCCTTCTATAGTAAAGTCGCCCGATGGCGTGTTCTATCTCTTTGCTACCGAGGATATCCGCAACCTGCCCATCTATCGTTCTACCGATTTGCTGAAGTGGCAGTATGTGGGTACGGCTTTTACTGATGAGAGTCGCCCCAAGTGGAACCCTGGTGGTGGTATCTGGGCACCCGATATAAATTATGTTGATGGTAAATATATGCTCTATTACTCTAAGTCGACTTGGGGTGGTGAGTGGACTTGCGGTTTAGGTGTCGCTTCGGCCACCAAACCGCAGGGACCTTACACGGATCATGGAGCACTGTTTATCAGCGAGGATATCGGCATACAGAACTGTATCGATCCCTTCTATATCGAGGATGGTGGTAAGAAGTATCTGTTCTGGGGCTCGTTCCATGGTATCTATGGTGTAGAATTGAGTGCCGACGGTCTCACGCTTAAACCAGGTGCCAAGCCCGTTCAGATAGCTGGCAACCAGATGGAGGCTACCTATATCCACCATCGCGATGGCTACTACTATCTGTTTGGCTCAAACGGCTCGTGCTGCGAGGGTAACAACAGTACTTATCAGGTTATCTACGGACGCTCTGAGAATCTGTTCGGACCATATGTTACCAAGGATGGTAAGCGTATGCTCGATGGTGCTTTCGATGTGCTTCTGCATGGCAGTAACAACGTGGCAGGCCCTGGCCATAATGCCGAGTTTGTTACTGATGATGCGGGTCAGGACTGGATGATCTATCATGGTTACATGAAGACTGATCCCGATGCTGGCCGACAAGTATTAATGGATCGTGTTGAATGGGGTAATGGCTGGCCTTTGATATCAGGCAGCCAATCGTCGGTAGAAAGTAGCTTACCGACGTTTGATAGTAAGTAATTGGTTGGATGGGAGACTTTAATCGGTCTCCCATTTTTCATGTATATTTGTGCAAAAATTATAAAAAACCTCAAAATAATACCATACACCCGATAAAAATGCTTATCTTTGCCCGAAATATAACGCAAACAATTATACGATAAAGCATCATGATGAACAACGACAAGCTGATGTTGAATGCCAACCCTATTGTAGAGGCACTTCAGAAACCCTCGGCAGAGTTTACTAAAGCCGACATTATTGATTACATTGTGAACAACGACATCCGTATGGTTAACTTTATGTATCCAGGCGGCGATGGCAGGTTGAAAACACTTAACTTTGTAATTAATGATCTGGCATATCTTGATACCATACTAACTTGTGGCGAGCGTGTGGATGGCAGTAGCTTGTTCTCGTTTATTCAGGCTGGCAGCAGCGATCTGTATGTGTTGCCACGCTACCGTACGGCCTTTGTCGATCCGTTTGCTGAGATTCCAACCGTATCATTGCTCTGCTCGTTCTTCGATAAGGATGGTAATCCGTTGGAGTCATCGCCCGAGCACACACTCCACAAAGCTGCTGAGGCTTTCCATCAGGTAACAGGTATGGAGTTTCAGGCCATGGGCGAGTTAGAGTATTATGTGATTAGCAACGACGAGGGTATGTTCCCTGCTCAGGACCAGCGCGGCTATCACGAGTCGGCACCTTATGCCAAAGCTAATGAGTTCCGCACCCGTTGTATGAAGTATATTGCCCAGGCTGGTGGTCAGATTAAGTATGGACACTCTGAGGTAGGTAACTTCAGCTTGGATGGTAAGAACTACGAGCAGAACGAGATTGAGTTCCTGCCTGTGGCTGTTGAGCAGGCTGCCGACCAACTGATGATTGCCAAGTGGGTCATCCGCAATCTGGCTTATGAGTTGGGCTATGATGTAACCTTTGCTCCTAAGATTACCACAGGTAAGGCTGGCTCTGGTTTGCATATCCACATGCGTATGCTGAAGGATGGCAAGAACCAGATGCTGGAGAATGGTGTACTGAGCGAGGCTGCCCGTAAGATGATTGCTGGTATGATGGTGCTGGCACCTTCGATTACCGCTTTTGGAAATAAGAATCCTACCAGTTATTTCCGTCTGGTTCCCCATCAGGAGGCGCCCACCAATGTTTGTTGGGGCGACAGAAACCGCAGCGTATTGGTACGTGTGCCATTAGGCTGGGCTGCAGATGTGGATATGTGTCATGCTGCGAATCCGTTGGAGCCACAAACTCACTATGATACCAGCATTAAGCAGACCGTTGAGATGCGTTCACCCGATGGCTCTGCCGATCTCTATCAGTTGTTGGCTGGTTTGTGTGTAGCCTGCCGTTATGGCTTTGAGCTGGATGGCGCGCTTAAACTGGCCGAGAAAACATACGTGAATGTAAATATCCACGATGCTGAGAATGCCGACCGACTTGCTAATCTGGCTCAGCTGCCCGACTCATGTGTAGCTTCTGCCGATTGTCTGAACCGTCAGCGTAGGGCCTACGAGGAGTATGGTGTGTTCTCGCCAGCCATGATAGATGGTATCATCGAACAGCTTCGTGCCTTCGACGATAAGAACCTCCGTCATACGATAGAGAATTATCCAGAGGAAATCCAGAAGTTAGTTACCAAGTACTTCCATTGTGGCTGATGCTATGCCACGGGTATCTCGAAGATAAACCGGCTACCCTCATGGTAGGTGGTGTCGAGTATCAGGTTTCCACCCAATGTTTCTGCATGACGTTTAGTAAGGGGCAGGCCCAGGCCTAAGCCCTCGCTAAAGTCGTCTACCTTGGTAAAGAACTTAAAAATGTGCTCACGGTCGGCCTCGGCAATACCCTTACCCGTATCCTGTACTACGAAACGTACAAACTCCTTGTTACGTGTTACGTGCAGCGAGATGTGCTGCTGGTCGGAATAGCGTACGGCATTGCTGAGTAACTCTTCCAGACTGTATTCCAGGTAACGGTAGTTGGTATGGATGCTGAAGTCGTCGGCCAACTCGGTCTTGAACTCAACAGGTACTTCGGGATTGTACTTGGTTGTGAATTTCAGTGCAACCCGGCACACATCGTTGCATGCCACCATCTCGCGTTTATCGCAATTGGCAGTCTCGGCCTTGCCGTTATCAGAGCTGTCGAACAGCATCATCACCATACGTATAAGCAGTCGGCTGTTGTGCGTCATGGTGCTGGCAATACTCTTAATCTCATCCTGTCCTAACTCTTCGCTCAGCGATGTGTCGTCGGTAGGGCAATTCAGTATCTGTGCAAAGCCCATAATGATATTAAGCGGTGTGCGTATCTGGTGCGTAACGTTCTGGATGAAAACAGTTTTCTGGCGTTGGGCCTCTACTGCCAGTTGGGTGGTATGCTCCAACTCACGGTTGTAACGCTTGGTCTGATCGGTAGCGGTACGCACGCTGTTGATATAATAGTTGAGCGACTCCAACATGGTGGCAAAGCTGTTCTGTAATCCGCCTATCACATCTGTTCGCTTGGTATGGGCTATATCCACATCTAAATGGCCGTTGCTAACAGCTTTGGTTTTTTCAAGCAGTTGCTGTAGCGGACTGAGTGAAACGGTTACCGCCTTGTGACAGTTGATAAAGATAAGCAGCAAACCAACAATCAGTAGTGCCACTACAATATAGGTAAGATGGTAGAATCCTCTCAAGATATCGCTATGCGGACAAACAATAGCCAGGCTCCATGGAGTGCCTTCAACGGGCATATAGCATACCAGCGATTTTTTGCCATTGATTTTTACCGACATGCTACCTTTATTACCCTTTGTCATCTCGTAACCTAAGGCTATCAGGTCGGCCTGATGTTGTGGGTCGGCCACGCTGAAGATCGTTTGGTTGAATAGACGGGTAGAATCGGGATGCCCCACATAGCGCCCTTTCTCGTCAATCATCACATAGTATGAGTGCGGATAGGGTCGTACCTCGGCCATAATATTGGAGATGTGCTGCAATGAGAGCCAGATTGAAATAACGCCAACAAACTTACCTTTCTTGTTGAACAAGGGGTGCGTATAGGCGGCTATCGTAGCATCTTCGTCGGTTTCCTGTTTTCTGTTCTTGTCGTTAAAAACCACCCAGGTTGGTTTGCGCTGTGTACGAGGAATACTGTACCAACGTTCCTGGAAGTAGCTGTGGTCGGGCTCAATAAAGGTATTGATGCTGTCTTTGGTATTGAACGAAACCGACATGAATCCGTCGGGATACTGTGGCAATACACCTGGCTCGGTACTGATGGCACAACCATCGGTATAGGGATTGGTGGTTGCTATGCGGTTGGTTATGGCCTGTATCGAGTCGGGGTATAGTGATTGCTCAACTATCCAGGCATTAGTATGACTTGCCGTCTTGGTCGTTATCAGATAACGGTTAATACGGTGCATGGCACAAGCCAGTACATTGCTGGCTTTATCAACAGCTTCGGCACGTATCAGTTTGTGCGACTGCCAGAACAGTACACCTACCGATGCCAGGAAAACTGGTACAGCTAACAGCAGAACCCACATGATGACCTTAGCCGAGAATGAACGACGAATACTTATCATAGCTTACCTCCTTTCTCCTCCAGGTCTTCTTCTTTTTCCGAGAGGTTGATAAGGTTATTCAGTATCTGCGTGATGGTGTCGCCGTTTTGCTGGATGTCCTCCACTAACTGGCTCACCGTCTGGGTGCTTGTTTCTTTATCAAAATGACTTAATGCCGACACATCCTCGTCGATGGCAAACGATGGGGCCAACATCTGGTCGGTCATGTTATGCAGGAAAGCCGTCTTCATTCGGTCGGCCTTCTGGGCTTGCTCGTACGCAATATGCAACTCTTTACTACGTTCCTGTATGGTTTGGGTTAGTTCGTGCAGCTCGTTGATGTTGGCTGCTACCGAGCGTTGCATCTGCTGGAAGTGGCCTTGTAGCATACCTATCTCGTCCTTGTTCCGATGGCGTGAGGGTAGGGGCTCGTTATATTGTCCGTGGGCAATGCGATCCGTCAGCTCAGTAAGCATCCTGAGTGGCTTTAAGCGGTGACGGATAATCAGACGGGTGTGCAGATACATCAGTACCATGCCCACGATGGCAATGATGATTACAAAGTTGAATAGTGCATTGTACTCGCCAAAGATGTCGTTTTCTGAGAATGCTACGCCGATACTCCAGCCAGGATTTGTTATCAAGGTGCGATAGGGCACTTTGGCCATCCTGAAAGGTTGGTAGAACAGATAGAACTTACGTCCGTCGATATCGAATGGCAGGTAACCTTTATTACCCGACATCATCGTTTTTACAGCCTCCTGAACTGAGATGCCTGGCAGGTTGAAAGCCTTGATTTTTGAGAGATAGCCTGCTGTGGGATCAACAATAAACGATCCGTCGTTATCTACCAGCGCGCAATAGGAGTTGGGCGAAGGCCTGGCGGCTGAGATAACGCTTGAAAGCAGTTGTAGTGGCACATGTACGCTGATAACACCTATCGGACTATGATTAGCGTCGAGTATAGGCGCACAGAACGAGGTGAGTGGTTCTATATCCGATTTCATACCAAGTAGCGGGTTCATCCACATGGCTTTGTTCTTACCTATTGGACGATTAAACCAAATCTGTTCGGTATAGGGCTTGGTGCCGAAACTGTTGCTGTGAACAATGTTGGATGTGGAGTGATCCTGGTGTGTACTATCGGTACTGTGTGCATATACCATAAACAGGTCGTGCCCCTTAAAGTATCCGGGCTTAAAGGCGATGACACAGCCCGAGATGTATGGGTTGGTTTCTACAATCTTATGGGCATAGGTGTACATCCGTTCCGGATCATCAAACTTCATGTTGAAGTATATATTGCCAGCCGTTTCCTCTACGCTCAGCAGGATATTATCGATGTTGTTGGTGGCGCGATCGAGTGTATAGGTGGCTCGATTCAGCGCATCATCTTTCATCGAATTGCGCGAATAATGAAGCATGACAAGCAGCGTTACTGTTAACAGCAGTGCCATGGCAAGCACTATCATCAGACTGATGCGTAATGGCAAATCACTTTTAATCTTTGCAGTTAGTTTCGACATACATGCGGTATTGTTAATAGATTGGTATTGCACTCTGTGCAAAGGTATGAAAAATATTATTTCAAACCAAGTTTCCTGTTTATTTTTTTGTTTATTTAGTAAAAAGCCCTGCCGCAATATCGTAATTGCAGCAGGGCCTGTATCTCATCGCAGTACTACGCCAGTTTGTTTCTTACCATCCATCATGATTCTCAGCGGATGGTCGAAGCGCACGTGACGTACGAACTGGGTCTCTTCAACAGCGGGCATCTGGTCGAGCAGTTCCTTCTGGAACACCCCGTCGCCCGTATAGGTGTTGATGGTGAAGTAACCCACACCGAACGAGGTGAGGTTCTGGAAGAAGTGCGTGCCCTGCGAGGGGTCAACACGGTAGTTCTTCAATCCTACCTCAACAATCACCCTTGCTGCTGATATGTGAGGCCATTTTACGGGAATGCCCAGCCAGTAATCGCTCGAACCCCAGCGGCCCGGACCAATCAGCACGTAGTTCTTGTCGGCCTGTAGGAACTTGCGGTTTATCTCCTCAATCTCGCAGGCGATGGTAGGATTGTTTACGGCGGTAAAGTCGTCGTCGGTCTTTACATAAACCACATCCACCACGTCCTCGGAAATACCATGACCCAATGAGTTGTACGAGCGCAGCAAGCAGTCGCTGTCAGGTATCTGTTGCAGGTCTTCATCCAGCACCTGCTTGGCATCTACGATAGGACGAATCTGTAGCAGGTAGAACTCGCCTGTGCGGTCGTCGTTCAGGTTGCAGGCAAACTCAATCTCTACAGGGCGCTTCATCTCGTCGGCACCCAGCTTCTGTGCCATCTGTAGCAGCTCTGGTAATGGGAATACATCGTGCTGCAGCACGCCGCAGAACGAGATTACCTTTCGTCCGCCCTCGTAGATACCATCGCGGATGATGTTATCCGTCGGGTCGTAGGTCGAGGCCAGATAGGTGAGGGCTCCGTCTTCGGCAGCCTGCTTTACACGTACCTTCTTGATATTAAAGCCGTCGTCAACCTTAAAGTCATCGCCTACATGAGCCATGTCCAAGGCGTAGAATCGGGTTTGGGTCTCGCTCAGGGCTGTCTCCATCTCCGAAGTCTGCAGTACCTGCTTGGGGTGATAGGGTGATACGCGTAGGGTTTGACCGCCATCTACGATATATTTTCCTAATCCTACAGCCAGCGATGCAATACCCTCTTCGGCAGTCTCGTCGCCGATAGGGTAGTAGTTCAACGAACGCAGCACACCACTGAAGTTGGGGTAGTACAGGTCGCCATACTGCTTACCCACTACCTCCTGCAGAATCACAGCCATCTTCTCCTGGTCGATCACGTTCTGCGTGGCCAGCATATAGGCCTTCGAGTCCTTATAGTAAACCGAGGCATACACACCCTTGATGGCACAGGCCAGCATGCGTAGCATCTCGTATTTATCATCCAGATAAGGAATCATATAGGTAGAGTAGATACCTGCAAAGGGCTGGTAGTGCGAATCCTCGAGCAACGAACTTGAACGGATGGCGATAGGACTCTTCACTGCATCAAAGAAGGTAAAGAAGTCGGCTATCAGCGAGTCGGGCAACTGGGCACGCATAAAGTGCTGCAGTATCTCCTCGTCGCTGGCATCGCTCAAGGCTATTGTCCACAGGTTGTTCTTCTCCATGAACTCGTCGAAGAAGTCGGTACACAATACTACTGTTTTAGGTATCGATACCTTGGCCTGTTCAAACTGGTTCAGCTCTGGGTGGCGCTTGATGATGTTATCAAGGAATGCCAGACCACGACCTTTACCTCCTAACGAACCTTCACCGATACGGGCAAAGTGGGCATAGCGGTCGAACTTCAGTCGGTCGAACACGGCTACCACACCAATATTCTTCATCCGGCGGTACTGCACAATGGCATCGAAGATAATCTGTCGGTGGGCATCCACATCCTGCAGCTTATGCCAGGTAACATGTTTCAAGAAGGCCGAAACGGGGAAGATGGCACGTGCTGTAAGCCAGCGACTCATGTGGTTACGACTTACGTGGTAGAGCATCGAGTCGTAAGGAATCTTGAAGATGTTGTCCTGCAGTTCCTTCAGCGACGATACACGGAACACCTCTTCCTTGGTTTTTGGATCGCGGAATATAAAGTCGCCAAAACCCATGTGTTCCTCCATCAGGTGGTGCAGGTCCACATTCATCTTGGTCGAGTTCTTATCAATAAAGTGGAATCCCTCGGCTTCGGCTTTGGCTTTGTTGCCAATCTCCGAAGAGTCGAGAATCAGGGGCACGTACTCATCGCGTTTGCGAATCTCCCTCAGCAGTTTCAGTCCTGCCTCTGGGTCGCCTTCCTCTACGTGGCTCAACCGACCCTCGTGTACTTGCATGGGGAATCGGGTATCACTAATCACGCCTAAGGTGTTCTCGTGATACTTCTCGTACAGCTGCATGGCTTCCTCGTAGGTGGTAGCCAGTACCACTTTGGGGCGTCCGCGTTTACGCTGGGCTGCAGCATGCGGGTTCAGCGCCTCGGTCGAGAAACGTTTACTCTGAGCCAGAATATAGTTATAGAGGTTTGGTAGCACGCTCGAGTAGAAGCGGATGTTATCCTCAACCAGCATAATCATCTGTACGCCGGCCTCCTTGATGTCGTGCTCGATGTTCATCTTGTCCTCAATCAGCTTGATGATGCTCATAATGAGGTTGGTGTTACCCAACCAGCAGAACACGTAGTCGAACACCGACATATCCTCGTCCTGAATACGTTTGGTGATACCATGCGAGAAGGGTGTAAGCACCACGCAAGGAATGTTGGGATGCTCGGCCTTGATTTCGCGTGCCACGGTAAAGGCGTCGTTATCCGCATTACCAGGCATACAGATTACCAGGTCGATATCCGTGTTGTGTAGCACTTCGTGTGCTTCTTCGGTGGTCGATACCTGTCGGAACGTGGGTGGGTATCGCATACCCAGCTCCATATACTCGTCGAAGATCTTCTCATCTACACGACCGTCGTCTTCGAGCATGAACGCATCGTAGGGATTGGCCACAATCAGCACATTAAAGATGCGTCGTGTCATCAGGTTCACGAACGACACATCCTTCAAGTAGAATTTATTCCACTCAGATGGTATCTTGCTTACTTCTTCCATATTCGGCGACAAAGATATAAAATTTTCCCCAAAGTTCCCACGTTGGGAAAAAATATTTCCCTAACTGGGGAATAAATTTTCCCTAACTGGGAATATCCTCGAGCTAATAAGTGGCAATCTTACGTACGTCGTCTTCGAAAGTCTCTTTGTTGAGGGCTTTGGCTTTGAGTTTAGAACGGTAGGTGTAGATGGTGGTGATGCTGGAACGGAGAATATCGGCAATCTCTTGATTGTCGGTAATGTCAAGGCGGATAAGAGCCAGAATGCGTAACTCGGTTGTCAAACGCTTGGCTGTAGCCCCGTCGTTGTCGGTAATGAACTGATTCTCAGGTGTAAGTAACTTGTTGACCTCGCTGATAAAGTGGGGGTAGATGTTAAGGAAGGCGGTGTCGAAATGACTATGGAAAGTGCGGATACCTGTGTTTACTGGTTCCTTCGTTTTGAGTTCGGCATATAGTTCCTCCAGTTTTCGTTCTCTAGCTAATCGGTTTAACTGTTTCATGCGTTGCTCGGTGTTTGAAAGCAACATACTGCTGAGTTCCAGAAAACGTCCAATGTATTCCTCTTTAATGCGATTGGCTTCTTTCATCTGCGTGTTAACAGTCTCAATCTCTTCGGTATGCTTAGCCAGAATCTTGTTCATCTCGATAATCTGCAAACCAGCTGCGTGTTTTTTGCGATACAGACGTAGGGTATAGACGATGATACCTGCAAGTACCAGCGAGATAAAGGATATGATGGCCAGCAGTAGGTTGGTGCGCTGCTGGGTCTGAGTGCGCTCGGCATCGTACAGTTGCAGAATCTGCGGCGCCATGCGTCCTACTTGCATCATGCGGATGCGACTACCATAGAAACGGGCCTCGCTGATGGCTTGTAACAGATAACGGTAGGCATCGTCGTTATTACCGCGGTTCATTAGTATCTCTGAAAGTATGCGTAGCGAGTTGTTCTCACGGATGGCGCATCGCTCATCGCTGATGGCGCTGAGCAGAAGATAACGTTCCTGCTGTTGGTGCATCTCCTTGGTTTGGTAGAAGAAAGCCAGCGTGCTGGTAACAATACTGTAAGCACGCGTACCTTCTTCAAGCTTCAGCAGGTAGTCTTCAAGCATCTGTATGGCTTTGTTGGTGTCGCCAGCCTCGCAAATGTAGGTAGCCTGATTAAAGATATAATCGTAACTGTCTTTGGGCGCAATCTGTATCACCAGCTGTCGATAGTATTGTGCTCGTTGTATATAGTCGTAGAAGTATTCGGTGTTCTGAGCCATTTCCGAACGGTACAGGTTCAGCTCACTTTGTTGGTTGTAAAAGGCTATCTTCTGTTGGTCGTTAATCGAGTCAACTGCTACTTCATCCAGCAGTCGGCGGGCACGATCAAAGAGTCCTGTAACAGCCAGAATATGTGCCATACGTACGGCGCTGGCTGCAAAACGATTGTGGTTGCCCGATTTGCGCAAGGCTTTCACATTCTTATCTATATAATAGAAAGCAGAGTCGAACTTATAGGCAACATATTCGTCGTAGAGTCGTTGGTTCAGGTCGTATTGCTGCTCAGCAGTTAAAGTAATACCTTTAACTCCCTCCTTGATGGCTGCCACGCGGCGTTCCTTATCGGCTGTTAACTGGTCGTAGTGTTCTATCAAGCTGTCGAGCGTTTGATAGAGCTGTCGGTTACTTGCTTGTTGAGCCCGACTCTCTGTGGTCAGAACCATCAGAATCAAAATGATGCATTGTCGTATCATAAGTTAGAGTTGTTTGTGTTATGTTGTTGGGCACAAAGATACGATATCTTTCTGAAATAACCAAATAATATAAGCCTATTTATGCCAAATTGCGATTGATTTTCTTTAGATTTTTGTGATGAGTCTAAATTATAACCAGTTTATTTCCAGATGTTTGCGTTTTTGAGAGTTTAGATATTTGTTTGTGGCGCTTGGAGGCGTAGAATGATATCTCTATCTTTGCCGAAAAATTTCAAAATTATGCGATTACTGAGGTTTGTTAGATTTGTTATATTGGTTAGTTTGGTAATGAATGGTGTTACTAAAAGTAATGCCGGAAACGTAAAGGTAACTTCGCCCGACGGTGCCGTGACGGTTACCGTCGGCGTGAAGAATCAACAACCATTTTATATGGTAAACTATGAGGGAAAAGCTGTTGTGGCCCCCTCGCATTTAGGATACCTATTAAATAATGCTGAGTTGGGTGCTAAGACAAAGATGGGCAAGGTAGCTCGCTCGCAGAAGGACGAGATTTGGAATCAGCCTTGGGGCGAAAATGATATCACTCATAATCATTACAATGAACTGATGGTAAATTTCCGCGAACAGTCTGGACAGCCTATGCAAGTGGTGTTCCGTGTGTATAATGATGGCTTCGGTTTCCGTTATATCCTGCCAGATTATAATAAAGGAAAGGAATTCCAGATTATGGACGAGTTGACCGAGATGACTTTGGCACACGATGCCAAAGCCTGGTCGATACCCACTAACCATACCGAGTATTTCGAAGGAATCTACAAGGCCGGAATGCTGAGCCAGAAGGATACTGTATGCACACCACTTACAATAGAGTATGAGAAGGATTTGTATCTGGCCATCCACGAGGCTGCACTCGAGGATTATGCCAGCATCAATCTCACCCCCCGGAGTGCGGATGGTGGCGCTGTTAGATTACTTACCGCCCTTACACCTTGGCGTAGTGGGGTAAAGGTGTATGCCAAGGGGCAGCTTAAGAGTCCCTGGCGTACGATGATTATCAGCAAAACAGCAGGTGGATTGCTCACCTCGAACCTGATGCTGAATCTGAATGAACCATCACAAATTAAAGATACATCGTGGATTGAGCCAGGCCGTTATATCGGCATCTGGTGGAGCATCCACAAAAAACAGAACACTTGGGAGATGGGGCCTACCCATGGTGCTACTACCGAGAACGTGAAACGCTATATGGACTTTGCTGCCCGTCATGGCTTCAGCGGTGTGTTGGCCGAGGGCTGGAATCCTGGTTGGGGACAGGGCGAGAAGATTAGCTATCTGGAGTCGTACCCCGATTTTGATATGCACGAAGTAACCCGGTATGGCTTGCAAAAAGGTGTACGATTTATCGGTCATACCGAAACCTGGGGTAATGCCTCTCTCCTGGAGAGTCAGATGGAACAGGCTTTCAACTGGTTCGAACGATTGGGCATTCGTGCCGTAAAGACGGGATACGTTGGACATTACTTTGATGGTAAGGAGTTAGCTAAGTCGCAGTATGGTATCCGTCATTATCGTAAGGTGATAGAGTGTGCTGCCAAGCATCATATCATGATAGATAATCACGAGCCAGCTATGCCTACTGGCATACAGCGCACTTGGCCAAACCTGATGACCCAGGAAGGTGTGCGTGGTCAGGAATATAATGCCTGGGGTCGTCGTGGTGGTAATCCACCATCTCACACCGTTACGCTGCCGTTTACCCGTGGTTTAGCTGGTCCTACCGATTTTACGCCTGCCATCTTTAATTTCTCGGAGATTGTGCCAGGCACCCATCCGCACTCTACATTGGCCAAGCAGCTGGGTGAGTTTGTCGTCATCTACAGTCCGTTACAGATGGCAGCCGATGCCATCGAGAATTACGAAGGTCAGCCTGCACTCAGCTTTATTGAGAGTTGTCCTACCACATGGAGTCGTACTTTAGTGCCCAACGGTGAGATTGGTAAGTATATCACCATCGCCCGTAAGGAGCGTGGCGGCGACAGCTGGTTTATCGGCAGTATTACTAACGAGGAGGCTCGTAGTCTGGAAGTGTCACTCGATTTCCTTGACGAAGGTGCCACTTATCGTGCTATTATCTACGAGGATGGACCTGAAGCCGACTTTGAGCGTAATCCATACGAGATGACGATACGCCAGATTGCTGTTACTAAAGTCGACACCCTGCACCTGCGTCTGGCTCGTAGTGGTGGCGCTGCCGTCAGGATTGAGAAAGCTAAGCAATAAAAGGCAAGATATTTTCAACTAAAACTTTTTTTATAACTCTAATTTTAACAAAAACCAATGAAGATGAAAAGATCAAAGAATCTTTGTTATCGCCTGCTGATAATGTTGGCGGTGATGTTTTTCGCTTTGGATGTTTCGGCACAGACCACGATTAATGGTCGTGTGAAGGACGAATCGGGCATAGCCGTTATTGGCGCCTCGATCATTGTCAAAGGAACATCGAATGGTACAGTGACTGACTTCGACGGAAACTTCAAGCTGTCATGTAAGCCTGGAGCTACGTTGGTGTTCTCTTACATCGGCTACAATCCACAGGAACTGAAAGCCAAGGACGGCATGGAGGTTGTGCTGAAAGAGGATGTGGCACAGCTGAACGAAGTGGTTGTGGTTGGTTATGGCTCGATGGCTAAGAAAGAAATATCGAGCTCAGTGGTTCAGATTAACAAGGACCAGTTTAACCAAGGTGCAGCCAGCGACCCTATGGCGCTGATTGCTGGTAAGGTGGCTGGTCTGAATGTGGCTGCTACTGCCGATGCCAATCCTAATGCCATGACCGATATCCAGGTGCGTGGTGCTGGTTCGTTGACAGCCAGCAACGGCCCGCTGGTTGTTATCGATGGTATAGCCGGTGGCGATCTGCGTAACATTGCTACCCAGGATGTTGAGTCGATTACCGTACTGAAGGATGCCGGCTCGGCTGCCATCTATGGTACCCGTGGTGCTAATGGTGTTATCCTGGTTACAACTAAGAAAGGCTCGGGCTCGGCTGGTGTTACTAACGTAACCTACGACAGCTATATCGCACTCAATATTCAGAAGCCCCGTGTAGATATTCTCTCTACCGACGAGTTCCGTCGTTCACGTCGCGGTCAGGACTACGGTGCCGATACCGATTGGTGGGGCGAGATTACCCGTCCGGTAAGCTATAGTCTCAACCAGTATATCTCTGTTGATTCATCAACTAAGAATGGTTATTTCGGACTCTCTGTTAATTATAAGAAAGGTAATGGTTTGGATATCGTATCGGGTCGTGAGGAATACGGTGGTCGCTTTGTAGGCGAGCAGCGTGTGCTCAACAACCGTTTGCAGTTCAACTCTTCACTCTCTGCCCGTAAGGTACACGAGAAGTGGGGTAACGACGGCTTGTTTGATACTGCCCTCACCATGAACCCAACCATCCCTGTGAAAAATGCTGATGGCACTTATTATCAGCCCAATTCACCTACAGATATCCACAACCCAGTGAACGATCTGAAAGAGAACGTGAGTCAGGGCGATCGCATCTATTTGTTGGGTAATGCAGATGTAAAACTCAATATCCTGCAGTTAGAGCAGCACAACCTGAATACCTCATTGAGCCATGCCTTGCAGTACAACGACCTGAAGGATAACTTCTATACACCATCAACCTCGAGCGAATCGTTCTGGAATGGTTATGATGGTCGTGCTCGCATCAACTATCAGAAGTGGTGGACCAACCGCTTGGAGTACCTCATCAACTACACCATGACGCTGAAGCAGCACCAGCTTAAGGCTGTGCTTGGCTATTCATGGGAGCGTAGCATGTGGGAGCAGAGTGGTAACGAGAATATGGGCTTTGTTTACGATGCCCTTTCGTATCATGGCATTGGCAACGGTAGCTATCTGCGCGATGGCAAAGCCAACATTTGGGCAGGCTCATCAGAATCTACATTGATAGGTTTCTTCGGTCGATTGAATTACAATTTCAATGATATCATCTACGCTTCGGCCTCTATGCGTCGTGAGGGTAGCACTAAGTTTGGTGCTAACAAAAAGTGGGGTAACTTCCCATCTGCTTCGTTGGCATGGGAAATCATTAATACGCCATTTGCTCAGAGCTTGCAGCATACTTTCCAGAGCCTGAAACCTCGCGTAAGCTATGGTGTAACAGGTCGTTCCGACTTTAATGCTTATCAGAGTATAGCCACCTATAGCACCCGTGGTGCTTATCTTATCGATAACCAGTGGATTAATGGTTATGCACCATCATTGAATGCTAACCCTGATTTGGCTTGGGAAAAGTCGACTGCTTTCAACGTAGGTCTGGATTTTGTTGCATTCAAGAGTCGTTTGCGTGGTAGCGTTGAGTATTTCGACCGTCGTTCGCAGGATCTGCTTTACAACTACACAGCTCCCCAGCCACCATTCATCTACAACACCATTCTGGTGAATGTGGGAACCACCAAGAATACTGGTATCGAGGTCTCGTTGGATTATGACGTGATTGCCAAGAAAGGCTTGAAGTGGACCACCGGTATCAACTGGAGTATGGGCGATACCAAGCTTACAAAACTCTCTAGCGATGCTTACCAGATGGCTTATCTGGATCTGTATCAGAAACCAGGTCCTGGCACCAGCGAGTACTTCTTCCGTGTTGAGGAGGGTGGAAAGATAGGTCAGTTCTATGGCTATGAGCATGCTGGTATCGACGAGAATGGACTGTTGCTCATCTACGATAACAATGGCAATAAGGTGCCCGCTGCACAGGCCGATCCTTCTTACAAGCGTACTATCGGAAATGGCGCACCTAAGCACTTCCTGTCATGGAGCAACTCTATCAGCTACAAGAACTGGGATCTGAGCATGCTCTTCCGTAGTGCCCTGGGCTACGAGATCTTCAACATGCGTAAGTATGGCATGGGCCTCAAGGGATCAGGTACTGATAACGTACTGCGTAGTGCTTATACTGATTATAGTAATGTGGAGTCGAGTGGTGGTATTATCTCAAGTTATTTTCTTGAGAAAGGCGACTATGTAAAACTCGACAACGTGACTTTGGGTTATACCTATACTCCAAAGAACCGTCAATTGGTTGAGAGTCTGCGTGTTTATCTCACAGCCAAGAATGTGTTTACACTCACAGGTTATGAAGGCAACGATCCTTCAATTGTTACCTCAACAGGTATCACTCCTGGTATCGACTCTAATAGCGCCTATCCACAGGCCACTCAGGTAAGTCTGGGTGTGACTCTGCGCTTTCACTAATTATGATTTAAGAATATAGAATTAAGAGATATGAAAACAATCAAATATAGCATCATTGCGATGGCACTGGGTTTAGGGCTTACGGCATGTACTGATCTCGATGAGAAAGTGTACGATCGTATCGACGCCGGTGTATATTATCAGAATGAAGCCAGTGTGAAAGGTGCTGTGGCTGCCATCTACGGCCAGACATCACAGACCTTGGCTGGTGAGAATTTCTTCCACCTTTCAGAATATCCCTCCGACCAGATTACATGGCGTGTGTGGAATGGTGGACTTTGGGGATGGGACGAGGCTATGAAGACCGTGCTCTCTTGGCACAACTGGACTTCAGAATCTACCATCATTAATAATGCCTGGAACGGCGCTTGGACAGCTATCGGACTCTCGAACCTGTTGCTGAGCGATCTCGAGGGGCTGAGTGCTGCCAGTCTTGGTATGACCGATGCTCAGTTGGCACAGTATGTAGCCGAGGTTCGCACCATACGTGCATGGAACTATTACTGTATCTTCGAACTTTGGGGTGGCGCGCTGCCATTGAATACCTCGGCTAGTAGTGAGGTGCCTGGTTCGGCCGATCCTGACTGGGATACATCGTGCAAGAAGATATACGATTTTATTGCTACTGAACTCGACGAGACGGTTGGCGCATTGGCAAAGGAGGACGACAACCACTCGATGGTGAACCGTGCCAACCAGGCCATGAACCGTTTGCTCAAGGCTCGTTTGTTGCTCAATGCCGAGGTGTTTATCGGCGAGAACCACTACGATGAGTGTGAACAGCTTTCGAAAGATATCATTGGTGGTACTTATGGTAATTATGCGATTGATAGCAACTACCGTAACCTGTACTCGATAGATAATGTAAAGAGTCCCGAGGTAATCTTCGCCCTTGCTGCCGAGGATGGTCAGGGTGCTGCTAACGCCATCTCTAACGTACGTACCATGGTCGGTATGTGGTATGGTTATGCCGATTACTTCGGACAGAGCTACGATGGTATCGGTGCCTGGAACTGCGTATGCTTGGTTCCTTCGTTCGATAACTCGGGTACCGTTCAGCCAACAGGTGGTTCAATCGGTGCCAAGAGTTTCTTGGATTATGGCGATAAATTGGGCGCGCCCTATGAGCGCTTCGACGACCGCGATATCCGTAAGCAGAACTATACCTACGATGTAGCCACCAAGACCCATGGCCCGGGTATGTTCCTGAAAGGCTTGGTACGTGCCAATTTTGGTACCGGCGACGTGCTGAAGGCCGATGCCGACCGCGATGGTCAGGATCTGATATTTGTCGATCAGTTGGGCACCTTCCTGAATCAGGGTCGCGACCTTGAAACGGTGATGAGTCCTCGTTGGGGCGAAACCAACTCGGGCGTTCGTCTGGTTAAGTATCCTCTCTATCCAAACGATGAGAATGGCGGTTTCAAGAGCATCGATGATGTACAGTTCCGTCTGGCCGAGGCTTATTATAATGTAGCTGAGTGCGAGATGCGTAAGGGTAATAGTGCCGAGGCAAAGAAGTATGTTGATGCTGTGCGCCAGCGTTACTTCAAGGCATCCGATCGTACTGCCGCTCTGAATGTGCCAGGTCCTGGTTTCGATAATTTTGATATGGACTGGATGCTCTCTGAGTGGGGTAAGGAATACCTGGGTGAGGGTAACCGCCGTCGTACCGACCTGCGTCGTTTTGATAAGTTCACTCAGGGACAGTGGTGGTTCTGGGGACGTGCTACCGAGGATGGTATCAGCCTGCCCGCTAAGCGCGACCGCAAGTACGAGTGGTATCCATTGCCACAAACAGCCATCTCTGTAAATCCCGGCTTGGTTCAGAATCCCAACTATTAAACATAAAACATTAAAGAATATGAGCAAGAAAATATATAGTGCGTTTCTGGTCATGATGGCTTTTGTGAGCTTGATGAGCAGCTGCACAAAAAACGAGGATATCGTGTTTGATCACGAGCGCCAGCAGTTCGATACACGTACCGATCGCATCCTGTTGGAGTTTATTGCTCCCTTTGGCACTACTGCCGACGAGGAGATTTATATCACAGGTGCCTTTAATGGCGACGATGAGGCAATAGGTGATCCACAGTATTTGTTGACCAAAGCGCCAAACAGTAATGTAAAGTGGGGCATCTATCTCGATCCCAACAGCTTTGTAGCAGGTAAGTCGCTGGCCGATGGCTTCAGCTTCTACTCAAAGAATCAGGGAAAGGAGTTTACTACTGCTGGCGAGGCCGCTATGCATACCGACAATCCTGGTATTGGCACCTTTACAAATGTATGGGGACAGCGTTGGGAAAGCTACTACTGGAGTGGCGGCGAGGCACCTGAACCAGAGCACGACGGATTCTGTGTGTATGTCAACGACCAGACTGGTTGGGATGTGCTCACCCTTTATATGTGGGGCGACATCAACAATATGAATGGCGACTGGCCAGGTATGCAGGTTACTGGTACTTGGAATCACGATGGTATCACCTGGAAATACTTTGATATGGGTGCTGCTAACACCGGATTGGTTGAGAACCTGATATTTAATAATGGTGGAAACGGAACACAGTTGGCCGACTTCAACTTTACCATCGATCGTAACATCTATCTGCGTATCACGCCTGATGGTATAGAAGAGATTGGTGCCGAAGCAAAAGTTGAACACGATGGCTTTGCCCTGTTTGTGCTGAACGAGTCGAGTCAGACCGATCTGTCCTTGTATGCCTGGGGCGATGCCGAAGCCTTTGGCGGTTGGCCTGGAATACCCGTTACAGGCACCCAGACCATCGGTGGGGTAGAGTATACCTATTTTGATATGGGTGCAGCCAATACCGGTTTGAATCTTAATCTCATCCCCAATAATAACAATGGTGGTGTGCAGTGGGAAGGTGGCGATCTGAACTTTACGATTGATCACGACATCTATATCCGCATTTTCGATGGTGGTTATGAAGTACTGCAGTAATCTTATCCTCGCCACAGCGCTGATGCTCTCAGCCTGTGGCGGGGCTACCAAAAGTCTTGTTGTTGATAATACCCAGCCTTTAAGCGATGCCAACCGTGTCATCTATCAGATGAACGTGGGCGCCTTTACTGCCGAGGGTACATTCCAGGCTGCAGCACAGCAGTTAGGCAGGCTCGATACATTGGGCATTGATATTATCTGGTTGATGCCCATCTATCCGCGTGGCGCTACTGTGAATAGTCCCTATGCCGCAATGGATTACAAGGCTGTGAACCCCAAATACGGAACGGTTGATGATGTTAAGGCTTTTGTGGCTCGTGCTCATCAGCTGGGCATGAAGGTATGGCTCGACTGGGTTCCTAACCATGTGGCTCAGGAGAATCCTTGGGTACAGTCGCACCCTGATTACTTTACCCGCGACGACAAGGGCCAGATGATTCATCCACATGGCTGGGGCGATGTGTTAGAGTTGAACTATCAGAATCCCGCATTGGTAAACGAGGTAAACTCGGCTTTGAAGTTCTGGATCAACGAATGCGATGTTGATGGCTATCGTTGCGACTATGTGTCGAGTCCCACCATTCCCGTATCTTACTGGCAGGATATCATTGCCCAGCTCAAAACATTTAAACCTGGTAAGAAAATCGAGATGATGAGCGAGACCGACATTACCGACCGTCATAACCAGCGTATCGATTCGTGCGGTTTCGATTACGATTATGCTTGGAGTTTTCAGGGGGCAATGGCGCGTTTGTGCCGTCGTGGCTTTAATACTGATACGCTGAAGCAGATTTGTCAGCGATTCCTCGATAAGTCGGCTAAAGTAAAGAATCGTCGTATGGTTTATCTCACCAATCACGATCAGAACTACAACGATGGTGGTAACACGTTGCGCAAGTTCTATGGCGAACATCGTTATGGCCTTTCCGTTCTTGAGTTTACCCTGCAGGGCATGCCGCTCATCTATAATGGTCAGGAGATTGGCGATCCCGATACACTGAATTATTTTACCGATGCCAAAGTAAAGTGGCAGCGTGTAGATCATAAGATGCTGAACACCATCCGTACCCTCATCGCCTTGCATCACCAGCAACCCTCATTGGCCGAGACTGCTCCAGTGGAGTTTCTCGATACCAACGATAGTAACGTGTTAGCTTGGAAACGTAACAACGTGGTAGTGATGGTAAACTTTGGTGGCTATGATGTTGAGGTTGTAATCCCAGCGCTTGCAGCAGGCTACTATCAGCAGTGGCTTAACAGTCGGACAATCTTAAACGGTCCCAGTATTTCTGATTGCACTCTCTCTGGATCGTCGCCTCTCAAGTTAGAGGCCAACGGTTATGCAGTATACGTTAAACAGTAATCACCTGCTTCATCATAAAACTAAAGGTATTACTGAATTTGAGTACTCATAGGGGCAGGCTGCTCTGTGAAGAACGGTCGCCCCACTTTTTAATTTTGGTTGGTTATGAATAAAATTTTAATTGCACTTCTGTTTACTTTGAATGTTGGTGGCCTGTTTGCTGCCGATTATGTGGATGACATTAACAAATCGGTTGAGATGCGCTCCGATGGGCACCGTGTGGTGTACGAGATGAATGTAGGCTCGTTTACTACCGAGGGAACCTTTTCTGCTGCCCAGGCCCGGTTGTACGAACTCAAAACGTTGGGTGTCGATGTGGTGTGGCTCATGCCCATCTATCCCCGTGGCGGAGGTATCAATAGTCCCTATGCTGCTACCAACTTCCAGCAAACTAATCCTAGTTATGGTTCTATTGCTGACTTGAAGACCTTTGTGGCTCGTGCCCATGAATTAGGAATGGAGGTATGGCTCGATTGGGTGCCTAACCATACGGCCACCAATGCCGACTGGGTAACAACTCATCCTGAATACTACTTAACGAGTGGTGGACAGATGGTTCATCCCAACAACTATGGCGATGTGTGGCAGCTGGATTATGGCAATGCCGACTTAGTTAATGCTATGAACGATTGCCTGAAGTTCTGGATCGATGAGGCTGATATTGATGGCTATCGCTGCGATTATATCAGTAGTCCCCAGATTCCAGCCTCGTATTGGCAAACCACTATCCCGATGATAAAAGCGCTGAAACCAGTAACCTTCCTTGGCGAGGCCGATATCGCATCCGATGCAACCCGGTTAAAGAGTGTTGGCTTTGATTACGATTATGCCTGGCAGTTCCAGTCATCATTGGCCAGCTATGCCAATGGCACGGCAGCGTCGCGATTAAAGGTGTTTGTCAATACGCTGCTACAGAAATCTGCTGATATATCGTTTGGTCGCATGCTCTATGTCACTAATCACGATCAGAATTATAATGAAACCAAGAAAACGCTCACTCAGAAGTATGGCGATAACCGTTATCCCCTCACAGTACTTGCTTATACCGTTTATGGAATGCCACTTGTTTACAATGGTCAGGAAGTTGGCGGAAATCAGGCTCTCGACTATTTCAACGATACCAAGATTGATTGGACAGCAAAAGATGATAAGATGCTGAACACCCTGCGCACGCTGTTTGCATTAAAGCATGCAGTGCCAGCTTTGAGTCATGCCAAACAGACCGCTGATAATCCTGCAACCCAGCTGTTTGATGTACAAGGTAGCACAAGCGTTTTTGCTTATACCCGTACTTTGGGTGATAGTCAGGTGCTAGTAGTTCTTAATATGGGTACTACAGATGCATCGGCTACTATCAACGGACTTACTGAGGGTGATTGGAGCCTTTGGCTTGATAGTAGAACCATTGCCCAGGGCACCAGCAGACAGCAGGTTAAGCTTCATGCCTCACATACGTTTGATATCGAGGCTAAAGGGTATCGCGTTTATGTACGTGGTGTCTATCCTGAACAGCCCGTATCATCTTCCACAGGTATTCGTTCCGTCTCTGCATCGCAAACTGCCAGCCATCAATGGTACAGCCTTAGCGGTCGTGCTATTCACACACCCACTAAGGCTGGTATCTATATCCGTGATGGAAAGAAATACGTAGTTAGATAATCTTCTCGTAAGGCAGACCGAATACATCGGCCACAGCCTTGTAGGTTACCTTTCCTTCTACAATGTTCAGTCCCTTGGCCAGTGCCGGGTCGTCCTTGCATGCCTGCTGCCAGCCCTTATCGGCCAGTGCAATGGCATAACGCAACGTAGCGTTGGTAAGGGCGAGGGTAGAGGTGTTAGGTACAGCACCAGGGATGTTGGCTACGCAGTAGTGTACAATACCCTCCTCGGTATAAACGGGTTCGCTATGTGTGGTGGGGCGCGATGTCTCGAAACAGCCACCCTGGTCGATAGCCACATCAACCAGCACCGTTCCTGGCTCCATCAGTCTCAGCATCTCACGTGTAATCAGGTGTGGTGTCTTATCACCTGGTACTAACACGCTACCTACCACAATGTCAACCGTTGGCAACATCTGTCGGATGTTATGCTCCGACGAATAGAGCGTATGCACGTTGGCTGGTGTCTCAATATCCAACTGGCGCAAACGAGGCAACGAGATATCGGCGATAGTCACGTCGGCCCCCAGTCCTGCGGCCATCAAGGCTGCTGCCTCGCCAACCACACCGCCACCAAGTACCAGAACCTTAGCCGGACTTACACCTGGCACACCACTAATCAGTTTGCCCTTTCCGCCCTTGGTTTTCTGCAGATAATAGGCACCATTCAGTGTGGCCATGCGTCCGGCCACCTCGCTCATAGGCTGCAACAGGGGGAGCGAACCGTTAGGTAGTTGTACTGTTTCGTAAGCCAGACAAACAGCTTTGCTCTTCAGCATCGCCTCTGTAAGCTCCTTTTCGCAGGCAAAGTGGAAATAGGTAAATAGCAACTGTCCCTCGCGAACCAGCTCATACTCGGGCTCAATGGGCTCTTTTACCTTCACAATCATGTCGCATTCACGATACACAGCCTCGATGCTAGGCAGTATGCGCGCACCAGCTTTCACATAGTCGTCGTCGCTGAATCCGCTACCTTCGCCAGCCGTATGCTGCACACTTACCTCATGACCGCGACGTGTGAGTTCGGCCACACCCGCAGGCGTCATACCAACACGGTTCTCATTGTTCTTAATCTCTTTTGGGATTCCTACTTTCATAAGCTCAAGGTTTTTAGTAATACATGTTTTATGGTGCGAATATACGAAAAAATCTGTTTGGTGGTGCAGTCTTTCCAACTTTTTTTGTATTTTTGCAGCCGATATCAATCATGGCAACAATTTAAAAAGCTATAAATTATGAATTCATTGAAACCGTATTATCGTGTGTTAGCCTACGGCTTGGGAGGCTTTGTGTTTATTATGATTCTGTTTACCACCTGTTGTACAGTAGTTGATTCTGGTGAGGTGGGTATCCGTTTCCACAAATGGTCGCTCAACGAGCAGGACTATGGTGGTGTAGAGGGCACTTGTAAAGGTTGGGTGTTCTATAACCCCATCACTACCAACGTGTTTACCTATCCTACATTCACCCAGCGTAAGCAGTACGAAACCTTCTCGGTAAATGCCAAGGATGCTTCGCTCTTCGAGATGGATCCTACCATTGCCTACCGTATCAATCCCGATAAGGCCTGCGATATCTTCACCAAGTATCGTGTGGGCGTTAAGGAACTTGAGGAGGGCTATATCCGTACCTGTATCTACGAGGCCTATCGTACCTGTGCAAACCAATACACATCTGATTCGCTCATGTCGAACCGCGCCAATTTCGAGCGCGATGTGCGTGCCCGTTTGGAGAAGTCGCTCATGAGCGAGGGCTTCTTGGTTGAGGAGTTTACCTCAAAGATTACCCCACCATCATCGCTCCTTTCTATGATCGATGCCAAGAACACCGCCATCCAGAGTGCCTTGAAGGCTGAGAACGAGGTAAAGGAGGCTGAGGCTAATGCCAAGATTGCTGTAGCCAAAGCCGAGGGTAACGCCAAGGCCATGAAGATTAAGGCCGATGCCGAGGCCTACTACAACCGCACCATCGCCGCATCACTCTCGCCCATGATTGTACAGGAAGACATGATTGAGAAGTGGGATGGCAAGATGCCCCAGATCATGACTGGCAACGGCGGCATGATGATGGACATCTCGAAAGTCATTGGTGCCAAGAAATAAATAATGAATATTTAATGCATCACATATTAAGATACTTTACTGGCTTAACATTCTCTGTTATAGCCTGCGCTTCTATGCAGGCGCAAGAAATTCTGCCACTGATACAAACCCAGTGGGGACAGGGCGAACCCTATAACATGTTCTGCCCAAAGTCATCGCTTTCAGGACCAAATAATCCCGCAGGCTGTGGCCCTATTGCCATGGCACAGATTATCCGTTATCTGCAACAGCCTGAGGTTTCGCCTTCAGGCGATAAGTATCAGTGGAACCTCATGACGCAGCGTCCTTCGAACCAGCAAGAGGCACGCGCCATTGCCAAGCTGGTGGCCGACTGTGGTGTAAATGCCTTTACCTCGTATGGCAAAAATATGAGTGGCACAAATACGCTCAACGTGATCAATACGTTAAAGAAGTGTTTTGGCTTTAATCCATACATTTCTATCATCATGCGCGATCAATATCCTGGCGATGAAGGCAAAAGGTTATGGCGAAGGTTGATTATGGACGAATTGCAGGGCGGCCGACCGGTCATGATGATAGGCTCACTTCTGAATGGAGACAAAAATCTAGGCCACATATTTATTATTGATGGAGTGCGCGGCTCGCGCGTACATGTAAATTTTGGCTGGAATGGCAAAGGCGATGGCTACTATACACTCGACGATCTAGGTGGCTACGACTTAAAACAAACGGCGATTATAGGACTAGGCAAGTCCGACTATGTGCCAGACTTCAGAGAAGTGAAAACAGAACATGCAGGCCAATTGGCAGAACTGCTGCCACAGAACGAATGGAAGCAGATTCGACATCTGCGTGTGAGCGGACCACTTGATAAGAGCGACTTCAAGATACTACAGCAAATGTCCAGAGTAGATTGGCTATTCGGCCAGTGTGGCGACCTGCACTCACTCGATCTTAGCCATGCCGAGGTGGCGTATCTGCCAGACTCCGCATTCTTCAATACGCAGACGCTCTTCTATGTCAAACTTCCCAAGGGCCTCAAGCAGATAGGTCTTTATGCATTTTCTTCCAGCGCATTCCTTAATGAAGTCGAAATCCCCTCTTCAGTATGGCGCATACGCAAGGGGGCCTTCTTTAATTGCCCCAATCTGATTAGTATCCACATCCCTGACGGTGTGCGCCATATTCTTAGCGAAACATTTCGCGGATGCAAGAGCCTAACCGAAGTGACATTGCCTGAGTCTATCGACACGCTGGGGAGCATCGTATTTGATGACTGTACCCGTCTGGAACGCCTCTATATTCCAGCTTCTACACATCATATAGGTGCAGATATTGTAAAAAACTGTCCTAACCTCCGCGAGGTGATTATCGCCCCTGCCAACAAGGAGTTTGCCTTTCGCGATGGCAAGATTGTTGGCCTCACCAAGCGTGCTCAGGAGCAGTTAGGCCAGATTGCCCATCCAACTATTGATTCTAAAAACTTCAACCAAATAGGCACCCGCCGCGTACGCAAAGTAAAAGCAGTAAAGCGCAACGGCAAATGGGTAGAAGTGAAATAAATAAACGCTGAACTGATTTGCTAACCCGATTACTTTTGAAAAAGATATAAGGCTAGCCGATAGAGCTATGCTCGCTTTGCTTGCAAAGAATTGTTCCCTCGTGGGGTAGCAATTATTCCCTCGTGGGGGAACAAAAATTCCCTCGTGGGGGAGCAGTAAGCAATCTGTGGGATAGGTTACGGATATTTGGCAGATAGGTTACGGCAATCTCATTAAGAAAGCCCTTCTTCATAAAAATGGAGAAACTGGGAAACTGAGAAACTGGGAATCGGCATGGTTTGAAATCGGAGTAAGCTAATAGATAAGCTATAATAAATTAAAAATGATAATCGTATCATTTATCTAATTATTAGCTTTCCCCGTTCAACACTAAAACCACCCTGTGTCTCAGTTTCCCAGTTTCTCAGTTTCTTGTTATATCAGCATAGGAGACCATTTTCGTGATCTCACGGAAATGGTTTTAATTGGATGCCGGAAAACCTTGATGCTGAAATACAAAACTTGAAGAAATATTCTATACACCTTTTAATATCCATTCCTTGAAGAATGGGTCTTCTATTTCATAACTATCTGAGTAAATTACATAACCATCCTTTTGCAGTCGCTTCAGTGCGCTATAGATTGTACTTGTTGGATATTCGCCTGTTTGAAGCACCCCTTTTTTTGCTAGTCGTTGTAGTATCCACTTACTTGTACGGTTTATGTTCATCCACAAACGTTCATAATCGTGTCCATGGGTTGTTACTATATGTTCGATAGCAGCATGGAAGACGTCCTCTGTTTCTGGTTGAAGTGTGCCAATATTCCATATCGTCGCTGCCAATTGCTGAGAATAGTAGGGGTGATTGTTGGTATAATCCAAAATATAATCAGCAAGTTCATCGCTGCTTGTCTTAAAACAATTCTTTAATCGATCTGAAAGAAAATCGTGGAATATATCACGCGGCAATTTGTTAAGTCGCATCATTTCTCCAAAATGATAGAATGGCGATTTTTTGCGCTCAAAGATTTCTGTCATCATGCTTTCTTGGCTACCCAGCAGAATATAGTTGATATGTTTCTGCTCTTGCATGATAGCTCGCATTTTCTTATCTAATCTTGGAGCCAGGTCCAATATTTCTTGAAACTCATCTAGCACTACGATGATTCGGTCTTCCTCAGAATGACCTTTCTCAATGAGTTCCATTACATCTTCTAGAAGTACAGAGCCATCTACACCTGGTTGAAAACCTACATCTATCGAACCTGTTAGTGGGTTTGTAGATATTGTAGGTATTATGCGGAAGTGTGATATAAGATGCCGCATGCGTTCCATCGGATGAACCTTAAAGAATTCTCGAAGCAATTTAGCTGAAAAATCAGCAACAGATGTCACCTGTTGGAGATTGATAGTAATGCTTTTACGTCCGCTCTGTTTTACGGCCTTTGCCACCACGCTACTTTTTCCAAATCGTCGTGGGCTAATCAATATAAGATGATTTGCACTATTAACAAACTGACTGATATATTTTACCTCATCAATTCTGTCGGTAAAGTAATCAGCGTCGACGATTGTTCCGTATTTAAAGGGATTTTCCATATTACGACTTTTTTCGTTACGACTTTTTTCGTAGTCGCTGCAAATATATGAAATATATTCGAAACTTCCAAGTTTTATGTAGGAAAAATGATAAAAACTTATCAACCTCTCATTGTACCTCTCCCTATACCTCTCACTTTTTATCAGAGATGTACGTATGTTGAAATTAATAATAGGGGGAGGTTGAGTGAGAGGTGGAGAGGTTTTGATGAAAGATGGATTAATTGTAGGTTCAGTACTTATTACTAAATACTGGAGTACTCCCTAGGAAGTATTCCAGTATTTGGGTTAGAGGACTGCAGTCCTTAGGTGAACGGACTGGCTTTACTTTATCTCTACTACCGTGAGTACGTTATCAGCCACCTTGAAACGGATGTCGAACGTGAGGAACGGCATGCCGTAGATGCGGTTGGGATCGTTATGATAGCGTGGACGTGGGTCTTGTTCAAGGGTGGCGATGAGCGACGCTCTCTCTTCTTCAGGAACTTTTGTTGCCAGTTCGGGCGGTAGTTCCACTTTCAAGGGCTCCCACTCGGTGTTGTCCACAAAGCCGCTACGGGCATCGGGATGGGCATCGGCATAGGCCACATAGGGTTTGATGTCGTAGATGGGGGTTTGGTGCATCAGGTCGGCACCTTTTACATAGACGACGGGACCTAATTTGGCATCGTGCTCAATGCGATCGATACGCACACACGACAATCCGAGATTATTAGGACGGAATGGCGAACGGGTGGCAAACACGCCCATACGCTGGTTACCGCCTAAACGGGGTGGACGAACGGTAAGGCTCTTTTCGGCATCGCGATTGGCCGAGAACTCCCAGATAATCCAAAGGTAATCGAACTCCTCAAGTCCGCGAACGGCTTCCATCTGTCGGTACTCGGGTGCAAACACGATACGCCCCGTCAGGTCGGGCACCAACCCGCTCTGACGAGGAATACCAAACTTTGTGGGGAATGGTGATTCAAACCATGCTATGGGCTGTATCTCCATGTATTACTCGGAATATTGAAATGCGAAATCCAATAGGGTGCACAGCGACTTCTGCTTTGTATCAGACTTGAATACAAAGTAAATGGCGTGCTTGCCTGAAAGCTTGGCCAGCTCAGGCAGGTCGAAAACTGCCTCGGTGGCCTCCTGAGGCATGTCGGCCTTGAGCTCGAAGCTGCCAAGGAGTTTGCCACCCTGCGAGGTCCAAGGGCGATCGATCATCAGCTGGATGGTACCATCGATACCTGCAGGGATGAGATTCAGCGACAGCTTGAGATTCTGCTTGCCCTTGCTCTCGTTGAGGTTAAAGTACTTATAGCCTACGATAGAGCCATCGGTATTGTTAACCACACGGTTGGTATTATTGGCCAAGGCATAGGGGGCGTCGAAGTTCTTATCAGTACCATACGATGCCTCGACATACGAACCTGAGAACTTGTTGTTTGGCCACTCGTGAACGGCTGGGGTAGGACCAGTGAGCCAGCAAGCGATACCGGCTGAGTGGCGCTCGAATGGATTCAAACCAGCGAGTGCAAAACCCTCAGAGTTATATTCGCCTTCGGTAATCTCTACCTTGCCGTCTTTTCCTTCCTCAACAGTTACCTTGATGGGAGCCACCATGGCCTGACGTGCATACTCGTTGGTACCCGTCTGACGATGATAGAACACATACCACTGACCGTTGATCTCGCAGATACTGCCGTGGGTGTTGCCATCAACAACTGCCGATGCAATGGTGTCGCCCTTCTCGTTAACCTCGCGACCGCGAGCATCGATAATGGTACCACCATAGGTCCAAGGACCCAATGGCTGATTGCTATAAGCATAAGCCAGGTTGTAGTTGCTGGTGGGCAAACCAAACTCGCCATCCTTGGTAAAGCGACTGTAGATAAACACATATTTATCTTTGATTTTACGGATGCTTGATGCCTCGAAGAAACTGAAGATACCCTCTTCGTTACGGCCAGATACCATGCCATCTACAATCTTTGTACCTGGCTTAACGGTACACATGGTGGCAGGATCAATCTCGGCGGCGTATGAGTGCTCAAAGCCCCAATAGCCATACACACGACCATCATCGTCGACAAACACAGCGGGGTCAAAGCCATAGATACCCTCAACCTGGTTGGGGTTCTGGGCGTTCCAGTTGCATACCTCGAATGGTCCATCGGGGCGGTCGCTCTTGGCAATCAGTGCATTGCGGTAGCCCGTCTGGTCGTTGGGGAACAGGTAATATGTTTTCTTGCCAGCACTATCGGTTACAAAAGTGATGTCGGGTGCATACAGCACATCGGCTGTACCTGCCGAGTCGAAAGTCTCGCCTTGCGCATTCTTGTTGACAGTGAGGATGATGCCATCGTAACGCCAGTGACTCAGATTGTCGGTAGGAGCCGACCACACCACTTGGTCGCGACCGCAATAGGCATCCTTCAGGTTATCGTGCGAACCATAGATGTACACACGCTGCTTACCTGGATTATCGGGATCGTCGAACACATAGGGCTCGCCATCGGGAATATGCTCCCACAAGGGCAGATAGGGGTTGCCAACGGTGTTAAGTGTTGTGAGTTCCTGGCTTTCTACTACCGCTGCCTTTTGGGCGCACGATACAGCCAGACCCATGCCACATACAGCTGCGATGCTGAGTTTAAGAACATTCGTCTTCATCTTCTTTGTATTGTTAGGTTTATTATCAGGTTGCAAAAATACAAAAAAAATCCGAAAGCATGATACTTTCGGACTTTTTTTATAATGTGATGCTAGGATTATCCGAGCTTGCCGTCTGAACCGAGTACGTTCACAATCTTGTGGATGTACATCTTCTTCATGTTCTCACGAGCGGGCTTCAGGTACTGGCGAGGATCGAAGTGATCGGGGTGCTCAGCCAGGTACTTACGGATAGCAGCAGTCATAGCCAGACGAGAGTCAGAGTCGATGTTGATCTTGCAAACAGCGCTCTTAGAAGCCTCGCGGAGCTGCTCCTCGGGGATACCTACAGCGTCGGGCAGGTTACCACCGTACTTGTTGATAGTGTCAACCTCGTCCTGAGGAACTGAAGAAGAACCGTGGAGAACGATGGGGAATCCAGGAAGCTTCTTCTCGATCTCGTGCAGAACGTCGAATGCGAGTGGGGGAGGAACGAGCTTGCCAGTCTTAGGATCGCGTGTGCACTGCTCGGGCTTGAACTTGTAAGCACCGTGAGAAGTACCGATTGAGATAGCCAGTGAGTCGCAACCTGTGCGAGTAGCGAAGTCGATAACCTCCTCAGGCTTTGTGTAGTGGCTCTCCTCAGCTACTACCTCATCCTCAACACCAGCCAGAACGCCGAGCTCAGCCTCTACAGTTACGTCGAACTGATGAGCGTACTCAACAACCTGCTTTGTCAGGGCGATGTTATCCTCGTAAGGCAGTGAAGAACCGTCGATCATTACAGAAGAGAAACCGTTGTCGATACAGTCCTTGCAGAGCTCGAAGCTATCACCGTGGTCGAGGTGAAGAACGATCTCGGGCTTCTCGCAACCCAGCTCCTTAGCATACTCTACAGCACCCTTAGCGAGGTTACGCAGGATGGTACCGTTAGCGTAGTTACGAGCACCCTTTGAAACCTGCATGATAACAGGTGACTTGGTCTCAACAGCAGCCTGTACGATAGCCTGCATCTGCTCCATTGTGTTGAAGTTGAAAGCGGGGATAGCATAGCCACCAGCTACTGCCTTCTTGAACATCTCGCGAGTATTCACGAGTCCTAATTCCTTGTAATTAACCATAATATCTTAAAATTTAAATGAATAATTGTCGCTTTAACGCCTGCAAAGGTACAAAAAAAAGTAAAAAGGAAAAGAAGTAAAAGGGTAAAAGTTATTAATGATTTCTTAATTTATCACTTTTTTACTTTTCTACCCTTTTACTTTTTTACCTTTTGTAAAACGCAGTTTGCAATCTTACACCAGCGTATGCTCGTCGAAGTATCGCTGAACCTCCTCCTTATAGTTGTCGGAGATAGGAATCATCACCTCGTCGAACACGATGCGGAACTTATCAACGAGTGGTGTCTCCTTCATATGTACGATGAATGAACGGTGGGTACGAAGGAACTCTGGCTTGGGCAGATATTCCTCGAGTTTCTTCATCGACATCAGCGACATTACCTTGTCGCCGTTCTTCAGGTAGAAACGTACGTAGTCCTTCAATCCCTCAACATACAGAATATCGTCGAGGTTCACACGCTGCAGCTTGTAGTCGCTCTTTACGAACATAAAGCGGTCGCGGCGGTAAACATCCTGACGCAAGGCAACGGTAAACCACTCAATGGCTTTGTCGGTAGCCTTAATGAAGTCGTCGTACGAAATGGGTTTCAGCAGATAATCCAAACCATTTACCTTAAAGCCCTCGATAGCATACTGAGGGAATGCTGTGGTAAAGATTACCTTTGTATCTTTTGGGAGAATCTTGGCAAACTCGATGCCTGACAGTTCGGGCATCTGAATGTCTAAGAACAACAGCTGTACGGGGTTTTCACGAAGATCCTTCATGGCCTGTACGGCACTGTTGTAAGTTCCCTGCAGACTCAGGTAAGGAGTCTTTTTGGCGTAGCTCTCAAGCAGACCTGCTGCCAGAGGCTCATCGTCGATGATAGCACAAGTAATTGTCATAACTGGATATGTATTGTTGATGTGTAAATATTTCCTTCTTTATTAACGCCCTTTTCCCAGGTGTAACGTCCGGGATAGGACAACTCTAAGCGGCGCTGCACCTGACTGAGACCGATGCCATGACCACTGCGGTCGTCGTGCGACTTGGGGTGGTTTGAGTTCTCAATCTGACAGGTGATGTCGTGTTCTGTGGCGGTAATGCTGATGTGTACAAAGCTGGGCTCAACAGGACTTACGCCATGTTTAAATGCATTCTCGATAAGCGAGATGAAGATAAGCGGTGCTACCTTAATACCAGGCAGAGCCACCTGTCGATGGAACGTAACATCCACGTTCTGCGACAAGCGGATCTTCATCAGCGCAATATAGTTCTCGATAAACTGCATCTCATCCGTGAGCGTTACCTCGCGTTCCTGATTATCGTATAGCAGATGCCGCAGCATTTTTGACAGCTGTTGGATGGCATTCTGGGCGCGTGTCTGGTCGATAGCCGTGAGCGCATAGATGTTATTCAGTGTGTTGAGCAGGAAGTGAGGGTTGATCTGCGATCGCAAGTTTTTCAGCTCGCTCTGGATGCGTGCAGTCTCCGACTCCTGCAGCTTCTGTTCGGCAGTTACCCATTTGCGTGCCAGGGCTAAAGCGGTAGAACCACCTGCGAAAATGCAGAAGTTCAGTCCCTCGCGCAGAATGTTGGTTACGTCGTTAATCGTGTCGTCGAAACGCTGGCGTACACCGAAGAGATCGTTGGTAAAATCGGTCCAGTAGTGAAGGGTGATACTGAATACCGAAATCATTGCCAAGTTGATGAGCAGGTCGTAGCGATGCTTGCCTGCCACGAAGAGCTTGGGAGCCAGATACAGATAGTTGAGGTAGAACACTATCATCAGCATTGCTGGCTGCATGCAGTACATCAGGTACTGCAAAAACTTGATTCCTGTGCCTCTCCAGAATGTAAGAGGCGACAGGAACATAAATGCCCAAAGGGCCACGTGGCATAGGCCTGCTAAATGTTTATTCATGTCTTATAGCTTCTATAGGATCCATATTTGCTGCTTTCTGTGCAGGAATGTAACCGAATAGTACACCGATAAACACGCATACCAGGAACGATACGTAGATACTCCAGGCGGGTACGCTTGATGGCATGCCGAACGATGCTAAGAACGTGCTGGCGCCAACGCCCACTATCACGCCTATCAGTCCGCCTGTAAAGGATATCAGCACACTCTCTATCAGGAACTGTAGCGATATAACGGGACCGGTAGCACCTACCGCCATGCGCAGTCCAATCTCCTTGGTGCGCTCGGTTACACTTACCAGCATAATGTTCATAATACCAATACCAGCTACCAACAGCGAGAAGGCTGCAGCCACTACCAGAATGATGGTAACGGTGTCCATCGTACTCGACATGGTCTCCATCATCTCGGCCTGCGAACGGATGGTAAAGTCGTCGTCGGCATCCTCCTTCAGCTTGTGGTTGTCGCGTAGTATCTGTGTGAGCTCCTCGATGGCAGCATCACTCAGCTCCTCGGTTACAGCCGAGCAGACAATACTTGAGAAATAGGTCTGGGCAGCAATACGCTTCATCACTGTGGTGTAGGGAGCGATAATCACGTTGTCCTGGTCCATACCCCACGAGTTGTAGCCCTTTGATTTCAGTACGCCCACAATACGCATGGGGATACTCTTGAAGCGGATGGTTTTACCGATACATTCGGCACCTTCGCCAAACAGCTCCTTAACGATGGTAGCACCAACCACGCACACCTTCGAGGCTTTTTTGATGTCCTCCTCAGTAAAACATTCGCCTTCTTCGATAGTCCATAGTCGGATGTCCAGATAATCTATCGATTCGCCATACATCGAGGCGTTGGTGTTCTTGCTGCCATAGATGGCCTGACCGCTGGCTGTTACCTCGGGCGATACCTTGGTAACAAAACGCTTCTCACGAACAATACGCTCGTAGTCGGCCATCTTCAGCGTCTGCATGCTCGACGGATCCTGTCGCACACCACCTCGCATATCGGCACCAGGACGGATTGTCAGCAGGTTGGTACCCATTGTCGAGAGTTCGGCACGAATGCTCTCTTTCGAGCCCTGACCGATGCTCATCATAATAATCACCGCTGCCACGCCGATGATGATACCCAGCATCGACAGGAACGAGCGCATCTTATTATTCGCTACGGCCTTCAGACTTACTTTGAACAGATTCAGTATATTCATTAATACTTAATTTTCAATTATCAATTTTCAGTTGTCAATTCTCAATCATCCTGCGGAGCAGGCAACTGTGCCAGTGCCTCGGCTGCCGACTTGATATTGGTATTGATGGTATCCTCGCGAATCTTGCCATCGCGCAGGTTGATATTGCGACTAGCATACTCGGCAATCTCAGGGTTGTGGGTCACAAAGATAATAGTGTGGCCCTGCTTGTAGAGCTCCTGGAACAGTACCAGCATCTCGAACGATGTACGTGTATCAAGGTTACCTGTTGCCTCGTCGGCCAGCAGCACAGCAGGATCGTTAACCAGCGCACGGGCAATGGCTACACGCTGCATCTGACCTCCTGACATCTGATTCGACTTGTGATACATACGGTCTTCAAGTCCTACTGCCTTCAGGGCTTCCATAGCTTTGCGACGACGCTCCGAGGCCGAAATCTCCGAATTGTACATCAGGGGCAGTTCCACATTCTCCAAAGCTGTGGTCTTGGCCAGCAGATTGTAATTCTGGAACACAAAGCCAATCTTGCGGTTGCGCAGCTTGGCACGCTGAATCTTCGACATGGTGCGAACAGCCACGCCATCTAGCAGATATTCGCCGCTAGTAGGGGTGTCGAGACAGCCCAACTGGTTAAGCAGTGTACTTTTACCAGAGCCCGATGTGCCTTGTATGGTAACAAACTCGCCCTCGTAAATCTTGAACGAGACACCTCGCAAGGCCTTCACCGTTTCACTGCCCACCTGGAAGTAGCGCTTTACGTTCTGCAGTTCAATAACTACTTTCTTCTCTTCTTCCATAATGCTTATCTTTGTGGTGCACCACCGCCAGCTTGTCCGCCTTGCTTGTTATTGTTGTTATTTCTGTTTCTACCTGGACGTGGCATGAATGGGTTGCCAGCCTGCTGCTGTTCAGCCTCGGCTGCTCCGCCACTGATGTTAAAGTCGGTTAGGATCTCTGTGCCAACCTTCATGCCGCCAATAATCTCGGTCATGATACCGTTGCTGGTACCAACTTCAACCTTATGAGCCTTGAATACTGTGCCTTCCTTGGTCCACAGCTTGTGGTCGCCTTCGCAATCCTCGATGGTCTCACCCTTCTGCAGTAATGCCTCGTTGGGATGGAATCGCAAAGCCTTAGAAGGAACGGCCAGTACGTCGTTCTTCTCCAAAGTAAAGATGGTTACGTTGGCTGTCAAGCCTGGTTTCAACTTCAGGTCGTTGTTGGGGGCCGAAATCACTACCTCGTAGGTTACCACATTGCTCTCGGTGGTGGCCTGCTGACGAACCTGTGTTACACGACCCTCGAACTGATCGTCGGGGAAAGCATCTACGGTAAAGCTTACACGCTGTCCCTCCTTAACGCCGCCTATGTCGGCCTCGTCGATATCGGCAATCACACGCATGTCGGTCAGGTCCTGAGCAATCACAAACAGCTCTGGGGTGTTGAACGAGGCGGCTACGGTCTGACCCTCTTCAACCGATTTCGACAGGATGACACCATCGATAGGCGATGTGATAGTGGCATAGCCCAGGTTGGTCTGAGCCTTCTGTACGCTCTCCTTCGATGTATTTACCTGCTCCTTTGCCTGCAGATACTGCAAACGGGCGCTTTCATACTCATCGGCGCTTACCAGTCCCTTGTTGTACAGTTCCTTATACCTATTATAATTACTCAGCTGGTAGTTCAGCGAGCTCTGGGCACTGCTCAGGTTAGCCTTGGTGGTGTTAAGTTCGCTAATCAGGTTGGTGCGGTCCAGTTCGGCAATCACCTGTCCCTTCTTTACCACGCTGTTGTAATCTACATACAGATGACTTACAATACCACTCACCTGGGTACCAACGGTTACGCTGGTTACTGGCTCGATGGTTCCAGTAGCTGTAATGCTGGTCTGGATATTTGTTTTCTCTACCTTTGCGGTATCAAAGCTAATCTTCTCTTCTTTCTTGCCGCCTGTGCATTTTACCAGGGCAAAAATTACGATAACGGCTACAACGCCGATACCAATCCATCCTTTCTTACCGATCTTTTTCATATCTCTCAATTATCAATTGTCAATTATCAATTCTTACATCTCTCCCGTTTCGTAGAACTTCAGCATCTGCTGGTTGTAGATGGTCTGATACTTCGACTGCAACTGGTTCTGCTGAGCCGAGAGCAGGTTGTCCTTACCAGTCATCAGTTCCACGATGTTCTTCAGTCCCAGACGGAACTGCTCCTGCAGCAGATCGAAACTCTGCTGCTCGCTCTCAACGGTAGCGCAAGCGGCCTTGTACTTCTGCTGGTTGGTTTGAGCATTCAGCCAGTACTCCTGAATGGTAGAGTAGAGGGTTTTCTGCTGATCCAGCAGGTCGAGCTGTGCCGACAACTGCTGTATCTTGGCCTTGTTTACCGAAGTTTTGGTAGATCTGCCATCAAAGATGGGTACACTTACCGAAACACCTGCCATCGCATCAAAGTTGGTCTTCATCTGTTTGCCCCAGCCGTTCGAACTCAGCGAGTTGGTGCTGGTGCCAAAGCTACCTGTCATGCTAACGGTGGGAAGCCACCCGGCTTTTGCTACCGAGAGGTTTACGTCGCTGCTCTTGATGGCTAACTTAGAGCGCTCAATCTCAGGACGGTTCAGTAGTGCCTGCTCGTAAACACCCTGTAGGGTGGGCACCTCTTTCAGTACCATCGTGTCGGTAATCTCAGGGATAGCCACGTCAAAATCTGTCTCGTCGGTAATCTCCAACAACTGCTTAAGCTGCAGTTTGTAGTTCAATAGCTGACTGCGAGTCTCTACAATGTTATACTCGTCGGTGGCTCGCTGGGCACTCAGCTGGGCCAGGTCGGCCTTGCTCATCTTACCCACGTTTACCATCTCCTGTCCGCGCTCCTCGTTTTTCTTAGCGGTTTCCAGCATCTGCTCGTTCACCTTCACGTTCTCATCCAGATACAGAATCTGGGTGTAAAGCTGGGCAATACGCTCCTGAATGCTGTTGGCCGTTTCCTTGCTTTGCAGTTCGGCTTCGTCTTCGGTTATCTTGCTTAACTTGATGTTATTGGTATTCCGGTTGCCGTTCCAAACCGTCCATTGGGCGTTAACGGCATACGAACCATTATAATACGTCTTGTCAACCTTGGTGTTTACCATGCCATTGGTAACAGTTGATACACCCGAATCCTTCCAGGGCTGGTAACCCACGCTCTGGTTGGTAGATGCGTTCAGAGTAGGCAGTAATGCAGCCTTCGAACCCTTCAGGTCTTCGGTTGCACTCTGCTTCTGCAGTTTTGACTTCTGCAGAGTTATGTTGTTGGCCATGGCATAGTCGATACACTCCTGCATAGTCCATTTCTTCTGAGCTGATATTGTCAGCGTCAGCATCAACATACTTAATACAACTAATCCTTTTTTCATCCCAATCATATTTGATTTCGTCGGCAAAGGTAATAAGTTTATCGATAACTTCCAAATAAAATAGACAAAAAATTGACGGTTAATAGAATTTAGCCGTCAATTAGTGGATTATTTCAATATTTTTATAATATTTTGTTAACTCCAAGATGCTATTGTATGTTACCTAACTGCTTGATACGCCGTTCGAAACTCTCTCGATTGTCTAACGCACCGTTCTTGATACGCGCACGATAATTATATATGGTATTTACGCTGTAATGCAGAAATTCGGCAATCTTCGACGAGTCTTCGATTCCCAGTCGTATCAGGGCGAAAATTCTTATTTCTGTGGTCAGTCGGTTCTCCTCCTTGGGGTGTACCTGCATATCGTCCTGTAGCAGGGCGTTAAAGTCGTTCACGAAATTGGGGAACAGGTGCAGAAATACCGAGTCGAAGTTCTGATACAGCTCTTCCAACTCTTTCTCCTTGAGTTCGGTAGATTTCGACATACGGAACAGATCCTCCAACTCCTTGTTCTTCATCTTCTTGTTCACCATCTTTCGATAGTCGTCCAATTTGTCGATATACTGCGAACACAGACTCATGAATCGTCCGATGTACTCCTCTTTTACGCGGTTACTCTCGGATAATTGAGAGTTGAGAGATGATAATTGAGAGTTAAGTGTTGACAACTCTTCGGTTTGGGTGGCTAACTGACTGTTGGCTGTGGCCAGTTCGTCGTTCTTGCCTTTCAGTGCCATACGGGCAGCGTCCAACTGCAGGTTGCGGCGACGCAGGAAGAACAGTACGCCTAACAGCAGTAAAAGCAACAAGCTGATGGCTACCAACAGCATGCGAAGCTGGTTGGTGGTGTGCTCGCTCTTGGTTTTGTAGTTTTTGGCAATCGTAGTCAGAAGCGGTGCTATCTGCCAGTTGCGTTGGCGCGATCCGTAGCGGTTGGCACAGTCGCTGGTAAAACTGATGTAGCTCGATGCCTTGTCGATATCGCCATTCAGCATCAGCTCGTTGGCCAGTTCCCACATCGATCCCTGGTCCATGGCGGCATTACGTATATCGGCCAATACCGATTCTACCAGCCAGTGCATCATCTGGGGCTTGTCGCCTCTCAATTTATATTCTATATAACGGTATAGAGCCACCATTGCGTAGGGGTGACTGCCTGGCTCAACGGTTTTCAACCATTCGTCGTTTATGCGCATGCCCTTCTCCAGGTCGCCTTCGCCCTGTGCCTCCTGTTCCAGTCGCAAAAAACGGGTTTCGTAGGTTGGTGGCAGTATGGCCATCATCAACTGCTTATAGTAGTCGGCTTTGGCTTGGTAGGTCTGCTTCATGTGTGCCAATCGGGTGTAGTAGGCCAGTTCGCTATATACATTATTATATGCCTCGTAGTAAATGCCCAACGAGAGCGTGTCGATTCCCACGGGATGTATCGAGTCGAGTGTGTTCAGTGCCTCATCGTACATACCGATGTTCGAACATCTGATAGCCATCAGCGCACGGCATTTTACGGCACCCGATGCATCGCCCAACTGGTCGGCCAGTTTAATACACTCCGTCAGGTGGTACATGGCCGAATCACTTACAAAAGCGCGGTACAGCTCGTAAAGCTGAAAGTTTATCTGATATTTGTTCCTGGGTGTTGTTTCGAATGCCAGGGCCCTTTTGGTCTCGCTGATTTTCTTTTCGTGTGCTGCCACATAGTCGGCAGAGTGGGCTATAGCATGGTCAATCTGCTGGCAGTAAGCCTCCAGATCCAGTTTCTCATCGGCCAGCATCGTGTTGGTTATAGCCAGCAATAAGCATAGAAGTAGTTCTTTCCTCATCTTTTAGTTAATTGTTTCGGCTGCAAATATACCTATTTTTATTTTAAAGACCAAGTAATTTGCTAAAAAAGTTTGTTCTTACCTCGCCCGGCTCTTAATCCTCGAGCGCATGCTTCTTACCGATGTACGCTTTACATTCAGGGCATTAGTGATGGCCTCGTCGTCGTAGTGTAGGTCGTCTTGCATAATCAGAAAAATGTATTGTGCTGTCGACAGACTGTTGTATTTGCGTTGCCACTCCTGCCAGCGTTTGGGGCGCAGTTGTGAGAAGTAATCCACCAGGCATTGTTGTTCCTTGGCGGTGGCTTCGGCGATGGACTGGCGTTGTTGTAACTGATTAAACATCTGCGTACCTACCAACAGGGTAGATGAGATATGTTCCATGCGGTTCTCCAGTTCCTCTATCTTTGTGCGATGGTGACTGATGCGCTGTGCATCCTCGTCCTGTTTCTGGCTTAAGCGATGAACCTTTCGGCGATGCCACCACAGACCTACTCCAACGGCGATGGCTACAATAATCATCAATGCTGTGGTCAGCCCCTGCATCCACGATAGGCGATGGTTAAACTCCTTGGTCTGTCTTACCTCGTCGAACTTCTGTTGCCTGTCAATCATCTGCATGGCGCGATTCACATATTTCATGGAGTCGTCGTATGCTTGAATCTGTGACTTCTTAATTCGCGCCAGGGACTGGAATCCACTCTTTCTATAGGCTGTGGCATATATATTTGGCAATAAACTTGAATCAGTTTGTTTTGCTAATTCTATCGTTCTGTTTAAATATGCGTGAGCACTATCCATCTGATTTATATCTGCATAAGCGTTAGCACAGATAAGTAGGTTCTTGAGTATCATCACGCTATCTTTGAGTGCGGTACTGTTGTCTAACCACTTATGGGCATATCTAAGCGTTTGATAATGGTTATGACTGATGATGTTCACATGGTGCAGGATGTCATAAACATGGCTTTTCAGTTCTTTATCATCGGCATGCTCTGCAATGGTCTCTGCCATTTTAAAGTCGATGATGGCATCCAGCATGTTACCATAGCGGTACATTCTCAGCATACCTCTATAATAATAGGCGCGCCCGCGATGCCACTCGTCGCCATGCAGATTGTAATAGGCAATACTGGCAGATATCAACGAGTCGTTATCTGCGATGTTTATACCGTGAATCTTATAGGCTACGATTGTTTTCAGTAAGCCGTACTCAGCTTTTTCTTCATCCGTCAGCGCATCAGTATGTACCTTACTTAATAAGGTATAAGCTTTATTGGGCTTTTCTTCTACCAGTCCCCAAGCCTGTCTTAACAGTGGGTGCTGTTGTCTGGTGCATCCTACCATGATGGTTATGGACATCAGTATGATTATTAGTTTCTTCATAACGATTGTAATTTGTTTGCAAAAATACAGTCTTTTCATTACATAAGCAAGCTTTTTTATTGTTTTTCTTCCTGCTACCCCGTCCCTCTTAGCTACTTTTTTAGCATTCCTGTTTTTGCTATCTGTCATATTATCAGTTATTTATGTTAAAAATGCATGCAACACCCCTTGTCACAATTTCTCGAAAAAATCCTTGCAAGTTTCATGTCTTCATCATAACTTTGCCATCGGATTGATCCAGATAATTCACTAATTATTCACTCAAAAACAAAATGATTATGCGTAAAAAACTTATCATCACCATGATGTTAGCCCTGATTACTTTAACGGGCTGTTCTAACCAGGCAAGTGTACCATTTGATGTGTATCTTGAAGGGCAACTTGTAAACACCGACGCCAATAAAGGCTTATGGTCAAAATGGATGTTTGGCGACCATATCTATGCTTTGGACCATGACTTGAATGTTTATTCTGGTAAACTCACAAAATCGGAATGGCAGAAAGCAGAAAAGATTTTGGTACAAGGACATGGAGAGAATGAGTTCGGCGATATGGTACTTTCTCAAGGCTCTGATGGAACATTGTATGTAGTTGATCATCCTTTTGAAGGTATGATGGGTGAATCGAGCTTGGTCTCGTTGACGAAAATTCTTCATCCAGATGAACTGGGTACATCTAAGGCCCCTGCAAGATGGGAAAAGTATGACCTGACGAAGCTATCTGATTTTAATCAAATTGGTGAATTCGTTGTTATTTCAGACTCTACCTTTCTCACGACAGGCGCACCTGTCAACGATATGTACCATGTGCTCGCTGTCGTCAACTACAAAAAACAGACTGTCACCCCTTTAGATTATTGGCCAAATGATAGTACTCCAGAGGTGCTGACAGATCAGAAACTGATGACATATATTGATGGCTCTGGTGTAGCATGTAATGGCAAGGATCGATACTTGTATTGGGACGATTCGGGTAAACTCGCATTCATCTTTACGATTGATGGTGAAAAAGTGAATATTCTGCATCAGATTTATTCTGACCAACTCCCAATCCCAGGGATTGCTAAAACACCGTCTACCGAACGCATTCATTGCGTTGCAAATAATGACAAGATTTACTTGTTATACAAGCATTCCAATCGTAAGGGCGAAACTATGGAAAAATATGATTTGAAAGAACCTTTCCCATGGGGAAATACCGTTGAGGTGTATGACTGGGACGGTGTTAAGCAACAAGTGATTCATCTTGATAAGTTTGGACAAGAAATCATGTTGTCCGACGATGGCAAGATACTTTACCTCTATTCTGGCTTTATCGATGACCAAACTGCTCCCTATATTTACTCATACGATTTGGATTCCCCATCTACTGTGGTATCCAGTACCCAAACGTTAGAGCAGAAAAATGATGAATCTTTGCATGTTCTGGAAGTGGGTGAAGAAGCTGTTGATGCGGAACTCTACGATTTGCAAGGCAATAAGCATCGCTTGTTTGATGCCTTTGCCGATGGCCGCTATGTATTACTCGACTTCTGGAATCTACACTGTGGCAATTGTCTGAAAGCTGAGCCTGAGTTGCAGGAGGTTTACAAACGCATGCAGGGTAAACTGGAAATTGTTAGCATCAACTTAGATTCAATTCCAGATTGGAAAAACAGCGATTGGAGCAAGAGCATCGTATGGAAAAACTGGAGTGATGGTAAAGGATTTAAAAAAGGCGGCATACAGAGCCATTATTACGATTTCAAAGCTGTACCTTTCTATGTGTTATTATCGCCCGGTGGTCGCATCCTTTGTGAGCTGACAGGATATGGCGCTGGTTTCTTCTTAGGGATGGCTGAGGCTTTGAATGGTCCTAAACAGGACAATTATGATAATCTAAATCTTGCCATCCGGAAAGTCGATGCCAACAATAAAGGTACCACCATCAGTTTTCGCTACTATACCAAGAAAGGCTATTGGTTCAGAATTACCAGTGATTCATACCTTACTGCTGATGGCAAGAAATATAAATTAACCACAACCGATGGCATCAAGCTTAATGAGGATAACTATCCCCAAGTTAAAGCATACACCGCTCAGTCAAAATATGGCGACGACATTTACTATAGCGATTTTACCCTCACTTTCGAGCCGTTTGATACCAAACCTGCTACCTTTGATTTCAGGGAGGGCGATGGCGAGGATGTGTTTGTGATACGAAGTATTAGTCTGTAAAAAAAGAAGCTTGCTCGAGTTAATCGAGCAAGCCTTTTTCTTCGCGGTGGATGGTGAGGCCGAAGCCGTACAGACCAACCACGATATAACAGAGTAGAGGGATGATGAAGGGTACTATCATGTCGGTAGCATCAGCTATGATGCCTACCAACAGGAAACCGCATCCGCCTACAGGGGTCATCATCAGAATGCTGGAGGCACTCTTGGTGAGTGAGCCTAATCCGCGAACTGCGAGTGAGAAGATGGTGGGGAACATTATAGCCTCGAACAGATAGTTGCCTAACAGACCAATCATCGACAGCTTACCGAAATTCATCAGTACCACCATGGTACACAGTACGCAACCGCAACCACAGATAAGCAACATCTGCTCGGCAGGTACCCAGCGCATGATAAAGCTACCACCAAAACGGCCTACCATAAAGAAGGCCAAGGCACCTGTTAGCACCATCGAGGCCGTGCGATCGTCCATCCAGCCCATGCCCGTAACATAGTTGATGAAATAGCTGTTGATGGAAATCTCGGCTACCTCGTAAGAGAACAGGGCGATAAGTCCATACACAAAATATTTGTGGCGCCAGATGCGCTTCAGTGGCTCGCGACCGTACTTGGCTTTCTCCTCCAGTCCGTCGTTATGACGTATCTCTGGCAGATCAACGCGAGCAAAGATGCCTGCTATGATTAATACCACGAATCCTAAGATAACGTAGGGTATTTCTACGTTGCCACCACCATCGCTGAACAGGAACTGTCCTACGGCAAAGGTGGCAAACAGGCAACCCAGACCGTTGAACGACTGTGAGAGGTTTAATCTGCTGGAGGCCGTTTCTTTACCGCCGAGTTCTGTTACATAAGGGTTGGCGGCAGTCTCTAGGAATACCAATCCCACGCTGATGATGAACAGCGCAAACAGGTAGGCATCTAAGGTGCCTGCCTCGGTACAAGGCACAAACAACCATGAGCCCAGACCAAACAGTAGCAATCCGAATACTACGCCACGACGATAGCCGAAGCGATTAATAAACAAACCTGCGGGGATAGCCATCAGGAAGTAGCCCATATAGGTGGTTACCTGGATGAGGCTCGACTGGGTGATGCTGATGTGCATCTCGTTCTGGAAGTGCTTGTTAAGCACATCGAGAATGGCACGGGCAAATCCCCACAAGAAAAAGAGAGTTGTAATCAATACAAACGGCACCAAATAGTTGGCGCCGTTTGCCCTAAAAAGTCCGTTGTTTTGTTTCACTGTAGTTTTTACCTTTTTATATATTTATTTATCTGAATCAATCAGTTTCCAGATACCTGCTGCACATGCACCACCAACAAATGGACCAACGATGAAAATCCAGAGATTAGACAAAGCTGTGCCGCCCTCGAAGATGGCGGGAGCGATAGAACGGGCAGGGTTTACCGATGTGCCTGTATAACGGATGCAAACCAGGTGAACCAGAATAAGCGACAGACCGATAGCCAGTCCGGCGAAGTTGTTGGTAGCACCATTGGTCTTGGCAGTAGCGCCCAGCACTACGAGCACAAATACACAGGTAAAGATAATCTCGGCCAGCAGTCCGCCCAGCACGCTTACGTTAGCCTGCAGATCGTTGGCACCAGTACCCTCCAAACCTGGTACATTCTCGGTAAGTATATACAATAGCAGAGAGCCGATGAAAGCACCAATCACCTGGAACAGCATGTACATGCCACAATCCTTGCCACTGATACGGCCACTGAGGAAGCATCCTAAGGTGATGGCAGGATTAATGTGGCAACCACTGATGCCACCGATGGTATATGCCATAGCCACCACCGATAAGCCAAAGGCAAATGCCGTACCTACCACAGCGGGGATGTTGTTTACTGGGTCGCAACCCAAACTAACTGCTACACCGCAGCCCATCAACACGAGCACCATAGTGCCCACCATTTCTGCTAAATACTTTTTCATAACATAGAAGTTTAAAATGTTGATTGATATGTAGATTTTTGCTTGCAAAGATACAAATTATTTCGTTCCGTGCAAATTTTTTCGCGGTAATTTTGTAATTTTGCACCATGATGGATTTATTTAAAGGTAAAAAAGTAATGTATGTGCATGGCTTTGCTTCATCAGGGCAGAGTGGTACTGTAACCCGTATCCGCGAGGTGTTGACCGAGGCCGAGGTGATTGCTCCTGACCTGCCTATCCACCCCGAGGAGGCGATGGCTCTATTATATAAGATATGTGAAACCGAGAAGCCCGACCTGATTATCGGTACCTCGATGGGTGGTATGTATGCTGAGATGCTGCATGGCTATGACCGCATTTTGGTAAACCCTGCCATGCAGATGGGCGATACGATGAAAGAACACGGTATGATTGGTGCCCAGCACTTTCAGAACCCACGCCAGGATGGTGTGCAGGATTTTATCGTTACCAAGGCTCTTGTAAAGGAGTATAAGGATATCACCGAAAAATGCTTTGCCGATACCAGCGATGCCGAACAGCAACATGTCTGGGGCTTGTTTGGCGACGAGGATACCACTGTGAATACTTACGACCTGTTCCGTGAGCATTACCAGCAGGCCGTTCGCTTTCATGGCGAGCACCGTATGAACGATGGTTCGTTTATGCACTCGGTGGTGCCTGTAATCCGTTGGGTGAACGACAAGCAGGAGGGTAGGGAGCGCCCCATTGTGTATATCAGCACCAACACGCTGATTGATCAGTATGGCAAACCACGCAGTTCGTCGCAAAAAGCCATCCGCCAGTTGCTCGAAACCTATCAGCTCTACTTTGTGGCTCCTGCTACGGTAGATGCCAAGGATTATGCCGATGTGAACGCCTGGCTGTATGAATACATCAACGTACCAGCCTACGGACATACCATTTTTACCAACCAGAAACAACTGCTGTATGGTGATTATCTGATTGATACACAGAAGGTTGATGGCATGGCTACGCTGATAGAGTTTGGAAGCGATACCTTTAAGACGTGGGACGATGTGATACCCTACTTTGAACGTCTGGGCGGACAATAAATAAGATTTAGCATTATTTAGAGGAAAGAATTTGGCGGTTACATAAAATCTTCATATTTTTGCAGAAAGTTTTAATGACTATACTTTACAGATGAAATATATCGCCTTACCTACTAACGAACCCCGTCGCCTAAGTTTCTATCTGGCGATGGAGGAGTATGTGGCGCGAAATCTGAACGAACCCGACTGCTTTTTTATGTGGCAAGTAGAGCCCAGTGTTATCTATGGTCGCAACCAGGTGGTTGAGAACGAGGTAAACTTGGCTTATTGTCGCGAGCATGGCATCCATGTGTATCACCGTAAGAGCGGTGGTGGATGTGTGTATGCCGATATGGACAACCTGATGCTCTCGATGATTACGGATGGCGACAACGTAGGCTTTACCTTTAACCGTTTTGTAACGATGGTGCAACTGGTGCTGCATAAGATGGGTGTCGAAGCCACCAGCACCACGCATAACGATATTATGATAGGTGATAGGAAAGTGTGCGGCACGGCTTTCTATCAGTTGCCCGGGCGCAGCATCGTTCACAGCACCATGCTCTACGATACCAATATGGAGCACATGCTGAATGCCATCACGCCAGGCCCGGAGAAGTTGGAGAAGAAAGGCATACAGAGCGTGCGGCAACGCATCACCTTTTTAAAAGATCACACCACGTTATCGCTCGACGAGATAAAAACACTGATACGGCAAACCCTGTGTGATGACGAGGTGATGCTCACACCCCAACAAATTAAGGACATTGAACAAATAGAATCATTAAAATACAATAATTAAAAATACAATAATCTATGGCAATAAAACAAGAATTAGAAAAGAAAGAAAAGCGTACTTGCTTGTACGACAAGCATCTACAGCTTGGTGCCACCATGGTAACGTTTGGTGGTTTTGATATGCCCTTGCTTTATCAGATGGCTGGTATCGCCCCCGAGCATACGGCCGTTCGCGAGCATGTGGGCTTGTTTGATGTATCGCACATGGGCGAGGTAACCGTAAAAGGTCCTGATGCCGAGCGTTATGTGCAGCATATTTTTACAAACGATATCGCTGGTGCCCCTGTGGGCAAGATCTACTACGGTATGATGTGCTACGAGAATGGTGGTACGGTAGACGACCTGTTGGTGTATAAGATGGGTGAGAACGATTTCTTTCTGGTTATCAATGCCGCTAACATCGATAAGGACTGGGCATGGATGCAACAGAATGCCGAGGGTTTTGATATCGACCTGCAGAACCGTTCCGACTTCTACGGTCAGATAGCTGTTCAGGGACCAGAGAGCGAGCATATCGTTGAAACGGTATTGGGCTTGCCTTGTGCCGAACTGGTATTCTATACCTGTAAGACTATTGGCGACGTTATCATCTCTCGTACAGGTTATACTGGCGAGGATGGCTTTGAGATTTATGCCAACCACGACTATATCCGTGAGTGCTGGGATAAGCTGATTGCAGCAGGTGTTCAGGCATGTGGACTGGGTTGTCGCGATACCCTGCGCTTCGAGGTGGGCTTGCCACTTTATGGCGACGAACTCTCTGAGGAGATTACCCCAATCATGGCAGGCTTGGGCATGTTCGTTAAGTTGGATAAGACCGAGTTTATTGGTAAGGAGGCACTGGCCAAGCAAAAGGCCGAAGGCCCTGCTAAGAAACTGGTGGGTATCGAACTGATGGATAAGGCCATCCCCCGTCATGGTTACACCGTGCTGGACATGGCAGGCGAACCTATCGGTGAGGTGACAACTGGCTATCACACGTTATCTACTGATAAGAGCGTGTGCATGGCACTCATTGATGCCTCATACGCCAAACTGGATACCGAAGTGCAGATTCAGATTCGCAAAAAGGTATTCCCAGGCAAGGTGGTAAAGAAGCAGTTCTATAATAAGAGCTACAAGAAATAACAAAATAAATTGTAATTCCTAAAATTGTAAAAGATATGGCTAAAGTAATTGAAGGACTCTACTACTCAGAGTCTCATGAATTTGTTAGAGTAGAAGGTGATTTTGGTTTTGTAGGTATTACCGACTACGCTCAGAATGCTCTGGGCAATGTGGTTTATGTAGATATGCCTGATGTTGACGACGAGGTTGAAGCAGGTGAGGAGTTTGGCGCCGTTGAGAGCGTAAAGGCTGCATCGGATCTGATCTCGCCCGTTAGTGGCACCGTTGTAGAGGTTAACGAAGCTCTCGACGACCAGCCTGAACTCATCAACCAGGATGCCTTTGAGAACTGGATTATCAAAGTACAGCTCAGCGATCCTTCTGAGGTTGAAAACCTGATGGATGCCAAGGCCTACGCTGCTTTCTGCGAGAAGTAATTCGTGCCCTCCAAACAATAATCTATGGATTACAAATACTTTCCGCATACAAGCGACGACTTGCAGGCGATGATGGAGAAGGTAGGGGTGACAGACTTGGATGGTCTGTATGCCCAGATACCCGATGCCATCCGCTTTAAGGGCGACTACCAGTTGCCCTCGGAGATGAGTGAGTTGGAAGTGCGCCAACTGTTTGATAAGTTGGGCTCGCAGAACCAACAGCTTACCTGCTTTGCTGGCTATGGTGTTTACGATCACTATATGCCATCTGTTATCCCCAGTTTGTTGCAGCGTTCAGAGTTCCTTACTTCGTATACTCCGTACCAGGCTGAGATATCACAGGGCACTTTGCACTATATCTTTGAGTATCAGAGCATGATGGCCGAACTGACAGGTATGGACATCTCTAACGCTTCGATGTACGATGGTACTACCGCTACTGCCGAGGCTATGATGATGGCTGTTGCCGCAGGTAAGAAACAGAACAAGGTGCTGGTATCAGCAGGTCTGAATCCCAAGACCCGCAAGGTGCTCGATACCTATGCCCTGCATCAAGGAATCGAACTCGAAACCATCCCTCTGAAGGATGGTGCTACCGATCTCTCAATGCTCAAATCTCAACTCGCAAATGGTGGTGTGGCTGGTGCTATTGTGCAACAGCCTAACGTGTATGGTATTGTTGAAGACTTTACCGGTTTTGCTGAGGCTTGTCATGAGCAGAAGGCTCTGTTTGTCATGAACAGTGTGATTGCCGACTTGGCTGTGCTGAAGACACCAGGCGAGTGGTGTGCTGATATTGCTGTGGGCGATGGTCAGAGCTTGGGTATCCCCATGCAGTTTGGTGGTCCTTACGTAGGCTATATGTGTTGCACCGAGAAGTTGATTCGTAAGATGCCAGGACGCATTGTGGGTATGACCAAGGATAATCGCGATCAGCGTGCCTTTGTACTCACTCTTCAGGCTCGCGAACAGCATATCCGTCGTCAGAAAGCCACTTCAAATATCTGTTCAAACCAGAGTCTGATGGCGCTCTTTGTTACCATGTATCTGTCGTTGATGGGTAAGCAGGGAGTGAAAGAGGCCGCAGAGCTCTCGTATGCCGGTGCACATTATCTGTGCGACGAACTGGTTAAAACTGGTAAGTTCCATCTGGCTTTCGACAAACCATTCTTTAATGAGTTCTTCGTAAAGTATGATGGCAATGTTGATACTTTCTCTAAGCACTTGCTGGATGCAGGTATATTGGGTGGCGTAAAGCTGGGTGATGGCATTCTGTTTGCCGTTACCGAGAAGCGTACCAAGGAAGAAATTGATAACCTCGTAAACATTGCTGCCCTATGAACAACCGATTATATGGAAATCTGATCTTTGAGCTCTCAAAGGAGGGCCGCAAAGGCTATAGTCTGCCTAAGAATCATTTTGGCAGTTACGAGATACCTGCAGAGATGAAACGTGCCGAAGAGGCTCAGTTGCCTGAGTGCGACGAGCTCACCGTGGTGCGCCATTATACCAACCTCTCTAATAATAACTTTGGTGTTGATACGGGCTTCTATCCGCTGGGTTCATGTACCATGAAGTACAATCCCAAAATCAACGAGGAGATGTCCGCTCTGCCCCAGTTCCAGAATCTGCACCCTGAGCAACCTGTCGAAACGGTACGTGGTGCGCAGGCTTTGGTAACCCTGTTGGAAAAGTCGCTCTGCGCACTCACAGGTCTGGCTCACTTCACCTTTAAGCCCTATGCTGGTGCCCATGGTGAGTTAACGGGACTGATGACTATCGACAACTATCATCGTAGTCGTGGTGATATGGCGCGCAAAAAGGTGATTGTGCCTGACAGTGCCCATGGTACCAATCCTGCCTCGGCCGCAGTGTGTGGCTTGGAGATTGTTGAGGTGAAATCGCTGGCTAATGGTCAGGTTGATTTCGAGGATCTGCAACGCTTGGTAGCTGAGCAGGGAACTGAGATTGCCGCTATGATGATGACCAATCCTAACACCCTCGGACTGTTTGAAACCCGTATTCCTGAGATTGCCCAACTGATTCATGCCTGTGGTGGTTTGATGTATTACGATGGTGCCAACCTGAACCCGATGCTGGGCGCTTGTCGTCCTGGTGATATGGGCTTTGATGTGATGCATATTAACCTGCATAAGACCTTCTCAACGCCTCATGGCGGTGGTGGTCCTGGTGCTGGTCCTGTAGGTGTTCGCGAGGGATTGCAGGATTGCTTCCCCTTTGTGTCGCCCTATCAGGGTAACTATGGTGTGATGATGCGTGCCTATGCTTACATCCTCTCGTTGGGTCGTGAACATGTCAAGGAGGTTGGTCCGTTAGCCACCTTGAATGCCAACTATATCAAGGAGTCGCTCAAGGATGTGTACGAACTGCCTATCGACACCATCTGTTGTCATGAGTTTGTGTTCGACGGACTGAAGGATAAATCGACGGGTGTTACCACGATGGATGTGGCTAAGCGATTGCTCGATTACGGCTATCATGCGCCAACCATCTACTTCCCCTTGTTGTTCCACGAGAGCTTGATGATCGAGCCTACGGAGAACGAGTCGAAGGAAACGCTGGATGGCTTTATTGCCGTGATGCGACAGATTGCCGAGGAGGCTAAGACCGATCCCGAACTGGTGAAGGGCGCTCCACACAATACGCCTATTGGCCGTGTCGACGATGTCCTCGCCGCTAAGCATCCTGTCACAACCTATAAGCAGTTAAAGAATGAACAAAACTGATCTCATTATCATCGGCGCGGGCCCAGGTGGTTACCGCGCCGCTGAATATGCCGCTAAGCAAGGCTTAAAGGTGGTTATCTTCGAAGGCTCAGAGGTGGGGGGGGCCTGTTTGAATGTGGGTTGTATACCCACCAAGACCTATGTGCATAGTGCTACCTTTGCTGAGGCTCGCGAACGCATGGCAACAGTTGTTGGTCAGCTTCGTCAGGGTGTTGAGGGCATCCTTTCGCATCCCAATATCACGTTGGTTCGTGAGAAGGGCGTGTTTACAGATGCTCATACCGTTGGCGATTATACTGCCGACAACATCATCATTGCTACCGGCTCCGAAACCAAATGGCTCCCTATTAAAGGAAAGGAAGACCCTCGTGTGGTAGATTCTACTGGTTTGTTGAGTCTCGAAACCCAGCCCAAGCGCTTGGCAATTATTGGTGCCGGTGTGATAGGTATGGAGTTCGCCTCGGTGTTCAATCGCTTTGGTACTGAGGTAACGGTGATTGAATATCTGAAGGAGTGCTTGCCAGCCCTTGATAGCGATATCGCTAAGCGTCTGCGTAAGTATCTTGAGAAAGGCGGTATTACTTTCAAGATGAAGACTGCTGTAGAAGATATCGCCGATATCGATGCCGATGTTGTCCTGATGGCTACAGGTAGAAAACCTCGTGTGCAGGCTGACTTTGCCAATGCCGGTATTGAGTACGATGAGCGCAAGGGCATTGCCGTAGATGATCACTTCAAGACCACCGTGAATGGCATCTACGCCATTGGCGATGTAAATGGCAAACAGATGCTGGCTCATGCCGCTGAGATGCAGGCCATCCATGTGGTGAATCAGATTATCGGCAAACCCGACAATATCCGTTTTGATATCATGCCTGCGGCCATCTTTACACAGCCCGAAGCCGCTTGTGTGGGTCCAACCGAAGACCAACTTAAGGTCGATGGTATTGCTTACGAATGCAAGAAGTCGTTCTGGCGTGCTAATGGCAAGGCTATGGCGATGGGTGAAACAGAGGGTATGTTGAAGTTGTTTGTATCACCCGAGGATGGCCTAATCTTAGGTTGTCATGCCTATGGTGCCCATTCGGCTGATATTGTACAGGAGGTGAGTGTGCTGATGTGCAAACATACCACTATCGCCGAACTGGCCGATATGGTACATATCCATCCGACACTGTCAGAAATATTAAAGTCCGCTGTAGAGTAACAACGGACTTTATAACTTTACAGCTTGTTTAATACTTCCTCAACAACCTTGGGGAAGTATTTCATTTCCAATAGGTGTTCTTTTTCTGCGATGTCGTCAACGGTGTCTTCGGGCGAGAGGGCCACTTTGTATTGGGCGATAATCTCACCAGAATCGCACACAGGAGTTACCCAGTGTACTGTCATACCCGTCTCGGTTTCGCCAGCCTCTTTCACCGCCTCGTGCACATGGCGCCCCCACATGCCTTTTCCACCATACTTTGGCAAAAGAGCGGGGTGGATGTTGATAATGCGGTGTGGATAAGCGTCGATCAAGAAGGTTGGCACCAGAGGCAGAAAGCCTGCCAATACGATAAAATCAATGTCGTACTTCTTCAGCAGAGGTAGCATTACTTTAGGGTCGTTCAGTTCGGCTTTAGGTGTTACAGCTGTTGGCACATTCAAACGCTCGGCACGAACCAGAGCGTAGGCATCAAACTTATTGCTGACTACGAGCGCGCAATTCACACGCTCGGAGCCAGCAAAATATTTAATCAGGTTTTCGCAGTTGGTACCGCCACCTGATACGAAAATCGCAATGTTCATTTATACCAGATGCTCAATAAGGTCGGCACGGTCACCAGGCAGCATATCAATGACAGGAATCTCTACCATTGTGTAGCATCCGGGTTGCAGACGCATAGAGGCACGAGCAACGTTTACCAGAACCTGACCAGTGAGTGCAGGGTTGTTAATGCTCATGTTGAATTCCAGACGCTGGTTCTGAGTCTTACCGCTCACACCCTTGCGTACCAGATTTACACCATGTCCCATATCGCGAACGTCGTCAACGCTCTCTACCTGGAACACGTGAGTCTCGTCAGAAGCGAAGTATGGATCGGCCTTGATAGCCTTTGTTACCTCTTCGAGCTTAGCGCCCTCTTCCAGCTCTACATATACCATACGGCGGTGGATACCCTCGCCCAAGGGGATAGTCATGCTCAGTGCATTCTTAACACCCTCCTTAGAACGTACGCATACACTGTGGCCCATCGACATACCAGGACCGAAGTTGGTGTAGCTCAGACCCTTTGGAGCCAAGCTCTGCATCAGGGTGCGTACGATTGAATCAGAACCTGGATCCCATCCTGCGGCAATCACACTAACAGTGTTTGTCTCTTTGTTCAACTTCATCAGACGCTCACGATAGCCACGAATCTGTGTGTGGATATCGAAAGAGTCAACAGTGTTGATGCCCAATGGCAGAATCTGGTTAGCATATTCCTCACAGCTACGTGTTGGGGTAGCGAGGATAGCTACGTCTACATCCTTCAGGTCGCGAATATCCTTCACAACCTCATACTGTGCCAGCTCGGCGGGCTTGTTCTCAGCGCCATTACGACGCACGATACCAGCTACTTCAAAGTCGGGAGCGGTCTCGAGAGCCTCAAGCGCATACTTACCGATGTTGCCGTAACCTACTACGGCTGCTCTGATTTTCTTCATGTTTTATTTATTCTTTTGATGATTATTTTCTATGTTTGCGGTTGCAAAAGTAATGCTTTTATCTCGAATTACGTAACTATTTGACGTGAAAATTATCTAAAAACTTTCAATTTGTGACGAATTGAAACTTTCTTGCCTTAAAATACAATAAATTGTAAGGTTTCTACGTTTATTTAGATGTATATATACAAAATAGTAAGTTTATGATTGAATACATTAAGGGAGAACTGACCGAGTTAACCCCTGCTTTAGCAACTGTCGAGGCGTGTGGTGTAGGCTATGGTCTGAACATATCACTGAATACATTCAGTGCGATACAGGGAAAGAAGGAAGTTAAACTCTACGTTTACGAGGCTATTCGCGAGGATGCGCACGTGTTGTTTGGCTTTGTAAACAAGAAGGAGCGCGAGATGTTCCTGTTGTTGATAACTGTGAGTGGCGTGGGTGCCAACACAGCACGTATGATGCTCTCGGGCATGAGTGTGGCCGAGCTTTGTAATGCCATTTCAACGGGTAATGCCAAGTTGATACAAGGCATTAAGGGCATTGGTAAGATGACGGCCCAGCGTATCATCGTTGATCTGAGGGATAAGATAGTAACGTTGGGTATCTCGGACGAGATTCCTGCAGGTGGACAGATAGCGGCACCTGTCAACAATCAGGTAAAGGACGAGGCCATTGCGGCACTCACTATGCTTGGCTTTGCCCCAGCACCCACTCAGAAGGTGGTGCTCCAAATCCTCCAGTCGCAACCCAATGCCCCTGTTGAGGAAGTCGTAAAACTCGCCCTTAAGCAAATCAAGTGATAAATATAGGCACGAATTACACGAATTAACACGAATAATTATATTCGCGACATAAATTCGTGAAATTCGTGTAATTCGTGCCAATTATCTTTGGATATGAAGCGGATTGTAGGATTACTGATGGTGGCTTTGTTCGCGTGCGCGGGAGCGTATGCGCAGACGAAGAACTATCTGAAGATGCCCGACAATATCCGCGAAACGGTGGAGTATAACGATTCGCTGAACGTTTACTACATCGGACAGAAAATGGGTGATTCGTATCTGAATGTGCCCACACTGATGACACCCGAGGAGTATCGTCAGTATGTTGAGAAACGTGCCCTGCACGATTTCTTTCACAAGAAAAACGAAGAGAACACTCAGAATGCCGGTAAGGATAAGTTCGACCTGATGGATATGCATTTCGACCTGGGACCAGCCGAGAAGATTTTTGGTCCTGGTGGTGTGCGTATCAAAACCCAGGGTACCGCCGAACTGAAGATTGGTGGTAACATCAAGAAGATTGATAACCCCTCACTGCCCATCCGTAACCGTAAAACCACCTCGTTTGATTTCGACGAGAAGGTGAATCTGAACCTGAACGGAAAAGTGGGTGATAAGGTGAACATGAACCTGAACTACAATACCGATGCCACGTTTGATTTCGATGCCCAGAACCTGAAGTTGAAGTACGAGGGTAAGGAGGACGAGATTATCAAACTGGTCGAGGCTGGTAACATCACCTTCCCCAGCAACAACTCGTTGGTAAAAGGTGCCAGCAGTTTGTTTGGTGTGCGTACCGATATGCAGTTCGGCCGACTGAAACTCCAGACCGTGCTCTCGCAGAAGAAATCATCATCCAAGAGCGTCTCATCGAAAGGTGGCACACAAACCACTGCTTTCGAACTGGATGTGGCCGATTACGAGGAGAACCGTCATTTCTTCCTGTCGCATTACTTTCGCAACCGTTACGATCAGGCCATGAGCACCCTGCCAAACCTCACTACCGGTATCGAGATAACCCGTGTGGAGATTTGGGTAACCAATAAGACCGGAACCACCTCGAATACCCGTAACATTGTGGCGGTAGCCGACTTGGGTGAGGGTTCGCAGCGTGTGCCTGATAATGCCGCTAACAACTTGTATAATGCCCTGACCACCCAGTATGCCGATGCACGTGATATCGACCAGACCAATAGCGTACTGGCCGGTATGCCTGATTTTGAGAGTGGTCGCGATTACGAGAAACTGGCCAGTGCCCGCTTGCTCACCTCGTCGGAATACTCAGTAAACAAGGCCTTGGGTTATATCTCACTGAAGAGCGGACTCCAGACCGATCAGGTGCTGGCCGTGGCTTACGAGTTCACCTCGGGGGGCGTGACCTATAAGGTGGGCGAGTTTGCCGCAGATATCACTGAGACCTCCAAGGCACTCTTTGTAAAGTCGCTGAAGAATACCTCGAATAATCCTTCGCAATCCAACTGGAAGCTGATGATGAAAAACGTGTATTATCTGGCTTCGAAGGTCGAGAAAACCAAGTTCCGTCTGGATATCAAGTTCCAGAGCGATACCGCAGGTGTGTATCTCACCTATATCCCCGACCAGCGTGTGAAAAACACCACGCTTTTAAAAATGCTGGGTTGCGACCGTCTGGATAATAACAACAAACTGCATTCTAACGGCTACTTCGACTTTGTTGAGGGCTACACCGTAAGCGATGGTCGTGTATTCCTGCCTTCTGCCGAACCTTTCGGTGCCTACCTGCGCCAACAGTTGCAGAAGAACGGTTTGCCAGCATCCGAGGCCGAGAAATATGTGTTCAGCGAACTGTACGACTCAACCAAGACGGTGGCCAAGCTGATAGCCGAGAAGGATAAGTACATGCTGGTGGGCCAGTATAAAGGCTCGTCGGCCAATGTCATTTCGTTGGGTGCCATGAACGTGCCCCATGGTTCGGTGGTGGTAACGGCAGGTGGCGTGGTACTTACCGAAGGCTCCGATTATTCGGTAGATTATTCGGCTGGTGAGGTAACCATCCTGAACCAGAGTATTATCGATGCGGGCACCAACGTGAACGTGTCGCTCGAGTCGGACACCGAATACGGTATGCAGCGCAAAACCATGTTAGGCGTCAACTGGGAGTACGAACTCTCCAAGAGTCTCACTATCGGTGGTACGCTGATGCACCTCAGTGAGCAGGCCCTCACCTCGAAGGTAACCATGGGCGAGGAACCCCTGAGCAACACTATCTGGGGCCTGAGCGTAAACTGGAAACAGGAGAGTCAGTGGCTCACCACCATGCTCAACAAAATACCTTTCCTGCATGTAAAAGAACCCTCGCACATATCGTTTACAGGCGAGTTTGCCCAGTTGATAGCCGGTCGTGCCCGTGGCACACAGGACAACGCCTCGTATGTGGATGATTTCGAGAATACCAAGAGCTATCTGGATATGAGTAACCCCAAGGAGTGGACACTCTCGAGTGTGCCCTCGATGTTCCCCGAGAGTGGCGATAAAACGGGCGTTACCAGTGGCTATAACCGTGCCCTGCTGGCTTGGTATAATGTCGATCCTATCTTCACCCGTCGCAGTTCTACGCTCACCCCTGCCCATATCAAGAGCGACCTGAATCAGCTCTCCAACCACTATGTGCGCGAGGTGTACGTCAAGGAACTCTATCCTAACCGCGACCAGAGCACCTATAATGGCGCCACCTCAACACTGCCTATTCTTAACCTGGCTTACTACCCCCAGGAGCGTGGTCCTTACAACCTCTCGTTGGGCTTGAACAGCGATGGTACCCTGCAACAGCCCGAAACCAAGTGGGGTGGTATGATGCGTAAGATTGATACCAACGACTTTGAGCAGGCCAACATCGAGTATATCGAGTTCTGGTTGCTCGATCCGTTCATCTACACCCGTGAGGAGGGTAGGGCCTCGGATTATGCTGGCGACTTGTATTTTAACCTGGGTGAGATATCCGAGGATATCCTGCGTGATGGCAAGAAATTCTACGAGAGTGGCATGCCCGTGGATGGCAGTAACAATTTTACCACTATCCAGTGGGGAAAGATACCCGTGCAGGCCACCCAGACCTATGCCTTTGCCACCACCACCGGCTCGCGTAAAAAGCAGGATGTGGGTTACAACGGCTTAACGGATGAAGAGGAGCAACAGTATGGTGCCTACCACGATTGGTTGAATGCCGTGGGTGGTATCGTCACCAACGACAGTACTCTGCAAGCCTGGCGACAGGACCCTGCAGGCGACGATTATCACTACTATCGTGGCACCGATTTCGACAACGAGCGCAAGAGCATCCTCGAACGTTACAAGCGAATCAACAACCCACAGGGTAACTCGCCCGAGACTGAGGACCAGACCGAGAGTTATGATACCAGCTATAAGAGTGGCCCCGATGTAGAGGATATCAACCAGGACTACACCCTGAACGAGTACGAGCGCTACTACCAGTACAAGGTGCGCATCAGTCCCGAGATACTCGATGCCTATCGCAATGGTGTACCCCCCGCCGATTGCTTTATTACCGATATGCGTACCAGTAGTGTGAAGTTGCGTAACGGCGATACCACCAGCGTTAACTGGTACCAGTTCCGCATTCCGCTTACCGAGTACGAGCGTAAGGTGGGTAGCATCAGCGATTTTACCAGTGTACGTTTTATGCGTATGTTTATGACGGGGTTCCAGAAACCTATCGTACTGCGATTCGGTTCGCTCGATCTGGTACGTGGCGAGTGGCGTGTGTATAAGCAGAGTTTGGGCACAGGTGCCGAAGGTGGAACCATCGAGGTGAGTGCCGTGAATATCGAGGAGAACAACGATAAAACACCCGTTAACTACGTGTTGCCCCCAGGTATCAGTCGTGTTACCGACCCCTCACAGCCCCAGTTGGTTGAGAACAACGAGCAGTCGCTCGATATGGTGGTGAAGGATTTGCAGCATGGCGAGTCGAAGGCCGTTTACCGTAATATGAACCTCGACCTGCGCCAGTACAAGCACATGCAGATGTTTGTGCATGCCAACCACCTGGTGCCCGATGCCACCCAGTTGCAGAACGGCCAGTTGGCCGTGTTTGTGCGTATGGGTAGCGACTACAAGAATAACTACTACGAATACGAGATTCCCCTCTCGCTCACCCCCGATCGTAGCGATTATAGCAAGTATGCCACGGCCGATCGACGGATGGTGTGGCCCGAAGAGAACATGCTGGATATCAATCTTGATGTGTTCACCAAGCTGAAGAAAGCCCGCAACCAGGCCAAGGCACAGGGCATCGGTAGCTTTAATCAGGTATATTCCGAGCCCGACCCACGAAAACCTAACAACACGGTGCGTGTGCAGGGTAACCCCACCTTGGGCGAGGTGAAGGTGATGATGATTGGTGTGCGTAACATCTCCGACCAGGTGAAGTCGGGCGAGGTATGGGTGAACGAACTCCGCCTGATGGATGCCAACAACAATGGCGGTTGGGCGGCATCGGGCACCATGAACGTGCAACTGTCTGATTTCGGTACCGTGAACCTCTCGGGCCGATATATCAGTGATGGCTTTGGCGGACTGGAGGAGAGTGTGATGCAACGCTCTACCGACACCCAGAAAGAGTACTCGTTTACCGCCCAGTTAGAGTTGGGTAAGTTCTTCCCTGATAAGGCCAAGGTGAGCGCGCCATTGTATTATTCGGTGAGTCACGAGGAGGTGCGCCCACGTTATAACCCGCTCGATTCGGATATGCGCCTGAGTGATGCCTTGGAGAGTGCCGCCAACCAGCACGAGCGTGATAGTATCGAGAGCATTGCCGTTACCAAAACACGTAACACCAACTTCTCGTTGTCGAACCTGCGCTGGGGCTTGAAAACCAAGCGTCACCCCATGCCTTACGACCCCGCCAACTTCTCGTTCTCGTATAGTCATGCTCATCGTAACACCTCGGGTAAGACCACCGTTTACGAGAAGGAAGATCAGTGGCGTGGCGCCCTGAATTACACTTACTCGCCAGTATATAAAACCTGGGAGCCATTTAAGAAGCTCAAGGGTAAGTCGAAGTGGCTCAACTTCCCCAAATCGATAGGCTTGAATTACCTGCCCCAGAGCATCTCGTTCAATACCGAGATGACGCGTAACTACTACGAACTGCAGGAGCGCGATCTGGAGAGTCTGGAGAATCAGAACCTGCCACTTACATTCTCCGAGCAGTTCCTGTGGAACCGTGATTTCTCCCTGCGATGGGACTTTACCAAGAACCTGCATTTTACCTTCCAGTCGGCCACCCGTGCCGAGATCGAAGAGCCCTATACGCCGATTAACAAGGACTTGTATCCCGATCAGTATGTGGCCTGGAAGGACTCGGTGAAACAGAGCATCCGCAACTGGGGTACACCGCTCGATTACCAGCAACAGGTAACCGCCTCGTACCAGTTCCCGCTCAACAAACTGCCCATCTTCGATTGGGTAAATGCCGATGCCTCGTATAGCGGTCGCTATACCTGGGTGCGTGGTACCGAGTTAGAGGATGGTACCAGCCTTGGTAACACCATCACCAGCAACCGTCAGGTAAACATGAATGTGGCGCTTAATTTCGTCACCCTCTATAACCACATCCCCGCTCTGCAAAAGGCCAACAAGAGCAACAAAGGCCCCCTGCGTGTGCTTATGATGCTACGTAGTATGAACATCAGCTATCGCACTCAGTATTCGATGCTGTTGCCAGGCTTTATGCCCAATGTGGGCGATATGTTGGGTCAGAACCGTACCGATGGATTGCTGACACCAGGACTGGATTTTGCCTTTGGACTGATGGGCGATGGCTATATCGATAAAGCTCTCGGTCGTAACTGGCTGTTGCAGATTGATAGCGTATCCACCCCTGCCAATATCAACACCAGTAAGGATCTGCAGATAAAGGCGGTACTCGAGCCTATCCGCGACCTGAAGATCGACCTCACGGCCTCGCGTACCGATACCCGTGCCAAGAGTGTGCAGTACATGTACGATGGCATGCCCACCACCTTGAGTGGTACGTTTAATATCACCACCATTTCGTTGCGAGGGGCACTGGCAGGCATGGGCAATGCCAACAACGGCTATCGTTCGGCCGCTTTCGAGCATTTCCGCGAGCTCATTCCTGAGTTCCAGCAAAGGGTAGGCGAGGAGTATTCGCCCCAGGTGCTTATCCCGGCTTTCCTGTCGTCCTATACCTCGGGTGCAGGCAAGTCGTTGGCCATCTTCCCGTCGCTCGCTCGCTTGTTACCCAACTGGAGTGTGCGTTATGGCGGACTGTCGAAACTGGCCTGGGTAAAGGAGCACCTGAAGAGTCTGAACCTGAACCATGCGTATAAGAGCGTGTACAGTGTGGGTAGCTACGTCAACACCAGCTATTCTACCGTGAGCATCAACGAGGCCTTCTCGCCCCTGTTGGGTGTTGATGCCACCTTCCAGAACGACCTCACGGCAAAGCTGGAGTACCGCACCACCCGTGTGCTCAACCTCTCGATGACCAGCATTCAGCTCAACGAGTCGCTCAGTAAGGACTGGGTGGTTGGTCTGGCTTATAAAATTCGCGACTTTAACTTGTTTGGCGCCAAGGGTAACCGCACCATCAGCAAAGCCCAGAACCCAAGAAAGTCGAATAATTCTAGTAGCTCTAGCCAGACTAGAACTTCTAGTTCCTCTAGGAAAACCGGTGTAAACCACGACCTGAACCTGCGCCTCGATATCTCGTTGCGCAAGCAGGCGGCTATCACCCGCGATATCGCCTCGGGTGTGTCGTCGGCATCCAGTGGTAACTCTGCCTTCAAACTCTCGTTTATGGCCGATTACACACTCTCGCGCTTGCTCACCCTCACGGCTTATTACGATACACAAACAAATACGCCGTTGTTGTCAAGCAATAGCTATCCCACAACGACGCACGATTTTGGCTTATCGATGAAGTTCTCGTTAACCCGATAAACTTTTACGGTTTCATAAATACAAAGTACACCGCCATCACCAGACAGAGTGCCGCGGCGGCGTGGTTCCAGTGCAGTTGCTCGTGCTGGAAAAAGAAGTTGGCAATCACGGCAAACACTACCAGCGATATGCACTCCTGGATTACCTTCAGTTGTACCAGGTTGAACGGACCGCCATTGTCAATAAATCCGATGCGGTTGGCAGGTACCTGACAGCAGTACTCAAAGAAAGCTATCGCCCACGAAAAGGCAATCACTAAGTACAGTGGCCAGTTGCTCGAAATGCCCGACTGTTGCAGGCGCAGATGACCATACCAGGCGAAGGTCATAAACACATTGCTCAGAATGAGCAGTACGATGGTATATATTCCGTTTGTCATAATGTTTTTAGAATGCTTTTAACGTAAATCCAAATACAAAATAGGCGTGCTCGCTGGCTGGATTGCCTGTAATCTGGGCAAACACGGGCAGACTGAAGTGGTCGGTAATCTTGATGTCGCGATCGGCACGCAGTGTCACATTATTTATAATAAATCCCTCGGCATCGTAAAAGGTGGTGTAGAAGGGCACGGCACCTACTGTGGCCTGCCAGTCGCAACCACCCAGCTTAAAGGGAGCCGTAGCCTCTATGTAACTGCTGTAGGCGCGATGATCGCAGCAGGTAAAGCCATCGTTACCCGCAATGTTGGTGTACCACTGCAATGCCAACGGACCGAAGTCGTAACCTATGTTGGCCTCGAACACATGATTGGTTGAGTGTGCATTGTAACGGAAATAGCGGTTCTGCGGGTCAAGACCCTCGTTAAACCAATAGTCGCCAATGCCGAAATTAAATCCGCCGGTGGTGTATTTCAAGGTCACGTCAAACTCGCGTGTGTCGTTACTATCGGTCAGTCCTACGCTGCCCCATGCTTCGAGTGTTAATCCCTTGTAACTCACGGCCAGTGTGGGCTGTAACGATACATGTCCCAAGTCCATACCACGCCAGATATACTGACTTACCACGTCGGCCTCTACTGTTGTTTCTACCTTGTCCTGCGCTTGGATGGTAACGGTGCCAAAAAGGCACGCAAAAGCAATAAATATGTACTTTTTCATCTCAATATTCATTTTTCGGCTGCAAAATTACAACATTTTGGCATAATTAAGCAAACTTTCGTACTTATTTAATTGCACAAATTGCTCGATTTGTGCACATTCGGCGTATTTTTGTGCATTTTATTTGGCTGTATGCTCAAAAAAGTGTATTTTTGCAGCCGATTTTGAAATTTCATTCACATTATTAATAAATATGGCTTTAAAGATTGTTGTGCTGGCCAAGCAAGTGCCAGACACCCGTAACGTGGGTAAGGATGCAATGACTGCCGAAGGCACCGTAAACCGTGCAGCCCTTCCCGCCATCTTCAATCCAGAAGATTTGAATGCCCTGGAGCAGGCCCTTCGCTTGAAGGAGCAGAACCCAGGCTCAACAGTAGGAATCCTCACGATGGGTCCTCCACGTGCAGGTGAGATTATCCGTCAGGGATTATATCGTGGCGCTGATACTGGTTGGTTGCTTACCGACCGTCTCTTCGCTGGTGCTGATACCCTCGCTACTTCTTATGCGTTGGCTACTGCCATCAAGAAGATTGGCGATGTCGACATCGTAATCGGTGGCCGTCAGGCTATCGACGGTGATACCGCTCAGGTAGGTCCTCAGGTGGCTCAGAAGCTGGGTCTCAACCAGGTAACTTACGCTGAGGAGGTTCTCTCAGTAAAGGATGGTAAGGCAACCATCAAGCGTGTGATCGACGGTGGTGTTGAGACCGTAGAGGCTCCTCTGCCTGTTGTTATCACAGTTAACGGAAGCGCTGCTCCTTGTCGCCCCCAGAATTCTAAGCTGGTGATGAAGTACAAGCGCGCTACCTGTCCTATGGAGCGTCCTGCCGAGGGTACTGCCTACGACTATCTGTACGAGCAGCGCCCTGAGCTCACACTCAACCAGTGGAGCGTGGCCGACGTGGATGGCGATGTAAACCAGTGCGGTTTGAGTGGCTCACCTACCAAGGTTAAGGCCATCAAGAACATCGTGTTCCAGGCTAAGGAGTCGAAGACTTTGACGGCTTCTGATGCTGATATCGAGGGAATGATCAAAGAATTGTTGGATGAGAAGATTATTGGCTAAAAAAGAGATATGAACAACGTATTTGTATATTGCGAAATTGAAGGTACTCAGGTACAGGAAGTATCTCAGGAGCTGTTGACCAAGGGTCGCAAGCTCGCCAATGAACTCAAGGTTGAGCTCCACGCCATTGTTGCTGGTACTGGCATCAAGGGTAAGGTCGAGGATCAGATTCTGCCTTACGGTGTTGACAAGCTGTTTGTTTTCGACGCTAAGGACCTGTTCCCTTACACCTCAGCTCCCCACACTGATATTCTGGTTAACCTCTTCAAGGAGGAGCAGCCTCAGATCTGCCTGATGGGTGCTACCGTTATCGGTCGCGACCTCGGTCCACGTGTATCGTCATCTCTGACCTCTGGTCTGACTGCCGACTGCACAGAGCTGGAGATTGGTCCTTTCGAGGATAAGAAGAACAACAAGACATACGAGAATCTGCTTTATCAGATTCGTCCTGCTTTCGGTGGTAACATCGTAGCTACCATCGTTAACCCCGACCACCGTCCACAGATGGCTACTGTACGCTCTGGCGTTATGCAGAAGGCCCTGTACGATGGCGAGTGCCGCAAGGAGGTTGTTTATCCTGAGGTAAGCAAGTATGTAAGCCCTGAGGCTTTCGTAGTAAAGGTTCTCGATCACCATGTTGAGGCTGCTAAGCACAACCTGAAGGGTGCACCTATCGTTGTAGCCGGTGGTTATGGTATGGGTAGCAAGGAAAACTTCGACCAGCTGTTCGAGTTGGCTAAGGTGCTGCATGGTGAGGTTGGTGGTTCTCGTGCCGCTGTTGACGCTGGCTGGTTGGATCACGACCGTCAGATTGGTCAGACAGGTGTTACCGTTCACCCCAAGGTGTACATCGCCTGTGGTATCTCTGGACAGATTCAGCACATCGCTGGTATGCAGGATTCTGGTATCATTATCTCTGTAAACAGCGATCCCGATGCTCCTATCAACAAGATTGCCGACTACGTGATTGTTGGTACCGTTGAGGAGGTTGTTCCAAAGTTGATCAAGTATTACAAGCAGAACTCAAAGTAAGATGAAAGCTTTAGATTATTTCCTCATTCTCTGTACCATCATACTGCTCGGTATATCCTATTACATGATGACGATAGACCAGAATGAAGTTGCTGCACTGGTAAACCTCTGTGCTTATGCTTGCGGCATCCCTGTTGGTGTAAGAATAGGAGGTAGAATATATAAGAAGAATCAAGAAAACAAAGAATAATTATGGCAAACTATTATAGCGATCATCCTGAGATCGGGTTCTACTTGAACCACCCCCTGATGGCTCGTATCGTTGAGCTGAAGGAAAAAGGCTTTGCTGATGCAAAGGAATATGACTATGCTCCCGTTGACTTGGGCGATGCCATCGAGAACTACAAGCAGATTCTCGACATCACTGGCGACGTGGCTGCCAATATCATCGAGCCAAACTCTGAGAGCGTCGACCTCGAAGGTCCACACCTCGAGAACGGTCGTATGATCTACGCCTCTAAGACTTACGAGAACCTCGACGCCACCCGTAAGGCTGGTCTGTGGGGTGTATCAATGCCTCGCCGTTACGGCGGTCTGAACCTGCCTAACGCAGTATTCTCAATGCTCTCTGAGATGATTTCTGCTGCTGATGCCGGTTTCCAGAACATCTGGAGCCTGCAGAGCTGTATCGACACTCTGTACGAGTTCGGTTCAGAGGAGCAGCGCCAGAAGTACATCCCACGCGTTTGCGCTGGTGAGGGTATGAGTATGGACCTGACCGAGCCTGATGCTGGTTCCGACCTGCAGCGCGTGATGCTGAAGGCCACCTTCGACGAGAAGGAGAACTGCTGGCGCCTGAACGGTGTTAAGCGCTTCATCACCAACGGTGATAGCGACATCCACCTCGTGCTGGCCCGTTCTGAGGAGGGCACTAAGGACGGACGTGGTCTGTCAATGTTCATCTACGACAAGCGCCAGGGCGGTGTTGATGTTCGTCACATCGAGCACAAGCTGGGTATCCACGGCTCACCTACCTGTGAGCTCACCTATAAGAACGCTAAGGCCGAGCTCTGCGGTAGCACACGTCTGGGTCTGATCAAGTACGTGATGGCTCTGATGAACGGTGCCCGTCTGGGTATCGCCGCACAGAGTGTAGGTGTTGAGCAGGAGGCTTACAACGAGGGCTTGGCTTACGCTAAGGAGCGTCAGCAGTTCGGTGACAAGATCATCAACTTCCCCGCTGTTTACGATATGCTCTCTCGCATGAAGGCTAAGCTCGATGCTGGTCGTTCACTGCTGTATGAGACAGCCGCTTACGTTGATATCTACAAGTGCTTGGAGGATATCGAGCGCGACCGCAAGCTCACTCCCGAGGAGAAGCAGGAGCTGAAGAAGTACCAGCGCCTGGCCGATGCATTCACACCACTGGCCAAGGGTATGAACTCAGAGTACGCTAACCAGAACGCTTACGATGCTATCAGCATCCACGGTGGTTCAGGTTTCATCATGGAGTACAAGAGCCAGCGCCTGTTCCGCGACGCACGTATCTTCTCTATCTACGAGGGTACCACTCAGTTGCAGGTTGTAGCTGCTATCCGCTACATCACCAACGGCACTATGCTCAACAACATCAAGGACATGCTGGCTGCACTGCCTGCTGAGGCTAACGCTGCTCTCAAGGCACGTGTTGAGAAGCTCATCCCCGTTTACGAGGAGGCTCTCGCCGCTGTTAAGGCTCTCGACAATCAGGATGCTCACGACTTCCTGGCTCGCCGTCTCTACGACATGACAGCCGAGCTCGTGATGTGTCTGCTCATCCTTCGCGATGCTGCTAAGGCTCCTGAGCTGTTCGCAAAGAGCGCTAACGTATATGTTCGCATGGCCGAGGAGGATATCCTTGGTAAGGCCGCTTACATCAAGGCTTTCCAGGTTGAGGACCTCGAGAACTTCCGTGCTAACGACGAGGAGACTGCTGAGTAAGCAATCCCCCCAACGCTATTATAAATAGAGCATCCTGCATAAGGGTGCTCTTTTTTATTTGTTAATCTTCATTAACTATCGCTCGCCGCATTTTACTTTTTGCCCTCTCGGGTGTCAAACAAGTAACATAATAAACCTAACAATTGTTATAAACTTATGAAGAAAACTCTTTTATTAATGGCAGCTTTTGTGGCTGTATCGGCAAGTGCCCAAGTAACTGAAGACTTTAAGCCTGCAAGTACTAATCAGGAGGGAAAACAGTATCCCATGGTAAATTCACAGCGCATGGTTCGCGCTCAGATTTCGGCCCCCGAGGCTAACAGCGTTAAGCTCGACATCGGTGGTGTGAAGTACGAGATGAAGAAGGATGCTAACGGTGTGTGGACTGGTGAGTCGGCTCCACAGGACGAGGGCTTCCACTACTATCAGCTCAACATCGATGGTGCCTCAGTACCCGATCCAGGCAGCAAATACTATTACGGAGCCAGCCGTTGGGGTAGTGGTATCGATATCCCTGCCGCCGACGAGGATTTCTATACCGTCAAGAACGTGCCTCAGGGCTCTGTTAACGAGGTTTACTACTATTCATCAGTAACCCAGCAGATGCGTCACGGCTATATCTATCTGCCCGCCGAGTATTATGCCAACCCCACTAAGATGTTCCCAGTACTCTATCTGCAGCATGGTATGGGCGAGAACGAGACCGGTTGGGGTGCTCAGGGTAAGACAGGTATCATTATGGATAACCTCATTGCCGCCGGCAAGGCCGTGCCTTTCATCATCTTCATGGACAATGGTTTGAACGCCCGCAAGCCAGGCGAGCAGCCTCAGGGCTTTGGTGGCTTCCGTCCACAGGGTCCACGCCCAGCAGGCGGTCAGCGTCCACAGGGTGGAGCACGTCCAGCAGGCGGTCAGCGCCCCCGCATGAGCGGTGCCGACTTTGCTAAGATGGCCCGCCGCATGGGTGGTGCTTTCGAAGAGGTGCTCATTAAGGATATCATCCCTATGGTTGAGAAGAACTACCGTGTGATTGCCGATGCCGATCATCGCGCCATGGCAGGTTTGTCGATGGGTGGTATGCAGACCCACGGCATCACCCTCAACAATCCTAAGACCTTTGCTTACGTAGGTATCTTTAGTGGTGGTACCATTGGTGCCGACGAGCTCACCGACGTACCCGATTTCAAGGCAACCAACAAGGTGCTGTTTATGAGTGCCGGTGGTAAGGAGAAGGGTATGGCCGAAGGCGAGGGTAGCGTGATTAACGCCGCTGAGGGCCTGAAGAAGATTGGTATCAACGCCCACTCATACATCTCACCCGAGACCGCTCACGAGTGGCAGACTTGGCGCCGCAGCCTCTACCAGTTCGCCCAGTTGCTGTTTAAGTAATCCCCATAAAAAGTCGCAACAGATAAAAATTCTGTTGCGATTTTTTTTTATGTTACTGTGATACTGCGATTAACACATGGCACCAACCTTCCTGTAGATGGCTTTTGTGGTACCGTTGTCAACAAACTCATCTGTCTTTTCAATCAGATGGTCTTTCATCAGTCGGCTGATTTTTACACGGGCTACCGTGGGGTTCGAGATGGCAAAGCAAGTCATCACGTCGTCAACCGCAAACTCCTCGGGCAAACGGTTAAAACCGTCGTAGGTTTTCTGTCTTCTATGCGTGGTAGTTAAGGCATCACGCATCTGGTCGTCGAAATACTTCTCAGCCAAAGCCAGGAAGTAGTGCCGCTGACAGGCGTACTGTATGTTGACGATTAGCTCAGCCAACTTCCAATCTACCTCGTCGGTCTCAAACTCGCCGCAGTAGTAGGCACCATCCTGATGCATCTGCTCCCAGTGGCGTATCACGATGAATGGGGCGGCAAAGTTCAGTCCGTGGTAGGCACAACGCTTCAGCAGCATCTCCTCGGCTTTGCTGTTGTTCTCCTTGGCATCGGCCATGCGACGTGCCGTCCAGTCATACAGCTCATCCACAATCTTCTCTACACTCAGCACACCCTTCGTACGGTCCAGCTTCTCACCCCATTCCTTCAGGCGATGGTCGCTCTCACAGTCAACCACGCTTTCACGAGTCATCATTTCAAAGTTAGTGGGCGGCAATGGGATGCAGGTTAATCGTGTGGCCAGTCCGCTACCGAAGTTTCGCTCGTTAATCTTTGCTTTCAATGCCAGGGGCGTGCCAGTGTATATAAAGTTCCAGGTTACGGAGAAGTTCTCAATCACCGAGTCCATGTTCGAGTAAGCCTGGCCATCCTCCTCATTGTGGAAAGCTTTCAGCTCCAACGATTGCTTATCAATCCACGAGCCACCTTTCTGTATGCTCAGGGTGTTGTCCAACTCGGTGTCGAAGGTAAACATATGCAACTGCATGGGTTCGCCATCCACCTCTTCTACAGCGTTCACCATGTCCTGAATAAACTGGGCGTTACTGGTGCGGGCTGGGTGCACACGTACCACCACTTTAGGCTTCTTAGGCTTTTCCTTGTTGGCGCCTTTGGTTTTCATCTGTTCGCGATAGGCGTTGATGGCATCCTTGCCTATGCGATCGGCGGCGATAATCGGGGCTATCAGCAGTTTATACAAGCGCGTGGCAAAACTCTTACCGCTGGCAGGATCGCCAATCACCATCACCTCGCAGTTCAGGCGTCGCAGTTCTTCTGGTCGATGATAAAAGCGGTAGCGGCATCGCGTCATCAGTGTCATCATAAAACCGCCACTCACAAACAAGGCCGAGGCATACTGGTTGCGCTTCAATCCCTTGCAAATGTCGCGCAGTATCGGGAAGTCGTCAAACAGCCCCTCAATCTGCTCGCCCCAATCCCACAGCCATTGGTCGATATCGTGTTCAGATTGTTCAGACGGATTCTTATTACCCTCCAGCACACTCCTCATGGCTTTTGACAGACCTTTTGGTGTCTCCTTGCAGGCGCTCTCCACAATACTGCGCACCTCCTCTTCGCTTAGTCCCAGGCGTGGCATAATCTCCATCAGCAACTGTCGGTTGTTGTCGCAAATGGCCCTCAAACTCACCGCCAACTGGTACAGTTTCACATTCCTCTCGCCCTCCTGTGGCAGTCCTCCATTCTGCCGCCACCACTCATCAATAATCTCCGAATACGCAACCCCTTTGAATTGTTTTTGGCACGAATTACACGAATTATCACGAATTTTATTTTCTTCGCGTAAATTCGCGTAATTCGTGCCTAATTCATCCTCTCTCGTAGCCTGGCTACGACCGTCTCGATATAGAGCAGTATATCGCTCAGCAAATTCCTTGTTCTCATAGGTAAAAAGTTCTTTATCCAAATACAAAATGTCAGATTCTTTACAAATAAAACTCATTCTGCTAGCGTCCTTGCAACTCTCGTCAACCTCCACCCCAAGCACCTTGGCCATGGCATGCTGGTTGTCAATCAGGTTGCCTACTGCCACATCAGCTTTAAACACAACTTTCAGCCCTTTCCCGCTAGGCGTTATATACACCAAAAGTATTCTCCCAGCCGCGTCTTTATTTATAAAGCCGTGTTCATCCGTGCCTAATCTCCATTGGTCGAATACCTCACGAGGTTTTTCGACATGGTCGATGTCCATCACCACCAATCCCGTTAATTGCGTGGCACTCTGTTTGCGCCAGGCACCAGTTTTGCCCGCTTTCGATGTGGTTTCGCAAAACATAGCCTGGAAGATAAAGGCAGGCAACTTGCGTTTCAAGGCTGCATCGCCAGTTTCGCGGTACTTGTCAATGTTCTCGTTCCATCGGGTCGCCTTGACGAGGGCCCAAAACTGGGCCTCGTCTACAGGCAACGTAGGATTACTAAAGTTTTTCTGATAACAAAATCCCATAATTAGCAAAATTCTTTAAGTTCCAAATCAATCAGCGCATCGTTGGCCTCGGCTACATGCTGGTTAAAGATGGCTATGGTTTGCGCTGTTCCCAGATCCTGTGGTACGCTCACTCGCAGAATGTTGTTGCGAATACTCTGTTTAAGCGCTCCCCATGGTAGTTTCTTAATCAGCATGGGCTTAGTGCGCTGGTAGTAGCCGGGGTGATACTTGGCCAGGTTGTAGGGTTTGAACGTCAGTTGGTGCGTGTTCTTGTCGATAAACATGACGCCCTCAATGGTAAGGCCTCTCGATGCGCGGTTCATGACTGCAGTGATGTCCTGAATGTTGATAAATTTCTTTTTCATAAGTTAGTTAAAAATCAATATTATAAGTTTTATGTTCTTTTAGATAGTTCTTTCGCATCTCTTCGATCGGGGTGAGGGTGATGTTGTAACCTTGGGCTATCCACTTTTGTTCGTCCTGTGCTATCTCCATGGCATAGCGCAGATAGGGTTTGGTATGGATGTTGCCATATGGTGTTCCTGCGAACCTTAGAGCTTTGCTCATGCGCCATTTGTTGCAGTAGCCTTTCTCGTTGTTTCGGAACAGGGTACAGATGCGGTTGCCCTCACCATCGTACATTTTCCACTTACATGAGATACAGCCCTTCTTGACTGTTATTCCCCTTTTGTTCTTCTTTGCTTTCATGCAGCGCGTTCTTTAAATTAAACACTTGTGATTTCAGTTCGTTTACCTCTTTCTGCAGCTTGCGCTCCAGACTTCCATCGCCCATGGCCTTCAGTATCGCATCGCGTCCATACTTGGTGGTTGGACTCTTACGTCCCAATCCTACGTGAATGCAAACACCCTTAACCAGATCCAACGTGTTAAAGTATAAATACTCTTTCTCGTTTACTGTCAACGCATAGCCGTTGGGCTTGGTTTCAATCGTGATTTTTTCTTCAATCTTTCTCATACTTGTTCGTATTAATTTCTTTTTGACGATGCAAAGATAGATAGAAGTAAATACGTAGGGCGGCTGATGCGTCAGTGCGTCAGAATCGCGTCGAAAAATGCGTCGATGGGCGATAAATGGCGTCAGTTCTGCGTCAGAATCTGTTGCATCAGTATGTTCCAATAGGTGTCGCAAAGCTCGCTCCAAGGGTTCTGCTCCATATCGTAGTAGGCTTCCAGTCGGTCTTCGTAGGGCACGCATCGGCCAAAGTTGCTCAGTGTGCGTTCGCCAATCTGCAGTTCTTGGGGCCACCAGTCGCGGGTTAGATCCATCATCAGCTTGGTGAATCGGGTTTTGCTAATTCTGCCATTCACCCTGTCCTTGATTACCAGGTAGATGCCTATCCAGTCATTTTTCGAGTTGAATAGGTTGCGGCAATGGGATAGTAGTAAGTTCAGGCTGTTGGTTACCACCTGTTTCCGGCAGTCCAGGTTCATGGCTTTGTAGCGCTTTCTTGCCAGATCGGTGGGGCTGCTTTGGTTGCAGGTGGCGTTTTGTGCCATCTCTTTGGCTATGGGTATAGGCATCACGTGGTAAAAATCGCGTATCTCGTTTACCTTATATATATAATCGCCGATACCGTTGTTAAGGCCGTGAGCCATCAGCGAAAACAGATAGCCTTTAGCCGATTCGTAACTGCCTGCATTCTTAGCCATGCTAATCAGCAGGTTTTCGGGGATGGTAGCCCCGTCGTGCCAGATGTACTGCACTTCATTGTTGTTCTGTTTCATTGTTGTTAAAGTTTAAGAAACAGAATGGGCCCATGCCTGTCTCAGGTTTTTAATTATTGTTTTGCAATGCGGTCGCAAAAATATAGCATTCGGTCGATATGCGCAAATAAAATAACTGGTCATTTCAGCCCAGTGCCGATTTGACCAGAATAGTTGTGATAAATTCAAAAAAGTTAAGTGTTTTGGGACGTTTAAATGACTACTTCCTTAATCTGTTTGAATCTGATGTAGGCGTTTTTGTAGAGTTCGTATTTCTTGTATCCGTTATAGTTTGGGTTGGTATAAGTGCTATACTGCTCTTTTGATATCAGATTGCCACAGTTAAACACCGTTATAAAATCGTTGTAGCTTGGTTTTACAATCACCCCCGCATCCATCGCCGCCCGCAGTCCGCACATCAGCGCTTTCCTATCCTTTCTGCCTTTGGTAAGTTCGTAGAGCAACGATATAACCATACTGGCTTTACGTTGGTCGGTTAGTGCGCTGGTAAACAGTTGTGCTGCTAATATGGCATTTTCGTCGTAATCATGTTTCATCGCGTCGCATGTACCAAACTGCAGGTTGAGCGATTCTTCAAGTTGCTGGTTGATGATGGCACAAGCCGACATCAGGGCGAAGTTATCGGTTTGCTTGATGAGGTTGTAATCGGAGCCTATAAATAGTTGATGGCTCGACAGAGTTTGGTTAAGCCCCCTGCACAGTATCTTTACCACGTCTTCAACCCTATCAAATGCACGTTCGTTATCCTCAACATAGAAACAAGTACCTTCCTTTCTACTGACTATGACGATAACTGTAAATAGCCGGTCTTCCCAAGGCCGTTTCTTCCAGAATTCTTCGTCATCACTATCTACGTACCTATTTGCTAGTTTAAGCACGGCTATGCCATCCTTTGGCAGGTATATGTATTTGTGCGAATAGATGTGGTTGCCACTTTTGTCAGTGAATAGTAATTTCTTGGTTTGTCGTAGGAAGTCATCTCGCGTCACTGTCGCCAGGACTTCCTGTGGTTGAAACCCATCGGGCTGGGTGTACCATTTCTCGCTGCTTGCTATCCTGAATGGGCATATGTAATATTCCATATTGCAAAGGTATTGCAAAATTCTTAAATATACAAGATTTATGCGCAATTTTTGTTCTTATGTATCTGTTTCCACGCAGTATCACAGTAACATAAGGATACTGCGAGTAGGTTAGGCGGCGATAGGTGGTAATATATATAATTATAGTATTATAAATATTATATATATTTAATATATATAATATTCAATATAGCTAGTTTTTCTGCAGAATACGCAATTAGGTTATGTTACTGTGATACTGCGTGTCCGGAACGAGGCGGCACTTATCGTGTCGATTTCCGTTAGATCGTAAATCATGAAGTTACGGATGGTGTGGCACGAAGTGGTAGGTGATTTCTGTTAACACTGTTTAACTAAGTGGAGGCCTAAAAAGTTTGTAGATTACATTCTATAGTAGTACCTTTGCATCGTAAAACTTAATAATTAACCCATTTAAAACCTTTTACACATTATGGCAAAGATCTTTTATCTGTTAAAGCAAAACAACATCAAGAATTCGAAGATTTTCGGTAAGTGGTTTGCCCACAGCAAGACCGTCGAGACCCTGAACACTCGTAAGATGGCCAACCACATTGCCGAGCACGGCAGTATCTACACTCCCGACGTGGTGTTCGGAGTGCTGGAGAAGTTCCGTAGCTGTCTGTTGGAGATGCTCCTGAACTCTAAGCGCGTCAAGATCGATGGTCTGGGCATCTTCTTTACCACCTTGGAGAACGAGAAGGGTGGCGCCCAGAAGAAGGAGGAGTTCTTGCCCCAGAAGAACCTGAAGGCCCTCCACATCCGATTCCTGCCCGATCAGGAGGCCGAGACCAACATCTCCAGTCGTGAGTTTATCAAGAAGGCCGAGTTTGTAAATGCCGAGGTGTTGGCCGGTCAGTTGACCGAGGAGGATAAGCCTGGTACTACGGGTGGTAATACCGGTGGTGGCGGCTCGAGCAGTCAGGGCGGCAACACCGGCGGTAACACCGGTGGAGGTAACAATCCCGGAAGCGGAGGAAGCGACATGAATTAGTGGTTAGGGGCTACGGCCCCACCACTTTACCATGAAACACAAAGTATTAACCATATAACCTAAAACCATTATGAGTAAGAAAGAAACACTGAAGTTCATCGTCCAGATGATTGCATCCATCGCCACAGCCATCGTCACCGCCCTCGGCGCCACCAGCTGTGTTGCATCGTAGAGAACTCAACCCCCAAGTAACGAATCGCAATAGGCCAAAAACCTGTTGCGATTTTTTTGTGCTTTTTTGTTTATATTCCAGAAAAAGTTGTATCTTTGCAGCGATGTTTGAAGATGAAATAAAAGAATACGAGAGCATCCGAAAGGAGTATCAACAGAAGATTGCCGACAGGATGGGCAAGAAGCAGTGGATGGAATATAACGAGATTCTGTTCTCTGCGCATTCATGTGCTATCGAGGGAAACTCGTTTACGGTTGATGATACTCGTATTCTGCGTGAACAGGGCATGGCCATGATTCCTGTTGGTCGTTCATTGTTAGAGTGTACCGAAATGGCCGACCATTTCCGTGCATTCGACTATATGGTTGAAACCCTGGAGCATCCCTTTGATGAGACTCTACTGAAGGAGGTTAACCGTTTGGTAACCGAGCACACCATTGCTTATCGTGCTCAGGGTGCCATTGCAGGCGAATATACTACTGAGGATATGGCGGCAGGCGACACGGTATTTGGCGACCACGAAACGCTGATAGCACGTGTGCCTAGTTTGATGGAATCTACCCAAAAGGCTATCAACAATAATCAGCATCCGATGATAGTTGCAGCGAAGTTTCATGGCTATTACGAATATCTGCATCCTTTCCGTGATGGCAATGGACGTACAGGACGTTTGCTGTCGAACTTCATCTTGCTTCGTGCCGGTCATCCTTTGTTGATTGTGAAGCTTGAGGATCGTTCGGCCTACATCTCTGCATTAAAGAAAATCCGTACAGAGGGTACTGACGAGTTTTTGGTGTCGTTCTTTTTCCAGACCGCTATCAAGCGTATGAAAGACGAACTTGCCCAAAAACGCAAAAATAGCATCCCAACCATGTTTTTCTAAAAAGAATAAGGCTTATGGAACAGAAAAAAGTGACGCCGGAGCGGATAACGGAGCTTGGTGAGAACGAGGTGTTTGTGTTTGGTAGTAACCTGGCTGGGGCGCATGGTGGCGGGGCCGCCTTGTTGGCCTACCGTAAGTTTGGTGCTATCTGGGGGCAGGGCGTTGGTCTGCAAGGACAGAGCTACGGCATTCCCACCATGCACGGGGGCGTAGATGCCATCAAACCCTATGTGGATGAGTTCATTGAGTTTGCTAAAACCCGACCTGACCTGACGTTCCTGGTAACTCGTGTAGGTTGCGGTATCGCAGGTTTTACCAACGAGGAGATATCGCCCTTGTTTGCCAAAGCTCACGAAGTGGAGAACATCGTGCTGCCATCAGGGTGGTAGGACGTTTTATATAATAAAGGAGGAAAAGCTATGAACAGCGTGAAAGGACATATTGTTGACGTGGTGCGACGCGAGATTTTCGACGGCGAACTGGTTATCAATAACGGCATAATAGCTGAAGTGAAACGCTGCACACTGCCTGAACAGGAGAAGCCTTGGGGATACGTGATGCCGGGCTTTATAGATAGTCACGTGCATATTGAGAGTAGCATGATGGTGCCTCATAAGTTTGCGCGCATAGCGGTGAGTCATGGTACGATAGGTGTTGTGGCCGATCCGCATGAGATAGGCAACGTGCTGGGCATAAAAGGCATAGACTATATGATTCGCTCGGGAAAGGAGGCACGGTTCAACTTCTTGTTCGGTGCACCCAGTTGTGTGCCTGCCGTGGGTGGCGACATAGAAACGAGTGGTGCTGTGATAGATGCAAAGGATATCGAGGTGCTGATGGCCCGCGAGGATATAGGTTTTCTGGCGGAGATGATGAACTATCTAGGTGTGCTGGCGGGTGAAAAGGAGGTGATGCAGAAGATAGATGCAGCACGACGCCATGGCAAGCCTGTGGACGGACATGCACCTGGATTGACCGGTAGCCAGCGCAAGCAGTATGCCGATGCGGGTATTAGCACCGACCACGAGTGCTCTACGCTGGACGAGGGGCGTGCCTGCATAGATGCGGGTATGAAGGTGATTATACGCGAGGGTAGTGCCGCCAAGGATTATCAGGCTTTGAGCAAGTTGATAGCTGAGAGGCCAGATATGGTGATGTTGTGTACGGATGATTGTCACCCTGATGATTTTGTGCGTGGACATATCAACCAGATAGTGAAACGTGCCTTGGTAGATGGCTACGACTTGTGGGATGTGCTACAGGTGGCCTGCGTGAATGCCCAGAAGCATTACAACGTGAACTGGGGATTGCTACAGGTGGGCGATCCTGCCACGTTTATCACCATCGATAGATTGACACCTCACTTCCGCGTGGAGAGTACGGTGATACGCGGTGTAGAGGCGTTTAACTATAATGCCTGTCTGCTATCCAATCACAGCGATCTGGACGAACATATCCTGGATTTCGAATTTCCTAATGACTTCGTGGCTATGCCCATCACAGCCGAGGATATCGACATCGTCCTGAAGCCTGGCGATAATGTTCACATCATCCATACCTCGGATGGCAGTCTGCTAACGGAGCACGAGGAGGTGAAGTTGACGGGTAACCCGCTGTTTGACTCGCATTATCCTTGGACCGAGGTGCAGAAGATTGTGGTGTACAACCGTTATGTGCCTGGTGCCAAACCCATAGTAGGACTGGTGCGCGGTTTTGATGTTAAGGAGGGTGCCATAGCCAGTTCGGTGGCTCACGACTGTCATAACATCGTGGCTATCGGTTCGAGCGATGAGTACATCGTGCAGGCCGTTAACCGTATTGTAGAGATGCAGGGCGGACAGGTGGTGGTAAGCGCAGATGAGATGATGGACATACCTCTGCCTATAGCCGGCCTGATGGCACCGATGGGTGGACATGAGATAGCCTTCCGTACGCTGTGCATACAGGAGATGGTGAAGAAGATTGGATGCCAGATGAAGTCGCCATTTATCACGATGGCATTTATGTGTTTGCCTGTTATCCCCGACATCAAGATGACCGACAAGCACCTGATGGATACAAAGAATTTTAAAGCAATATATTAATGATGACAGATAAGGAATTAGACGAGAGAGTTAATCGTGCAGTAGATAATTTTATGCAAGGGTATGGCTGTTGCCAGAGTGTGGTGGCGGCATTTGCCGACCTGTATGGGCTTGACGATACCTTGGCAAAGAAGATTGCCGCTGGATTTGGCGGTGGCGTGGGACGCCTACGTATGATGTGCGGTGCCGTATCGGGAATTGTGATGCTGGTGGGGCTGGACTGTGGACAGACCGAAGGTAGCGACCGCGAGGGCAAATCGGCCTGCTATAAGGTGGTGCAGGATTTGCTGGCCAAATCGAAGGAGGAGAATGGAAGCTTGATTTGTGCGGAGATTCTCGGACTGAAAGGCTATGAGAAGGCGAACTCGAGTTATGTGGCTTCTGCCCGTACTGCCGAGTATTATAAGACCCGCCCATGCGCAGCTAAGGTGGAGAGTGCAGCAAGGATATTTGCTAATTATCTGAAGGCAAAAGGCTGCTGAGCAGTTTCTCAATAAGTCGGGGCTTGGCGTAATCGTCGAGCTCCGATTCTTTTATCCATATATAATCAGCAGGTAGCTTCGGGCGCTCATCTACTTCTAAAAGATAGAAGTCGGCATAGAGCACTCGGTGGGTAAGCACATGCTTCACATTCTTACGCAGTATCACAGTATCATGAGGGATTTGGGTTGGTGATTCTACCAGCCAGGGTTCCCACAACCCTTGCCAGATGTCGCCGGGACCACGGCGATGGATGGCGGTTTGACCATTGCACCGGATATAGACATAGGCCAGATGACGCTCGGTAACTTTGAGCGTTTTGAGTTTTACAGGGAGTTCGGCAACCGTACCTGAACGGAAGGCAACACACGACTCTACGAGCGGACAAAACATGCAGTTGGGCGATGCGGGGGTACACTGGATGGCACCGAAGTCCATGATGGCCTGATTGTATGCAGAGGCAGAGGCGGGGAGAAGCTCCTGGGCCAGCGCTGCAAACACCTTTTTGCCCTCGGTGGTGTTGATGGGAGTGTCGATGCCGAAGTGACGTGCGAGTACACGATAAACGTTGCCATCGACCACTGCGGCAGGGATGCCAAAGGCAAAGCTGGCAATGGCCGCGGCAGTGTAATCACCCACGCCTTTCAGCTTCTTGATATCCTCTAACGTATCGGGAAAATGCCCCATGGCCACAATCTGCTTGGCGGCAAAATGCAGGTTGCGGGCACGACTGTAGTAGCCCAGGCCCTGCCACTCGCGCAGCACCTCATCCTCGGTAGCCGACGCTAGCGCCTCTACAGTGGGCCAGCGGTGCATAAAGCGGGTCCAGTAATCCCAGCCCTGCTTTACCTGCGTTTGCTGTAGGATGATTTCGGAGAGCCATATGGCGTATGGATCGTGAGTTTGCCGCCAGGGCAAATCACGACCATATTCCTTGTACCAATTAAGTAGTGTAGTAGAAAAATCCGCGTTCATTTACATCACACCTTGGTCGCCAAGATACGAATCCTTGAATCCTAAGAAGTAGAGTACGCCATCAAGACCGATGGTGTTAATGCTCTGTTCGGCATTGGCCACCACACGGGGCTTGGCGTGGAAAGCGATACCCAGACCGGCCTCTGAGATCATAGGCAGGTCGTTGGCACCATCGCCCACGGCAATGGTCTGTGCCAGGTTCACCTTCTCAACCTGGGCAATCAACTTCAGCAGTTCGGCCTTACGATGACCGTCTACTATCTCGCCCACATAACGACCTGTGAGCTTGCCATCGGGGCCAATCTCCAGTTCGTTGGCATATACATAATCGATGCCATAACGGCGCTGTAAGTATTCGCCAAAGTAAGTGAATCCTCCGGATAGGATGGCAATCTTATAACCATAACGCTTCAGGGTGGTCATCAGGCGATCTACACCCTCGGTGATAGGCAGTTTCTCGGCTATCTCCTGCATCACGCTCACATCAAGCCCCTTGAGCAGACTGACACGACGGGTGAAACTCTCCTTAAAGTCGATCTCGCCACGCATGGCGCTCTCGGTGATGGCGCGTACCTGGGCACCAACGCCATTGCGCTCGGCCAGCTCGTCGATACACTCGGTCTGAATCAGCGTAGAGTCCATATCGAAACAAATCAGACGGCGCATGCGGCGGAACATATCATCGAGCTGGAACGAGAAGTCGATCTCCATCTCGCTCGACAGTTTCATCAGTTTCGACTGCATTTCCTGACGGTCCTTGGGCTCGCCACGTAGCGAGAACTCGATACAGGCACGGGTGTGCTTGGCGGGGTTCTTGATGCTCTTACGACCGGTAAGACGGATAATTGAGTCGATATTCAATCCCTGCTCGGCAATCACCGAGGTAGCGGCCTCAATCTGACGTGCCTCTAACTGGCGACCCATCACGGTGAGAATATAACGGTTCTTACCCTGATGGCCAACCCAGTCCTCATACTCATTGTCGCCAATGGGTGAGAAACCTATCTGCACACCCAGCTCGGTGGCCTTGAAGAGCAACTCCTTCATTACCTGACCTGAGTTGGTCTCGTCCATACGGATGAGGATACCCAGCGACAGGGTAGAGTGGATATCGGCCTGGCCGATGTCGAGAATCTGTGCATCGTATTTTGCGAGGATGCCCATTACTGAGGCGGTAAGGCCTGGGCGATCCTGACCTGTAATTCTAACTAGTATCTGTTCCTTCTTCATGATAATCGTTAATCTTTTAATGTTTAATCTTTAATCTTTAATGTTTAATCACTTGCACATCGCTGTGCATACTTTATCCTGAAAGTAACGTCCTTGATCGTTCTTCATGACTCCTTGATTAATGATGGCAAATGCCAACACATGGTTGTTGGTGGCTACGGCATAGCCAGCCAACGACGATATACCGGTGAGGGTACCCGTTTTGGCACGCACACTGATTTGTGCAGGGGTATCCTTCATGCGTTTCTTCAGTGTGCCATCCTCGCCCGCTACTGGTAGCGACACGTACAGGTAGCGATAGATGCTGGGGTGGCGATAGGCATAAACCAGCAGTTTGGTGAGCAACTCGGGGGTTACATAGTTGTAAAGCGAGAGTCCGCTACCATCGGCTATCTTATAGTGTGAACCTGTGATGCCGGCCTTATGCAGGGTGCGCTTGATGGCATTGCGGGCGTGCGACGACTTGGCTGGGCGCGCACCTGTGGCGGCACCAATCTGATAGAATACCGACTCGGCATAAAGGTTGTTGCTATCCTTCATCATCGGTATGAGCACATCCTCTAATGAGTGACTACGCTGGCACAGCAGAACGGCATCCTTGGGCAGGGCTGCATATTCGGCGGGACCATCGGGGAAAATACTGTCCTTATCGAGCTGTTGAGCCAGTTGACTGATGAAATCGTCCTTGCCATTGATGAGCAGCGAGGTGAGCGATGGATTGTCATCATCCCAGCACCATCCTTCGCCAAGCAGGTCCTCGTCCTTAAAGGTATTTACTGCTACCAGTTTGCCTTTCAATGTATGGATGCCTAATGCCTTAACGCTGGCCGAAAAGGCCTGCATATCAGTTGAGTCGAACAGAGGATCCATACTGCCTACACAATACAGATCGCCTACCAGCACACTGTCGACCACCTCGCCTGTGTAATAAAGTGAGGTGCGAAACTTGTGCTTGATGCCTAACTGATCGAGTGCGGTAATGGCCGTGAGCAGCTTCATGGTTGAGGCTGGGCGCAGTATCTGTTTGGCACCGTAGGTGTAAAGGGTTGAATCGGCAGTGATATCGTACACCATCAGGCCCAGTTGGGTATAGTCGAACATGCGGTCGCTGGTAAGCGTGTCTAGCCGGGCCTGCAGGTTCTGTGGCCAGGGCAGTTCAACGATGGTATCTGTGGCACAGGTATCTACTACGAGTGTGTCGGCCGTCTGCGCCTGCAAACTGCCTACCGTACCTGCCAATAAGAGTGAAAAAATCCAATTCCTTATATTCTGCTTCATTTTAAATTTCTACCTAATCAATTGCGCTGGTATGTTGATACCAGTTTGCGTATCGCTTTATCCAGCGATTCAGAGGGTTCTATAATATTGTAGTTGCTCCAGTATTCTGGATCCATAAAGTATTCTACCTTGTCGTAATAGGCATCGTGCGAGTCGAACGAGTTGCGACTGACGATGGGCTGTACACCTTCGGACTGGCTATCGGTAACGGCCATCTCGCAGGTGGCGGTAAACGATGTGCTGAACAGACGTTTCTTCCAGTCGCAGTTAAACTTAAAGGTGTTACGCAGATAGCTGATGCGTGTAACACCGTCGGTATAGCGATAATCGACTACACACGACAGCTCGCGTGGCTTGAATTTTACACCGAACGGCTTGCGTACCAGCATGGTACGGGTGGCTTTCTCCTTATCGCTCATGTCGAGACTGAGCTCGATGCGGGTAAATGCCAGGCGCTCGTTGTCGATATACAGTTTGCCGTGATACAGCGCATACTCCCTGCTGAAGAGAGGCTCAATCAGAACCACCATCTGCAGGCGGTCGTTAATCATCTCGGGTGTGCCCCAACTGTAGCTGTAGGCATCCATCTCCTCCTGGTTGAGCAGTAACTCGGTGTTTTTAACTACATCGAGCTGTACTGGCAGTACCGGTCCGCCCATAACCTTTAGGCCCAGGGTGTCGCCCTGTTTCTGACTGAGCAGTCGGCGACCTTTGATGATAGCCACTCTGTCGCGACCTACACCGCGTGTGTAGCTGGTTTTGTACATGTCCTCCACACCTTCGGCCACATAGATGAAGTGCTTGCGCTTCATGGCTGTTTCGCGATAGAACGCCTTGAGCAGCTCGGGCTGGCGACTGTAGTTCTCGGGAATCTTCTTGATGGCGATCTCTACAATGTCGCGTGGATTACCAGTACGTATCACCACCTCGCGCAGTTGTATGGTGGTGGGTTGAAGTTTTATCTTCAGGTTCTCGGTCTCGCCTGTGCGCAATGTCACCTTCTTGGTTTTGTAACCTAAGTGCGATACCGTGATGTTTGCGGGCTTATCGCCCAGTTTTAGAAGGAAGGCACCATCCTCGTTTGTGACCACAGAGATGCGGCCTGCTGAAACACTCACCTGAGGCAATGGGCGCCCCGATTTCTCGTCGATAACGGTTCCACCTACGGTAGTCTGTTGTGCCAGTGCCACCATCGGAACCATCAGCATGATTATAAGCGCTAGTTGTTTCATTGTTGTAAATATTGAGGATTATACTGCGCAAAGTTACAAAAAAATTGATAAGATGCAAAGAATATTGGAAATTTTAAGTAATTTTGCAGCAGATTTGTGACAAAATATAACATCAGCACATGGTATACAAATATGATTTCCTGGTGATAGGAGCTGGCGTGGCCGGTATGAGCTACGCACTGAAGGTGGCTCGCGCCAACAAGGGTAGGGTGTGTATGATATGCAAGACCTCGTTGGACGAGGCCAACACATCGTTTGCCCAGGGGGGCGTGGCATCGGTTACCAATCTCGAACTGGATAACTTCGAGAAACACATAGAAGACACGATGATTGCGGGCGACTATATCAGCGACCCCAAAGCCGTAGAACAAGTAGTAAGAATGGCGCCCGAACAGATTAAAGAACTGGTTAACTGGGGCGTGAACTTTGATAAGAACCACGATGGCAAATTTGATTTGCATCGCGAGGGCGGACACTCTGAGTTCCGTATTCTGCACCACAAGGACGACACGGGTGCCGAGATACAGCGCGGACTGATGGAGGCTGTGCGCAACAATCCCAATATCGACATCAAGGAGAACCACTTTGCGGTGGAGATTATCACCCAGCACCACTTAGGTGCCAGAATTACACGTCGTTCGCCATACATTAACTGCTATGGTGCCTACGTGCTGAATCCTGATACCCAGAAGGTGGATACCTATCTGGCAAAGATGACCGTGATGTGTACCGGTGGTTGCGGTGCTGTGTATCTGACCACATCGAACCCCGTGATTGCTACTGGCGACGGTATCGCGATGGTGTATCGTGCCAAGGGTACGGTGGCCGATATGGAGTTTGTACAGTTCCACCCCACGGTGCTGCATAACCCTAACGAAACGCACCCCGCCTTCTTGATTACCGAGGCAATGCGTGGTTATGGTGGCATACTGAAGTTGCCCAATGGCGAGACGTTTATGGAGAAGTACGACGAGCGTCTGTCGTTGGCACCACGTGATATCGTGGCACGTGCTATCGATAAGGAGATGAAGATTCACGGCTTGGATCACGTATGTCTGGATGTAACCCATAAGGATCCCGCCGAGACACGCAAGCACTTCCCCAATATCTACCAGAAGTGCCTGTCGATGGGTATCGATATCACTACTGATTATATCCCCGTTCGTCCTGCCGCCCACTATATGTGCGGTGGTATCAAGGTGGACCTGAACGGACAGACCAGCATAGAACAGCTTTATGCCCTTGGTGAGTGCTCGTGCACTGGTTTGCACGGTGGTAACCGCCTGGCCAGCAACTCGCTGATTGAGGCTGTGGTTTATGCAGAGACGGCCGCTAAGCACTCGCTGGAGCATGTGGATTTCTACGACTTCAACGAGAAGGTGCCTGAGTGGAACGACGAGGGTACGCTGACCAACGAGGAGAAGGTGCTGATTACCCAGAGCGTAAAGGAGGTGAACCTGATTATGTCGAACTACGTAGGTATTGTGCGTAGCGACCTGCGCTTGCACCGTGCCTGGGACCGTCTGGATATGCTTTACGAGGAGACCGAGCGCTTGTTTAAGCGTGTAAAGGCCTCGAAGGATATCTGCGAATTGCGTAACATGATTAACGTGGGCTATCTGATTACCCGTTGGGCATTGGAGCGCAAGGAGTGTCGCGGTTTGCACTATACTACTGATTATCCTGTTCACGCTTACGATAAGTAGGATGATTGACAGACAAACGATAGACAAGATACTTGATGCCACGAACATCGTTGACGTGGTGGGCGAGTTTGTAACGCTGCGAAAATCGGGCGTTAACTATAAAGGCTTGTGCCCGTTCCACGACGATAAAACGCCATCGTTCATGGTGTCGCCAACCAAGCAGATATGCAAGTGCTTCTCGTGTGGTGAGGGCGGAACGGCCATCAACTTCCTGATGAAGCACGAGCAGATTACCTATCCCGAGGCCCTGCGATGGCTGGCCAAGAAATACAATATCGAGATACAGGAAAAAGAACTGACTGAGGAGGAGAAACGTGAGCAGAGCGACCGCGAGTCGATGTTCATCGTTAACGAGTGGGCCATGAACTACTTTAAGGATGTGCTGAACAACGATCCCGACGGTGTGGCCATTGGGCGTCAGTACTTCCGTAGTCGTGGTATCCGCGATGATATTGTGGAGAAGTTCAACCTGGGTTTCTCGCTCTCAAAGCGCGATGCCCTTGATATAGCCGCTAAGAAAGCGGGGTATCAGGAGGAGTTCCTGATTAAGACGGGCTTGTGTATCAAAGGCGAGAAGGGTGTGTACGATCGCTATGCGGGTCGTGTTATCTTCCCCTGGTTCAACGTAAGTGGAAAGGTGGTGGCCTTTGGTGGGCGACTGTTGGATGCGCGTACCAAGGGGGTGCAACAGAAATATGTGAACTCGCCTGACTCGGAAATCTACCATAAGGAGCGCGAGCTGTATGGCCTGTACCAAGGTAAGAAAGCCATTGCCAAGGAAGACTGTGTGTATATGGTTGAAGGCTATACCGATGTGATTGCCATGCACCAGTGCGGACTGGAGAATGTTGTGGCCAACAGTGGTACGGCTCTCTCGAAATATCAGATAAAACTACTGCGACGATTTACGCCTAACATCATCCTGCTGTATGATGGCGACGAGGCCGGTATCCATGCCGCCATGCGAGGAACAGATATGCTGTTGGCCGAAGGCATGAAAGTAAAAGTGCTGTTACTGCCCGATGGCGACGACCCGGATTCGTTCTCACGTAAGCATACCGCCCAGGAGTTCAAGGCGTATATCGAAGAGCATGCCGAGGACTTTATCTCGTTCAAAACCAAACTGACGGTAGAGAACGTGAGCGACCCCGTGAAGCGTTCGGAGGCTATCGGTGGTATCGTGAAGAGTATCTCGGTGGTAGATGATAACCTGTTGCGCGATGAGTATCTGACCCAGTTGTCGCGCCGTTTGGGCATCAAGGAGGAAACCCTGCTCCAATCGATGAACGGCATGATTAGTCGCGACCGCGAGGAGAAGGAAAAGGAATACAATCGCGAGCAGGCACAGAACGCCATCCAGCAGGAACGCGAGGCGCAGGGCAAGCCCATGGCTATCGGTCTGCATACCATCAGCGATCAGATTCAGCAGGTAGAGGACCTGCTGATCAAAACCATTGTTCGCGATGGCGAGAAGATTATCTACGAAAACCTTCAGACCGAAGACGGGCAAACCATCAACCTCTCGGTAGCACAGTTTATCAGCTACGATATGGGGGAGGATGGCCTGAGTTTCAGTAAGCCTGTATATAACAAGATTCTGCAAGAGGTGGTGGCCCATTGTGGCGAAGAAGGTTTTAAGGCCGAGGAATACCTGACGCGCCATACCGATTACGAAATCAGTTCGATTGCGGCCAGCATGGCTGTGGATTCATATCAACTGGGTAAGGGATTCCAACTGAAAGAACGTGAGGGTGGCTTGCGGTCGCACGTGGAGCATATAGTGCTTGACTTCCGTTATTACTGCCTGGGTGCCAAGGTGAAGGAACTGTTGGCCTCTATCAAGAAAGGCGAGGGCGATGTGATGGCAACGCTGGCCGAGTATCAACATGTTGACTTGATATATAAGGAAGTGGCAAAGAAATTAGGACGATGAGTTGGCTGAATATCATATTCATAGTGTACCAGATCATTGCTATCATGGCGGTGGTACACGTGATTATGGACAACCGTCAACCTGCTAAGACGATGGCTTGGGCGCTGGTGATTTATTTTGTGCCAGTGGTGGGCATCGTCTTTTATTTGTTTTTTGGCATAAACCATCGCAAGGAGCGCTATGTGAGCGAACGTTCGATGAACCAGCTTACCAAGCGTTCGATGCTGGAGTTTGCCGAGCAACAGAACCTGCGACTGCCCGAGCGCCACAAACCATTGATCGATTTGTTTATTAACCAGAACCTGTCGCTACCTTTTAAGGATAACCTGGTGGATATCTGTACCGATGGCTATCAGTTTATAGCCGAATTGATGGAAGATATCGGCAAGGCCAAGGATCACATACATCTGGATATGTATATTTTTGCCGACGATGCCTTAGGCATGTTGGTGGCCGATGCCTTGATTGACAAGGCCCGCGAGGGTGTTGAGGTAAAGGTGATTTACGATGATGTGGGGTGTTGGAATGTGCACCATCGCTTTTTTGAACGGATGCGCGAGGCGGGTATCGAGGTGCGCTCGTTTATGCCTGTGCGATTCCCGTCGTTTACCAGTAAGGTGAACTATCGCAACCACCGCAAGATTATTGTGATTGATGGTCTGGTGGGCTATATCGGTGGTATGAATATTGCCCAGCGCTACGTAAAAGGTACTGGCGATATGCCTTGGCGCGACACCATGCTGAGGGTAAGCGGAGGTGGTGTGCATGCCTTACAGCGTGCGTTCCTGGTTGACTGGTATTTTGTGGATCGTACCTTGTTGTCGGATAAAAAGTACTATCCACGATGCGAGGATATCAACAATAACTGTCTGGCACAGGTGGTTACCAGCGGTCCTACCACACCTTACCCTGAGATTATGCAGGGTTATGTGCGCATTATCTTAGGTGCCAAGCGTTATCTGTATCTCGAAACACCTTATTTCCTGCCTAACGATTCGGTGCTGTTTGCCCTGAAAACAGCCGCTTTGGGTGGTGTGGATGTGCGAGTGATTTGTCCGTTACGCAGTGATGCCAAGTTTGTGGAGTGGGCCAGCAGGAGCTATCTGCGCGAGGTGCTTGAGGCAGGTGTACAGGTTAGCTTGTACGAGGCTGGTTTCCTGCATTCAAAAATGCTGGTGTGCGATGATGCTATCACCACCTGTGGTTCGACCAATCTCGATTTCCGTAGTTTCGAGAATAACTTCGAAGCCAACATCTTCTTCTTCGACGAAGGTGTGGCTATGCGAATGAAAACCATTTTCTTACGCGACCTTGAGCAGAGTGTACTGCTGAAGGACTTGAAGAAACGCATGCGTAACAATTTCCTGGTACGCCTGTGGGAGAGTGTTACAAGGATGCTGTCGCCTCTTTTCTGAAAATCGAAAAGTTTACGCTACCATAGCTGCGATGCTCTACAAAGTGTGGGGCATCCGAGAAGTCGTTCTCCTTACCATGCTCGAACACCAGGATTCCGCCATCCTTCAACAAGTTCTTCTCGAAAATCAGTCCAGGGATGGTGGGCAGTTCCTTGAGGGCGTAAGGGGGATCGGCAAAAATAAAGTCGAACTGCTGTTTGCACGATTTGATATAGCGGAACACATCGCCGCGCAAGGGCAGGCATACATCGGTATTAAGCTTTTTCAGGCATTCGGTAATAAACTTGTGGTGGTCGCGGTCCATCTCAACGCTTACCACATGTTCGCAACCACGCGATACCAGTTCGAGCGAGATACTACCAGTACCCGAAAACAGGTCGAGGGCGTTGATACCTTCGAAATCGATATAGCTGTTCAGTACATTAAAAATGTTCTCCTTGGCAAAATCGGTGGTAGGGCGTGCCTTGAACGAGCGGGGAATATCAAAATGTCGCCCCTTATAGATACCTGTAATAATTCTCATCGTCCGCGTGATATAAAGGTTATTAAATCGTAGGGCATACCCTTGATGCTGGTAGCAGGCGAATCGGGAAATTCGGCCGTAGCATTAATCAGGTAGGCGTTGTGCAGGAATCGCTTTAACTCCTGCAGCAACCACTCTTCTTCGGGTATGTTGCCTAGGATATGCAGTTCGTCGTGCTCTGGCTCCAGTCGCAATTGCTTCCACACATACATCAGATAGTAAAGAGCATCGTGTGCATGGGCAGCATCAAACGTGTTGCAGAACTTAAAGCGGTTCTGCTGGAAACTGAAGATGTGAAGCTTCTTGCTGTTGAAGTAGCCATACAGCTTGTTGCGATGACCTGTAAAGCTACGCTGATGCAGTTGGCGCCAGACTGGTGTAAGGGCATGCACAAAGTTATAGCCACTCTCAAAACGGTCCTTGATAACCGTATCCAGATTCTTGTTGATGGCGAAGACGCAAACGGCCTTCAGGTCGGGCAATACATTGTACAGTATCACACGCTTTTCCTGACCAGGAGGGTACGAATACGAAAAGAGCGCTTCCATGTCGTTCTCGTCGAACTGTTCGATGGGTACCAGCAACGAAGGGGTATCTACCATGATAAAAACCTTGGCAGTATCCTCGTCTACATAGTCGCCTGTCTTGAATGCCTCGCGCAGATTGGCCGACATCGAGATACCGCCACGAACCACGTACGGACGATAGTCGATGGGGTGCACGGTGTTGGCAACATCGAGTGCGGTGAATGAGAGCGTGTTGCGCCCTATGCGTATGATTGTTGTCTTCGCGTCCATCTACTTCACGTTCATCACACTGGCCACGCACAGCGCAAGCAAGCACGCAGCTATCACAGCCAGCACAATATTCACTAATTTGTTGTTGATATGCATATCTGGGTGCAAAATTAATAAAAATTCGTGTAATTCGTGTAATTCGTGCCTAAAAAAGTGTAACTTTGTGGCCGAAATGATTAGCGACGAGTTTAAATTCCGCATTCGGGAGGCTATGGGCATGGTGCCTACGGCCGAACAAGAGCACGCCATCGACGTGTTCTCGCTCTTTATGACCGACCGCGACGACCATGTGGTGATGATTCTGCGTGGTTCGGCAGGTACGGGTAAAACCACCTTGGCGGGTGCCATCGTAAGGGCGATGAATGTGTTGAAACAGAAGATGATTCTGCTGGCCCCGACAGGTCGTGCAGCAAAGGTGTTTGCACTCAATGCTGGTCATCCGGCTTACACCATCCATCGTCGCATATACAGGCAGAAGTCGGCCGGTGATATCTCTAGCTTTAATCTGAACTATAACAATAACCGCGATACCTTGTTTATGATAGATGAGGCATCGATGATTGCCAATCAGGGCTATGGCGAGAGCGCGTTTGGTAGCGGTTGCCTGCTTGACGACCTGATGCAGTTTGTGTATAGTGGACAGAATTGTCGTATGGTGTTGGTGGGCGATAAGGCTCAGTTGCCACCTGTGGGCGAGGATGAGAGTCCGGCGCTGATGAGCGATGTGCTACGTGCCTACGGTATGAAAGTGTACGAGTGCGACCTGAATCAGGTGCTGCGCCAGAGTGAGGACTCGGGTATCTTGTGGAATGCTACCCGCATCAGAACGCTGATTGACGATTGGGTTCTGCCAAAAATCCGATTCCAGGGATTTGCTGATATTGTGCGTGTGCCAGGCGATGAGCTGATAGAATCGTTGGCCACCAGCTACAGTAGGGTGGGGATGGACGAGACGATGGTGATTACCCGTAGTAACAAGCGCGCTAACATCTACAATCAGGGTATCCGCAATACGGTGTTGGATCGCGAAGACGAACTCTGTCGTGGCGACCAACTGATGATTGTGAAGAATAACTATTACTGGACTGAACAATCCAAGGAAATTTCGTTCCTGGCCAACGGCGATATCGCTGTGGTGCAGCGTGTACGCAATGTACAAGAACTGTTCGGGTTCCGCTTTGCTGATGTGACGATGACGCTACCCGATTACGATAGCTACGAACTCACGGCTACCGTGATTCTCGATTCGCTGACTACCGAATCGCCTGCTCTGTCGCGCGAACAACAGGAACAACTGTATAATGCGGTAATGGAGGATTATGCCGATATCCCCCTGAAGGCCGACCGCATTAAGCAACTGAAGAAAGATAAATACTTTAATGCCTTGCAGATAAAGTTTGCCTATGCCGTTACCTGTCACAAGGCGCAGGGCGGACAGTGGGCGCACGTGTATATCGACCAAGGTTATATGACGGACGATATGTTGACGCCCGACTATATCCACTGGCTTTACACCGCTTTTACACGTGCTACCGAAAAACTGTTTTTGGTAAACTGGCCTACCACTCAGATAGAGGAGAGTACAAACGTAACATGACAACCTGGGAGATTCTTTTCTGCCAGATCCAGCATGCCACCTTGTTGTATCATCATTCGTCGGCTTAACGACAAGCCGATACCGCTACCTGTGCGCTTGGTGGTAAAGAAAGGCACAAACAGCGACTGGCGGTTTTCGGCTGGGATAGGACTGCCATCGTTGCCGATAAGAATGGTCTTGGGGGATGGGGCCTGGGTGTTGGTGAGTTCGATGATGATTTTGGTAGCCTCGGCCTCGATGGCGTTCTTGATAAGGTTCATCAATATCTGGCGCAGCATGCCCTTATCGGCTTTTAAGATGGTATCGGCAGGCACATCAATAGTCCATGCCAATTGCTGATAGGTTTTGCAGAGCTCGTCGAGCATAGGGCGCAGGGGCACTTCGGAAAGGACTGGCTTTTCGAGTTCCGACATCTTACGATAGTTGGTTACAAAATCGCTCAGATGGCGCGAGGTGTCGTAGATGGCTTTGATACCATCTTCGAGGAGTGTGCCCTTTACGTCGGGACGGCTCAGCAACGACTGACTGATGCTGGTGATAGGTGCAGTGGCGTTCATCATCTCGTGGGTAAGCACACGGGTTAATCGCTCCCACGATTCTACCTCGTTCTTGTTCATCTGTTGACGGATATTCTCGCCCAGCTCGTTGAGCGCCTCCTGCATGGCACGCTCGCCAGGTAACAGATTGTTGGTGGGCAGGCGGAACGAGAAATCCTGATTACGAATGGCCTCCTTCATGATGTGGGCACGCAATCGCAACTTGTGCTGGTGGTGCACAATGGCTATCACCAACACTACCAGTACCACACCTATTATAATGAAGAGCCAAGTCATAAGCGTTTCATCTTGTTGTAAAGAGTCTGACGGGTGATACCCAACAATTGGGCGGCTTGAGTGAGATTACCATGACAGTGGTCGATGGTGCGACGGATATGCTCCTGTTCCACTTCGTCGAGACTAACGATTTCGTTCTGCATGTCGAGCACATCCTTCAGTTTGCGTAGCAGTTCGTCGTTATCCCAAGGCTTGGTGATAAAATCGGCGGCACCGTTCTTCAGTCCCTTTACCGCCAGGTTAATGTCGGCATAGGCTGTGAGCAGTACCACAGGTGTTTCGGGGTGCTGTTTGCGGATGGTGCGAAGCCAGAAAAGCCCCTCGTTACCATTGTTTACACCAAGGGTAAAGTTCATGTCGAGTACTACGATGTCGATGGTTTGCTGAGCCATCAGTTTCAGAATGTCATCGGGGTTGGTCGAGGTCAGCACCTGTTCGAAAGTGCCGTCAAGCAGATAACGCATAGCGGTAAGGATGGCCGCGTTATCATCAACGATTAATATGGTTCCGTACTTGTTCATAATGTAATTTTTGTGTGCAAAGATACGAAGAATTGTATAAAAGTCATACAAAAGGGTGTATAAATTTTAGACAATCAGCCTTTGGAGCCCTATTTTTGCTTGGCAGGTAATATTTATTACCCTATCTTTGCAATAAAAATTGCGACCAAAATTTAAAAATAACGCGATATGAAAAAGTCGATCATCCTCTGTATCTCAGTATCTCTGTGTTTGAATTCGGTTCAGGCGCAACAGATGACCATGCAGCAATGCATGCAGTATGCGGTGCAGCATAACCACGAGGTGAAACAGGCCGAGTTGGAACTCGACAACTATAAGGCATCGAAGACCGGTGCTATCGGTAAATTCCTGCCATCTGTGGATGGATACATCGGTGCCCAGTATAACTTTGGACGTGCCATCGACCCAGAGACCAACGGCTATACCGATGTGAGTACCTTTTATAATGGCTATCAACTCTCGGCATCGTTGCCAGTATTCGACGGATTCAGTCGTCTGCATGCCCTCAAGGCCGCTAAGGCCAGCGAGATGATGGGACGCGCCAGTCTGCGCCAGCGTCAGGATCAGACGGCACTCGACGTACTGCAGGCCTATACCAGCGTGGCTTATTACGATGGATTAGTAAAGATGGCCGAGGAGAAAGTTGAAGAGACGTTGTTGTTGCTCAAGCAGGTAAAAGTGCTTGAAGAGGTGGGGCGAAAGAGTGCTGCTGATGTGGCTCAGGTGGAATCGCAACAGGCTGAGGCCGATTACGAACTGACACGTCAGCAGAACCTTTATGCCTCGGCTATATTGGAACTGAAAAAGGCCATGAACTATCCCTTGGGTGATAGTCTGAGCCTGGAATATATTCCCAACGTGGGAATGTTTGATTCCCAGTGTGGGAACAATTCATTCCCAACGTGGGAAATCGGCTCGCCGCTTGCTACCAACGGGACGCAAGAAAAAAATCTGGATAACGAGCGCCATCCAGAACTTCAGGTGGCCCGCTATCGCATGCAGACATCGAAACATGAGTGGCATCAGGCTCGCGCTTCTCTTTACCCATCACTCTCTCTCAGTGCGGGTCTGAGCACCACTTATTACAAAACGCTACATAACGATGCTGCGGAGACATTCCGCAATCAGATGAAGAATAATATGGGTGAATACTTTGGCGTATCAGTCAACATCCCCCTGTTCAACCGTTTGCAAACCCTTACCAGCATCCGCAAGGCCAAGAACAACTACAAGATTGCCCAGGAGGCTTACGACCAGAAACAACTGGAACTGGCCAAACTGAGCAGCGAGGCTTGGCAGGACTGGCAGGGCTATCAGAAGCAGACCATACAGATGGAGAAGAAGGTTGAGGCCGATAGCATCGCCTATCAGCTTACCCGTCGACAGTTCGAAGAGGGCCTTGCAACAGCCATCGATCTGCACACCACATCGGCACAGCTACTCAACTCAAAAGCCACCCTGCTGCAATGTCAGCTCATGGCTATGGTAAAGGAACAATTAGTAAGATATTATAAAGGAGAAACAATATGGACAGAGTAATCGAAAAAACTAAGAGTCAGCAACTGAAGAAGTATTGGCCATACGCTGCAGGCGGTAGCTTGTTGTTAGTAATGCTGGTTTGGCTGATTTTTGGCAACCATGCCTCGACGCTCAAGGTGAGCAAGGACGAGATGACCATCAGCGAAGCACAGCGTGCCGAGTTCAAAGACTATGTACGTACCAACGGCCAGGTGCTGCCCATCCAGATAGTACAGATTTCGCCCGAAGAAGGTGGTATCGTGATGGAGAAGGTGGTTGAAGAAGGTACGATGGTGCACAAGGGCGATGTGATTGTTCGATTGAGCAACTCGAACCTCGACCTGCAGATTCTGAATGCCGAGGCCGAACTGGCTGAGAAGCAGAACCTGCTGCGTAACACCCAGGTGGCTATGCAACAGGACCGTTTGAACAACCAGACCGAACAGGCTCAGTTGGATATGGACACCCATCGCAAACAGCGTACCTACGATCAGAACAAGCGCTTGTATGCCGAAAAGCTGATTAGCAAGGAGGATTACATCAAGTCGCAGGAGGATTACCAGCTTTCTGCCAAGAAGCGCTCGCTCATTACCAAGCGCCTGAAGCAGGACTCTATCTATCGCACCGTTCAGATGGACCAGATGGAGGACAATCTGCAGAACATGCGTAAGAACGTGGTGCTGGTTCGCCAGCGTAAGGATAAGCTCGAGATACGTTCGGCTATCGATGGCGAACTGGGACTGCTGGATGTGGAGTTAGGACAGAGCATTCAGCCTGGTCAGAAGATTGGTCAGTTGAACGACCTCTCGGATTACAAGGTGCAGGCCAGCATCGACGAGCATTATATCGACCGCGTTCGTCCAGGTCTTTCAGCTACCTTCACCCGTGGCGACAAGCAGTACCAGTTGCAGGTTCGCAAGGTATACCCCGAGGTGCGCGATGGTAAGTTCCGTTGTGATTTCGTATTCAAAGGCGAGCGTCCTGAGAACATCCGCTCTGGTCAGACCTATTATATCGACCTGGAACTGGGTCAGCCCGAGCAGGCCATCATCATTCCTCGTGGCACCTTCTTCCAGACCACAGGAGGCCAGTGGATATTTGTGCTCGATAAGAGTGGCTCGAAGGCTTATCGTCGTAACATCCGTGTAGGTCGTCAGAACCCTCAGTACTACGAGATTCTCGAAGGTTTGGAGCCAGGCGAGCGCGTGGTTACCAGTGGTTACGAAGCATTCAAGGATAACGAAGTGTTAGTGATTAAGTAAAGCGTTATGAAAAGCTATTTTAAGTTTCTTGGTCGCCATCGCCTGTTTACCATTATAAATATTGTGGGCCTGTGCCTGTCGATGGCCTTCCTGTTGCTGTTGGGCGATTTGATCTACCGTCAGACATCAGTAGAGAACTACCAGACCCGTGGCGAGCGTATCTTCGCATTGGGCAATGAGGAGTTTACCATGTCGCACTTCCGCGTAGGTCAGAAGTTGCAGGACCGTTTCCCCGAAATAGAGGCGTGGTGTTCTGTCTCTGGTTATAATGCCATGTTTGATATCCGTGGCATGGAGGTGCAAACCGAGATTCTGGTGGTGGCACCTAACTTCTTTGAATTCTTCGATTACCAGTTGTTGACTGGCGACAAGCATAAAGTGCTCGAAGCCCCCAACCAGATGGTGGTGAGCAAGAAGTTTGCCGAACGCTATTGGCCCGAGGGCGATGCCGTTGGCAAGGAGGTTGTGCTGGGTGATAAGAACGATCCCGACGGGCATGTTACCTATACCATCAGTGGCATCATGGACGATTTCGACCGCTCGGTTATCCCCAGCAGTCACGAGTGCGTGGTGAACCTCGAAAGTCATAAGCATTTTAACTATTCGGCTTATACCGAAGAGATGAACAATGCCGGTAGTAGCGTGCTGTTCCTGATGCAGCGCGAGGGTGCCGACCTGCGTAGCAAGGCCGATGCGATGCGCGAGTATATGAAGACCTTCTTCTGGCTCTATCGTATGGATGCAGTAAAGCAGGTTACGCTTACCCCGCTCTCTGCGCTCTACTACGATGCCAAGGAATGCTCATTCCAGTCGGGCGACCTGAACCACGGCAATCGCGATATGGCTCACCTCTATGTGGTGATAGCCCTGTTGGTGCTGGTGTTCGCTATTTTTAATTATGTCAACCTGAGTGTGTCGCTTACCACAGAGCGCTCGAAGGAGATGGCCACACGCCGATTGTTAGGTCTGTCGCGTTTGCAGGTATTCCTGAAGCTGATTGGCGAGAGCATCTTCTTTACAGCCATCGCTTTTGGTGTGGCTTATCTGGTAGCCCTTGCCCTGCAGGATAAGGCTATCGAGATGGCCGCCTGTCCGATGGATCTGTTGAAGGATACTGGCATCGTTACAATCATCGGCTTTGTGCTTATCATTGCTGTGGTAGGTGCGTTGGCAGGTTTTGTGCCCGCCTCGATACTCAGTGGCTATCAGCCTATCGATATCGTTCGTGGCACCTTCCGCCGTCGTGTTCGTCAGCGTTGGAGCCATGTGCTGATGGTGATTCAGACTGTGTTTGCCATCGTGATGCTCACTGTAACCTTGTTGCTCAGTAGCAATATCCGCGAAAAGATGCATCAGCCTCTGGGTTACGATTACGAGAATATTCTGGAAACCTGGGGACTTCATAACCTGAGTCTGACGCAGCGCCAGACCTATCGCCAGCAGCTGTTGCAACTGCCCGAGGTTGATGCTGTGGGATTTGGTTATGGTACGCCGCTCGATTTCTTGGAGAACAACACCACCCAGGCCGACGACGGTACGGTGGTAAGTATGCGCTACCTGATGGGCGACAGCTGTTTCTTCAATATTCTGAACCTGCATCCTGAGAAGACTTATTCGGATAATGGAGTAGGTGTGAACTACCAGTTACTGCGCCAGTTTGGTAAGAGTGATGATACCCGAGAGATAGTGAACACCAAAGGCCATATGAATATGACTATTTCGGCTGTTTATCCCGATATTATCTATCAGACTGTGATGAACGAGGAGAAGCACCCCACGCCCATCGTGATATTGAGAACCGATGAATATCTTAACGACACCACCAGTTTTGCTCAGCGACAATATGGCTCGCCCCGTATGGCAATCGTGAAATATCATGGTAATCGCGAAAAGGTGGAGGGCCAGATGAAAGCCCTGTTCCAGGAATTCACGGGTCATGAAGCCCCCGAGGCCCATTCGCTTGAACAGAAACATCAGGAATGGTACGAGGATTACGAGCGATTCCTGAGTGTGCTCACCGTGTTTACGTTTGTAGCTTTGCTCATAGCTATCCTGGGACTGATGGCGATGAACAGTTACTTCGTAGGTCAGCGTAGGCGTGAGATTGCTGTGCGCCGTGTGTTTGGTGCCGAAGTAAGCAGTATCACCCTGCACTTGTTGCGAACGGTGTTTGTACAGTCGTTGGTAGCCGCCATTATCGCTATCCCGTTGGCCTACTGGCTGGCACCTACGGCAGGCAGTATATCAGGTTTGCATGTAGAGATGCAGTTCACGCCTTTGGTACTCTCGCTGATCATCGTGCTGGTAGTAAATGTGCTTACTGCCGCCCTGCAGGGATGGCGCGCCGCAACCGAGAACCCTATCAACAACATTAAGAACGAATAAACCATAAAACCGTATGAAAAGTTACTTTCGATTTCTATCACGCAACAAGCTCTACACATTAATCAATGTGGTAGGGCTTGTCGTGTCGTTAATGTTTATCATCCTGCTGGGCGACTACACCTGGCGCCAGTACAGCATCGACTCGTGGCACAAGAATGCCGATCGTATCGTGCTGGTGGGCAGCGAGTCGTCATTTGCCTTGTGGCCAGATGCTGCCGCTCAGATAAAAGATATGTGTCCTGAGATTGAGCAGAAATGCTGTGTAATGAGTTCAAAGTGTAAAATCAGATATCATCAGCTGGAGGTAAAAGACGATGACAAGGGAAATGGTTCCGTCTTGCTGGTCGACTCGACATTCTTCCAGTTCTTCGATTTCGAGTTGGAGGCAGGCGACCGTCGTACGGCTTTAGACGCCCCCAACAAATGTGTAATTACTGAACGCTTGGCCAAACGCCTCTTCGGCGATAAGGACCCTATAGGCGAGCCCTTGCAGATTATGGGCGATCGCGAAGTTGATCCAAGCAATACCATCTACGATAGCACCTTGGTGTATACCGTTAGTGCTGTTGCCAAGAATTTTGACTACACGGCACTGCCTAATGAAACGCAGGTTATTGCCAGTGTAGAGCGCTATCCACAGATAGAGGGCTATAAGTTTGATAATTACGGGTTTGCTTTCAGCTCTTCAGGTGCTTGCAAGGGCTTTTTTATGCTTCGTCCAGGCATGACGCTCGACAGCAAGAAGAAAGCCATTAATGACCTTATTGTCAAGAATTTTCCTCCTATTTTTGAAGAATATAAGGTAAGCATCATACCTCTTAAAGATATGATGTTTGCGCCTCAGAACGATGGTAAGGGAGTGATGAAAGGCGACAAGACGCGACTTCGCATCATGCTGGCTGCTGTGCTAGCCATCCTCTTCTTTGCCATCACCAACTATATTAATCTGACTGTAGCCAATACGGGATTTCGTTCCAAGGAGATGGCTACACGACGGCTCTTCGGTAGCAGTCAGCGCACCATATCGCTGAAACTTATTGCAGAATCGACGCTGATGGTGGCCGTCTCTTTTACTATCGGACTGGCCTTGGCGCTCAGTTTTCAGCAAGATGCCGCCAACCTGTTCAAGGGGAAGATAGCATTGGTAGATGATATCAATATAGGTAGCATATGTATTTGTCTTGGTTTCATCCTGCTGGTAGGTTTCGTCTCGGGCATCCTACCCTCATGGCACATTTCCCGCTATCAGCCCATCGACATCGTGAAGGGTAATTTCCGTTTCCATTCTAAGATGGTTTTAGGACGTCTGTTCATTATCTTGCAGAATGTCATCACTATCACAATGCTTACAGCCAGTCTTGTCATCTGGCTACAACTGAACCACCTCATTCATGCGCCGTTAGGCTACAACACCAAGAACCTGTACTATGTGGGAACGCCAGAAGGTAAGAGCCAGACAGTCAGGAATAAGTTGGAGAAGATGCCCTTTGTGGAGCGCATTGGTGAGTATAGCGGAACGCCCTTTACTGACAGCGGCGGTGGCGTCATGGTGGGCGCCATGCACAACGGTAATTGGATAAGTATGTTCGTAACTGCTATGGATTCGACTGCCTTCGATCTCTATGGACTGGAGATTCTCAAAGATTATGGTAATACCCGTGATGGCTACTATCTGAATGAGGAAGCCAAGCGTAAGTTTGGGTTGAGGGATGAGGACCGCGAGATACCCATGGGCATGGGTGAAAAGGCACCAGTTAACGGTATCCTCAAAGAATTCCATCACATAAACGTGCTCCGTGAAGCAGATCCTTTTGGCATTCAGTTGCAGGAACATATTGGAAATCCCTGTTACCTTGTTAGGACAAATGGCGATAAAAAGGCGAAGGCCGCTTTCTTCGACTTAATGAGAGAATTGGATGTTTCTGAGGAACAATTGGAATGGTATGTTTCTAGCATGGAGAAGGATGTAGCCAAGACCTTCGTTGAGCAGCAGAACACGTTGAAGATTATCACCATCTTCACCATCATTGCCATTATCATCTCTATCCTAGGCACCATCGGCATGTCGCTCTTCTTCATCCGTCAGCGACAGAAGGAAATCTCCATCCGTAAAGTGATGGGCTCTACATCGGGCGAAGTACTGATGTTAATGCTCCGTATCTTCTCAATACCATTGCTGATTGCGTTTGTCATTGCCGTACCCCTCTCGTGGTATGTGATGACCGACTGGCTCAGCAATTTCAGTTATCGTATCACGCTCAGTGCCTGGATATTCGTAGCGGCTGGGTTTACCTGCTTCATCATCTCGCTGCTTACCGTTGTTTTCCAGAGCTGGCGCGCTGCATCTGAGAACCCTGTGAACAATATCAAAACCGAATAATCAGGGTAGTGTAAATAAATCATACGATAGTGTGTATAAAGATTAGACGAACGGCCTCCGGGCACTCCAAAAAGCTTGCATAGAACTTAGAATGATCGTAACTTTGCAATGTGAAAAGAAAAAAGCAAAGTATTAACAATTTAAATAAGTACGATTATGAAAAAGTTTATGATTAGCTCGATGATGTGCCTGATGGCTCTGACCTCAAATGCACAAGTGATGACATCTGCAACTGTGGATAAGATTTTCGACACAGTCTCTCAAGCTAACGACGCAGAGTTTGTTTACAATGCTGATCGTGATGCCGATGGTAAGATTGCTACGATGGTGGTATATCAGGAACAGCCCCAGCGCAAGGGTAACTTCACCCTGAAGCCCATCTACCGCTACCAGTACAACTATGCTGCCGATGGTAAGCTCACCAGTCGTACTAAGTTCGTATGGAACAAGAACCAGTGGCTGTGTGCGGGTCGCCACAACTACTTGTTGGATGGCGGATTGTATATCGCTACCTATAGTCGCTGGAACAAGAAGAAGGCGCAGTTTGATGAGCCCGTAGGCCAAATCACCTATACTCTGCTGCCCGATGAGAGCATTGCCAGCGTGGCCTGTTACAGTCGTGAGCGTGGTCATGCCGACTTGCAACTGGAGTGGCAGGCACCTGTTGAAAAAGGTACCTTGTACACCGATCATTACCTTACTCTGAAATGATTGTCAAGGAATCATACGCCGAGGTGTCTAATAATTAGACAATCCGCATCCGCCAGGGTGTAAAACCTTGGCGGATGCGTTTTTTAGATGTATTTTTGCATCAGAAATCATAAATTGAATAATGATATGAAGAGTTATTTCCGTTTTCTCTCACGCAACAAGCTCTACACATTAATCAATGTAGTAGGGCTTGTAGTGTCACTCATGTTTATCATCCTGCTGGGCGACTACACCTGGCGCCAGTACAGTATTGACTCGTGGCATAAGCAGGCCGAACGAATCGTTCTGGTAGGTGATCAGAGCAATTTCTTTATGTGGCCGCAGGCTGCCGACGATATCAAGGCACGATGCCCTGAGGTGGGGCAGACGTGCGCCGTGATGAGCCAGAGTGGAAAGATAAAGTATGGCGAAAGGGTGATAGAAGATGGCGACGACAAGAGCAGTATCCTGTTGGTTGATTCTTCTTTCTTCAACATCTTCGACTATGAGTTGACACAGGGTAACAAGCGTTATGCGCTTGATAAACCCGATAAGTGCGTGATTACAGAGCGACTGGCCAAGCGCTTGTTTGGCGATAAGAACCCTATGGGTGAGTCGATTCAGATTACTGGCGAGCGCCATGTGACGATTGGAACCGAGGACCCTTACGACAGTACGTCGGTATATACCGTGAGTGCCGTGGCTAAGGACTTCGATCATACCGTGCTGCCCAACGAAACACAGATTATCGTAAACATGGCACGCTATCCGCAGGTGATGGGCTACAAGCTCGAGAACTATACAATGGCCTACGGCCCCCATGGTTGTAGTAAGGTGTTCTTGATGCTGCGCCCAGGTGCAAACCTCGACAGCAAGAAAGCTGTTATCGCTGATTACCTGGCCAAGAACTATTATGGTAAGTGGGAGGCGCAGAACCTGACCTTTACGCCACTCAAGGACATCATGTTTGCGCCACAGAACAATGGAGCGGGCATGCAGAAAGGCGACAAAACACGGCTCCACATCTTGTTGGCTGCTGTGCTGGCCATCCTCTTCTTTGCCATCAGCAACTACATCAACCTGACGGTTGCCAACACAGGCTTCCGTGCCAAGGAGATGGCCACCCGAAAACTCTTCGGTAGTAGTCAGAAGGATATCTCGTTGAAGTTGATTGCCGAATCAACCCTGATGGTGGCCGTATCGTTTGCCATCGGTCTGGCTTTAGCCTTTGCCTTGCAGGATGAGGCTATCGATTTGTTTAAGGGTAAGATCGACCTTGCTGGCGACATCAGTCTGGGCACCGTTAGTGTCAGCATCGCTTTCATCCTGTTGGTGGGTATCATCTCGGGCATCATGCCTTCGTGGCAGATCTCACGCTTCCAGCCTATCGACATCGTGAAGGGCAGTTTCCGTTTCCGTTCCAAGATGGTGCTGGGTAAGATCTTTATCATTCTGCAGAATGTAGTTACGGTAGTGATGCTTACCTCGGCGCTTGTTATCTGGTTGCAGTTGAATCATCTCATTCATGCCCCGCTGGGCTACAACACCGAGAATATGTTTGTAATAAACGCGCTCGACGGTAAGGATCAGACGGTAAGAAACCTCCTGGAGAAGATGCCTTTTGTTGAGAAGATAGGTACATTCTCGCATACCTCGCTGGCAACTGGTAGCTGTAGCATGCGAAGCATTAAGCGCGATGGTAAAATGGTTACCATTATGCTATTAGACCTTGATAAAACCGCCTACGATCTTTATGGATTTAAGAAAAAGAAAGACTATGGACCAACCAGCGACGGTTACTACTTGACGGAGGAAACCATGCGCCAGATGGAATATACCGACACTACCAGGACGATTGCCTGGGGTACAGAGAATAAGAATCCTATCGCAGGAGTTCTTTACGATATCCATCGTATCAACGTGCTGAAAGGTGTTGATCCGTTTGCCATCCGATTAACGGATACATTCGAATATCCTTCGTTCCTGGTGAAGACCAATGGCGACAAGCAGGCTAAGGCTGCCTTTATTGCCATGCAAAAGGAGCTGGGCATACCTGAGGCTGATATGGAGTGGTATGTGCAGCCGCTGGAGGAAAATATTGCCAAAACCTTCGAGGACCAGCAGAACACGCTGAAGATCATCTCGCTCTTTACCATTGTGGCTATCGTTATTTCGGTGATGGGCTTCATCGGTATGTCGCTCTTCTTTATCCGTCAGCGACAGAAGGAGATTGGTATCCGTAAGATTATGGGTTCAACCTCGCACGAGGTGATGACGCTCATGCTGCGCACCTTCTGTGCACCATTGCTGGTATCGTTTGTCATCGCCATCCCGCTGTCGTGGTACGTGATGACCGACTGGTTGAGCAACTTCAGCTATCGCATCAGCCTGAGTCCTTGGATATTCGCTGTTACCTGTGCCTTTGCCCTGCTGGTAGCTGTGCTCTCGGTTAGCATCCAGATTATCAAAGCCGTGCGTACCAACCCGGTTGAGAGCATTAAAACCGAGTAACTGGTGGCAAGTGTATAAAAATCATACAGTGAACCGTATAATGTTTAGACATACCGCCTACGGGCCGTGCAAAAAGCTTGCAGATATAGGTTAATAGCCGTATCTTTGCAGCGTAAACATCAACAAATAATGCATATGAACGTTATCAAATCTCTCAATCAGCGTGGTCAGCACAATTGGATCAAGATTCTCTGTCTGGCTGTTGGTCTGGCTACAGGTGTAGTATTGATAGGTAAGGCTGGTTTCGAACAGTCGTGGGATAAAGACTTCGACACGAGCGACCGCATCTATGTGCTCTATGAGGATATCATCCGCGATGGTGAATACACGCATTATTCACAGACCTCGGGTGCTATCGCTCACGGCTTGAAGCGTTACTGCCCCCAGGTCGAGGCGGCTACCCGCTATACAGGCTTTGGTTGGGACCTGCCACTGGTTACCGAAGACGATAAGCGCATACGTACCAATTTCTTCTTTACCGATAGCTGTTTCTTCGATGTGTTTCCCTACCGTATTCTGGCAGGTAATCCTAAGAAAACGCTCAGTCAGCCCAACTACTGCATGATTCCGCAGTCGATAGCCGAGAAACTGGGTGGCGACGTGATTGGTAAGAAGGTGTATTATAATAAGCGTGGCAATCTGGCACTCACTATTGGCGGTATCTACGAGGATATCCCGCTGAACAGCCGTCTGCACGACTTGGAGGTGCTGGTATCGATGTCCACACTGCCCCAGATAACCTGGGACGGTCGCGACAACTGGGTGGGTAACGACCGCTACTTCGGCTATGTGCGATTGGCCAAAGGCATCACCCCCGACGACCTGAAACCGCAGATAAAGAAGATGCGCCATGATAACCTGCCTGCCGACGAACTGAAGAAGGCCGGTGTGGATCTCGATTACTCGCTGCGCCCGTTGGCCGACTATCATACACAGGACGATGCTACACGTCGCATGATATGGATTATCTCGTTGCTGGCCATAGTGCTGATTGGCTGTGCGGTGATGAACTATCTGTTGCTGGTGGTTGGTGGCATCGGTCGCCGAGCCCGCGAGATGGCTGTACACCGTTGCTATGGTGCCGAGGCACGTAACATCTACGGTCGCGTAATGATCGAGAGTGTGCTGCACCTGCTGTTATCGCTGGCACTGGCCGCAGGCTTGCTGTTCATCTTCCAGGATACCATTCAGGATCTTACGGGCACGCCACTACCGGTCATCCTTACTACAGGTCATAACATCTGGTTCATCGCCCTTACTTGTTTGGTGGTGCTGGTTATCACTGGTCTGGTGCCCGGTTGGGCTTACACCCACATCCCCATGACTGCTGCCTTTAAGCATTACAACCATTCGCACCGTGCGTGGAAAATGCTGTTGTTGGGTTTGCAGTTTGCTTCGGCCACCTTCCTCTTCGTATTACTGCTGGTGGTAGGTCGCCAGTATCAGCTGATGGTGAACGATAATCCAGGTTACGACTATTCGACCCTGGCCGATCTCAATACCGACGAGCTCTCGTTGACACAGAAACGACTGGTGGTTAGTGAGCTCAAAAAGCTGTCGGGTGTGAAAGGTGTTACCACATCTTATGCCTACCTGCCCGAGATGCAGAGTGGCGATAACATCTTCCTGCCAGGCGATGACAAGGAATACATGAATGTGGCCGACCTGTTTGATGTGGGCGACGATTACTTCGAGGTGATGGGTATCCCCGTGATTGCCGGTCGTACCTTTACGCAGCAGACCGACACCATGCGCGAGGCGATGGTAAGTCGTAAGTTCGAGGAGAAGATGAAACAGCTGGCTGGTTGGGATCAGGCTGTAGGCAAGCAGGTCATCTGCACATCATATAATGGTCCTTACACCATCGTGGGTGTGTTCGACGATCCCCGCATCGGTAGTATCACCTATCCCGATACCCGTCCAAGCATCTGTTTCTACGACCAGCATATGAGGTACACCCACCATATCACCGTGCGTTTCCACGATATGGATGCACTCGATGCCGCTAACAAGCGCTTGCACGAGTTGATTCCCGAGAATCCCGATATAACCATGCGCCCCTATACCATGCTGATGACGCAGCTTTATACCGACGCCCACCGCTTCCGCAGTACTGTGATGATTGGTGGCTTGGTAGCACTCATCATCGCCCTGATCGGACTGATTGGTTATCTGGCAGGTGAGTTGGCTCGCCGACAGAAGGAGATTGCCGTGCGCAAGGTGAACGGTGCCCATATCATCGATGTGCTGCAGCTCTTTATCCGCGACATTCTGCGCCTGGCTTTGCCTGCAGTGGTTATCGGTGCCATCGGCGGCTGGTATGTATCGCGCTTGTGGTTAGAGCAGTTCAGCGAGAAGGCTGTTCTGCCGCCAGTACTCTTCGGCCTTTGCGCCCTGGCGGTAGTGGTGGTTATCCTCTCGGTGGTTTGCATCGGCTGTTATCGTGTGGCCAGCAGCAATCCAGTTGATTATCTTAAGAACGAATAAATAGTAAATCTTTAAATAATAAAACTTATGATTAAGTTAGAAAACATTCAGAAGGTGTTCCGTACCGAAGAGGTGGAGACCGTTGCATTGGGCGGTGTATCGCTCGAAGTAAAGAAAGGCGAGTTCGTGGCCATCATGGGTCCATCGGGCTGTGGTAAATCAACCTTACTTAACATTCTGGGTTTGCTCGATAATCCTACCAGCGGTCAGTATCTGCTGGATGGTCAGGATGTGGGCTCGCTCAAGGAGAGCCAGCGTACCAAGGTTCGCAAGGGCCAGATTGGTTTTGTGTTCCAGAGCTTTAACCTGATTGATGAATTGAATGTTGAAGAGAATGTAGAGTTGCCTCTTACTTATCTGGGTGTGCCCAAGAAGGAGCGCAAGGCAAGGGTCGAGGAGGTACTGCGCCGCATGGCCATCAGTCATCGTTCCCACCACTTCCCACAGCAGCTTTCTGGAGGTCAGCAGCAGCGTGTGGCCATCGCCCGTGCCGTAGTGATGAATCCTAAGATTATCCTTGCCGACGAGCCCACTGGTAACCTCGACTCAAAGAACGGTTTGGAGGTGATGCAGCTTCTTACCCAGCTCAACCAGGAGGGTACCACCGTGGTAATGGTAACCCACTCGGAGCGCGATGCCGGTTATGCCCAGCGCACCATCAACCTGCTCGACGGTCAGGTAGTACCCGAGGTTACGCTGTAAGCGCCGCATTGTCATAACAGAAAAACGACCCTTCCTCCGAAAAGGAAGGGCCGCTTTTTTTAATAGGCCTGCTCATGCACGCCTTTAAACGTGAGGACGTTCCGTTAATAGGCCTGCTCATGCACGCCTTTAACGGCACGACCCGAGGGGTCGTTTAAGTTCTTGAAGGCCTCGTCCCATTCCAGGGCGATGGCGGTAGAGCATGCTACGCTGGCCTCGCTGGGCACACTCAGGGCAGCTGAATCGCTGGGGAAGTGCTCGGCAAAGATAGAGCGGTAGTAATACTCCTCTTTATTTTTGGGTGGGTTGATTGGGAATCGCTCGGCGGCGTGGGCCATCTGTTCGTCGGTAACGGCCTCGGATGTGATTTGCTTCAGGGTGTCGATCCACGAGTAGCCTACACCATCGCTGAACTGCTCCTTCTGGCGCCAGGCAACGGCCTCGGGCAGCATGTCGGCAAAGGCCTCGCGTACAATCTTCTTCTCAACGGTTTTGCCTGGGCACATCTTGGCTTCGGGGTTGGTGCGCATGGCCACATCCAGGAACTCCTTGTCGAGGAATGGCACACGACCCTCAACACCCCATGCCGAAAGGCTCTTGTTGGCACGCAGACAGTCGTAGAGGTGCAGCTTAGAGAGCTTGCGAACGGTTTCCTCATGAAAGTCCTTGGCCGTTGGGGCTTTGTGGAAGTACAGGTAGCCACCGAAAATCTCGTCGGCACCTTCGCCGCTGAGTACCATCTTGATACCCATCGACTTGATGACACGCGCCAGCAGATACATAGGTGTTGAGGCACGTACGGTGGTCACGTCGTAGGTCTCGATAAAGTAGATCACGTCGCGGATGGCATCCAAGCCCTCCTGTATGGTGTAGTTGATTTCGTGGTGAACGGTACCGATGTGGTCGGCCACCAGCTTGGCCTTGGCCAGGTCGGGTGCACCCTTCAGTCCTACGGCAAACGAGTGCAGGCGGGGCCAGTAGGCTTTGGTTTTCGAGTCGTCCTCGATACGCATCTCGCTGTATTTCTCGGCGATGGCCGAGATAACACTCGAGTCGAGTCCACCCGACAGCAGTACACCGTAAGGCACGTCGCTCATCAGCTGGCGTTTCACCGCACCTTCGAGTGCATCGTGGATAGCTTCAACCGATGCGGGGTTGTCCTTCACGGCATCGTACTCCATCCAGTCGCGCTTGTAGTAGCGCTTCTGTCCTGGGTCAGCACTCCAGTAGTAATGGCCGGGCAAGAAAGGCTCGTAGTGCTCGCACTGGCCCTCGAGGGCTTTCAGCTCCGAGGCTACGTACACCTTTCCGTCGGCATCGCAACCAATGTACAGTGGGATAACGCCAATAGGGTCGCGAGCAATCAGGAATTCGTCGGCTTCTTGGTCGTAAAGGGCAAAGGCAAAGATACCGCTCAGGTCCTCCAGAAAGTCGATACCTTTCTCGCGGTACAGGGCCAGGATTACCTCGCAGTCGCTACCCGTCTGGAAATCGTACTTACCGGCATAGCGGCGACGTATCTCCTGATGGTTGTAAATCTCGCCGTTAACGGCAAGCACCTGTTTGTGGTCGGGCGAGAACAGGGGCTGACCACCCGACTCTGGATCAACAATACTTAATCGCTCGTGGGCTAAGATAGCCGAGCCGCCACAGTAGATACCACTCCAATCGGGTCCACGATGGCGAATTTTCTGACTCATCTTCAAAGCCTTCTGTCGCATTTGCTGCGACTGCTCTTTTACGTTGAAAATACCTACTATTCCACACATAATATTATTGTTTTTTAGTTGTTTTGAATGTTTGCTTTTTTAAAAGAGTCCTTGGACTCACGGCTGAAGCGTGAATCCAAAGACGAAGTATGCCTTTTGGGCACAGGGGTTAGCAGCCACCTGGGCGAACACTGGGATGCTAAACGAATCGGTTACTTTAATATCCTTTGTAGCTTTGAGTGCCAGGTTGGTGATGGCAAAGCCATCGGTACCATAGAAACTGGTGGCGTAAGGCACAGCACCTACGGTTGCGCTCCAATCTACTGCGGCTACTTTGAAGGGCACGCCCAGCTCTACGTACGAGCTGTAGGCACGCTTACCATCCTTGTTTACACCGTCGTTACCCGAGAGGTTGGTAAACCACTGGATGCTGGCGGCACCAAAGTCGTAACCGATGTTTGCCTCGAAGATATGGTTGGTGCCATGGGCGTCGTACTTAAAGTAGCGACCCTCAGGATCCAGTCCGGCGTTGAACCAGTAGTCGGTCAAGCCGATGTTGAAACCACCTGCAGTGTAGGCCAGTGTCAGGTCGAACTCCTTGGCATCGTTGGTGTCAACCAGTCCGTAGCTGCCCCATGCTGTGAGTGAGAGGCCTTTGTAGCCAATGCCCAGTGTGGGCTGGATGGCTGCACTTCCGCAATCCTGGCCACGCCAGATATACGAGCTTACTACATCTGCAGCAACTGTGGTTTCTACTCCTTCATCCTGTGCCGAAGCACCCATTCCTGCGGCGAACATAAGCGCCATTAAAACAATCTTTTTCATAATTCGTTCTCTTTTAATTTTTAACTAATGGTAAAATCTCTCTCTTTATATAATTATGTCTTAGTTGTAGCACATCTCTCCGTGCTCGTAGATATCCAAGCCCTCTTCCTCGATACGCTTGCTAACGCGCAGGCCGTGAATCTTCTTAATGCTGTAGAACAATACTACACCACATAAAGCAGCCCAGAGGTCGATAACCAGAATACCGAACAGCTCAGCACCGAAGAAACCGAAACCGTGGCCGTAGAAAGCACCGTTTGAGGTTGACAGCAGACCGGTCATCAGGGTACCCAGGATACCGCAAACACCGTGTACTGACGAAGCACCTACAGGGTCGTCGATGTGCAGCTTGTGATCGATAAACTCGATGGCGTAAACCAGTACGATACCGCAAACAAGACCGATGATAACTGCGCCGAAGGGTGATACCAGGTCGCAACCGGCGGTGATACCTACCAATCCTGCCAGCACACCGTTAAGGGTGAGTGAGAGTGATGGTTTGCCATACTTGATATAGGTAAGGAACATGGTAGCAGTTCCACCTGCTACAGCAGCCAGGTTAGTGGTAAGGAATACGTGGCTGATGGCAATGCGGTTAACCTCGCCGCTGGCAGCCAGCTGTGAACCGGGGTTGAATCCGAACCATCCCAACCACAGGATGAATACGCCCAGAGCAGCCATGGCCAGGTTATGTCCAGGAATAGCGCGGCTCTTGCCGTCCTCACCATACTTGCCTACACGGGGACCAAGGGCGATAGCACCTACCAGGGCCAGCACACCACCTACGCTGTGTACGATAGCCGAACCGGCAAAGTCGTGGAACACGTCACCAAAGGTAGTCATCATAAAGCTATCGGCAGCATCGTTGCAGAGCCAGCCGCCACCCCATGTCCAGTGACCCTCTACAGGGTAGATAATCAGTGAGATAACTGCACTGTAAACCAGATACATCGAGAACTTTGTGCGCTCGGCCATAGCACCACTAACGATGGTTGCGGCAGTGGCACAGAATACGGTTTCGAAAATCAGGAAACCCTCTACAGGCAGGTCGCTCTCGTAAAAGCTCAGGTCGCCCCAGTTAGGCATACCGATAAAACCGCCCAGCACGTCGCCACCAAACATAAAGCCGAAGCCAAGGAAGAAGAACAGCAGCGAGCCGAACATAAAATCTACAAAGTTCTTCATCAGGATGTTAGCGGTGTTCTTACTGCGTGTAAATCCAGCTTCACACAGCGCAAAACCTGGCTGCATCCAGAAAACCAACATAGCTGCCAATAGCATCCATACGGTATCGAGTGAAATTCCAATTTCGTTCATAATCCTGAAAATTTTAATTTAATTCTTAATGTTCAATGTTCAAAGAACTATTTCTTATCTCTCAATACGGTGTCGCCGTTCTCGCCTGTGCGAATGCTCCAAGTGTCAATCACATCGCTTACAAAGATACGACCGTCGCCGATTTCACCAGTGTGTGCTACCTGCAGAATGACCTTTACGGTTGGATCGAGAAACATATCGCGGCACACAATGGTGATGGCCACGCGCTCGATTACGTCGGTACTGTACTGTACACCACGATAGATGCGCTCCTGACGGCTCTGACCAATGCCGTGAACGTCGTGGTACTCAAACCAGTCGATGTCGGATGATAGCAAAGCAGCTTTCACCTCCTCGAACTTAGTCTTTCGGATAATCGCTTCAATCTTTTTCATACCTCTTAAACTTTTACCTAATTATTATAATAAATTGTTAAATTGATGACACTTTGTCATTTCTTGGGTGCAAAGTTAATGCATTTTGTAAGTAAAACAAGTGCTTTTTGTTTCATTTTGTTATAAAAGATTTTAAGTCGTTATCTTTTTGTTAGCGTTAACAGTGTTTTACTTTTAAATTGTAAGCAAAACAACTATTAATGCTTACGAATTGTTACTTTTCATTAAATCGAAGGTGATTATGCTAAGTATTTTTTGAATTTTCTTTCAAAAAGTGCTACCTTTGCACCCGAAATTAAATAGGTTTATATTATATGGCATTAGTAAACGACCACTTCTTGAAGCTGCCGAACAATTATCTGTTCGCCGACATTGCAAAAAAGGTAAACGCCTTTAAGGCCATGCATCCCAAGGTGGATGTCATTTCGCTGGGTATAGGCGATGTAACGCAACCACTGGCGCCAGCCGTTATCGAGGCTATCCACAAGGCTGCCGACGAAATGGCCACCCGTCAAGGGTTCCGTGGCTACGGACCTGAGCAGGGCTACGATTTCTTGCGCGATGCTATCTTGAAGAACGATTTCCTGCCACGTGGTATCCATCTGGATCGCGACGAGGTGTTTATCAACGATGGTGCCAAGAGCGATACGGGTAACATTCAGGAACTGGTGCGCTGGGATAACTCTATCGGCGTTACCGATCCTATCTATCCTGTTTACATCGATTCGAACGTGATGATTGGTCGTGCGGGAGTTCAGGAGAATGGTCGTTGGTCTAATGTGCTGTATATGCCTTGTAATGCCGAGAACGGTTTTGTGCCCCAGCTGCCCGACCGCCGTGTCGACGTGATCTACCTGTGCTATCCTAACAACCCCACAGGTACCGTTATCTCTAAGGCCGAGCTGCGCAAGTGGGTAAACTACGCGCTTAAGAACGATACCCTCATCTTCTACGATGCTGCTTATCAGGCTTACATCCAGGACGATGAGATTCCCCATAGCATCTACGAGATTCGTGGTGCCCGCAAGTGCGCTATCGAGTTCCACTCGTACTCCAAGACGGCAGGCTTTACTGGTGTGCGCTGCGGCTACACCATCGTGCCTAAGGAGGTTACGGCTGCCACTCTCGATGGCGAGCGCATCCCTCTTAACCCCCTGTGGAACCGTCGCCAGTGTACCAAGTTTAATGGTACCAGCTACATTTCGCAGCGTGCTGCTGAGGCCATCTATACCCCCGAGGGCAAGCAGCAGGTTAAGGAAACTATCAACTACTACATGCAGAACGCCAAGAAGATGCTTACCACCCTGCGTGGTTTAGGTTTTGAGTGTTACGGTGGCGAGAATGCCCCTTACATCTGGGCCAAGACACCCGGTATTTCGGGATCGTGGAAGTTCTTCGAAGAGATGCTGTACGGTGCCCATGTGGTTTGTACGCCAGGTGTGGGCTTCGGTCCATCGGGCGAAGGTTACGTACGATTCACGGCCTTCGGCAGTCACGAACAAACCGACGAGGCGCTGCACCGCATCGAGAATTGGTTAAAAAAGTAATGGACGAAAAAAAAGTAGGTTCCTTTTCGGGACCTACTTTTTTGTTACCTTGTCTACATAGTTTATAAACGCCTGGTTTACCAGCCTTACGCCACCCGGAGTGGGGTAGTGGCCTGTAAAGTACCAGTCGCCTGGGTGGTTGGGGCAAGCCTTGTGCAGGCCCTCGATACTCTGGAATACCAGTTCGATGGGTGCCTGCATGTCGGCTGGTCGCAACATCTCAACAATTTTCTTGTTTATCTCATCTACCGTAAACGGCTCGTACACGGCGCGCACGCAATTCTGCATCTCCTCCTTGGGCTTTGTTAACTCGCGCTTGCAGGCCAGATAGGTGTCGTTTACCAGCTGCCACATGCCGCGCTCCTCAATCAGGGCCATGGTGGCACGGAAGGCGCAGAACTCCTCCAGTCGGGCCATGTCGATACCATAGTAGTCGGGGTAACGGATCTGTGGCGAGCTCGATACCATCACAATCTTCTTAGGGAGCAGGCGGTCCAGAATCTTAAAGATGCTCTCCTTCAGCGTGGTGCCGCGCACAATCGAGTCGTCGATAATCACCAGGTTATCCACACCAGCCTGCAAGCTGCCGTAGCTGATGTCGTAAACGTGGGCAGCCAGATCGTTGCGCTCGCTGTTGTCGGTAATAAAGGTGCGCAGCTTGATGTCCTTCCACACCACCTTCTCGGTACGCACATCGCCGTGCAGCTTGCGGAATCCGTCTGTCATCCCATAAAAGGCCACCTCGGCGGTGTTAGGGATATAGGAAAAAACTGAATGGGTTACATCGCCGTCGATGGCCTTTAAGATGGGTTGAGTCAGCTGTTCGCCCAGTCGTTTGCGCTCCTGGTAGATGTCGCAGTCGGAACCGCGACTGAAGTAGATGCGCTCGAACGAGCAGGCGCTCAGTTTCTGGGCAGGCATAATCTGCTCCAGTCGGCTTTTGCCGTTTTTATGTACTATCAGTGCCTGACCTGGCAGCAGCTCATGCACGTCGTTACTATCAATATCAAATGTGGTTTGCAGCACGGGGCGCTCGCTGGCCAGTGCTATGATCTCGTCGTCGCGGTAGTAGAAGGCCGGACGTATGCCCCATGGGTCGCGTACGCTGAACATCTCGCCACTACCCGTCAAGCCGCACATCACAAAACCGCCGTCGTAGTGCTGCATGGTGGTGCGCAGTACGTTGGCCATCTCAATGTGGTTGTCGATATAGTTGGTAATGTCGATGCCCGTCAGACCCTGTGCGGTGGCCTCCTGATACAGGCGCTCCACCTCGCGGTCAAGTCGGTGTCCCATCAGCTCCAGGGTGATGTACGAGTCGCCGTAGATACGTGGACTCTGGCCCTGGGCGGTCAGGAAGTCGAACACCTCGTCGATGTTGGTCATGTTAAAGTTGCCGCACAGACACAGGTTCTTGGCGCGCCAGTTGTTTCGGCGCAGGAAGGGGTGTACAAACGTCAGTCCGCTCTTGCCGGTTGTCGAGTAGCGCAGGTGGCCCATCAGCAGCTCGCCCTTCATCTCCTCGGTAACGCGACTGAATATCTCGGTAATGGCATTCTTGCCCTCCGCCTTCTCGCGGAACATGTACTCGGTGCCGGGCTTGTTGTTCAGGTTCACGCTGGCTATACCGGCGCCCTCCTGTCCGCGGTTGTGCTGTTTCTCCATCATCAGGTACAGCTTGTTAAAACCGTAGGCCCAGCTGCCGTATTTCTTCTCGTAGTAATCCAGCGGCTTCAGCAGGCGAATCATCGCCACTCCGCACTCATGCTTCAGTTGCTCCATAGGTTATTTGCAGGCTTTAATGAAACTCATAAACAGTGGGTGGGGGTTCAGTACCGTTGATGAGTATTCGGGGTGGAACTGTGTACCGATGTACCAGCGCTTCTCGGGAATCTCTACGATTTCTACCAGGTTGGCATCGGGGTTGATACCTACGCACTTCATGCCCTTGGCCTCGTACTCCTCCTGGTACTTGTTGTTAAACTCGTAGCGGTGGCGGTGGCGCTCCTTGATGAGTGTCTCCTCGCCGTAGGCCTCGTACACGCGGCTGCCCTTAACCAGCTCGCACTCGTAAGCGCCCAGGCGCATGGTGCCGCCCATCTCGGTAATGTTCTTCTGCTCCTCCATAATGTCAATCACGTTGTGTGGCGTGTTCTCGTCCATCTCCATGCTGTTGGCATCCTTGTAGCCCAGCACGTTGCGGGCAAACTCAATCACCATCATCTGCATGCCTAAGCAGATACCGAATGTGGGGATATCGTTGGTGCGGGTGTATTCGGCGGCAATGATCTTGCCCTCGATACCACGCTGTCCGAATCCCGGACAAACCACGATACCTGCCAGCCCCTTCAGCTTCTCGGCCACGTTGGCCTTGGTAATCTCCTCGCTGTTTACAAAGTGCATTTTTACCTTCACATCGTTGTAGATACCGGCCAGGTTCAAGCTCTCGCGAATACTCTTGTAAGCATCCTGCAGGTCGTATTTCCCTACCAGTCCGATGTGTACCTCGTTGGTGGCACGGCGCTGCTTGTCAAGGAAGTCGCGCCAGGGCTTCATGGCAGGTGTCTCGCCTACGGGGATACCAATCTTACGCATAATGGCAGCGTCAAGTCCCTGGTGCTGCATGTTCACGGGCACCTCGTAAATGCTGGGCAGGTCCTCGCTCTGCACCACGCACTCCAGATCTACGTTGCAGAACGATGCCACCTTCATGCGCATGCCGTCGTCGAGATGGCGCTCGGTGCGCAGTACCAGTATGTCGGGCTGAATACCCATACCCTGAAGCTCCTTTACGCTGTGCTGTGTGGGCTTGGTCTTCAACTCGTCGGCGGCTTTTAAGTAAGGTACGTACGTAAGGTGTACGCATACGGCATTGCGGCCCAGCTGGTAACGCAGCTGTCGGATGGCCTCCATAAATGGGGCGCTCTCAATGTCGCCGATGGTGCCGCCCACCTCGGTAATGATAAAGTCGAAGCCCTCATCGAGGCCCTCTCTAAGCATGCGGTGCTTAATCTCATCTGTGATGTGTGGCACTACCTGGATCGTTTTACCCAGGTAGTCGCCGCGACGCTCACGGTCGATTACCGTTTTGTAAATGCGTCCTGTTGTTATGCTGTTGTTTCGTGTTGTGTGTATGCCTGTAAATCGTTCGTAGTGTCCCAGGTCAAGGTCGGTCTCAAAGCCGTCGGCTGTTACGTAGCACTCGCCGTGCTCGTAGGGGTTCAGCGTACCCGGGTCGATGTTAATGTACGGGTCGAATTTCTGTATAGTCACTTTGTAGCCGCGTGCCTGCAGCAACTTACCAATACTGGCCGATATGATTCCCTTGCCAAGCGAAGAAACCACACCTCCTGTTACGAATATGTACTTTGTTTCCATAAAAACCTTTATCCTTTTTATGGACTGCAAAGGTAAGCATTTTCCCGTTTCCAGTCAATATTTGGTCCTGATTTTAAATCTTCATTTTGGTTCCAACTATCAACCTGAAAGAATTCTGTTTTGTTTTGCTTACAGATTAAAACAAAAACGGCCACCAATCCCGTTGATTGATGGCCGCTCCGTTTACAGGCCCATGCAGCTGGTTGCCCCCAGTGCTCGATGAGTTCGGACATGGTATTTATTATGCAGGTTGCTGCTATTAATGGTAACAGTTGCTACTATTAATGGTAACAATTGCTACTATTAATAGAAACAGACATCATGTCTTATACTGATATAGGTTGACACATTTAGAAACTTAATAAATGTGTTAGACTTATGAGAATTTTAAATCCAAGGATTCCAGAAGAGAAGAAAGCGGAGATTATTTCTGCTTATTTGAATGGTACCAACAGTTATGAAGAGTTGGGAAAGTACTACAATGTTGAACCAAGTACGATAAGATGTTGGGTAAGCCGGTACAGAAAATCAAAAAATGTTGTATCTTTGCAGGCGGATACCAAACCGCTTGAAGATATGGCACGTAAAAAGAAAGAGGAGAAATCTCCTGAGGTACTGGCACTCGAAGCTCGCGTTCGTGAGTTAGAGTTGCAG
>NZ_JHXD01000004.1 GCF_000687715.1 Xylanibacter ruminicola Ga6B6
CGAAGGGATTTCTATTTGAAGAAATCCTTTCGCATCGGTGTGAAGGTGTCGATAAGAATGCCTGCTTCCAAACAGACACAGCCATGTGGCAGGTTGGGAGCTACATAATAACCATCGCCAGCTTTGAGAGTCTTCTTTTCGTCGCCGATAGAAACTTCGAAACATCCACTGGCCACGTATGTACTTTGGGTATGTGGATGTTGATGGATGGGGCCGACGGCTCCCTGCTCGCATTTCACTTTCACCATCATCAGGTTGTCGTCATATGCCATTATCTGACGGACAACACCATCACCGGCATCTTCCCATTGGATGTCGGAGGCTATTTGGAAGGTTTCACTTTTCATATTCATCTTTAGAATTTTACTGTGAATTCATCCTGGATATCGCTGTTCTCTACTTCGTAAGTCAGCACATGACTATGGGATTTTTTATTTTCAATTTCGGGTGATTCTACTGATACCCTTGCATATTCTTGATTCATATATTTCACTGTATATAATATATATCTTTCTTGTCGGAGGCAAAGGTACAAAAAATATTGGGAATGGCCTCACGGCTGTCCCAATATTTTGCTAAAGTTTCAAAAACAGATTAATGAAAACGCTTTTTCATGACATAAGAGATTATAATTATTAATGCAAGTATGGAAGAAAGAACCAAAAGATTCGTAGGAGCGGAGCTCGGATGAGAGCTTTGCTTGGTGGCCGATTTGAGCTTTTGGGACTGGGTGGCTACTGCTACGCTGTCCTTCAAATCGGTGGCCGTGACGGACTTCTCCTTGGTGCTTTCACCGAGGTGTAGGCCGTAGATGTGGAGGGACTTTGGAAAAGGCGAAGCGAGGACGGGACGCGAAGTGTCTCGTGGGCGCTGATGGCTATTGGGGACTTGTGGTGTGAGTGAGTCAGAGAGAGTTTCCAACCAGCCTTCTATCCCTGATGGAAACGCTGTTGGAAACTCCTGAGACTCATTAAAGAATATCATTGAGATGCTGTCTGCAGACAAGGAAAACTGTCTGGAGAGCGAATCGATTGTGCGGTAAAAAGTGAGACGGGATGCCGTCACGGCTGCCGTCTCACTTGCACTTACCGCCTTTTCGGACATGCGCACTGTCTTACAAGCGGTAAGTGACAGACAAAATGAAAACAAAATAACAGAGTAAAGTGAGCGAGAAAAGTATTTCATATTTTGTGTTGTCTATTTAAAGATGTAGTCATACTCGTGAACATTGAACGAAGGACAGGCCTTGGCTGCGAATTCGCGGTGGCCATGAAGAGTGGCTTGTGGGTAGCGTTTGTGAAGTTCCGATAGGATCTTCACGAACGCTTCCTTCTGGGCTGGTGTTCGGGTATCCTTTTCGGTGAGCTTAGCATCTTTAGCGCAACCGCCGACATAGCAGACTGCGATGGAGTGCTTATTATAACCTGAGCAGTGTATGCCAGGGATGGACTCATCCAGGCATTGATGGATGGTGCCGTCGAGGTATATCAGATAGTGATATCCGATGTGGGACCAATGGTTTTCTTTGACGTGCATACGTCGGATATCTTCGACTGTCTGGGCTCGGCCTTCGGGCGTAGCCGTGCAATGGCAGATAATTCGGCTAATCTCTCTCATTGGCCACCTCCCTCCTCTATTGAGTCAAACTTAGATTTCAGTTCTGCAAACTTAGTATGAATGTAAATGCTCACGCCAAAGATGGAGCCTGCGTATATAAGACACTGGGCGAAAAACAGAAGTACGGAGTCAGAGATAACACCGGTTGGAGCTACGATGAAGCCAGCTGTTGCTAGTGCTACACCAGCTAAAAGCATAGCGATTGCCGAATAGATTTGGATGTCAGTCCTAGTTTCTTTTGTCATGTTGTGTTTATTTATTATTGATGTCGCTAAGTTAATATCTATTGCATAATTCGGAAAAGACACTTTTTGTATATTCCTCGGTTGATGTATAAGGGACATTCAATTTCATAACTTATTTGAAAGATATTCTTTAAATTTCATTGTTGTATCATATATATTTCTTATATTTGCAAAATTAATAGTAACAATGAAAATAGATTGTGTATCATGAATATTAAAGAAAGCGTTTTAAAAGAGATAATGAATATGCCTAAACAAATTACCTGTAGGTATAGTAACGAGGAAATAGAAGCAATGATAAGAAGTTATTTTGAAAAACATAACTACAAAAACGTTGCTTCAGATTTTGCATTTGACATTCAAAGATTTGAGGAAGAAGGAGTCTCAAAAGATGATTATTATGACTTATATTTTGAAATCTATACAGATAGGTATTATGACGAGGGGAAACGATATTATTATAGGTTTCACATAGGTAGACCATATAAGAAGAAAATTCAAGAATTACTTCTAGTTACAGATAACCCTAGTTTGGAAGCATTTATAGCATACAAAACAATTCAAGAAACTTGTGTTTACATATCTAAACAAATAAATCCTGCAGACGGAGTTTTTCACGCTAGAGTTAATATAGCATTATCTTCAGACATCGAAAGAATATTAAGTTGTCAATATAGTAAAATGGTGGATAAAGATTTTTACTTAGTAGATTGTGTAAAAGTGAGTGAATACTTGATAGGCCCTTATAGAAGATTATTGTTTGCACCATTAGATTTGACTTTAGTTATATAATGAAACTGAAATATAGTAGGATTACCCTGCTATAATAAAAATCTTAATAGTATTGAATCATTTTAGTGGTTGTAGCGGCGGTAGTTGTCGTCTAAAGACTGAGCGACGATGGCGGTGAATTCTTGACCGATATTATCAGCCAGGAAGTCACGGAGGTTGAGAACTGAGGAATAATACTTTCGAGAAAACCACTTCTTAGCGACACGTCGCTTTTCACGACCTATATCCCCGGAGTTGCCTCTGGGGATTTCCTTTCCTGTGCCGAAATCCTGCCAAAGACCGTATTCGAGGAAGGCCTGAGACAAGCCTATCTCTATAAAACGGCCATCGGCTCTTACTGGCAAAGCGCTGACGGAGTGCAGCAGCCTGCCTGTGTCGATGACATCCAGTAGCGTAATCTGCTCTTGCCAGATTTTAAGCATTGTGTCGTTGAAAGCGAGAACAAATTTCTCACGCTCGCCTTGTGGATCGGGATGCTGATTCAAGTCCATTCCTCTTGGTTGAATTGTAAATCGGTGTAGGTATCAACGGCGATTTGGAAGTACGCGCAAGCGCATCCTGAGAAGAAATAGCGGTCGATTTCCTGGAAGGAGATTCTAGGGTCTATATAGATAGAGTGCTGCTGCAGACGAGTGTGTTCCTGGATCAGGACAGACATAAACTGTCGGAACAGCTCGCGCATGGCATCGATACAGGACTGACGAGCTACCATATTATCAATGGTGTGGCGCATGGCGAAGAACACTGTTTTTACTCGGCGAGTGTGCGGTGTGTTATTGATGTCCGTAAATCCCTGTGAGATGTCGGACACGCAGACGAAAGCCGCTTTTGTCTGCAATTTGGCCAGGGCTTCTTCGAAGCCGTCAAGCCCAGAAACTCGACAGAAGGTGAAGTGCTTGGACTGAGCGAACTTGTTGCGCTTGGTCAGGTCTTCAAAGAACGATGTGGCATCCCAATTGAAGGTGTCGTTGTTCTTTGTTTGTGTCGGCTGTTCAGGCGTATGTGGGAGAAATGGCAACATGAGTAAATGTATAAGAAATAAATGTAAAAGCTTGGTAAATAGGCTGTTGTTTAATAACGGCGAAACAATCTTGCTAAGGCTTCTTATAAGCCTTTCGAAGCTCTTCGGCTTCCTTCGCCTTAGCGTCAAGCTCGGTGAGGGCGCGCCAAGTATCCATCTTTAGGATGCGCTCTTCCTTGGTGATGTCGCCACCTGTGAGGGCTCGGATCATGGCGTTCGTACTTTCACGCAATTGGCTATAGATATCCGGCTGGCTGCTGCCAAGCAGGTTGCCCTCGCCCTTAGCAGGGGCTGGCTTATAGAAGTTCGTGAAGAGCGATGCGAAGTACTGTTTGAGTGAAGCCATCCAGTAGAAGATGCCAACCAGATGGGCTTTCGAGGGCTTCACATGGTCGCTCCCATAAAGGATTTGTGCCATCTGAAGCAATAGTTCATCTTGCTGTGTGTTGAGATAGCCCTGGAACAGGTTGTCAACATACAGATACTGCTCAAACGGGACCTTCTCGAAGTCCGCTGGCAAAGCGCGGTGTTTGCCGATTCGTGCGATACGAATGGGCATTGGGGCGAATGAATCAAGAAAATCAAGAACTGAGGTGGCTTGCTGAATCTGCCTGACTCTGAGCACAACCTGCTCTTTTCCTCGCTTTATTAGGAAACGATGACGCGGCAGAGTGGCAAGCACCTTTAAGTGATTCCACTTCATGAGGCAGAGGGACTTGACCTCTGCTGCAGACAAGTCGCGTGCGAATAGTCCATAGACCATGAGCAGCTGCTCGTCTGTTAGTTCGGCCCAACTTGTGGGGAGTGTGATATCAAATGATTTCATGATGCAAAGATACGAAACCACTAATTTATAAAAAAGACAACTGAGTTTTGTATGAAGAAAAGAATAATATGGCATATTTTTCAAAATATAAATGGAAAAAAATAGTTTTTGGGGTATATAATTGATTTTTATTTGTATCTTTGCAAACAGAAGTTGATATAACTAAAGAGCTTATGGAAAGTTGTAATAGAGATTTTAATTTAGCCGCAAAGATTATTCTTGCGATATCATTGATTATTATATTAAGAGAAATTACTAGTTGCATTACAGCTTATTCCTCATACGCATTGTTTGGTGGGGATAACTGTTGGCTAATTATAGTAATGATTATAATCAATTGCCTAATTTTAGTATCAGGTATCCTCACATTTGCAAGAAAATCATATGGATTAATCTTTCTCACTTTTTTATATATAATTAGATTATTTGTTTTTAATTGGGGTACAGATGTATCTATAAGTGAGCAATTTATTAGAAATTTGATTTTTTTTATTAGAGATTTTGGTATATTTGCTATCGCAATGTGCTTTAAGAAGAATGGCGTTTCTGGATGGTATTCTATGTTATCATCAAAACATACTCTCAAAACACAAGAATTCAAAGAGGTTGAGAATACTGAAGAAGATATTGTTTCTTCTACAAAAGCAACTAGTAACCTTGTTGCAGAATCATCGGCAACGATTGAAGCACCTTTTGTTGATGACTTGAAAAAAAATAATAAAAACGAAAATTTGGAACCTGGAGATAATTCTGGAGCTGAATGTAATACAGAATCAAAAAAGATTTCTCTTTGTAATAATCTTCAAAACCTTTCAAAGAAAAAGAAAGTTGTTTTCTCTTGTATGCTTGCTGCTTTATTAGGGATTGCTTTTTTTGTTATTTTCGTAAATTTCAATTCATATCCAAATTATGTAACATCATTTAATGATAAATGGAAATATACTTTAAATTTGCCGAATAATGAATTGGGACGAAGATTATTTTGTGAAGCATATTCATCACGAAAAAATACTTTATATCTTTTTGAGGCACCGGGATACAACAAAGAAATATGTGACTCTGCTAGATTCTTTAAAAATAGAGATGATCTTTTCCGTGAAATCCCTTCAATTACTGCGTATTATGCAGATTCAGAGATAGATAATTTTGAGAGAATTTCTAAAAATGAATACTATATTGTAAAACCTAAATCTGGAGATCCATATTATTGTTTGGGCTCTCAATTAATATCTAATGATGATAATGTAGCTTCTATGTCTAAAATTGTATATAATACAAAAGAATACAATTATAAGAAACAACTTGAAGAAGAGATAAAAATAATAGATGAAGCTGCTCAGTTACCATTATCGGATATAAACTTGATAAATGAAATAGGAAAATTTTATGAAAAAGCTGGAGTTTTATCGAAAGCAATTGATTTTTATCGTTTTGAATTAGAACATAATGGAACAAAATCTCCTGTTAGAGGTATGCTCGCATATGCATTGGCCTTGAATGGTGAATCATCCGATGCGCGTAAAGAAGCAGAAAAGTCAATCGAAATGAATCCAAAAGATACTGTTGCTTTATCTGCCATGGCCATACTTGAAGCGGAGGATTTAAATTGGAAAGAAGTTAAATCATATGCCAAAAGAGCTATAGATTACGGTGCACAAGATTCTTATGTATATTACGTTTATTGTGAAGCATTATATAAGCAAGGTGAAATAAAAGCTGCTCAAAAATATTATAATATGGCATATGAATTATATTCAAAGAATCCTTGGAGAGAGAAATATAAAGATTATGCAGGGTGTCCATTTGAAGTTTTAAGTTTTCATTATGGATCTTTTAAAGATGGAAATTGCATTATTCCATATGATGAACCTTTGGTGAAAAATAAGTGCTATTATATTGGATTTCGTATTGATGTAAATGTTTTACGCAGAGAAAACGTAGAAATCGGAATAAAATTATACTCTAACGGAAGACTAGAACTAGGAAACGGATCTAAAAATGGGTTTACATTTACAGATCATCTTGATAGGAGTAAACTAGGAAAAAACTCCTACTATTTGTCGGGATGGGGTTCAGAAGGACCTGGGGCATGGACACCCGGTGAGCATCAAATAGAGATATGGTATAAAGACAAGAAAATAGCAGAAGATTCATTCTATATATATTGAATATCGTATGAGAAGACTATTTGCATATTTAATTTTTTCAATATCATTAGTGGCAGTTCACGCTCAGACTGTCATTCAAATGGTAGAAGATCAGGGTGTATACAAAATACCTTGTGAAATAAATGGTCTAAAGGTCAAAATGGTTTTTGATACTGGAGCCTCTATGGTAAGCCTATCACAGGCCTTAGCAGAAATGATGTTAGACAATAAGATTATTTCCGCTTCTGATTTTACAGGTAAATCAAAATCTCTAACAGCAGATGGACGTATAGTAGATCATACAGAACTTAATCTTTCAACCCTCAAAATAGGTAGTATAGTTATTTCGAACGTTAAAGCTGTTGTACAAAACAAACAAAATACACCGCTTCTATTGGGACAATCTGCTATTCAAAAACTGGGCGAAATTTCCATAAAAGGTGATAAATTATATATATTATCAAAGACTCAAACGAACACTTCTGATTCGTATGATAATTATTTAGAAAAATGGGATGCAATTCATAATAAGTATTCAAATTATACTTATGGATTTGGCTGGAATTTGCCTTCAGATTATAAATGGGAAAAAGTAGAAGGAAACGAGAGACATACTATTTTTCGAGCTGAAGGAGATCCGTTTATTGTATTTGTAAATGGAAATGTGGCAGATAAAGTCAATGATCTTTGGAATGTTTTTGATAAATTCAAATTATTAGTAGAGAAAGTCGATAAAGCATACGAAAAGAAAAGTGGAATTATTAACTATGAAAGAACACTTGAAAAGTGTATTTTAATGGGACAACATGCTATTAAAACAACTTTTAAAGAGTATTTTAAGGATAGCCGATATAAAGATCCAGTTGAAGTATATGCCGAAGAATATATCGTAATAAATAATGGATATATGCTAACTATCGCAGTAAAACTGCCATTAGAACTCCACGATGTGGACGGTTGTAAGGATGAAATAGCAAGAATTTTTAAAGGATTTCATTATTCTGTAAAGCAAAGATAATATGAAAAAAAACATTCTATTTATTATTTTGGGTTTAGTGCCTTTATTTGTTTATTCTCAGACCAGCTCTGGGCGTTGGAATAATATAACAGCAACTTATACAAACGAAACACATCAAATCACATGGAAACTTATTGAAGGATTAGATTGGATAGGACGACCTATCTTATCGGAGTCAACACTGTTTAAAGTTCGAAATGATGATACTCATATTTTAGTAAAATTGGGCGCAAATAAGGCGGAAGGATTGAAAGGGGACGTATGGGATTTAGTATCAGATCAAGAACATCCACAACTAGAAATGATGCACAGGCAACAAGCTCAGAAGAATGGTATGACTTATCTGGGGACTAAATCAGCTAAGAGTCAAATATGTGGTTATCATGCCATAAAGAAACGAATTGATATGAAAAAAAACTATCCAGAATTAGGACAAACAGTTCACTGTATTGAGATTGAATATACTTTGTATGCAAAAAATTATATCTACATAATATCAGTAATGGCTCTTTCTGTGTTAGAAGAAGAAACCGATCTGTTTGAAACAGTTGCTGCTCAGATTTTTAATGGATTTAGTCTTAATTAAATTTTAATCATATGAAAAGATATTTATTTGTAATAGTAGCTCTTTTTTTATCACTAACTATATATGCGCAGGATTGGATATATGTAGATGAGACAGATGATATGACATTTTATGTAAGTCCGTCAGTAAGAAAAACAAATAGTAATTATGTAGCTCACGAAAAATGTGTCCCTAAGAATTTAATTGCTGAGCGCGAAAGACTTGTCAATTCTATGGAAGATACAAATTTTTATAGATATGCATATTATATAGTAACGGAACTGGTTGATATAGATATATATCGTTTAAAATCTCTCTCATTTGTATATTATGACGATAATGGTGACGTTATAGATTCATGGAATTGCAAAGACGATGATTGGCATTATTCAAAACCAGGTACAATCATCGAAAGTTTTTGCAAAAGTGTAGAATATTTAGTAAATGGTGATAAAACTCCTTCATATACATTACCTAAAACCACTATGAAACCTGTTAAACGAAAATATAATAATCCTCTTAAGAATAAAGTAGTAACAAAAGGAAAATATATTAAGAAATAATAAAGAATTTCATATTTAGTTTGAAAAATATTTGTAAGGCATTAATGGAACTATAAAATTCGAGAATATCCTGATGACTTACAAATATTTTTTTCAAACGGATGATTTATATAATAGCATTACTACAACCAGTACCCACCTGATTTTTCTTTGTTTTTGAAGACATTTGGAGTGTAGAGGGCGGCGACTGCGGAGGTGTGCCAGGCGGGGAATATGTCTTCGTGTTCACGGATGATGGTGATTAAATCGTAATAACATTGGGGGTGAACTTGGATGTTGTTTAGAAGCTCCAACTCGTAAGCCTGGAGGGATTTAATCACCTGCTCTTCGAGGGGTGATACACTGCGGTGCTGGGTGAATACGTGGGAGCGGAAGACTTGCATCTGCTCGTGAGAGAAGTATGTGTCGGCAAGAACGGACTCAATCTTTATGAGACGTTCGTGCAGCTGCTGGTACGAGTCCCAGATATGTTCGCGGATGGCGAGACGGCGGCAGAGGCTCAGGAACGGGAACATTGTGGCGGCGAAGTATTTACCTGGTTCGCTTTGCTGCCAGTCCGTTCTACTGGATAGACGAAGGATGAGAGCTTCGATAGCGGCGTCGCGCTGAGACTCGAGAGAGGCGATCAGAGCGGCGACGCGCTCACGAGAAGCGGGAACAACGGTTTGATTAGAGACGATGCCGAAGCCATTAGGGGTCAAGACTAAATCAAGCGAAGGGATGGCTGTCATATAGGCATGACAGGCAACGAGCTTTTCCAATGGGTAACGAAAACGCTCGTTAGGACCTGAGCTGCCTGCTTCTGCAATCTCGTCGAAAATTGTTTCAGGAACGAAAGTGTCTAATACCCATTGCTCGGCCGATTCGAGATATGGGTAAAGCTTTTCAATCAATGTAGGCTCGCCCTCAGCGGTGGCCAGTACGTTTGGTATGAGCAAGCGCAGCTGCTCGTCGGTGGTAATCAGTTTCATTATTCTTCTTCAGTCTTATTCGGTGTAACAAGCTTAGCATCTCTATTTTCATCAAGCGTAGAAAGCATGATGAATGGACAATCGGGATGAACGCCTTCCCAACCGTTGAACCTTATTATGATATGGTGAACGGTGAAAAGAAGGTCGTGATATGGCTTCTGCAGGGCCTGGGCGATGGTATAGAGCTCACGCTTGTCAGAACCGGAATTGTTTGTCTGACTCTTTCCTGGTACTGAGCCGACGAGGTTAGAATGAACGCGCATCGTAAAACACATCATGTTGACGGCTTCGATAATATCTGTCGACCAGTCGCCACCTTCTTTTTCCGTTTCTACCTTATTAATAACTACGTCATGTTGTTCGTGGCCATCGGGGGAGATGTAGAACGTAGAGAAAAGAACCTTACCTGAGTTTTCCATACCCGTCAGGAAGTTGATGATTTTTTCCTTCTCCTCCACTACCCTATCCATCTGCTTCTTGCGGTCGGTAATTCCTTCGGCTTTGAAGATTCCGTCCCAGAATCGATTGGCAATTTCGATGTGATACTTGATTGGCGCTGAATTTTTCAATTTAGCTTCCTTGGCCATACCAATGAGACGCTTGATATTGTACCAGTTGCCCTTGAAAAGTGAACCATAGTAAGGAATTGGATAATACGTGCTGTCAGGTGTTGGTACACGGCTGACGATGGCGAACTTTCGAGTATTGGATTTGGGCTTCTTACCTTTGGCTGACTGCATACGTTCCTGCAGGTCAGCCCAAGGAGAATGGAAATCCAGAAGTTCTATCTTCTCGACTTCGTCCTTACTGGAGATAGACTTTCGCCAGTTCGCATACAGGATATACGGAATGCTGCCAGACTTGTCTGCAGGGGCAAAACGGCAGTAGCAGGCCTCTTTGCGGAGAATACGTACAACTTTTGAACCATCAGAACTCAGGATGATGATAGACACACAGAAACCGAAATGCTTGAAATCCTGGCAGACACCGAGGAAATACGAGGCCAGAGAGTTATCCATCAGGAACTCCTGGACTTGTGACTTGGTGGCAGCACTGGCCTGGGATGTGTCATAGACCAGGCCGGAACCATAGCAGACTTCAGCATTGAAGATCTGACAGGTGGATAGTGTCTCGTCGGACTCAATAAGCTCGAGAATGCGGTAAGGCATCTCGTTATCAGCGCCCCACGGCATATACTGGTAGCCTTCGGCCAGAGTGCGTGGGATGATGTCAGACTGCTCTTTGAATACTTCGGAGCTATTGACTGTGAATGCGGCGCTGGCTTTGAGGTCCGGGATGGATTCAACAGAGTTGAAGGAAACGAAATTATTCATATCGATGATTTTTCTGGCAAAGATATGAATATGACTAGGGATGAAAAAAGACACAAAAAATGGCGAGCTTCACAGCCAGCCATAATTTACAACTAATAATTTAACCCGAGCCAGGAATAAAACCTGTACTCACTCATTCTTGCCCTTCACAGGGGTATGAATGAAAAAATCTAGGTATGGGCAAAATGCCCATGGCCAAAAACCAAACGCAAAGGTACAAAGAATAAATGAAATACAAACATTTTGGCTAATAATTCTTGGAATTAGTGAGAAAATTGTAATTTTGCAGCAAAATGAAGAAAATGAAAGAACCAGATATACAAAAAGCAGATGTATCTACGGAGCTGGAGCTGCCGATGTACGATGCGATAGCAGCCGGATTCCCTATTACCAGTGACTATCCTGCAGACAGGCTGGATTTCAATCGCGACTTTATCAAGCACCCCGAAAGTACTTTCTATGTGCGTGTGAAAGGCGATTCTATGAAAGAGGCCGGCATCTTCGATGGCGACTTGTGCCTGGTAGACAAAGCAGAAGAGATGGTACATGGCAATATCGTGGCTGCGTATGTTAACGGTGGGTTTACGGTGAAGTACCTGGATACGTCGACTAAGGATCAGGGCTTTATCCGATTGGTGCCAGCCAATAAGGATTTCAAACCGTTTATCATCGATTCATCAGACGAGTTTACTGTCTGGGGAAAAGTAATTTTTACCATTAGAGACTGGAGGAATAGCTATTGTTTGCCATTATAGATTGTGATAATTGCTTCGTGAGCTGCGAGCGTGTATTCAGGCCCGATCTCAACGGAAAGCCCGTCGTTGTACTATCGAACAACGATGGCTGTGTTGTTGCACGCTCAAACGAAGCAAAAGCAATGGGCATCAAAGCTGGAACTCCCTACTTCCAACTAAAAGACCTCTTTCCTGGACAGGAAATAGCGGTATTCTCGTCGAACTACGAACTGTATATCGATATGACCGACAGAGTGATGTCGCTCATCCGAAAGGAGGTGCCTGAATTCTATCGTTACAGTATAGATGAAGGCTTCTGTATGCTGAAAGGTATGGAGCATCTCGACCTGAAAGCATGGGGCGAGGAGATGCATCAGCGCATCAAACAATGCACGGGTATGCCGGTAAGCATCGGCATCGCCTCTTCTAAGACCTTGGCAAAGATGGCCAGTCATTATGCAAAGAAATATCCCGGATTTCATCATTGTTGCTATATTAACAATGTGACAAGACGCGACAAGGCCTTAGAACTGTATCCCATTAGCGAAGTGTGGGGCATTGGCCGACAGTATGCTAAGCGCCTTGAAGCTGTGGGCATCAAAACAGCCTATGATTTTGCAACGCTCAGCAGAAGCTGGGTTCGGTCGACCTTTAACGTTGTGGTAGAGCGCACCTGGCGTGAACTCAACGGCGAGGATTGCATTCTTCTGGAAGACATGACTAAGAAGAAAAGCATCTGTACCAGCAGAAGCTTCCCAGGAATGGTGCCAGACTTTGAGATGCTGCGCACCAGTATCAGCAACTTTGCTGCCCACTGTGCAGAAAAGCTTCGCAAGCAACAGTCAGCAGCGGCGATTGTGAGTGTTTTCATCGATACAAACCACTTCCGAGAGGACTTGCCACAGTACTGGAACTATGCTGAGGAACGCCTGCTGACTCCCAGCAATTCTACACAGGATATTGTGCAATGTGCTCTGCGCTGCACCCAGAGGATATACCGACAAGGGTATCAGTACAAGCGTGCTGGTGTAATCGTGATGGGCATCTGCCCTACTTCGGCTGTACAGACCAATTTCATCGACTACGATTCGGAGATGTATGAGAAGAAGCGAAGGCTTGATGAAGCCATTGATCGTATTAATCGAGTCAATGGTAGTGAGACTGTCGTGCTTGGCTCGCAACAATACACGGCTAAAGACGGCATTGGCAAAGCGAGTGTTTTCCGAGACAGCATCAAGCACGACTTCCGTAGTCCAAGCTACACTACAAAGTGGAGCGACATTCCTGAAGCAGAATAAAAAAGTGGCTGGCTTTCACAAGCTGGCCACTTTACTCATTAAAATTTACTTATAGCTTAGTCAATTTCTAAAAGAAAAAGACTGTGGATCATACATGCCTTCTCAGGTGGTATGGTCCCAAATACAAAATATCTTTTTGCTGATGCTTCTGGCTAGTTTGATTTGTACAAAAAGAACGTGGACTTGCGTATCCCACGTCTTCACACTCAGGCTCTGGATTGCCGTAAAGAAAAGAACATGAGACGACAAGCCCACGAATATATACGTGAACCGTCGTACCCCGTCTTGTTCTTTGTTTGAATTTTCCAGATTCGAGTGTGCAAGACAGAAGCGCGTCAGCTTCGTTTACCAATAAGATGCTGCAGAAGCACAGATGCATGAGCAGCAGGAACAGCGACGACTTTTTTAGTCCGCTTGTTCCGGGTGCAAAGATACGAAAAAAAATGGAAATTGAGCAAAAATTAGGGCATTGATGAAAAAAAACGGCCAAAAATTTGGAATTCTCGAATTCTTTTTATACCTTAGCTGATATTAGTTATTAACATTTTATAAATATTTTTTATTATGGTTGAATATAGAAAAGATAAAGTAAAAATCTTTTTGAATGAACTTGAAGAAGTCAAAAAGATTGAGACTGAAAAAGACCTTCAAAAGTACTTTGAAGGATTAGCAATAACGTTATTCAATCAGATAGATATCCTGGCTGGCAAAGACAGGTATTCTTTAGCTGAAATAGAATTTTACTATCAAAATGCTATTTTTAAAGATGGCCAGTATAAAGACACATATGCCAGGACAAAAACAGCAGGAAGTTTATTCTGGCATTTAAGCGGTATTGATATATGCTTTGAGAGCAATGAAAAAGAAGGCTACTTTGGAGGCATTTTAATTCGTAGTATAGTTAAGGAAGATGGTAGCCTTATAACAGGACCTATGTGCTGTTCTGATGAATTGCTGAACAGCTGCGTCCAAAGTAGTTCAATTGAGAAACCTTCTATCATTCCTATTCTTGTCGATAAAGAAACTGAATTGAATATTGAGCCATTGTCAACAATTAGGCAAGGCATAGAAGCAGATAAAGATGGATGGAAATTTTGTTTCTACACAAAAAGAGACTCTTGGAAAAACTATAAAGGAAATTATTATAGCGCACGACCTGACAAACGATAGTAGTAATTATATGGTAATTGACTCTCAAACCAATAAGGTATATTTCTCGTCTTGGATACCCGAGACGTGCCCGAAGCTTTGGACTGAACTCCAAAAAGTTCTTCGTGATAATCATGTGGATACAGCCTTACTGACCTGTACTAACGATATATGGTGCAGGGATTTCATGCCTATACAGATAGCACCAGATAAAATGGTGTTTTACGACTATAACCCAGATTATCTGCAGAAAAAAAAGAAATACATCACCAACACCAAGAAGTTGGCTTCTATGTTTATTCGAGTGATGCCTAAGGTCGGTATTAAGTATTTGAACCTGAAATTAGATGGAGGAAATGTGGTCAAATGCGGCGATACCATTGTTATGACCGAAAAGGTTTTTCATGAAAACAAAAAATTAAGCCGGGAAGATATAGAAGAGATGCTTCGCGATGCTTTTGAGTGTGACATCATGTTCCTGCCCTGGGACAAAAGTGAGAAATATGGTCATAGTGACGGTATAATCCATTATTTGGGCGATAACAAGGTTTTGCTCACAAACTACGATGATTTTGATTCTGATTATTATCATCAATTTAAAACCATACTTGAACAGAAGTTTGAAGTAATACCGCTTCACTATCCAGTCAAGAAAAAGCATGAAGATAATTGGTGTTACGTCAACTATCTGCAAATTGGAAACTTGGTTATAGTTCCTCAATTGGGAACACCAGAAGACGAGATGGCCATCGAGCAGATTCAGAAGGCTCTTCCTAATACAAAAGTGGTGGGAGTTTCCGCAATAGAGGCGGTGAAAGATGGCGGAGCACTTAATTGCCTGTCTTGGAATATCGATGCCAGTGAAGCACAATTAGTGTCTGATAATCCTTATAAACAGTATGATTATCTCGAACTTATTGAAAAAGCAGATATTGAACCGATAGTTTTTTCTCCCTATTTTGCTTGGTTGGAAAACCGCGAGAACTTACCCACTAATGATTATATGAATGAGCTATTACGCTATATTGATAATTCTCAGAAAGTAACAGAAGAGATTCTGGATGCAGCGAGAAAGGCTTTACATGATCCAGAATTGAGTTTACCAGATAAGTTTGAAACACAAGATGATATCAGACAATATGAATACCAGATTGTATATACAAACTTACTTTTAAATGCGATTTTGCATGATAGCTTGCAAATAGAAGAAGCAAACAATTTTTCAAGGACAAACGTACTTGAAAATCCGAGTTCACAAGAAATAGAGCGAAAAGCCTCGCAATTCCATGATCTCATTTTTTATAATGAAGAATTCGGCAGGTTTTATATAGAACCCATATTGCCACCATTTCATGATGATCCTCCTATAGACCCCATAATGCCACCTATTGATCCTCCTATTGATGATGTTCCATTTTAAGCAAACATCTACATAAATACTTCCATGCCGTTGAGCTGGAAGATGCAGCACTCGCGAGTCTGGCGGATCTGATTGGAGTCGAGCAGCTTGAACTTGCGTGTGCCTTTGTAGTGGTCGTATTTGATACAGATACAGCGGTGCCACTCCTGGATCTCGCCTTTAGACGTCCATAGACGGATATCGACTGGCTCAGGACGGTTGAGAATCAGCCGGGCTGTGGTAATGTGGATACTATTCATGGGAGAAACTCGTTTTGTTCCGCATAAGTCCAGGTGAACTTCAAGCGGATGGGGTTAGAATTATTATCTGATACTTCTGATGAGGTATCTGAAATTAAGACTTGAGCGAAGACTCCGTCAGCAACTTCTCGAGTGATTTCCTGGGAAGAGAGAAGCTGAGTAAGGAACTGTGCTTCGGATAGTGTAAGTGGTGCTGTTTCCACTTCGTGTTTGACTTTGACGGAAGTGTCGTAATAAGCAACCTTATTACCACAGATAGCTTCAGAACGGTCAATCTCCGTTTTTGAAGTAGTAGCGCCGAAAAGGCAAACCGTTTCCCAAAGATTAAAATTACCTTTGAACTGGAATGTATCAGATGGAGCGGTGGGTGAGAAATATATATTGAACTCGCGCTCCCCTATTCTATAAAAGACCCGATGTATTGTGGCGTTGTAAATGCCACTAAGCGCCAACAGATTCTGGAACCGCGCATAACTGGCCTCAGATGCGATGATTTTGGGTGTGTCGGACTGTTTATTGCCGAACGTGACTGTTGATTTGAGCATCGACTGTACTGATGGCATGTTGTAATAGATATCGCAATAGTTTGAACTCTGCTGATATGACTGGGCATAGTTGTATAGCGTAAAGGGGCATGTTTGTGATAGCAATGCACTTTTGCGTGTAGTGAGGAAAGCGCCCAAAAGTGCTTGTTCTGCGCCTTTAAGTGATTTCAAATGACTGTATACTACCTTGATGACACCCGATGTGTAGGTAAAGTTCTCGTAGTCCTTGACAGTCAGGACGACCGAGGCGATGGCCAGCTTCTTTTGCAACATAGCTGACTCGACGATAGACCGGATGTCACGTACATATGCCTTCAAGCCGTAGATATAGTACTGAGAGGAGAATACTTCCACCTCGTCAATGGTGATAGTGACGGTGACTTGCGGTGTGAGCGATTCAATCTCTACCTCTTCAGGTAAGTCAGCTGTGAGGCATAAAGAGGAAAACGAAGTGTTGATAATGGTGGACATATCTTTTTTTTGGCAAAGGTACAATTGGGCGGTGGGCGGGGAAAAGACACGAAAAGATGTTTAAAAAAAGTGTAACATTGTTTAATCTGCGCTAAATAATGTAGAATGAACAAAAAATAACGAAAAATAAACATCAATTTCGAAAGAAATGTATATCTTTGCAGTGGTTAAGGTTTATGGTTGATTAATTTAGTTTTTTAAGTAATTTTTTTCTGGAAAGGTTCGCTGGGAAGCGAGCCTTTTTTGATAATATATAGCAACTTTTTCTAGTACAGAAAAAGATAGCACTCCTTAAAGGAATGCTATCAATTCTTGCTGTGGCTCTGGAGCCATCTGAACCACTTTGGGCTCCTTCTTTGCGCGGGGCTTGCGCTGCTTCTTAGGCTTCTCTTCAGCCTCTGGCTGCTGTGCCTCCTGCTCTGCAGGCTTCTCTGGCTCGGCAGCAGCAGCTTCAGCTTTCTGCTTTGCAATTTCCTCTGAGAGGGCCTTGAGGGATGCATCCTCGATGCTATATCCTGTCTGCTTCTTCAGGAGAAAAGCGAAACGCATGGCTTTGTAGGGGCTCTTGCAGTATGCCTTACCTTGTTCTTCACCTGTGATGGCCACCATCCAAACATTGTTCTCACTCTTGTTAGACTTCACTACTGAAATGATAATAACTTTTGCTTCCATAACTTTAATATTTTTAAATTGTTAGACTTATCTTTGAAATACTTTATTCTTAAACTTTATATACTTCGACATATGTGATATCTGCCATCAGATCATTGGCCATGCTCTCTGCTATCTCTGTAGCCTTAGCAAATGTATCGGCTTCAACCTCGTACTCGTAATACTCACCACCTTCGCAATTTACAACTACATTGTAGATATTGCCCAGATAATAACGCTTGTTATACAATCTGCTGTGGGTAAAAACTGATGTTTGTACATTCTGTGTCATAATTTTTATTTTTTAATGTTTGACTTCTTGTTAATGATAAGCTCCGAGGAGCTTTTGTAATTTTTACGTGCATATAAGAGCAGCAAGCGGCAAGTGCTTTAATGCAAGGAATTACCAGCAAAAATAACGGAATGCCCCATTTTCTTTAGGCCCTGACGTGAAGAAGAAAATGCGGAAGGCTGCTGTGATTTTTGAGCAGGAATCGGGAACTCGTGACCAGTACTTGCAGAGCACGGGATTGCGCTAAATTTGCAAAGGAAAAATAAGTAAAGGGCCTCACAGGTAGCTATCATGAGAAGTCCAACATGTATAGAGAATGTCAATGACACAGATTCAGCAAACATCCAACCAACGGCAGGTACTAACAAGTGCTATTGGCTACCCTATCCTATTTAGGGCTATATCTGCATTGTCTTTCCTTTGTGTATAAGGTGTGGTGAGTGTTGTACGAGGTATGTGTGCTGATTTTCCTATTTACCTTGTGGTACAGGGAATAGCTGAAGGTGGCCACTACCCTACTTTACTGGCAGATTACATCGAAGTACAGATAAGTTTTAGAGCTATGGCGATAAAGTATCAAAGTAAGGATAACAAAAATGTTGAAGTGGAAAGCAAAATACCTCTTTCGTGGATGTGAAGGCATTCAAGCGTGAGATGAACAATGGATGGTGGCTACACACAGAGATGTAGAATGGGAGGTGTACGGGAGAACCGATAATGATTCTGTATCAGCTGATTGAAGATGCGGACAGGAAACAAAAGAACGGCGGACCTCACGGCCCACCGCCTCAGAATAAAATTTGGGTAAATTTAGCATTTGCTTATTATTCGGCGTCAAGAAGCCTCGCAGGAAATTCAAAGACAGAGTCCTAAGAATAAGTCAGCGATACTCACGCCTTAAGCTAAAAGTAGAGTCTCACGACTCAAAGTCTCATATAGTCGGCAAAACGATACGACCTCGCGGTAATGAGGGGTACGTTAGATTTATTTAATTTGTTCCGGTCAAGAGTTTATCCAGTAATTTTAGTGACCACATATTACCTGGAACATTGACACGTTTACGACCATCACTATCAATGATACAATTTGACTCTGGAATTTTCTCCATTATTTCCGCAGGCCTTATTGATCCAGTAGAACTGAATTTGAATTTTTCTAAGAACATCTTAACCACTTTTTCATCTTTGTTGTCCTTTATCGCCTTTAATAGTTTAGTCAATGATATATATTTTGTGTTATAAATATCCTGAATTTTATTAGCATCAATCATTTTTAGATATGACTCTAAGCCGCATTCATCAAAAAGTTGAATGTTATCATATTTGTCAATTAGTTTATCTCCTGATAACAATTTATCTAATACTTTTAGTGACCACATATTTCCTGGTACATTGACACGTTTACGTCCGTCACTATCAATGTTACAACTAGACTCTGGCATTATTTCCATTATTTCCACAGGTGTAATGACTCCTGTGGAATTGAATTTGTATTTTTCTAAGAATAGTTTTACTACTTCCAAACTTTTTCTTCTTTTTATTCCTTTCAAAAGTTGGTTTAATGAAATATACCTTGTATTATAAAAATCTCGAGTCTCTTTTATATTTGGGTCTATTTTTAGGTATGTTTCTAAACTGTATTCTACAAAGAGGTGTATACTTTCATAAAGACCAATTAAGTTTTCCCTCCATAATTTTTTAATAATCACATGATCATTGTATAATTCATATGGACATCTGGATTCTTGCTTTCTGGATATATTCATGACATTTTCATTATCAGTAAATTTTATCCATGGCGAAAGAAAACGATATGGAACGTTTTTTAAAAGTGGATTTAATATAACTTGTAAATTCTTTGTGTCAAAGACCTCATTTAGTTTGTCTTCAACCTCTTGTTCTAAAGAATTACTATCCAAATTTGTTATCGATTTGATACTAACTAAGTATTTGGGTAATTGATCAGATTGAGAGAATTGACCGTTTAACATGAATACATATTTCCAGGCATTTGCGACCATCTTGACTAAGATTTGTCTTAATGAAATATTTTCAACTTGAGTTTCTTCGTAAATCTGAATAAGGGACATAAACCAGAAATACTTATAACTGGTAGATTTTTTGTCAAATGCATTTTTCAGCTTTTCAATATCTTCCCCTTTGAATGGAATGACTTCCTCTAAAGCTTCTGATGCGATAGTTCCTTTTTTCAACAGTTTACCATCAATATTATACTTAAACAAATAAGCTTTTCCTTTTTTAATACTACGAACGATTATAGAATTATCTTCTGTCCAAACAATTTGGGAGTGAACATCTTTATTATGCTTTGTATTTTGTGGAATATAAATTTCGCTACCTATCCTAACTTGATATACCGATATAGGATACTCCTTTGATAAATCGCAGTTAATCGACATCCTGGCGATTAGTTTTGTTTTCCCTTTAACAGCCTTATATATGACATATTTTTCATCCTCTAAAACAGCTTTAAATGATGCCTTGGATACGGGGATATCTAGATAGTCAGTAATTTCCCCTTTTGTTAATTCCTGCTCATACTTGGCTCTAACTATCTCCGGATTATCAATCTCCTTTCCTTTGTAGTCAAAGAATTTATCTTTTTCTACGTTTTCTTTAGACATTACTTTATAGTGGAACACAGTGTAGTTTTCCCCATAGTGAACAATTGACTTTAAGTTGTCAATTTTCTCTCGTAGCATTTGCCAAAACATCCATGAGCTGCATGGTATTTTACCGACTCTAACACGATGAATGTCATTACTACTATAATCTAGCAGCAATTGACTGATTATAAAATATTCGTCGTCTTGTATATATGCCTCGAAAATCTGCTTATTTTGTTTTATCTTGAAGATAAAATTATCGCATACGAAATTGCGACGTTCTAAAGATTGAATAAGATTCCCTTCATTATCATCATCTTCTTCATTATCTGACTCACCCCACTTTTCTATAGGTGAATTATAATAATGAATCCATACTGTATTTAGGGTATTTTGTAATGACGTATGAAATCTATTTTTCCAAGAATAAAAGAATAGGTTAAATTCGAGGTGTCCATCAGGTGAAAGTGCATCTAGAAATGCCCTTAGAGTGATGTGACCATTGTTTAGAAGTTTTTCTGGACGTTGCTCAATTCTATATCCTAAGCGAAGGAAGACATCAATCCATTCGTCGTATGAAATCTCCCATGAAAACCCTTTAGATTTCCATAAACTTGGAAAATCTCTATCAACTCTTGTCCAACTGATTTCATGTAGTATATTACCCAAATATATAAAATGGATATTATCTACATTGCAAAACACTTCTCCAGTATCTTCATCAACTTCATCAGGGTATCCCAATTCATGTGCTTGTTCTGAAGTAGTTTTTCCTAACATAACTCCAAATATAGGAAAGAAATCATCTACATAAGAAAACTCTTCTTTGGAATTAGTTTCTGCAGCAGCATCTAAATCTTGAATCAACTCCATATCTTCTGTCCCTTCAGAAAAATCTACGATTCTAGGCTTACCATCCCCCTTTGATAAGGCTCTATTTTGGACTTCATCTATTTTTTTTCCAAGAAAATGATGTTTCCAATGTCTACGGGCATTTGGTAATCCAAATCGAGAATACATACCGACATTATCCAGAATTATGCAATTTTCCTTATCTTTGGTAGGCCTTAAGCCTCTTCCTACTTGTTGTAGATATTTTACAAGTGATCTTGTTGGTCGCGCTAATTGAATGAATTCTATATCAGGACAGTCGAAACCCTCTGAGAATATATCAACATTTATAATGATGTCAATATCTCCTTTTTTAAACTTATTTACAAGATTTTTTCTCTCTGCAGCAGGAGTTTTGCTATCTATACTTACTGCTACATAACCTGCTTTTTGGTATTCGTCACAGATGTGTTTGGCATGTACGATATTGATGGCATATATGATTCCTTTTTTACCTTCAGCCAACGAAAGATATGAATTCAACAGCTGTGCACGTATCGAACCGATATCCATCTTTTCTTCCAAAGACGACTCCTTATACTCTCCGAATTTGTCTAACTCGATATCGTCAATGACACTTTGAATATCACTATCACTTTTAAGAGAATAATACTTATATGGAGCCAAATAACCCTGTTTAATAAATTCTTTTATCGGCATTGACAACACAAGAGTATCAAAAAGATCTGTAAAACTTTGGTGATTCATTCGCCATGGTGTTGCTGTTACACCCAGTTTTTTCGATTCTGGAAATAAATCCCATAGTTTTTTATACGTGGCAGCTAAAGCATGATGAGCTTCATCGATAATGATAAACTGAACTTTTAGCTTTTTCGCTTCTTTTAAATTATTTGGATGGGTTATTGTCTGTATAGATGCCACACTCACAGGATACCTATAATCTCTTTTTTTACTTCCGGCTATCACGTTATGTGGCACCTGGTATCTATTAAGACTTTCATCAATCTGATCTATTAGCTCTGTTCTATGAGCTATTATTAGAATCTTTACAGGCTCCTTTTGTTTTAAACTATAGTTGTTGATGTCTCTAATTATAGAGGTGAATAGGCGTGTTTTACCTGTACCAGTAGGCATTTGGAACATTACGTTATCAAACTCGTCCCATGAATCAAAAATTTCTTTTTTAGCCTTTTCTTGGTATGGGCGAAGAGTTTTATCTTCATTATAAATATCTGAATACTGAGTTATAACCATATGTGTACTAATTATTTTTATACCTGAATGATATTTACCAACCCAATGGTAAAACAATGTTACTTATATTGTGAGCTTTTTCGAAGAGAGGAGATATTTCTTCGTCGGTGAAGCCGGCGATGCCGCAACCGATGCGGGTGACGAGGAATGTCAAGTTCTGATGCTGCTTGGCGAAGTCGATAAATTCGCCGACATAGGGACGGATGGTGTCTATGCCACCTTGCATAGTGGGGATGGCATAACTCTGCCCCTGCAGACCGACACCTTGGCCCATGATGGCACCGAAGTGGCGATATGCAACATATGCTGCACCTCCGCCATGCATTCCGCGAAGGTTTGAGCCGAAGACGAAAATCTCGTTTGGCTGGAGCGAAGTAATATGCTCCGGAGTAGTACGCTTTTCTTCCATAGTTCTTCTTTTCATGAAATCCATAGGTGCGGCACAAGGTGCTGCCTCTTCCAGTATAGGTTCGCCAACTATGCCGAAGTCCGGCATAATTTCAGGCATGTCAAAGTCCATATCAAAGTATTGACGGAAATACGGTACGATGATGTCTTCCTTGATTTTCTTGTATTTCTGTGATATGGCTGCAGGAGTCATTCCCATCTGGGCGGCAACATCCTTAGATTTGAAGCCCTGCAGGAGAATCATATCTATGATAAGTCGCTCCTGACGGCTCATAGGAACATGGTCGCAGACATCTTCAACCATATGATTAAACTGCAGACGGAGATTACTCGAGACATCGAATGACTGGAGATAGTCCTCAAAGGTGATGCTGCCGTATTCCTTGCGGTACCATTTCAGAGCATCGAGGACTATGAAACGAAAGCCGTTGATAAGCCAGGTCTTTAGGGAAACGTTTGGGGAATGGTCCTCCAGTGGCTTCCAATCATGTTCCATCAGGAATATAGCATACTGATGGGCAAGTGAGAGGAAGTCCAGGTTCTCTTTCTCATGAAGCTGATAACGCTGGTCGAAAATGTAATAGCCGACCTCACAATATCCGTAAAAATAGGTACGGATAATGTCGGCGTCGCCCTTGCGGAAGCCCCTTAGAATCTCCTTGTCTGATAGTCGCCTATATGTCATATTATTGTTTTATGGGGCGAATATACGAAAAAAATCGTGATACTACTTAACTTTTTTCGAAAATCTTCTTTAAAGTGATAAAGACATGTCGAAAATAGTATTCACCCTTTAAAATTTACAACTATGACAGATTTAATTCCAACAAGAGTCCACAACTTGATTATTGTAGACGAAAGCGGTTCAATGGAGTGTATCCGCAAACAGGCCTTCACAGGTATGAATGAAACCCTGCAGACTGTTCGCATGATGCAGAAGAAGTACCCCAACCAGATTCAGTACGTAACGCTGATAACCTTTGACAGCGACCACACCAAACTGCATTATGACAATACGCTTGCAGACAAAACAACGGATTTGAAGTGGAAAGCATATCATCCATGTGCTGCCACACCTCTTTATGATGCTATCGGAAAGGGAATCTCAAAGATCAATGCCCAAGTAGAAGATGGCGATCATGTCCTTGTGACCATCATCACAGACGGCTATGAGAACTGTTCAGAGGAATGGACTCTGAAGATGGTGCGTACCCTTATCGAGAAGCTGAAGATACAGAACTGGACCTTCACGCTGATTGGTACCGACAATCTTGATGTGGAGGAGATGGCCCAGTCGTTTGCCATCGAAGAACACATGGAGTTTACTCAGGATGAGAAAGGTACCAAGGATATGTTCGCCCGTGAGCGCCGTAGCCGCGAACGCTACAACTGCTGCGTGGCTGAAGGGGCACCGATGCCAAAGGGAAAGTTCTTTGAGGAAGAGGAGAACTGACCTCAAATATAAACGGCGGGTCTTTCGGCCTGCCGTTCTCTATAGTGTTTGCTTTAAATTGACCCGCGAAGGGATTACGTTCTTATTTGTTAGTGAATAAAGCATAGTCTTTAGGAGTAATCAAATCCCAGTCTTCCAATGCTTCAACTGGATTTAAACGATTTCTGCGAGCTAACTTGTATTCATAAGTCATCCCATAGCGAGCTGCAATCCGCATAGCGATGCGGTCTTGGTGAAAGAATTTATTTCGCTTGAATAGTTTCATTGTAAGTTCATTTGATATCAATATTCGTAGCATAAGTCCTAAGTGCATCTTGCATGATATCATAGTGGTCGAATGCGAGAGGCGGTAATTCTGTAATTGGGAACCAAGCTGCTTTTGCTGCATCGTCTTGCCCTTTAACTTCCTCTGGAGAGTTGATGATGGCAAGGTATGCCACTGTGATTGTACGTCCTCGTGGGTCGCGATCAACCTTTGAATATGCGCCAATCTGATGAACGGTGGCTACCTTTAAGCCAGTCTCTTCTTCCAGCTCGCGGATTGCACATTGTTCTGTCGTCTCGTCCATATTCATGAATCCACCAGGGAATGCCCATGCACCTTTGAATGGGTCAGTTCCTCTCTGGATGAGCAGGAACTTCGGGAGTGGTTCGTTAGTCATTACTACACAGTCAGCTGTGACAGCGGGACGTGGGTATTTGTATGTATAATCCATTTCCTATCTATTTATCATTTCGTAAAATTCAATCATGATATCATTCATCTCTTCTGGAAGAAAGCTTTTTATGCTTTTCCTGATATCAAGAGGTATACCCCAAATCGCTTCAGCGATACTGCCAACGATGGCACCCAAAGTGTCGGCATCTGCACCGAGGCTTACTGCCTTACGAACTGCATCCTCAAAGCTATTGCTGATGCCTATTATCCAAAGAGCAACAGGGACAGTACCCTGGCATGTTTCATCGAACCGATTGATAACATCAGTTTTATTGATGTTGATGTCATAGCCAGAGAACTGGACACATTCTTCAAGGATTTCGCCAATATGATTTGGTGCTTGAGTGCCAAACTGCAGTGCCCTGAAGATTGCCAGAGCTACTGTCTGAGCCCCTTTAATACCCTCATCATGATTATGAGAAGGGAGGGCTGTGGCGGCAGCGGCATCAAGAACCTCGTCGATGTACTTATACCAATGTGCTACTGGAGATACGCGCATAGCAGAGCCGTTGCCATAACTATTGTATGGCTGCGGAACGTCGCTATGAACCCATTGGGCAAAGCGACCTCCGTAACCTCCTTTGGGATTCGGATAGCGGCGGCACCAATTATGGATACTCTCGCCAAAGTCACGATTCATCAGCAAGGCATCGGCTACAGCGAGTGTACAGATGGTGTCGTCCGTAAAGCCGTTCTCCTCTGACAGCCACTCGAAATTGTAGTTGTTCGTGGGGCTAAACTCCCAGCGACTACCTACTATATCTCCGATAATTGCTCCTAACATTTTTTCTCCTATTAGTTCTATGATTTGGGAAAATACGAATAATTTAAATGCAATGAAATATTATCAAGTCATGAATGTGCAGAAAATTTCTCGATAGTTTTATCTGATATGTATTTACTAATATCTTCACCTAAGTGATTTATAATTATATCATCAAAATCTTCATAAAGAATTTCTCTAATATCATGATAAATATGATTATACAAATATTCACTAAACGTATTAGCCAAAAGAATGACTATGTTTTGCCCTTTTATATCTTTTTTTACAGCGGGTACATATCTAGGAGTAATAACTATCGTATATGATGCTCCAATTTCTTCTCTGTGCGCTTTTAAACGACCAGCATTTATTATTCCTAATTTATTTTTAGTTGACTTTGCTTCTACAGCAAATGTTTTCTTGCGTGTGAAATACAAACACTCAATATCAGTATGTCCAGCCCCACCAATTTTATGTGCTTCGACATCATAAAACATGTCGAAACCTTCTTTTAGTATATCTTCAAATAGATATGCAGTCTCTCCTTCTTCGTTATTAGCGTATTCTTCTATCATTTGTGGCAGGCGCAATAACTGTTGCTGCAATTCATCTTCCTCTCCTATTTCTGACGTAAGAATATTTGGATAAAAAGAATATATTTCTTTTACAATATCCATCGTCATTCTTTCAGGGTCATCTAAGGCTAATGGAGCTGCAAAACAAGAATATGTATTTAAGAGCTTAGCGATAAAAGTCGCTAAGCCATCAGCGATTGAAACAAAACCGTCATTTAATTTCCTGCCTGTAGGAGCGCTCTTTGAATTTGGTTTTTGGGGATGATATAATCTACAAATTTCATTACCTTCAGTTCTGCTAAATATTTGAGCCTCTTCTAATAAATTGGTAATATAGTATTGCCATTCATAAACACAAGTTACATAATAATGTTCATCTTCTTTCATTAACTCTCTAATTTTCTCTTTTGGAAATGATCTGAACTTAATTATTTCTTTAACAAGGTTTTCATAATTTGATTGATCAATGTTTTGTATTTCAGCTATGCAATAGGCATATTCTGCGAAATATAATTTGCCATTGAGCCTTGGATCTAATAATAGTTTGAAAATCAATCGAAATGGATAAAGCTGGAAATTAGCAGGAGTACCATTTGCATAGTGTTGAAATTGTATAGCAAATAGCATTGTAGTAAATATCTTTCTTAGCTTTTCCTCGTCTTCTATATAGTTTAAAAACAAATTACCAAGTGGACTAAATATAAACCTTTTAGAATCATTCAAATTACTCTCATAACCGAACATAAAGAACTCCAAGGTATTAATGCGATGATTAATGGAATCCAACTTCATTTTTGGATTTCTGGCTTTATAGAAGTTCAGAGCAGCGAGCCTTTGTTGCATTCTGTGCCTTTCAATTTCGCTTACATTTGTCCCACATTGGTTTTTAACATCCAATGCCACTGCCTTTATCATTTCATAACTGTTCGTATGCTTATAAAGAATCCACTTTTCTCTATCCACTTGAATTGCCATAAGTATTACTCCTTTCCAATTTTGTTAATGATTTCCTCTAAAAGTTTTGGCGGAATAGCCTCGCCTATTATTGTTCTGATAAAGTTATCTGTTGCATCTGATGGAAAATTGATATTCTCTGGAATAGAGGATACAATAAATGTTTCTAATAAAGTTAAAACTCTGGCATCACTATATGTACCATCAGGTAACAAATGTCCAGGGTGAACATTGTTGTGAGAACTTAGACTTCCACTATATGTTGTTCTAGCTGGGCACGGTTGATCCCAGACCATTCTTTTAAATGTATTATGAAATCCTTTAATCCTGGTACCATCTGCTTTTTTAGGGTAATAAATTGGATTTTGTATCGCACTTTTACCTTGTGGCGTATGTTTCATTGCTAACACCAGCCTCTCAACTTCAGGCTTTGCCTTATGCCATTTAATACCAGAATCTTGACCAGCTTCTAATGAAGGTAAATGCCCAATAGCCTGCTGTAGAGTAATTTCCTTTTGTACATTTGGCCATCCCCATTTTAATCCTTTTTTATATATTTTTGTTATCGCTCTTGGTCTTGATTGTGGTATTCCATAATCTTTTGCATTGAGGACTCTTACCTCAACATTGTATGTTGATGAATACTTTTTGTTTAGAATTTCTTCTAATCTATAGAATCCATCTTCAAAAGGGAAATACATTTCAGCAAATTTTGGAACATTCTCAATTAATATGTAATCAAAATCGCACGAGTCAATAATATCAAGCACTTCTAGAACAAGAAAATTTCTTCTATCGTTTACATAATCATCTTGCACTTTATTTTTTCCTAACGTACTAAGACCTTGACATGGTGGTGTTGCTAATAACAACTTTACATTTTTCTCAATTGCTGTTGATATTATTGCTTTCTTAATTTCTGGATTTGTAATATCACCATTGAGCATTTTAGTATTAGGATACCAAAAGCTGTAGCATTTTGCTCTTTTCTCTAATAATTCATTAGCAAGAACAAAATCTATCTTATCTTTAGGTAATCTTAACTCACCTATGCCAGCACTACAAAATAATGATATCGCTTTCATTTGAGACTTGGAATTTCTTTAATAATTTCTTTTAACATGAGAGGTGGAATTGATTCACCTATGACTTGTCTAATTAATATTTCTGGAGTATCATCAGGTATAGCCCAGTTTGCTGGTAAAGAATTTAGCAACATAAGCTCCAAAGGAGTCAACACTCGGGCATCGCTATATGTACCATCAGGTAAAAGACGACCAGGATGAACATTTCTTTGCGATGCTATACAATCATTTCTAATAGTAATAGTTGGCGCGGGCTCATCCCATTTAATTCTTCGATATGAGGATTCGTAACCTTTTACTCTTGATCCATCTTTTTTCTTAGGATAATATATTGGATTAGCAAAAGCAGAGCATCCTGTTGGAGTATGCTTCATACAAAGAATATTGTTCTCTGAATGGGGCCTTGCGTAATGCCATTTAATGTCTGAGACTTCTCCTGCCTCTAACGATGGTAAATGCCCAATTGTATCTCTAACAGTTTTTTTATTTTGTACATGTTCAGGCCAAGGCCAGAAAGATTCTTTTGGAAACATCTTTATGATTGCCCTTATTCTTGTCTGAGGAACACCATAATCTGACGCATCTACGGTCTTTGCATCTATACAATAATCTTTTCCAAATTTGATTTTGAGTATATCGACAACTTTATGCAACTCCCCTTTAAAAGGAAGTTTTATATCCAACAATTGTTTAACATTTTCTATAAGTATATATTTGGGCTTCAATAATTCAATAGATTCAAAAACATAATCGATTAGAAAATTTCTAGAATCTTGTATCATTGACTCTTGATGACGATTTTTCCCAGCTATACTCATGCCTTGACAAGGAGGAGATGCAAGAAGGAATTCAATCCCTTTAGCTGATCTGATAATTTCACTGAAAACTTTATCATCTCTTATGTCGCCACATATTGTTTTGCAATTAGGGTATAAAGAATTATGCAAGTTTGCTCTTTTCTCAATTAGCTCATTGGCAACAATAATATCTAGTCCAATATCTGAAAGAAATGCTTCTCCAACTCCTGCACTTGAAAATAAAGATAATCCTAACATTATTTATTATTCTTCAAAATAGTCGGTATCAAGTCTTTTGACTTCATAAGTCTTTCGAGTGCTGACACCTACGTTAAATTCAATCATATACTGTGCAAGAGCTTTTCCGTCGATTAAGACGATTTTGCTCGTTGCGTTATTAACTGATTCTCTTGCACCCTGTGTAAAAGTACTTGTGGTAACAAATACTCCCTTAGAGGCTTTTTGTTCATTAAGAGCTCCGATAAATTGCTGAATCTCGGGTTTGTGAACAGGTATGCCTTCTTTATATCGCTTGGCCTGGATATAGATTTTGTCTAATCCAAGAGCATCTTCAGGTATGATGCCATCAACACCATTATCATGACTTATTGGGGTAACCTTTGCTAAATCCTTGTTACTTCCGCCATATCCCATCGCTAGGAGTAAATCAAGAACTAACTGCTCGAATTTCGCAGGTGACATTTCACGTGCTTTTTGTAGAATATCTGCAGAGAGATCGTCGTTTATCACCTTAATAGCAGACTCCAGCTGTTCTGTTGGAGTTAATTCTTCAGACTTAGCTTCAGAATCCGACTTAGATGTTATACTTTTGTATAGCGAAGGCTTTGCATATTCTGCATATTCAGGATACTCCATTAAGTCAGATTCTCGGAGATCAGAGTGTGACTTTAAATAATCGAGACCTCTCTGAGTAATTCGATATATACCTTTTTGGGGTATCTCTATAAACAAAGCTCGGCGTAACCATTGACGGCACCATCCAATACGGTCGTCAACCTGGAATGCCACTCCACCTTTTGTCTTTATCAAACAATCTTCATCTGTTAGACTGAAGTGTTTGATAAGATTGTCCTTAATCTCTTTGTTACTCTTATCTGAATCCTTAAGCAGCGTAAGGAATGGAAAGAGAAAATCTTGAAATTTCGGTATTGCCATCTTAAATCAGTTTATTATGCACGGAGAAATAGAAAGCCCCTCATTTTTTAGGAATGAAGGGCGTGGAATGGTGATGCGATACCAAGGCTTAGGACTGCCTACATCAAGACAACAACCATTTAAGTCCACGCCCTTATATAGAGCGCGAACATCCGTTGCCTCGTCTGACTGATGTGTTTGCAGAGGTCCTAATTCTGGTATCTCAGTCTTCTCAAGGATGTTCTATTGACTCAGTTTCTCTTTTGCTTTTTACATTTTACTCTTCTCTTTTATTATTAATTACTTGACTGCCATTTGTGAATGGCATCGTCCATTGTTTGGAAGTCAGCATCTGCAAGCAGTGCTATCTCACCAGATGCGTACTCAATTCGAACAATGTCTTCGGAATCGTTGAACACGCGTTTAACTTTGTCTGTGTTTACGGTGATACTCCCATTGTTCTCATCGACAAACTTAATCAGCATGTATAATGCTGCATTTCTCTTCGTTCTTTCATCCATAACTTTTAATCTCTGCAAAATTAATGGAATTATTTGGAATATGCAAGCATTTAGTTTTTTTTAAATAGATTATAGGTGTAAATTCAAAAATGCTATCTTTAGACGGTTGTGAGAATGAAACTTTCTACTTAACTTTGCAGCCGAAAACCTGACTCATTCGGAACAAGGGATTCTGCACGAACTTCGTCGGCCAAATGTGCGCACAGAACTGGCTGTCCTTACGAAAAGCTAATTCCTCCGTCTGTTTAATTGGCAAGTGCTGCGAGCTGCACGATTCTTGGCAATAATGACTGTTGTAAATCCGCGAGGTCTTCAGTGAGTGCCCCTGTACGATCACTCTCGCCGCCTTGCCAAAGGTATATTTAATAATTATAATTATGGATATAGCTTTATCAATTACCAAACTCAGAACAAGTAGGCTTTATACCAGGAAAGGTTTTGCCTATAAAACAGGTATTGAGCTTAGGCATCTTATTGCAGTAGAGGAAAGACGGGTAGCTGCCACTCAAAATGACATTGAAGCAATCTGTAGAGCAATGAAGTTGAAATATGATGATTGGATTAGGTAATAAGGAACGTTATTGTATATATACTCGACTCGTTGATGATCCCAATGTACGACTGTATTACAAAGGACTGGATAAGTTGGAAAATGCATCGAATGTACTAAGTGTAGTAGTAGGATTTTCAAAAGAAGACTCCATTGTGATGAACAAAGATACTGCAAAAGAAATATGTAGCCAACTTAATGAAAACTTAGACACTCTTCTTGCGCATGGATTCGATAAATTCAAAATTTCCCAGCTGACAGTAGTGAAAGCTGGGAAATAGTATGATTGTCGTAAAGATTATTCTTTAGACGAACCTTCTTTTTGGAATTCTTCAATTATAAAGTCGAATACAGAATATAATTCAGAAACGGATCTTTCTAATTCTTCATTATAGATCTCTGGAGCTAAAGTACGAAGTTTTGCAAAATTGAGTTTCATATCATAAAACTTAGCTTTAACCTCATTTTTTTTCTCAGACAAATCAAACTTTTCCCTGATGCCCCAATCCTTCTTCATTTGCTTTATATCATAATTTCGAATAGATTCACCATTGTCGAAATGTTCGATTTGGTCATTAAAAAGCATTTCCTTACTAACATAAGTGCGAATCAAATGAACAGTTCGGAATCTATATGATTCACCAAACCCTAGCCCTTCTTCCAATGCTACCACAATACCTTCGTTGCCATTCTCTAAAGAGTGGAACTTAACTGTCATTGGACCGACTCTATTCATCAATTTGTGAATTACTGCCTCACTGCATTCTTCAATGCCCATACGCTCCTTATAGCGACTAAAAAAATGAGGTTTGTAGACTATTGTTTGTACATTGTCCCGGTCGTCTTGACTAAGTTCATAGACAAATTTTCCATTAGATGATTCGTGAATGCAGTATATACTTGTAAGTGGTTGATTAATATTTTTCTTGGACAGAGCCAACATTGTTATAAACCAGCGATTCTTTCTAACTGTTCGCTGTTCATATCTCATTGTGACAGGAAATTGTTTTGCCTTAAGAACTTTTCTACGGAACTCTATTTTTTTATAATCTCTTTTGGCAAGGATATTTTCTAGATCGGCCTTTGATTCGTGGTCGATTTCTTCAGGAGTCATATTTGCTGTGTACATATACTTATTTCTAAAAATATATTATGGTGTCACCTTCCCAGCGGTAATCGATGGTGATGCAGACGTTGATTCCGAAAGAAAGAAGCTCGATTCCGAATTCTTTGTAAGCATCGTGAAGGTTCTTGACCGTGGGATTATATAGCGTGTCTAATGTAGATTCGGGGCTTTTCTTTAAATACCCCTGGAACTTACTACAGAAGCGATTGATACTGTCAACGTCGGTATTTATGAGGCCTTGGCTCTCCTGATAGTATTGGGGCATGAGGTTGAGCTGTTCATCTTTGTTGCAGCTGACAAAACTGAACAGTAATGCTCCAAAGATTAATGCAACCAATTGGCGACCACATGTTGCGTTAATCTTAAGCAAAAAGCTTAAAAGGCTATCAGGAAACCCTTTCCCGTTTAAACTTATTCCCATATCTACCTGTTTATGATCTTTATTTTCGGCAACAAAGATAAAGCAAATATTTGAAAGCGCCAAAGGAAACTAATATTATTTTAAAAAGTCCTGCTATCAATAAGCATAAACACTTAAGATAGCAGGACTTGATATTTAATTCGTTAATCAATGCGTATATGTTTGGTGTAGAAATCCTTCAGGGGGAAATCCTTGTTGGGGATAAAGGAGACGCCGTCAGCTGCAGACATTCGGATAATGTTAGAGATTGGAATTTTGACGGAAGTATTGTTGTCAGAGTCATGGCCAAGAAGATAATATCTGGAATTATCCTTCAAGATGAAATAAGGGTGGATGGTGGACTCACGCCGTTTCTCGTCAATGCTAGGATAGTAGGTGATGGAAATGGGCGTCTTGGTGCGGATAAACTCATAAAGATCACGGTAGCGCTTGCATTCTGCAGTAGAAGGAATGTTCTTGTAGAGTACAACAGGGTCGCTACCAGGGTCGAGATCGAACATGTCAGCGAGGCGCTTAGAAAGTTCCTTATACATAAGGGTGCCCTGGAGCTCGTCGCTGAAGCGAATAGCCAGAAGTGCTGTCTGAATTTGTTGGATTTCGCCGAAAGTTAGTACGTTGTTGAATATTGTATTATCAGGGTCTTCATAGCGGAAGTAAATATTGTGGCTTTTCTTTTTTGCCTCCAATTTTTGCTTGTAACGAAACCTGATTGTGTCGAGGTCCCTACGAATAGTAGTGATAGAAACGGGACCAAAACCCTCAAAATTGAGGGATTCATTAACGATATCCAAAATCTCATACACGGAATAACCGCGTCGTTTGCGTAGTAGGCGATCGATAATAATCTCACGCGCAGTAGAATGTTTTGTGTTTGCCATCTTTTTTTTGATAAATTCTAATGAGTTCCAACTTTTATTGGGGACACAAAAGTAAGTAAAAAGATGCATAAATAAGCAAGTTTTAGTGAAAATCTAACTCTACAGGCACATTTTTTCCATAACTTTTCATTAGGTGGAAAGTTTGCCTCAAATTTAGCTATAAAACGCCACCTAGAGCGATTGGATAGACATCGTGCTGAGGGAACTTCTCACAACCGATGTACAGGGTATCAAAAGCATCGGTGCCGTCGGTTCGATGCTCAAGCAGGTCCTCTTCAGACTCGGGCTGCTTCTCCATAGACTTGTTCTTGCGGAAGCCCAATCTACCCCGCTCTACCCCAGCCGACTGGATTGCCAGTATGAGATCGTCGTTGTTCTGACGATTGAAGAACGGCATGAGGCGCTGCTTACCAGCGAAGCCCTGATTAATGAGCAGGTATTTCTCATCGTGGCGCATAGGGTTGCCTAGGTACACATCCTGTACCTGCCACCCGTGGCGCTCAAATTCATGGACGACGACGTAGCGGAAGTCCTGGTCATTCACGGCATAGTTCGAGCCGAGGGCGGTGGCATCGTAGTAGAAAATAACCGTTTTGTTCTGGTGATAAGCGTAGTACGCGCAGAAATCATCGACCAAGGCGGGAATCTTACGCTCGAACTTGACGTAGAAGGATTTGAGAATATTCAGGCGGGAGCCAGATGGCTGGCCGGCAACAATCCAGTTGATATTGGCATTGTAGTCCATGCCGATGTAAATCGGGGCCAGAGGATTCACGTCTTCATCGGCGCGGCTGTCTATACAGCTGCCGAGGGTGCTGAACTGCGAAGCTGCCTTGATGTCGTAGTTCTGCTGTGACGTCTCTTTAAGGATCTTGTCGTAACCGAGCTCGTCGAGGTAAGCAAAGTTCGAGGCATCATACTTGTGATGCTCCTGCATCGAGGAGTAAAATCCGTCGTGTGTGATGCCGATACGCTGGCAAAGGATGGATGTCTGAAAGGTCTTGGGTGTCAAGTCACGTTTCATCTGACGCAGATACTCTTCGCCCAGGAGCTGAAGATTCTCAATGGTGCTGTACTCCTTATAGTACACCGCCACTGAGCGGAACTTGTTGAGCGACTGGTCCAACCATTTCAAATACCCTTTCAGGTACTGAGGAATGGGCTGGTGCTGCTCTTTCAGACGGGCGATACGCTCCTTTGTCTCCCAAATCTTATAGATGGTGCCCTGAATGGTGGCAATCAGTTCTGGATCCATCTTCTCCCGATAATGCAAGAACCAGGAGCCTTTCTGTGTTTGTGGCATATCGGAGAGGACCATCATAGCATGGTTGAATGAATGATGGCCGAAGTACGAGCGAATACCGCCGTTAGCGGGAAGTGTCTCATCCTTCAGTCTGTTGTAATCAATGAACTTGGCTTCGTCAATCAGTAGCCAACTTAACGTCAAGGAGTTCGAGCTGCCAGGACGGTCCTGAGAGATAATGACTGCTATGGAGCCGTTGTAGAACGTGATGACATGTTCGTAATCGGCTGGCTCTGTAATAGGCTTGGCAAAGGACTTCGGGGGCTTGCGACCAACGACGTAGTGAATACCGTTAAGATATCCCCAGCGCTTCCATGCTGCAAGCAGACCAGGAATGGTGTTTGTCAGGCCGTGTTTGAATGTTGGAACCACAATTCCCCCAGTGGAACCGGGCATTCTTTGCATATTCCTTAAGACGAATGGCGAAGCTATGGAGTCGGTTTTTCCAGTACGACGGCCAGCGACAATGACGGTTGTCTTGGCACCGATGTACTGTGCCATCAGCTGGGGCTTGTTGAAGTACACGCGCTTTTCGTGCTTACGGGCTTCATTGTCCCATTGCTTCAGGAGTTCAGGGTTTGTATTGGGGGATTGTGTGGACATAATAATACCTTTGCTTTTGAGGCAAAGGTAAGTATTACGTATCGGTATTAGAAAGACACTTACGCTATATCATTGGTGGCGGAAGTGGACCGCGCCAATTGTGATTCTGAAACCACCAGTTCTTTTTCTTGCGCTTTCGTGGCTTCTTTTCCTCAGGCTCGGCTCTAATTATTGCAAGCACTATACCTATAAAGAATACTATTCCAAATATGTATATCATATATTACATCTTTCTTTTGTTGGCAAATATAGAGTTTTCTTTCGAAAAATGCAAGTAGAAAAGGGAAAAATTGCTATTCTTGGGGCTTTTCGTCGAAAATCTCCTCGAAATTCATGTCGGCTTCCTCGTACTCGATATTGAGCGTATCAGGATTAGAAGCGCCCAGTTCCTTGGTAAGCTTCTTGATACGCTCGTCGATATTGGGAACGGGATTAATACCAACGACACGCGGATCTGTGGTAGGAAAGAAGGGCTGCACTACTATCATATGATAAGGTACTGCAGACTCGTCTTCGACATCGATGCGGTTGTACTTAGCATAAGAGGTGGCCGCTTTCTCCATCGTTTTTGTATCCTTGCGCTTCTTAGCCATCTGGTATGTCTCGAGAATCATCTCGTTATAGCGCCAACGGTGGAAGTCGCGTGTGGCCTCACTTAAGTTAGGCAGCAGCGACTTCACGATTTTCAAGTCAGCGTAGGCAGTGACTTTGCTCAGGCCGTAACGCTGCATAATCTCATCAACGAACTGGCGATCCTTGGCGTCTGGGTTAGCGATGCACCAAGTGACCATATCGCGAAGGCGAAGGATATGGAGGACTTGGGGAATGGCGTACTTTTCCTCTAACTCAGATTTCTGAGTGTAGAGGTCCGTACGGGCAATATCGACGATATTAGGTAATGGCATAAAGAAGGTACGGATTACAATGTTATTTACTCGTCATCCTCCATATCCATGAGGTTTTTCTGAGCGTTTTCCAACGCGAGGGGGCTACCGACATAAGCCAGCTGCATTTCCTGATGCAGCAGCTTCACTTTTGAAGCAGCTTTCCCCTTATGGTAGCGTTTGCTGACTTCTGTAGAACGATCGGCAATATCCTCGCGGAGCTGCTCGGCGGGGATATCGAATAGTACGGCTATATCTGAGATTTTCAGATAGATAGAGGCGTACTGCTCGACTTGGGAAAGAATTTCTTCAGTATAATCGATTTTTTTCATATAAAAAGTTGGATTATTGTGAATTATGTTCTATATTTGCACCCAAAATCATAATAGATTGTTTTACAAATACTTAGAACAGAGGGAGACTCTTTGTGAAAAGGGGCTCCTTTATTTTATGTCTGGCGCTGGATGAAGAGATCCTGGAGTGGTACAGAATGATTGTCGATTAAGTCTTTTACCTGAGTATGCAAGGTATTGAAGATAGCCGGATCTGTGGAGATGAAAGCTGACTCGTGACGATTTCCACGTGTCAGATTCTGTGAGGTAATGACTGAGACTGTCTGACCAGACTCAGCCTGTACCAACAGGATCTTTGAGTGATTGTCTGTAAGATAAGTACGCTCGATGACCTGCGTCATGAATGACCAGAGCTTCAGTGTTTTATTCGTGGCTTTGTGGTCGAGAACCAAATTAAACTCGGTGACTCTCCCACTCTTTTCTATGAAAAACAGGCGGCGTAGGAATTCCTCGGAGATGGAGAATGAAGTTTGCCACACCTTGGCATTTCCTACCTGCTCCAGTATCCATTCAAGGAGGTCAGCCACCTGAACGGCATTGGAGAGGTAGGCTTGTGAAGGACACTCGGCGAGCGGCTTCACAACGTCAGCCATAGATGCGGTACGCTTCATTCTTTCTTAGCGGTCTTCTTTGTGGTACGCTTTGCTGAGGTCTTTGCCTTTTTAGGCTTGGATTTTTCGGATTCATCAGTAGGATTAACCGCATCTGGCTCGGGATTAACCGAAGCAGATGAAGAAGAACCAATGATGTAATGATCGTAGATATCCCAGTTCGAAACGCGCTTCTTATCAAGATTGATAATTTCTTTCAGGAAAGGATATCGTTCGCTATCTGGACAGGTAGTGTTATCTAGGCTCAGTGTGCGCAACTTCAAATGCAGCTCACGCATACGATGAACGATATCCAGATTCTCTACATAGAGTGCCTGAACTTCCTCAGGAAGTGAGTCATGATCAGCGCGCTTACCCGCTTTGAAGTCTGCGTATTCCGCTGATTTGTTGGGTGATACAGAATTATTATCTACTAATTCTGAAGCAACTACTGATGGAATAGCCAAATCTGGCTTAATCACAGATTTGACGATTTCATCGACTCTTGCCTGCATAGCTTCCACCTCGTCATGGGTGAGCTTCTGCAGGCGGAAATTGAGGTATTTCTGCAGCTGACCCTTGATGAATTCGGCTTTTCCCTTGGGATTAACCGAAATATTATGGTACATGATACGGTTGCCCGAAAGCTGAAGCAGCATGAGGGCTCCGGCATCCCAATTCTTCTCACTGTCAGGTGTGTTCATCCAGGCCTGCAGGGTGTTCGTAAAAGTATTATCTTGATTCATACATTTAATATGTTTTGTACGGATTAATGTGAACTAAAATTCTATAATATACTTTAGAGTTTGTTGTTTATCCCGCTGAAAAATAGCAAGTTCTTGTTGTACGACTCTAACGCTCGAAGCATTGCTTGAAGTGTCTGTCCTGTGGTAACAAAGTCATCAAAGCAGATAATATTCTGTTCATCTGGAACTTGTTGAACATCGAAGATGGCCCCTACTCGCTGTTTTGTCCTACAGGTACAAACATCCTCGTAAAACGGGATGTTCAAGAGGTGGGCAATCTGCTCGGAGATGCGAGTGGCAAAGTTCTTCACCAGGTGACGACGCTTCGGCGTGGTAATGATGCACCAGGAGCCGCGTGAGAGGTCCGGACCGATGATATCAGAAATAAATGATTTCATCGTGCCGGCAAAGAACGGAACCATCGAATCATCGGCTTTGATTTCGGTGAGAGTACGGCCATAGACGGACTTCTGCCAATACGAAAGAAAGAAGAGTCCAGAACGGCGTGTCAGGCGTGGGCGCGGTGTGAAGTCGCAACGCGCTTCCACCGTCTTATCCCATCCTTTGCGCTTCTGTTCTGCAAAAATATCCTGCTCGCGCTTGGCCTGAATATCTTTCAAAGCAAGCTGCGCACTCCCGATATCAGGGACTTCTATCTCTGATAGCAGGTCGCCCATATCTATTGGAGTGCGCATACTCATAATAGAAACAAACTGTTTTCAGCTATGAATGAAGCACGGCTAGTTCATGTCAGAGCCACCGCTGGTGCTACCGCTGTTGATGACGAGGTTAGCGTTAGTGCTCGGCATCTGGAACGAGCCGGAATATACGCCGTTATTCGCTGTCAGTGCCACCGTATATCCGTTTAGTAAAGCATTAGGTACTTTACCAGCAGCAGGTGTTATGCTGATGCTAACCTCTGTGCCAGGTTGCAGTTGAGAGCCTGAGTTAACGGGATTACCATTGGCATTTACGTTCGATACACCGTCGCCTGAGCGAACGATGGTTAGCTTGGGAGCAGAAGATGATCCGCTGCCAGTGTTTCCACTGTCAGAGCTGCTTGAAGCTGCCAGGGAAATAGTGAACCAGAGCACGTCTGTTCTGTTGTCACCAGTGCCTTCCTCACGGTAAATCTTAACCGTCTTAGGAGCGGTGATAGTATCATAGCATGTGGCAGTTGTACCTGCAGCGTTGATATCAATCTCCGTCTCCATATCATTTCCAGCCTGATACGTGAGGTATGACATATTAGAACCTGTGAACTTCAGTGAAGTCAGATTTCCTGTTATACTGATGGTACTGCCTTTGGTGACTGTGCGTGACTGACCGTTGATTACGACGGTACTGTCGTAGATTGGCTCAGAAGAATCGTAGCCACTTCCACTATTTCCACTGTTACTGCCACTGCCAGAGCTACTGCCTCCGCCAGTGGCCGAATTAGGGTTTGTATCAGGTGTAAATGTTCCGTCGTCAGTGACAATCTTTCCTGTATAGAAAGGAGCCGGGCATTCGTCGGTGGCTTCCACATTGATGGTGGTAGAGGTAGAACCTGTGGCGCCCTGACCGAGATCCTGGGCAACAGTTGTCTTTGTTGGCCATTTATCTGAACCGACTACACGTACAGCACCACGCATATCCTCTACAAGGAACACGTTGTCATTGTTATTGAGGTATGCTGCAGCAGCTGTGGCATCAGCCTCGACACCAGGATGAACGGCTACCAGTTTGTTCAACTGTGTCTGCGATGGATATTCGCCCTGAGCCTCAGATGTCAGCTGTGACTTATCAGAGATGATATCGATGAATTTCCACTTCACATCGGCGCGCAGAGTGAAGTCGCCTGAATACGAAGAAGAAGTAAGACGGCCGTTGGCATCATGCTGGAGCGTGGGCCACTTTACGATGTCATACTTAGAGATATAATAGATACGGCGCTTTACGCCAGGTAGCTCGGGGCGTCCTTGACACCACGCAAGCGATTTTTGTATTGAAGAGCAATCAGCCATAGAGTTATTAGGATTAAGCGTTTAAAATGGGAGCCAGAGCCTTCACAAGTACTGGCTCCCCAAAACTCAAAATTATGAATACAGAAAATTAAAAAGTTCGAAACGAATTTAAGTAAAAGCGATGTTTAGTCGCCATTAGAGTCACCGCCACCAGTGTTACCACTGTTATTGGTACTTGATGGCTTAGAACCTGCAATCTCAATGACCTTCAGGCGGCGCTTGTCGATAGACTCGAACTGACAGCCGAAGAACATGGTGGCAATATATGAGAGAATGAATGGCTCATACTCCTTGACCATGACTGTCTCGGTGTCGCCCATCTGGTCGTAGCCCACGAGCATGTTGATCTTGGGTGAGACGTGAATGAACTTCGAGTCTGCCTTGTTCGCCAACGGACAGAGAATCAGCTTACCGTTAGAGCCTTCAACGGCTGTCTGCTGGTACTGATTGTTATAGTTAATACCAGAGTGTGTCAGGAGATATCCCTCATTATACTTGTCAGCGAAGTCCTGCGAACAGTACATGTAACAGGTCTGAGCGCGGAGATGAGGATCCAGAGAGAAGAGAACGGCCTTGGCGATATCCACGGCATTTGCAGTGGTGATTTCGTCGGTAAACTTCAAATAATTGCCTTCCTCCTTAGAAATCTTTCCATCAGTGATTTCCTGGGCGGTGATGGTATCGAAGCCATCGAAGAGATCCAGAGTAGTATCACCAGAAGCATTGCGCTTACCCGCCCAGATGGCGTTGTTCAGATTCTCAGAAAGCGATTTGGCAATGAGAGCCAGCACGTGCTTTGCAGTAGGTGTCTGTATCTGTCCGTCGCCCTTGGTGTCGCCGATGGCGCCAAGAAGGGTGCTGATGGCGCTGTTTGGCTCGAACTGAGCAACAACAGAGCCGAAGAATGTTTCCAAAGTGCGGAAATCCATCTCCAGATTGAAATTTGAACGACGTGCGGGCTTGTAGGGGGCGAACTGTGCGTTGCCATTGAGAGCTGCCACACTTTCCTTATAACGGATGCCCGGACGGCCTGTCATAAACTTCAGGGTGTCCTGAATACCGATGATGGGCAGCATGAGGAGATCCTTGCGGTACTTACGGGCCGCATCCTGATACTCCTCGAGAGTGAATGAAAGTTTTCCTGCCATAGGATTTTTTAGAGTTTAGTGATTGCTTGTGTTGAAGATTAAGGGAGCGAGTCAAAAAGCGACTGAGCATTAGCACGAGACTCGAAATACTGTTCGGCCTCCGATTTCTCAGCGGGCTGATCGGTATGTTTGTCGTTAACTACGTGGGCTGTAGTGTCACCGGGCTTCTGCTTCAAGGTGGCCACTTCTGCCTGCAGCTGTGTGTTAGCATCAGTCAGAGACTGCTTTTCACTCTTAAGAGTGGTAATCTGCGCGTTGAGGTCGCTGATGGTCTGTTTGTCTGCGCTAATAGCAGACTCGATGTCCTCCATCTGAGCGTCCGAAAGCGTGATTTTGCCTTCATTGCTCATCAGGTGCTCACAAGTCAGGATAGCACAGATAGATTTGAAGATCTTTTTCATTGGTGTTTGTGTTGAATTATTTGTGGATTGGATTTTCTGATTGCTGAATAACTGTCCCAATGCACCAAGGAACTTGGCGAATGCAGACTGCTCCTGGGCGGTGAGATGCATTGTGGGCATATTCGGGATGGGAATTCCTGCAGCAGACATTGCACAGGCCATTGTGTCGGTAAGGACTGGAGCAGATTCATCAGCGTAGTCCGTCAGCTCATCAACAAAGCCCCACTCCAGTGCCTCCTTTGCTGTGAGCCAACCGCCTTCTTTCATCAAAGCTAGAAGGGCCTCGGGCTCTTTCTTGCAACGTGTGGCATACATCTGGGCGATGTTTGCGTCCAGCTTGTCAAGGTCAGCCTTCTGGTGCTCGATATTGGCGATGAGTGCCTGCAGGCCGTCAGAGTTGAGCTGGCCCCACTCGAAGAAGCCTATGCTGCATTTATGAACCAGGTACATGGCCGATGAATCCATTGTGATGTGCTTGGCGCCGAGGCTGGCGATTGTTGCAGCCGAGGCGTTCATTCCAACGAAATGCACATTCACATTGCCATGGAGCTTGAAAGCCGAGAAAATACTCAAGGCGGTAGATGACTGACCACCGAGAGAGTCAATCAGAACGTTGACCTCTGTATCCTTATGCTTGGAGAGCACGTAGTCAACGTAATCAGCATCGAAGTCATATCCTCCGACGAAACCTTTCAGGTGAAGCTGATAAGTGTTAGTTTTTGTGTTGGATGCCATAATTCAAATGATTATGGCGCAAAGATAATTACCTTTTATATAGGGGGAAAAGACGGAAAAAGCGAAGATTTACTCTTCGCTTTCTCTATAGATTCTTTATAAAAGGAACTCTATTCAAGACGTCTTCCTCTATAGTAATCATTAAATGCATCTTTGGCATAGCCGTCGCCAGTGTATTTAAACGTACCCGCAGAGGCGCCCTCTATCTTTTTACCATAATAGAACACATCAAAGGCGTCCTTGGCGTAACCTCCTTCCAACAACTTAAAACTACCGGCAGAAGCATCAATCTTTCTTCCATGATAGAAAACATTAAATGCATCCTTGGCATAGCCCTCACCAATCTCCTTGAACGAACTAGGAGACGCGTCGATTTTCTTATCTCCGTAATAGACGTTGAGATCTGATTTATAATAGTCATCGTACCTTCTGCCGTGGTCATAACTATCATAGTGGTCGCGGAAGTGCGATTTAGAGTGCGGTTTTAAACGGAAAGAAGATGGGTCGACATATTCCAAGACACGTCCGTCGAGATATACATTGTCGCAGTCTTTTGCATAACCACAACCTAAATCCACGAACGTACGAGCATCGGCATACGGCATCGACTCTCTTTCGAAATATACTCTACCTCGGTCGATTCTATACGACTGTGCAAAGCTCGACATACTCCATCCAACTAATCCTATCACCATGAGTGACTTAAGTGAAAATGCTATCTGTTTCATAACCTTTACAATTTTGAATCTTAAATTTCTGATGCAAAGGTATGACATTTCTATGAAAACACCATAAGAAAATCCCTATCTATCGATGGGGATATTCCTATTTCTCTTTGCGAAGCTTAAAGATTGTAGGGAATGAGAGCCTTGCGGGCGGTAATTGAAACCTCGTAGCGGTGAACTGAGGCTTCAGCATCGGGCTTTGATGTGTTCTTGGTAACCTTTATTGTCGGATATAGTTTTTCGCGTGTACCTAATATATAGTGATTACCCGATGCTGTGGTAATCAGGAATGCTAAAGGCGTACTCGTGGGGAGCGTATCGAGCGTAGTGAAAGAAAGCTTAGCCTTTTCAATCTGTGTGTTGTTATCAGGTGATTCCTCTACTTCGCACGAAGGTATTGACTTCAGGGCGATTTCTGTAGCGCTGGAGGATATGGTGACTGGAAAGCCTGTCAGGGCTTGATAAATCAAGTCCGCAGGTAAGCTACCGCAAGGCATATAGCTAATGGCTGTGACACCGGGAAGAGATATACAATTCATAATCAAACAAATCAAACAATATCATACTTAGGACAAATACATGCTTCAAGTCGGAATATTTTTCTTCTTTTTTCTGTTCAAAGCTGTTTTATAGCTATTCCTTTTGCGCTGGTATATCTTCTTGATTGTGTCTGATGATGTACCATCCTCCTTGATTCCTCGGAGCTCCATAAACTGATAGATCAGACCATTGAGCTCACTTCCACATCGGTCGATGTCGTGAAGATACTCCCAGAGATCTACCTTAAAATCGTTTTTCAACATTTCCAGCAGGCAACTCTTTCCATTCTTTGAGAGATAGTTATAGGTACGGGGGTCGTGACATTTGTAATATGGGATGCAGATTGCGATTTCGCCTTCCTGCTGACGGGGAGGCATGACACCCTCAGGAATCTTTGTCGTGGATTTCTTAAGGAAGTCACTTTCTGCAGAACCTCGGACGAGTGATATTGGCTCACTTCCGCCATGACGATGGATTAACCATTGGCGGAGATAAGATGGCATTTTCAAATAGATACAAATCTGACTCATTGTAGTAATACTTTGCGTTTGTGCTGCAAAGATACTAAAAATCAGGGAGATAACCAAAAGACAAATCAAATAATTCAAACGAAATCGATAAAATTTAAAAAAGGATAAAACCTCGATGAAGTCGGAGAAATTTTGTACCTTTGCAGCAAAAAAAATATTGGGACATGGAGCAATCAATATTTAAGCTGATCATATTCGACTTTGACGGTACGCTTGGCGATACCCGATGTAACATTGTGATGACGATGCAGATGACCATTGCTGAGCATCAGTTGCCTTATCGCCATGAGGATGAATGTGCGTCCGTCATTGGCCTGCCACTTGCTGGATGCTTCAGAACGCTGTTTCCTGATATTCAGGAAGAGCTCATCAGTCAATGTGCTGAAACATACAGGCGTATCTTCAATGAGAATCTGCAGAAGATACAGCCTCAGGCATTTCCTGGTGTTGTTGATACGCTGGCCAAGTTGCATCAGAAAGGATATGTGCTTACGATTGCTTCTTCCCGTTCACGCAATTCGCTTACAGAGTTGACACAGCAGATGGGTATAGCTGATTATATTTTCTTGTTGCTTGGAGCCAATGATGTCAAAGAGGCGAAGCCCCAGCCAGAACCAGTGCTGAAAACGCTGGAGGCGATGCACTTTGATGCCAGCGAAACGCTAGTTGTCGGTGATATGGATGTAGATATTCTGATGGGCGCACGAGCAGGTGCTCGAACCTGCGGCGTGACCTATGGGAATGGCAGCCGGGAGACACTTGCTGCAGCAGGTGCCGACTATATCATTGATGATTTCGCAGAACTGTTAACGCTTCTTTGATTTCGGAAGAGCCTTGCAAGTTTCACGTACAAGCTCAGACAGATACTCTCGGTCGTCAACATCCGCAATATAGAAATAATCTTTCGCTCCGTCGTATGGTGCGCGCAGGTCCAACACGCGGAGTTTGGGGCGAACGGCATCTGTTGGTTTCAGAAAAAAGCAGTCGTCACATATTAATCCGAAGATGATTCCGTCACAATAAATCCCATAGTCGCCAAACATCTTTTTGGTGACTATCTCGCCAGCACCACTGCATTGGTCGGCGATATACTGTACAAAATCTGCGTTGCTAGCCATAATTATCTGATGATTTTTGCTTTCTGAAGGTTGTCGAAGTCGTTCCAAAAGGATGTTTCTTCCTCTTCAGAGAAACCTCCTTTTGCCATTTCCTGCAGGATAGCGTCCAAGAGCTGAATTTTTGAGATGTTCAATTCTGGCGCTACGTCAATCACGTATGTCAGGATGTCGCCAAGCGATCCGATATGCGTGTTGGTGATGATGAGCTGTCCGTTTTCCTCTTTCACTTTTATGCTTCGGAGGTAACCGTAATCAGGTTTGGTATTATATAGCTTCTGATATAGCGGATTATCGCTATACTGCTCGGAGTTTACAGATTTTATGAGGTCGCGTAGTGTCATTTTTGGGGTATGGGTTTAGCCAGTTTCATGGCATCTTTGGTGCCAAATGTTCTTCTAATGAGGGTTTCAACATACTTTGTGATGTATATCTCATCATCAATATGCGTGATGACTCTCAACACTCTCGTTTGATTGAACCACACGATTTGCACAGAACTGTTTAATGTGTGACTATGACCGTATATACTTAGTCTTGCCTTTTCTTCTTTCAACTTCTCAAAGTTTTTCAGCCCCACTTTGTTCTGGTTGTACACATGGGCAAGCTCTGTTCCTCTAGCTTCAGCTAAATCTGCAACTACAATGCTTTCAATCATGTTGATGTCTGCCGACTCCATGTAGGCAGCCCAATCTACTATTGTTTCCCAGTCATAGTGCTGTGCAGCTAACAGAATATCATATTGTTGCCACATCACATTTCCTGCATTTACATGCAGGTGTTTTATCTCTTGAATGTAGCTTATGTCATCAAGCATTGTCTCTGCTTCGTTATCGGCTTTTGCTCTCGTTTTCGCTTTGCGCTTACCTTCTATGAGCATGTAGGCTAAAATGCCTGCTAATGGACCGCTGATTGCGGCTATAGCTTGAAAGAATGTATCCATTATTATATCTTTTTTTGGGATGCAAAGTTACAAATAAAATTTCATAAAATAGCCGAATAAACGTGTAAAAAAATCGTTGTTTTCTCAATTATTACTAACTTTGCCCCTGTTATGAGAATGACAGATACGATAATATATATACTCATTAGCATCAATGCATTGACTTTCGTTGTCTATGGAGTAGATAAGTGGAATGCTAAGCAAGGGAAATGGCGCATATCCGAAGCCACTCTCCTGATGTTGGCTGTTGCTGGTGGTACTATAGGCGCACTCTTAGGTATGCAGGTCTGGCACCATAAAACGATGCACTTGAAATTCAAGTACGGGTTGCCATTGATATTGTTGGCTCAGATTGCTTTAATTGCTCTGGTAATAAAATAAAAATATAATAGGATATGTTAGAACACATTGCAGATTTTACAGCGTGGCCGATAATCACAGGAATCCTGATTGGCTATGTTGCCAACCGCATTATGAGCGGTGAAGGAAAAGGTTGTTGTATGAACCTTATTATAGGTATCATAGGTAGTTATGCTGGAACATTCATCAGCCATCTGCTGAACATCGAACTATTTGGAAAGGGATATCTTACCAACTTCGTGTTCTGTGTGATAGGTGCTGTATCTGTACTTTGGATTTGGAAGAAGCTCACATAACTGCCTAGGTGATATTTATGGCTTGGAAACTCAAATATCGCTGTAAGGAATGTGGCTACGAAGCCGAGGTGTACGAAGGCAGAGGACTCTTCCGTCAGGAGATCCGTGCCATGTCGTGCCCAGACTGCAAGACCATCCAAAACATTGTGGTGGGTGGGATTATCGCCGATGTGGCACCCTCGTACAGAAGCGAGGTGGGCAGGCTCTGTTTGCAATGCGGCAGCGACAAAATCCGCGTGTGGGACGGACATACCTGTCCCAAGTGCCACGGTGAGATGGAACAGACTGGCGAGAAAGAGTTTTGGACTTGAAGACTGACAGATTTTCTGGCCAATGTTTAAGGGAGTTTAAAGAAATGTCAGTCATGTTTAATTGAGTTTAAGGGATTGTCAGTATCGTTTAAGCGAGTTTAAAATCCTTGCCATCTTGACAAGGTAACGAGCGTTTTTTTCTGTAGGCATGTACTTTGCTTTTCAGTAAGTGAAAGCTGAAGCAAATAAGCCGAAGCGATCAAGAACAATTAAGTTAAACTAAAAATATAATTAGGAGGTAAAAGTTATGTTGAACGGATTAATGAAAAACAACAGTTGGTTCCCAACAATGTTTGATGATTTCTTTAACACTGATTTTATGCCTCGTGCCAACAGTACAGCACCTGCAGTCAATGTCAAGGAGAGTGAGAAGGCCTACACGATGGAACTTGCAGCTCCAGGCATTAAGAAAGAATATTGCCGCGTAGGCATCAATGACGAGGGCAACCTCACCATCGCTATTGAGAACAAACAGGAACACAAGCATGAGGACAGTCATCGCCATTATCTGCGCCGTGAGTTCAGCTATTCTAACTATGAGCAGAACTACATACTTCCAGATGATGTGGTACGCGACAAGATTTCTGCCAAGGTTGAGGACGGCATCCTGACCATCACGATGCCGAAGACCGAACCGAAGGAGAAAGTGACGAAGGCCATTGAGGTGTCATAAGGATGACGCTTCCTAATATGTAGGAAAGCCCTGGCTTGCTGATGCAGGCCAGGGCTGTTTGTATGTATATGTTCAGGATTAATATCTCCTGAACACATAGCCATCTGTGTAGTAATAATCCTCGATGAAGAGTTTGAATCACTTAATGAGCCCTGGTATTTGAATCCTAAAAGAATCACGATGAACAAAGATAATACTCTGATAATCAAGGCTGATTTGGATTTGATGACGGGGGATTTCCTAAAATTTCTCAAAACTTTGGATTGTAATAGTAAGTATTATACTTTTTTTTCTTATCTTTACCCCCAATTTCATATGTATTGTGATATAAAGCTATAATAGAATAATGAAAAAAACAGAGTATATACGTAAAAGTGGGAAGTATTATCCAAACAAGCCTTATAATCCATATAATATGCATCCATATACATCTGTTATGGATGTACGAGATCGATATGGCGATTTTGTAGAATCAACAGATGGGTATACATATTTTATTGTTTGGATACAACATGTACCTGGCAATAAACCCAAGGTTGAACTATTTGTTGATAAAGAAGAAGCTGAATTTTATATGTCAAATTCATATGGATACGAGAGGGACTGGCTTCATTATATTCAAGGAACAGATTGTTTGCTTATTAATGGCAGAAGTGCAGAAGAATTAAATAACTATATTGCCAAAATTCTGATGGATTTCTACAATAAGCGTATTTATGAATATATAGAGAAGAATAAACCGAAAACACAGTCAACGCTTAGTGTTGATAGTCATCATATAGAAAGGTCGCAACCAGTTCAATCATCCTCGACTATTAATTCTAGTCAATCAGACAGAACTAATGTAGATATTGAACAATATAAAAAAATTAGGATGGAAAATAGGATGGCAGCTGTGCGAAGAATAATGGAAATGAAAGCAAGAGGAGCAGATTTTGGACTATCCAACCTTGAAGACGAGAATAAGTAATATGACAGGGAGTGGGCTATGAGATATACAACCGCGTAGAAGTTTAATTTGTAATTAAATAGTATAAACCTATTACTAATCCTCCCAAGGCTACGCTTTCAATGGGATTAAAAAAAACAAAAAATGATGGGATATATGGGTACTACATACTACAAAAGACTAACTATCTGTGTTTGAGATAATTAACTTCAAAAAATGCTGTAGTACCCTTGCAATGTAGTAACTTGTAGTACCTTTCAATGATGTGGTAATTTATTGCTTTTCGAGAAACGAGGGTACTACAAAAACAGACGGCCAAATACCTATAAATCAGAGGTGTTTTTGATTTCAGAAATGCCTTGTAGTACCTGTAGTACCTTGGTTTCGTTCAAAATCATCAAATTCTCACGCCTTTTTTTATGTATAATCTTCATTTTTGAAGATTCATGAAAGCGGGAAACCTTAATATATATAATAATGCGTGTGTGAAAAATAAAAAAGTGAAAACAAAAAAAGCTGCAGCACTTCCCAGTGCCACAGCTCTGAAACAACAATATATGATTAAAATAAAGAAAAATACTAACTCATGCCTTATCGAATAAAGGTACAATATCATAGCCATACCTTGGCGCACCGCTCTTATCACGAGCCGATCGAGGCTTAAAGTCAAGAACGGAAAGCGCCAGACCAACGGTAACTTCATTGACCTGCTGGGTGACGGAAGAGAGCTTACGGCGCTCTTTGAGCTGATCGACAATATTCTTGGCTGTCATGAATTCGCCTTTCTCCCCTACTTCTGGCTTTCGATAGTGAAGCTTCAGTAAGCGGAGAGCATTAGATTCGCAGACATATTGGCGATTCTCATCAACGAACTGATTGTATTCCTCTTGTGTCCAGGTAGGATTAAAACCACCGTCGAGAAGCATGATGGCTTCTGCCCATAGCTGATCCACATCGAGAGAGGCGCGATAATCATCAAAGCCGTCGACCTCGATGATGGCCAGGCGGCGCATCAGACCTTTATCTGGAACCCTTATAAAGCCGCCCATACGGTGATTCTTATTTGAGGTGAAGCAGACAGAAGCCACGCGAGCCGCTTTCTCTGAATAGCGGGAGCCTTGGCGCTTGACTTCTATAAAGCTGGAGGACATCAACTGCTTGAAGTCCTCCTCATTGCTCTTACGGATGGCAGCGAACTCGTCGAAATTCAGAATGAAACGCTGAACGAAAGCCAGGGGCATTTGGAACAGACGCTCATCCTTCTGGGCTACCTGATAATACTCACGCAGACATGGCGGAACGAGCATTTCGAAAAAGGTAGTCTTACCGATACCGGCCTTCTCTCCTACTAGTCCGAGGGCTACATCATTCTGACGGATGCCCAAAGCGCATGCTGCAGAGGCTATCAGCCATTTACGAAGAATACGCCCAGCCCTTTCGGGACTGCCGACAACAACGTGAAGGGATTTACTGAGAAGGTCGATCTGTGAAGGGCCCTGGTACTTACCGTGAAGGGAGTTCAGGTAGTCGATTATCGGATTAAAGGACTCCATCTGATTAGGACTGGACAGCAGAAGCTTCAATACCTTCTGCGATACTGGTAGCTCGTCAGCATAGGCATGAAGGAAAATGTCATCCTCGGTAATCGGATGTAGATACTCGTATTCACATTCCGGTGTGGGACTAAGAGATACCTTGGTACGGTCAAGAAGATTCACACGCACAATATAGTTGCGTGAGAGCCAATCCTTTACCTCGTCAAGTCGGTTGTGCGGGCGTTCGGAAGAAACCGTGGCCGCAAGCTGCTTACGTTGCACTTTGCTCATTTTGCTGATATTTCACGTCGGCTTTCACCAGGAAGTTCAACAATGTTCATCATCTCTCGTATGCGGTCGCCTATATCCTGGCCATAACCTATAAGAGTACCACTTTCGTCGCGCCACTTCGACAACGAACCAACCCTGAAGTTAGAAGTAAAAAAGGTACGTGCACCCTTATTATAACGTATAGCCATCAGTTCCTTAATAGGGTGGATAGTGTTGCCAAAGGCTTTCATTTCCATTGGTTCACGCCCAACCTCGTCGATAAATAGCGGTCTACTAGCAAATGGTTCGTACCCCTTTTCTGCAATCATACGACATATATCTGGAGCAGGAATCATTTCTACAGTGTTCCCCGAGATAAAATGAAGAATCTCACAGAAAGAATGCATGAGAATCGTCTTACCACAACCTACCTTTCCGCCCATATATATACCTTTATTTAGGTCCCACTTACATTTATCGTCCCCTGCAGTATAAAGAAACATCTGATTGATTATCTCCCGGTTGTCATCGTCGACGGTGAATGACCGAAAGAAGCCACGCTCGGCCATAAAAGCCTCGGCGTTAGCTCTAAGTAACTTCCAGAAACTCTCCTTTGAAAGAACGGAACAATGCCACTTATGCATTTCCTTAGTGGACTCCTGGTACGCATGTTGTCGCTTCTCGATGGCGTCGTTAACTAACTGATCCATCCTATTCTTACTAATAGTCGCCATCGCCTCTAACTCCTGTAACTGTTGGGGATTCGTAATTCTTGTTTGTGACCTTGAAGAAACGCGGATAGCCACCGGCCATTGCAAACTGAAGGTACTCGATAGCTACCGACTCCTTGTCCTCGCTGATGTTCTTCAGATGCGCCAGGGCAGCAAACTCCATGCGGCTCTTCATTCGCTTGTTGTGCTGCTCTATCAGGTAATCTTTCCACATCTGCCATTCATCCTTGAACTTCTGACTTGTCCAGGGGAGCTTAATATCTATCTGGTCAACACTGAGGCTAGACTGTTGCTCAATCTCGTCGCACAGGGCTTCAGCCTTTTCTTTCATCTTGTCCCAATGCTGAACGAAACTCTTGTGACGCTTCTCGGCGGAAACAGGGAGGCCACCGTTGATAAACGCATTTAACTCGTCGTTGGTATCAACGAGCGAGTTCCAGAACTGCGTAACCAGGGACTGTATATTATCGTGTTTCATTATTCTTTTTTTTTAGTGATTGGTACTTGTCGAATGGTTCGACTAGGAAGTTTGACCACGGCTGATGTCGCTTGTATCTGCAACTACGCTTGTGTTTTTCCATCAGCGCAGTGGCCAAAGACTGCGAGCGCGGGGACGATATTGCCTCACGCTCGCCAGTAAGAATATTGATGGCTGTTACAACAAACTGCATTGTCCGTCGCCAATGATTACAGTTCCAAACTGCATCAGTAAAAGGAATCTCTGATATTCCTCATCACTTTTGAAAGTCATCTCCTCTTTATGATCTTTGCCAAAGAAAGTAAGGATGATGGATCCACATTCTGTGGTATGTCTGATTATCTTTTCTTTATTTCTCTTCCTCATATTCTTGAAATTTAATTGTTCCCGCTGCGGTATTTGATTCTACAGGTATCATACATCCTATTGAATCTGCTCCTGAAGATACCAGGCACCGCAGTGCGAATACAAACCCTAGAAAAACACTTTCGTCGACAAACCTTATTTGTGAATCGACTTGCCCGTCATTGAACGTCAGGGTGATTATACCCCTATCGCTCGACTCTTTTCTTAATACTGGCTTATACATCGTCTGTAAAATCTGTATTAATTATCATTTCTTTGAATCTTGGAAAGCAGGTCAGAAAATATTCAGCTGCAATTATAACAGAACCTTCGACCTTACCACTATTCTTCGAAACTTCCTTCTTATACTCTATCTCATTCCATGTCTCTCTTACTCTGAGACCTTCATTAGTGTTTTGAATTCTAATCTTCATTACCTTATTATTATTGATTTACTTGCAAAATTTGCTCTAATGCTGCATCGCAATATTATACTGACAACTCGGGCAATTTTCTATTTATTAAGAAAATTGCCCTCCGTCGCTATCTTCCCAGAGAACTCTGGAGGGACTTATTATCCAGTTCATCTTAAATCTGTCTTATATGACCAATTAATTCACTTTCAAAGAAGTAGACTTTTCTTCCAAGTTTGTGAAATGGGGCCATTCCTCTCTTGGCTCTTTTATACATGGCGTCGCCAGTGATGCCAAACAAAGCTCCAGCTTCGCCGGCATTTAGAGCTTTTTCCTTTGAATCAATATCCGAAACTTGAATCATAACCTTCTTTTTCTAGCTTTTTACGCCAATGATTACTAAAATTACAGTCGACCAATTCTTTCTGCCTTTCTTCCAGTGTTACACCCACAAGAGTGACACAGGAAACTTCAGGATAATACTTAGCATGAATAAATACACCTTTATCCTTTGCCAGTGTCTTGTTGAAGTCCGCCAATTGAACAGAAATTGACTTAAAACATAAGCTATTCTTAAACTGGCCCCCAGATACATCACCTGGTTTGATTGATCTGAACCACTTCGCCCTGTTCCTTACTCTCTTAAACATACCTATTATAATTAGAGGGTTCAACCTGGCTAGATTTCTTTTTTAGAGAGCACATTGGCATCTCTGATTGTTGATTTCGTTTTTTCATTTTCATTTTTAATTCGTTAGTTAATTATACATTTAGGTGAGTAACTTTTTAGGTTATCTTTAACCCGCTGCAAATGTATCTAAAAAACTTTCCACGAAATGAACACTTTGAAAAAAAGAATACTCTGCTACTAAGTTATTAACTCAATCCACTAAGAAAATAAACACAATTATACAAAAATTAACTGCGAAAATGCATTAACTAACTTTGATTAGTGGCAAATCGTGAGGATAAGGTTAAAAGTTAGTAGCAACAAGAAGAAAAAGGGTTCATTCCTTGGTAGTAACAAAAATATTGTGTATATTTGCAGTGTCCTAAACAACTAACTAAGTTAGTTAGTAGGAAAGGAGCAAAGAGATGCCCCCTGAGAATTGATATGCTGGAGTGAAGATCGCTTTTGCTACCGCTGTCCACTGGGTAGCAAAAAGGCTTGTAAATAGTTGATTATCAAGGTAGGTTCTAGTCCCAACCGAATCACAACAAAAAAGGTTAGCGAATTGCTAACCTTTTTGTTTTTTACTTGAATATCACTTTACTTCGGCAACATTCGGTATCGCCATCCTTGCAGATGCGGATGCAATATTCGTTCTCGCCTGTCTGCATGCGGTAGAACGAGAGTGTGTCGCCCTGATGGGCCTCGGCCACGTAAGCTATTTCGAAACGTTTAATCTGATGCTCGCGATACCAATCCAAATCCCACAAGTCGAGCACATGTTCGATGTACTTAACCGAGTTGATATGACCATTGATATCTACATCGTTATATTTGGTTTCTACTGTACCAACCAACTGGGCGCTATCGTCCATTTTTACACGTCCGCCTTTATCAATGGGACATTCCTTGTCGGCAACAATCCAGTTATTGATGGCACCATTATCAATTGCGAAGATATCGGTTGGCTGACGTGTTTCGGTGTCAATCATGGCCCAGATACTACGTCCGTAGCCATACACCTTACCATCCTCGCCTACTACACGGAAATTACGACTGGTAAAGAAGCGCATCGCGCTCTCAACCCATGTCTCTACATTAAACTTCGTGTACATCTGTGGCATCTCGTCCATCTCGATGGCCAGTCGTGAGAGTACCCACGAACGCTTGATGGTCATGAGATATTTCATGCCAAAACCACGTGCCGACGAGTGATAATCGGCTGCATTCAGCATGTGGTTGCCTATATGGCCCATAAACAATCGCTGCGAAAAGTCGCAGTGAAAGGGCTCTGCTAAAAAATCATATTTTCCTACTTTATCCATTCTCCTGTCTCGACTCTAAGAATTCACTAACCTGCTCCTGCATACCACGGGTTACGGCAATACGTCCGCTGCGGGTGTACTGCAGCACGCAACCAAACGTGTCGAGGGCGCGGAACAACGAAATAATATCCTCGGTTACACCATGCATCTGTACAATGGTATAGGTGGGATTCACCTCGATCATGCTGGCCTGGAACCTGCGGATAGTACGCGATATCTCAGGATTCTCGAGCACCATCGGGGTTGACAGCTTGTAAAGACCCGACTCACGGATAAACAGCTGTTCGTCGGTAAAGAAGTTGGCCTTTACTACATCTATCTTCTTCTCAATCTGACGGGTAATCTTTACTATCTGATCTTCGTCGCTCCAAGCAGTGATGGTGTACTTATGTACGCCAGGAATACTTGATGCCGATACATTCAAGCTCTCGATATTTACCTGACGACGGGTGAACACAGCTGTAATCTGATTCAGGATACCGGCTACGTTCTCCGAGTAAACCAGCAGTGTATATAATTTCTTCCTATTTTCCATAATTATCAATTTTCAATTGTCAATTATCAATTGATCACACCTCAAGCTGCATTTTGTCAACGTCCATACCTGGAGGTGTCATTGGCAGAACATTATCTTCCTCCATAATGGCGCACTCCAACAGGAATGGTCCATCGGTAGTAAGCATCTTCTTTACAAGTCCAGGCAGATCCTTACGGTCAATTACAGCCGCATAGTTAATACCATAACCTTTGGCAATGAGCTCGTAGTTCGGGTTCATCATCTTGGTGAATGATTTACGGCGCATCCAGAACATGTCCTGCCACTGGCGTACGTTACCCAGGTAGTGATTGTTCATGACAATCATCTTTACAGGCTTCTGCTGTTCCATGATGGTACCCAGTTCCTGAATGTTCATCTGGAATCCTCCATCGCCCATAAAGCAGCATACTGTACGATTAGAATCAGCAAAGGTTGCGCCGATGGCTGCAGGCAGACCGTAACCCATGGTTCCCAAGCCACCGCTGGTACACAAACTTCGCTTGTGATGATACTTAAAGTAACGTGTTGCAAACAACTGGTTCTGACCAACATCTGTAACCAGAACGGTGTCGTCTGGCGACATCTCGGCTACAACATTTACAACCTCACCCATCTTCAGCGGACCTTCGGTAGGATGGATGGCGGGCTCAATCACTTTTTCGCGCTCCATCGCATCCAACTCCTTAAATGAGTCGCGCCACTTCTGATGGTTGTTGGCTTCAAGCAGTGCTGTGATGGCAGGTAGCGATTCTTTACAATCGGCTACAACTGCAACGTCGGTCTTTACGTTCTTATCTATCTCGCTGCGGTCGATATCCAAATGGATAATCTTAGCCTGTTTGGCGTAAGTTTTCAGATTACCAGTTACGCGATCGCTGAAGCGCATGCCGATAGCAATCAGCACATCGCACTCCTGCTCCTTCAAGTTCACGGCATAGTTACCATGCATACCCAACATACCCACATTGAGTGGATGATTTGAAGGGAGTGCCGAAAGTCCTAACATGGTTCGACCGGCAGGGATATCTGCCTTTTCGAGGAATGCCTGCAACTCTTTCTGAGCATTACCCAGCTCTACGCCCTGACCAACCAAAGCCAAAGGCTTCTTGGCATTATTAATCAGTTCGGCAGCTTTACGTACTGCCTCGTTATCCAACTTTGGATAAGGCACATACGAACGGATAAAGTCGCATTTCATAGGCTCCCAGTCGATTTCCTCTACCTGTGCGTTCTTGGTAAAATCAAGCACCACAGGACCTGGACGACCTGTACGGGCAATATAGAATGCACGACTTACAGCCCAAGCCACATCTTCGGCATGACGAATCTGGTAGCTCCACTTAGAGATAGGCTGCGATACGCCAACCAAGTCAACCTCCTGGAAGAAGTCGGTACCCAAAGCGCCTGTTGGCACCTGTCCGGCAATCACCACAATAGGCGTCGAATCCATCATGGCATCAGCAATACCTGTTAACGTATTGGTTACGCCAGGACCGCTGGTTACCAAAACTACGCCTACCTCGCCACTAACGCGGGCATAGCCCTCTGCGGCATGGGTTGCACCTTGTTCGTGGCGCACCAATATATGGTCGAAATATTTCTTTTCGCCTCGTGTATAATCAAAGAGCGCATCGTAGGTGGGCATGATCGAACCGCCGGGATAACCAAAAATGGTTTTTACACCCTCGGCCTTCAACGCCCTCATCAGCGCCTTTGCACCTGTTATTCTATCTTTCATAATTCATTGAACATTGATCATTGACCATTTAGTCGATTATTCTCACACCGCCTTTATCGGCACTCGATACGCTCTGGGCGTAAGCACGCAATGCCTTGCTAACCACACGGTTTCGCTTCAGAGGTTGCTGTGGGCGTGCTGCCAGTTCGTCGTCGCTCAGTTTAACGCTGATAGAACGGCTGGGGATATCAATCACGATGATATCGCCATCCTTTACCTTGCCGATGTTACCACCATTGGCAGCCTCGGGCGAGATATGACCGATACTCAAGCCAGATGTACCACCCGAGAAACGTCCGTCGGTAATCAGCGCACACTCCTTACCAAGGTGCATACTCTTAATATAGCTGGTAGGATACAGCATCTCCTGCATTCCTGGACCACCCTTTGGACCTTCGTGGGTAATTACCACGCAGTCGCCACTCTTTACCTTACCACCCAGAATGCCCTCGCAAGCATCTTCCTGTGAGTCGAATACCACAGCTGGACCCTCGAAGTGCCACAGACTTTCATCAACACCAGCGGTCTTTACCACGCAACCGTCCTGTGCAATATTACCAAACAGCACAGCCAGTCCGCCATCCTTGGTGTAAGCATGGGCTAAGTCGCGAATACAACCGTTTTCGCGGTCGGTATCAAGTGTGCCCCACTCTTCGCTCTGCGATCCCATCTTGGTTGAGAAACGATTGCCAGGAGCCGTCTGATAAATGCGATTAGCTTCAGCATCTATAGCACCATCCACGATACTATATTTCTGCATGGCCTCGTTGAGTGTCATGCCGTCAACACGTGGTGCGCTGCCATCAATCAGACCACCCTTATTCAGTTCGTTCAGAATTCCAAGAATACCACCAGCGCGACCGCACTCCTGTACAGAGTACTTCTGGGTGTTAGGAGCCAGTTTGCACAAGCAAGGCACCTTGCGGCTCAGAGCGTCGATATCCTTCATCGTAAAGTCGGCACCAGCCTCCTGAGCTACAGCCAGCAAGTGCAGCACCGTATTGGTACTACCACCCATAGCGATATCCAATGCCATCGCATTCATAAAGGCTTTGCGGGTAGCAATGTTACGTGGCAATACGCTCTCGTCACCATCCTCGTAGTAGGCAAAAGCATTCTTTACCACCTGACGGGCAGCGGCCTTGAACAGTTCGATACGATTAGTGTGAGTTGCCAAGATAGTTCCGTTGCCAGGCAGCGACAGACCGATGGCCTCAGTGAGTGAGTTCATCGAATTGGCTGTAAACATACCCGAGCAGCTACCACAACCAGGACAAGCACACTGTTCTATCTCCTTAATTTCGTCGTCGGTCACACTAGGATCGGCACCTTTAATCATAGCGGTAATCAGGTCGGCATTCTCTCCGCGCCACTTACCAGCCTCCATCGGGCCGCCACTACAAAACACCGTAGGAATATTCAGTCGCATCGAAGCCATCAGCATACCTGGTGTTACCTTATCACAGTTTGATATGCAAATCATGGCATCGGCCTTATGGGCGTTAACCATATATTCTACGCTGTCGGCAATAATATCACGACTGGGCAGTGAGTACAACATACCATCATGACCCATTGCAATACCATCATCGATGGCTATCGTATTGAATTCGGCAGCATAGCAGCCCATCTTTTCGATTTCCTCGCGCACAACCTGACCAATCTCGTGAAGATGTGTATGACCAGGCACAAACTGGGTAAACGAGTTCACGATGGCAATAATGGGTTTGCTAAACTGCTCGTGTTTCATACCCGTGGCCACCCACAAAGCGCGGGCTCCAGCCATTCTACGTCCCTCTGTGCAGACTGCGCTGCGTAACTGGTGTTTCATATACCTATTTACTTTTAAAATCCGAAATTTAGCCGCAAAAATACAAATAAACTATCAAATAGCCAACTATTTCAGAAAATTATTAGTAAATTTGCAGCAAAAAAATGATTACTAATAACAAATTGTTATGAAAAAGGAACTATTAACAGTGCTGTTGGCAGCTCCGTTATCGGTGTTTGCCCAGCAGCGACAGGAACTCATGCTGAGCGATAACTGGCTCTTCTCTCAAAACAAAACCGATTGGCAAACCGTTATTGTGCCTCATGACTGGGCTATTGCAGGACCGTTTGATAAGAAATGGGACTTGCAGAAGGTGGCTATCGAACAGAATGGCGAAACCGAAGCAACCGAAAAGAGTGGACGTTCGGGCGCCCTGCCTTGGATTGGTGAGGGACATTATAAGCGAACCATCACCATCCCCGAGGGTTACAAGCATGCCATGTTGGTATTCGATGGTGCTATGGCCGAACCTACTGTTACTATCAACGGCATGCAGGCCGGTTATTGGGCTTACGGCTACAATACCTTTCGCGTAAATATCACCCCATTTATACAAACAGGCGACAACTTGCTGGAAGTTGATCTGCAGAACGTAGAAGAAAGCAGTCGCTGGTATCCTGGCGCTGGTATCTACCGTCCTGTAAAACTGGTACTTACAAAATATGGATGGATTGACCCTTGGAAGACTTATATCCGCACCCGTGAGCTGAATGCCAATCTGGCTGTGCTCGATGTAAACGTGGGTATCGGCAGTGCGCTGGATGGTGGTTTAAAATTCGATGTAGAAATTTGCGACGCCACAGGCAAGGTGGTGGCAAGCGGCAGTAGCGATGACCTGAATAACGAGGGCATCGTACAAATGGCTATAACCGTTAATCAGCCCAAGTTGTGGAGCCCAGAGTCACCTTATTTATATACCGCTCGTATCAAATACTCACAGAGTGGTGAACTACTCGATGAAGTAACACAGAAGTTTGGTATCCGCACCATTAAATGCTCAAAGGATGGTGGTTTCCAACTCAATGGCGTATCACGTAAAATCAAGGGTGTTTGCTTGCATCACGACCTTGGTCCGCTGGGCGCTGCCATCAATAAGAGTGCGCTTATCCGACAGATCAAGATGATGAAGGCGATGGGTTGCGATGCTATTCGTACATCGCATAATATGCCCAGTCAGATGCAGATGGATGTTTGCGATTCGTTGGGTATGATGGTGATGGCCGAGAGTTTTGACATGTGGAAGTATCCTAAGTGTAAGAACGGCTATGCCCGCTTCTTTGATGAGTGGTGGGAAAAGGACATTACCAATCTGGTACTGGCCAACCGTAATCACCCCAGCATCATCATGTGGAGTATTGGTAACGAAATCCCAGAACAGGGCAATAAAGCCGTAGGTCCGAAGATGGCCAATGCCTTGCAGGATCTGTGTCATCAGCTCGATCCTTCACGTCCCGTTACACAGGGTATGGACCGAGTAGATGAAGCAGTGAACTATGGTTTTGCAGCTGTGATGGATGTACCAGGTTATAACTATCGTCTGCCTAAATACAAACTGTATTACGACAAGCTGCCACAGGGTTTCCTGTTAGGTTCAGAAACCGCTTCAACTGTCAGCAGTCGTGGTGTATATAAGTTCCCTGTCGAGATTAAGGACAACTCGCAGTATGCCTCATGGTCGCCTGGTTATATTCCTGGTGCCGTACTGAAGGAAGATGGTCAGTGTTCGGCTTATGATGTAGAACACTGCTCATGGAGCAATCTGCCCGATGACGACTGGGTGATGCAGGACGATCTGCCTTGGGTGATTGGTGAGTTTGTGTGGACAGGTTACGACTACTTGGGTGAGCCCACCCCATACGACGAGTACTGGCCTGCACGCAGCAGCTATTTCGGTATTTGCGATTTGGCTGGTCTGCCAAAGGATCGTTATTTCCTGTATCGTTCAAAATGGAACAAGGATCAGCACACCATCCATCTGCTGCCCCACTGGAGTTTTGGTAAGGAGCGCGTTGGTAAGGTTACACCAGTATATTGCTACACCGATTATCCTACGGGCGAACTCTTTGTAAATGGCAAGAGTCAGGGCAAGGTTACCAAGAATCCTGCTGAGCGATTAGACCGCTATCGTCTGCGTTGGAACAACGTGGTTTATAAGCCAGGCGAAGTGAAAGTTGTTGTTTATGATGCCCTGGGTAACAAGGCTGGCGAGCAGACCATCCGCACGGCTGGCAAGCCTTCTGCTATCGCTTGTGATGTTTGGACTCAGCACGATGCCCCATGCCTCAAGGCCGATGGCGACGATTTAGCCTTCGTTACTGTATCGCTTACGGATAAGAATGGCATCATGATTCCCGAAGCTGATGATCAGCTTACTTTCGAGGTTACAGGTGCAGGAACCTTCGAAGCTGTATGCAATGGTGATGCCACTAGTTTGGAGCCATTTAAGCAGCCTACCATGAAGCTGTTTAAGGGGCAGTTGGTAGTGATTGTTCGTGGTGCCAAGCAACCAGGAACAGCCATCTTAAAGGTAACTGATAAGAGCAGAAAATTAAGTAAGACTATCGAGATAAAAGTAGGCTAATCAGACTACTTGCCAACACGATAATAACCATGATGATTTCAGCTGTGCGATTTACTCGTACAGCTGTTTTCATATCTGCTGTGGTCAGTTCTCTGTCGTTATTACCGATATAAGGTTTATCGAATACTTCACCAAAATACTTATGTGGTCCACCAAATCTGCAATTCAGTATGCTGGCTAATGCCGCCTCAGGATAACCGCTATTAGGCGAGGCGTGTTGGCGGCCATATCTACGAACAAATCCAAGATGTTTTGGACACCAAATAACCATCAGTAACGCTGTTAAACGTGCAGGAATGAAGTTGGCTACATCATCGATACGGGCGGCCCAGCAGCCAAACTGCAGGTAGCGTTCGGTATGGTAGCCAATCATCGAGTCGAGTGTGTTCACCATCTTATAAGCCAGCATACCAGGTGTGCCCAACAACATCAGCCAGAACAGGGGTGCTATCACGCCGTCGCTTAGATTTTCAGCCAGTGTTTCGAGTGCTGCCGTACGTACCTCTTGGGCCGACAGCTCCGAGGTGTCGCGACCCACAATACGGGCCACCTGCGCCCTACCCTCGTCTAACGATCTGTCTAAGGCCAGAAACACCTGTCGCACCTCACGTATCAGCGTGGTACCAGCTAAGCAATAGAATATGATGAGGACATCGAAGATAAGTGAGAACTGAGAACTGAGAACTGAGAGGTATGAATGGATGAGGCATGTGATGGTGAAGACGCCGACTATCAGGGATACGGCCATTACAGCACCTTTCAGTTGGCGATGGTTACCATGATTCAGATGCCGTTCGCCAAAGGCAATCATCCGACCAAACCACACGATTGGATGCGGCAACCTCACTGGGTCGCCGAATATCAAATCGAGTAGCCAACCTATCAATAATGCTATCGGATTAATCATGACTCATTATCTCATAAATACGCTGTATATCAACATGCTGGCGCACGTGGGCTGCCAACTTATTATACTGCTCGTTCTTAAAAGAATCGGCATCCTGCGCTGTGACAGTCTGCTTAGTACCCAACAGATAGTCGATAACCGACTGATTGTCGAGGAAACCGTGAATATATGTACCAATACAATGATCCGTCTGCATGATCATCTCATCGGTATCACTCACGCCTTGATGAATCTCGTAACCCTGACAGGTCTGACCATTAAACTGGAAACTCACCTGACGGGTGGTCTTCTCTGCGCTCATGGTGGTGTGGATGGGCAGCAGTCCAAGACCAGGCAGACTGGCTATCGAACCTTCCACACCATCAGGATCATCCACCGAAAGTCCCAGCATCTGATAACCACCACAGATACCTATCACCATCTTACCATCGCGATGGGCGCGCATGATAGTCTGCGCACAACCGTTCCGACGCAACTCCAACAGGTCGTCGAGGGTTGATTTCGTGCCAGGCAGAATGATGATATCAGCCTGCTCCAGATCCGAGATATTATTGGTATAAAACAGGTTCACACGCGGATGACGCTCCAGGGTGTCGAAATCGGTATAATTGGAGATATGTCGCAACAGCACCACTGCCACGTTCACCTTACCAGCTATCAACTGCCGGCGCTTCTGCTCCAGCGCCACCGAATCCTCCTCGTCGATATAGATATCCTTATAGTATGGCACCACGCCTAACACAGGTATCTCACACAGATCCTCGAGCATCCGTCGCCCTTCGTCGAAAAGACGCATATCACCACGGAACTTATTGATGATAATACCCTTGATGAGTTTTCTGTCCTCGGGCGTCTGCAGCGCAATACTGCCATAGACCGATGCAAACACGCCACCTCTATCAATGTCACCCACCAGTATCACATCCGCCTGCGCATGGCGTGCCATCGGCAGATTCACCAAGTCGGTTGCACGCAAATTTATTTCCGAGATACTGCCAGCGCCCTCCATCACGATAGGATTATAGCGAGCCGCCAAGCGATCGAAGGCTCCGCATACTTCCTGTCGGTAATCGATATTGGAACAGCCCCGCCGCCAGTAGTCGTAGGCATGCTTGTTGCCCAATGGCTTGCCATGCAGCACCACTTGCGACGTATGGTCAGAACTGGGTTTAAGAAGTAGCGGATTCATATCCGTCTCACAAGGGATGCCAGCCGCCTCGGCCTGAACAGCCTGTGCACGCCCTATCTCGAAACCGTCGGGTGTGGCATAAGAGTTAAGCGCCATATTCTGTGCTTTAAAAGGCGCTGGCGCATATCCATCCTGACGGAAGATGCGACAGAAGGCTGCAGCTAGGATGCTCTTACCCACATCACTGCCTGTACCAACGAACATCAGAGGGTGTAACTTCTTCATAAGTCGCGACCAGGTTTTAGTTGTGCAGCATCATCAAAAGTCAGAATCGCATTACAGAGTGTCGCAGCCAGATTGCTACCGCCTTTACGTCCTTCCACTATCAGTTTGGGAATATCGCGGAAAGGTTTCACCATGTGTTTCGACTCGCACACATGCACAAACCCCACAGGTGCCGCGATGATACCGGCTGGATGCGCTTTGCCTTTGCGCACCAGTTCACACAGTTCCATAAGCGCTGTTGGTGCATTGCCAAAAGCAAACAGTGCATCAGGATGCTCCTCCACAGCCAGACGGATGCCAGCCTGCGTACGCGTGATACCCAAGCGCTCAGCCATCTCAGTGGCACGTGGGTCTGAGAGATAACATTTCACCTCAAGACCCAGTCGCTCTACCGCCCCCTTGCGGATACCACTGGTCACCATCGTCACATCGCTGATGATCGTCTTCAGTGTGCCATCCTTCACCTTCTGATAGAGCGTTTCTACAGCCCCTTCGTCTGAATACAGGATATTCTCCATATCAAAGTCGGCTGTAGTATGGATGGCATGCAGCAGTGCCCATTTATGGTCGAGCGGATAGTCCTGTCGTTTCAGTTCCTTTGCGATGGTGCGGAATGAGGTTATCATGATGTTCTGCCCCACTTTCTCGCCTTCAGCCACCACCTCACGGTAGTAACCGCGTGGCGTAATCAGTCGGCCGTCAGCTATATAGGACTGGGAATTACCGATGATGATGACGGTAAACATATCCACATCCTCAGGGTCGAAAGCGCCGAGAGTCGTCAACTTCACCACCTCGTCGTCGCGACCCGCCTGGCGCACATAGCCCACAGGTGTTTCAGCCGAACGATGCTGCAGGAATATCTCTTGCAAGCGATACAGCTGCCAGTAGCGCCCATGCGATTTGGGATTATAGACCGCCGTCACAAAGTCACCCATCGCAGCCGCCACTATGCGACGTTCTATCACCTCCCAAGGCGTCATCAGGTCGCTCATCGAGATGATACACATATCATGCCCGATAGGCGCACCCAACAGTGAGGCAGCCTTCTGGAAGGCGGATATGCCCGGCAGCGACACGATTTCGATATCCGAGCCACGTTCGCGGCGCATCTCATAGATCAAGGGCGTCATACCGTAGATGCCGGCATCACCCGAAGAGATCACCACCACCGTCTTATCCTGTTCGGCCAGTTCAAAAGCCTGTTCAGCGCGCTGTCGTTCCTTCTTCATGCCCGTATCGATACACTCACAGTCTGCCTTTACATAAGGCATGATAAACTGGAAGTAATACTGATAGCCCACTATCACGTCGGCCTGTCGCACTGCCTCGAGCACTGCTGGTGTGATGTCCTGCTGCGAACCAGGACCAATGCCAGCTACGATAATCTTTCCCATATCCTCTTAGATTTTGAATTTTACTTTCAGTCCTACCACCAGCATGCGTCCTGGTGTGTATAGCGCATACTTGCGCGTAGAAGAGTCTAAGCGACGGTCAACCTTATCGAAGATATTATCTACACCGATGCTAGGCTCCAGATAAGCCCACTTGGCCACATCAAAGGCATGCGTGGTATGCAGGTTCCACAAACCGAAACCAGGCGCATCTTCATAACTGCCCGTATAATAAGTCTTCGACTGCAATCGTCCATTCAGGTTCACGGTGAGTGCATATTTTCCCCAGGCATGATGGTAGTTGGCTGCCACCGTAGCAGCGTGGCGCATACTGCGCTCCAGCACCGTCCACACCTCACCACTATGGGTGCGGGCATACGTATAGACATAATTGGCTGAGAGGTTGAAACCACTGAAGAGATTAGCCGACACATTCATCTGCACACCCTTCACGTCGCCTTTATCACTGTTCTGATACAGGGCGTAGCTCACCATCTTGTCGGCTTGGTCCTGTGTCATCTCCGGGAATTCTGTCATGAGCATCTGCCTACTGGCATCATCCACATCCACATTCTGTTTCACCACCATATCGTTGATACGGTTCAGATAGCCCGTCACACTCACAGCCAGAGCCTGTGTGCGATATTCAGCATTCAGTGCGAAGTAGTTGCTCTTCTCAGGCTTCAGGTCCTGATTGCCAAAGCTGATCTGTGCCTTACCACGATTCACAGAGAAATAGTGGTAGTAGAGTTCATCGAGCCCAGGTGCACGGAAACCGGCAGAGTAAGTAGCTCGGAATCTGAAGTTTCCCGGTGCATACATCAGTGTGGCTTTTGGTGTGAGATGCTGGTCAAACGTCTCATGATGCGTCAGTCGCAATCCCAGTGTCGCCGTCAGGTTCTTCAGCAGCGTCATCTCGTGCTGGGCATAGGCAGCGAGCGAATACACATGACTGTCGATATTACCGCTGGTGGCATTAAGATACTCCTTGCGCCAGTCGGCACCGAAGATGGTGGTTGAGTGAGCCGTCAGTCCTAAGATAGTTTTCAACTGTCCCTCCATCATGCGCTGCTTCTTCGACTGCACGTAGTCGCCAATGGCATTGGTCTTCGTGGCCACATCATACTCCTTGCCATAACGGAAACGGTCCACCACGAAATCGGCCTGAATCGAGTTCTTGGCCGTAAACTTATAGATTCCGCCCACGTTCCATCGCAGTCCTTTGTATCGCATCTCGTAGTCGGTACCGCCAGTGATATCGCTGCGTGTTTCTGGGCGATCGGTTATCTTATATGAATAGTCTATACCCGCATTCAGCGCCAAATGCTTATTGGGGGTATAAGTAAATTTCTGTCCGATGATATCAGAGCGATAGCCGGTGAACAGCGGGGCTATCGACGCCTGAGTTTCTGTGTCAGAACCTTTCACCAGTTCCAGGTCGTTGTTACGATAACTGTCGGCCCTATCATGCATGAACGAGGTGTAGGAACCGAAGCCATTCTTGAAGATGTCGAGACCAACCGACTCTGTGAGCACGCCATGCCCTGACACACGCGTGTCGCTGCTGACGCTCATCATTTCCTGTGTGGGCTGATCGGTGATGATATTGATAACGCCTGCGATGGCATCGCTACCATAGAGTGATGAGGCAGCTCCATCCAGCACCTCGATACGTTTCACGCGCGACATGTTGATACGATTCAGATCCACATTGTTTGAGATGTCGCCCGATAGTTTCTGACCGTTTATCAGAATCAGGATGTATTTATTGCCAAGTCCGTTCAGTCTGAGAAAGCTACCCATCGAACTGGGCGCCATCGATGCCTGCGGCATCATGCGTGTGAGTGCGCCGTCGAAGGTCGTAATACCTTGTTCACGCATCTCCTGACTGGAGAGCACCCTCACAGGTGTGGCTGTTGATTTCAGGCGCTGGTGATGACCAGAACCGGTAACCACAATTGGATTAAGGTTGTAAGAACGACGGACAGTCGACGAGTCCGTCTTATGAATTTGTGAAAAGGCGGTACTCCCCGAAAGGAGTACCACCAGGAAAGAGAAATATTTAATCCTCATTTAACAAAACTAATCTTAATTATTCGGCTGCTGTTGTTGGTGTCGAGAGAGCCTCGTCGGTGCCCAGCTTGGCGATAGCCTCACGGGTGTGGTTCATCCACAGTTTGCGAACGGCGCTACGCTCAGCCAGTCCGGGGATATACTCCTCGCCGCTCTTATACTTCTTCCAGCAAGCCTCAGTGTAGTTGGTCTCATAGGCAGCAGTCTCAATGCCTGCAGCATTAAACATAGAGAACCAGCTCTCATCATCCTCATCATCAGCCATATCGTTGTGGGCGTGATCACCGGCGATACTCATCAGCACAAACAGCTGAGCCTTCTTGCTTGCATTCTCAGGATAAGATATGGTCTTGGTTACATCGCCAATCTGATAGTCGAATGTGCCACCAGCAATGTGGTTAAGTACATCCTCGGCATAAGTCTCGTCCATATCAACGGTACCTACATAGAAGTTAGGATTGATTTCGCGCAGATACTCCTCCAGCTGCAGGTAGCGCACGTTACCACCATAGTAGTCGTAACCCTCTGGATTACCATGACCCATGAAAGCCACGATACCCTGAGCCACAGCGGCCTTCACGTCAGCCTCGTTGTTCAGTGTGCTAGCCAGTGTCTTGGCGTCGCTCTCCTCAGCCATCAGTGGGGTACCTACAACCACCTGGCGGTCCAGACTCTTCATGTAAGCATCAGTGAAGTCGCCATTACGGTTGTTCATGAAGTCCTTCACATAGCTGTCGCGCACACGGCGATACTCCTCACCAGGGATTACCTGCAGAGACTGCACCACCACCTGCTTGTAACCAGCCAGTCCGATAGCAGTGAGCCAGTGCTCTGGGTCGTAGTAGTCCTTTGGTTCCACATTCTCACCCGCACGGGCATTGTTGATACAGATGGCCGAAGAGAATGAGAGATACACATCCCATCCAGAGAAACTTGCCTTGTAATCCTCTACCACCTTATCAAAGGTGTCATAGGCCTGCTCCCAGGTAGAGCCAAAGGCCACCAGCAGAATCACTTTATCATTTTTCTTCTGGTTGTTTACTGTCTGGTTCACAGCTTGCTGATACCTGTCATAGTTCGACTGTGTTGATTTGTTGTCATCATCGCTGTCGCAAGCTGTAAACAGTGCGCTGCCCACTACTGTCAGCATGGCCAGCATCAAAAACTTAATCTGTTTCATTGTTGTTGTAATTAAAATTAGACTTAAACTTATTTGATAGTTTCTTACCTTGATTGAATCTCAGTGTGAGCGAGGCATAGATAGTTCTGCCTGGCGAAGTGGTGCCCAGATGCAGTCCGTGAGGCGTGCGGTCCACGAAATCAAAGATGTTGTCGATACCGGCATCCACTTTCAGCAGTCGGCCTATCTGATGATTGGTTGAGAGTCGCCACAATTGATAACCCTTGCCGTCGCCGTCTATCTGATAGTAGCGCTTACTGCTCAAGCGTCCGTAGATACCCACGCCCAACTGGTATTTCTTTGAGAACTGATGGTTCCAGGTGGCATATACGTTAGCCTTGTGATGCGCCATACCGTCGATGGTCACCTTCTGCATCACGTCGTTCTCAGTGTCATACTGGTTGGCTTCGGTGTCCAGATAGCTGTAGCTACCACCAGCTGTGAAGTGCTTACCCTGATAGCGCACGGTGAAATCCACGCCATAGGTCTTGGCATCTTCCATATTCTGATATTGACGCACACGGATGGGGTCGTATTTCGTAATCAGTTCGCCCGGAGCCTGCTTGGTAGGTATGGTCACCAGCGTGATCATGCGGTCCACCTTATTAATATAAGGCGCCAAGGTCAGCGTCAGGTGCCCGATGGTATATTCCACGCTGGCACCGAAATAATTCGAGGTCTGTGCCTTCAGGTCTTCATTGCCCAGGTAGAGATACACACCATTCATATTCTTGATATACTGATAGTGCAACTCCTTAGGCGTAGGTGTCTTGTAACCCTGACTCCAGGTGGCTCGCAGTCGCAGGTCGCCCAACTTCAGCATGGCTGACAGTTTTGGTGTCAGTCGGGTGCCGAATCCCTCATTGCGGGTCAGTCGCAAACCGCCTGTGATGTAGAGTGGATCCAGCAGTGCCCACTCGTCCTGCACATACAGTGCTTCGGTATTGTCAGTCGCTTTTCCGCCAGCCACACGCATCGGCGCTTTCAACCAGTCGTAGCGATACTCCAGTCCGGCACTCAACTGCTGCTCATAGGGCAACGCAAAGATTCCTTTCAGCGAGATGTTAGTCAGTCGCTGGTCGCTCTGCAGTTCCTTATCACCGGGGAAGTAAGGGAAATAATTGGTAAAACGGCCGTTCACATAGCCATCCGTCAGCGTGGTGTCGGTATAGGCGTAGTTATAGGCATGCTTCTTCCAGTCGGCATCCAGCGTAATCACGTCGGTCTTGTTCAGCTTCCACTTACCACCTACCGACGCCGACGCATTGTTGTACTGCAGATCCCATGTCTTCACGTCCACACCGGGATGATGACCGCAGGGGCGATAGATGCGCTTCCAGTAGATGCTACCGTCGGCATAGAGTTCGATGGCAGGCGTGAGCTGATAAGTCAGTCGCTCAGCTATCTGCCAGTTGGTATGCCGGTTCACCGTCTTGTTGCGCGAGTCGGTGATGTGGTATTCCGTTTGTTGGATAGCTTCCTCGGCGGTGTTCTGCCAACCGTCGGAGTGCTGCAATTGGAAGTTGGTGTAGCTCGACAGTTTACCATAGTTGAGCGCCACGCCGTTATGCTGCCTGATGTCGCCATAAGAGCCCACGCGCGTGGTGTTCTCCACCATCACGCCCTGTTCGCGATGCTTGCGGGTGATGATATTGATCACACCAGCTATCGCATCACTGCCATAGAGGGCACTCGAGGCCCCTTTCACGATTTCTATCTTCTCGATATTATGCGGGTCGATAAGACTCAGGTCGTTCTCGCCACCATTATCACCATGCAGGCGCCTACCGTCTATCAGTATCAGCACATACGCGTTGCCCAGACCATTCATCTGCAGTCTGCTACTCATATCGTTCTCGCTGAAATCGAACGATGCCGTCAGTCCCGACAGGATATCCTCGATACTCTTGCCGGCATACTGCTGCAACTGCCGGCGACTGATCACTTCGGTCTGCACGGGCGCATCTTTCAGCAGGTGCTGCGTACCAGTACCTGTCACCACCACCTCCTGCAAACTATCAGCACGCCAAATGTCGGTCTGGGCATTTGCACCAATAGCAAGCAAACTCAGGCCTATTGCCAATTGCTTCTCTAGTTTCATTACTATCAAATTATCACAACCGCTAACTCCTGAACGGTCTAAAGTTAAATTGTCAATCTTCAATTGACATTCGGCAGGTCTTCTGACTTTCCTCAGTCTGCCTTACCTTCCCGAGCCTGTGGCTCAGTGGCGTTATACAGGCAAACCCTTTTTGCGAGGATTACAGCTGCAGGTACAGTTACGGATTCTCACCGTATTCCCTTTTCATCGTAGTGGCATCGGCCACCAGATGACCTTATTTTGGCGACAAAGGTACAACTTTTTTCGGTTAACCACACATATTTAGCAGAAAATTTATATATTTGCACCCAAATCAACTTCAGAAGATGTCGAACAAGACAGCGTTTATGATAGCAGCACCCACCAGTGGTTCAGGCAAGACAACCATTGCCCGAGGCCTGATGCAGTGGTTCACCCAGAACGGTTACCGGGTGCAGCCCTTCAAGTGCGGGCCCGATTATATCGACACTAAATTCCACACAGCTGTCTGTGGGCACCCGTCGGTCAATCTCGATACCTTTATGACTACGCCCGCACACGTACGCGCGCTATTTGCGCACTACGGGACTGATGCTGACATCTGTATCGTCGAAGGTATGATGGGCCTTTATGATGGCTACGATCGCGAACTGGGTTCGTCGTACGACATCGCCCGCGTGCTTGATATTCCCGTGATTCTGGTGGTCGATGCCAAGTCGGCAGCCTACTCGATGGCAGCCCTCTTATCGGGCTTTATCCACTTCCGCGGCGACGTTCGTATCGCTGGTATAATATTTAACAAAGTTGGTTCGCAGCGCCACTTCAACATGCTGCGCGAAGTGTGCAATGAGCTCCATGTCAAGTGCCTGGGCTACCTGCCTAAATCGCCCGACCTGGAGCAAAATTCACGCTATCTGGGGCTCGATTTCTCACAACTACCCGAGTCAGACCAACTGACTGCCCTTTTAGAGGAGAATATCGACCTCCCATCTCTCAAAAGTCTCACTACCACGCTCCATGACGAGGTAAAGTCCCAAACAAGAAACTGCGAGTTTCGGCATCTGGAAACGAAAACGCTTATAGCCAGGAATCATGAAAGTTTTTCGTTCATCTATCAGGAGACTTTAGACCAGTTTGGCGACGTCATTTTCTTCGATCCTGAGAAAGATGTGCCAACTTTTGATGGCATCGACCTGCTCTATCTGCCAGGCGGTTATCCTGAGAAGCATCTGGAGGCATTAGTGGCCAATCAGGCTTGTCTGCATACTATCAAAAAATTTGCGGAAGATGGCGGCAGGATTGTTGCTGAATGTGGCGGTATGATGTACCTCTGTCAAGCCATCATTACCGACGATGACAGCTACCCCATGTGCGGTGTACTGCCCTACTCGATCACTGCCCGCAAAACTGATCGCAAGCTGTCCTTAGGCTACCGCCAGTTCACCTTCGATGACAAGACCTATCGAGGGCACGAATTCCATTACACGCAATTCATCGGCGATACCCCTGAGAGTATCACCCAAGTCTATAACGCTAAAGGTGAGCCTGTACCAACGCCAATTTTCAGATATCACAACGTACTGGCCAGCTACACGCACCTTTATCAAATACCCAGCATCCTATGAAATTCATCGTCATCGGTATCACAGACAACCCCAACCCCTATTTTCCCCCTGAGGTGATGGCCATCATACGCGATGGAAAGGTGTTTTCTGGCGGCAAGCGCCACCATGAGATTGTAGCCCCGCTGCTGCCTGCAGATGCCGAATGGATAGACATCACTGTACCGCTCGATGTCGTATTTGATAAGTACTCTCAACTTGCATCACTCCACTCGACCTTTGGTCGCTCGCAAAGCGAGAACACTAGACACTCAACAGAAATCATCGTCTTAGCTTCTGGAGATCCGCTGTTCTTTGGGTTTGCGAATACGATTCGTAGGAAGATACCAGATGCTGAAATCATCGTCTATCCTACCTTCAACTCGCTGCAGTTGCTGGCCCACCGATTGGTGATGCCCTATCACGACATGCGTATCGTGTCGCTCACAGGGCGCCCATGGGCTGAATTCGACAGAGCACTCATCGAGCGCGCACCGAAGATAGGTATCCTAACCGACCGCGAACATACACCAGCCACGATTGCCCAGCGCATGACCGACTACGGATATACCGATTTCATCATGCACGTGGGCGAGAAATTAGGCAATCCATCGGAAGAGCACCTTTCTACGCTTTCGCCGAAAGAGGCAATCCATCGTGATTTTGCCATGCCTAATTGCATCATCCTGGAACACCGTGGCACAGTGCCACCACGACCATTCGGCATTCCCGATGCTGCCTTCACACTCCTCGACGGGCGCGAAAAAATGATCACCAAGATGCCCATCCGCTTGTTGACGCTGCAGGCCCTCCAGTTGACCGGTCGCCATGTGCTCTGGGATATCGGCTTCTGCACAGGTAGCGTCAGCATCGAGGCGCGCCTGCAGTTCCCACACCTGCAAATAGAGGCCTTCGAGATTCGTCCTGAGTGCGAATCCATCATCCAGGAGAACACCCGGAAGTTTGGCGCGCCAGGCATCCATATCCATATAGGCGACTTCCTTGAAACAGACTTGACCACCCTTCCAAAACCCGATGCCGTATTCATTGGCGGGCATGGAGGAAAACTTAAAGAAACCATAGCTAAGTTGCTGACAGTCATATCAGATAACGGCATCATTGTGTTCAATAGCGTCACCTCATCGAAGGTCACCACCGACAGTCATCAGCTCTGGGATGAAGCCTGTGCCGAACTCGGTTTGCAGCAATTTCCACCCCAACGCATACAATTAAATGATTATAACCCCATAGAGATATTATCATGCAAGAAATAGCCATCATTCAGATTAGCGATGCTGGCAGCGAAATCGCCAGTCAGTTGCAGTGCGAACTCGGTGCCGAACTCATCCAACGAACCGATGTTGGTAACCAATGGGCAGCCTATGATGCCTTCGTTTTCATCGGTGCCATGGGCATCTGCGTGCGCACCATCGCCCCTTACATCGAAGACAAGCATACCGACCCGGCCGTGGTCTGCATCGACAGTTTTGGGTTCAACGTCATCTCCGTTCTCTCCGGCCATATCGGTGGCGCCAACGACCTGACACGCCGCATTGCCGCTCATCTTGGTGCGCGCGAAGTGATCACCACCCAGAGCGACAATGCCGGATTGTGGCCACTCGACACGCTGGCCAAGCAGTTCAACTGGGATATGGCAAGTCTTGACGATATCAACGCATGCATCAGCGCTTTCGTGAATCGCGAGCCCACTGCACTGCTCATGGATATCCGCGACGCAGGTACCGACTTTCTGGAGCGCACCCTGCCCGACCATGTCACCATCGTCAACAGCATAGATGAGGTTACCCCCCAAAGATTCAGACTGCTTATCCAGGTGACGCCCTTCATCATCGACACCCCGCCAGGCGTACTCGAGGTGTGCTATGTGCCAAAGGTAGGCGTACTGGGATTTGGTCTGGCTAGTCATCCAGCCAACTACGAGCATATCCTTGACGAGATCGACGAGGCCATCGCTGGCAACGATATCATGCCTTGCTACAAGCGCTTCTGCACCATCGATGTGAAGCGGGATGAGGAGTTCTGCGCCGAGCTCAGAAAAGAACCAAATAGCGAGGTGGTTTATTACACCGCCGAGGAGTTGGCCAAGGTAGAAGTACCCAATCCTAGCGAAACCGTAGAGAAACATGTGGGCACGCCCTCTGTCTGCGAGGCAGCGGCTATTCTCGGTTCCGACCACGGCAAACTGATTCTTCCTAAGATAAAAGGTAAGAACTGGACGGCGGCCTTGGCCATCGACCGCAAATACCTGCGCGAGCAGAAAGGACACATAGAGATTGTAGGCGCAGGCCCTGGCGATCCCGATTTGGTAAGTGTACGAGGACGCAAGATGCTCGAAAGGGCTGATTTGATACTCTATGCAGGCTCACTTGTTCCAAAGGCTTTGACGGAATGCCACAAGCCAGGCGCCGTGGTGCGCTCTTCGGCCGATATGGCACTCGAAGAGCAGTGCGCACTGATGAAGGAGCATTACGATAAAGGCCATTTCATCGTTCGTCTGCACACCGGCGATCCCTGTATCTTTGGTGCTATTCAGGAACAGATGGCCTTTTTTGATGCCCACCAGATGGAGTATCATATCACCCCAGGCATCAGCTCGTTCCTCGCTGCCGCCGCCGAACTGCAGAGCCAGTTCACGATTCCCGAGCGCTGCCAGACGATTATTCTCACCCGCGGCGAAGGGCGCACGCCCATGCCCGAGAAAGAGCAGTTACACCTGTTGGCCAAGAGTCAGAGCACGATGTGCATCTTCCTCTCAGCCAGTATCGTAGATGATGTGCAGCGCGAACTGCTGCAGGAATATCCTGCAGACACCCCCGTGGCAGCCTGCTATCACCTCACCTGGCCCGACCAGAAAATCTATCGCGGCAAACTTAAAGATTTAGCGGAAATAGTGCACCGTAACAACTTGACACTCACCACGATGCTTGTTGTTGGCGAGGCTATCGACAACCGTCAAGGGCTGTCGGAACTCTATTCAAAACACTTCACGCATCTATTCCGAAAAGGCGAAGCATGATACTGGTATTTGGCGGAACAACAGAGGGTCGCAAGGCTGTGGAAGTACTGGAAGAAGGAGGCTCGCCCTACTTCTACAGCACCAAGACCGGTGAACAGGACATCACGCTGCAGCATGGTGTGCGGATAGACGGTGCGCTCGATGAAGCGGCAATGACGCGCTTTTGCACGGAGCACGGCATCCGCATGATTGTGGATGCCGCCCATCCCTTTGCAGCCCTGTTGCATCGGACCATCGCCACGACTGCCAGCGCACTCTCGCTGCCCGTAGTGCGCTTCGAGCGCATCTACCCGCCACGCGACCCGGCCATCACCTGGATTGATGACTACACCCAGATACCACGCGACATCCATAGCCTTCTCGCCACCACCGGTGTACAGAGCATCAGCAAACTGAAACCGCTCGAAGCCACCGGCGTCAAGGTGTTCTACCGCATTCTGAAAAGAGATTCGTCGATTGCATTGGCCCTAAAACAAGGGGCTACAGCAGAACAGCTATGCTACTATGAAGCCCCTAATGACATCCCCATCAAAGCAGATGCTATCCTATTGAAGGAAAGCGGCTTATCAGGCGGGTTTACAGAAAAGACAGGAGCGGCTAAGGCCTGCGGCATGGAAGTGATAGCCATCAAGCGACCAGCACTGCCCGAGTCATTCATCGTGGTTGACGGTCCCTACGGACTGCGGAGGGCGGTAGAGAAATGGCTCCCAGAGTTCTATCCCCTGCACAGCGGACTCACCACGGGCACCTGTGCCACGGCAGCAGCAGTGGCAGCCTGCATTCGTCTTTCTACAGGTGATACGCACGCTCAGGTGCCTGTGATGCTGCCTAACGGCGAGACCATCCATGTAGCAGTGAGCTATGGCGACGACTATGCCGCCTGTATCAAAGAAGCCGGCGACGACCCGGATGTTACCAATGGCATCGAGGTCAGGGCCCAGGTTACCGAATCCGGTCACTTTGAGATTCTTGGTGGCGAGGGTGTTGGCAGGTTTACGCTGCCAGGCTTCGATTATCCCCCAGGCGAGGCTGCCATCAACAAGGCACCACGGGAGATGATTCGCCAGAACTTAGAAAGATTGAAGATGGAAGATGGAAGATTGAAGATTGTGATTAGTGTGCCGCAGGGGGCTGAGATTGCGCGCAGGACTTTTAATCCGCGATTGGGGATTGAAGGGGGCATCTCCATCATTGGTGTTTCGGGCATCGTAAAGCCGTTTAGTGAGGAGGCGTTTGTGGATAGTATCCGTAAGTGTATGACGGTGGCTAAGGCGTCTCAATCGGCAAGAGTGGTGATCAATAGCGGCGGAAAGAGTGAGCGGTTTGTGAAGGCCCTCTACCCCGAGCTGCCCCAACAGGCGTTTGTGGAGTATGGCAACTATATTGGCGAGACGCTCAAGATAGCCCATGAACTGGATATACGCAGCATCACACTCGGCGTGATGATAGGCAAAGCCGTCAAACTGGCGGCTGGTCATCTCGACACGCATAGCAAACGCGCCACCATGGATAAAGCGTTTATCAGTGAGATGCTGCACGAGGCCCATTGCGATATCGACATCAGCGATATCACCTTGGCACGCGAGATATGGGAGAGACTCTCCCCAGAACAACAACAGGATTTTGCCGACGTCATCATCAGCCATTGCGCCGCTTATTGTCAACCGCTACTGCCCAATGGCGAGTTGACTATTCTTCTGATTGCCGACGACGGAACAATACTACCGCTATCACCGGCGCACCAACCAGTGCCGTCACGGAGTTAACGGGCAGTGCACCCTCGAAACCAGGCATACGGGCTATGAGATTGCATACCAGCGCCAAGGCCGCCCCACAAAACATCGTGGCAGGCATCAGCACGCGGTGATCGCTACTGCCAAACAAGGCGCGCGCCAGATGGGGCACCGCCAATCCGATAAACATGATAGGTCCGCAATAAGCTGTGACGATGGCCACCAGCACACCCGAGCTCAGAATCACCAGCAGTCGGGCACGCTTGATGTTCAGTCCCAGATTGGCAGCATATCTATCGCCCAGAAGCAGCAGATTCATCGGTTTCACCAGCAGGCAGGCCAGCGGCAGCAGCACACACATCAGTACCACAAACAGCACCATTTCATCGCCCGACACGCGCGAGAACGAGCCTAAGCCCCACACCACGAATGCCTTCACATCCTCTTCGGGCGAGAGAAACTTCAGTACACCGATGATGGCATTGGCCAGATAACCTATCATCACACCGATAATCAGCAGCGTCACATTTCCCTTCACCTTCTGCGAGAGCCATACGATGAGCATCATCACCGCCAGGGCACCGATGATAGCCGCCACACTCATGGCAGCATCGCCCAGATAACCCAGTCGGCTCAGTGCCACGCCACCTATCCTACCCGACAGTAGCACCACGAAAGCCACACCAAGCGCCGAACCATTGGAGATACCCAATACCGAAGGTCCTGCCAACGGATTGCGGAACACCGTCTGCATCTGCAGTCCGCTCACCGCCAGTCCGGCACCAGCCACAACAGCCGTCATCACCTGTGGCAGTCGTGATTGCCAGATAATATTCGTCCATATCTCGTTGGAGGTATCACCAGCCAGAATGCGGCACACATCCCCCACCGGAATCTCTACCGACCCCAGCAGCAGGTTTACAATCGCCAGCACAGCGATACCCAGCAACAGTGCTATGAACTTCGGTGCTTTCATTTCAGCAAGCGATAGAATGTAGGTTTATAATCAGACTCCACCAGTTCTGGATGGAAGATAGCCACAAAATCCTTCAGCAGCGCGTCGGGCCTCACGGGCGATATCTCGTAATAGGCAGTCTGCTTCATGTTGCAGTAGATCACCTTTTTCTCCTTATAAGCCTTGAAGAGCTCGTTGCGCGGTTCAGATGCCTTCAGTGCCTCGTACGAGAACTCACCGGGATAACTATTCAAGATGCGCCAGTAGTCGGCATTGGCTGCCAAGGCATACATCTTCTCAAACTCCAAGTCTTCGCCACTGGTCTCCTCATCGTCGATCACGTAGTCGGCTCCTGCATCGCGGAATATCTGAGCCAGATAGTTCTTGCCGCCCACCGCATGCCAGTTGCCGTAGTGCATCTCACCACTCAGCACGGTGGGGCGTTTTGTCACGTTCTGTGTTTTCTCTTTCAGAGCGTTATACCGACTCTCTATACCGGCAAACACCTCGTTGGCCTGCTGCTCCTTACCTATCAGCATACCCACAAACTTGATCCATTCAGCCTGTCCCAGTGGGGCGAGCTCTTTATAGCCCAGATGGGGCACTAGTGTGATACCCGTCTCCTTGATGGCATCATAACCGCCACGTTTAGAGGGAGATATCAGGATTATCTGAGGATTTGCTGCAAGCACTATTTCGGTATCAAAATTACCCTCCATACCTATCTTTACAATCTTGCCTTCCTTCACGCGTTGCAGGATATCCTGGTTATAGAGGTTCTTGGTGCCAGTGATGCCCTTCACCACATCGTGCGCATCCAGCGCGGTGAAGTTAGACAGTTGCAGGGCCGTCATACAGATGGTGCGCGTGATGGGCACCTGAATCCTGGTATAGCCCTCAGGCGCGTCGGCATCCGATTTCATCAGTGCAAAATGATACTTGTCACCGATATCCACCAGTCGCACGCCAGCCGAATCCTTCACGCTGAACCCTGTGGCATATTTCACGGTGATAGCAGCGGTAGAGTCGGCCTCACCATCGCCCTGCGCCTGTTGCACACCCTTACCCTTGCACCCCACAAAGAGTGCTGCAGCCACTATCATCCATGCTATTTTCTTCATTTTTTATCATTTTATTGGTTTCGTGTGTGCAAAAGTACAAAAAGTTTTCATATCTTTGCCCTCAAAAACGAAAATTATGCAAATAAACATTGATCAGACGCATTGGTACGACCGTGTTTGGGCGGCGCTGATATTTTTCACCCGACTGCCCTTTTGGCGACTGCATCAGCCACCACAGGTATGCTACAAAATGGTAGTAGAACACTGGCCTTTGGCAGGCTGGATTACAGGTGGTGCTATGGCTGCCACGCTGTATTTCGGAAGTTGGTATCTGCCTTACATGGTGGCTGTGATACTGGCTATCGTGGTACGACTGCTAATAACTGGTGCGCTACACGAGGACGGACTGGCCGACTTCCTGGATGGTTTTGGTGGTGGCGGTAACAACCGAGAACGCATCTTGGCCATCATGAAAGATTCGCATATCGGCACTTATGGCGTTATCGGTCTGATTTGCTACGAGTTGTTGTTATTTGCAGCTTTGTTCGCCATGCCTCCCGCTTTGGCAGCACTCACCGTTTTAGCTGCCGATCCATATGCCAAAATGGTTACTTCGCAACTCATCATTATGATGCCATATGCCCGCAATATCGAGGAGTCGAAAGCTCGTACCGTATATCGTAAAATCAGTGTAAAGGCTGGTATAGGGTTAGCCATTCAAGGGCTCCTGCCAATGGCGGCTTACATCTGGTACACGGGCATGCGCTGGGATCTGATTATCTTCCTTCCTGCCCTCGTGATGTATTTCCTTTATCTGCTCATCTGGCGCAAGATTCACGGCTATACCGGCGACTGCTGTGGTGCCGTTTGCTTGTTGGTTGAGTTGAGTGTTTATTTGGTTGTTTGTACGCAATGAAAAAGATTATATTGATTACAGGCGGTCAGCGCTCGGGTAAGAGCACCAAAGCCGAAGAACTAGCGCTGCAAATGAGCGCGAATCCCGTTTACTTAGCCACCGCCCATATCTGGGACGAAGAGTTTCGTGAACGAGTACGTAAGCACCAGGAGCGTCGCGGTCCGGAGTGGACGAATATCGAGGAGGAGAAATACCTCTCGAAGCACGACCTGACGGGCCGCGTGGTGGTGATAGACTGCGTGACGCTGTGGCTGACGAACTGGATTTCGACTGAAACCACCGACATCGACACAATCCTAACAGCAGCGAAACAAGAGTTCGACCAATTCACCGCTCCCGATGCCACCTATATCTTCGTGACCAACGAGATAGGACTGGGTGGTGTGAGCACCAACCAACTGCAGCGGCGCTTTACCGACCTGCAAGGTTGGATGAACCAAAACATCGCCCAGAAGGCCGACGAGGTTATCCTCATGGTCAGCGGCATCCCAGTAAAAATCAAATAAATCCGTGTTAATCCGCGTTAATCCGTGCCTAAAAAAAATGAAGTCATTCGCAATACATCCCATAGATAAATCCTTTGCGCCACAGATTCAGGCAAAGATAGACAATCTGAACAAGCCCAAAGGCTCGTTAGGCAAATTAGAAGATCTGGCCCTGCAGATCAGCTTAATCCAACAGACATTAGAACCCTCACTCGCTCACCCTTGTCATTTGTTATTAGGTGGCGATCATGGCATCGAGCGCGAAGGCGTGAGCGTGTCGCCACGCGAGGTCACCTGGCAGCAGATGATTAACTTTACTCATGGTGGTGGCGGCGTAAATATGTTCTGCAGGCAGCATGGGTTTAAGCTGCGTATTGTAGATGTGGGCGTAGATTACGATTTTACAGGTATCGATGGCATTCTTGACCGCAAGATAGCCCGAGGCACCAAGAATTTTCTGTATGAAGCAGCGATGACCGAAGCAGAGTTCGATCGAGCCATCCAGATTGGGTGCGACCTGGTAGATGACTGTATCGCTGAAGGCTGTCGTGTACTGAGTATCGGCGAGATGGGTATTGCCAATACCTCACCCTCCAGCATCTGGATGCACCTGTTTACAGGCGTCCCCTTACAAGAGTGTATCGGTGCAGGTGCCGGTCTCGATACCCCAGGCATCCGCCACAAGTACGAAGTGCTCTCAAAGGCATTATTAAACTACCAAGTTACCACCCCAAACCAAGCACCTATCACCCCACTCGCCTACTTCGGCGGCTACGAGATGGTAGCTGCCATCGGCGCCATGCTAAAAGCCGCCGAAAAGCATCTGGTGATACTCATCGACGGCTTTATTATGACGGCCTGTGCGTTGGCTGCTATTCAGCTATATCCAGCAGCAAAGGACTACATGATTTTTACACATTGTGGTGATGAGAACGGTCACAAACGCATGCTCGATGCGATGGGTGCAAATGCCTTGCTGCATCTGGGTTTGCGATTAGGCGAAGGCACTGGAGCTCTTTGTGCATTCCCGATAGTTGATTCAGCTGTTCGGATGATGAACGAGATGAACAACTTCGAGAACGCCAATATCACCAAGTATTTTTAACGGAGCATCTCCTTTACAGCACGCTCCAACTGACGGTCGCGACCGTTGATATAATCCTCAGGAGTATTATACACCTCGATATCAGGATTCAGTGTGGTGTTCTCGCCGAACACGCCACGCATATCGCGACAACCTACCTGAGGAATACCGAAAATCATTCCGTTCTGCAGGGTCTCCCACCAAACGGCAGTCATTGTTCCGGCTACAGGTGCACCAATCAGTTTACCAATCTTCAGTTCTTTATATACCCATGGGAAACCGTGTCCGTTACTGTAGTCATCCTCGCAAATCAGCACGCACGAAGGCTTCAGCCACTTGTTATAAGGATCAGAACCTACATACTTGCCATGAGGAACAAACTCCTGATATTTCTTACCGCTCAACAGGGTGCACAAATCGTCGTGTAACCAACCACCACCATTGTGTCGCTCGTCAACTACAGCGGCCACACGATTGCGGTTCTTGTCGCTCAGCAGTTCACGGTAAACCGTACGGAAGCTTGGACTGTCCATCGCCTTAACATGCACGTAGGCCAGCTTGCCATCCGAGAGGCTATCGGTCATCTCACGCTGACGGTCAACCCAACGCTTATACAGCAACTCGGTCTGGTTACTACGACTGATGGCCTTGATAGTCACGTCATTACGCTTACCGGTTGAAGGGTTCAGAATGGTCAAACGTACGCGTTTTCCAGCCTTACCATCCAGCAGTGGGAAGTAGTCGTCGTTAGCTTTAATAGCTACACCGTCGATAGCCTCTATGATACATCCGGCTATCACGCCAGACTTCTTCTGAGCCAATGGCGAGCGTTTGATAATCTCCTCGATACGCAGTCCATCGCCCTGATAGTTCTGGTCGATAAACACACCTAATGTGGCAGTACTGAGTGATGCGCCATTAGGATAATATCTGGCACCTGTGTGCGATGCATTCAACTCGCCCAGCATCTCGCTCAGCATATCTCTGAAGTCATACTCATTATTAATATAAGGCAGGAAACGGCGATAGTTATCGCGATAGCCTTCCCAGTCAACCTGGTGCAGATTCTCTACATAGAACTTATCCTTAACCTGGCGCCAGATGTGGTCGAACAAGTAAGCACGCTCCTCGTAAGGACGATAGTTGAATACGGTCTCGAAATCAATGTTCTTGGTAGATTTCTTTCCGAGATCCAACTTCTTAATGCCACCACGCGAAACCAGGAACAGGTTATTAAACTTCTTGTCGGGCTGCATAGCACCGCCACCAACACCTTTAATCAGCAGCTCGGTTTTATCCTCGCGCAGGTAATGTACCCACAGATCCCTGCCACCTTCGAACGAGGCCTGATAATACAATGTGTCGCCCTTCAGCACAGCATCGCCCATGCGAGCTGAGTTATCAGTTACGCGCACAATGCGATCGCGACAATTTTCCAGGTCGAATGCTAGCAACTTCTCGGTCTTTAGCTTCTCGGCAGTCTTCTTGTTGTCTTTTTTCTTCTTGGCATCCTTATTATCGTCAGCCTTCTCATTTTTCTTAGCCTCTTTCTCTGCCTCTTCCAGTATCTCCTTATCCTCCTTACTCATGGTAAAACGGTCGTAGGCATCTACATCGAAGAACATCACGTAGTAGTCTGACTCGGCACCCCAGCTACCGTGACTGCGATAACCGGCGCGATCACTCTCAAACAGCATAGCCTTGCCACCAAGCACCCAACGGGCCGAACTCTCGTTGTAGCCACTCTCAGTCAGGTTGTGTACCTCGCCATTACCACTAGCATTTACCAGAGCAATGTCGCTGCTGTTCCAACCGCCAGTACCTATATAGCTGGCCAACAGCCACTTGCTGTCGGGACTCCACTCAAACCAGAGGTCGCCATCACGGTACGAGAAGTTGTACTTACCATCAAGCACGGTGCGCTCCAGTCCAGTCTTCAGGTTAATCACACAAAGCTCCGAACGGTTCTTGAAGTAAGCCACCTCTTTGCCATCAGGACTATACTTTGGCTGCAGCGATGTCTCGTTGCTGTTAGTCAGTCGTTCCTCCTGCAGGGCGGTAGCGTAAGTAAAGAGTTTCTCGTTCTTATTTTTCAGTTTTGTCTGATATATCTGCCAAACGCCTCCACGCTCTGCACAGTAAACCAAATTGCGACCATCAGGCGCAAAATCAACACTGCGCTCCTGCTGTGGTGTATTGGTAATCTGTTTGGTAGTCTTATACTCGACCGATGTCACGAAGATATCGCCACGCAGAATAAAAGCAACCTCTTTGGCATCAGGTGAAAGACTGATTTCGGTTACACCGCTCGAACGGAGCTGACGAATCAGATCCTTATCCTGTCGGTCGCCAGTAATAGTTACCTTTACCTTCTGTGGCTCAGAGCCTTCCTTCAAGGTATAAATCTCGCCATTCTGACTGTAGCAGAGTGTGCCTTCGTTGCTTACCGAGAGATAGCGAACGGGATTCATCTGATGATGCGAGAGCTGCTTTTTGCCTGTGCCGTCTATATTTCGGCGATACACATTAAAAGTACCATCTTCCTCGCTGGTGTAATAATACGAGTTGGCATCGGCCCAACGTGGTGTGCGGTCCTCGCCCTTAAAGTCAGTCAGTCTGCTATAGTGTCCATCCTGTACTAACCAGATGTCGCGACAGATAGGACTCTGATGATGCTTGCGGAAAGGATCCTCGTAGCCCTTATAGTCGTGATAAAGCATACGACCATCCTTGGCAAAGCTGATATCCTCCATAGGCAAGGTTGAGAACATACGTGGACGACCGCCCTTGATGCTCACCTCGTATACCTGATTTTCGCCAGGGAACAGAATCGACTGGGCCGAAGGCATCCACGAAGCCGAGAACAACACATGTTCGTTGTCTCGCCAAACCATAGGCATCTCGTTGGTGCTGTTGGTTGTCAGGCGCACAGGTTCGCTACCTTGCGCATCCATCACATATACATCTATGCTACCCTCACGACTCGAAGCAAAAGCCAATTTGGTGCCATCGGGGCTCCATACCGGACAAGCATCGTAAGCCGCATTGGTGGTAAGCTGTCGGGCCTGTCCGCCAGTTGATGCTACTGTATATACATCACCTTTATACGAAAAGGCAATCGTTTTGCCATTGGGCGAGATGGCAGTGTACCGCATCCACAGCGGTCCTTCTTCTGCATGAGAGCTAAGCCCCGCCATCAGGAGGCCAGCAGCCAAAATGAATTTTCTAGTTTTCATCACGTTATTTTAAGTTTATCTATTGTGTTTGAAATTTCAATAAAATCGGGTGCAAAGATAAGAATTTATACGCATTTTGCAAAAAAATACGCTTATTTTTCGCATTTTTCGTTACTTTTTGTTACTTTTACAGCCAAAAAACAGTCAATATGAAACAAATACTTACTTTTGCATTCGCCTTTTTCCTGGCATCGGCGTCATTAAAAGCACAAACAACAAGTACCGAAGTACTCTTCGAAACCACTAAGGGTAACATACGCATAGCCCTTTATGATGAAACCCCACAGCACCGTGATAACTTTCTGAAGCTTACAAAAATGGGGTCGTACGATTCGCTGCTGTTCCATCGTGTGATTAAGGATTTTATGATTCAGACGGGCGATATCTTTAGCAAGAAAGCCAAACCCGGACAGCTGTTAGGAATGGGCGATTACGACTATACCACCGAAGCCGAGTTCCGTTTACCAAAGATATTCCATCGTCGTGGTGTAGTAGCTGCTGCACGCGAGGGCGACGAGAAGAATCCTGAGCGCCGTTCTGGTGCCAGTCAGTTCTACATGGTTTGGGGCAAGGTGTACGACGATCGCCGACTGGATTATACCCAGCAGAAGATCGACTCGATAACTAACGGACAGGTTAAAATTACCCCTGAGATGCGCGAGGTATATAAAACCATCGGTGGCACGCCCCATCTCGATGGCCAGTACACTGTTTTTGGTGAGATTATCGAGGGTTTGGATGTAGTCGAAGCTATCCAAGGTGTGGCCGTAGATAAGAACGATCGCCCCTTAGAGGATATCCGTATTTTGAAGGCCACCGTTACAAAGGACCTCCCTGCCCCACCTGCTCCAAAAGCTACTCCCAAACGTAAAGTAGCACCTAAAAAAAGAAGATAATACATATATGTTGTTATTCATATCGCAAGCGATATTTGGTTAATTCTTCTTAAAGTATCATCTAAATCGCTTGCGATATAAATTATTCTTGTTACCTTTGCATCGCTTTTTAGTTGATAACATCACAAAAACAACAATATATATTAATTACAATGATTTACGGAAAAACGAAAGGTACCGATTTTGAAAAGCTGTGCGATGGTGCTGCTAAGGCCGAGGCGCAAGGAGTAATGGTTTATTATGCGCTGGCAAGAATGGCTCGTGAACAGGGCTATCCCGAAGAGGTTTCGGCTAAGTTTATCGAGATGGCTAATCAAGAGGCTGTACATGCAGGATTCTATGCTACCCTGATGGCTAAGTACGATAGCAATATCTGGAAGATTGCCGAGAACTTTGCCAAGGGCGAATATCACGGCGAACAGCAGGTCAACCAGTTTGCACAGGCATTACGTGCTATAGGACTGAATGAAGCTGCCGACGAGATGGATGTGTTTGCCAAGCAGGAGCGTCACCATGGCGATACGCTTACAGAACTGATTAACAAGTACAAAAAATAAACTCGTATGGAAAGTCAGAGTGTCATTAATTTGGCAGAATACATGAATGGTAGCATTCGCAATATCATGGCTACAGCCTATAAGAATGTGCTGAGTAATCCACGTGAAGCGAAGTTTGCCTTTAAAATGCAGCGCCTGTTCGAGAAATCGGAGAAACGCCGTAAGAAGATGGCCGAGAGCGAAGGTTTGGATGTGCCACCTTTCTTAATTAGCAGTATCTCAACCACCTGCAATCTGCATTGCAAGGGTTGCTATGCCCGTTCCAATGGAATAGCCGAGGATAACGAGGCCGATCGCAAGTCCACACTTACTCCTGAACAGTGGCGCCACATTTTTGAGGAGGCTGCTGAGATGGGTATCAACTTCTCGTTGCTGGCTGGTGGCGAGCCTATGATGCGCAAGGATATTCTGGAGCAGCTGGCTGAGGTTAAGGATATGATATTCCCCATTTTTACCAATGGCACACTGATTGGTCCATCGTACTTGGAGTTTCTGCGTAAGAATCTGAACATGGTGCCCATCATCAGTCTTGAGGGAACGGCCATTGGCACCGACGAACGTCGTGGTCAGGGTGTGTTCAAGCGTGCTATGCAGTCGATGGAGATGCTGAAATCCGAGAATCTCTTCTTCGGCACCAGCATCACCGTTACTACCGAGAACATGCAGCTGGTAACATCCGCTGAGTTTATTAATCAGCTGCGCGGCTATGGTTGTAAGATCGTGTTCTATATCGAGTATGTGCCCACAGAACCAGGCACTGAGCATTTGGCATTTAGCGATGCACATGTGGCCCAGATGGAGCAGGTACTCGAAGAACGCCGCACGGCTTATCAGGATATCATCTTCCTATCGTTCCCAGGTGATGAGAAGGCTTTAGGTGGTTGTCTGGCCTCAGGTCGCGGTTTCTTCCATATCGGTCCCGATGGATCGGCTGAGCCCTGCCCGTTCTCACCCTTCAGCGATAGTAATGTGGTTGAACTCGGTGTACGCGAGGCACTTAAATCGCCTTTATTCAAGAAAATTCGAGCTGCCCGCGCATTAGGTTGGGAGCACACCGGAGGCTGCACTCTCTTTGAGCACCGCGAGGAAATAGAACAGATGATGAACAAATAAATAAGCTCATATTGATTAATGGATTGAAAAACGAGAGGCTTGCCGTTGTAATATGGCAAGCTTCTTTTTTATTATTTGATGCGCTTTAATATAGCCTGTGGACTGCCACTGATTTCGGTAAGCGTCTGACCATCCTGACTCAACTCGTAGTTGATGGGCTTTTTACTTTTTACACTGATGATGGTTAACTTATTGCCATTAATAGTATAGCTGGTATTACCACTCGATTGTCCTGTTTTAAATTTCATTTTTGCCATCTTACGATAAAACCAAGAGGCACCATTGGCTTTGGCTTTATCCTCGTCGTATTTTAAGATGGTAGTTACATGAGCCGTTTTCCCATCTATGAACTTTACCGTTCTTTTGGCTGTAATAGCACTTGTGATGGCCTGGATATTGCTCATTTCTTTTTTGTCGGCCTGTGCCTTTAACTCTTTAATACCTGTAGCAAACAAGTTGTCGCAGTGATACACTCTGCCAGCAAGTTCACTTTGCCCGCATACCTTTACTACAGCTGTAAAAGCAATAGCCAAAGCTAAAATTATTTTTTTCATTTTTGTAATTTGATTGAATAATTTCGCTGGCAAAGGTATCGTATTATTTTGTTACACCCAAATCCTATAACATTCATTGTATATTTTTCAGAATTGCTTGGAGAACCAATCCCAATCATCGTACATAATGAAATGCAAACCTTTGGTAGCATAACGGATGGTGGCATCAGGGCATGCTTCAAACTGACTCTTTACCATCTGGTCGACACCTCGAAACTGGGGCTCTAGCAATACTAACATTGGGTCTTTGATATTCTTAAGTTCGGCGCGCAAATCGGTGTTTGTGTAATTCCTTAACTATAGTTATTTTACCTCTCGTTCGATAATGGCCTTACCTGAGCCCCATGCATCTCCAACCTTCTCACCTAATACGCGATAGATGCGCTTGGTTGAATCAAATACTACTGGCTGAAGCTTCTCAAGGTCGATATTACCATCTTCGTCGAGGATGTTCTCATCGGCACTCATGTTCACTATCTCACCAACTACACGCGCACCGTCATTACCATTCTCCTCAAACTCAACCACCTTACACTCTAAGGTTAATTTGTATTCATTAATGATGGGAGCATCCACGTTCGGACTGGCTGTTACAGTATAACCTGCCTTCGCCACCTTATCAGGCACATCGTTGGCCGATACAGTTCCAAAGTAATCACTCTGTACCACATCGTCTTTGGTTGCGAAACTGATAGTGAAAGCTTTCTTCAGTCGGATATTCTCTGTGGTTTTATGAGCCGAAAGCTGGAAAGTGATATGCTTTGGACCACACTGTCCGCCCCATGCAGCCATCATCACATCAGGATTCTGTTTCTCATCCCATGTGGCAATCATAATAGCAGGCTGTGGTGTGATAACCATCTGGTCGGTAAAGTTCTTACGACCCTCTACAGCCTTTACATCTATTTTCTCTTCGGTGGGGTTCTCGTTAACGTTAGCCTCACTCTTCTGCTGCTTGTTGCCACAGGCTACGATAAACATCGCACCTGTAAGCAGCAATGTTGATAACTTTGTTGTCTTCATAAGTCCTTTGTTTTATTTTCTCAATGATTCTTCTTATTTATTTGTTTTTGTATTTGCTATACAGTTGCTTGCAATAAGCCCATACTCCGGTCGACCATAATGCCCAAGCTATCAGCACTGGCTGGAAGAACAATCTTATCAAACGAGCCGTATCGGTGTTCAGGTTAAAAGCATCGATATGATTTACGTACTGATTGATGTTACCAGGGAAGATAGCTACATAAAAGAGAGCCAGCAAGGCACCTACCACGGGTCGATACTTCTTCCACATCAGCAGCATGCCCAAGCCCAGACAAATTTCAACTACACCCGATGCCAGTACTACAAAATCGGTAAACGCTGGCGAGAACTGTAACCATGTGGGAACTTGTGCAACAAACTCCTGACGTGCGATAGTCAGATGACTAAAACCTGCATAGGTCATAAACATACCTAACAGCACTTGTGCAATAATCTTAACGTACTTCATATTCATTCGTTTTTGTGATCTTATTATTTAATTGCGCTGCAAAGGTACATATAATAATTTATATCGCAAGCGATTTAGTTAAAACTTTAATAAGAATTAACCAAATATCGCTCACGATATGTTTAACTAAACTAAGGTAGTTATAGCTATAGCACAACTGCAGTGCCGCTGGCGGCTACCATCAGCATTGAGCCGTTAGCACCGATGGTCTCGTAATCAAGGTCGATGCCTACAATAGCGTTAGCACCTAACATCTGTGCGCGTTCCATCATCTCGCGCATAGCCTCGTCCTTGGCCTCGCGCAGCACTTTCTCATAGCTGCCGGCACGACCACCTACGATATCACGAATACCAGCAAACAGGTCCTTAAACATGTTTGCACCGATGATTGTTTCACCTGTCACTATACCCTTATACTCACGGATAGTGTGACCTTCGATTGTTGGAGTTGTTGAAAGTACCATAATCGTATAAATTAGAAGATATTTTTACCAATATTCTTTTGCTTCAAGTATCACATGTTTTTTCTGGCCTTGTGTCGTCACGAGATTAAGTTCGTGGTGGGGTGCCTTGCGTAGGGCTTCCTCCTCATCCCAGGTGTAATCCCTCACATCGCGACCATTAATGGTGGTAATCGTGTCGCCTATCTCCACACCAGCCTCGTGGGCCTCGCTCGAACGGTTCATATAAAACACCACCCAACCACGACAGATATCTGTGCGGTTACGCCAGCCATAACCATATCTCTTACCGATGGGTTCATCGGCTTTATGTCGGCGAAGATAAAGCATCTGTTTCTTGGCATCGATAATGATGTTAAACCTATCCCACACATCATTACCGATAATACCCAGATAAGGTCTGTCGCCCATAGCCCCTACCCCATCTTGTACATAGCTGATATCTGTATAACGGATGGTGTCGCAACCTATTAATATATGGTCGCTCATCATCTCAACCGACGTCTCCATCGCCTTATCGCCAATACCCGGCTGAGTCATATCCGCCAAGTAGCGTTTGCCCTCAATCTTATCAAGAGTGAATTCGGTCATAGCCCTCGATGTAAAGGTTACAGAACTGCCGCTACCCGTATCCATCAAGTACCAGCCACGTATCTTCTTGCCGCCCAACTGCACCTCAGCCTGCAGCATAATCCTGTTATTCTCGTATTTAATGGGTAACTGCATAAAGCCCTCGGTATGGGGCGCCGTGTTAGTGTACTGTTTAAGATACTGCTTTTCGAAGTTGATTTCGAGCGGATATTTTGAGATATCCTTGATGCCCCAGATACCATCCACATGACGATTTACAACGTCACGCAACTTAAATATCGGCACTATCTGATATTGCTGCACAACATTACCCATCTGTACCTTGGTGCCATCGGCTATCACTCTTACCATAGTTGATCCTGCGGCACCACCAGCTCTTGCCTTACCTACTTTCTGTGGATGCCAGGTTGATTGTGCAAGCGCCACACTGTCGATACCAAAGATGTTAGCTGCGCCTGTATCAAACAGCGTATTTACACGCAAATTATCGTTAATGGTAGTCTGCAGATAAATATGCCCGCGATACACAAAAGGCATCGTATTATCGTTGGCATTATTCTGTGCCAAGCCATTCAGGCTGCTTAATGCAAGTATGATAGTTGATAACAGTTTCATAAAATAGCATTTTTAAATAATCTTATCCGATGCAAATATAAACATAATTCCTGAAAGGCCCAAAAATATTAGCGTTTTTTGGTAATAATTTACTTATCAAATCAAGTCCATCTGTCGCGGACTATACGTAAACGACTAAAAGTCGAGATTCCCATATAGGCTACTACGAGGGTAAGTATAATAACCATCAAAGCTGTCTGGGTAAGATTTATCTCGCCCATCGACAACAGGAGTGCTGCTAATACTGACGAAAACAGCGTGGCTACTCCGAACCGCTGCCATCTCGACACTGCCCACAGATAAGAAGGTGCACCAAGAACTGCTGCAAGAACAGGGAAAACTACAATCCAGCACCAAGGGTTAACAAATCCGATAAAGGCGCTAGCGAAACATGTTGCTGAATAAACAATGGCACAACCGATGATGCCGAAATAGTTGATGTTTGATTTTACCATAATTGTTATGTTTGATTATTATTAGAATACAATCTTTTTAGAATAATGCAGACAAGCTTCACAGCTTATCTGCATTTTTAAGTTGTTTTATTATAAATGATTTACTCAAAAAGTTAATGCGTTTATTTCAGTCGCTGGTAGCCGTATGCAGCTGTGCTGCCAAGCTCTTCCTCGATACGTATCAACTGATTGTACTTGGCCATACGGTCGGTACGAGAAAGTGAACCAGTCTTGATTTGTCCAGAGTTTGTGGCTACTGCGATGTCGGCAATCGTGGTGTCCTCTGTTTCACCCGAGCGGTGAGAGGTCACTGTGGTGTAGCCGTGTCGGTGCGCCATTTCAATAGCCTCCAAGGTCTCTGTCAACGAACCAATCTGGTTCACTTTAATCAATATCGAGTTAGCAGCGCCCATCTTGATACCCTTCTCAAGGAACTTGGTATTGGTCACAAACAGGTCGTCGCCTACCAGCTGGCAGCGGTCGCCAATCTTCTCGGTCAGTTTTACCCAGTTATCCCAGTCGTTCTCGTCCAGTCCGTCTTCGATAGAGTCGATAGGATACTTAGTAATGAGCTGCTCCAGATAAGCAATCTGCTCATCGGCTGAGAGCTTCTTGCCGTTAGGATCCTTCTTCGCACCATTCTTAAGCTGACGGTAGTCGTAGAACCACTGTCCATTCTCGCAGGTAGCAAACTCAGATGCAGCACAGTCCATTGCAATCTTTACATCCTTACCAGGCTCATAACCAGCTTTCTTGATAGCCTCTACAATGGTGTCGAGTGCATCCTCGATACCGTCGAAGTTAGGCGCATAGCCGCCCTCATCACCTACGGCTGTAGAAAGACCACGTGCCTTGAGCAGCTTGGCCAGGTTATGGAATACTTCGGCACCCATACGGATGGCCTCGCGCTCATTGCTGGCACCTACAGGACGGATCATAAACTCCTGGTAAGCGATAGGGGCTGCAGAGTGTGCACCACCATTTACAATATTCATCATAGGCACAGGTAAGGTGTATGCATTGCAGCCGCCTATATATCTATAAAGAGGTATATTCAGTGCCTTAGCTGCAGCTTGAGCACAAGCTAACGATACACCGAGAATGGCATTGGCACCCAGTTTCGACTTGGTAGGAGTTCCGTCGAGAGCCAGCATCTTATAGTCGATGGCACGCTGTTCCAGCACACAGTCGCCCTTCAGCTCAGGTGCAATCACTTTGTTTACATTGTCAACGGCCTTCAATACACCCTTACCCAGATAGCGTTCTTTGTCGCCATCGCGCAGTTCAAGGGCTTCGTTCTCGCCAGTCGATGCTCCTGATGGCACAGCGGCACGGCCCATGACTCCATTCTCGAGTGTTACTTCTACCTCTACTGTTGGATTACCTCTTGAATCGAGAATCTCTCTCGCATGAATCTTTTCAATTTTCATATTTTACTCCTTATTTTATAACTAATAACTAACAAAATCTTTTTCGGCTGCAAAGGTAAGACAATTATAAAAGGTGTACAATACCTAAAATCGAGTGTTTTAAGTATTGCACGCCTGCAAAACCTTACAAAAGCTGGTTAATCAGAAGTAGGTATTGTTTATATTTTCGCAGCAAGAGCCAGAACCTTCTGTTTTGTTTCCTCTGTCTTCTGCTCATCAATCTTAGCAGATACAAAGCCCATGTTCTCTGCTTTCCAATAGTTGCATATATCACGGAACTCGGCTGTAGCACCATCATATACACCAGGCGAGTATGACGACATCAGCAGCGCCATCTTCTTCACCTTGGCGGGTTTGTTCACGCAGTACATACGTTGGATGGAAGCCTGAATCTGTGCGCAGATTGTAAAGTAGTAGATGGGGGCAGCCAGCACCAGTACCTCGGCCTCGTTCATCATGGGGCAGAGTTCCTGCATGTCGTCCTTCTGGATACAGGTGCCGTTGCCCTTCGTATGACAGTACTCGCAAGCCAAGCAGCCTGCAATCTTCATTTTGGCTACATTCACCAGTGTCACCTCATGACCTGCTGCCTCGGCAGCCTTCTTGTACTCTTCCGCCATCCATGCGGTGTTTCCATTAGCTCTTGGAGAGCCTTGTAAAATCAGGACTTTACTCATAATAGTATTTGTTTAGTGATAGTAAATTTGTCACAAATATACGAAAAAAAATCCCAAAGCATTACAAAATGCCTTGGGATTTAGAGATTATTATAATTTATAGAGAGATGGGCACTACCAACTTGAAGGTGATGTTGCGGCCCATGTTATATACGCCTCGACGGCCGGTAACCACGTTTTCTTCGGCATACTTCAAACGGCTCAGGTGGTTCTGATAGGCCTTGTTCAGCAGGTTATCGGCGGTAATGTAGAACTCTGCTATTTTCTTACCTTTTACCTGAATATCGGTTCCTGCCGAGAGATTGAGTAGCGCATAACCGGGTGTCGCTGTTTCTGTATCGTCGGCGCTAAAGATATGCGACTGCTTCAGATAACAGTCGAGACCAGCGGCTATATAGAGGTTATTCAGTACCGAACGGTGGGCTGCATCGGTAGTATGGTGATGATTTACCGTGGTATGCGAGTGATGGAACAGCTCCCACTTCAGTTCCGAGGCCCATTTAGGTGCCGGCGTAAAGGGCAGATACTTCGTACCCGGTTCGGCATGCATCTGCTGTGCATCAACAAACGAAAAAGTGTTCGAGAAATGCACGCTGTGTACAGGATGTAAGTCCACGCCCGCCTCGAAGCCTAACAATCGGGCATCGCCCTGGGTGTAGGCGTAAGTCAGGTAGCCTTCCTCTATCTCATCGGCCAGTCGGTGGGTAAAAATGTAATTGTCGATGCGATTGGCAAAAAGTGACAGCTGTGCCGATACATATTGCGAAGTAAACTCCAATCCCAGGTCGGCCTGCATACTGTATTCGGCCTTCAGATCCTGGTTCCCAATCTCGTAGCGCAAAGAACCCTCGTGTACACCGTTTGAAGCCAGTTCGCTCATGTTAGGTATACGGAAACCGCGAGCCAGATTCAGGCGCAGGTTAAAGTGCTCATTGATGTTGCATACGGCACCGATGCTACCTGTTACGCCGTTGAAATGGCGACTGAAGTTGGCGAAACGAACGTCACCATCCTCCATCAGCTCGTAACCGTGCAACCGGCGATGATCGTAACGCAATCCACCGTTCAGTGTCCAGTTGTCGCCAAGACTCTTGGTGGCAGTGGCATAGAAACCGAAGTCGAACAGTCGGTAGTCAGGAATCAGATACTCTTCGCCCTCGTTACCCGACTTCTGATACATACCACCGATACCAGTCGACAGTTTCCAACCGTTAAACTCGTTGGTAACGTAGCGCAAATCGTATGTCAGCGTGTGCAACTTAAAATACAGTTCGTATTCATCCATCTCTTCCTCGAACTCCTGTCGACGGTTCTGCTGGTAACCGATGATGGCCTTGAGATAGCCCGATGAGAGGTTCAACGAGTTGTCCCATACCACCTTGTAGTGCTTTACCTGCTGGAATGGGAGTGTTTTCGAGTACTGATGTCCGGTCCAACCATCTTCATGGTCTAGTTCACCGGTTTCAGCATCACGCTCTCCTTCTACGATGCCTGGCGTTAAGTGATAGGCAGTCCACGTCAAACGCGAGTGTCCCCACCCTTTGTTCAGGCCCAGCATCAGTCGTCCTGCTCTTTCGCGGAACTGCGAGCCAGGCACATAGCCGTCGTATTTATTCTTATAGGCATGTGCCATTTTATCGCTATAGCGGGCATCCCACACAACCCCCTTCTGGTTGCCTGCCATTTGCAACGAGTAATTAAAAAGACCATTGTTGGTTTGGTATTCGGTACTGATATTACCTTTCAGCTCACCCTCGGCCAGTGTTGGTTGAGCGTGCAGGATAACCACACCTGCCATGGCATCCGAGCCGTACATCAGCGAGGCAGGACCTTTCAGTATCTCAACACTGCCCACGCTGCTGCCATCTACCTCAACGCCATGCTCGTCGCCCCACTGCTGTCCTTCCTGGCGTACACCTTCGCTCATCACCACCACGCGGTTATAGCCCAGTCCGCGGATGATGGGCTTCGAGATGCTACCACCGGTAGTGAGCTGACTCACACCAGGCTGATGGGCGATGGCATCAATGATATTGGTAGAGGCCGTTGCCTTTAGTATCTGTGGTGTAACAATGCTCACGGGTGCTGTGGCGTGTTTCAGATTCGTATCGCCCGTTACGCCTGTTACTGTTACTTCGTTTAAGTTCAGATGACGGAAAAACACATCTGTTGAATCTTCTATATGGTGATGTTTACTATTATCCTGAGCTGCCACTGCCATGCATACGCACAACAATGGCAGAATGATATATCTTGCTTTCATTCTGTTATCTAATTAATTATATGTTATATATATGTATGTAAATAATCTGAGGTAATTAGAGTGTTGGAGGACCTCGAGTTACTATGTTGCCACAGCTGTAGGTGCGAAAACCGCACAAAGGCTGGGCATAACTCTTAATACATACATGAACATATAACGTAACAGCCATCACAGCGGCTGCCAACATAGTCAGCGTCAGGAACTGGCACAGCACGCAGTCGTGATCCCACGAGGCCACCGACGAAAGGTGACCATGACAACTATGGTGCACGCAGTCGTTACACTCGGTAGTTGTTGTATTGCCAGTTTCATGAATGTGAATAGACGACAGCAGCAGTATTGGCACAAAAACTGCCAATAGCATCCATGCGGCCATATGTCGTTTATTCGCTAGTTTCATATATCGGCTGCAAAAGTACGAAAAAAACTGCTACAAAGTAACTTTTTTACTTTTTTTTTCGTACATTTGCCACAGATATGTACAATGGAACGATGAAAAAGATTATTCAAACTGCTTTATTACTGACACTGACAGTACCTCTGACAGCACAGACGTTACGCGACTCTACGTCAGTGACGGGAGCCACGAGTACGGTAACGCAGGAACGCATGAACAAAGGTATGATAACCAACTCGCTCGATGCTCTCAGCGGGCAGGCCGCAGGTGTGCAGGTGCAGTCTGGGGGTAATCACGAGGCCATGCTGTCGGCAGTACGAGTACGTGGTACCACATCACTCACAGGTGGCAACGACCCGTTGGTGGTGATCGACGGTGTACAATCCGACATCATCACACTGAGCACCATCTATCCTGCCGACATCGAAAGTTTTACTATTCTGAAGGACGCATCCGAGACATCACAATATGGTAGCCGCGGTGCTGCCGGTGTGATACAGGTGGTAACGCGCAAAGGTACAGCTGAACAGTTCCATATAGCCTACGACGGTAGCGTTGGTTTAGAGAGCACCTACAAGAATCTACACATGCTCAACGCCAGTCAGTTCCGACAGGCAGCCAGCAATTTGGGTATGAGCATACTCGATAAAGGCGCTGATACCGATTTTACCAAAGCCCCTATCCGTACGGGCCTTGTACAGACTCACCACTTGGCCTTTGGTGGTGGTTCGGAAACGGCCAACTATCGTGCCTCAATTGGTATGACCGACCAAAAGACTACCGTTAAGAACTACAATCTGCGTAACTACATAGCCAAGCTCGACTTGCATCAGAAGGCTTTCGACAACCATCTGACAGTTGATCTCGGCGTATTAGGTTCGTTGCAGAACAATAATGTTATCCCTTCCAAACAAAAACTATTCTATTCGGCAGCCACCTTCAATCCCACCATCCCAGCTGGAACCAATGCCTCTGGTGGTTACGACGACGTAACCGAGGCCTGGTGGATTAATAATCCTTATGCCCTGCTCACCATGAAGGAGGATGAAGACGATGCCCACGTGAATGTACACGCCAAGGCAACCATCAACTTGGGTTACGGTCTCACCTTGGGCCTTTTCGGTAGCTACTCCTATTCCGACTTTGGCAACGCCCACTATTATCCCACCTACGTGTGGAGTCATGGCGAGGCCTATCAAGGCGACAAAAAACGCATAGAACTGTTAGGTAATATAGCTCTGAGTTGGAACAGACGTATAGCCATGCGCCACCAGTTGGAGCTGCTGGCACTGGTAGAGGGAAGCCGGGAAAGGATTAAAGGATTCTATGCCACCTCGTCGAACTTCAACACAAATGCCTTCGGTTACGACAACCTATCTGCTGGATCTATCCGCCCTTGGGAAGGTACCAACTCTTATAACTATAGCTCGAGCATAACATCGTATCTGGCTAAGGCACAATATACTTACAACGATCGCTACACACTTAACCTCAGCACGCGTATCGATGGCTCCTCAAAAGTGGGCGAAAACAATCGTTGGGGTTTCTTCCCCTCTGTCAGTGCCGCCTGGAACGTTTCTAAAGAGCCTTGGATGGCGCCGCTCAAGCGAATTATCCCGAAACTCAACCTGCGTGTAGGCTATGGGAAGAGTGGTAATCTTGGTGGTATCGATGCCTTCCTGTCGCAACAGCTCATTCGCCCCAACGGCGTAGTGAGCGTGGGTGGTATGCCTACCACTACCTTAGGTATCATTCGCAATGCCAATCCCGACCTGAAGTGGGAAATCAAGCGCACCTTCAACGTAGGTGTGGACATGGCCTTCTGGGATCATAGGATTGTGCTAACAGCCGATTTCTATACCTCGCGTACCACCGACATGCTCTACAACTACACCGTACCCGTACCACCTTTCACTTACGACCATCTGTTAGCCAACCTCGGCAGAATGCGTAACCACGGTCTGGAGATAGGCTTTGGTATCACACCGTTGCAGAAACAAGATATCGAGCTGAACATCAACATGAACTGGACCTTTGAACGCAACAAGCTTGTAACCCTCAACGGATACTATCAGGGACAATACATTACAGCGCCCGACGTGCAGGGCATCAGCGATCTATATGGAGCCGGCTATCATGGGGCCAGTGGTGTGTGCTTCCAGATTGTAGGTCAGCCGTTAGGCGTGTTCTATCTGCCTCACTGCAAAGGCTTTACGATAGCAGATGACGGTTCGAAGCGTTACGACCTGACATCAGAGTCATACATCTGTGGACAGGCAACCCCCAAGGCGTTGATGGGTTCAAACTTTGCCTTCCGTTACAAGCAGTTCGACATCACCATGCAAGTAAACGGCGCCTTTGGTCACAAGATATACAACGGTACGGCGCTGGCCTACATGAATATGGCTTCGCTACCCAACTACAACGTGATGCAGGGAGCACCCGAGATGAATATTCAGGACCAGCACATCAGCGACTACTGGTTGGAACCCGGCGACTATGTAAACATCGACTATGTCACGTTGGGTTGGAATGTTCCCAACCGCTCCCGCTACATCAGCAAAATGCGCGTGGCCTGTTCTGTAAACAATCTCGCCACCATCACCTCTTATTCAGGTCTTACACCTATCATCAACTCATCGGTAGTAGATCCTACACTCGGTGTCGACGACAAGCGCACTATACCGCCCTACCGCACCTATTCACTCGCACTTAGCATTCAGTTCTGAGAATTGATTTTATAAAATGAAAAAATATATAACCCTCTGCATCATCATCGCACTTGCCTTTACGTCGTGCTCGCTCAACGAAACACCAAGCAGCGAGTTACCCGAGAGTGAGGCCTACACATCCAAGGAGAACTTGTATCTCAATACCGTTGCCACCTTATATAATTACATAGGCGGATACGAAGATGGACAGGGACTGCAAGGCACCTGTCGAGGTATCTACGATTTGCAGACCTTTGGCAGCGACGAGGCCATGATTCCCCAACGTGGTGGCGACTGGTACGATGGTGGTCTGTGGCAAGCCATGTATAAGCACTCGTGGACAGCTGGTCACGATTTGATGAAGAATTCATGGATATATCTCTATAAGGTTATCACCCTTTGCAACAGATCGCTCGAGACACTCGACACCTACAAAACTCTGGCAGGCGAAGATAATCATCGTGCCTGGACAGCCGAGGTGAGAGCGTTACGTGCCATGTATTACTGGTATCTCATCGATCTCTTTGGCGATGTGCCTTTAGTTACCAACAGCAGCGTTTCGATGAACGAGGTGAAGCGCGAGCAGCGCGCCGTTGTGTTCAACTTCTGCGAAGATGAACTCCTCAGCGTTCTCAACTTTCTTCCCGACAAAAACAGCACCCACGAGGGCGACTACTACGGGCGTATTACCCAACCCGTGGCATTCTTCATTCTGGCTAAGCTGATGCTGCAGGCGGAGGTATATACAGGTGTGCCCCGATGGAACGATTGCATCAGCTACTGCAACGAACTGGATTTCCTGGGTTACAGTCTCGAACCTGTTTATAGCTCTAACTTCCAGGTTTACAATCAGAATTCAAAGGAGAACATCTTCACCATCCCCATGAACAAGAATCTCTTCTCAAATCAGCAGCAGAACATCATCCGATCGTTGCACTACCGTCATGCAGCAGCCTACGGTTACAATGGCGAAAATGGTGCTTGCGCCACGCTTAAAACACTACAGGTGTTTGGATATCCCGACGACCTTGATCCACGTTTCATCGACTGCTACCATTACTCAAATGTATATGGCCCAGAAGGAGAACATGTAACCGACCGGACAGGGAACCCACTGACGTACGAACCCGACAAGATACAACTTGACCTCAGTGGTTCACCATACGTAGAGACTGCAGGCGCCCGTATGTTTAAATACCAGTTCGACAAGAATGCCATCAAGGATGGCAAACTGGTCGACAACGACATCGTACTTTTCCGCTATGCCGATGTGCTGCTGATGCGTGCCGAATGTAATGTGCGATTGGGAAAGGATGGCAGTGCCGACTATAATGCTGTGAGGAAACGAGCCGGTGCTACAACTCGGGAATGCACTCTGGATAACATCCTCGACGAGCGCTTGTTGGAATTAGCTTGGGAAGGTTGGCGCCGCCCCGACTTAATCCGCTTCCATCGTTATGGGTCGCTTTACGAAGGACCTGATGCTATCAATGAGTCGGATGGCCACACCGAGGTATTTCCCATCCCAGCCGATGTACGGGCATTAAACCAAAGTCTTACTCAAAATCCTGGGTATTAAGCCAATTGTATTTTACTGCACTGGCAGGGTGATAACGAAACGGCAGCCAGTGGTGTAATAGGATTATAACGATATCATGGTAGAAAATATAGGCATTAATACGTTTTATTTAGAGAAAATATAGAAGAAATTTGGAATGAAACAGATTTTTTAGTTACTTTGCAGCCAAAAATTAATCATTATGAATGTTACAATCTCTCATATGAAACGTTTCTATTTATGCACCATGATGCTGGCGGCCTTCATAAGCGCCACAGCTGGAACCAAGCAGTTATTCGACAATGGATGGAAGTTTACCCACGCAGGTAAGACCATCAGTGTAGATCTGCCTCACGACTGGGCCATATCGTATGCCTCCGACCCAACAGCTGAAGCTACCAATGGTACCGATGGCGGTTGGTATCCTGGTGGCAAGGGCGAATATCGCAAGATGTTTGCCACACCCAAGGGCGAAATAGTAAAACTGCACTTTGAGGGCGTGTATCAGAAGGCCGAGGTATTTATCAACGGACAGAAAGCCGGTCAGCATGCCTATGGTTATACGCCGTTCACAGTCGATATTACACCATACCTGTATAAAGATAAGCGCCTGAACGAGGTGCTTGTAAAGGTAGATAACTCCGAGCTGCCCAACTGTCGATGGTATACCGGATCAGGAATCTACCGCCATGTGTGGCTTCTGACAAAAGGAAATCAGTACATCGACGAAGAGAGCCTGTACGTTACTACACCCGATATCCACACCGTAAATATCAAAGCCGAGCTAGTGATGAAGGATGGTTCTCGTAAACCGATTACGAAGACGCTGCATGTGGAGAATCCTCACCTGTGGTCGCCTGATGATCCTTATCTGTACCATACTACCATCGAGGCTGAGGGCGATGTATTACCCGTTACATATGGCATCCGTACCATTGAGTATTCTGCCGAGAAGGGCTTCTTGCTCAATGGCAAGCCTCTGCTCATCAATGGTGCCTGTGTGCATCACGACGATGGCGTGCTGGGTGCGATGGCATTCGACGCTGCCGAAATCCGAAAGGTGCGCCAGATGAAGGATGCTGGTTTCAATCTCATCCGCACCTCGCACAATCCCACCACACGCGCCTTCCTCGATGCCTGCGACTCTATCGGTATGCTGGTCATCGGCGAGGCTTTCGACGGATGGCGCACAGCTAAGAAGCCCTACGACTACTCTACGCTGATCGACTCGTGCTATCAGGAGGATATCCGTGCTATGGTAGTGCGCGACCGCAATCACCCCAGCATCATCAGTTGGAGTATCGGCAACGAGGTCATCGAGCGCAAGGACATCCGCGTGGTGCATACTGCAAAGATGTTGAAGAATGAAATACTTAAATACGATACCACTCGCCCTGTGACTGAGGCTCTGTGCGCTTGGGACAGAGATTGGGAAATCTACGATCCGCACTTTGATGTGCTCGATATCGGTGGTTATAACTATATGATATTCAAGCACGCCAGCGATCATCAGCGCAATCCTAAACGCGTGATGTGGCAAACGGAGAGCTATCCGCGTGATGCTTTCAGAAACTGGAAAATTGTTCACGACTATCCATACGTCATTGGTGATATGGTGTGGACTGGCCTTGACTACCTTGGCGAGTCGGGTATTGGTCGCTACTATTACGATGGCGAGACGCCTGGCGAATCTTGGCGCGAGGGTGGTGTGCCCGAGTGGCATGGTGCCTATTGTGGCGATGTGGATATCACTGGCTGGCGCAAACCCATCAGTCATTATCGCGAGATGCTTTGGACTAACACAAAGAATCTATATATGGCAGTACGCGAGCCCGATGGCTATCGTGGCAAGATTAATATGACATCATGGAGTGTATGGCCCACTTGGGAGAGTTGGAATTGGCAAGGCTGGGAAGGCAAGCCCGTTGAAGTAGAGGTTTACACCAAGAATCCCGAGGTAACATTGTATTTAAACGGTAAACAGATAGGTAAAAAGAAAGTTGATCTCAGCACAGAATTCAAGGCCGTGTTCAGTGTGCCTTACGAGGCAGGAACTCTGCGTGCCGAGGCAGGAGGTAAGAGCGTTACGCTGAGCACGGCCGGTGAGCCTGCTCAGCTGCGCCTCACTGCCGACAAACCAACATTCAAGGCTGATGGTCAGGATCTTGTTTTCATCACCGTCGAGGTGGTTGATGCCCAAGGCCGTGTTTGTCCTGATGCCGCCATCCCTTGCGAGGCTATCGTTCAGGGACAAGGCTGCCTGATGGCCTTTGCTACAGCCAATCTGCAAGACCGCGAGCCTAAGACTTCACCCCGTGTAACCACCTGGAAGGGTCGCGCCCTGCTCGTTGTACGCAGCAGCAAGAATAAAGGCAAGGCAACAGTAAGCATCAAAAGTAATCTGCCCACTGCCAAGCTGACTATCAAATAACACTTCTTTTAATGGGATAATCAATGCTTTTTCGAGGTCATGATGTTCAAAACCATATCATCGGTTTTACACATGGCCTCGGCACCAATGCTGGTAAGATTGTGAATGCTTTTGTCAACATCATCATCCACAATGCCTTCGTCCTGCGACACGCATTTTCCTTCCATAGCGAGCAGTGCAGATAGCAAGGCCGTGCTAACGCCACTTGTAATCTTCAGCGAACACGATGGTTTGGCTCCGTCGCAAATCATACCCGTCAGGTTGGCAATCATATTCTTTACCGCATAGCAGATACGCTCGTAGTTACCTCCCATCAGGTAGGTAATACCACAGCTGGAACCTATCGAAGCTACCACACAACCACAGAGTGCCGACAATTTTCCAAGACTCTGCTTGATATAGATAGCCGTTAAGTGACTGAGCATCAGGGCACGCAGCAGTTCTTCCTCCGTGTTCTCGTTTTCTTTGGCATACACACATACGGGGTTTGTGGCACAGATGCCCTGATTACCCGATCCTGAGTTCGACATCACGGGGATCATGGCGCCACCCATACGGGCATCACAAGCCGAAGCCGTTCGCGAAATAATGTGCGAATAGATGCTGTTACCGAAGATGCCTTTGGCCAGCGGACGATCGATGGTCTTACCCAGATTATGACCGTGGTTGCCCTTCAGCGCCTCGCGGGCAGCATTCATGTTGTAGGTGCGTGCTTCCTCAATAAAACGTATCTCGTCCAAAGGAGCGGTAGTTGCAAAGTCGTACACCAGTCGCATGTTCAGTGCTATCTCGTCATCTTCATCGCTCGCCGCAGTCCTGGCGTAACTGGCATCACCCGAAACAAAATGGGTATGACTGCCAGCGATGATAGCTGTTTCCTGTCGTTCGCCTGCTGAAGCAATAATCTCAATGTACAGTTTGTCGCACTTGCCATCCTTTAACCGGATGTCAATTCTATCCTCCGTGATATATTGTTTGCCCTCTTCAAGTGCCTCAGGAGTAAGGTCCTTCAGCACCTCCAACTGGTATTCGCTCTTGCCTATGAGCGCACCCAGGGCAATGGCAATGGGAAGTCCTATCATACCTGTGCCTGGAATACCTACACCCATGGCATTCTTTAGGATATTGGCACTCAGCAGGGCCACAATCTTTTCTGGTTTACAGCCTAACTGCTCTTTAGCCTTTGCCGTACACAGGGCCACCGCCATCGGCTCGGTACACCCGATAGCAGGCACCACCTCTTTATGCACCAAAGCTATTATCTGTTCGCGTATATCTTTACTTATCATAGATTTTTAATAATTTGGTTGCAAAGATACGAAAAAAATCCCAAAGCATGGTAGAAATGCCTTGGGATTTATGATAATTTGAGGCGTGCAACACGCGCCATTATAGATTACATGCTCTCCTCTAGTATCTTCGTAATATCTTCTTTTGTAAGATTCAGATAGCCTGCAGGATAGACAACGGTGGTTTCGGTAATGCCAGAAATCATCTCATTGGTAGCTCCCAACTCGCTGATGGTGAGTGGCAATCCAATCTCCAGCATCCAGTTCTTTAGGGATTCAAGACCAGCTTCGGCCAGTTCGCGTTCAGTCTTTCCTTCCGTGGGGATGTCCCAAACGTTGTGCGCAAAACGGGCAAACTTTGGCAGTCCGTTTTCCATTGCCCTGCGATAATATGCCATCGAGACGGAGGCCAATGCATAGCCGTGAGGGGCATGTGTCCAGGCTCCCACGCTGTGACCAATCATGTGTACCATCCAGTCCTCCTTCTTGCCCAGCCCGATGAGGGTGTTTAGCGCCCATGTGGCAGTCCACATGATGTTCGAACGAGCCTCGTAGTCCTGTGGATTCTTCACGGCAATACGACTGCTGGTGATGACTGAGCGCATCAAGCCTTCCGAGAGGTAATCGCTTGTATTGTCATCAAAATCAGAGAAGTACTGCTCCATGATATGATTCATGATGTCGTAGATGCCCGCCTTCATCTGATTCTCGGGCACAGTCATCGTGAACTTTGGATTCAGAATAGAGAACTTCGGCATCAGGCGACTGTCGAACACGTGGCCCACCTTGAACGTGTGCTCTGCGTCGGTAATCACTGTGCCGGCATTCATCTCCGAGCCTGTTCCTGCCATCGTCAGGATGCAAGCAACGGGCAACAGCTTCTGATCAGCAGCAGGTTGTTCCTGCTTCAACCAGAATTTCTCCCAGTAGTTGCCCTCGTAATATACCGATGCCGCTACCGCCTTCGAGTAGTCGCATACGCTGCCACCACCCAGAGCCAGAATCAAATCCACCTCATTCTCACGGGCAATTTTTACGCCCTCGTTCAGTTTCTCCAGCGTAGGATTGGTCATCACACCCGGGTTCTCCACGATGGTCTTGCCTGCCTCCTTCAGGATGTCCACCACCTGATCGTAGATACCATTACGCTTCACACTGCCGCTGCCATAGTTCAACAGCACCACTGGACCGTAATTCTTCAGTTCGTCCTTGAGGAAGTTCAAAGACTCATCACCAAAATATAACTTGGTGGGATTGTAGTAAAAAAAGTTACCTAACATGTCTATATTCTTTTGATTGTTTTTATGCTGTTAATCTGTATTCATTTGGTGTCATACCTGTGCGCGACTTAAAGAGGCGTGAGAAGTGCTGTGGATATTCGAAGCCGAGCTGATAGGCGATTTCACTGACGGGCAGACGGGTTTCTACGAGCAGTTGCTTCGAACGCTCAATGACGGCATCCTGAATGTGACGCTGGGCGGTAGTGCCGCTCTCCTTGCTAATCAAGTCGCCAAAGTAATTGGGTGACAGGCAGGCCTTGTCGGCGAAGTAGGCTACCGAGGGCAGACCATTTCGCTCGGGATGACCGCTGACGAAGTACTCGCGCAGTTGTTGGTGGAAAGCGGTGAGGATGTCGCTGTTCACTTTGTGGCGCGTGATGAACTGGCGATCGTAGTAGCGCATGCAGTAGTCCAGCAGCAGGCCGATGGCATCGGTGATGAGCGTCTGCGAGTGGCGGTCGATGGGATGCTGCAACTCCTCCTCTATCCTATCAAACAATTCCACCACCATACGCTGCTCGCGCTCCGAGAGGTGCAGGGCCTCGCGCTGGTCGTAGTCGAAGAACGTATAGTCGTTGATGCGGCGGGCTAGTTGCGTGCCGAAGAGCAGGTCAGGGTGGAACAGCAGTCCGCGTGAGGGCGGCATGGGTCGGCTCTCGTCCCATTCCACCTCGAGCACCTGTCCGGGCTTGAAACTCACCACGGTGCCCTCCTGATAATCGTACTTCTCGCGTCCATAGCGTATCGAGCAGCCATCGCCCTGTTTCAGGAACAGCGCATACAGACCATAGTTCAGCCGCGAGTGGTTCAGGTCGCTGGCCATCGGATTGGTGTGGTTCACCACCGTTACCAGCGGGTGCAGCGTCTCCCATCCGTACAGTTTGTTGTACGCATCAACGCTGTCTATCTGAATGATTCTTTCTGCCATATTACTTCAGATTTGCCTTGAAAAACGCCTCTATTTTGTCGTAAGGAATCTTCCCGTTCTTGTCGTCGTAAAGGTCGGTGTGGACAGCATCGGGGATAATCATCAGTTCCTTGTTTCCGTTGACTGCGCTCTGACCCTCAACATGCTTGCCCGTCATCTTTTCAAAGGCATATTCAGAGAAGTAGCGGCTGTGGGCCTTCTCGCCGTGAATGAGCAGCACGGGCGACTCAATCTCATGCGCCCAGGCCAACAGGGGCTGGTTGAGGAACGACTGACAGCCGATGACGTTCCAGCCGTCAGTGGAGTTGCCGCTGCGCTCGTGGTAGCCACGTGGGGTCTTGTAATAATCGTAGTAGTCCTTCACGAACTGCGGTGCATCCTCGGGTAGCGGATCAACCACACCACCTGCACGTTTGTAAGTACCGCTCTTGAAGTCCTCGGTGCGCTGCTGGGCGATGGCCTTGCGCTTTTCCATGCGCTGAGCCTGGGTGTCCTCGCTCTTGAAGTAGCCCTCCACGTTCACCTTGCTCATGTCGTACATCGTCGATGCGACGGTAGCCTTGATACGCGGGTCGATGGCGGCGGCATTTATGGCCATGCCGCCAAAACCACAGATGCCGATAATGCCAATGCGTTCAGCATCCACATTCTCCTGATTGCTCAGGAAATCGACGGCAGCGAGGAAATCCTCTGTGTTGATGTCAGGCGAGGCCATACGTCGCGGCTCACCACCGCTCTCGCCAGTGAACGAGGGATCGAAAGCGATAGTCAGGAAACCTCGCTCGGCCATGTGTTGGGCATAGAGACCGCTCGTCTGCTCCTTCACAGCTCCGAATGGTCCCGTGACAGCCAGCGCAGCCAACTTGCCCGTTGCGCCTTTCGGCGTGTACATGTCGGCAGCCAATTCGATGCCGTAGCGGTTCTTGAACGTGACCTTTTTGTGATCCACCTTGTCGCTCTGAGGGAACACCTTGTCCCAATCCTGAGTTAACTGTAATGTCGTATTCATATCTTCGTTTGTAGTTTGTTTGTTCGTGCAAGCCGTGAGCATCAAGCCCATCAGCATTGCGGCAAATACCTTTTTCATAATACTATCTTCTTTCCGTTTTTAATGAATAATCCTTTATTTGGCTTATCTACCCGCTGTCCATTCAGCGAATAGTACGCTCCGCTTTCTGCATTGGAGCGGACATTGCTGATTCCCGTTGTATTGCTAAGCGACAGCGTAACGGTGATGTTGCTCTCGCCAGCCTTGAGGAACGTGCGAAGTTCGCTTTCCGACAGGCCGTCGATCTTCCCCAAACGGGTGTAGCTCCACGAGTTCGTGCCGTAGAAGATGCAGATATTTGAACCGTTGTACAGGATGACGTCACCCGGTTGCGCGTTAATCTGCTCGTTGCTTGTGGGCAGCGAGAAACCCAGCGCTCCCCAAATCTCAAAGCCTCCGCTGCTGTTCAGCGTCACGGTGACGGGAGCCTGCTGCAATTTCTCGACAAGCGTCTTTGTTGCTTGATTGTCGACGAGCGTCACAGCCTGTGTCTGTCCGTCGATAGTGATATACATTTTCTGTGTCATAGTCTGCGCCTTCACCTCGTCGTCCTTTGTGCAGCACACCATCAGAAGCGACATCAAAATCAATGCAATATTCTTCATTTTCATTACGTTTTGAATTTCGTCGGCAAAGGTACGACGATTCTGTGGAACAGGCACTACCCAAATCTTGGAAAGAATTACCAGAATTACGGAATCTGCTATTATCTATTGTAGTTCCACATCTGAAGGACTGTAGTTGTTCTCCCATCACGCCCTTCATAACCTCAAACACGTTGTCACCTGTGCAATGGCTGGTATAGAACAGCGTTTCAGGAAAGTTGGCCTTCAACCGTTTAGCCAAAGCTGCCAGTTCTTCATCCGATTGCAGTCCATCAAGCAAGTGGAAACCGCCTACAACAGAATGAACAGGCCAAGGACAGGCAGCCAAAATGTTCTCCAGTCCGCTATGAGCGCAACCTGTGAATAGCAGACCATCAACATATAGGGCCAACTCGTGACGGAAATCGTCGTGGATATAGTTTCCGTCAGCATCCTGCACATAGAGATTGGATTTTATCCGACCTTTTCTCGCCATGACAGAATTGAAGCAAACTTCATTCTGTTCATTTGGCTTAACGAAAAGGTTCTGATTCCCCTTAGGCATCGGATGATTCTGTGGAATGTGGGCTATTACATGGATGCCTCCTGTTATCTCACTGGTTTGGTCTATCAAGATGAGTCTGTCATTACCTATCTCCGGCCATTCCGTAGTAATGCTGTGCAGATTTCCTCGTTTGGAAAAGAACAGACCGCTCATGGCATCTGGTGAGACAATAACTTGGGCCTGTAGATTATGCTCTAAAAAGTATCGTAAGCCGCCAGCATGGTCGCTATGTCCGTGAGAAATGAAAACATAATCCACATCACTAAGATTTACACCCAGCAACTCTGCATTTCGGATAAACAAATCACTTGCTCCAGTATCAAGCAGGATATTGTGCCGCTCCGTTGCCAACAGGATAGACAGCCCATGCTCTGTTTCAAGTGCAGGATTGCACGACCTGTTATCTGATAATACAGTCCACTGCATAATCAGTTCATCTTCGTCATGTGATACCCCATACGCTTCAACTGCATCGCGGCTCCCATCAAATAGAGCTGATGCAGGCAGGCCACATAGCCGTTGAAAGCCTCCTTCGTGCCAGGTTCGAGCCGTTGGTGCATCAGGGCATTATAGACCCGTGAGGCACATTTACCAGTCACCTTCTCCAAAACAGTGTAGTCCACACCCTGCAACATCAGCACCTCCTCGCGGATGTATTCGTCCATCGCATCGTAGCCCCGCTTGTCGCGCATATAGGCGTAGAGGTCTTCGATCTTAGAGTAGATTTCCCATTCCGTGTCCCACATCTTCGCCACGGCCATGCCGATATACATCATCCAGCCGAGCGAGGCCGAAGGGAAGTCCTGAAACTCGCGGATGCCGTCAGGGATATATGCCTTAGCTATCTCTTCCCATTTCTCTTCTACGTCAGGACACTCTGGCATCCGTTCATCCATCTCCTTCATGCTCAGCAGGAACTGATGCAGGTCTTTTCTCAATTGCTCTTCAAAATTCTCCATTACTTCATTTTTTTTGCAAAGGTACTCATTTTTGCTTTATTATTCGTATCTTTGCACCCAAGTTTACAATACTTTAAGAAGAATGATAGAAATAGGTCTAAAACATACCAAATTAGGAGAATAGTCTATGACAGAAAAAGAAAAGATGCTGGCGGGTGAGATTTATTCCGCCGTTGACCCGCAGCTGATAGAAGAGCTGACGGAAGTGAAGGAGATAATCCATGACTATAATTTGCTTCGTCCGTCAGAGAAGGAGAAAGCAAGGGAGATCCTGAAAGGTCTCTTGGGACACATCGCTGATGACAATATTCTGATTAACCAGCCCTTCTACTGCGACTACGGCAAGCAGATCAGCGTAGGCAAACGCTTCTTTGCCAACTTCAACTTCACCGTGCTCGACGAAGCCCCAGTCACCATCGGCGATGACTGCTTTATAGGCCCGAATGTCAGCATCTACACGGCTTGCCATAGTACTGACCCCGTAGAGCGCAACAGCCGTAGAGAGTGGGCAGAACCAGTCACCATTGGCAATAATGTGTGGATTGGTGGTAGCGTTACCATCCTGCCTGGTGTGACCATCGGCGATAATGTTACTATCGGTGCTGGCAGCGTTGTGACGAAAGATATTCCTTCGAATTCTATTGCGGTGGGCAACCCCTGCAAGGTAATTTCTTCATGGCGGCAAAGATACAACAATTAATTTAATGCCGCTTTCGAATATTTTGCAATTTGTTTTTAATTTGTACCAAAATCCATCATAAATGCATAGTGGTAGGAACGGTTGCCATCAATGGTATATGGTGGTAGCGTACGCTTGCCCCATGTGTCAGCACCACCAACGCCGTGGATGTTGAGGTCGATGTTGAGATTAACAAAACGTCCACGGTTAATTTCGTCAGGATGGCGTACTCCTTCCAAGTCTTCCTCACCATAGTCCCATGCGCGGATACAAAGCGGTTGACAACCCTGAATGTTGATGGTTCTCTGATTATTGGCTATCTTAAAGAAGCGTACATCGCAGCGGTTGCCATTATCCTGTGGATGAATATACTCTGTTTCGAATTCGCTTAGCGGCATCTTGTAATAACCGATAAAAGCAGATTGCTTACGATCAGGATAGTTCTCCCACGGTCCACGACCATAATAGGTGATAGCATTGAAATCGGCTGGCACACGCATCCTCATTCCAAACTTAGGTATCAGTGGTATGTTATTGGCTTTGGGCTTGTAATCCATATCTACCATTATCTTACCATCGTCATTGATAGAGTAAGTAAGTATCAGATCGGCTCCTACTGGTAGCTGCATCTCGGCTATCACTTTTACGCATGTCCCTCCTGCCTCAGTTCGTAGCGACTTCATTTTGCGCATCTGGGCAGCATCTTGCCAGACGGCTACTCGCTCTGCAAAGTGAGCTGCGTGCTGATTGTCGTTTTCTGGTTTCCAGAAGTAAGGCTCCAGCGGTGCTTTCAGCATCTCCTTCCCATCTACTATCCAACTACTTAATGCACCGGTTCCATCAATGGTTACAACTCCACGCTTGAAATAAGCCTTCAGCCCTTGAGGAGTTTTCTTTATTAATGCAGGTTTGCCCTCTAACGTTGTGGGGAATTCCCATTGCTGAAGCACAAACTGCTGGCGTGCCACTGCGAATCCTTTCTTAGCCCAGGGTTTGTCTTCACGGAGCCGTGCCTCAATATTCCTCAATGTTTCAGTGCCATACACAACATCACTACAACTGATGTCATACTCATCTGGATGAGTGAAATAATCACGATTAATGACACTATAGGTCTCGTTTTGCCATTCAAATTTCAGTGGTTGATAAACATACTGAACCTCGTAATAATGTGGGTGAGGCTTGCGGTCGGGAGCTATCAGACCGTTTATACAGAATGGTCCGTCGTTAGGCTGGTCGCCAAAGTCACCACCATATAGGTACTTGCCATCTTTCAGCAATCCTTGGTCAACCCAGTCCCAGATGGCAGCGCCACAAATGCTACTATCGGCATATATCACATCCCAATACTCCTTCAGGTTTCCCATTGAGTTTCCCATGGCGTGGGCATATTCACGCATCATAAATGGCTTGTCTTTCACTTCCTCGGCATTCTTTTTCAGGTCGTCGGGGTACAGGTAGCTGTCGTCCCATATACAACTGTATCTGCGGTCGCTGTCGTAGAATGGCGGACGGGTGTTGTCAAGCTCGAGCACTTTATTATACATAGCCTCGATGTTAGGCCCAACAGCACCTTCGTTGCCTAAGCTCCACAATATGACGCAGGGGTGATTAAAGTCGCGCTTAACCAGCGATTCAGCGCGGTCTACATGTGCCTTCTGCCATGCCAGGTCTTTGCCCATCTCGCTGTTGGCATAACCGTAACCATGGGTTTCGTGGTTTGCTTCGTCCATCACGTAGATACCCCATCGGTCGCAGAGTTCATATAGGTATTCGCGGTCAGGATAATGCGATGTACGCAGGAAATTAACGTTGGCCTGTTTCATCAGTCGGATGTCCTGCTCATAGGTGGCATCATCAACATAGCGACCTGTCTTTGGGTGATGATCATGACGATTCACACCACGCAGTTTCACGTTCTTGCCATTGATTTTAAAAACCTCACCGATTACCTCAACCTTCTTCACACCAAAATGATAGTCGAAGTGCTCGATGGTGTTACCCTCAGCGTCCTCAAGTTCCACGCTGAAGGGGTAGAGATTAGGTTTCTCGGCCGACCATAGACGTGGGTTATCGAGCGTATAGTAGAATGTACAATTAATGGTGTCGCCTGCATTGACTTGCATTTCTGCCATATCGGGGGACTGTTTGTCGATAATCATTACCGGACAAACCGTAGTATTCTTCTTGCCTGTGTTGCATATAGATATCTCTGCAGTCACTGTCGCTTGTGAGTAGTCGGCATTTGGTACGGCCGTCACATGGTAGTCGGCGATATGTACCAACGGACGAACCCACAGCTGCACCTCACGGAAGATACCAGAGAGGCGCCACATGTCCTGATCTTCAAGGTAGCTTCCGTCACACCAGCGATACACCTCTACGGCAATCTTGTTTCTACCTGCCCGCATGTATTTTGTCACGTCAAACTCCGCTGGCGACATCGAGTTCTGACTATACCCTACCCGCTGTCCATTAACCCACAGATACATGGCAGAGTGGACACCGCCGAAGTGTAGGATGAGGTTCTCAGAGAGCATCTCCTTGGTTACATCTACAAACGTTACATACGAACCTACTGGATTGCGATTCTCGTAGGCCGTCCAGTCCTTCGGTGGCTCGGTAGTCACGCTGGGACGGTTACGCATAAACGGATAGTTGATGTTTATATAAATAGGTGTGCCGTAGCCCTGCAACTGCCAGTTGCCAGGCACAGTTATCTTGTCCCACTTGCTCACATCGTAGTCTTCGCGATAGAAATCAGCTGGACGTTCCTCCGGATTCCTGCTCCAATGGAACAGCCATTGCCCGTCAAGGCTCACTATTTCCTTACACTCTTTCCATTTCGACGGCAACTGTAGCGTAGCGTGATACGGCAGTTTATTGATGCCCAATACGGCTGGATTCTCCCAGTCGTGAGGTGTCTGTGCCTGCGTCTGCAAGGCCAGCAACGATGTCAATATAATGAGACTTTTTTTCATTGTCATTCGCTATAATTATGATCCACTACGACAACCACTTGCTGGTCGGGAACTAACGGCTGAAGTTCAGCGGTAAGCTGACTGATAAAGGCAGCCTCGTCGTGGACGGAGATATCAGGCACAACATCTACTGAAAGATACTTCCTTTTCTCTGAATAGTAGAAGCCGTGCACCTGTACGATGTTCTTGTGGGCTGCAAGGGTCTGTGTCACCGTTGCCTGCAACTCGGCCCGCTTGTTATCGCCCGTAGCGATGGCATATACGCCAACGGTCATGATAATACCATGCTTCACATACATCTGTGTGGAAATCCGTCGTGTCAGTCCGTGAATCTCGTGGGCTGTCATCGTATCATAAACGTTGATGTGCAGCGAACCTATCTTTACGTCTGGACCGTAGTTGTGTAGTATCAGGTCGAATACACCATGAACACCCTCGAAGTCTGCGACCTCCTTCTGTATCTGTTTGGCAAAGTCTTCCGAGATGCTCGTTCCCAGCAGTTCGTTTACAGGCGAAGCCAGCATCTCGATACCAGCCTTGATAATCACAACCGATATTAGTGCACCCAGAATACCATCGAGCGACACGCCCCACAGTAGCATAACACCAGCCGAGATAAGCGTTGCCAGCGTGATAACGGCATCGAACAGCGCATCAGAGCCAGAGGCAATCAGCGCATCGCTCTTCAGTTGTTCGCCCTTCTTCTTCACATACTGGCCGAGGATAAGCTTTACCACAATGGCCACCACAATAACCACCAGTGTCGTCGTAGTGTATTCTGGCTCCTTAGGGTCGAAGATTTTCTTCACCGACTCGATGAGCGAGGTGATACCTGCCGACAGAACAATAACGGCAATGATGATGGCGCTGAAATACTCGATGCGGCCAAAACCAAAGGGATGCTTTCTGTCGGCAGGACGCTGCGAGAGCTTGGTGCCTACGATGGTGATAACACTCGACAGTGCATCGCTCAGATTGTTCACGGCATCCATCACAATAGCTACACTACTGGCCAGTATTCCTACAGCGGCCTTGAAGCCTGCCAACAGCACGTTGGCTATAATACCTATCCAACTGGTACGGATGATTTCTTGACTACGATCCATTGTATCTTCTAACATTTTTTATCATTACACGCTTTTTCAAAGCACAATTTCCATGGTTGTTTTCTGTACTTTCATACCCATGTTTTTGTAGAAGGATAATGCGGCATCGTTGCCATCCCATACATTCAGGGTGATGTTGTTACAACCAATCGATGCGGCGTAATCGCGCACGTATTCGTACAAAGCCTTGCCCACATGCTGGCCGCGTGCATTTTCATCTACACAGATGTCATCAATATACAGTGTTTTGATGTCCTGCAGCAACTTGTCGCCCTTTACTTCGGTTATCATGCAAAAAGCATGACCTAACACTCCCCCATCTTCAAAAACAAAGATAGGTTTGCTATCATCACCCATCAAGGCCTCCAGCTCCTGCTCGTTATACTTGGTGGTATAAGGCTTAAACAAGTCGGGGCGCAACACATGGTGCACCATGTTTACCTGATGCAGCAAACTGATGATACCAGATATGTCTTTTATTTCAGCTCTTCTAATCATATATTTTTTTTTGTTACAAATGTACACAAAAAATCCCAAGGCAATGTTATTTTGCCTTGGGATTTATGATTTATTAAAGTCCAGTTTGTGTGGGATTAATCTTTTTGATGATTCGGGCAGGATTACCGCCGACGACCACATTGTCAGGTACATCCTTTGTGACGACAGCACCAGCGGCAATGACGGCATTCCTACCGATGGTTACGCCTGGACAGATGATGGCTCCGATACAGATCCATGCATTCTCTTTGATGGTCACCTGTCCGAAATGAAACAGGTTGTGACGATCATAGAGATCGTGATCCACCGTTGCAATCTTAACTTCGGGGCCAATCAGTACGTTGTCCTCTATCACCACCTTCCCAGGCGAGAGAATGGTGGCACCTTTGTTGATAGTGACATTCTTGCCGATTGTCATCCGACATCCGCAGTCGCAATAGAATGGGGAGACGATAGCGACACTATCATCAATCTTGCACTGGAACAGCTCTTCCAACAGTCCCTTATAATCAGGATCAGTGGGCTTTTTGGCAGAGATTTTCAGGCACAGCTCATGACTTCTTATCATCTCACCCTCCACGTTGCGCATACGAGGGTCGTTCTTGTAGGCAGAACCCGTAGCATCTATGATATCAAACATACCTTATTGTTTTTATTAGCGTGTATTTGTAGAAATAGTCGTTTTGGCTTACAGATGCACAGTGGCACCGAGACGAATCTCGAAGGTATTGGCTTGCACATCGTTATAATATTTGTAGTGGGTCCGGCGCGCGTAATATGAACCGGAAAACACGATGCTCCAGTTACGGTCAATATCGAGCTCGGTTATCGGATTAATCACCAACAGCGCAGCGTTACCTTTATCGCCTTGTGCGTTCAGGCGCAGCATATCCTCGTGGGTAAGATTGGCAAAATCCGTGCCAGGATCGTAGCCCTTCCAGGTAAAAATGCGGTAGTAATGGGCGTTAAGAATAAAACGTCCAAAGTGGCGCAGCTCCATGTGGGTTTTGGTTTTTATACTAAAGCCGCTACCCATATTATAGTCGCGGTCTATGATGTTATAGTAGTCGCTCTTGGTGCCACCCAACAGTATCAGATTTGCAAAGATGCGCTGCTCAAGGTGTGAGAGTGCACCCACCTGAGGCATCTGTATAATGGTACCAGGACCAAAGGCGGCCGCTTCGCTGATGCGATAAGGAGTAAGGTCGGAGCCATCTTTTACAGGTTTCGAGTCGAAATAGTCAAAGTGCTGATATATGCCGAATTCGGCTTTGATATTTCTCCGTTCAATCATCGGTGTACTCCACAGTCGGCCCAATAGGTGTATCTGGTTCAGCACAGGCTGATTGCTGGAGAAACCACCCGTAAACTCCATCTCAAAAAAGTCGTAAGGCGCATTATGTTCGCCTTCGTTCACAGGGTCGCCATACTGCATATACAGGTTGACGTATGGGTTATGTTCGCCCTTAAACATACTGCCATTATCAGCCAGATAGCGATCGCCCAACGATAGCGACACATCGATAGGATTACGGTTATAATCGTGGTATCTATAATTTTTGCTACGTACGGTCCAGGCATCGCCCGTGGCAAATCGCTTCAATTGGCCCATCGGATTAAAAATGGTAGCACCTAGCTCTCGCCAGAATCGTGGCCAACCGCGTTTCGAGTCGTTCAGGAAAATCTTGCTGATGCGGTTGGTGATTTCGCCGATACATATACCACCAAAGGTAGTGGCTATCAAGTCGTTAAGCGCAGGTGGTTCAATTTCTCCTAAAAACTCCCATTCTAATGAACCAATCATCGCATACGGTGCCGACTCCCAGAAGTTGAGCCCCTGGGCACGAGCTGAGTTGAAATACAGATTACCGTGATAAGGATGCATAAACAGATTGGTTGAGAACTGGTCGTTATCCCACACAAATCCGTTCTTAAAGTTCTGTCCCCAGGTGTTAAGTGTGGTTTGAGCAAAGTCCTGATTGGTGACAAAGCGGTCGAACAGATGTACAAAGGCATTTACACCAGTAACCTGCCCCAGTGCCCACCAAGGGTGTTTCTTGCCAAGTCCGGGTGCCATCAACGAGTCGGCAGGCGCACGTTTTTCGGTTCGCTTCATTACGGCACTCTCGCGGTTGACGTTGTGCGGATAGCGGATAGTAAGTCCGGCTTCGGCCAGCATACGCCGACGGTATTTTTGTTCGTGATGATAATAGCGCGTATCGCCATAACCCACCGAAGCAAACAATCCAGCGGTTGGCGAAAGCTGATAGTCGGCATTTACACGAGCCTGTATCGAGAACAGTTGCGAAGGGCCGTCGTTGCTGCGTTTCTTAAATGTTTCGATGTGGAAATAGCCTATATCGCCACTGAGCGACAGTTTGGGCGACAGCTGCTTGTACTGTCCGATACGATAGAAGATAGCTCCCGAGAAATCCTCGTCAAAACCCATGTAGTGCGTACCTGCGCCTAATATACTATAGGTACTTTTGTTACGGAATCTGATGGCACCATTAAATTTCGAGCTGGTACCACCAAAAACCATCCAATCTACGGTGGTTTGCGGGTTCACATTTACAAATCCTATCTTGCGCCCGCTAGTATCCTTAGTATAGTTTATCAGTCCTATCTGCCAACCCTTGGTATGCTTTTGGGCAGTATTCAGCAGTCCTATCTGTGCGCCATCCAGCTCCTCGGCATAGTTTGAAGCTCCAAACTGCATACCGCGCATATAGCCCGATGAGATATTATGTATGCCCGATAGCTGCACACCTTTATCCACGCCCATCGCTATGTTTGTTACGCCACTTAACTGTAAACCCCTCAGTGGCGATGACGAGATGTTTGAAAATCCCGTTAGCTGAACACCATTTGTGCTATATGCATAGTTAGATATGGCATTCAGTTGTAGTCCCTTAAGCGTGTCGGTATAGTTACTAAAACCAATGCTGAAGTGAGTTACATGGGCAGAGTCGGCTTGATGGTTCTTCCCCATGTCAATAGTGATACCATAATCAAACTGGGCTACACATAATGAAATATTTAAAACCAGTAATATCAAACTAAATATGTATCGTTTCATATATAACTTCAAATAGGTTCCTTTGCTTCATATCGGTTGCAAAATTAAACATTTTGGATGTAAAAACAAAGAAATCTAAGCTAAAATATCGCAGAATAAATCCCAAGGCAAAAACGCTATGCCTTGGGATTTAATGATTTTTATTTACTTGGGCTGAAGGTCGGCGTACTCCTGGGATACGTTGGCGATGCACGGGCAGGCCTTTTGCGGATTAAGATCGTGGTGCCCCACGATAACCGCATTGGGATAGCGCCGATGCAGCATTTCGAGTAATGTGCGCAGGGCCGACTTCTGCTCAGGTGTACGCGTATCAGCGGGTTGACCGCGGGCATTCAAGCCTCCCTCGTAGCACACGCCGATGGAGTACTTGTTATGGTTCGTGCAGTGAGCACCAATCAGCCATTCCGGTCGGCCAGCCTCAATCTCTCCGTTACGACGGATCACGTAATGATAGCCTACGCCAAATTTAAAGCCTCTATCATGATGCCAGGTGTCTATCTGGGCTACCGACGATGTCTGGTCGGGCTTCACTGCCGAACAATGAATCACAATGAGGGTTATCGTCCGCATGACTGTACTACCATAGTTCCCAGAACTGTTGTAATCACTGTTGCTACAAATCGCAGCACCTTTGCTACTCTATTCCAATTTACTCTTACCATAACTTTAGATTAAATGAAGAAACTAATTCATGTCAGAGCCTCCGCTACCGGGCTGGTTACCACCCCCTGAGGTGCTGCCACCTCCCGAGGTATTACCGCCGCCTGAGGTGTTGCTACCACCACCATTACCGGCAGCAGGTGACGCACTCTCGGTATTCATGGAGTTGTCATGTGTCTCCTCAAACACTACATCCTTCAGCAGACTGATGGCAGTCACATACTTCTGCTTCACGGTGCCATCACCGCTCTTCTGCTGACCAACCACAACACGCTCTGTCTCAGGCTGGAACAGGATGCGACGTGTAGTGATGGTAGAAGTAGAACACTCCTCGGCCTTTGCCACACCGATGCTCGAGAAACCCACCTTCAGGATACCTATTCCCTCCAGCTTAATCTTCTGTCCCATCTCAAAGAAATGCTTCATGGCCTCGCCCAGCTCCTGCAGCACAGCCTTGATATCACTCTTCTTGACCGAAGCCTGACGCTGGATAAATTCGGCAATCTCGTCGGTACCCACAAAATGGTTGTCGTAAACCGCAGTGGCATAATACTTACCATAAGCCTTGGCATTGGCGCGGTTGTTGTTCTTGAGCTTAATAAATTTCTGACTCATAATTTTTTTGATTGTTACATTTTTGAATTTTTACATTTTTCGGCAGCCGAGGTAAGGTGTGGGTTGCTCAGATAGTCTGCGTGTGCTATCCGGATAGTCTTTACCAGGTGTTCGGATAATCCCTATAGGGGTATGGAGATAATCTGAACGAGTGGTTCGTGACGTCTGAGCGAGGCATAAGTGCCATCCCCACGGCTCATCTTGCTTACCGCTTACAAAGATACCACATTTCGGAAAGCGTTTTGTCTGCATATTCAGCACTATCCGTACAATCGGCAGATTCTGCATTAATTTAACATTCATTCAAAAAAATCGATTTTTTCTTTGTTGCTATCATAATTAATCGTATATTTGCGCAATATAACAATCTTACTCTACCAATTATTTTACAATCTATGGTGACATTCTTGGTTATTTTACAACTGTTTATCGTATTGGCCCTTATATTTATCGGCGCCAGGGTTGGTGGTATCGGACTGGGCATCTACGGTATGGTGGGTGTGTTCATACTCGTGTTTATCTTCGGCATGCATCCCGGCAAGGTGCCCATTGATGTGATGCTGATCATAGCATCGGTAATTACGGCTACGGCGGCGCTGCAGGCTGCTGGTGGCTTGGATTACCTGGTAGGATTGGCAGCCAGGTTCCTGCGTAAGCACCCTACACACATTACTTATTATGGTCCGCTCACCACCTGGTTGTTCTGCTTGGTAGCAGGCACAGCCCATACCTCTTACTCGCTGCTGCCTATTATCTCGGAGATTGCCAAGAATTCTAAGATACGTCCGGAGCGCCCCATGACGGTGGCCACCATCGCGGCCTCGTTAGGTATCACAGGTTCGCCCATGTCGGCGGCTACGGCTGCTGTGATTAGTACCGATTTGCTTGGCGGACAGGGCATAGAACAGAAGGATATTCTGCTGGTGTGTATCCCAGCCTCGCTGATAGCCATCCTGGTGGCTTCGTTTGTGCAGAACCGTGTGGGCAAGGAACTTGAAGATGATCCCGAATACCAGCGCCGTGTACGTGAAGGACTGATTGACCCGGAAGCCGAAGCCATGGCGATGGCACAGATGGAGCAGAGTCCCAATCCACGTGCCAAGTGGAGTGTGCTGGCATTCCTGTTGGGCGTTGTGCTAGTGATTGTTTTTGGTAGCGCCCCTTCGCTGCGCCCATCGTTCGAGGTTGACGGCGTGGTTACCCAGCTATCGATGCCTGAGACCATCGAGATACTGATGATGTCGATGGCAGCAGTGATTCTGCTGGTTGGTAAGGCCAGTGTGAAGCAGGCTGTGAGCGGCAATATATTCAGTGCAGGTATGAATGCCATGATAGCCATCTTTGGTATTGCCTGGATGGGCGACACCTTCTTTAATGGCAACCTGGAGTTCTTTAAGAGCCACATAGCCGACGTGGTAACACAGTATCCGTACCTGTTCAGCGTGGCCCTGTTTATCATGAGTATCATGCTGTTCTCGCAGGCAGCCACGGTACGCACGCTCTTCCCGCTGGGTATTGGCTTGGGCATTCCGCCATTGGCACTCGTGGCTATGTTCCCCGCTGTCAACGGCTACTTTTTCTTCCCCAACTATCCTACCGAGGTGGCAGCCATCAACTTTGATACCACGGGTACTACCCGTATCGGCAAGTACGTGCTTAACCACTCGTTCCAGCTTTCGGGCTTTATCACCACTTTTGTGAGCATTGGCGTAGGCTATCTTATTATAACATTCCTATATTAAACTTACTAAAGTTTCGCAAGTGATGGCGCACCTGCATAATCGAAGTCATGCTATCGCGTCAGCCTGATTTCCTCGTGGTAGAAATAGTTGACCACGACGGGATGGCCATACTCTGAGCGACCATAGGGCAGGTCGTTGATGACGTAGGGCATCTGGTGCTCCTTCGTGTAGGCTTCCACCTGCAGGGCGAGCGTCTGCCAGTAGTCACGGCGCTTGTACTTGTAGATGTCGTCGTAGAGCGGTAGCAGGTCGGGATGCTCTTCGCGGATGTACTGCATGATGGTGGGCTTGAACTGTCCGCGAAGGTTCAGGTTCTCCAGCCATACAAGGTCAGAATAATCCTTAACACGCTCGATGATGGCAAAGACATCGGTAATGCCTGGGAAGATGGGTGACACGAAGCAGACGGTGCGGATGCCCGACTCATAGACCTGCTTCATTGCAGCCAGTCGTCGCTCGATGCTGGGCGCATCGTCCATCGCTTCCTTGAACTGCTCGTCGAGGGTGTTTACAGACCACGATACCGTGACGCGCTTGAACGTTTTCAGCAGGTCGAGGTCACGCAACACGAGGTCGCTCTTCGTGGTGACGATAATCTCGCAGTCGGCACCCTGTAGCTGTTCCAGCAGTGCACGGGTACGCTTGTATTCAGCCTCCTGCTCGTTGTAGCCGTCTGTCACCGAACCGATGACGATGCGCTCGCCGTCGTACTTGTGCGGATTGGTTATGGCAGGCCAGTACTTCACGTCGAGGAAAGTCCCCCACGGCTCGGTATGACCTGTGAAGCGCTTCATAAAAGAGGCGTAACAGTACTTGCAGGCATGGGTACAGCCCACGTACGGATTGACGGAATAACCGCCCACAGGCAGCGATGACTTTGTCATCACCGACTGCACTTGTTTGTCATTTATAATCATAACCCTGTTGTTTTAATACTTCCTTAAATTCCTGTGGCAACACGCTCTCACCGTCCTCGGGAATGTGGACGCGCCCAGCCACTCCATGCTCCCTGGCAGCCTGAAGGAGTGCGGCACGGGTAACGTGATTGTGGTTCACGCCCTCCAGGTGGGTGGCCACGAAGGTGGCCTTCGGTGCGTAGTCCATCGTCTTCAGCACATCGGGAATGTGCATGATGACATGCCCTCCCACATGAAACTTGTTGCCGCCAGCATTGACTATCACCACATCGGGCTGCCAGCGGTCAAGGTTGCGACGCACACCACTATACCAGATGGTGTCGCCAGCCAGATAGGTCGTAGGCTCCGCAGGGTGCTGGAACACATAGCCGCAGGTGTGGCCGGCCTTCGGCAGCATCCACCAGTGGCCGTGATGGCTCTCAGCCTTCGACAGACGAACATCGCCCAGCTGCATCTCGCCCTCAATCACTTTCACCTGCTTGAACCCATGCGACACGACCACCTCACGGTCCAGCTCGTCCTGCACGACGATGAGCATTTCCTTCGGCAGCTGCTCATAAGCGGCATCGTCTATGTGGTCAGTGTGCAGATGGGTCAGCAACACGCAGTCCACATCCCTTAATAGTTCGTCCACCGTCATCGGCAGGTCGTGAATCGGGTTGCGCAATTCCTGATGGTGCGAGAACGGGAACGGAGGCATACAGCCCTTTTCGCCCAGCATGGGGTCTATCAGCATCACCTTACCGGCATACTCAATCTTAATCGTAGCGTTTCTAATCTGTTGAATCTTCATGTTCTTTTCTGTTTTTTTGATTTCTGGGTGCAAAGGTACGGCGAAATGTTAAAGATGTCTATACCAGAACAACATGTTGTTATGCCATTTTGATAAATCACGCTTTTTTCGTACCTTCGCAGCCGAAATCATATAAAGAGGTATGGCAAAAACAACATACAGGCTCGTAGAGGTGCCTTTCAGCAAGACGGAATGTGGTGTAGATTTCTTTATCAACACCGCCCATGGCAGTGAGCGGAGGGGCGTGCTGACGGAATACCCCGTGTTCAAGACCGATTTTTTCGAGATGTTCTTCTTCCGTAAGGCCAATGGCTATCTGTTGCTGGGCTACCAGAAGATAGAACTGCGCGATGGCATGGTGCTCATCCTGAAGCCCCACCAGCAGCAGGAATGGCACATTGACGAAGATGCCCTCGACTACGATTTCCTTATCTTCCGCAACGACTTCATGCGTACGTTTATTGCCGACAAGTTCTTTGTCTATCGCCTGCAGTACTGCCAGCAGACCGACACGCCACCATACTTCATGGCAACAGCCGACGAACTGGCGGAATACGAACGGCTGCTGAAGAAAATCCGCAGCGAACTGCGCCAGCCTGTAGCCGACAGCTACCATATCATCGTCACCGTGCTCTACTATCTGCTGGCCGTCTTGAACCGACGCTATACCGAGACATATAGTCTGCCCTTTGAACTGCCGAAGAACCACTACGCTTTCCTGTTTGTGGAGCTGATGGAGCAGCACATCCGCGACCTGCAGCGTGTGCAGGAATATGCCGACCTGATGCACGTCAGCCGGGTGACGCTTAACCAGAGCGTCATGGCGCAATATGGTGTTCCAGCCACCGTCCTGCTGAAGCAACGCCTGCTGGCCGAAATCAAGAACGGACTGTTGTTCAGCCACAAGACGGTCAGCGAGATTGCCTACGACTTCCACTTCTCAGAGCCTTCACATCTGATGCGGTTCTTCAAGAAAGCCACAGGCAAGACGTGTACACAATTCCAGCAAGAATACGAGAATGGAACGTTTGAATAACTCTTTTATGATGCATCGCCCCCACCCCGTTAGTCAATACACAGCCAGTACTTGATGCGCTCCACCATCTGGGCGGTGAAGCCCGAATCGCCCGAATGGTAGTGCAGCCGTTGCAGATCGCGCAACAAGTCGGGGCACCCGTTAACTTCACGCCACAGCTTGTGCAATCGGCTCTCAGGTTTAATGTTACCAGCATAAAGCGCATCCGCCAGTTCCTGCTTAGAATAGTCTTTTACTTCTAACATAATCAATTCAATTTTTAATTTTTCTCCTGCGTACGTGCAGGAAGTATTTTTTCGATTTTAAAGTTCCTGCACGTACGCGAGGAAAGTTTAAAATATCACTGCTTCGGTGCTTCGCCTTCAACAGCAGTACCCATACGATTGCTTTTATTATACTTCTTTTCCATGTCGTTATAGCGGTACACCCAGTAGCCACGCTTCCTGTTATGCTGTGTGCGCTCAAAGCCCAATTTAGCCATAGCCGGACCGATATTCTCTATCTTGAGTTTAAGCGTAGGGTTCCAACTGATAGTCTGGAAAATGATGGTACGAGTCACAAACTCAACTGCATCGCCGGGTTTGGGGAGTCGGAAATTTTCCTCAATCATTTCAAGCTCAGGCATCGCACTCTCAAACGCTTCGTTGTGCTCCGAGAGCTGATCCATCTCGTTCGACTTCACCCAGTGACAGAAGCCCTGCTTATACAGAGCATAAGCCTCGGCAAATACACCCTCGTAGTCGATAGGATTGTTACGAGGATTATTGATGGCCTCCACTTCGAAAGGCATCCAGCGACGGTTACCGGTATTATCCGTTAAGAACTGTACATTATTGCCCGTAGCACAAAACGAGGCAATATGCTTGCGATGCTCGTGATAATGGGCATAGGCAGCACGCTCGTCGATGCTCTGCATGGTAACAGCAGCTTTCAGCTGGTTCAGCTCAGCTGGGCGCATGGTGTCAAGCTCCTCGTAACACACCAGACCATACTGTGCCAATGTCAAAAGGTCATCTCTCGACATACGGTTGGCATTCGTCTTGGTGTAAAAATAATTACGCAGTTCTGGTGGAAGCAGATATTGAAACCAGGTTGTTTTGTAAATACCCTGATCGCCTATCAGCACAAGTATCTCGTGGTTCACCTCGTTAGGGTCAACCCAACCAGCCACCATGCCCACCAGCCACTTTCGCAGGTATTCATAAAACAGCTTACGCTGCTCTTCACCTCCCTTTACCATCACGCTCAGCGACAGCACCAGAATATTGTTACCCCCATCCCATGGCGGTAAATTTTCGAGATAGCTGGTAAACGGATTAAAATCAGGCACATAGTCCGATTCAATCACACGATATATATCCTGCACACGCACAGGTTTATCGTCCGACATTTGGGCCCATAGCGAGTTTACTACACGGTCGTCGATAGGACGCCAATCCATGTAGCTATCAGGCTTACGGAACTCCACACGCGATATAATCACATTACGCCGCAGCATCACGTGGTTATCCAGAAACACGCGTATTTCCTGCACACTGGCATATAATTCTTTCCAGTTAGGTTTACGTTCCTTGGGTTGGCCACGCGGTTTGCGCCCCTCGATTTTTGCCGCATTAGCCTCTTTTATCTCCCACACATAAAACGGCTCGGCATAGGTTTGATAATACACCTCGGCATCGTGAACCAGCTGCACCATACGCCCCTTACCCATACGGTTGGAGTTCTGACCCATCAGCTGGTCGTAATAATCACATCCAAAGTCGTACGCCTTGGCATAAAACAGCTTTTGTTGTCGTAACTCGTAAGTTTTATCAAGCTCGTAACTGAACACGATGTGTAGCACATTTGTGGTACCAAACAGCAATAGCGTGTGCGGGTCGGCTCGTGCCTCCTCACGGAGCTCCGCCACACTATTGCCATCAGTACCATGATAGCTAACCACCGATAGCCCCGTAAAACTCGTAATATCCTTCGGTCGGTAGCCACCCTCTAAAATAGCCGATACCGAGCATACCGGCATTACCAGACTACCAGTACGAATTAACTCTACTACCTGTTCAAGCGATACGCATTGCGGTTGTGAATCCTTGCTGTGTTGTAATAATGAAACTTTCATCTTTCTTAGTTAGATTTCTTTCTTTTCTAAATTGATTAATTTGCCCATAAATACCATGACGTATGTTCTCTTTTCGTCTAAACATATTCTCATTATCATCCAGGTTAGTATGTTTAGCCAGATAAACGCTTATACGATCGATTTTACGGTCCTTAAACCAGCCATAAGCAATCATACGTGCCAAGTCGTAATATAGATTTTGCTTTTTGAATTTGTCATCAAAAACAAATTCAAGATTATCCCAGTCCATAAACTTGCGTGTACGGTTAGGTTCTTTTAGGTGTGTACGCCAAATCTCAAGGATTGGCCTTAAATCGCCCCAGCAAATTGGGGCATAGAACAGCCCTAAAAAGGATTGCTCCTTTTTTATCAATTTCTTCATAATTAATTTGTTTTTAGTTGATAATTACATACCCGCCACTAAAGGCCGGCGTATGCGTAATTGGTCGCAAATAAGTAACTACATCATAGTGGGTGGTTTGGCTAGGAGGGCTGCAAGTTTTAAGAATGCAGCCCAGCAAATAGAGCCTGGTTGGCGGTTTATAACTTGAATTAATTGCATAATTCGATAATTTTCCTACAAAGTTACAGGTTACCTTTTATATCCGCAAAAAAATCTTAGATTTTTTTCACGCGTAAGGCACAAAACCAGCATTTTCATGTAACACTTTTTATTTTTCGCCCCAAAAGCTTGCTTATTTCAGCACTTATTCGTACCTTTGCACTCGATCACCAGCATAAAACTTCAGAGGAAGGTTGGTGTGACATATGGGTAAATAAAATAACAGCATTAGCTGATTATTCGGTACATCTTGAAACCTAGGAAATTTCACTGATTGCGTAACCGATGATTAGTCACTGATGTCTGCGTCGTATGGCGTGGACATGACTTATCTGGTTACGCGGGCTTTCCTAGGGCCTCAAGATGTAGATAAGGCGGTTCACGCTTTTTCTATGTCTTGAGGCCCCATTAGTTTAGCCCGTTTAAATCCCGATAAGTCGGCAGTGCTATAAACCGAATGATAGCAACTATGACCGACAAACAACAGTCAGCCGCCGCTGCAGCCTTTGCTGAGCGGTGGAAAGGCAGAGGATACGAACGGGGTGAATCGCAGCCATTCTGGATTGACCTCCTGAGCAACGTGTATGGAATCGATACACCTACCAATGGTTTTATCACTTTCGAAGACCATCGGATGGTGGACAGCTCAAACTTTATCGATGGACGCATACCATCCACCAAGGTACTCATCGAGCAGAAATCGCTGGGTAAGGATCTGCGTAAAGGCATCCACCAAAGCGATGGTTCGCTGCTTAACCCATTCCAGCAGGCACGCCGCTATGTGGTGAGTCTGCCTGTATCCGAACATCCCCGATGGATTGTCACCTGCAACTTCTCAGAGTTTCTGGTTTACGATATGGAGCAGCCCAATGGCGAGCCCGAGCAGATACTGCTCGAAAATCTGGGCAAAGAGTATTACCGTCTGCAGTTTTTGGTAGATGCCAAGAATGAGCACCTGCGCAAGGAGATGGAAGTATCAATGCAGGCCGGCGAAATAGTGGGCCGCATCTACGAGGCACTGCTCAAACAGTATGACGACAATTCGCCCGAAGCCCTGCGCTGGCTGAACATCCTTTGCGTTCGCATCGTATTCTGCTTGTATGCCGAGGATGCAGGCATTTTCAGTCACGACCAATTCCACGATTTTCTGGTAACTTACGAGGCCAAGGACCTTCGCCGTGCACTGCGCGATTTGTTCGAGGTTCTAAATACCCCTAAAGAGCAACGCAGCAAATACCTGCAGGCAGAACTGGCAGCATTCCCTTACACCAATGGCGGACTGTTTGCCGAACCTATCGAGATACCACAGTTTACCGAAGAGCTGAAACAAACATTGCTACAGAATGCCAGCTTGGATTTCGACTGGAGCGAAATCTCCCCCACTATATTTGGTGCCGTTTTCGAGAGTACGCTAAATCCAGAAACGCGTCGCAGTGGTGGTATGCACTATACCTCGATAGAGAACATCCATAAGGTTATCGATCCGCTGTTCCTGAACGATCTGCGAACAGAACTCGACGAGATATTGGATGAGAAGGTTGAAAAGCAACGTGCTCGTAAACTCGATGCTTATCAAGAAAAGTTAGCATCGCTCACCTTCCTGGATCCAGCCTGCGGCTCAGGTAACTTCCTGACCGAAACCTACCTGAGTTTGCGCCGATTAGAGAACGAGGCTATCCGTTCTAAATACCACGACCAAACCATGATAGGTGCATTTATGAACCCCATCAAAGTGAGCATCCACCAATTTTTTGGTATCGAGATTAACGACTTTGCTGTAACCGTAGCCACAACAGCTTTATGGATCAGCGAGGCTCAGATGATGGCTGAAACAGAGAAAATAGTAACATTTGAGGATAATTTCCTGCCATTAAAAAGCTATTCAAATATCCACGAAGGCAACGCCCTCCGCACCGATTGGGAAACCGTAGTACCCAAATCCCACCTTACTTATATAATAGGCAACCCCCCGTTTGTGGGATATTCGCTGCAAAGTAAAGAGCAGAAAGACGATATTCTTAGTGTATTTGTTGACGTTGATGGCAAACCGTTTAAGACTGCTGGCAAGATCGACTATGTAGCAGGTTGGTATTACAAAGCAGCCCAACTGATGCAGCACACTAATATACGTGCTGCCCTGGTATCAACTAACAGTATTACACAAGGCGAGCAGGTGGCTGCTATTTGGAAGCCACTTAAAGAAATGTTTGGCGTTCACATCGATTTTGCTCATCGCACATTCCGTTGGGACAGCGAGGCTTCACTGAAAGCTCACGTGCACTGTGTAATAGTAGGCTTTAGCAATGTAAATGTTCCTAAGGTAATCTACGATAACGATAAGCAAAAGATTGCTGATAACATCAATGCTTATCTGATTGATGCACCTGATGTGTATTTGGAAAGTAAAACTAAACCCATGTGCAATGTTCCGCAGATGAGTAGTGGCGGCAAACCGGTAGAGGGTGGATTCTTAATCCTATCTCCTGATGAAAAGAACGCTCTTCTAACCAAAGAGCCACATATGGCGAAGTACATAAGACCCTTCACCAGTGGAGATGATTTTATCAACAAAAAAAACAGATATTGTATTTGGTTAGTTGGGGCGAATCCTACTGACTTGAAACATGCGCCAGAAACAATATCAAGAGTTGAAAAGGTGAAGGAGTTCCGTCTGGCAAGTGTAAAAGAGGCTACTCGTCGTTGTGCAGATACACCTACATTATTTATGGAAGTGAAAGAACCTAAGAGTAATTATTTACTGATACCTGCTACTTCATCTGAACAACGAAGGTATATCCCTATCGGTTATGTTGATAAGAGTGTCATCCCGAATAATGCGGTACAGTTCGTTCCAGATGCGACTCTATACCATTTCGGTATACTAACTTCTAATGTTCATATGGCATGGATGCGCGTTATCTGTGGCCGTCTAAAAAGCGACTATCGTTATTCAGCAAACATTGTCTACAACAACTTCCCCTGGCCTACTCCAACAGACGAACAAAAGGCAAAGATAGAGCAAACAGCTCAAGCCATTTTAGATGCAAGAGTCCTTTACCCCGACTCATCATTAGCCGACCTCTACGACGAACTAACCATGCCCGTAGAACTACGCAAAGCCCACCAAGAGAACGACCGCGCCGTTATGACCGCCTATGGTTTCCCCATCAAAACCATGACCGAAAGCCAGTGCGTCGCCGCCCTCTTCAAACTCTATCAGCAACTAACAAAATGAGCGACGAAGATAAAAACATGCTCCCCCTAAAGCGCATCTCGTTCTTAGGGAATAATGAATAATAAAGAAGCAGGGCAGTTAACTGCCCTGCTTTCTTGTTATTTTTTATCTTCATCGTGCAACCATTTCCATTCCCATTTTGCCATGCATTCGAAATCAGGCGAGAACTGGATGATATTGCCATCGCGAGAAACATAGCCTAAATCAATAGCCAATTGCAGATCTTTATCGGAACCACTATAGCTTTCCCATCTAGCTTTCTTAATAGCCATCACAAAGTCGTCGTAAAAACAACGACTTTTTCCTATCGTTTCCAAGCAACTCAATAGCATGTCAACAAGATCGCGATTTTCCTTAATTTCAATATACTTGCCATAAAGCTTTGCCAACTCTATTAGTTCGTCAACCTGAGACTGATAGTCGGCACACCTGTCTTTCAGCTTGATATTCTCAAATGTAATACCTACTTCCTTCCAACTATTAATCTGACGCCATATTTCGCCTAAAACAATTTTGGGAGATATCCTTTTTTCGTAACTATTCCAAATATTTACTCTCAAAGCAATATCTTTTCTAACCTCCAAATAATAACTTTTGCTATCATTATCGCCATAAGAATAATGGATATCGCCTTCAACTTCCTTCATCTTGCAGTTATCACCCAGGTTAACTTTTAATCCTGTCATCATTATTCTTTTAATAATGCTCTTCATTGTCAGATATCCATCAGAGCAGAACAAATCCATCCATCCAATCTTGACTAATTTGTCCTTCCCGATTGTGTCACCAACAAAGCCTAAGAATTCAGGGTCACTTTCCATAGGACCCATATCATCGGGTATATAGCAATGCTCATAGTCAAGCATATATTCACTCGGCATACGGTAAACAGTTTTACTCTCGAAACACATTTTACCCTCCTCGTTCACTTTTCCTGTTAGCATAGTACCAATCAACTGCGCTATAGTTGTAAACGGGCCTTCATAAACGAAAGCATAGACCGCATAGGGCTTTTCTGCGGGCACGTAGTGACTCTGATAATTTGCTCCCTGAACCGTAACTGGTTCTGAGTAATGATTGTGAATTTGATCCATAATTCGGTTTATTTTTAAAATAGTAACTTGTTTAATTGTAATTTTTGCGTGCAAAGATACTAATAGTTTTTTAAAACTCAGCATTATTTAAGAAAAAACATGTCCTAAAATAGGACTAGTTTTTTAGTCACCTACTTCTTTATTAAGAGTTCGCCCTTAAACGCGTCTAGTTTCTAGGGAATAATGTGCGGAACGGTGGCATGGCTGCAGTAATGCAGAGATGATGAGCAATTCGACCTTCTTGCGTCCCGCTGTTAGCAAGCCAGCATAGCTGGAGCGGCCGCTTGGTTTCATAAACATAGCGACCATCACTCAATCGAGGGATGGGCGTTTTCTATTTATTATTCAGGGCTATTTGTTGCCGGAAAAATTGTCTATTTCCTCTACATCAGCAATCATCCTGTCGATAACACTTTTCATCCTTGGCACGTCTTCCTGCACAGTGCGAAACACGACGTCGGTGTCAACTTCAAAATAATGATGAGCTATTTTGTCGCGCATCCGCATCACGCCACTCCAGTAGATTTCTGGATAACGGGACAACATCTCACCGTGCGTCTGCTTGTCAAGCCCCTTCACTGCCTCGCCCAGTGCAATCAAATTCATGCAGATGGCATCAAGGCGCATCATGCCTCCCGGCGATTTAAGAAGTTCATTGGGGTCGCTGACCACGGCTGAACGCTCCAGAATTGTTTCAATGGCCTTACTGATTTTTCGCAGGCTATCCATCACAATCTCGTGATCAAACATAGACAGCCTCCTTTCTGATGCGCTCACGGAGCAAACTGTTCATACCATCACGGATGCGGACCAAATCGACGCGACTGCCCAGCATACGCTCCAGTTCTGTCTGAATGAGGTCGAGCGTAAGCAGCGATGGAGCCTTGCCTTCATAGCACACATCAACATCGCTATCGTCGGTCTGTTCGCCACGAGCTACGGAACCAAAGATACCGATGCGCGTCAGTCCGTACTTGCTCTCTGCCGTCGGCTTATAGACACTCAGCAGATGTAAAATTTCGTTTTTTGTCTTCATCGCGTTTGTCGTTTTCTATAATGGACTGAATGATTTCAGTTCGACTCATATCTGCTGCAAAATTACGACTTTATTTTAAAACTTACAAGCATAAAGGCAAAAAAATAGGAAAAAATCCACGATGTGTGGTGATTGGCTCGGCCGCTAGGTTTTATAAGCATAACGACCATCACTTGTTTGAGTGGTGGTCGTTTATTTATCTTTGGCGTTTGGCTAGTTTCATGGCATCGGGGGTACCGAAAGTTCTACGGATAAGGGTTTCCCATACATACGGCTGAGCTGCCAACAAGATATCGTACTGCTGCCAACCCCAGATACCTACCTTACCAGATAAATACTGGATCGACTCTATATAGCTATCATCATCGATAAACGACTCTGTTACTATTTTCTTTTTCTGTCTGCAATGAATAACATAGCAGATATAAAACAATAAGAACGCAATTACTATTGTGCCTATTGAAAATATTGGTGACATATCAATCTGGATTTTTTACCACGAGCTTGTCGCCCGAGAGATCTACTTCGAAGAAATGGGGAATGCGGACGGTGCGACCTTGGGCATCTTTAGCATGACTATGAACCGACATCATCCACTGACCATCGAAACGCTGGAACAGCATACTGTGACCGTAAGTTGGAGGCGTGATGGGCTCGGGTTCCTGAATCCATGGACCATCAAGGGTGCCGCTGGCTGAATAGGCCACACCTTGGGTATAGACATCATACACCCACGAGGTCCATAACATACCAAGACGACCAGTACCGGTGCGGAATAGCCATGGACCATCGGTTACTTTATTCCACGTAATGTTGCCCTTATCATCTTTTTCGCGACTCCAGGGCGAATCGCTGGCACGGAACAACAACTTAGGATTACCTATGGTACCACTCAGGTCAGGCTTCAATTCAATCTTCTCGATGGTGCCGTTCCAATTCTGCAGCCACTCGCCACAGAACACCATATAGGGTTTGCCATCGGTATCGCGCCAAAACGTGCCATCGAGTGTAGGTCGATTGGCAGGTAGATAGGTGGCATCGCCAAAAGCACGATATGGTCCCATAGGCTTATCGGCACGCAGTACCTGACTGGCACGGCGCTCGATAACATTGCCACGAACGGTATCAATCTTTACATCCTGATTGGTAAACGTAGCAAAATAGTAATAATAGCCATCGCCTGTCTGGTGCAGTTCGGCAGCCCATATCATAGGATGAGCACCCATCCATGAGTTGGCATCGAACTCGGTAACGCGAAATGGTCCCTCCCACAGTTTTAAATCTGCACTACGCCACATCATACCGCCAGTACCCGTCATGTAGTACATCTTTGTTTTCTGATCGGCCAGGATGGCTGGATCGCTCAAACGGATGGAGTCGGTTGGTATATTACTACGAACCTTAAAGGCTCGCGGTTGTGCCTGTGCCATAGTCATGCACATCAAAGCGACAATACTGAGAAATACTCTTTTCATACAATCAATGAATTTTGCCGCAAAATTACAACTTTATCTTGAAACAGACAAACAACTATAATAAAATGAAGGAAAAACAGCACTCTTTTTACAACAAAAATAAAGAGTATCTTACCTCACGGCAAAATACTCTCTCCATTAAATAACTAACAAACCTAACGTTTAGTTAGGATTTTTTTCGGGTGAGCCAAAATAGCTGTAGCACGAATCGTCGGGATTCACGATCAAACGCTCTATCACTAGCTCTGGATCAACCATGATCAACTTGAATATATGTTTTCCCTTGCTGGCGACTTTAAACGTAACATCCAGCCAACGGATATTATCAAACACTTCGTTGCGGCGCAGCTTGCGATAACCATTCAAAGCCATGGTGCCTGGTGCTGGCAGGGGCTTTAGTTTCGAGGAGCGTGCCAGATTATCGGGCGTGTACTCCAGGAAGGTGTCAACCAGTCCGCGACGTGCATCCAGCACCTGGATACTATCGTTGTCCAACTGTACTGCCAGGCGCAGACCGCGTTCGGGGTTTACATCCTGTGTGGGCAGAATGCCAATAGCCACCTTCAGCAAACCGGTTTTATCGACATCGATATCATATTCTAACCGGGCGCCACTTCCTACTGGTGCCGAGGCGGCCGTTACTTTGCTGGCACCCATGCAGCCCTCTTTCCGGCCCAGATCGGGCAGCAATCTCCATGTCACTCCATCGGCAGCCGTGATACGACTGTAGTGGATGGCTTCGATGGCATACTCATCCGAAACAGTTGGTGGTGTTACTACCGATGGCTGGGCATCATCGGCTGACACATAGGTGAAGTGTGGCAACTCGTTGCTTTGAGGCATGAACCACTCGCGATAGCCCATGTGCTTATCCTGCATCATGCCCTGCCATTTGCCACCAGCCAACTGATGATTATAATAGGCTGTGAGCAGCGAATCTTTCTCATACAATTGTTTGGCGCGATCGGCATAGGCATTGGCCCTCATATCGCCTCGCTGGGCATAATAGCTGTTCATGGTGGCACAGTTATAAATCTCGGCCACACCTGCCGATGCCACTGCCGGATAATACACCAGCTGATAGTAAGCATCCTGCATCTCAGCAGGCACACGCAGGCGCAAGGCTTCGGCCTGCTCGGCCAACTGTCGCCACATCAGTGTGACACGCTCTGCCTCGTTCCAATGATCGGCACTGAAGATGCCCGGCACCTGTACCTCGGCCTTACGCCACAGGTTATACTTGGGATATTTCACCAGGATATCGGTGACTTCCTCGGCCAGGTCGTCGCCAAAAATCGAGGCTGCCCACTGGTGCACATAGCCACGCTCGTCGCCAGGCTGCACAGCATCAGGATTCCAGGCATAGTGCATGATGAAATCGATGGGCAGTTCCTTGGGTTTCAGATCGCCCACGTTGATGATCCAGATGCGATCTAATCCCGACTGGTAAGCCAGATTCAACTGCTCGCGGAGCTTAGGGATGGGCGAGGTGTTTACCCAGCGGTCGTTCCATGGTCCACCATTCATGTCGATATGATAGTAGAGTCCCATGCCGCCTTTGCGCTGACGTTCGGTTGCGGGACCCGTACGGCGCACGTAGCCCCAGTTGTTGTCGCAGAATAGCAGGGTGACATCATCGGGCACGTTGAATCCGGCATCATAGTAACGCTGCACTTCGGTGAAGATTGCCCACAACTGCGGCACAGCATCCTGACGGCCGTAGATATCCTTGATAATTCGTCGCTGACCGTCGATCACCTTGCCCAGCGTCTTAATATTATCGGCATCGTCGCCCTTACCCATAGCCACGTCGCCATCGCCACGCATACCAATGGTTACCAGGTTTTCGTAGGCTTTATTGCGCTCCATACCATCACGGAAAAACTGATCCAGGCGCTGCTTGTTGACCGCATAGTCCCAGGGGCCTACTTCCTTTCTGCGCGAGGTGTATTCCTTGTGGGCGCGCATCATCGGCTCATGGTGCGAGGTACCCATCACGATACCGTATTCGTCGGCCAGGGACGGGTTCAGAGGATCGTCTTCGTTAAACATCGAGTTCCACATGGCTGGCCACAGATAGTTGGCCTTCAAGCGCAGTAACAGCTCGAACATGCGGGTATATACCTTGGAGTTCTGACCGCCAAACTTATTGGTGGTCCACTCGCCAAACGATGGCCACTCGTCGTTAATAAAAATGCCGCGGTACTTCACCTTTGGCGAGGGCTGCACTACCCTGCCCTGCTGATAAATCAAACTGCTGCGATGCTGCACGGGCACATCTGCCCACCAATACCAAGGCGACACACCAATCTGGCGACTGATTTCATAGATGCCATAGATTGTGCCGCGCTTATCGCTACCGGCTATCACCAGACTGCCATCCACCACATCAATCAGATATGACTCCCACTGGCCGCGAACCTGACTCACGTCGATTTTATGCTTGGCAATCAGCCCATTGATGGCACGGCTCTTGCCAATGGTGCCCACGATGATGGCTTTGCGACTGTTGCTGCCAGACTTGATGACTTCGGCTGGAGTGCCTGTCACCTTACGGATGTCGTCGGCCAGATCGGAAGCAGCACGAACCACGCCTTTCCAATCACGACCATCGATGATGATGGGCGACACCACACCATGATCGGCAATAGTGAATGCCTCATGCTGGGCGGAAGATATCATGCATACGCATACAAAAAAGAAAAATAAATAGATTCTTTTCATAAACTTAAGTTTCTAATCAAGAAAAAAGTGCATCCTATCTCACGACAGGATGCACGCTGCCAAATTATTTACTAACCAACTATCACAAATATCTACTAATTTCTGTATGCGGGATTCTGGTAATTCAACTTCTCATCCTCGCTCATTTCCATGCCATCAAGCTGACCTTGTGGGATAGGACGGATGTAGTAACCTGCAGGAATATCACGCTTAACGGTCTGCAAATCCTTGTCGGTATAACCTGCTCCTGCGATGCGATAGGTGCTGGCGCGCTCGGCCCACTTCTGAGTACGAACGAGATCGAACCAACGGTATCCCTCGCCCCAGAACTCACGGCTACGCTCGTCGAGGATAAAGTCGATATCAATAACAGCGGGTGTAGCAGCTACCATTTCAGCGCTCTTATCAACAGATACGGCTACATTGTCGTTCTGACTGAAAGTCTGCTTACCGGCACGGGCACGGAGCACGTTGACCAGTGTCTTAGCCTCGGTCTGTTTGCCAAGTTTCACAGCTGCCTCGGCACCGATGAGATAGAACTCAGAGAACTTGGCAACATTCCAAGGACGTGGGCTACCACCGTTAACCTTTGAACCCAGACCACCATCATTGTCGGTACGATAGATACCAATCTTCCAGTTGATAGGGTACTTCTTACGGCTGATGTGATTGACTGCCACTACGAAGTCGGCACGTCCAGGCATCTCACCGAAGCCGAGCTTACCATCGGCACCAGTGTAGTTGATGTTGGCATCCTCGCTCTCAGGAACCCAGCTGAAGTAAACTTCATCGGGACCTACCTGCATACCATTAGCACCAAACACGTAAGGCTCGGCATTGCCTGTCTTATGCCAGTTGGTGTGATAGCGCAGCGTGAAAGTTGCGTCGTAGCGAGAGTCGATAGCCTTAACAGCATCTTCCCAAACACCACCTTCCATGAAGTTGTCGGCGATAGGAGCCATACGAGTCCAAGGACGACCGAGTGCCTGAACAGCCTCACGCTGAATGGGGTTGATAGTGTTACCCGAAGCAGCTTTAGCAATCATCTCGGTATAGTTCCAGGTCTCCATCCAGTAAGCGAAGTTCTCAGGAGAACCACCGCTACCCCATCCGTAGCCTGAACCGCCGTTACCAAACTTCTCGTCCTCATCATGATCGGCATAGAGCATGATCTCAGAGTTACGGTCGTTGGTAGCCACGTTTACATCGTAGAATGTAGGCTGCAGCGCGTATGGGCCAGGATTGTTGATGGCAGCCATCGCTGTGTCGTAAGCCTTCTGGAAGTAGCTGTTAGCCTGACTGGCATCACGGCTGCACTCTGGGAAGGTAGGAATGTTGTTAGGATTCTCCAACCACCAACCATAGGTGAGATAAGCCTTTGAGAGATACAGGCGAGCCAGATTCTTGGTAGCAGTGCCTGTGAGACGTGGGTTCTCGGGCAGATCGTTAACAGCCTTCTCAAGGTCGGCGAAGATAGCTGCATAAACCTCAGGCACAGTATTGCGTACAGAGGTACGGATGGTAGAAGTATTAAACTTCAGTTCGCCGGCACCCAGATCGAGGGGCACACCACCATAGGTCTGAACCAGGATAAAATAGTCGAAAGCACGGAAGAAATAAGCCTCGGCCAGCAGTGCCTCGTCGATGCCGGCAGCAGCGCCGTTCTCGATAATACCACTACAGGTATTGATATTGGCAAACAGTGTGCCCCATGCGCCACCAGCCACTGTGCTGTTGGGTGTCACCGAGCCCACCCCCGAGAGGTCGGCATCCTTAAAGTTTCCATCAGCACTCTGTGCATAGGTATATTCATCGGTACCAGTTTCCAAACTGTTCAGATAATAACCGTTGCCATAGAAATAGCGCAGGTGAGCATAAAGCGAGGTAAGACCTCCCTCGATACCAGCCTTCGTATTGAAGAAGGTGGGGTCGAACTGCGTGCGAGGCTGCTCGTCGAGCACGTTATTGCAGGATGTCATGGTTGTAGAAAGACCACAGCATACGAGCCCCGCAGCAAGAATATATTTGATACTTTTAGTTTTCATAACTCTTAAATTTCTTAATTCTTAATTCTTAACTCTTAATTAGAATGTTACGTTAAGGCCGAAGATGAAGTTGCGGGTAGAAGGTGTGTTATAACCCACGATTGGCATCTTGTGCTTACCGGTATAACCATCTACAGCCACAGCCGTATTCTGGTTGGCCCATGAGTTGGTTTCGGGATCCAGACCGCTCTCGTTGTTGAATGGCGAGAAGAATACGAATGGGTTCTGAACGGTAGCGTAGAGGCGCAGACGGCTGATACCGAGATCTTTCACAGCCTTCAGCTTGTCGAAGTTGTAGCCCAGTGTTATGGCGCGGATCTTCAGATAGCCGGCATCAAAATAACCGAGTGTAGAACCATACTTAGGATTATCACCATTCTGGATGCCACCGGGTTTGGGATACTTGGCGCCGGTGTTCTCCTCGGTCCAGTAGTCCACATTCATGTTGTTCACACGACTGGTGAGCTGGTTCAGATAACCGCTTGATGAGTGGAGGGCACTGATGAGTTTGCCGCCTACCTGGAATGCACCTATCACATTCAGGTCAAAGCCTTTGTAACCCACGGTGGTGTTGAAACCTCCCATCAGTTTGGGCTCCATGCTGATAATCTGACGGTCCTCAGGACCAATCTGGCGACTTGGGGTGACACCGTCTTCCTTGAAGTCGCCCTTTGAGGCATCGCCACGATACTTCACCTTGATCATACCTACGTTGCCACCTGGCTCAAGGATATCCAGATAGGGATCGTCCCTCTGCCACAAGCCTACATACTCGTAGTCGTAGATCACGTCGATAGGATGGCCCACGAACCAGCGGTTGGCTTCATCGGCATCGCGACCCGACTCCAGAGCCACCAGTTTGTTGCGGTTGGCATAGAGGTTGATGCCGGCATCCCAGCTCCAGCCATTCTTATTGTCGATGATGATACCATTCAGTGTGAACTCCCAACCCTTATTCTCGGTCTTACCGATGTTGCCAGTGAAGCTGCTTACACCTGATGTTGAAGGCAGCGACACATCGAGCAGGATATCATTGGTTTTCTGGGTATAGTACTCAAACGATCCTGACAGGCGACCATTGAAGAACGAGAAGTCGAGACCGAAGTTCCAGGTCTTAGAGAACTCCCATCCCAGGTCGGGGTTAGGCAGAGAGTTTACATAGTAACCAGCCTTATAGGTGGTGCCGAAATTGTAGTTGCGCACAGCCAGTCCGCCCAGTGTAGAATATGGGTTGATGCTCTGGTTAGAGGTCTCACCATAACCCACGCGCAGCTTCAGGTTGTCTATCCAAGAGAGATTCTCCATAAACTGCTCGCGAGCGATATTCCAACCAGCACTTACGGCAGGATATGTGTGCCACTGATGACCCTTGGCCAGGCGCGATGAAGCATCCGAACGGAGGGCAGCAGAAATCATATACTTATTATCATATGAATACATCACACGTCCCATCCAAGAGATCAGTCCGCTCTGCCAGTAGTTGTAACCGGTGAGGTTGGCCTGACCCACGGCCTTGTCGAGTGCATAGTACTGGAAGTAATCGGCTGGGATATCCTGTGCGTTGGCACCAGTTGATTCGTAAGTAGTTTGTTCAGCCGAATACATAGCCACCACATTCAGGTTGTGTTTCTCGGCAAAGGTGCGGTCGTAAGTCAGGATATTCTCTACAGCCCAGTTGCGCATCTGATCTTCAGAAATCCAGCCGCCGTTCACAGCCTTAGGATCCTTGTTGTTGACACCTGTACCGGTAAAGCCGCCACCTTTCGAGCTACGGAAGTTAAGACCTACGTTTACACGATAGCTCAGGCCCTCAACCCATGGGCACTTTACCTCGGCAAACAAGGTGTTGTATGAACCGATACCCTTGTTCTCGCTCAGCCATACATTCTTGTCGCGCTCCACGGTCTCGCGGGTCACCACGGCCTTATCATCGGCAGGCATGGCAATGTAGCGCTTGATGTTGCCGTCGGCATCGTAAGGACTGGCCAGCGGACTCATCGTGAGCACCGCATGCATATCGTTCACACCCTGGGTTTTACGATAGCTGTTGTTGGTGGTCAATCCAAAGCGGAAGTACTTACCTACTTTCTGATCGAAGTTGCCACGCACATTCAGGCGATCATAACCCTCGGTGGGCACTACCGACTCGTCGTGATAGTAACCGGCACCGAAACTGTAGCTACCACCATTGGTACCACCGGCCACGCTCACATCATGGTTGTGACTGATACCGGTCTTATAATACAGGTCCTGCCAGTCGGTGTTGTTGCTGTCGCTCTCGTCGAGCGAGTTCTGGTACTTACCTACATACTGGCGGAACTTGCTATAGGTAGGACCGTCCATCATGGGATACTTCTTAAAGATTTTCTTAAAGCTCACATAACCATTGTACGACACTTTGGCGGGGGTGCCCTGTGCGCCCTTGGCGGTGGTGATAATGATCACACCGTTGGCTCCACGCGAACCGTAGATGGCGGTGGCCGAGGCATCCTTCAGGATATCCATCGATTTGATGTCGGCAGGGTTGATATCCGACAACTGACCCATGAAGGGGATTCCATCCAGCACGATCAGCGGGTCGTTGCTGGCTGAGAGAGAGCGCTGACCGCGGATACGGATCTGCATCTCTTGTCCCGGCTTGGTGGAGGTCTGAGTCATCAGCACACCAGCCACACGGCCCTGCAGTGCCTGGGCGGCATTGGTAGCGGCAATCTGATTCAACTTCTCGCCACCGATGTTGGCCACCGAACCGGTTACAGCTTCGCGGCGCTGGGTACCGTAACCGATCACCACCACCTCGTTGACTACATGACCATCCTCTTTCAAGGTGACAGCCATGTTGCTGCCAGCCTTGATCTCCTGGGGCACATATCCCACATAGGAAATAACGAGCGTGGCGCCGGGTTTTACACTCAGAGAAAATCTACCATCGAAATCGGTAACGGTACCATTATTAGTACCTTTCTCCATTACTGTGGCACCAATCAAAGGACCCTGTGAGTCGGATACCTGACCGGTTGCCTGCTTGTTTTGCTGAACGGAAGCTACTGCTGTGGTAGCTGCCGAAACCTGCTGTGCGCTGGTCATGCCAAGCATGCACATGCCCACGATGTACGTGGTTCTTCTTAGGAAAGCAGTTTTCATTTCAATTAATAAGTTTTGTAAGTGAATAAAAAAAACTGCTGCAAAGATACAATGATTACTAAAAAAGAGTTTTTGTGTTTAACCCATTTGCTTTTCTGTTTGACACGCAGTGCCAAATCATACAAATAACAAACAAAAGATTACTTTTGCTGCGCCACATACTCGGATGGCGACACCCCGAAATGCTTGCGGAACACCGTTGAGAAGTGGGCCAGATTGCTGAAGCCAACCGAATAGGCCACCTGCGAGACATTCAACTTCTGTTCGTGCAACATACGGGCGGCCTGCTCCAGGCGCAGGTTGCGCACAAACTCCTTCACGTTCAGGCCGGTGATATCCTTCATCTTGCGCTGCAGATGGGTACGACTGAGGCCTACCTCGGTAGCCAGCTGCTCGGCCGTAAAGTCGCTATCATCCATGTGCTTGTTCACGGCTTGCATCACGCGCTCCATCAGCGCTTCGTCGTTGCTCTTCACCTGTTTCTCCTCTATCTTATCCTTCTGTTGCTGGGCGCCGGTGAATTTGCCCTTCAGGCGGAGCACATTGCTGATCAGACTGTTGATGACCACGTGCAACTCATGGATATTGAAAGGTTTGGCCATAAAGGCATCGGCACCTCCCTCCAAGCCTTCCAAACGGTTGGCTACATCGGCTTTCGACGTGAGCATAATCACGGGTATATGATTAACGACCGGATTCTTTTTGATCATACGCAGCAGCGTGAAACCGTCCATCTCGGGCATCATCACATCGCTAACCACCAGATCGTAAGGCGCATTGAGCAGCGTCTTCATAGCATCACGCCCATTATAGCAGGTGTCCACATGATAATACTTGGCCAGTTCGCGCACAATGAAACTGCATAGCTCAGCATCATCGTCAACAAACAGAATACGATAGTGATTGGCAGGTCGGATGGTGCTGCAGGCAGGCTTTTCTGCCACTTCGGTTATCATCTCTTGCTGCTGAAGATGGGCATGGCCCTTAGGCAAACGCACCACAAAACGGCTGCCATGCTCATCGGCCCCCGTGCTTACATCGATGCTGCCATGGTGCATATCCACAATCATCTTACACAGGTTGAGCCCAATGCCCGTGCCAGCCAGATGAACCTCGCCAGAGGGATGACTCTGGTAGAAGCGGTCGAAGATATGCTTGCGGTCTTCGGGCCTGATTCCTATGCCGTCATCCTCAACCGTCAATGAGATATGGCCGTCGGCAGTGTCGCTCAAACCAAGTGTGATATGCCCGCCATCAAAGGTATATTTGAAAGCGTTGGACAGCAGATTACTGATCACCTTGTCGAACTGGGCATGGTCTATCCATGCCATCAGGCGCTGGTCGGGATGCTTGAACTCGTAAGTAATATGGCGCTCGTTGGCATTGTATTTATACATATTAAACACGCCCTCGGCAAAAGCCACCATATCGGTATGCTGGCACTGCAGTTGCATCTGCTGCTTGTCGATCTTACGCATATCCAGAATCTGGTTCACCAGGTTCAGAATACGCTGGGTATTGCGTTCTATCAGTCCCAGTTCTTCGGCATCCTGAGCAGTCGGATGGCGCTGTTTCAGTTTCTCGAGTGGTGCCATGATAAGCGTGAGTGGCGAACGGATGTCGTGAGTGGCATTAATCAGGAATTTCATCTTCTCATCGTCCATCTGCCTGCGCTTTTCACGTATATAAATATAAATAAGGTAAAACAGGATGGCCAGTGCTATAAAGAGATAGCACACGATGGCCCAAGCCGAACGATACCAGGGAGTTAGCACGACAACGGTAAACATACTAACCGGCGAGTAAACACCATTGACGTTGGCCCTGACACAGATACGATACGTGCCCGAAGCAAGGTGATTGAAACTGATGGTATTATTACCTGCATCAAGCGCCGTCCAGTCGGCTGCGTTGTTCACGTTATACTCATAAATGGTATTATCGGCATGGATAAAATCCAGCAACGAGAACTCCATCGTAAAGGAGTTAGTCTGGTAAGGTATCTCAAAATACGCCAGCTGATGGGTTGGGTAATGATAATCGGTTGTTACCAGCGCCGTAAGCACTACCTGACCACATGACTGGTTGGGCATTAACACACGGTCGGGCTTGAAGGTGGTGACACCATCGGCTGTGCCAAAATAGATGCTGTTGTCATCTGTATGCAGACCGGCCCCCACCACATACTCGCGGTTGCTCAGTCCGTTGCCTCGCACATAACTGGTCCATTGGGCATTTCGGTTGTCGTAGTAACAGATGCCCATAGAGGTGCTGCACCAGATGCCACCACTACGGTCGCACACCATATAACTGATGATGCGGTTGCGCAGCAGTTCTGAATGAGCCAGCTCCTCTACCCTGTTGCTCTGGTTGCGATACACAAACAGTCCCTGACCGGTGCCTATCAGGATGTCGCCCTCGTGGGTTTCGCAAAGAGAGTAGCACATGGTGTCGTTAAGAATATGCGACCAACCAAGCGAGTTGAAGCTGCCTGTAGCAGGCTCAAAGCACGAAACGCCGGTAGAAGTGGCCAGCCATACGCGCCCTTTACTGTCGGGCAATATGGCTTGTATCCAGTTGTTGCACAACTCACCTTTCTTACTATTCTTCTGATAGGAGTTGTAGTTAACCAGCCGGCCTGTAGCTACATCATAGATACAGAATCCACGCGAAAAAGTAGAGATGTATATCTTGCCTTTGCCATCATCGGCAAGCACATTAAACTTATCGCAGTCATACTCGGCCACCTGCTTATAGGCGCCCGTCAAGGGGTCATAGCTATAGAGCGCCTTGTCAGTGCCCACCCAGTAGCGTCCCTGCGCATCGCGGTGTATCGACTCGATGGGCATGGGCGCTTTAGGCTGCTGAACCAACTTGCCCTGCAGGTTAAAGCCATATATACCATTTTCTTGTACCGAGCACCAAATCAGTCCGTTATCGCCCTGACAGATGGCTGTGACAGGGGCACCTATGGCGTGCGACGCTGGCGAGATCTGCCAACTGGAAAATGGTAACGCACGTTGCGGCAGCATGAGCAAACCGCGCTGCTGGCAACCTATCCAGAGATTGTCTTGACGGTCTTTAAAGATGCTCCACACTTTCGAGGTGTTCAAGCCGGTTTCGGGGGTGTCGGTTTCAATCCTGGTCATGCGGTTGGTGCCTTTCTTCATGCAGAACAAACCGCTACCACGGGTGCCGATATACAAATCGCCTGTCTTATCCTTATAAATAGTTCGGAAAACCAGGCCCGATGTAGTGCCACTGTCCATCTCGTAATCCATCGGCTGCAGTTGGCCGTTCTGATAACAAAGAATACCGTGCATACAGAGTATCAGCACCTTACCGCCGGACTCGGCAAAACCCATAGGGGTTCCTAAAACCGACACATACTTCTGTACGGAGGCATGACTATGCAGTTTTTTTACCGATAGGCCTTGACTGGCATCACATTTCCAAAGTCGGCCCATGCTATCCTCAAACAGGTTAGAATAAAACTCGTCGTCATCGGCTGTAGTAAACCCCTTTTCACGCGTCAAGGTAAGGGTATGCTTGTCGGCTTTATACAGGCCATAGCCTGCTGTGCCAACCATCAACTCGCCACTGGTGAGGCGCAGTATCTTGGTGACGCGGGGTTTCAAACCATCAGGGAATCTGAAATGCAAGAAATTACGCGCTGATGGGTTATACAAATCAAGTCCTTTACCTGTGCCTATCCAAACCTCGCCCGTTGGCTCGCAGAAAACGGTAGATACCAGATTATTGGCGATACTGCCAGGGTCGGCAGGATTATTCAGGAAACTCACAAAATGATAACCATCATATCTGTTAAGTCCATATTCGGTTCCTACCCAGATATAACCCTCGGCATCCTGACAAACCGAGGCTGCCGAAATGGTAGTACTCGACAATTGTTCGGCCGTAAAGATACGCCATGCCACACTCTGCTCTGGTTGCAGCCAGAACAGAATCAATAGAACAATCATCGAAAACCTTACACGCTTCATTAGTTATTTATTTGGGTGCAAAGTTACAATAAAAAACTTAATTGACCTTTTCTATTTGACACATTTTCTTTCAATTTTAACACACACAAAGTAGCATCAATCATAAAAATAAAGGAAAATAGTTGCAACTTTAAGATAGAGTTCGTATTAAAATACATTAAGATTATTTCTTCTTGGTTTTTCTTTTGGGGGTGAAGAGCTCGGAGATGATGTTAAGGGTGGTGTCGAGAAGGACATCACCAAAGGAGTAATCTTCATACCACTCCTGGCGTTCTTCCTGGTCTTCAAAAAGACCTTTCTGGTCGGGTACCCATACAACGCCGGGGATTTTGAAGGCATTGGGATTGGCTTTAAGATGGCCATAGCGATTAACAAGCAACGACTGTTGATGCTCGGATTCGATACGCAGCAAATGATACGGATCGTACTTCGCCTGCAACTCCACCATCACAGAGTCGACATGATGCATCTCGGCTGTTAAGCTCTGTGCCAAGCCTGCAACAGGAGTCACCAACAATAGCGCTATTAAAGATGTAAAGAATCCTTTTGCTGATATCATACACTTATATTTTGAGGGCAAATGTACAATTTTGTTTTGGAATATCAAAAGAATGGAAACAAAAAATCAAACAATGGTGCAAAAAAACGACCGCTACCCTCATCAGGTGGCGGCCGTTTCGCTGTTTTTATTTATTTGTTATCCTTCATTTCAGGGCGCTTGCCGTGTGGTGGCTGCATCTTCTGGTAAGACTTATACTGCTCGTCGGTAAGAATCTGCTTCAGCTTCTTCTCGTATTCCTGACGCTTAGCCATATGCTTACTGTCGGGTTTCTTTGGCATAGCCTTGTTGCCATCCATCTTGGGTGGTTCTGGTCTGCTGCCATCAGCCATCTTAGGTGGCTTTGGTGGCATCAGAATATCCTGGTACTCCTTGTTCAGCGCAGCCACTTTGCTTTTCTGTGTATCGTTCAGCTTCAGCTTACTGGTCATCTGGGTTGTCATCTCCTGATGCGTCATCTTCTTAGGTGCCTTTCGGTCCGATGGCTGAGCCATCGCTGTAGTCATCGACAGGAGAGCTACCATCATTACAATAATCTTCTTCATTGTTTCTAAGTTTTTATAATTGTTATTACTATCAATAATTGTCGATGTTTGTATTTCGACGCTGCAAAGATAGTAATATACTCAATACCAGCCAAATAATTTCAGCCAACCCGTATTTTTCTTCAGCAAGCACTTGCTTGTCGGTGCTGGTGTTCAGAGCTACCGTCATGCCGTTATCTTTTTAGGATTCATTAGGTACTGGTTACAAATCGTAACAAAATGTAGGGGTTATAATTATAATTTATTTCAAAAGTACACGTTTTAAAGCGTATTATATTACAGATTGTTAGTTTGAAAGAGTTTTTATAATCAAACTGAAAGATTTATGCTTGTATCATTTTGAATGTTTGTACCTTTGCGGGCGGAAATTTCAAACAACATAAATATGATGAAGGTAAAAAAACGTTGGATTATCCTGATGACAGCAATGACACTGATTGCTGCCATGGGTGTGTTTGTGGGCGAACCCACATTTGAGTGCGACTGGCGTGTGATATCGGCAGCTGATGTAGCGTGGATTATTACTGCTACCATCTTTGTGTTGATGATGACGCCAGGACTCTCGTTCTTTTATGGTGGTATGGTAGGCGCTAAGAATGTGATTTCTACCATGCTGCAGTCGTTTATTGCCATGGGACTGATTTCGGTGCTGTGGGTAGTAGTAGGTTTCTCGCTGTGTTTTGGCGACGACATCGGTGGTATTATCGGTAACCCGCTCACGTTCCTGATGTTCCAGGGTGTAGGTGGCGAGGTTTATACCACACCTGCAGGTAATATATTAGGTGGCGCTACCATTCCTTTGGCACTGTTTGCACTGTTCCAGATGAAGTTTGCCATCATCACCCCATCGCTGATTACGGGATCGTTTGCCGAGCGTGTACGCTTTTCGGCCTACATGTTCTTTATGATGTTCTTTTTCTTCGTCATCTACTGTCCGCTGGCACACATGACGTGGCATCCCGAGGGACTGTTTATGCGCTGGGGCGTGGTTGACTTTGCCGGTGGTATCGTGGTACACGCATCGAGTGGTGTTGCCGCACTGGCAGGTGCTATCTTCTTAGGTCGCCGCAAGGCTGAGACACGTAAGAGCGAGCCAGCCAACATCCCCTTTGTGCTGCTGGGTGCTGCCATGTTGTGGCTGGGATGGTTCGGCTTTAACGCAGGATCGTCGCTCCATGCTGATGGTATAGCTGTAAAGGCATTTCTGAATACCAACACCGCATCGGCCACTGCGATGATGACCTGGATTTTCTTCGACTGTCTGCGCGGTCGTAAGCCATCGGCCATGGGCGCTGCCGTGGGTTGTGTAGTTGGTTTGGTAGCCATCACACCATCGGCCGGTTATGTAACCGTAGGACAGAGCATCTTTATTGCATTTGTTATCACACTGATTTGTAATATTGCCGTGTACTGGCGCTCACGTACCAGCATCGACGATGCACTCGATGTATTCCCAACACACGGAACCGGTGGTATCTTTGGTACAGTGCTGACGGGTATTTTTATTCAAGAGGGTCTGATTGCCGGTACCTGGGAAGGTTTCGTCATCTTCCTGTATCACCTGCTAGCCATTGTCATAGTTTTTGTTTATACATTTATTATGAGTTGGTTGGGCTACAAGTTGATTGATCATCTGATTCCTATGCGTGTATCAGCCTACAGTGAGAAGGTAGGACTCGACTTCTCGCAGCACGACGAGCACTACGGACTAGCCCACATTGGTGAACGTGAGTTAGCCGAGTACGAAGAGCATATTCGTGAGAAATACAAAGCCCAGTAAATCAGGCGTATCTAGAAAATACCTGATCTACCAGAGCTGCGAATTCTTGGAAAGCATCGGTGTCGCTGAGCGACGAAAGACTTTTTACCAATTGGCGATAATACCAGGCGTGGCACGCTGGATCTTTCTGATTAAAGCGCTGCCATACCTGCTCGCCCTGCTCATGATAATGAAGGAGCATGGCACGCATGTTTGACAGTTTATCGCCAAGCGCCACAATCTTAACATCGCGACTAGCTGCTGCGATATGATCGATAGCAGCCTGTTTGCGTATCTGCCAGCTGTCGATATGACTCATGCCGGGCACCTCGCTGTCGGTCTCGGAATCAACCAGAGCAGCTACACGAGGGCCGAACTCGGTACGGATATCGGCCACATTTACACCGGCATCCTCAACCACATCGTGCAGTACGGCTGCTGCCAACAATTCCTGATCGTCGGTAATAGAACCCACGATAGCCATAGCCTCGAGGGGATGCGCAATGTAAGGGATTTTAGTACCCTTACGAACGACGCCTGAATGGGCCTTAGTGGCAAAACAGATAGCACGATCAACCAGACTGGAATCGATGGTCTGCTTTTTCTTATCGTGAGGTTTCTCGTTGGTAAGGTGCGACAACAAATCGTGCTGGATGATACCATTGGTAGCCACCACACTATTGCCCTGGGTAAAGTCGGCCTCGCCATCGTAATTGGTAACGGTGCCGCCTGCCTCTTTTACTATCAACGCACCAGCCATGAAATCCCACTGACCGATGTACTGCTCGGCATAACCGTCGTATCGGCCTGCAGCCACATAGCACAATGCCATGGCAGCCGAACCGCACATGCGGATGCTACCTACATGACCGTAAAGCTCATCGATTAAGCGCTTGATAACCGGCTTATAAGCATCGCTGTTATAAGGCAGTTGCAAGCAGAGTAAAGCATCGTTGATTTTCTGTGTACTTACGTGTAGCAGTTGGCCGTCCCTATAGGCGCCCCCACCCTGCCAGGCGTAAAAACACTCGTCGTGACAAACCTCGTAAACCACACCTAACAATACCTCGCTACCTTGTAGCAGGGCTATGCTAACGGCGTAAGGTGCATACTGATGAATAAAGTTGGTGGTACCATCAAGCGGATCGACCACCCATAAAAGCTGCTCCTGATCGTGACCAGCCAAACCTTCCTCGGTAATAAAACCTGCCTCGGGCAGTAACTGGCGCAATGCGGTTACAATCAGTTGCTCGGAGCCCTTGTCGACATACGACACGTAATCGTGCGCATGCTTGCGCTCCACGCTCTCTAGCGAGAACTTGCTTCGTTCGTTCCTAATATAAGCGCCCGCCTGCCTAGCAATCTGGCAGACGGCGCTTGTTAATTGTTTTAACTCCATTTATTTGATTTCCTGGATAATCTTAGCACCCTCTTTCAGGGCTTCCATATTCAGAGGAATCAGTCCGTGGTGGCGCTCAGGCAGAGTTTTGTAGAGAGCCTTCTCTACACCCTTGTCGCTTACCACAGGGGCTACCTTTAAGAGTCCACCCAAAACAATCATGTTGAACACCTTACCGTTCTTCATCTCGGCTGCCTTGTCCATCGCATTGATCTCGTATACGGTGATATCCTTACGGGTTGGCTTGTTGATGATACCGAAGCCATCGTAAATCAGAATGCCACCGGGCTTGATTTTGGGCTCAAACTTCTCGAGTGAGGGCTGATTAAGTACCACAGCGATGTCGTACTTGCTGAGGATAGGCGAAGAGATGCGCTCGTCACTAACGATCACAGTAACGTTGGCTGTACCACCACGCTGCTCAGGACCGTAAGCAGGCATCCATGTTACCTCCTTATCCTCCATCAGTCCACTATAGGCCAGAATCTTACCCATAGAGAGCACGCCCTGACCTCCGAAACCTGAAATAATTATTTCTTTCTTCATAAAACTACGTTTTATGCATCATCGGCTGCACCTCAGCAAAGAGTAAACTCTCTGCATTCGGTTTGCACGATAATTCATTATTTATTTGTCGTATCTTTTAAGTCACCTTTGGGATAGAAGGGGAACATATTCTCCTTCATCCATTCGTTAGCCTTAGCGGGCGAAAGCTTCCAACCGCTGTTACAGGTTGAAACAAACTCTACCAGCGATGAACCCTTACCAGCCATCGAAGCCTCGAAAGCCTTACGCAGAGCCTTCTTAGCCTTGTTGATAGAGGCCACGCTCTCTACACTCTGACGGGTAACATAGCAGGTACCCTCGAGCTGAGCAGCGATATCGGCCATCTTCAATGGATAACCGTGAATCTCAGGATCACGACCGTAAGGACAGGTAGAGGTTTTCTGACCAATCAGTGTGGTTGGAGCCATCTGACCACCCGTCATACCATAAATGGCATTGTTAACGAAGATAATCACGATGTTCTCGCCACGGTTCAGTGCGTGGATGGTTTCGCAGGTACCGATACAAGCCAGGTCGCCATCGCCCTGATAGGTGAATACCAGGCGATCGGGCCAGGTGCGCTTGATACCTGTGGCCAGTGCGGGTGCACGACCATGGGCAGCCTCCTGCCAGTCGATATCAATATAATTATAGGCGAAGACAGCGCAACCTACAGGTGATACACCTACGGTCTTGTCTTCCATACCCATCTCTTCGATGACTTCGGCAATGAGCTTATGTACTACACCGTGGCTACAGCCTGGGCAGTAGTGCATATTGTTGTCGTTCATCAGCGTCGGCTTCTTGCAGACGATGTTCTCTGGTTGAACTATTTGATTTCTATCCATATTTCTCTAGTATTTCTAGTACTTCAAGTACTTCTAGATTAATTTCTTTAACGCTTCAACAATCTCTTCCGGATCGGGAACGATACCTCCCAGACGACCGAACTGCTCTACGGGCACTGCGCCGTTGGCAGCCAGGCGAACATCCTGTACCATCTGACCAGCATTGATCTCGGCTACCAGGATACCCTTTACCTTCTTTGAAAGCTCGGCAATCTGCTTCTCGGGGAATGGGAACAGTGTGATAGGACGGAACAGACCTACCTTGATACCCTGCTCGCGGGCAATCTCTACGCTCTTCTCTGCAATACGGGCGGCACTACCGAATGCTACGATAGCATACTCGGCATCGTCCAGCTGCTGCTGCTCAAAGCGTACCTCGTTCTCCTGAATCTTGCGATACTTCTCCTGCAGAGCCAGGTTGCGCTGCTCCATAATCTCAGGCTTGAGTTCGAGTGATGTAATCACCACACGCTCGCGGTTCTTTGGCTTACCTGTTGAAGCCCAAGGACACTCCTTAATCACCTCCTCGTCGGTACGACGGGGCTTGAATGGAGGCAGAACTACCTTCTCCATCATCTGACCGATAACACCATCGCTCAGAATCATGGCAGGGTTACGATACTTGAATGCCAGCTCGAAAGCCAGATCTACGAAATCGGCCATCTCCTGAACTGACGATGGAGCCAGTACGATAACCTTGTAGTCGCCATTACCACCACCACGGGTAGCCTGGAAATAGTCGCCCTGCGATGGCTGGATGGTACCCAGACCGGGACCTCCACGCTGAACATTGACAAACACACCCGGCACCTCGGCACCAGCCATGTAAGTGATTCCCTCCTGCATCAGTGCGATACCAGGAGACGAAGATGAGGTCATGGCACGCTTACCGGCACCGGCAGCACCATAAACCATGTAGATACTGGCCAGCTCGCTCTCGGCCTGAACTACCTGCATACCGGTAGTCTCCCAAGGCTTCAGCTCAGCCAATGTCTCGATCACTTCACTCTGCGGAGTAATAGGATAGCCGAAATAGCCGTCGCATCCGCATCGAATAGCAGCGTGGGCAATAGCCTCGTTGCCTTTCATCAATACAACTTCTTTCTCTTTTTCCATAATTACTCCTCCACTTTTTTACGATACACGGTGATACAACCATCGGGGCAGACGATGCCACACGAAGCACAGCCTACGCAGGCCTCTTCGTTGACAGCCTCCACGTAGGGGTAGCCGTGCAGATTAACTTTGTTGGCAAGGGCGATAACCTTCTGAGGGCAAGCAACGATGCAGAGGCTGCATCCCTTACACCTCTCGGTATTCACCTCAATAGCGCCTTTCATTTTTGCCATATTCAGTATTTGTTTATGGATTATACATATCTTTACAATAGAAAGCCATGATGTCGTCGAGCATACGCTTGGCCTCCACAGCGGGACTCTCAGGGTCGAGCTCAATAGCCTGGATATAGCTGTTGATAGCCTCGTGCCACTGACCGCGCTTGCGGGCCTCATTGCCTTGTTCGTAATACTCTTGTGCCGTCATAATTGTCAATTATCAACTATCAATTGTCAATTATTTATAGTACTCTTTTTTACCTGCGGCTAAGGTATTCTTCATGAGCGAACAGATGGTCATGGGACCTACGCCACCAGGAACAGGTGTAATATACGAGCACTTATGTGCAACCTCGTCGAACTTCACGTCGCCATTCAGACGGAATCCGCTCTTACGGGTAGCATCGGGTACGCGGGTGGTACCTACATCCACAATCACAGCACCCTCTTTTACCATGTCGGCGGTAACAAAGTCGGGCTGACCGATGGCAGCGATAATAATATCGGCGGCACGGCACTCCTCCTTCAGGGTTTTAGAACGCGAGTGGCATACGGTAACGGTAGCGTCGCCATACTGCTTCTGCATCATCAGCTGAGCCATTGGCTTACCTACGATGTTTGAACGACCCAGGATGACACACTTCTTACCGCTGGTTTCGATACCATAGCGCTTAAGCAGAGTGATGATACCAAGGGGTGTGGCCGAGATGAAGCAAGGCAGACCGATAGCCATACGACCCACGTTAATGGGGTGGAAACCGTCGACATCCTTACGGTAGTCGATTGCCTCGATAATCTTCTGCTCATCGATATGCTTTGGCAAGGGCAACTGTACGATGAAACCATCTACATCGTCGTCCTTGTTGAGCTTGTCGACGCAACATAAAAGCTCATCCTCCGAGATATTATCCTCGAAACGGATGAGCGTACTCTTAAAGCCACAAGCCTCGCAGGCCAGCACCTTATTTTTTACATAAGTCTCCGATCCCCCATCGTGACCCACCAAGACGGCGGCCAGATGGGGTTGTTTGCCTCCTTGGGCAACAATCTCTTTTACCTCCTCAGCGATTTCGGCCTTGATAGCCGCCGCTGTTGCTTTTCCATCAATCAGTTGCATATGTGTTGTATTTAGAACTTGGGCATACCACCTCGCATCTTCATGGCTGCAGCCATCTGAGCCATTTTCGACGAATTGAGGCCGGTAACCATCTTCATCATCTTGCGAGTCTGCTCGAACTGTTTCATCAGTCGGTTCACATCGTCCAATTTGGTACCCGAACCAGCTGCGATACGACGGCGACGGCTCTGGTTGATGATATCGGGATTGGCGCGCTCCTTTGGTGTCATCGAGTTGATGATAGCCTCGATACCCTTAAAGGCATTATCGTCGATATCCAGATCCTTAATCTGCTTGCCAACACCTGGAATCATAGCAGCCAGATCCTTGATGTTACCCATCTTCTTAATCTGCTGTATCTGACCCATGAAGTCGTCGAAGTCGAACTTATTCTTGCGGATTTTCTTTTCAAGTTTCTTTGCTTCCTCCTCGTCGAACTGCTGCTGGGCACGCTCAACCAGAGAAACAATATCACCCATACCGAGGATACGGTCGGCCATACGCTCGGGATAGAACACATCGATAGCCTCCATCTTTTCGCCCGTACCTACAAACTTAATAGGCTTGGTAACTACGGTGCGGATTGAAAGGGCAGCACCACCACGGGTGTCACCATCGAGCTTGGTAAGGATCACACCATCGAAATCCAGACGATCGTTGAATTCCTTAGCGGTGTTAACGGCATCCTGACCGGTCATTGAATCAACTACGAACAGAGTCTCGTTAGGATTAACGGCCTTCTTCAGGGTCTCGATCTCCTGCATCATCTCCTCGTCGACAGCCAGACGACCGGCGGTATCGATAATCACCACGTCGTTGGCCTTTGACTTGGCCTCCTGGATAGCATGGTTGGCAATCTCCACCACATTTTTATTATCAGGCTCGGAATATACGGGAACACCTACAGTCTCACCCACTACCTTGAGCTGCTCGATAGCAGCAGGACGATATACGTCGCAGGCTACCAGCAAAGGCTTCTTGTGGTTGCGCTCCTTCAGCATCTTAGCCAGCTTACCACTGAAAGTAGTCTTACCAGAACCCTGCAGACCCGACATCAGAATGATGGCAGGTGCACCGGCACGGCCCTCAACCTTCAGCTCGGCAGCCTTACCACCCATCAGTTCGGCCAGCTCATCGTGAACAATCTTCACCATCAGCTGACTTGGCTTAACGGCTGTAAGCACGTTCATACCTAAAGCTTTCTGCTTAACGGTATCGGTAAAGCTTTTGGCTACCTTATAGTTTACGTCGGCATCCAACAAGGCTCGACGTACATCTTTCAGCGTTTCGGCTACGTTAATCTCGGTGATTTTACCCTCACCCTTCAGTATCTTAAACGAGCGTTCTAGTCTATCACTTAAATTCTCAAACATATTACTAATCTATTTTTAGGGCGCAAAGTTACAATAAAAAAACGACACACCCAAATTTTACTCGTCGTTTTTTTCGTTTTCTTTTATTTCTGTTGATTTTGGCCGCATGCTGAACTCGCAGCCGCAATACTGCTGATTATAGAACTGATACTCCTTCAGCAGTTGGTTGCGACGTTCGTACAAACCACCCTTACGCCAGTTCTGCGCCCAAAAGTATGCGCCCTCAACGGCCTCTTCGGCAGCATGGCCGGCACATTCTATCTGCTCCAAACTTTTCCAACGGCTCGATGCCAGCGTGGTGGTAAAATACTTAATACCTAACGCCTTGGCCTGCTTGGCAGCGGCAATCAGGCGCAATGTAAAACAGCGTTCGCAACGGCGCCCGCGTTCGGGCTCGGCCTCCAGTCCGCATACGCCACCCAACCACTCATCGTGGTTATAATCGCCATCAATCCATCGCAGTCCTAAGCTCTCAGCATGACGCTTACTCTCCTGTTTACGAATCTCGTATTCCTCTCGGGGCCAGATATTTGGATTAAAATAATAAATAACAGGTATAACACCGTTGGCCATCATCCACTCGACAATGGCACTCGAACATGGGGCGCAGCAAGCATGCAGCAGCACGCGGCTCAATCCCTCGGGTTTTTGAATAGCTGGTTGTTTCATCGGGTGCAAAATTACACATTATTATTGTTAATCTTCATAAAATATGCGTTTATTTCGCGCAAAATGTGTAATTTCGCGGAAAATTTTTACTTTACTACATTAATATAACAATGATGAATTTAAATCTAACTAACAGTATTAAGATGCCTAACCACGAGCTTAGACGTCAGGTAATCGAACTGTGTGAAAAGGTAGAGAAGCCACTGCTTAAGCTTTCTACCAAGGACTATGTTGAGAATGGACTGGGCCACCTGGTTGAGCAGTTTGACGGACAGGCCGGTCTAGTTAACATCGAAGTATTTAACGAGTTGCAGCATACCATCACTGGATGGCCAGGCGGCAAACCCAATGTAGATGATAGCACCCGTCCCGAGCGCGCAAACCCCTACCCCAAGCGTGTGATCGTATTCTCGCCCCACCCCGACGACGATGTAATTTCGATGGGTGGAACCATTCGCCGACTGATGCAGCAGCATCACGATGTACACGTGGCTTACGAAACATCTGGTAATATTGCTGTAGGCGACGAAGAGGTACGCCGTTTCATGCACTTCATCAATGGTTTTAATACCATTTTTGCCAATGGTAGCGACGAAGTGATTAAACACTCATACCAGGCAGTAAAGGCCTTTATCAAAGGTAAGAAGCCAGGTGATCTGGACAACGAGCAGATTCTGCGTCTGAAGGGTCTGATTCGTCGTGGCGAGGCCCGTTTGGCTTGCGAGTACAGCGGTATCGACAGTAAGCATATCCACTTCCTCGACCTGCCTTTCTACGAGAGCGGTAAGATTGAAAAACTGCCTATGACCGAGGCCGACGTTACACCCATCATCGAGCTGATTAACGAAATTAAGCCTCACCAGATTTATGTGGCTGCCGACCTGGCCGACCCACACGGCACACACCGTAAGTGTACCGATGCTGTGCTGGCTGCCATCGACGAAAGCAAGAAGGCTGGCGCCGAGTGGCTGAAGGACTGCCGCGTATGGATGTACCGTGGTGCTTGGGCTGAATGGGATGTTGCTGATATCGAGATGTGCGTACCAATGAGTCCTGAGGAGCTGCGCGAGAAGCGAAATGCCATCCTGCGCCACCAGAGCCAGATGGAGAGTGCCCCATTCCTGGGTAACGACGAGCGCCTGTTCTGGCAGCGCGCCGAGGATCGCAACCGCGAAACAGCCAAGCGCTACGACAACCTCGGACTGGCTTGCTACGAGGCCATGGAGGCTTTCGTGGAATACAAATTCTAGACAACGATCCAAACTGAATAACAATATGAAGACTATTAACAAGTATTTTAAAGGAATGGTGTTGACAGCACTCATCTCTTTAGGTTCGACCACAGCTACAGCTGGCGGACCTGCCAACTACAACGTGGTTCCATTGCCACAATCCATCCAGATGGCGAAAGGCGCTGCCTTCGAACTTGACGGTAACGTGCAGATACTGGCACCTGCCGAATTGCAGAACGAGGCAGAATTCCTGAAGCAGTACATCACAGAACTAACCAAGATCGACCTGAGCATCGTGAACAAGCGTGCCAAGAAAGTGCGCTACATCGAACTGGCCGTATCGCCTAAGGTGACTGCCAAGGAGGGTTATGTGATGAATATCAACCAGAAGGGTGTTACCATCCAGGGTGGTACTGCTGCTGGTGTGTTCTATGGTATCCAGACCCTGCGCAAATCACTGCCTATCGCCTGCAAGTGCGGTAAGCATAAAGGAGGAAGTCTACCTGCCGCAACGATTACCGATGCACCACGCTTTGGCTATCGCGGCATGCACCTCGACTGCTCGCGCCACTTCTGGAGCGTGGATTTCGTAAAGAAGTTCATCGACCTGTTGGCCATGCACAACATGAACATCTTCCACTGGCATCTGACCGACGACCAGGGCTGGCGTATCGAGATCAAGAAGTATCCTAAGCTTACCACAATCGGTTCGCAGCGTTCGGGTACGATTCTCGGCACCAACTCCGATTTGGACGATGGCATTCCCCACGGTGGTTTCTACACCCAGCAGGAGGCTCGCGACATTGTAAAATATGCTCAGGAGCGCCACATCACTATCATCCCCGAGATTGACATGCCCGGCCACATGCTGGCTGCACTGGCTTGCTATCCCGAACTGGGTTGCACAGGCGGTCCGTACGAGGTGGGGCACTACTGGGGTGTTTATACCGATGTGCTGTGCGTAGGCAATCCTAAGGTTTACGAGTTTGTAGAGGGTGTGCTGGCCGAAATAATGGATATCTTCCCATCGGAGGTGATCCATATAGGTGGCGACGAGACTCCAACCGTAAAATGGGAGGCTTGTCCTAAGTGTCAGGCCCTCGGTTTAAGCAAGGATAAGCTGCAGGCCCACTTTACACAGAAGGTGTTCGACTACCTGACAGCCCATCAGCGCCGTGCCCTGGGTTGGGACGAGATTCTGGATGGCTGTCCACAGGATGCCATGATTATGTCGTGGCGTGGTAGCGAGCCTGGTGCCAAGGCTGCCGAGGCCGGACACGATGTGGTGATGACACCAACATCGCACTGCTATTTCGACTATCTGCAGTCGGAAGATGCACGTTTCGAACCTTCGCGTTGCGGTGGATTCATCCCTGTAGAGAAAGTATATTCGCTGGAGCCTGCTCCCGAGTCGTTCTCGGCCGAAGCCAAGAAGCACATCCTGGGTGCACAGGCAAACCTCTGGTCGGAGTATCTGCTCACCGAGGGACTGGTGGAGTATCAGGCCCTGCCACGTATGTCGGCCCTGTCGGAGGTACAGTGGACACAGCCCGAGCTGAAGAACTACGACGCCTTTAAGGAGCGTTTGACACGATTCACGAAGCTGTTCGAGTTCTACAACTACAAATATGCCAAGCATCTGTGGCCAGAGCGTCAGCTGCCCAGTCGCTGGCAATTCTAACAAATTCAAAACATCTACCAACACTTTTATGAAGAAAATCATTTTACTGCTATTTAGTATCCTGAGTCTGGGCATCCAGGCTCAGGTTAACTTGGTACCTGCACCACAGAAAGTAACTGTTGGCACAGGCGAGTTTAACCTAGCACCAGGCACTACCATTGCCTACTCATCGGCAGCACTGAAGCCTGCTGCTGAGTACCTGCAGGTTTGTCTGCAACGCTATGCAAAGGTAAACACCACGCTGGTTGCCGGCAAACAGGGCGACATCCGCCTGACTACCCAAAAAGGTATAGCCAAGGATGGCTATCAGCTGAGTGTAAAGGCCAACGGTATCGACATCAACGCTGCCAACTACAGCGGAACCCTGTCGGCCATTGCCACCTTGAACCAGTTGCTGCTGCAGAACGACGGCAAAGCTGCCATCCCTGCAGTTGCGGTTACCGATGCTCCACGCTTTAACTGGCGCGGATTCCATCTGGATGTATCACGTCACTTCTTTACCGTGGATGAGGTGAAGGAGATCATCGACCTGATGGCGCTGTACAAGTTGAACCGATTCCACTGGCATCTGACCGACGATCAGGGCTGGCGCATCGAGATTAAGAAGTACCCATTGCTCACTGAGAAGGGTGCCTGGCGTATCTACAACAACCAGGACACCGCCTGCATGCAGCTGGCTGCCCGCGATGACAATCCCGATCTGCTGATTCCGAAGAAGAATACCCGCGTGGAGAACGGCGACACCCTGTATGGTGGCTATTACACACAGGATCAGATTCGCGACGTGGTGGCCTATGCCAAGCAGCGCGGTATCGAGATTGTGCCCGAGATTGACATGCCAGGTCATTTCCTGAGTGCCATCGAGAACTACGAGGGACTGTCGTGCTTCCCCACCATCGGCTGGGGCCAGTACTTTACCACCCCACTCTGTCCCGGTAAACAGAAGGTGCTAGATTTCTGCAAGGATATCTGGAGCGAGATTTTCAAGCTGTTCCCCTACGAGTATGTACACGTAGGTGGCGACGAGGTGCGTAAGGATACCTGGAAGGAATGTCCCGACTGTCAGAAGCGTATCAAGGATAACCATCTGAAGAACGAGGAGGAACTGCAGTCGTGGTTTATCCATCAGATGGAGGCTTTCATCAACAAGAACGGTAAGAAGATGATGGGCTGGGACGAAATCCTGGAGGGTGGACTCTCGAAGACCGCTACCGTCACCTGGTGGCGCACTTGGGTGCCCGACGCTCCACTGCAGGTAACAGCTCAGGGAAACGACGTGGTGTTCTGTCCTGGTGCACCCATGTATTTCTCGCAGGCTGAAGAGAAAACCAGCATGCGTAGCATCTATGAATACGACATCATGCCAAAGAACATGAACGCCAAGCAGAAGCAGCACGTGATTGGCGTGCAGGGCAATATGTGGTGCGAGTATATCCCTACCCGCGAGCGTGTGCTGTTCCAGTATTTCCCTCGTATCTTAGCACTCTCGGAGCTGGCATGGACCAAGCCCGAGCTGAAGGATTACGATCAGTTCTACAGTCGCCTGCCCAAACAGTTTGCCATGCTGCACAAGCTGAATGTGCCTTTCCGTACACCTAGTCTGGATGGTGTTTACCACGTAAATGCCTTTACTAACGAGGGTACTATGGCAGTGAGCTGTGCCGACCCATTGGCAACGGTACGTTACACCACCGATGGAAGTTTCCCCAATAAGAACTCGCAGCTGTATAACGGACCGGTTAAGGTTGATGAGACCACGCACTTTATTCTGCGTACCTTTGCACCTAACGGACAGGCTGGGGAGATGCTGAAGGCCGACTTCCTGAAGCAGGGATTGCTGGAGCCTGTAAAGGCAGATGCCAGCAAGCTGACACAGGGACTGAACGCATCCTGGTATAACTATCGCGGTGAGAAATGTCGTGAGATCCACAAGGCACCCTTCAACGGCAACTATCCCGCTAACGACGTGGTAATTCCCGAGGGCGTAAAGGGTAACATCGGACTGATTATTACCGGTTACCTGCGTGTGCCCGAGGATGGTGTTTATACCTTCTCGCTGATGAGCGACGACGGTAGCTGGCTGAAGATTGATGGCAACATGGTGGTTGATAACGACCGTCCACAGAGTCCTCACGAGGAAGTAAGTCAGCAGGCACTGAAAGCCGGTCTGCACAAGATTGAAGTTCGCTATTTTGATAGCAACGGTGGTATGCTACGCCTCTGGGTATTTGATACCAAAGGCCAAAAGATGCAACCTGCCGACATATACTTTAAATAAAAAGAAATCCCGCTTCAGTTTGTTTGAAGCGGGATTCTTTTTATAGATTATTCAATAACTCGGTTTTGCCATCAGCTATGAGTTTTAATACCAACTCGCCAAAGAGTGTGTTCTGCCAAGCAAACCACGGACGGGTGTAATCGTTGGCATTATCCTTATTAAAACTCTCGTGAATAAAACCTGTACCTGCATCGGTAGCTAACAAGGTTCGCATGCACCAGCGAATCTCGTCGTCATCGGTTGCGGTAAAGCACTTCATCATAATCGACATAGGCCATACCATATCGTAGCCGATATGCGGACCACCTATACCCTCGCCTGCCTTGCCACGGAAGAACCAGGGGTTATCCTCGCTCCATACAAAACGACGGGTGTTCTGATAGATGGGATCGTCCATCGGCACATCACCCAAATATCCCATACCTAACAGACTGGGCACGTTGGCATCGTCCATCAGCAGATGATTGCCAAAACCATCCACTTCGTACGCATAAACAGGTCCGTACTTGGGATGACTAACCACCGCATACTGCTTCAGAGCGGTTTCTACCTCACTGGCCAATGCCTTGCACTCGGCGGCTTTCTCAGTCTGGGCGTTAACCTTGGTCAAAATCTCGGCCATCTTTTTAAGTGATGACACTGCCATGAAGTTAGAAGGCACCAGGAAAGGCAATGAGGTGCGATCGTCGGAAGGACGGAACACCGAGGCTATCAGGCCAACGGGCTTTACAGGGGCGCCATAGCCATTCCAACCTACGGTATCGTAAGTACGATCGGTCATACGGAAGAATTGGTATGGACCATGTCCATCCTTACGCTGCTGCTCGCGGAAGGTTTTTACGATGTTATCTACTGCCTGAAGCCAGATGTCGCCAAAGATAGTGGCATCGCCCGTTACCAGCCAATACCAATAAGCCAGACGCACGGGATAGCACAGTGAGTCGATCTCGTACTTGCGCTCAAACACATCCTTAGTCATTTTGGTCACATCCTTCTGCCAACCGGCACCGGTAGGACCATCGTTAAAGGCATTCGCGTACCTATCTATATTAATACACTTCAGCTGGCGCAGAATCACACCACGCAGCATTTTTCTGAGTTTCTTATCCTTGGCACACAACTGCACGTAAGGCCATACCTGAGCACCCGAATCGCGCAGCCACATAGCAGGAATATCGCCGGTATATACAAAGGTATCATCCTCGCCATCTACCACACGGTAATGCACGGTAGATTCCAAGGTGTTTGGAAAGCAGTTGGCAAACATCCAAGCCAGACGGGGATTGCCACTCAGCAGTTTCTGCACCTCGCGGATCTTAGCCTCTACGGCATCCGACGTAAAGAGGCGCTCGGCTACTGGTGGACGCTTGGAAGCATACACCTTCGTATTATCGGAAACCACAGAGGTGTATCGATTGCTGACACTAACCTCTGCGTTTTCCTGCGCTGCTGCAGCCATCGAAAGCATGCAGCACCATACTATCAAACTTTTACGCATAAGCATTAAGGACGGTTCTTAATCTGAGTACCCCATGCTGAAGGCTGGTTACCCATCTCGAGTTCGAGTACACCACCCTTCACGATATCCTGGAACATCAGATACGACTTAGCATAAGGCTTGCCGTTCAACTTGGCACTCTGTACGTAGATATTCTCCTTGCTATTGTTATGAGCCTTAACAGTAAATGTCTTACCGCCACCTACGTTAACCTTAGCCTCGTTGAAGAGTGGACTGCCGATGATGTACTTACCACCTGCTGGCTCTACCTGATACAGACCTAACGACGACATGACATACCAAGCCGACATCTGACCTACATCCTCGTTACCCGACAGACCGTCGAAATCGTTGAAGTAGAGTTCGCTCATGGTCTGACGCAGCAACTTGGCTGCCTTCCAAGGCTGACCTACGTAGTTATACATATATAATATGTGGTGACTAGGCTCGTTGCCATGTGCATACTGTCCAATCAAACCAGAGATATCGGGCGAAGCCTCGGCACCCATATCGCCACTGACGATGAAGAGTGAGTCGAACTTCTCAACAAAACGCTTCTCGCTGGGGAACAAACTAACCAGTCCGTGTACATCGTGAGGTACCAGCCAGGTGTACTGCCAAGCATTACCCTCGGTATAGTCGTCGGCGGTGTGTACACTCTTGAATGGATTGAATGGCTCGTGGAAACTACCATCGCTACCACGTCCACGCATAAACAACGTCTTGCGATCGAAATAATGCTTATAGCCACGACTGCGGTTGTAGAAGTACTTGTAATCAGCCTTCTTACCCAACAGCTTAGCTACCTTAGCGATACAGTCGTCAGCCAGTGCATACTCCAAGCCCTTAGCCACCGTCTGGAAAGTAGAATCCTTATCGTAAGGCAGATAGCCATACTTTTTGAGCAGATCCATACTGCGCTCATCAAGCATAGCCGATGTCTTCATGGCATTAAAGGCAGCCTCCTTATCGGCAACAAAACCTTTCAGTACCATATCGGCCAGCACAGCAGCACCGGGATTACCCACCATACAGTCGGTCTCGTTACCCATCAGGTGCCATACAGGCAGCTTGCCCTGCTGCTCAAAGATGTGCAGGAAAGTGGCAGCCATATCCTTCTGCTTCTCAGGATGAATCAGTGTCATCAAAGGATGAGCTGCACGATAGGTATCCCAGAGCGAGAAGGTGGTATAGTTGGTAAAGTCGCCATGATGCACCTTACCATCGGCACCACGGTAGTTGCCTGTAACATCGCTGAACACCGATGGTGCGGTCATAGTGTGATAAAGGGCTGTATAGAAGATGGTACGAACGGTCTCATCGTCGGTATCTACATCAATCTTACCCAACTCGTCGTTCCATGCCTGATTAGCAGCAGCTACGGTAGCCCTGAAATCCCAACCTGGCAGCTCGGCCTTGAGGTTAGCCTTGGCATCCTCGACACTTACTGCCGAGATGGCACATTTTACCATCACAGGCTTTGAGATATCCTCGAAGGTAAGCACCATGATAGAGTCGCCTACCTGCTTCTTCACTTTTACAGGGGTTGAGAACTCGGCTGCAAAGAACACATGCTGATTACGGGCCCAACCCGACGACTGACGGAAGCCGGTAACCATGGTAGGACTCTCTACAGAAAAACCGCTCTTACGCCAGTTGTCCCAACCGGTACCCTGTCGCAAATCGATACGCAGCATACCTTTATGATTGTCGGCACCGAATGTATAACGGTGGAAACCAACGCGTTTTGTAGCAGTGAGCTCAACAAAAACATTAGGCTGCTGCAAACGGATGGCATAGTAGCCTGGACGAACCGACTCGTTGGCATGTGAGAACTTAGTCTCGGTAGCGCTGCAATGAGCCACTGGCAGGAAACCGATATCACCCAGATCGCCGATACCCGTACCACTCAGGTGGGTATGACCAAAACCTACCAGTACCGAATCGCTGATGTGATAGCCCGAACACCAGTCCCATCCGTGGGTGTGCTCTGTGGGGCCAAGCTGTACCACGCCAAAGGGCACATTTGCACCCAGGAATACGTGACCGTGACCTCCGGTACCAATCCAGGGATTAACATAATTAGTAAACTCGTTTTTGTGTTGGCAAGCATCTGCCGCCATAACCTGACCAGACACTGCAGTCATGGTCAACGCCAGAATAAATTTATTTAAGCATTTCATAATTTAAATAGGTATATTAGCAATTCGCTTACAAAATTATAAAATAGTGCACGATAACAGAACAAAATGCAAGATTATTATATGAATTTAACCTAAATTAACCTAAAAGTCTTGCTAGTTTGTATAATTATGTTTAGATTTGCACCGTTTTTATAACTATAATTACTATTCAATTAATTAAAACCAACAACATGAAAATGGGAAATTACTTTCTTAGCTCTCACATGAGAGCGTGTATGATGGCCATTTGTCTGCTTTTTGCAGCAGTTGTCAATGCACAGAATGTTACGGTTAAGGGAAGTGTTCTCGACACTAAGGGTGACCCCATTATTGGAGCCACTATTAAGGTCGAAGGCGCCCAAGCCGGAACGGTTACTAACTACGATGGCGACTTCACCATCTCTTGTCGCAATGGAGCTACGCTTAATGTCAGCTACATTGGCTTTGCCCCAAAACAGGTAAAAGCCGAGACAGGCAAAGTTCTCAAAATTGTTCTTGAGGAAGAAGCTACTACCCTGAACGAGGTGGTTGTAACAGCTCTTGGTATCAAGAAAGACCAGAAGAAACTGGGTTACGCCATCAGCTCGATCAACAGCGACGAGCTGATCAAGACTGGTGCTTCTAACTTCGCATCAGCCCTGTATGGTAAGGCTCCTGGTGTTCGCATCCAGTCAGCCCCTGGTGGTAACACATCTGCTGTATCTATCTCGGTACGTGGTATGTCATCAATCACTGGTAACACCCAGCCTCTGATCGTTATGGACGGTGTGCCCATCCACAACGGTAATACCAATAACGAAGGCTACTGGGACAACCAGCGTATCCGTTCAAACGGTTTGGTTGATATCAACCCAGAGGATATCGAGAACATCTCAATCCTGAAGGGTGCTGCCGCTTCTGCACTGTACGGATCTGAGGCTGCCAACGGTGTTGTAATGATTACCACCAAGAAGGCTGCCAAGGGTACTGGTACACGTGTAAACTTCAGCGCTAACGTAAGCTGGGATAAGATTGCCTACATGCCTGACATGCAGACAGAGTTCGGTCCTGGTTTCGACAACTGGGCCTATGGTTCAGACGATAATATGGACTGTCTTACAGGTTTCAAGCAGACTATGTTTGATCGCAATGGCAATACCATCGTAACACCAGCTCAGCCACGTTACTATTCATATGGCCCCCGCTACAATGGCAGAGAGATAACCTATTTCGATGGCACCAAGCGTCCTTACTCGCCTATCGGTGGCAACCAGTGGAACGAGGTATTCCGCACAGGTTTCAACCAGAACTACAATGTTGCTATCACTAACAGTTCTGAGCGTAGCAACATCCGCTTCTCATACAACTTCAACGATGTGAAGCCCATGCAGTTCAACTCTGCTAACCACAAGCACAACTTTAATGTAAATGGTTCGTTTGATATTACCAACACCATTAAGTTGAACTATACCGCTACTTATCAGAAGCAGTTCATTAAGAACCGTCCTTATCGTATCAGCCGTATCGTCCAGAACTACTCTGGTATGTTCGGTAGCTTCACCGATGTTAAGTACATCCGTGAGCACACTATGACAAGTCTCGGTTATCTGAACAGCGTATATGCTGCAAACGGTGGTACTACCAATACTCTGACTCCCGACGAGCAGTTCCTGTACAGCCCAATGGGTTCTACCTCATTGATCAGCGAGTACTTCTGGAACATCCTTGGTAAGGAGCAGCTTGAGGATCACCAGCGTTTCATCGGCAGTATCAACCCAACATGGGAGATTATCCCTGGTCTGACACTTGGTGCACGTATTGCTACCGACCTGACATCAGATAAGATTGAGAATAAGAACCGTGCAGAGAATGCACATATCTTCTCTTCTAACGGTCAGTACAGCGATGCATACGCACTCGAGAACAGCAAGTACGAGATTGTTTACGGTGACGTAATGCTGAGCTTCGACAAGACATTTGCTGATGTTCACAACGTACAGGCTAACTTCGGTTACAACGCCCGTCAGGAGACATACTACATGTCAAGCGTTAGCACCAGTCAGGGTCTGAGCCAGGAGAACTGGTTTAACCTCGCAGCTTCTGTAGGAACCAAGAACGCCAACATGAACAAGCAGGATATGCTTCGCACAGGTATGTTCCTCACCGCTAGCTACGGCTACGATAACTGGGCATACATCGAGGGTACTATCCGTAACGAGAAGACCTCTACCCTGAAGAAGGGCAACAACTCATTCTGGTATCCATCAGCCAGTGCCAGCATTCTGTTCACAGAGCTGATGAAGGACAACAAGCCAGCTTGGTACGACTATGGTAAGATTCGCGCTTCTTACGGTATCGTAGGTAACGCTCCTGAGATCTACCGCGCTAACTTGGCATACAGCCAGGGCAACCTGCAGCACGGTGATACTTACATCTACAACTACATGAGTACATCTGTAGGTAACGAGAGCATCAAGCCTGAGAAGAAGTACGAGTTCGAGATTGGTCTCGAGAGTAAGTTCTTCAACAACCGCTTAGGTTTCGAGTTCTCTTACTACCACAATGATATCAAGGACCAGATTCTGCAGACAACTTCTGCCTACTCTATGGGTGCTCAGAGCATGCTGATGAACGTAGGTGAGCTGACTAACTCAGGTGCTGAGTTCAGTATCTATGGTACTCCATTCGAGAATAAGGACTGGCGTGTTGACCTGCGTGCTAACATCGCCGTTAATAAGAATAAGGTAAAGAAACTGGCCGATGGTCTGGATGTTCTTTCACACGCTAACTGGGATAACGGTGCAGCTACCCTTGAGTCACACGTTGGTGAGCCTATGGGTGACTTCTACACATACACTTGGAAGACCGACGAGAACGGTAACCGTATCGTAGGCGAGGATGGTTTGTACATCACCGATACTTCTGAGCGTCACAAGGTAGGTAACGCTATGCCTGATGCCGTTGGTGGATTCGCTGCTTCGGTAAGCTACAAGAACTTCACACTGGATATGAGTTTCGACTACCGTATCGGTGGCGACGTTATCAACCAGCCTTGGCAGTACTATATGGATACTGGTATCATCAAGGATGCTGTTGGTGCTCGTGACTACCTCTCAGGCGGTCTGTTCTATTACAGCACAACAGGAAGTGTTGACGATAAGGCTAGCATCGTACGTGTTGATCCTTCACAGGTTCCTAACTACCAGCGTGGTGTAACCATGATCGACGGTCACTATGTATGGGATAACGGTGTTATCCAGCCAGGTGTTAAGGAGGACGGAACTCCTAACGACATCATCACCACTCAGTTTGCTATCAACGATATGCAGTACGGTTGGGGTACCAGCGCTACTCAGAGCTATCAGGAGGCTATCCAGAAGAACAGCTACGTGAAGTGCCGTGAGATCAGCCTGTCATATCAGCTGCCTACACAGTGGACCAAGCGTTTCGGATGCAGCAACCTCACAGTATCTGCATTTGCACGTAACCCATTCTATCTCTATCGTACACTGAAGCTGTTCGATTCAGAGACTACCGATGGAACTAACTGGATCTATCAGGCACAGGTTGGTGGTTCAACTGCCAGCGCACGCACATTCGGTGTTTCACTCCGTGCAAGCTTCTAATAGATGGTGCAATAGAACATTTGAAACTAACTAAAAGATTATAAGATTTATGAAAAAGATATTTTTTACAGTCTTTGCTGCAGTGGGAATGATGTCTCTCGTATCTTGTTCTAATTCAGACTTTGACGAGAAGTATGCTGACCCATCAAAGACTACAACAGTAGGCGTTCCACAGGTGTTCACCGGCGTGCTTGATGCAGGTAACCGTTGGATGAACCTGGATTATTGGCGCTATTACACCCAGTCAACCACATCAGGTTGCTTCTCGGGTGTAATCGGTAACGCTAACGGCCGCGGTCGTTTCCGTGGAGCCAGCGAGGGTTACTTCAATATCCGTTGGCAGGATTTCTACAACATGCTGACTCAGTTCCGTGTGCTGGAGGATACCTATAACAACCTCTCTGACGACGAGAAGGCTGCTAACAAGATTTTCTTCTATCTTGGTCGTACCTTGATGCAGGCTCAGCTCCACGAGGTTATCTCTATCTGGGGCGATGCTCCCTACTCTGGTGCAGGAACTCTGTGGAAGACCGGTAACTACGATGCCGCTAAGACAGCAGCTACATACGACGACGACGTACAGATCTACAAGCAGATTCTGGCCGACCTGAAGGAAGTTGGCGATTACTTCGCCGCTGGCAACTTGAATGCAGCTGGTGTCAGCGCACTGAAGCGTCAGGACTATACTTCTGCCGCTGGTTCTACCGACATCTGGCAGCGTTATGTTAACTCACTCCGTCTGCGCATCGCTCTGCATCTGGCTACCAATGGTGACCTGACTGCCGACGCTAAGAGCGCTATCCAGGAGATTCTGAGCAACCCAACACAGTATCCTCTGATTGAGAGCAACGATCAGAACATCGGTGTAAACGGTGATACAGCTACCGACCACTTCAACTATGGTAAGGGTGTTTCTCAGGCTCTGGCTGGTAGTTCTATGGCAGCTGGTTCTCAGGCTATGCTCGACGCTATGAACGTTCCTGCAAATGGTATCCCCGATGAGAATACCGACCCACGTCTGGCTGCTATTTACGATTGCAACCCCGACAACGAGTACATTGCTTACGACAACTCACTCACCAGCAGCGAGATTGACAATATCGCCGATGAGAAGAACAAGGAGTATGTGGAGCGTGGTATCACCTCTTCAAATTACTATTGTCGTATCGATACCATCGCCTTCGCTGGTTGGGCTGCTTATCAGGGCAACGCTAACCTGAATGGTACTTGGATCAACGCTGCTGAGGTAGCTCTGAGCAAGGCCGAGGCTTACCTGATGGGTTACGGTGTAGCTGCTAACGAGGCAACAGCTAAGGAGAACTTCATCAAGGGTGTAGTACTCTCTAACGAATACTACTGGAACATGAAGACTACTTCTTCACTGTACAAGGAGGGTAACGACTCATACAGCGGTTTCCGTGCACTGACCGTTCCTACATCAGCCGACTTCGAGGCATATGCCAACAAGATCTGGAAGGCTACTCAGGAGTGCGTTGCTACTCAGCTCTGGCTGAACTTCGCCTACCTGAACGAGCTGGAGGCTTGGAACGTGAACCGTCGTACTGGATTCCCCAACGTGAAGTTTGCTAAGGATACCCAGATGGCTGACTATCCTACTCCTCCAAACCGTCTGCCTTACCCAAGCGACGAGTTGAACTTCAACAAGGACAACTGCGAGGCTGCTAAGGCTATCAACTACTCAGAAAGCACTGGTTACTACACTAACCTGTTCTGGGCTAAGCAGACCTACTATTCACTCTATTAAAAAATAGATTGAAACACAATAATTATCCCGAGACCCTTTGCGGGTTTCGGGATTTTTATTAAAACCCAACAAACCCAAAACTGAAATGAAAAGACTTCTATTACTAATTGTCGCATTATGCGTTTTCTGGCATAGTTATGCCGGAAAGCAGGTAACAAATCGTGTAGTGGTAGCTTATGTTACCGCAGGTACAACAGAGATTCCCGATCCTACGTTGATGACACACATCAACTATGCGTTCGGAACAGTTAACAAAACATTTAATGGTGTAGATATCCAAAAGCCAGAACGCCTAAGGGTGATTGCTGGTTTGAAACAGCAGAACCCGGAACTGAAGGTGCTGCTGTCGATTGGTGGATGGACAGCAGGACGATTCAGCGAAATGGCTGCCACCAAACAGAACCGCGCTGCCTTTGCTAAGGACTGCAAACGCATTGTAGATGAGTTCGGACTGGATGGTATCGATATCGACTGGGAATACCCGTCATCCAGCGAGGCTGGTATCTCGTCGTCACCCGACGATATCGATAACTTTACGCTGCTGATGAAGGAACTGCGCCGCGTGTTAGGTAAACAGAAGCTGCTTACCATCGCCACCATCTGCACCGCAAAGTATATCGACTTTAAGAAATGTCTGCCTTATCTCGACTTGGTGAATGTAATGTCGTACGACATGAGTGATCCCAACAAGGCACACCATGCAGCCCTCTACCCCTCGCCTATCTCAGGTTACTGCACTGGCTCTGAAGCTGTCGAGGCACACCTGAAGGCAGGTGTACCCAAGGAGAAACTGGTAATGGGTATGCCCTTCTACCAAAAAGGCAGAAGACAGGATGCTGGTGTTGACGAATACCTGCGTACGGGTATCCTGCCCGTTGGCTACACACGTCAATGGAGCGATGTGGCCCAAGCCGATTATATTGCCAACGAAAAAGGCGAGTTTGTATGGGCCTACGAAACAACCCGTTCCTTAGGCGCCATCTGTCAGTATATCCTTGAAAACAACCTGCGTGGCGGTATGTACTGGGAATACTCGAACGACCGAACTGGTGAATTCAGTTCGCTGCTGAGTAAAATGTTGTTGGAGCAGCCCACCACGGTAGGCCATAAAACCACAGCTCTCAACGCATCAGCCTGGCAGAATGCCGAATGGATTTCGGTAGTGAACGCCCCCGTAGTAACAGGACGTGCCGATAAGGTGATTCGTGCTGCCGATGGTGCCAGTTGGTTTGTATCTACCATCAAAAACGAAAAGCCCGTTACACAAGCCAAATGGATGACAACGGGATTAGGTGTGTTTGAGCTTTACCTGAACGGACAACCTGTAGGCGAGGAAATCCTGAAGCCAGGATTTACGCATTACGCCAAGACCAAGCGTTCGTTTACCTATGATATCACCGATGCTTTCCAGAAGCAGACAGGTAACGAGAATGTGCTCTCGGCTCAGGTAACTCCGGGCTGGTGGGCCGACAAGATTATCACCCCTGGTGATCACGAAGGTATGATTGGTAAGAAATGCGCCTTCCGTGGTGTGCTGGAGCTGACATTTGCCGATGGTACCAAACAGTACTACGGTACCAACTGCAAGGATTGGAAAGCAGGTATTGCAGGTCCGGTAAAGCATGCCGGTATCTTTGATGGCGAAGCTTTTGATGCCCGCGAATTGCCTGGGTTTGCTACTATCGAAAAACTCACAACTCCCGAAGTAAACACCGAGTTTACAGGTGAGATAGTTCCATCAGAGGGTGCAGAGGTTTATCTGCGTCGCGACTTGGCATTACGTCCCGTCAGCACCTATATCTGGCAAGGCGTTACCGGCGAGAAAAAAGCTGCCGACAAGAAGGATATCGAATATGGTAAGGTTATCATCAAACGAAACTATGCCCTGGGCGAAACCATCACTCTGAATCCTGGCGAAACGCTGATTGTGGATTTCGGACAGAACACATCGGGTGTACCGTTCTTTAGCTTTAAAGCGAATGAAGGTACCACACTGACCTGCTTGCCTGCAGAGATTCTGAACGATGGCAACGGTGCCGAGCGTCGTGGTATGGATGGGCCTGAAGGTAGTGTACATCGTCGCAACCTGCGTATCCAGAACACAGGTATTCGCATCGATTACACCTTTGCCAACAACCCAAGCTTTGTAAGCTACTATCCCCACTGCACGTTCTTTGGCTACCGTTACATCTCGGTAACCGCTACCGATAAGGTGGAGATTCAACGCGTGGAATCGTTGCCTGTAACCAGTATTGCCAAAGGTCTGGAAATAGGAAAAATCACCACAGGTAACGACCTGATTAACAAGCTGATTTCGAACACTGTTTGGGGCCAGCGTTCTAACTATCTCTCGGTACCTACCGACTGTCCACAGCGTGATGAACGATTAGGTTGGATGGCTGATACTCAAGTATTTACAGAGGCAGGTTCATTCTTTGCTAATACCGACGGATTCTTCCATAAATGGACCCGCGACGTACGCGACTCACAGAGTGCCGCAGGTGGATTCCCAGGTGTATCGCCTACTGCCCAGTATGGTAATGAGATGATGCGTTTGGGTTGGGCCGATGCCGGTGTGATTGTGCCTTGGACGGTATGGAAGCAGTTTGGCGACAAAGCCATCGTGGATGAGAACTGGGAGGCGATGGAACGCTTCATGAACCACATCAATGAGGTGAAATACAACCACGAGGCACTCGTAAAAGAGAATGGTAACTACCAATGGGCCGACTGGCTGAGCTGTGAGGCATTGGAAACATGTATCAACCTGGCTTTCGACGAGAACTGGAAGCCACGTCCTGATGCCATCGCCTACTGGAATTACCTGAGTGCTTGCTACTGGCAGATTGATGCCGAGATGATGCGTGACATGGCACTGGCAACAGGTCGCGATGCCACAAAATACCAGCAGATGGCAGAGGCTGCCCAGAATTATCTGAAACAGCAGTTCCTGAATCAGGATGGTACCTTTAAGACTGCCGTGCTGAACACCATGCAAACCCCTGCCCTCTTTGCGTTGAAGAACCGTCTGGTTGAGGGTGCTGCTAAGGAGCGTACGATTCAGCGCCTACGCCAGAACTTTGTGGAGCATGGTAACTGCTTGCAGACCGGTTTCTTAGGCACCAGCATCCTGATGGCTACACTCACCGAGAACGGCATGGTAGATATTGCTTATGAGCTGCTCTTCCAGCGTAAGAACCCCAGTTGGATTTACTCTATCGACAACGGTGCCACCACTATCTGGGAACGCTGGAACAGCTACCGCCGCGATAATGGCTTAGGACCTAACGGCATGAACAGTTTTAACCACTATGCCTACGGTGCCGTATGCGAGTGGATTTGGGAGACTGCTGCCGGAATCGCCACCGATACCCAGGTGCCAGGCTTTAAACAGATAATCATGAAACCTATCCCTGATAAGCGCTTAGGCTTTATGGTAGCCGAATACCAGTCGGCTGCCGGTTTGATCAAGAGCGAATGGAAATACGAGGGCGACCTGTGGCTGTGGAACTTCACTGTTCCCGAAGGTGCCACCGCCATCGTTACCCTACCCGGCGATACAACCTCAAAGACATATCCAAGTGGTACTTACCACTTACAAAAGAAACTCTAACAAAAAAGCCGCCCTTCAGCAAATTGAAGAGCGGCTTTCTTTTTGGTTATCTGATTAGTTAATCGGTGTCACCTCGATTACAGGACTCTGTCCTCTACCATCCTCGGCTTTCCATTCGATGGTAACCACCTTCTGTTCGCCAGGCATCAAGGTAAAGTAGTTATCGCTATAGATAACTGGCAGAATCTGCTCGCCATCAGCACCCTTCAGATTGATGCGGAGGAATGGAGCAACCGACTTACCAGTGTTCTTCACTGTCACAACAGCCTTGGTACCAGTAACTCGTACGTTCTGCTGCAATGCTGTTTTTGGCAGGGTATTCAGGGCACGGTAATTATTTTCCTCGCGACCCATAATATACTCGTTCTCCGAAATCAAGCCACGCTTATCGGCAAGTGTCAAACGCAGGAACCATACATCCGATGGAGCTTGAGCCTGCAACTTAGCCAACTTAAGGATGGCCTTGGTGGTATCCTCGTTGCTATTCAGACGGAACTTCTGCTGACGCACTTTTTTACCGTTCAGATCATAAACAGCAACGGTAGCGGTGATACCTGCCACGTTACCAGCCGAATGGTTAACCACCTCAACGCTGTCTGTCAGGGCGTTATACTGGATATGCAATGGCTCACAAGCCTTCTTCACACCAAAGTAAGCCGCTGTGGGATCGAAATAGTAATCGTAAGTCTGCCAAACCATCGAGGGCCAGCATGCATGACTCATCCAGATCAACAGTCCTGCACGACTCTTGCTCGTGCTCTCATACATACCACGATAGCCATTATAGTTAATGAGCTGAGCCCAACGGGTAAACTCATCGGCGCTGCTAGCCTTGCCAAGACCCTCTTCAACCAGTCCATTAAACTCGCGGGCACGCTGGGCACCTAACAGGGTGTAATCGTGCATACCCCACTGTACGCTCTGCGGCCAGAGTGAATCGGGACTCAACGTACGCTTCAGACTCTCGATATTCATTACGTTAGGCATACCACGCTCGGTGTGAATCTTACCACTCTGACGAGAGAAGTACTCTTTCATAGGCAGTGCCCAGTATGGACCGTGACCACTCACACCATCATCAGCTGAGCTTGAGATAAACTCCAGACCTGGCGACAGGGTGTGTACATACTCACGCAACTTGCGATCGATAGCTTCGGGAGGGAATCCTTCGTTACGTCCTACCCAGATACCTATGCTGGCATGACTGCGAATACGACGCAGGTAATCCTGTGCATTGCTCAGGAACAGCAAATCATCATGAGGATCGGGTCCGTCGGCAGGGTTAGCCAACCAGAAGTCCTGCCATACCATGATACCATGCTTATCGCAAGCCTCGTAGAAAGCCTCGTCGCCTATCTGGCCTACCCAGTTACGAATCATGGTGCAGTTCATTTGCTTGTGGTAACCCACCGCAATATCGTACTCACGTGAACGGTACAGCAGATTGTGCTCGTCGAAACCCCAGTTACCACCCAGTGGAATAAAGCGTCGACCATTGATATACATGATGAGCGAATCCTTCAGTCCCTCGTATTTCATCTCACGGATACCTGCCTTATAGTTGATAGTGGTAGCCACGCCGTTATCAGGTGTGAAGGTAAAGCCAGCCTCGTACAGATTGGGCTCGCCATAACCATTAGGCCACCACAGTTTGAAGTCGCTGCTGGTCAACTGCTTGTTGCAATGAGGACAGAAGCTTACCTCCTGCTCAGTGTTGGCAGGTAGCGTCATCTTCTTTTCAAACTTCACATCGCCAATCCAGCCCTTCAGGGTACCGGATACGGGCTTGTTATCGTTGTTGCGTACAAACACAGCAGGCTTTACGCTGGCTGTTATTCCATCGGCAGCCAATTTGGTCTTTACGTATGGATCGCTTACGGTAACATTACCTGTTGAGGTGAGATAAACCTCGTTCCAGATACCAACCTCGCGTCCACGTACAGTCGTAATCCAGTCCCAACCAATCGTAGCATGGAAGGTAGGATTATCGGCACCAAGCAGTCCACCATTCAGCTGGGTGGTGTTGCGGTCCTTCTCCTTCACAGCACCAAAGTACTTATTGCACTCCACCTCTACTGCCAGGTAGTTCTTACCGGTATGCAGCAGTCCGGTTACGTTGAACTTGCCACGCATAAAGGCACCCTCGATACGTCCCAAACGCTGTCCGTTCAGATATACGTTAGCCTTCCAGTTGATACCATCGAAGTTGAGCCACTGCTGCTCACCATCGATACGCTCTACATTGAACTCCTGACGGTACCAGAAGTTCGAACGGAAATATGATTCTGAAATCTGATTGATATCATCAGCATAGTTTGGATCGGGTACAGCGCCGATATTCATATACGAAGCCAGTATGGTACCAGGTACGGTAGCAGCAATCCAGCTCTTGCTATCATAGTCGGCCGATGCAATCTGCTCGCCACGGGCATCTACCTCCGAGGCACGCTGCAACTGCCACATGCCGCCACTCAACTCGTAGCGTCCATTCTTCATACCAGCCACAGCATGTGGGGTGTAAACCTGCTTCTGCTTCGACAGAACCTCCAGCTCACGCAGCGCATAACAACCTGCCTCACCAGGCTCCTGCAGCAACAAACGCACGTAGCGCGCTGTAGCCTTTACATTCACGCGATCGGCAATATCAGCCACCTTTGTCCAGGTTTTAGCATCGTCTGATACCTGGATGATACCCTTTTTAGGAGCATAGAGCCAATCCAGCGCAATCTGCTCGATAGGCAGACTCTTTCCTAAGTCGGTGTATATCCACTGCTCGCCGCCACCATCGCTCATCCACAAGCTACTGAACTGCTGCGAAGGCAACAACTCTACATACTCGCCGATGGCATTCTGGAACTGCAACTCGTACACGTCCCAGTGGGCAGCACCAGTCATATCCATTACCACACGCAGATGCTGGGTGTTTACAGGTGTCTTGAATTTGATGAGTTCATCCAACTGACGGGCTGGCAACAGACTCTCCTCGGTCTGTTTGTTGGGGTCGGAATGTAACTTATAGTACAGTGGCTTACCAGGCAGTTTGACGCCCTTCAACTCACCAACCACCTGCCAGTCTTTTCCGTTTTCCGAAGCCTCGCATCGAATGCTGTAGCCCTCGGTAGCCAGCTGGTCGTTATAGGCCATCATACCTACCACACGTACCCCAGCAGTCTTTACCTTCATGGCACCGCTGTAATCGTACTGCAGCCAGGTCTTCTCACCCATCAGGATGTTCTTCGAATAGGCACCGCCATCGATAGCCCACTCTGCCTCCTTACGTGGCAGCACACCATCCTGTGTTGATACCTTGAGCATGATGGGTTCGGCTGTGTCGCAGATGCCATCTGTTACCAGATGTGCCGTCAGGTTGTAGTCGATAGCCGACGAAGCCCAAGCCGCACGGTGGCGTGCTACATTTGTTAATGTCTGGCCATTCTCCACCCAGCTCAGTGTGGGTGCGTAATACTCACTCTTGGCACCCGGATACTGTCCGATGCCACGCGTGTAATCAGTTGGTTGAGGTGCAGCCACAGCGCACATGCCGATACACGAAAAAATTGCTGTAAGATACTTCATATTGTCGTAGTTTCTGATTTTTGTGGGCAAAAGTACAAAAAAAATGGATACCATACTAAACTTTCGTCATTTTTTTGCTATCTTTGCACCCATAACTAATAAACAATTTCATTTCATGCAAAAAACTAGAAAGATATGTCTGGCCTTAGGGCTGGCAGTGTGCCTGACGGTAGGCGCACAGGATAACGAAATTCATCAGCGTTCCGAAACCTACGAGTGGCCAACCGACCAGCTGGTAGTAAAGAATCTTAAAGCATGGCAGGACCTGAAGTTCGGCGTGCTGTTTCATTGGGGATTGTATGCCGTACCTGGCATGGTAGAATCATGGGCTATCTGCGACGAGAATTGGATTACCCGCGACTCTACACGCACCTATCAGCAGTATATGGACTGGTACTTCGGACTGGCCGATGAGCTGAAACCCACCAAGTTTGATCCTACCCAGTGGGCCGAGGCCTGCAGCAATGCGGGTATGAAATATATGATTTTCACCACCAAGCACCACGATGGTTTCTGTATGTGGGACTCACAGGAAACCGATTTTACAATTGCCAAGCACGCCTTTAAGGACGATCCACGTCGCGATGTGCTGAAGCATGTGCTGGATGCCTTCCGCCAGAAGCAGTTTACCATCGGTACCTACTTTTCAAAGCCCGATTGGCACTCGCAGTACTACTGGTGGGATGTATATGCCAAGAAAGGTCGCAACGTGAACTATCCCGTTGATCAGCACCCCTGGCGCTGGCAGCAGTTCAAGAAGTTCACCCACAATCAGATGAACGAAATTCTGTCACGTTACGGTAAGGTAGATATCCTGTGGCTCGATGGCGGCTGGGTAGCTAAGGAAAACCGCGGTCAGGATCTGGATATGCCCGAGGTGGCCCGTATCGCCCGTAAGAATCAGCCTGGCATCATCATCGTAGACCGTACCATCCATGGTCCTTACGAGAACTACCAGACACCCGAGCGCACCATCCCCGAAACACAGTTGGATTTCCCTTGGGAGAGCTGTATCCCCTTGAGCGATGACTGGGGCTGGGTACCACGCCCACGTTTCAAGAGTCCTGAGAAAGTAATTGGTACTCTCATCGAGATTGTAGCCAAGGGTGGTAACCTGGTGTTAGGTGTTGGTCCTACTCCAGAGGGACTGATTGAGCCCGAGAGTGTAAAACGCCTGAATGCCATCGGTGCCTGGCTCAAACAAAACGGCAAGGCCATCTACAACACCACCATCACCCCCTATTACAACGAGGGTAACGTATGGTTCACCAAGGCCAAGGACAGCAGTCGCTATTACGCCATCTACCGTTTAAACGATGGCGAGAAGCTGCCCACCAGCATCACCTGGAGTCAGAATCTGCCGAAGAAATCCATCCGATTGGTAAGCAATGGCAAACGTGTAAAATACAAACTGCAGGGCAACCAGGTAACTGTATATCTGCCCAAGCAGCTGCCACAGCAGTCGGTTGCACTTGAAATCGAATAACGCAGGTTGAACTAAACCCTGAACTTATGAGGATACATCGCATCCAAAAGGCATTTGCAGCCTTGTTGCTCATAGCATGCCAGTCGACAGCAACTGCCAAGTTGCAGCCCGTCGATTACGTGAGTACCTTGGTAGGTACTGAGTCGAACTACAACCTCTCAACAGGTAACACCTACCCTGCCGTTGCCATGCCTTGGGGTATGAACTTCTGGGTGGCACAGACCGGTAAGAATGGAGATGGCTGGCAGTACACCTATACCGCCAACAAGATTCGTGGCTTGAAACAAACCCACCAGCCCAGTCCTTGGATTAACGATTACGGACAGTTTTCGCTAATGCCAACGGTGGGGCCGAAGGTATTCAACGAAAACAAGCGTGCCAGCTGGTTCTCGCATAAGGCCGAGATAGCCACACCCTATTATTACAGCGTGTATCTGGCCGATTACGATGTAACTGCCGAGGTGGCTCCTACCGAGCGAGCCGCCGTGATGCAGTTTACCTTCCCCGAGACTGATGAGGCCAACGTGGTGATTGATGCCTTTGATAACGGTTCGTACGTAAAAATCATCCCCACCGAGAATAAGGTGATAGGCTACACCACCAGGAACAGCGGCGGTGTACCCGAGAACTTCAAGAACTGGTTTGTGATGGTGTTCGATAAGCCATTCGCCAACTGCGTAACGGTGCAGGATAGCATTTTTACCAAACAGCAGGAGATGACAGCCAATCATGCCGGTGCCATCGTATCGTTCAAGACACGTAAAGGCGAGAAGGTATGTGCCCGTGTGGCATCATCGTTTATCAGTCTGGAGCAGGCTGAGCAGAACCTGAACGAGATTGGCAAACGTTCTTTGGAGCAGGTAAAAGTTGCAGGCAGCCAACGCTGGAACGAGGTTTTGGGACGTATCGAGATCGAAGATAACGATATCGACCACCTGCGCACTTTCTATAGCTGCTTGTACCGCTCCGTGCTCTTCCCACGTAGTTTCTACGAGCTCAACGCCCAGGGCGAGCCCATCCACTACAGTCCTTACAACGGCGAGGTTCGTAAGGGTTATATGTTTACTGATACGGGGTTCTGGGATACCTTCCGCTGTCTGTTCCCGCTGCTCAACCTGGTTTATCCCTCGATGAATGTCAAAATTCAGGAGGGACTGGTAAATGCCTATCTGGAGAGCGGCTTCCTACCCGAGTGGGCCAGTCCCGGGCATCGTGGCTGCATGGTGGGTAACAACTCTGCCTCGATTGTTGCCGATGCCTACCTGAAGGGGCTACGTGGCTACGATATCAACAAGCTTTGGGAAGCTGTGGTGCACGGCACCCAGACTGTACACCCCGAGGTGAGCAGCACGGGTAGATTGGGCTACGAGTACTACAACAAATTAGGCTATGTACCCTACGATGTGAAGATTAATGAGAATGCCGCCCGCACCTTGGAGTACGCTTACGACGACTGGTGCATCTATCAGTTGGGCAAAGCCTTAGGAAAAAAGAAAAAGGAGATCGACGTGTTTGCCAAGCGCGCCATGAACTATAAGAACCTGTTTGATGCCGAGACCAAGTTGATGCGAGGACGCCTGAAGAATGGCGAGTTCATGAAGCCCTTCAACCCCTTGAAATGGGGCGACGCCTTTACCGAAGGTAACTCATGGCATTACACCTGGTCGGTATTCCACGACCCTCAGGGACTCATCAACCTGATGGGCGGTAAGGCTGCGTTCAATCAGATGCTCGACTCGGTATTTGCCCTGCCACCTGTATTCGACGACAGCTACTATGGCTTTACCATTCACGAAATCCGTGAGATGCAGATTATGAATATGGGCAACTATGCCCATGGTAACCAGCCCATACAGCACATGATTTACCTGTATGGCTACAGCGGCGAGCCTTGGAAGACCCAGTATTGGATTAACCAGACAATGAAGCGTATGTACAATGCCAACCCCGATGGTTATTGCGGCGATGAGGACAACGGACAGACTTCGGCCTGGTATGTGTTCTCGGCCTTGGGTTTCTATCCCGTTTGTCCCGGCAGCAACCAGTATGTGATTGGCACACCGTATTTCAAGCAGGCCATCGTACACCTGGAGAACGGCAACACGCTATCTATCGGTGCCGAGGGCGAAGGCTGCTATATCCAGCAGATGACATTGAATGGTACCGACTACCAGCATAACTACCTGGATCACAACCTGCTGATGCAGGGTGCTACCATCCGTTTCGGTATGGGAACCACCGCCAACAAACAGCGCGGTACTCACCCCGAGGATGCCCCCTATTCGTTTACGAATATACAATAATAACACAAAATATGAAACAGCTTTTTTTACTATTCAGTTTTAACTTTCTACTACTCCCTACTTTTGCCCAGAAGCAGGCACCCGCACCGGTTGCACCTCTGCCAACAGCCCATCAGGTGGCATGGCAGAAGTTAGAGACTTATGCTTTTATCCACTTCGGTCCCAACACCTTTGGCGATCGTGAGTGGGGCTATGGCGATGCGCCACTGAGTGATTTCAACCCCACCAAGCTTGATACCGAGCAGTGGGCTAAGACCGTCAAGGCAGCTGGCATGAAAGGTGTGATACTCACCGCCAAGCACCACGACGGCTTCTGTCTGTGGCCCACCAAGTACACCGACTACAGTGTACGCAATACGCCTTACAAAAATGGTAAGGGTGATATTGTAGGCGAGTTGGCAGCCGCCTGTAAGAAGTACGGCTTGAAACTGGGTTTGTACCTCTCGCCATGGGATCGCCATCAGGCATTCTACAGCACCCCACTCTACGTAGAGTATTTCTATGCCCAGCTCGAGGAGTTGCTCACCCAATATGGCGAGCTTTTCGAGGTGTGGTTTGATGGTGCCAACGGTGGCGATGGCTGGTATGGCGGTGCCAAGGAACAGCGCAAGATTAATCGTCGCACCTACTATGATTTCCCCCGTGCCCACAAGCTGGTGTACAAGCATCAGCCCCAGGCCATTATCTTTAGCGACGGCGGCCCCGGTTGCCGTTGGGTTGGTAACGAGGAGGGCTATGCCGATGCCACTAACTGGTCGTTCCTGCGAATCAACGAGGTTTATCCTGGTTACGACAAATATTACGAGTTGACCAGCGGACATGCCGATGGCGACACCTGGGTACCCTCAGAGTGCAACACCAGTATCCGTCCGGGCTGGTTCTACCACGAGAGTGAGGACACACGTGTGAAAAGCATCCCACAGCTTACCGACCTATACTACCGTAGCGTGGGTCATAACGGCACGTTCCTGCTTAACTTCCCCGTGGATAAGGAAGGACTCATTCACCCCATCGACTCGGCTAATGCCGTAAACTACCACCAGCAGGTAGCTGCCGAACTGAGTAACAATCTGCTGCGTAAAGTCAGTATCAAAGCTTCGAACGTACGTGATAAAAAACTGTATGGAACGGCAAACCTGACCGATGACAACTACGATACCTACTGGGCTACCGAGGATGGTGTTACCACCGCCACACTCGAGATTGCTCTCAAGGGAACACAGAAGATTAACCGCATCATGCTGCAGGAGTATATTCCTCTGGGCCAGCGTGTTAGCAAATTCCACTTAGAGTACTTTAACGGTGGCAAATGGCAGCCCATCAGTATCAAGGAGGCTACCACCACCATCGGTTATAAGCGCCTGCTCCGCTTCCAGGCGATTACTGCCAAGAAGCTGCGTGTATGCTTCGATGAGGCTCGCGGTCCACTCTGCATCAACGGCATCGGCGCCTACTATGCTCCTAAGGCTTTGGAGAGCTACCAGCAGAAGGAACTGGATGTGAAAGGCATCGATTACACCATCCAGCAACAGGATGCCAACACCATCACCCTCGACCTGGGTCGCACCCGTCAGATACGTTCGCTGCATTACAAGCCCACCACAACTGGTATGATTTCGCACTACGAGATATGGGCTGGCAACACCCCCGACAACATGAAGTGTATTGCCGCCGGCGAGTTCTCAAACATCCGCAACAACCCCATTATGCAGGATGTGTATTTCGCACCCGCCGACTGCCGTTACGTACAGCTCAAAGCCGTACACCTGGTGAACGAATCTGAATCAGCATCTTACGATAAACTCATCATACTGTAAACATGAAACGAATACTGATATCAACAATGGCTTGCTGCATGGCCCTGAGCCTGTCAGCCGCCAAAAAGAAAGCTAAGGAGCTGCTACCCTACCAGAACCCGAAACTCTCGGTAGAACAACGTGTAAACGATCTGGTTAGTCGTATGACTCTTCAGGAGAAAGTGGGACAGCTACGCTGCACCTTGGCATGGAACTACTACACCATCAAAGGAAAGAATGTAGAACCCTCGGAGCTGTTTAAGAAAGATATTGCCGAGGGACAGATAGGTATGCTCTGGGGCACCTACCGTGCCGACCCCTGGACACAGAAGTCGCTCGAGAACGGCCTCACCCCCGAAATGGCTGCCAAAGCAGGTAATGCCCTGCAGAAGTACGTGATGGAGCACACCCGCCTGGGTATCCCCCTGTTCTTAGCCGAAGAAGCACCACATGGACACATGGCTATCGGTACCACCGTATTCCCTACCGGATTCGGTATGGCTGCTACATGGAACCCTGCCCTGATTGAGAAAACCGGCGAGGTGATAGGTCAGGAAATCCGATTGCAGGGCGGACACATCAGCTACGGTCCGGTATTGGATCTGGCCCGCGAACCCCGTTGGTCACGTGTCGAGGAGACGATGGGTGAAGATCCTGTTCTGGCAGGCGAGTTAGGTGCTGCCATGGTAAAAGGTCTGGGTGGCGGCGATTTATCAAAGCCCTATAGCACCATTGCCACACTGAAGCATTTTATCGGCTACGGCACCACCGAAGCCGGACAGAACGGCGGTATCACCATTGCCGGTCCACGTGAGTTACAGGAGAGTTTCCTGCCCCCATTCAAGAAAGCCATTAATGCCGGCGCTCTGTCGGTGATGACCAGCTATAACTCGCTGGATGGTATCCCCAGCACCTGCAGCAAGGCGCTACTTACCGATCTGTTGCGTACCCAGTGGGGATTCAACGGATTTGTAGTGAGCGACCTGTATAGCATCGACGGTATCCAGGGCACACACCGTGTGGCCCAGACCAAGCAGGAGGCAGGTGTAATGGCGCTGCAGGCGGGTGTTGATGCCGACCTGGGCGCTCTGGCTTTCGGCAGACTGGAAGATGCCGTGGAGAAAGGCATGGTAAGTGAGGCCGAGATAGACGTAGCCCTGAAGCGCATCCTGAAGATGAAGTTCGAGATGGGCCTGTTCGAGCATCCCTACGTCGATGTAGCTCAGGCCAAGCAGCTGGTACGCTGCGATAACAACAAGGCTGTAGCCCTGCAGGTTGCCCGCGAGGTCATCACTCTACTAAAGAACCAGAACCACGTGCTGCCACTCAGCAAAACCCAGAAGGTGCTGGTGTGCGGACCTAACGCCGACAACGTATATAACATGCTGGGCGACTATACCGCCCCACAGGAAGAAGGCAACGTAAAAACCATCCTCACAGGTATCCGCGCCAAACTGCCTGCCAGTCAGGTAACCTACGTGAAAGGTTGTGCCGTACGCGACACCACTACCTCGAATATTGCCGAGGCTGTAGCTGCAGCCAAAGAGGCTGATGTCATCGTGGTAGCTGTAGGTGGCTCGAGTGCTCGCGACTTCAAGACCAGCTATAAGGAGACAGGAGCGGCTGTGACAGACAGCAAGACTATCAGCGATATGGATTGCGGCGAAGGATTCGACCGTGCCACCCTCACCCCACTAGGACACCAGATGCAGCTGCTCAAGGCCCTCAAGGCAACCGGCAAGCCACTGGTAGTGGTGTATATCGAAGGGCGCCCCATGGATAAGAGTTGGGCTGCCCAGCATGCCGATGCCCTGCTTACGGCTTACTATCCCGGACAGGAAGGTGGTACCGCCATTGCCGATGTGCTGTTTGGCGATTACAACCCAGCCGGACGCATGCCCGTATCGGTACCCGCCAACGTAGGTCAGATTCCTGTTTACTACAACAAGAAGCCACCTATGCCACACGATTATGTAGAGATGAGTGCCCGTCCGCTGTATGCCTTTGGCTACGGTCTGTCGTACACCACATTCAAATACGATAACCTGAATATCGAAGAGACTGGCGACACCCAGTTTAAGGTAACCTTTACCGTTACCAACACCGGTGATATGGATGGCGACGAGGTGGTGCAGCTGTATCTGCACGACGAGTTTGCCTCTACCGCCCAGCCTATGATGCAGCTCAAGAAGTTCAGTCGTATCTTCATCCCCAAGGGCGAGACCAAGCAGGTTGAGTTCACCCTCGAAGCCGAGGACCTGGAGATTGTAGATCAAGAGATGAACCACGTTGTTGAGACTGGCGACTTTACCGTGATGGTAGGTCCCAGCTCGGATAACATTATTCTTAAAGCCACATTTACCCAGAATTAAATGAAAAAGTACATTTTACTATTCACTATTCACTGTTCACTATTCACTGCTGCCCAGCAGCCCGTGGATTACGTCGATCCCTTCATCGGCACCACCAACTACAGCGTGTGCAATCCGGGTGCCGTATGCCCCAATGGCATGATGAGTGTGGTACCCTTTAACGTGATGGGGAGCGACCTGAACATGTACGATAAAGATAAGCGCTGGTGGTCGGCGCCTTACGAGTATAACAACAAGTATTTCACCGGCTTTGCCCATGTAACGCTAAGTGGTGTAGGCTGTCCAGAACTGGGCACGATGCTCACCATGCCTACCACCGGCAAGCTGGATGTGGATTACCGCCACTACGGTTCGGAATACAGCAATGAGCAGGCCACACCTGGTTACTATGCCGTAAGTCTGAAGAAGTACGGCATCCGTTGCGAGGTAAGTGCCACCACCCGTTGTTCAGCTGAGCGTTTCACCTTCCCTCAAGGCGAGGGCCATATCCTGCTGAATCTGGGTAACGGACTCACCAACGAGGTGGGTGGCATGGTGCGCCGTGTCAGCGATACCGAGATTGAGGGTTATCGCCTGGTGGGCACCTTCTGCTATAACCCGCAGGCCGTATTCCCCATCTACTTTGTGATGCGAGTAAACAAGCAGCCCGCCTCGGCAGGTTACTGGAAAAAGCAGCCACCGATGGACGGTCCCGAGAAGGACTGGGATCCCGACCAGGGTAAATACAAACTCTACACCACCTACGGCAAAGAGTTGGCAGGCGATGAAGTGGGCTACTATTTCAACTACGATTGTGCTGAAGGCGAACAGATTGAGGTGCAGATGGGCGTATCGTTTGTATCCATCGAGAATGCCCGACAGAACCTGAACACCGAACAGCCCCAGTTTGCTTTCGACAACACCCGCAAGCAGGCCCGTCAGACTTGGGCCGAGACGCTGAACCGTGTTACTGTCGATGGTGGCACCGAGGCCCAGCGCCGCATGTTCTATACCGCCTTGTATCACACCCAGATTCACCCCAACATCCTACAGGATGCAAACGGCCAGTACCCCGAAATGGAGAGCTTTAAGATTGGCACCACCAAGGGTAACCGCTACACCGTATTCTCACTCTGGGATACCTACCGTAACGTGGGTCAGCTGATGACGCTGCTCTACCCCGACAAGCAGTTGGATATGGTACGCTCTATGATTGGCATGTACAAGGAATGGGGCTGGATGCCGAAGTGGGAACTGTATAGTCGCGAAACCTGGACGATGGAGGGCGATCCTGCCATCCCCTTTATTGCCGACACCTGGCTGAAGGGCTTGCGCGATTTCGATATCGACACCGCCTACGAGGCTTTCTATAAGTCGGCTACGCTGCCTGGCAAGGATAACAAGATGCGTCCCGATGTAGATAACTACTACAAGCGCGGCTACGTGCCGATGGGCGAATATGCCGCTGATATGTCGGGCGACAACTCGGTATCGCACGCCTTGGAGTACTATATTGCCGATGCCTCGCTGGCTAACCTGGCCGAGGCTCTGGGTAAGAAAGCCGATGCCAAGCGTTTCCGTCAGCAGAGTCTGGGCTACCGTCATTACTATTCTAAGGAGTCGGGTACGCTGCGCCCCATCAATCAGGATGGCACGTTCCTCACACCTTTCGATCCTAAGGATGGTGCCGACTTCTCGAATGCCCCCGGATTCCACGAAGGCAGCGCCTGGAACTATACCTTCTATGTGCCCCACGATATCAAGGGACTGGCACGTCTGATGGGTGGCGACAAGAAATTTGTACAGAAGCTGCAGCGCGTGTTCGACGAGGGATTGTACGACCCAGCCAACGAACCCGACATTGCCTATCCTTACCTGTTTACCTACTTTAAGGGCGAGGAATGGCGCACCGAGAAGATTGTTACCAGCCTGATTAACAAGTACTTTAACGATCAGCCCAACGGTATTCCAGGCAACGACGATTGCGGCACCATGTCAACATGGCTCATCTTCTCGATGATGGGCTTGTATCCTGATTGTCCTGGCACACCCAGCTATGCACTTACCAAACCGGTATTCGATAAGGTAACGCTACATCTCGACAAGCGTTATTACCCCAAGGGCGACATCATTATCGATGGCACCAAACCACTCAAGAAACATCGCATCTCGCATAGCGAATTGGTAGATTAAACATTAATTTTTATATGAAACGAACATTAGAAGTATGTACTGGCAATATGGCCAGTGTGATTGCAGCTGCAGAGGGCGGTGCCGAGCGCATCGAACTGTGTACAGCTTTGGCATTAGGCGGTGTAACCCCCACCATAGGTATGATGAAGTGGATTCGCCAGCAGTATCCCGAACTCAAGATTCAGGTACTCATCCGTTCACGCGAGGGCGATTTTGTGTATAACAAGGCAGATATCGAGGCGATGCTCGAGGATATCCGTCTGTCGTTGCCTTACTGCGATGGTATCGTGTGCGGCGCCCTCACTGCCGATGGCGATATCGACGTAGAGGCACTGAAGCTGATGGTTGAGGCTTCGGGCAACAAACCTTTTACCTTCCACCGTGCTTTCGACCGTTGTCGTGAGCCTGAGAAGGCCCTCGAGCAGATTATCGCTGCCGGTTGTGCCCGCATCCTTACCTCAGGTCATGAGCCATCAGCCGAAAAGGGTATCCCCTTGCTGCGTAAACTCGTAGAACAGGCAGCTGGACGTATCATCATCATGCCAGGCGGTGGCGTTACTACAAAAAATGCCCGCCTGATCATCGACCAGACGGGCTGTATGGAAATTCACGGTTCATTCTCGGCTGGCAGTGGTGTTACCAGTGCCGACGACGTGAAATACGTGCTTTCTACAATTGACGAATAACCTTGATCAGCTGCTCACCTAAGTTGATGGTGTAGCCCTGCTGAACAAATACCACGCGGTTAAACGAATCGCAAATCAGGAACACAGGGAGTGCTGGGCTCTGCAGTTTCATCTGCTGCCACACTTCCTGTTTTATTTTACCCTCTACATCGGTTCCCCATACCACGGTGTTAGGCAGCTTGTCGAACTCGGCAAAGTTAAAGCGCTGTGCCTCGTCGTCGTTCTGGAACAGGAAAATCATCTTTCTACCCCACTCCTCAAACTGCTGCTTGTAAACCGAGATATCGCGCATGGCGTGGTTGGTAGGCTCCTGGTTAGGTGCCACAATAGCCAGCACATAATACCCGCGACCAGTAGTAGAGAGCAGACTCTTATCACTATCAGTAGCCTTATCGTGATAGATATCTTCGGCATTCAGCGAACCAATCACCTGTACATCCTCCTGATTCTCGCGCAAGGCGTAGCTGATGGTAGTGTCGCCGGTGAGCGTGAAGCGCTGCATACGAGCCAGCACCTTACCGCTGGCCATACGTACACCAGTAGTAAGGATATACTCGCCCTTATCCAACTCCTGTCCGTTCACGAAATCCTGCTGGGTTGCCTCCTCGGGGAAGGTCTGCAACTGCAGCTGTCCATCCACCACCTTGCTCAGCGTAAAATGGATGTAATACTTAGGATTATCGTTGTGAGCCGACAGCTTGTAATCCAGCTTCAACTTAGCGGTGTTAGCCTGTTTGGCGTTCTGGGCCTTGGCAAACACATCTATCCATCTGCCATCAGCATAGTACTGGGGCTTACCGTTCACCTCATTGATACGGGCTGGCATGCCTAAGCTGCGAGCCACCGATACAAAGAAGATGTTACGTCCCAGATCGTCGGTCAGCTTTTCGCGATACACACTCATAGGCTGCATACGCAGGCCCTGTGGGTTGTGATCGTTGTCGATACGGATGTTCTGGTTGCACCAGGCCTCCAACTGAGCAGGATTCTTGATGCTACCCATGTGCTCACGGAAGAAAGTCTTGTAAGGTGTAAGCCACTCCAACTCTACACGGGGGCACAGCACATACTTCAGATAGATATCCGATGTATCCACAGCAGCCACCTGGTTATCCTTCAGCACAGCCAGTTCGATATCACGCAGATCTTTCTTAGCCAGTACGCCAAGCAGTTTCTGAGCCATCAGCTTGTTGGGCGCCTCGCCCAGAAACTGCTGGATGGTACGGTGGTTACCGCGCCAGTCCTCAACCGGCATAGTAGCCTCGTAGGCATGACGGATACTGTCCTCGTAAGCCGAACGGCGGTTGTTCTCGGCTCGCTGCTCGGGTGTTACCAAAGGCAGCTGCGCACTTACGGGTGGAGGCACGATGTCGAGATCCACCAAATCAGGCAATTCCTTGCTATTCAGCACGATTTTCACCTGCTTGTCCTTACCGAACGATACCTTACGGGTAGCCACCAAGCCACCTTTCGATACCCACAGCAGCATGTCGCCCTTACCGGCAGTCAGCGAAGCATGGCCCAGCTTGTCGGTAGTCTTGTTGGCCACGGTGTAGAACTCGGCATAATTATACAGCTTAAACTCCACACGGGCACCTGAAACAGGCTTACCTTTGGCATTTACCACCTGCACGTTAACCTGGGCGGTAGGTGCATAGTTATCTACCACGTTGATCTCGGTGTAACAAGGCGTCAGGCTCATCACCTCCTCGGGTCCGTCGTAGTTACCAAAAGCCTTGGTGTGCATCAGCATACCACGCGAAGCACTCTCGTTAAACCAGCCCAGGTTCAGCACGGGCTCAGGCTCGCAGGCACCCAGAAAGTACCACTTGCCATCGGCCCAGGCTTCTACCCACGCATGGTTATCGTCGGTATGTGCCCAACGCGGGGTGTACACCTGTCGGGCAGGAATACCCACGGCACGCAGGGCTGCCACCGTAAAGGTGCTCTGCTCGCCACAGCGTCCATAAGCCGTACGGAGCGTTGCCAGCGGACTGCTTGTTCTGCCATCCGACGGACGGTACGTTACATGCTCGTGGCACCAGTGGTTTACCTCGAGGATAGCCTCTTTCATACTCAGTTTCTCAACGCGGGGCTTGAGGGCCTTGTAGAACACCTCACGACTGTTGTCGAGATTCTCGTTGTTAACTCGCACGGGCACCACAAAGTGGCGGAACTCGCGCTCTGGAATGGTTTTGCCCCATGGCATCTCAGCGCGTGCTTTGAGCGACAGGGCAACGTTCTGCTGGTAGAACTCGCGTGTGTAATCAGTCTTGTCGGGCTGTGGCATAAACTGGTAAAGGAAGTCCACATAGCCATAGCGAGTCTGAGCATGACTCTGTAGGCACAGGCTGCTCAGCAGAATGGTGAAAATAGTTAGCGTTTTGTACATGTATATATCTAGTTAGCGTTTAATCTCTATGTCGTTCTTTACGTTGTTGCGAATCTTCGTCAGATAGCCTTTCATACCGGCGGCATCCTTCTGGTCGATAATCTCCAGCAGCTCCTTCAGCTCGGTACGTATCTGTGCCACCTGGTCGTGCGTGTAAGGGTTGAACAGAATTTCCTGCAGCAGGTAGTCGTCCTCATTCAGCACACCCTTGGCAATACGCATATGGCGCTTAAAAGTGGTACCTGGTGCATCCTGATGCTTCATCACAGCAGCGAATACAAACGTAGAAACGAATGGAATACTCAGCGAGTAAGCCACCGTTTTATCGTGCTCCTCGAAGGTGTACTCGTAGATGTTCAAGCCCAGCTTGCGATACAGCTCCTTAAAGAAGCAACGACCCATGCAATCGCCCTCCTGGATAATGATGGCGTTCTCTTCGCTCAGCTGTTGCAGATTGGCAAAGGTAGGACCAAACATAGGGTGCGTAGATACGAAGCGCATACCGGTCTGCTCGTAAAAGTCCTTCAGATCGGTTTTTACGCTGGCGATATCGCTGATAATGCACTCCTTAGGCAGGTAAGGTATCACCTCTTTAAACACAGGGATGGTATATTTCAGCGTTACCGCATTGATGAGCAGTTCGGGCTCAAAGGCCTTAATCTCATCGTATGTGGTGAAACGCTGACAGTTGTATGTAAATCGCATGCGTTTGGCATCTCTCTCAAACACAGCCACTTCGTGGTCGAAACTCAGCAGGTCGATGAAGAACGATCCCATCTTTCCTGCGCCCATTACTAATATCTTCATAAAACTTGGTTTTATGCTTTATTTGTTAATGATTTCAATCTGCTGGCGAACACTCTCCTCGTGTATGTTCTCAAACACATGTGCTACGAACTCGGGATCCATGCCACAGAGTGAGCCCTGGGCACCACGCTTATTCAGGATTTCGTTGTAGCGGTTAGCCTGCAGTACTGTCATGTTGTGCTCCTTCTTGTACTGACCAATCTCACGGCACACACGCATGCGCTTAGCCAACAGATCCATCAGCTGGTTATCCAGCTCGTCAATCTGCTTACGCAACTGGGTAATACCCTCGGTAGTGGTCTTCTCGTCGCGGATTACCAACAGGCTCAGGATGTAGTCGAGCACATCAGGTGTTACCTGCTGCTTGGCATCGCTCCAGGCCTTGTCAGGATCGCAGTGGCTCTCCACAATCAGACCGTCGAAACCAAGGTCCATAGCCTGCTGACACAGGGGGGCTACCAGCTCACGACGTCCACCGATATGTGAGGGGTCGCTGATGATAGGCAGTTCAGGAATACGACGACGTAACTCGATGGGTATCTGCCACATAGGTGCGTTACGATAAATCTTTTGTTCGTAACTTGAGAAACCGCGATGGATAGCACCAAGGCGCTTTACGCCAGCCTGGTTGATACGCTCAAGCGCACCAATCCAGAGCTCCAGATCGGGGTTCACGGGGTTCTTTACAAACACAGGAATATCCACACCCTTCAGCGAGTCGGCAATGGCCTGCATGGCAAATGGGTTAGCCGATGTACGGGCACCAATCCACAAGATATCTACGCCGTGCTTCAGGCACAACTCTACGTGCTCAGGTGTAGCCACCTCGGTAGAAACCAGCATCTTGGTTTCCTTCTTCACCTGCTCCAGCCATACCAGAGCAGGCTCGCCGTGACCCTCAAAGCCACCGGGCTTGGTACGAGGCTTCCACACACCAGCGCGGAAGTTATGGCAGCCCTTCATAGCCAGCTGCTTAGCGGTTGTCATCACTTGTTCCTCGGTTTCGGCACTACATGGGCCTGCAATCACGAAGGGACGTTCGTTGTCACTTGGTAAATTCAATGGTGATAATTCTAATTCCATGACTATATATTTTTTATTATTTCACTAATTTACGATATTCTCAATGCGCTCCAGAGCGGCTTTGATTTTCTCCTCCTTGGCACAGAGCGAGATGCGGATATAGCGCTCGCCGTTGCTACCGAAGATAAAGCCTGGGGTGATAAACACGCGGGCCTCGTGAAGTACACGCTCTGTCAGGTCCTCAACGTTCTGGATATCAGCGGGAATCTTTCCCCACAGGAACATACCCACCTGATTCTTATCGTAGGTACAACCCAGCACATCCATAATCTTCTCGGCCCACTGGCGGCGACGCTTGTAGTTATCGATGTTGAACTCGCGATGCCAAGTCTCGTCGTTGTTGTTCAGTGCCTCGGCAGCAGCCAGCTGAATGCCACGGAAGGTACCACTCTCAATGTTACTCTGTACTTTCAGTATCCACTGGATAAACTGTGGGTTCGACAAGCACATACCTACACGCCAGCCGGGCATGTTATGACTCTTCGACATTGAGTTGAACTCAATACAGCAATCCTTGGCGCCTGGCACCTGCATAATGCTCATATGCTCCTCGCTCAGGATAAACGAGTAAGGGTTATCGTTCACCACCACAATATTATGATCCTGGGCAAATTTCACCAGTCGCTCGTAGGTTTCCATACGGGCACGTCCGCCTGTAGGCATATTGGGATAGTTGGTCCACATCAGCTTCACTTTCGAGAGGTCCATCTTCTCCAGCTCGTCAAAATCAGGCTGCCAACCGTTGTCCTCGCGCAGGTTGTAGTTCACGATTTTAGCACCCAGAATCTTGCTGAGCGATGTGTAGGTGGGATAGCCTGGATTGGGCACCAGCACCTCGTCGCCAGGGTTTACAAAGGCCAGGGTTACGTGCAGAATACCCTCTTTCGAACCAATCAGTGGCAGTACCTCGGTCTTCCAGTCGAGATCCACGTTGTACCAACGCTTGTAGAAGTTGGCCATTGCCTCGCGCAGCTCGGGTGTACCTACTGTTATCTGGTAACCGTGCGCATCGGGCTGTTTAGCCACCTCGCACAATGTGTTAATGGTGCGCTCCGATGGTGGCATGTCGGGACTACCGATAGCCAATGAGATAATATCCTTACCCTCGGCGTTCATCTGCGCCACCTCCTTCAGTTTTCTGCTAAAGTAGTACTCCTGTACCAAACTTAATCTATCTGCTGGTTGTATCATAATTCTCAATTATCAATTGTCTAATCGTTTCTTTAGTACGCTTGCCTAAGCAAGAATTATCAATCAATTCGTCTGCTTTCCGTCTCTGTACTCACCCAGAATCTTCAGTGCTTTTGTCAGCGGGATGATGGCATCCACTGCCTGACGGTAACGTGTCAGATCATCGTACATCACATCTACATAGAACAGGTACTCCCACTCCTTACCGATGATAGGCAACGACTGGATTTTTGTGAGATTGATGTGATAGAACGAGAGGATGGCCAGTACGTGTGCCAGCGAGCCCTGCTCGTGAGGCAGCGAGAATACCATGCTGCTCTTGTTGGTCTCGGTAAGCGGACGCATCATATCGGCCTTGTTAGGATTGCTCACTACCAGGAATCGGGTAAAGTTATGCTTGTTGTCCTCGATATGATCCTCAAGCACCTTCAGTCCGTACAGCTTGGCAGCCTCGGCATGACAGATGGCAGCCCATCCACGCTTCTTGCCCTCGGCTATCATCTTGGCACTACCGGCGGTATCCTCGGCTTCCACATTCTTAAGCTGTGGGTGCTGTGCCAGGAAGTTACGGCACTGCATCAGGGCCACGGGGTGCGAGTGTACCTCGGTGATGGTGTCCCAATCGTCCTCAGGCAAACAGCAGATACTGTGGGTGATGTGCAGCTTATGCTCGCCCACGATGGCAGTACCGCTATCACGCAGTAACTCGTAGTTATGCAGCAGACTACCCGCAATGGTATTCTCGATAGCCAGCATACCTATGGCGGTAGGATCCTTCTGCATCTCCTGGAACACCTGTTCGAAGGTTGAGCAGCAAATCAGCTGTATCTGTTCTCCCTCGAAGTAAAGGTGCGCCGCGATATCGTGGAACGACCCGATTAATCCTTGTATTGCAATTCTCTTCATTATCTCAATTTTTACATTTTCTAATTTTTACACTTTAAAAAAGCAAGTCCCGCTATCACTTGTTTGTGAAGCGGGACCTTGTTGTTTTATCTTCCATTGTCATAAGTTGAACTTTACACGCAACTTCCCGCTTCACAGTGTCCTGCAAAGTAAAAATAATAACCGTAAAACCACGCATTCAACATTGACATAATTCTCTCGTTTTTTTGTTTACGGCTGCAAAAGTATAGTATTTTTGCGAAATAAACAAATAAAATGGCAGAAATTTTGCAATTTCTGCCACAAATTGTTATTTTTCGTGCTTTTACCTATATATTTATGGTAGTACTTTTAAATTTTTACGATAAACGCCATAACTAACTTTCTCGATCACACCATCCTCTTTCAAACGTTTTAAGGCTCGCGATGTGGCTGCATCACTCGTACCAAAACAGTCCTTAAACTGCTGTGTTTTGAATTCGTCGGGTAGCTTGTAGAAACATTCCTCATAACGGGTGGTGCGACGGCGCTGAATAAACTCCTTGTTCTGATCGGCAAAATAGTTAAACGCCATCTCGCCGAAGAAGAACTTCTGAGACTGATACTGAATGTCCATCACCACACGACAAAAACGCTTATCTGTCTCATCCATGGATAGTGTGTGGTGCTCCTGCCACTCGTTCCAATGGCGCATCAGGATAAAGGGCAACGAGATGCCGATACCGTAGTATGGGATACGCTTCAGCGACGATGCTATTGACATCTGGAAGTATCTGTATAGAAAATGAATAAAGCCTGTCATCACGACAGGCTCTTCAATTGGAAGTTATTCAAACATGTAGATACTTTGGCTAAAATATTGTGGGTACAAAGGTACGGTGATTCTCCGACATTTGCAATACCTAAAACATGGGATTTTCCAAAAGCGCAAAAAAAATGGCGAGCTTCGCAGCTAGCCATTACTAAAATTTAAAATATTAATAACCCCGAGGCAGGAATAAAACCTGCACTCGCGCATTCTTGCCCTTCACAGGGGATGAATGGGTATGGGCAAAATGCCCACGGCCTAAAACCAAATGCAAAGATACAAAGAATTTATCCAATAATTCTTGGAAAATATTGCCAACGAAAAAAAGGGAGCAACACCACTGATGGATGTTGCTCCCAATAGTTTAAGATGCCACGTAATCACTTTATGAAACCTCGATAGCTTTCGTAACTTTCTCCTTAGGCTCAGTCTTTGGCATCGTAATGGTTAGGATGCCGTCCTCAACCTTAGCAGAAATCTTATCCTTTACCACATCATCAGGCAGCGTGTAGTTCTGCTCGTAGTTCGAGTAGCTAAACTCGCGGCGCAGATAGTGATGGTGTTTGTCCTCATGTTTGTGTTCAGCCTTGTTTTCAATGGCGATGGTGAGGTTGCCCTCGTCGTTGATGGCTACACGGCAATATTCTTTCTTAATGCCTGGAGCTGCAAGTTCCATGGTGTAGGCCTTCTCACTCTCCTTGACATTGACTGCGGGTGCTGTACTGTTGGCACGAGGCATAAAATCAGTGTTCAAGAAATCGTCAAATACTGTTGGGAACCAACTGTTTTTAAACATTACTGGTAACATAATCAATACCTCCTAATTATACTTTTAGTTCAACAATGTTATGAGTACCTTTGCTTCTTAGCTCCAGCGCTCACATATCAAAATGCAATATACGTGCCCAGTGCCAAATTGACATTTATTGATAGACAGGATGGCACTGATTTTAAACCATGATAAACATTACTGCCAATTCTTTAAACTCGTTTAAACATTGGTTTTTGAAGATAATACAAAAAAAATGGCGAGCTTCACAGCCAGCCATTGATATAATAACCAATAATTAAAATATCCAATAATTATGAAATTGGATAAAAAATGAATTTATTCTGCGATGGAAGCTTTGATAGCATCAAGGATTTCAGCGCGCTTCTGCTCAGAGGTACCGTGAACGGCATACCTTACAATACCCTGCTTGTCGACTACTATCGTGAAGGGAAAGCCCTTGGTACCAATCCATGGCATCATGGTCTTATCTTCAACAAGATGAATCCAGTTAAATTGACGCTTGTCGGTGATACGTTTCGTGGTAGCGGCATCATGAAATGTTGCAGAAAAGAACAATACTTCGGGCAGCTGCTGTTTCCATTCCGAAAGAATCGGCATTTCAGCTAGACAAGGTCCACAACCAGAGTACCATAGATTAAATACAGCAACGCGACCACGAATACTATCGGAGTTCCAGATGTTGCCATCAATATCTTTATCAGAGAAAGCCGGAAACTTTTCACCTGTCTTGGGCCAATAGAATGAGCCGTCGGATTTTACACCAATTCGCGTGGCAGATTTCAGCTTGGCTGAAAGATTTAGGAAATGCTGAACAACAGAATCCCGCTCAATATCTTGGGCGGAAGCACTTAATGATAATGTCAGCGCTACCAGGAGAATGATTGTTTTCATTTAATAAGCATTTTTATTTTTTCGGTGCAAAGATAAGGAAAATATCGTAAACTCCAAACTTTTCAGTCAAAATTCTATCATTCCGGCACTTTGTTATTAGATAACCACTCTACCAAATGGCGAGAGGGCTAATTTGGCCAGGCGGAAGTGCATTTTTCCGAATGGGATACCGATGATGGTGATGCAGAGGATAAAGCCATAGAATATATGTGTGAGGAAAATCCAGATTCCACCAACAAAGAACCATAGTACGTTCATAAAGGTGCTCAGGCAACCTGGTTGCGACTGCATCCATTCTACCTTGGTGCCGAAAGGCCACAAAGCAAGTATGCCAAGTTTGAAGCTTTGCAAACCGAACGGTATGCCTACGATGGTGAGCATCAGGATAAGTCCTGCAATGAAGTACTCGAGGGCAATATTAATGCCACCGAAGATGAGCCAGATAATGTTTCCTAATATTTTCATATTCCAATATTTTAAAAGTCTTCAACTTTTAGACGTATGAAATGGCAGAAAAGTTGCATGAGATACGAAAATAAATTTCTGAAGCGGAATAACTTTTGCAGTTTTGCGGTTTTGCAAACTTGACTTAAAGGTTTTTAGAAATCTATAATACTAAGCCTATTATTATATAATATATATATTATATAATAATAGAGATACTTTACTGAAATATCCAATACCTTAATGTCAAGTTTGCAAAAGTGCAAAAGCGCAAAACCATCATCAGATAAAAAAAAGTAGCTTTGTGGACTAAAATAACTACCAAAATATTTGCACAATTCAAATATTTTTTGTACCTTTGCAATGTTGTTGAAAGGCAACAAAAAAGAGCGCTCAAGCCAGAGAAGAATTTTCCGTAGGCCTACCAGAAAATTATTGATGGCTACACCCGCTCAAACACGACTAAGGAAGAGGTTTTAAGGAAAAGGAAAGATTTTAACAAACCCTTTTATTTAAAACAAAATTATGGCACTTAAAGTTAAGGCAGTTGAGCGACTGCTTAAGTTTGACAAAGAGAAAGAAGG